>NEED01000072.1 GCA_002110465.1 unicellular cyanobacterium SU2 | reverse complement strand
TGGAAGCATTCCGTACAGCCATGTCTTTTCGATTCTTTGATTGGTTGACTGAAAATAGGGATGTGTTTGCTTTACACAAAGCGAGTTTCGGATTTATTTGGGGTTGATTTTTGTTTAAGTCCCACTAATAAGGGTAGTATTTCTGAGAAAACTCTTTGAAATAAATCTGCTGGAAAAGTTAGAAATCTTTTTGATAAAGCTTGTTGAGAAACTTCTAAACGGTCACACCATAAAAACCCTTCCCTCGCTGACATTCTTGTTAATTCTCTAACCCCTGCTACGTCTCGCCACAACATCGTTAATACGGCGGCCACCATCAAGGGCAGTGTTAATATTCTGTCTCGCAAACCCAACTGACGGCAATATTTTTTCTGTTTTGCCAGTGCTGGAGTTAATAAAGCAGATATTTGCGCCGAAATTGCCTCATCTTCCATCATGGGGCGTTGTTGTCTTTTGGCGTGGTCACGGTTGGTTTTTCGGCTCATTAAAAGTTAATCATGGTTTATACTCTCTGATTTTAGAATAAAATCTGTCTTTCCTTTTCCATCCGTCCACTTTCGCCTTAAACCTTCTCTTTAAATTTGCTTGATTTTCTTAAGTTGTCATGAATGGTAAAGGCTTTAGCCTTTAGAAATCAATCCTAAAGAGTTGACTACCAACCGATAAGACTACTAAAATCAACTTAATGTTTTATTTACAAACAGTTTCTAACTCTACAAAAACAAAGTCCTCCGTCGCAGACTAAATTAATAGAGAGAGTGGGCAATCTTTGTTTATATAGCTTAACTCTTCAGAGTTAAAGACTGTTTATAAAGGAAATATTAACAGAACTGTAGGGTGTATTAGCATAGCGTAATACACCAACAAAACTATTTTGGTGCGTTACGGCAGAAAAAAAGGAGAGAAATTACCCAAAAAACTGTCGTTTACCTAACGCACCCTACTTCATTTTTTATTTACGAACAGTAAAGGGCTAAAGCCCTCACTACAAACCCGAAAAAATAGATAAAAAATTGACAAAGTAAAATAAATGTGGTAATAAAAATAAAAAAATAATCTCTCCGAAGAGAGACTGAGTAAACTCAATGATTAAGTATTGAACAAATAGCTTTAACGAGTGACTTGCTGTACTAAAGCAATAACATCACTACGGCTGAGTTTTTCCTTACCCAAAGCCATAACCTCTAGGGTTCCATAAGCCAAAGCTAAAGGAATTTTGCAGAAATCTAAAGCAGGTCCTGGGGGCAAGGACTTAGTATAATAATCAGCCAACTTAAGGTTACGGCGAGCATATTGGTGGACATCTTGTTCTCGCCATCCCTGGGGCAAGAAATTCACCCCACGCCGCAGATCTTCACGATGATTACGAACAATATTAACCGCTTGTAGCCCTCGACCAAAGCCAATGGCATAAGTTCGGTTTGTTTGGGTTCCATCATACCAAGTCCACAAATCAGACAACAGTAACCCTACCGCGCCAGCCACACTAAAGGTATATTGATCTAAATGGGCTTCAGTGCGAATCGTCCAATTATTCTCAGCCCAATAAGCCATGCGATCAGCCATCGCTGCTGTGGCATCCCAAACACGAGGAGCAATAGAGTCAGGAGCCAATAAAGCCCATTCTCCCATGCGTAAGGTGACATCAGGTAAGACAGCATTATAGGGCATTAGTCCCACTGAAAAATCGTCGATCCTGGCATTTTCCGTCCCCGACTGTAAATTGAGACTCATGCGGCGCAAGAGCTTGGCTTTAGTAAAGTTATCCAGTTCGGGATGATCTTCAACTTCATCAATCGCCCGCATACACAGATAGGCCGAGGCAACGGCCTCTTGTAGTCTGTCTGGAAGGCGACTAATGGGAATGTAGAACGTTCGACTGGTTTCCTTGAGAATCTTTAAGGCATTATTTCGTAAATTCATTCATTTAACTCCTCACACCGATTTAAGCAATAGCATACACCTACTTATCTGAGAGATCCCACTAAACTATTATGAAGTTCCTGACTAACGGAAAAATTGGTATTTATCATGTTAGATATAACGAAGATGGCCATTACATAAAGATGCTGTCTATTGTATTACGGTTAAACAAAAATTGCCTTAAGTAGATATTTTCGGGGGATTGAGTCGATCTAATTAAGATCACGATAACTCGTTGTCCCCAATGAAATTAAAAGTCAACAAACTCTGAAAATGTAATCGTTACTCACCATACCAATGGATCTCACCCAAGACAAGACTAACCATTGGGTTATTCCCCGTGTTAGAACTATCCCCCGACCTAACCAAAATCAAGAACCGACCGAGATTTCTGTAGGAATCTATACCCTTGACATTGCCAAAATTAATGAAGTTGAGCAAAGCGTTATTATTGATTTTTATTTAGGATTGCAATGGTATGATCCCCGACTGGCTCAATTAATGTGCGATCGCCATCTCAACTCTTGTCAACAACAGCTTGATGAGGTGTGGCATCCCAATATCCACATTATTAACCAACGTCAATTGACCAAAGAATTTAAAGAAATCGTGGAAATTAATTCTGAGGGAATGGTGACATATCGACAACGGTTTCATGGAGAATTTGCGGCTCATCTTGATTTAAAAAGATTTCCTTTTGATGAACAACTGCTCAAACTTGAAATTATGTCTTTTTCTTATTCCCCAAAAGAAATCACCTTTGTGGCGGGGGAACATCTCAATGGAATTGGGGAAGAGGTTTCGTTGGTCAATTGGTCAATTGAAGGGATTACGACTGAGAGTCACTCCCAATATATTAAGCCAGAACAGCGATATTATGCCCGTTTTGATTATGGCATTCAAGTTAAACGGTATTCGAGTTTTTATGCGTGGCGAGTGCTGTTTCCGGTTGCTCTGATTGTTTTTATGTCTGACTTGGTATTTTGGTTAGACCCTTCCCAAGTGATTCCTCAAATTACCCTAGCCACGGCCACGATGGTTAGTTTAATTACTTATCAATTTGTGTTGCGCCAAGAGTTACCCCGTATGGACTATTTAACCGCAGAGGATAAGGTGATTGTCGGGGCAATGTTATTAGTCTTTATCGCTTTGGTAGAGTCAGTGACAAGCATTAATTTAGTTTCTGAGGGGTATCCTTTGTTAGCTTTAGGCTTAGATGAAACCCTACGATGGTTGGTTCCTGTTTCGTTTGTGGGATTAGCCGCTTTTGCTTTTTGGGTGTAGGGTGTCGGGTGTGGGGGGAATTTGTAAATTTATAGCAGAAGGGAAAGCTACTTCCTAACTAGGTTTAAAGGATAAGGTTTGTCCTAACCTATGCTTCGACTACTATATCTTGAAATATCCTAACCTTAAAAAAACTTCCCCAATTCAGAGATAATAGTCACTGAACTAGGGAAATAATTCTATTAAATCAGATTAAATCAATCAGATTAACTGAGTTTAGAATTTGAAGGTAGTCCGTAACGCCCCAACCCAAATACTGTTATTGTCATTGTTGCCTTCAGGTTGAAGAATGACATAAAAACCAGGGGTTAGGAGAATGTTTTTGCTCAGAGGATACTTATATTGAGCTTCGATGATGTAGGGAGTATCTTGGTCAGGAACCTGCAAATCTCCAGTAATGGCATCAACCCGTTGAGTATGGCTCAAGGCACCACCACCAATGGTAAACACAGATCCTTCTTTAAAAACGTCAACAACGTTCAGGGCAGCCATCCAAGACCAGGTATCAGACCCAAAACCGCGACGACTTACGCCATCTTCATCAAGTCCTTGGGCGCGAGCGAGGGCATAACCAACAAAACCGGTTAGGTTAAAGGTATCATTGATGCGCCAGTTACCATTTGCACCATAGCTATCCCGAATAGTCGGCGCACCTAAGAAAGGATCACTGGCTAAAGCACTACCGGTACTCTCTGTGATGTTAACATCATCAAACTTATAGTAAGTGTGTACAAATTGGAAATTGAACGCCAAGTTATCCGCTGGATAAAATCCAAGTTGACCCCCTGCACTGAAGTTACCATTAAATAAACCGTTTCCGAGTTGAGGATTACTACCTTCATTATCAGGGGTTAGATAAAGCCCGCGAACGGTGAACATATCACTTAACTTGTAAGCAAAACCAGCACCAATGCCTTCCTCACCCCGCATCGTCAGAGGATCGTAACGCATAAACCGTGATAAAGCCCCACTTCCAGAACTCGCACCGAAGGGGTTCCCGACATCAAAGATGTCATCAATATCTAGAGAATCACCCCCAACATAAGCCGTTAGGTTCCCGATAGGAAAGCGGTAGAATAGGTTATCAATGTTGAGATCAGAGTTACTGTTAGAATCGTGTCCCAACCTTGCCATGTTGGTTCCGGTGGGATTATTGTAGTTAATAATCGTTCCTGCTTGAAGACGAGTGGTTAATCGATCCTTCCCACTGAAACTTGTATTCAAGTTAAGACGCGCCCTGTAACCAAGAGTAGCATTATCATCAATTCGTCGCCGTGCGTCTGTGTATCTTCCGTTTTGCAAGTCTTGGTTATACACATCTAGTTCGCGCGAATCTAACGCTCGTTCCCCAGAGGCAGAGGAAACCGTAAATAAAACTTCCCCTTTTAACTTGGTGGTGGTAGAGAATTGATGATCTTCAAGAAAAGCTACCCGACTTTCAAGGTTGTCAACCCTTGCCCCTAAAGCAATCAATTCTTGTTCAAATTCTTGGGCTAATCGTTTGAGTTTTTCGATATCTTCCCGTAAAACGGCGACATTTTCCTGTAAGAGTCGTTCAATGGTATTCAAACAGGCGTTTAACCCTGCGGCAAATTCCCAACGACTGGTGGCGCGGTTGCCTCGGAAAGTCCGATCCGGATAACCTACAATACAACCGTAGCGTTCAACGAGACTCCGTAGAGCTTCATAAGCCCAGTCAGTAGGGGATACATCTTGTAACTCTGAAACGCTAGTTACCTGGGAAGCAGAGGTATTAAACTTCTGCTTAGAAGTACGATTGACAGGGTTTTCTAGTTGGGGACGGTTGCGTAGAATTCCTAAAGCTTCTGTTGGGTTAATCGTCTCGAGACTATTTGCTTCTGTCTCGGTTTTAGGAGATGCGATCGCCGGAGGCGCGCTTTGAGCGATCGCTCCTTGAGCAACCAAACATAGAACTCCCAAGACCCCTGGGGTTGCTTTGAGAATATGACTAAATAATTGTGACATTGGGAATAATCCTCACACCTGAATAATAGGAATCAAAGCTATTGAGCCTATAGAGTTTTTTTCATACTCAATTGACCCTAATTTTCAACTTCTAATATAACAGGTTAATTATACAAGATGTATCAATTTTTGAGCAAAAGCCAGTTTGGTTCTTTTACAAGTTTAGATAATATTTAGATTGCCAAAGGAATCGGATATTTTGGTTATCTTTAAATGAACAAACTCCCCCTAGCTAGGATACTGTTAGTGATTTAAGACGACGTTAAGAAGCATGATTTTTTTCCCAACAGCACTTAGGGTTAAAATTTAAAGGTAGTCCGCAACGCACCAACCCAAATACTATTGATTCGTTGATTAGCTTCAGGACGAAGAACAACGTAAAAGCCAGGGGTTAAGAGAATATTATCATTAAGGGGATACTTATATTGGGTTTCAATAATATAAGGAGTATCCTGGTCAGGAACAGTTAAATCTCCTGCTAAAGAATCAATGCGCCTTGCGGTGACATATTGACCCCCACCAACAGAAAAAACAGCCCCCTCTTTTCCTAAGTCTATAACCGAAAGAGCCGCACTCCAAGTCCAAAGATCAGCCCCGAAACCGCGACGACTATTACCATCCTCATCAAGTCCTTGCGCTCTAGCCAACGCATAACCGCCCCAAGCTGTCAAGTGGAACCGATCATTAATGCGCCAGTCTCCCTGAATACCATAGCTATCGCGAAGGGTCGGAGATTCTAAAAAGGAATCTTTAGCAACCTGACTACCGTTGCTAGACGTGACATTAACATCATCCTCGACAAAATAAGAATGGAGATAGGTGAAGGTAAAATCAAGGTTGTCGGCAGGATAAAGTCCTAACTGAGCTCCTGTGCTAAAGTTACCATTAAATAATCCTTTTCCGAGAGCAGGATCATTACCAACCCCTTGGTCAGCTAGATAAAGTCCTCTAACGCTTAGGAGATTATCGAATAATTGATAGGCGAAACCACCACCAATTCCCTCTGGTCCACGAAAAACTAAGGGATTGCGACGGATAAACCGCGATAAAGCCCCCGTTCCCGAACTAGCTAAAAAGGGAGTTCCCACATCAAAAATATCATCAATATCTAGGGAACTCGCACCAAACCAAGTGGTTAGATTGTTGACCGAGAAACGGTAATATAAATCTCCGATCCTGAGATTAGAATCTCGATTGATATCGTGTCCCAAACGAGCCATATCTGTTCCCGTAAAGTTGGAATAGTTAATAATGGTTCCTGTTTCGAGCCGAGTTCTCAAGCGGTCTTTTTCAGTAAAACTGGTATCTAAATTAAGACGCGCCCGATAACCTAGAGTAGCATTGTCATCAATCCGTCGTCTTTCGTCTGAATTAAGTAATCCTTGATTGAATAAGTCCTGTTCATGGGAATCGATCGCCCGTTCTCCCCAAGCAGCAGAGGTCGTAAACAACACTTCTCCGTTTAATTTCGTGGTGGTAGAAAATAAATGATCTTCGAGATAAGTCACCCGATTTTCTAAGTTATCTACCCTTGCGCCTAAAGCAATAAGTTCCTGTTCAAATTCTTGAGCCAGTTTCTTGAGTTTTTCAAGATCTTCCCGTAAAACCGCTATATTTTCCTGTAAAAGTCTTTCAATAGTATTTAGACAAGCATTTAATCCGGCGGCAAATTCCCAACGACTGGTGGGGCGATTTCCTCGAAAAGTCCGATCTGGATAACCGACAATACAACCATATCGTTCTACCAAACTCCGCAACGCTTCATAGGCCCAGTCAGTGGGGGATATATCTTGTAATTCTGAAACGCTGGTAACTTGGGACGTTGAAGTCGTAAACTTTTTGCTGGTTCCACGGTTAAGGGGATTGGGGGGTTGGGGACGGTTACGAAGAATGCTTAATGCTTCTGTGGGAGAGATGGTCTCAGGGTTATTTAGGTCACTACCCTGAGTTATTTTTTCTTTAGGAGATGCCATTGTCCCTTGGCTAACTAATAACCAAATTCCTAGTCCTGCTGGTATGGTTTTTCTGATTTGCCAAAATAGTTGTTTCAACCTCACAATCCTCGCACTTAACTATAACTGCTCAATTTTCTCCTTGATCGCGATAGTTGACACTTAATTTAACCTCGATGTCCAGTTACAATATAGGAGACTCGCTGAGCAATATTGGTAGAATGGTCTGCCATTCTTTCGAGATGACGGATCACTAACGCTAATAAAAGAAAAGGTTCAATGACCCCCTTAATATCTCGTTGACAGGCTAAGATTTGATAAAGTTTTTCGTAGGCATCATCGACGGTATTGTCTAATTCTTTAACCTGTTGTCCTGCGTTACCATCAAGTTCTACTAGGGCAACTAAACTGGTCGCTAACATCATTTGAGCATGATGAGACATAGCAGCTACTTCATCCATGATAGGATGGGGAGAATAGGGAAGTAATTTAAGAGATATTTCCCCCAAATCTTTAGCGTAATCACCAATTCTTTCTAAGTCTCTAATTAATTGCATGAAAGCACTCAAAAGTCTTAAATCTTGAGCAACGGGAGATTGTAGGGTCATTAAGGTAGCACAATCTAGTTCTATTTGTCGGTAGTATTGATCAATCTGTTTATCAAGTTTAATAATTTTTTGAACTGCATCGATATTCTGCTTAAATAGGGCTTGGTGACTCAGACGAAAGGATTCTTCGACTAAAGTTCCCATTCGCAACACTTCTTGCTCGAGACGCTTAAGCGATCGCTCAAAGTATCTCCGTTCAGGATGATTCTGATAACGTGATAGGTTCACTGATGAATCTGGATCTATCCCCCGGCATAACTTTTAACTATAGTATCAGAATTGACACTCCCCACGAATAAAATTCGGGGGATTCTTGGTTCACTGACTCAAGTTGTCTTGACAGGTATTGCTACCAACCAAAATAGAGCTTAAATCTCCCCAAGCGTTTAGGTCTTCAGACCAACTGCCGATATGCCCTATCGTAGCTTCTTGCTCCGTCCTATACGCTGAGGAAACCTCGGCGCGGGCGGTGCGCTTTTCTAAGTATGTTTAATGCTGCCATTTTATCTCTGTCTTCAGTGTATCCACATGAACAAACATGAGTTCTAACTGATAGAGACTTTTTAATTAATTGACCACAATTAAAGCATTCTTGGCTAGTATATGCAGGATTCACCGCAATAGTCGATCGCCCATATTTAAGCCCAAAATACTCAATCGATTTTCTTAATTGTGACCAACCAGAATCATTAATACTCTTAGCTAGTTTCTGGTTACGCACAAGGTTTTTGACCTTTAAATCTTCATAGACTATCAAGTCGTTTGACTGAATTAAACGGAGTGCTAGTCTCTTAGCCAACGCTTTTCGTTGTCTACTTACTTTTAAATGTCCCTTGGCGTACTTTTTTCTAGCTTTAATGTAGTTTTTAGAATGCTTCTGTCTCTTCCTAAACTTTTTAGATTTTTTTCTGGTAAGTTTATTAAGACGTTTTTCTGCTTTACGATATGGAGCAAAATTTTAAGACAGGACTGGCCATTTCGTCTAGAATACATAATTAGCTCTTAATATTCTCAGTTATATTAATGAATATCTTGACTAACCTCTTTTCTCCTTCTAGTAAATCTCAAAAAACTCCCCAAAAGAAACAGCAGACAGGACTCCCTCGGATGAAAAGCAGTCGTCGAGGAGTACAAACTAAATCACCGCAAGAAATTGCTATTATGCGTCAATCATCCCAAATTGTCGCTACGGTTCTCAAAGAAATCGAGATGATTGCAGAACCAGGGATGACAACAGGAGATTTGGATAGTTATGCTGAACGCAGAATTAGAGAAATGGGAGCAACCCCTAGTTTTAAAGGTTATCATGGGTTTCCTGCTTCTATTTGTGCCTCTATTAACCAGGAAGTGGTTCATGGCATTCCTAGTCCTAAACGGAAGATTCGTGCTGGAGATGTGCTAAAAGTGGATACAGGAGCTTACTTTGAAGGCTATCATGGAGATTCTTGTATTACTATCGCGGTGGGAAAAGTTTCGTCGAAAACCTCCCGTTTAATTCGTGGTGCAGAAGAGGCATTGTATGCAGGAATTGAACAGGTCAAAGCAGGGAATTATTTATTAGATATTGCGGGGGCGATCGAAGATAAGGTTAAGGAGTATGGTTATAGTGTGGTAGAAGATTATACGGGTCATGGGGTGGGGCGTAATCTCCATGAAGATCCTCATGTTTTTAATTATCGCACTAAGGAGTTGCCCAATGTTAAGTTACGGGCAGGAATGACATTAGCAATTGAACCCATTGTCAACAAAGGGTCAAAATATACTCGGACGTTGCGCGATCGCTGGACAGTAGTAACCGTAGATAATTCCCTATCCGCACAATTTGAACATACGGTGTTAGTCACACAAACAGGGTACGAAATCTTAACCGATCGTACTGTTATTTAGCCATTTAATCAGAAAAGGGTCAACCACTGTTGACCCCCAAATAAATAAAGGAAGGCATTGCCCACCCTACTCAGTTAAAGTCCCAAAATTTAGTAAACTTCAACGTGCCAACGATGGTCTTTTTTCATGGACTTAACAAAGTCAGACCATTCTACCCCTTGTTCTTTCGCAAAGGGAGCCAGTCCTTCTTCAATACCGCTTTCCATCCCTTTAAGTCCACACATATAGAGGTGGGTTTTGGGCTGTTGTAGCATATTCCATAACTCTTCAGCGTGTTCAGCGACTCGATGCTGGATATACATCTTGCCACCGTCTTTATTTTGCTGTTCCCGACTGATAGCAGTGGTTAAACGGAAGTTTTCGGGATAATCAGCCGACATTTTCTCTAAATCATCTTTGTAGAGAATGTTAGCCGTATAAGGAACCCCAAAGATGAGCCAAGCTAACCCTTTAAATTTATAGTCTTCATGTTGTTCTTTAAACATCCGCCACAGAAAAGCACGGAAAGGAGCGATTCCTGTCCCTGTTGCTAACATAATGATGGTAGCGTCTTCATCATCAGGAAGAAGCATTTCTTTACCCACTGGCCCTGTGATAGCCACGTCCGCCCCTTCCTCTAAATGACAGAGGTAAGTAGAACAAACACCGTAGACAGTTTCTTCGGTTTCAGGATGTTTGTATTCAAGTTGACGAACACACAAAGAGACAGTCTTATCATCTAACTTGTCCCCGTGACGGGTAGAAGCGATGGAATAGAGTCTTAATTTATGGGGTTTGCCGTTTTCGTCAGTTCCAGGGGGAATAATTCCGATACTTTGCCCTTCAAGGTAATGTAAATCTCCTCCGGAGATATCAAAAGTGAGGTGTTGAACGATTCCACTACCGCCTTCAGCGACGAGAGGATAGTTTTCAACACATTTCCCAATATAAGGATCTTTGGGTTTGTAAATATTAACAGGAATTTTCGCCTTTGCTTGAGTCATAGAGTTACTAGTTGGTTTCTTGTTGCTTTGCGGTTGTTCTACGACCTGGGGTTTTGGTTGGTTGGTGGTAACTTGCAAGGGAGTATCAGCATTGAGAGGTTTGATGTTAATAATTCGACCCCCCATACGAGCAATGCGACGCATTTCTTGATTCATTCGCTGATAAGGAACGGTAATAAACACACTTCCACTGCGACGAATCGGGTAGTCGAGACTATCATTATCGCTACTCTGACTTAACCCCACGACCTCGTAAACAAACAGGCGGTTTCCAGACTCTGTTGCTTTGGTCGAAGTTGCCCCTAAACTTGGACTGTACATATTATATATTGCTCCTAATTCACCTAAAATATAATTACTGCATCCTATAGCCTACCATCGTAGGTTATCTCCGCGTACAGTGGTGAATTAGGTTAGGAAACCTAAACCCAGACCAGATCGTAAGTTGAGACTAACCAATTCTAATGTTAAAAACTGTCAACCTTGTGTCAGTTTAAGGTTTTTTTAGGAAAAACTTTCATGCAACCAGAGCAAATTCAAGCAAGGCAAAAAGCAAGGGCATTAACCCTCTAAACTGAAGTTAAGACTCAATCGGAATTTTCAGATCTATTAAGTTTATGCTCATTGGTATTTTAGCAATCCTTTCGGCTTCCGCCGCAGCTGGTCTAAGAATTGCTCTTCCATTACTTATTATTGGCTTAGTACGTGGGGATTTATGGTCTGAAGTCCCTTTATTGTCTATAATTCCACCACCCTTATTATTAGGGATTCTTACCAGTTGGTCTTTATTTGAATTATTGGGTTCAAAAAAATTACTTGGACAAAGGGTTTTACAAATCATTCAGCTTATTTGTAGTCCTCTAGTGGGAGGATTCCTAGGGATTACAGTGGTTAAGGGGGGAATTTTCATAGCTCCTCTTCCTTTGTGGTTTACTGGGTTGGTAGGAGGGTTGTTAGCAGGAGTTTTGAAATTAGTCGAGGTGGGATGGTTTTTTCGCTTAGGAGGACTTCCTTTATGGGTGGTTTGTCTTGAAGATTTTATTTGTGTGGTTTTAGTTCTTTTTGCCTTTAAAGCCCCAGTAAATGGCGGTTTTATCGCTCTAATGCTCTTGTGGTTAGCCCTTCGCAGTTCTACTGCTTGGCGACAATGGCAGCTTAAAAGTTAACAGTAAACGTAGTAAATATCATCCATCAAAATAATATTTTTGTTAAGGTAAGAAAAAGTATTCATCAAAAACCCATTAACTATTCACTACTCACTATTAATTATTCACTATTGAGCTTATGAATCGAGTTGACTATCTTCGTATCAGTCTGATTGATCGTTGTAATTTCCGATGTCAATATTGTATGCCCGAAGAGACAGAACTTGATTATATTTTACGTCAAGAACTTCTTACTTATGACGAATTACTAATCCTGCTGAAAGAAGTATTTATTCCCTTGGGATTTAGTAAATTTCGCCTGACAGGGGGAGAACCTTTGTTACGACCTAGGGTAGTTGAATTAGTGAGAGAAATTGCTAGTTTACCCCAAACCCAGGATTTATCCATGACGACTAATGGCTTTTTATTGAAGTCAATGGCGCACGATCTTTATCAGGCAGGATTACGAAGGATTAATATTAGTTTAGATTCCCTTAATCAAGAGACATTTGATCAGATTATTGGTACTTTTGGCCGCAGTCGTTGGCAACAAACTTGGGAGGGAATTCAAACTGCTTATCAGGTGGGTTTTGATCCGTTAAAATTAAATGTTGTGATGATTCCAGGGGTTAATGAAAATGAAATAGAAGATTTAGCCCAGTTAACGATTGATCGCCGTTGGCACGTTCGTTTTATTGAATTTATGCCTATCGGAAATGCTCAATTATTTAGTCATCGCGCTTGGGTTCCATCAGAAGAAATTAGACAACGAATTCGTCAAAAATGGGGCTTAATTGAATCGAGTATTCAAGGAAATGGTCCAGCAGATGTTTTTCAAATTCCAGGGGCAAAAGGAACCCTAGGATTTATTAGTCAAATGTCAGAATGTTTTTGCGATCGCTGCAACCGAATGCGTCTTGCTGCGGATGGTTGGTTACGGCCTTGTTTATTAAATGAAACGGGACAAATTAATTTAAAAATTGCTTTACGTCAAGGCATAAAAACATCCGAGTTGAGAGAACAAGTTAAACAATTATTGGAAATTAAACCAGAGATTAATTTTAAACAAAGAGAGTCAGGAACAGAAAATGCAGTTTATAACCGTACTATGTCTCAGATTGGCGGATAATCAAGGTATTTAGGGGAAGAAATCCTAGTCCATTACTAAAGTTCCTCGTTTAATTTGTTCTTGTTCTATGGCTTCAAACAAAGCCCTAAAATTCCTTTCACCAAATCCTTTAACCCGTTCTCTTCTTTCAATTAATTCAAAAAAGAAAGTTGGCTTCTCAAAAATTGGTTGGGTAAAAATTTGTAATAAAATTTGTTCTTTTTTATCTAATTTTTCTTGATTGGATTGCTCTTCAAAATCTAGTAAAATCTTTTGCTTAATGATTTCTTTCCAATTAGGGAGAGATGATTTTAATTCTCTATTTTGCTCAAATAAGTTTTGATAATAGGTATCAGGAACATTCAAAAAAGATATTTCTAATGTGCTTAATTGACCAGTCAATCCTACAATATCATTAGTCTTTAAAGCGATATGTTGAATCCCTGCCCCTCTATTAATCTCTAAAAATTCTTGAATTTGAGAATTATTAGATAACGATTCATTAATAGGAAATTGTATCCCATTCCTGGGATGAACCATTACTTGAGAATATAAACCAGATTGTTTAGTTTCAATCGTAAATGTCTGCTTTTTTTCAAATCCTAAACATTGTTCATACCAATTGGCCGTTGCTTCTAATTCACCCACAGCAACATTTAAAACAATATGATCAATGTCAGTTAATTTATTCTGTTTATACACAGCTAATTTTCGTTCTTTAACCCAATCATAGGGCAAAATCGGAGTTTGTCCGTGACGTTCAACTAAGGTATGAACTAACCCTGGATAGCTAACAATTTGAGTCCAGTATAAATTTCCATCAGAGAAGTAATATTTCTCAGGAGATTGTTTAAGTTTTGTCCCCGTAGAAGTAAGTTGTTTAATGGTGGTTGATAAATCATCAACGGCAAAAGCAACATCTGCTACACCAGGGGGATGAATTTGTAAAAATTGGGCAACTGGACTGTTACTTAAAAGAGGGGAAGAAAGAACAAAAACGATAGGATTAGTTGACGTTCCATTGATGACAATTTCTGTCTGGGTGTGATTATTTTCTCCCCCACCAAGGGACTGAAACCCCATTACATTGACGAACCAATCTCGCCATTTATTTGCATCTTCAACATAAAAATGAACGTGATCGATACGCATACTTAAATCTAGACTTTTAACAACAATTAAACTTTAACAAAAATTCCACTAGAGAATGATGGTAATAACGTTAAAATTAGATTATTTAAGGAATAAATTATTTTTGCCATTTCTCCTCAAGTCAGCTATAGATAATAAATAAAATTATTCTAGCAATTAATTATTGACTGATTACAAAAAGAAATAACTATCTGGTTGAATATTAATCTCCATCGGAACTGCTTGGCGTTCTGAATTTAAGGCAAATAAAATAGCATTAGCACAGGTTTCAGGGGTTAACATTTTTTTGCGATCCACTTTGAGGTTAATTGTGTCCCAGAAAGGAGTATCGACTCCCCCAAAATAAAAAAGGGTAATTTTAATTCCGTAACGCTTTAATTCCTCAGCCATACATTTACTAAATCCAACTACCCCAAACTTAGATGCACAGTAAGCAGAAGCCATATTCATGGAATGTTTACCTAAAATCCCAACTATATTACAAATGTGACCTGATCGCTGATCTTTCATTACATTTGCTGCTGCTTGAGTGGTATAACAACTTCCTTTGAGATTAACATCAATCATAGCCTCTAAGTCTTCGGGGGTTAGTTGATTGTATGGTTTGATGATCCCTACTCCTGCCGCATTAACCAGAACATCAATTTTGCCAAACTGCGTCACCGTTTTTTCTATCAGAGTTTCTACTTGTTGGGGGCTAGTAATGTCTGTGGGAATACCAATAACTGAACTCGTGGCCGATAATTGACTGGTTAATTCAGTTAACCTTTGGGTGTTACGAGACGCTAAAACAAGCTTATTGCCTGATTGAGCTAGTTTTTGTCCTAAAACTGAGCCAATTCCTCCTGTCGCACCAACAATGACGATAACTTTACCTGGCATAGTTCTTTACAATTCTTATCATTGTTCATTGTAAACATTAATTTCCGAGATTGAAACCATTTTCCCACTTATAGCACTACGCATTAAGGTTAGAACAACTCGAACCCATCAAACTTACTCACGACAAGGTTTTTCATTCTAAATTCTGCATTCTAAATTCTACATTCTGCTATAAACACTAGAAAAACTGCTTTCTAACTCTCTCAAAAAAATCAATTTAGGTTAGTCGAGCTAAAGGAGAATTTCTTGGCTATTAACCTTTACTTTAGGAATTAGTGATGGAAAACTTAAGCGAATAATAGCTAAAGCCCTTATTACAAAGACACTTTGATGTTAAGTTAAACCTACTGTAACAGTAACGAGATCACCCCAATTAACTTGTAACTTTTGTTGGGCATTTCCTCCATTGACAGCAATTTCTACCCAACCATGACTACCAATTAAACCAACTAATTCTCCTGTATCTACGTCACCATAGGTTAATCCTTTTTTAATTTGTTTTTGTCCTATTTCAACTGACCAATTTTTATATCTAATTAACTCCCGTGAAATATTAGTAATAATGTTGCCAAAATGATCGATATATTGAATACAACCGTTGATCTTATTATCTGTTATGGTAACTTCTCGAAGGGGAAACTTAACTAAACTATCACAACAAATAGAAGTCCCTAAAGCATTGAGAGGAACTCCACTTGCTAAATGCGCCCCCACAGGGGCAAAAATATCCCGTCCATGAAAGGTTGAACTAGGATCTTGAACTCGCCAATAATTAGTATTGGTCAACTCTACGGCTGCGATCGCTTCAGATAATCTGAGAATACCGCTAAATAACCCATTATCAGGACCAACTAAATATCCCTGGGCAAATTGGATAGCAACCCCTCTTCGTTGACTTCCTACCCCTGGATCAATAACGGCAACATACACCGTCCCATCGGGAAAATAGGGATAAGCATTCATCAGACAAAATCGTCCGGCGGCAATATTTTGGGGCGGGATCTCATGGGTAATATCGATTACCGTCAAATGGGGGTTGATGCTGGCGATCGCCCCTTTCATGATCCCGACATAACCATCTTGTAAGCCAAAGTCAGTCACTAAGGCGATGGCAGTTGTTTTGTTATTCATGTGAAGATTTGGTAACAAATACTACAAAATAGTCGGCAAATGTTAGTTTAGAAGTATGGACACACAAAAGAAAGGAAAAAACTGTTTATTATGAACAAAATAAGTTATAAAAATATAACACAAGCCGCTCAAACCCATCGAGAAAATCTTCGTAGACGTTTACAACATCGTCTAGAGGTGGCGAGGGCTTCAGGGAACGAAAAATTAATTCATCAATTAAAAGCAGAAGCAGCTTACCTACATTTTTGAGCAACAATTATTATTGTTACTTAAAATTATTTTAGGAGTTTAAGTTATCAAGGATTTTGAGGGTTTTGTATTAGTGAACTAAAGCGGATGGTTAAAGCTAAAAAAACCGTCCGTTTTTTGAGAGTTTATAATCTTTTTTAGAGACACCCGACATTTACAAAAGGGAAAAATCAAGATAAGAATAGATAAGAGGTTACTTATCACCACCATTTATGTCCAACTCTCAACAAGCTGCCAATCAGACGTATGATGCCATCTTAGAAGCGTTAAATCATCTGATTGAAGTGGTGGCTAAACTGCGATCGCCTGACGGTGGGTGTCCCTGGGATCTTGCCCAAACCCCCCAAACTCTCATTCCTTATGTGATTGAAGAAGCTTATGAAGTGGTTCATGCGATTAAAACTGAAGACCCTCAAGCCATTGCTGAGGAATTGGGAGATTTACTATTACAAGTAGTATTACAGGCGCAAATTGCTAGTGATGAGGGACAGTTTAGCTTGAAAGAAGTGGCCCAGGGGATTACAGAAAAACTAATCCGCCGTCATCCTCACGTTTTTGGGGATGTAGAGGTTGCCAATCAAGAGGAAGTTCACCAAAATTGGGAAAAAATTAAAGCCCAAGAGAAGGGAGAAACCCTAGAAACCGCTCAATTATTGAGTCGAAAACTTAGCCGCTATCATAGGACTTTACCGCCTTTAATGGCGAGTAGTAAAATGTCAGTTAAAGCTGCCTCGGCTGGGTTTGAATGGGAAACAGTAGACGGTGTTTGGGAAAAATTCACTGAAGAATTAGGTGAATTTAAACAAGCTTTAGAAGCGGAAGATAAAGCCCATCAAGAAGCAGAATTAGGGGACTTACTTTTTACGTTAATTAATATTGCCCGATGGTATGGATTAGACCCATCAGCAGCATTACAGGGAACGAATGAAAGGTTTATTCAACGATTGTCAAAAATGGAAACTTTTGCCGCTCGCCCCCTAACAGATTATACTCTAAATGAGTTAGAAACCTTGTGGCAACAGGCGAAAAAACTCTTAGAATAGATAATTTTTGTAACTACTATTGAGACTTTTATGACTTTGGACAAAAATAAATTAAATTTTTCCGCTTCTTCTCCGTTAAAAGAGACAAAAAATCAAGTCTGGAAAGGAATTTGGGAAAACCTCCAAATCGTTATTATTGCTTTAGTTTTAGCCTTGGTGATTCGGACTTTTATTGCCGAACCCCGTTATATTCCGTCTGAGTCAATGTTACCCACCTTAGAAGAAGGCGATCGCTTAGTAGTAGAAAAGGTATCTTATTATTTTCATTCTCCCCAAAGAGGTGATTTAATAGTATTTGAACCTCCGATCCAATTAAGATTACAGGGATATAAAAAAGAACAAGCATTCATTAAAAGAGTGATTGGAATAGGAGGGGAAACAGTCGCGGTTGTTGATGGAAAGGTCTATATTAATGACCAACCCTTATCAGAAGGTTATACCTTAGAATCTCCTCACTATAATCTTAAACCTCTTACTATTCCTGATGGTCAATTATTTGTCATGGGAGATAATCGAAATAATAGTAATGATTCCCATGTGTGGGGATTTTTACCGCAAAAAAACGTCATTGGTCATGCAGTTTTTAGGTTCTTTCCTTTTCAGCGAATTGGGACTGTTTAAAAGATGACAACAGACTAAAATAGTCAGAGGAAACAGTAAAGCTTAAAGGTGAAGAACTTTAGCCCAGGATTTTTGGTAGACTAATTATCATAACCCAATCATTTAATTATTTTCTATGCCTCCTCGTTGGCCTCGTAAACCCGATCGCGCTGATCCTGAATTCCGTCGTCTCGATGATCGCATGAATTTTGCGGTTCATGTGGGAATTTTTCTGGCTTCTAACTCCGGTATCTGGTTTGTTCACAATATTAAACAAGCTGACTGGACTTGGATTACTTGGTTGACTGGAATCTGGGCGATAATATTACTAGGTCATCTCATTTATATTGGGGCGATCGCAGACTATTCCCAAAAATCTCATGGCTAACTCCAATACAACCCGAGAAATTGAAACGCTTGCTGCTGAAATTGGCGAAAATATCTATATTGATGTCGCTAAATGGCATCTCTACTTAACAGAAGCCCATCTTCATACCAAAGTAGCTGAACAGGTCTATCCTCTGATAGAAAACGATGAATTAAGCGAAGATGAAATATTATCGATTCTTCGTAGCATTAAGGTTCCATTGGGAGGAGGAAAACTAGAAGTGTCTCTCTTAGAATTGTTACCGATACAATGTCAGACGAGTCTCATCGAATTGCTTGAAGAATATCAACGAAATCAATAATCAAGTGTTTAATTGTTTACAAAAAGCTAAGATCTTGTCTTTTTTTCTAGGAACAGGATTATTCGTAATAGGGGCTTTACCAAGACCAATAGAAGCGAACAATTTACCTTTTTTATTAGGGAATAATAAGCAGATTAATGCCAGTTCCTGGCGTTTAATGACGGATGAGGAGGAAGAACAAACGTGGCAATATATCCTAAATAGTCCCTTAGGAATTGCCGCGTTAAATCAATTAGCGATTGAAGGGTTTGTCAATCCTACTTGTACCCGAACCTTTTATTTGAATCAAGAATCAGGCGGGTTTTTAAGTCTAATGCGGGTTAAATGTTCTCAATCAGGGGGAACATCTATTGCCGTTACTTACGATGAAATTAGAATTATTTTCAGTCGCTTTGAAGATAATATTGAAGACTTTAAAATTGAAAGAGTGTCTGAACAAGAAGGAATCTTAGGAACACCCCTACCTGATAAAAAGTAGGGTGGACAATGCCCACCTTACTCAAAAAACTAAAGATAAGTTATCGATTGCTATTAAGCATTAGCCCCTGCGACAGCAGTTTCTTTTTGAGTGGAACTGTGGGAACTTAATTGAATTAATTCGATTTTATAACCATTAGGATCATCGACAAAAGCAATAACCGTTGAACCATGTTTCATCGGTCCAGGTTCACGGGTAATCTTCCCCCCAAGTTCCCGAATTTTCTCACAGGTTTGATAAATATCATCTACGCCTAAAGCAATGTGTCCATAGGCATTTCCGATCTCGTAGGAATCCACACCCCAATTGTAGGTTAATTCAATGACTGTTGTGTCGGACTCATCTCCATACCCGACAAAGGCTAAGGTAAATTCACCCCCTGGATAATCCTTCTGGCGTAGTAATTTCATCCCTAAAACATCGCAATAAAACTTGAGGGATTCGTCTAGGTTATTAACCCGTAGCATGGTGTGTAACATCCGCATGGGTAATTGATACTCCTTTGTTTGATGTGTCCTCGTTTCTATCTTACTGTGAGATAACAATCGACTAACAAGAAAACCTCGGTGATACCACCGGTCAAATGTTCTATCGGTTACGGGATACAATATGTAAGTAGCTTGACTCAAAGAATCTGGTTTTCTCTAAAGTTGAATAACATAGGGAAAATATTGCAAGTTCAACTATATTAAAGAGGATCGGCAAATGATTGAAATGAATGTTGCTGGAATCGCTTTAGATGCCGTCACCCGAAGTCCTATTGTGCTACTCAAAGACGGATCTGAACGTCGCGCCCTTCCGATTTTTATTGGGCAAGATCAGGCAAAATCGATTATTGGGGCTTTAGAAAACCAGATCCCCCCTCGTCCTTTAACCCATGATTTGATTGTCAATCTATTTCAAGCATGGGGAATGGAATTAGACCGTATTATTATTCATTCTCTCCAAGATAATACCTTTTACGCCGTACTTTGCCTACGCCAAGGAGATACGAAAAAAGAAATTGATTGTCGTCCCTCAGATGCCATTTCCATTGCCTTACGGACAGGGAGTCCTATCTGGGTAATGGAAGAGGTGATCGCTGATGCGTCGATTCCGGTTGATCGGGATGCGGATGAGGAAGAACGCCGCGCTTTTCGTGAGTTCGTCGAAAAATTGCGCCCAGAGGATCTGATTCAACGACGGGGGGAGGTTCCCGAAGATAATAATGAGCATGAGCAACAATAGATAATTGTTTATGATACTTATTCTTGGCTTGGTGCTTTTTACTAAAGCGATGTTATGCGCTATCGACGTTTCGGTAAAACTAATTTATTTCTCTCCATTTTTTCCCTAGGAACCATGCGCTGTTTGTCTTCTGAAACCATCTTTAGACAAACCATTGAACAAGCGATCGCTTTGGGAATTAATCATCTCGAAACGGCAAAAGGTTACGGGAACAGTGAAGGTTATTTAGGTCAATTTCTCGGTCAGCAATCCTCCATTTTACGAGAGAAACTTTATATTACAACGAAGTTACCGCCTACTCCTGACCCCGATCAAATGCGCCAATGGCTTAATGGCTGTCTACAACGTCTACAAGTGGACTACCTCGACTGTTTAGCCATTCATGGAATTAATACCTGGGATCATTTTCGTTGGCTTACTCAATCTAATGGATGTTGGATAAGCTTACAAGAAGCGTTAGACGATGGAAGAGTTCGTCATCTCGGGTTTTCAAGCCACGGCACTTTAGACTTAATTTTAGAAACGATTAAAACAGATTTATTTGAATTTGTTAATCTTCATTATTATTATTTTTTCCAACGTAATGCCCCAGCGATCGCCCTAGCATCTCAGAAAGATCTGGGAATATTTATTATTTCTCCAGGGGATAAAGGAGGTCGTCTTTATACGCCACCAGTCTCCTTAA
Organism: unicellular cyanobacterium SU2; assembly: GCA_002110465.1. Lineage (GTDB taxonomy): Bacteria > Cyanobacteriota > Cyanobacteriia > Cyanobacteriales > Microcystaceae > Rippkaea. The sequence goes on along the minus strand of NEED01000072.1, from coordinate 21,117 downwards.
AAACGCTGTGTAAGCCGTTTTCTCCCTTGGAATTAACCTATCGATTTTTGTTGAGCGATCGCCGTATAACCACTTTGAGTGTGGGGGCAGCAACCCCCGAAGAATTAGCCTATCCTTTAGGGTTAGGAGATCATGACTTCCCCCTTATTCCAGAGGAAATACAGGTCTTCCAACGCTTAGAAACCCACATAGAAACGACTTTAGGAAGCGATCGCTGTAGCCAATGTTATCAATGTCTTCCCTGTCCTGAAATAATTAATATTCCTGAAGTCTTACGGTTACGCAATTTAGCCGTCGCCTATAATATGACTGATTTTGGTCAATACCGTTATCGGATGTTTGAAAATGCGGGTCATTGGTTCCCAGGAAACAAAGGTAATCACTGTACGCAATGCGGTGAGTGTCTTCCCCGTTGTCCTGAACAATTAGACATTCCTAGATTGTTAAAAGATACCCATCAACGACTTAATGGTTCTCCTCGTCGGCGTTTGTGGGAATGATTCCCCTTTAATTATTATTGTTCTTATTTTCCTTTTTATTATCTTCTTTGCTACCAAAGTAAAAACCTAAAGCTGTTCCAATTATCCCTGTTTGAGTTGTAAGTAAAATCGTGATCATGTCTTTTGAGTAGGTATACCTTTCCTGCCTCTTTTCTTTTTTTATATTTTCCAGTTTGTCATCCACTTCACTAACATTCGGGGAGTTCTTTTCTTCCCAGGGGAATGTAAGTATAGTTATCAATATGAAGCAAAACACATAGGTTCCTGCAAAAATCCTGATTAACCACAAAGCTAGAGATGAGCGGGTAGTTTCTCGTTGTTGCCCAATATCTAAATCTTTTTTCTCTTTCTCTTTAAGAGGTCTTATAATCTGACCTTCAATCTCTTCAAAGGCGGTAATGTCTGATTGATTAGGGTCAGGAGTTTCTGATTGATCAGGGTCAGGAGTTCCTGATTGATCAGGGTCAGGAGTTCCTGATTGATTAGGGTCAGGAGTTCCTAGTGTCATGCAGATCTACTTAACCTAAACCATTTCCGAAAAGAAACTTTCCAAAGTTCAGATAAACCCGGCTTCTTGACGTAAATTTTAGCTCCACTGTCTTCAAGTTCTAATAAATATTGAACCAGTCTTAGATCAATCCTGCTAGGACTGATGTTCAGGGACTTCAATTCCTGTTTTTCTTTTTGAACATAAAATTTATCACCATTTTTTATGGCTTGAGTTAAATACATGGAGAGATCTTTCATCCCCTGGGTGTTGATTGGCTTATCATAGAGGGATGTTTTTGGATGATTAGAGCCATCACGTGGTCGTGTAAAGCGTTTAAGAAGAGAGACCATAACGATAAATTTTTTTGTCTAGTTTACACTACTTTAGATTATCGCTTAAAATACCTTAGGTTTTTAACTTTCAACTTATAATCTTAACATAATATGTCAGTTCGGTAATGTTACAATCTACCTTCAACAGTTCCAAAACTATGAAAATCGCCCGAAGTATTAACCAGAAAAGGGTGGCTCTCGTTAGAGGATGAATCATGCGGGATTACTCTAATATAATGATTTTCAGGGATCTTTTCTCCAAATTGACAAATCTTCAGGGCGATCTATATCGGATAAAACAGGAAGAATAACAGTATTTAATTTCAGTTGTTGAGCAATAATTTTTGTTTTAGATAACACTTCATTGGTTCCCCAAGAAATATTTTGAAATAACTCAGGAATAACTTTTTCTAGCCCGATTAAATAGTAACCACCGTCGGACGCTTCTCCTAACACTAAATCATTTTTATCTAACGACTCAAACCCCTTTCTAATTATTTCTATATTCAGATCAGGACAATCAATTCCAATAATAACCACTCTAGAAAATTCTAACTCAAAAGACTCTGTAAAAGCAGACTTCATTCGATTTCCTAAATCTCCACTACTTTGAGGAAAATAATTTAAGTCATTCCCCAACCAACTCTCCATAACTTTTTGAGGACTTCCTGTATAGTATATGGCGATAGAAATTTCTTTCAGTAACTTTCTTGCTTCTATGACTGTGTGTTCTGTAAGTTGACGCTGTAACTCTGCTGCACCTTCTGCACCTAAAGCGGGAATGAGACGGGTTTTGGTTTTTCCAGGTTCAGGATAACGAGTAAAAATAATTAAGCGGTAGTAGTTTTTATTGGTCATTTTACTAACTCATTATCAACAAATTCAACCTTAATATAATAGAGGATAGGAATTATTTTAATCTTAAACCTATCCTCTGTATCATCAACTGATTAAGTAATTAATGATGGATAATTGTTATCTAAACAAGCATTAAAAAATTGAGCATTAATGATGACTCAATGCTGGGGTTTTAACTGTTTTCTGAGCTAAAATATCTTCGACTTTCTCCAAGTCATAAGCAAAAGGTGGTTTCATCGGTCTATAATCTAAAGGATGAGACTCTCCATGACGTAAAACTGCATTTACTAGCAAACAAGGTTGAGAACTTAAGTTAATCGCACCGTGGGGAATTCCAGGAGGAATGGTTAATACTTGAGGGTTATCTTCGCTTAAAAAGATGTATTCATAGTGACCATTTTGTAAAGCAACTAGAACAAAACTTCCCCTAACAACTAATAATTGATCGGTCTGAAAATGATGGACAAAAATCTCATCTATATTTCCCGCAGGAATTTGCACTAGCATGGTCTCATCACTTGTTTGAGGGGTATAAAATTGTGACATTCCCCCTTGAATTGATTCCAGTTTTCTCGTCGAAATTCTGCTAACTAATCCCATTTTTCTTATTCTTACTTCACACTACCTAATTCTTTGAATATATCTTAACAAAATTTTATATAAATAAATGTAAAAAAACACACAAAAAATTACAAGTTTGTGGATCGAATAAAAAAATTAAGTCAATGAACCCTAAAACTGAGAATAGAGACGTTGAGGGCAACATCTCTACAAAAAAAAACTATATAATTCGATTTATCAGAAAAAATGCCAACCTGCAAAAAACACCACACTGCTTTCAAGTGTGGCTAATGATTGGAAGCATTAGGTGAATGAATTTAGAAGCGGTTACGTCCGCGTCCACCACCATAACCGCCACCACCTCGTTGTTCACGCTCTCTGGCTTTATTAACTTTGAGGGTACGCCCCATCCACTCGGCTCCATCAAGAGTCTCGATCGCTTTGTCTTCTTCCGCAACAGAGTTCATTTCAACAAAAGCAAAGCCACGCATCCGACCTGTTTCGCGGTCAGTGGGGACATATACTCGTTTGACTGACCCATATTCAGCGAACACTGAATTGAGATCATCTTCTGTAACATCGTAAGAAAGGTTGCCTACATAAATGGACATAGATTGTCTCCATTGATAGTGAATGTGTGTAGAGATTTAGATCTCGGAGAGCATCTTGCCAAGACAAAACGGGAAAAACCAGTCAATGCTAATAACAAACTCAAAACCGATACTCAAACTCTCATTGCTCTAATGTTAGCACTTTTCAGCACAAGTAATGCAATACCTTAACTAACTCTAGGTTGTCTTTTTAAATACAATTTTCCTACTTTACTCTAAAAGAATTTGTTAGCATTTATATATTAAGTTTTTCTTTATATTTTTTCTCCGGTCTCAACCACTCCCATCAATTTAAAACAAATGTATCAGTCTAATTCTCCTTTGAGTAACACAACTCAAGAGTCCCTGTTGAGAGAATATCTGGCGACTTTGCCTCTTCCCTACAGAACCATGGTAGCGATCGCCTATTTCACGTCATCAAAAATTAGTGACATTATCTCCCTAAAAACAAGTGATATTTACCCCAATCAAATACAGATTAGTCAAACAGAATCTAAATCTTATAAGTTAGTTCCTATTACTCCTTTGCTAAGACCTTATTTAACGATTTATATGAATGGAATTAATAGAGAAAAATCAGGGTTTCTTTTTTCTGATTCCCATGGACACCCCTTGAAAAGTTGGACAGTTTTTCGGGTTCTTAACTTAATAGCTGCTCAAATTAATCTCCCAGAGGTCTATTTATTTGTTCTTCGTTAATTGTTGTCAATTTAATTGATCAACTTAAATTAACAGTAACAGGGACGGGAATATGATTATGAATAGTTATTCTTTATACGATAGTGACTTTTATGGTTGGACTCAACAACAAGCTAAAGCCCTCGAAGAAAAGAAAATATTAGACTTAGACTGGAGGCACCTTCAAGAGGAAATTCAAAGCTTGGGAAGACAGGAATATCGAGAATTAGTCAGTCGTTTATCCGTGCTGATCGGTCATTTATTAAAATGGGAATATAAGCCAGAAAAACGCTCACGAAGTTGGTTCCTTACTATTCGAGAACAACGAAGAGCAATTCAACGGCATCTACGCCATAACCCCAGTTTAAAATCTCGTCTAGAAGATGCCATAATTGACGGCTATGAAGCAGGAATTGATTTAGCATTACGAGAAACCGAATTACCGTTACGAACTTTTCCTGACACTTTACCCTATGCTTTTGAACAATTAATTGACAATCGGTTTTTATGTGATACGGATCAAGATTGGAATGGCTAAGGATTTTAATTAAAACTAAATTAGGGAAAATAGTTGAACTTATTCAAAAATTTAATGATATTTCTCGTAAGCCCCTACCCTGTAAGAAAATCTTAACTCGATCTAAAAAAAGACACGCAGGATAAGCTAAATGAGTGATAATGGGCAATGCGTCTCATGATTGGCCAAGCTAAACACAGAGTACGCAACCCTTCATATGACGACAAAACTACGATTAATTCCGATGCGAACTCATTATTGCGGCGACCTCCGAGCAACTGATATTGATCAAACTGTTACCCTATTTGGTTGGGTTGATCGCCGACGAGATCATGGAGGGGTGATTTTTATTGACTTACGCGATCGCACAGGAATAGTCCAGATCGTCAGTGACCCCCAACGAACCCCCGACTCCTACCCAGATGCAGAAAACCTACGCAATGAATACGTGGTTAAAATAGTAGGTCGTGTGAGTCAGCGTCCTCCAGAGTCTCTCAACCCTAAATTACCCACCGGAGAAGTGGAAATATACGCCGATACCATCGAATTACTCAATGGAGTTAACAAGCAACTTCCCTTTGTCATATCGAGTTTAGAAGCAGAATTAGTCCGAGAAGATGTCCGTCTCAAGTATCGTTATTTAGACTTAAGACGCGATCGCATGGCCAAAAACTTACAATTACGCCACGCTGTCGTTAAAGCAATGCGTCGTTATCTCGAAGATCAACAGCAATTTATGGAGATAGAAACGCCTATTCTCACCCGTTCCACTCCAGAAGGTGCCAGGGATTATTTAGTTCCCTCCCGTGTTAACCCAGGTCAATGGTATGCGTTACCCCAGTCTCCTCAATTATTTAAGCAATTATTGATGGTATCGGGATGCGATCGCTATTATCAAATTGCTCGTTGTTTCCGCGATGAAGACTTACGGGCTGATAGACAACCAGAATTTACTCAACTAGACATGGAAATGAGTTTCATGTCTGAAAACGAGATTTTAGCTCTTAATGAAGGGTTAGTGTGCTATATCTTCAAAACTATCAAAAATCTTGAAATACCTCGTCCCTTTCCCCGTTTAACCTATGCAGAAGCCATGGAAAAGTATGGGACAGATCGCCCTGATACTCGTTTTGATTTAACCTTAGTTGATGTTTCAGATATTGTTAAAGATAGCGGCTTCAAAGTGTTTTCTGGAGCGGTGAAAAGTGGCGGAAAAGTAAAAGTTTTGCCGATTCCTGGGGGCAATGAAGCTATCTCAAATGTACGGATTAAACCAGGGGGAGATTTATTTAAAGAAGCGACTGAAGCCGGCGCAAAAGGAATTGCCTACATTCGGGTTAAGGATAACAATAAACTCGATACTATTGGGGCAATTAAAGATAACTTAAATCAAGAACAAAAAGCCGAGTTGTTAGCTAGAACAGGAGCAAAACCAGGAGATTTATTATTATTTGGTGCGGGAGATACGGATACCGTTAATAAATCTTTGTCTCGGTTACGGTTAGTCATTGGGGAGCAATTGGGATTAATAGATTCTGATCAGGTTAATCTACTTTGGATCACTGAATTTCCTATGTTTGAATGGAATGCAGATGAGAAGCGTTTAGAGGCTTTACATCACCCCTTTACTGCACCCAACCCAGAAGATTTAGATGATCTAAAAACCGCTAGAGCGCAAGCGTATGACATTGTGTTTAATGGGATTGAAATTGGGGGCGGAAGTCTCAGGATTTATCAGAAAGAAGTTCAAGAAAAAGTCTTTGAAACTATTGGCTTATCGATGGAGGAAGCCTATAATAAATTTGGATTTTTATTAGAAGCTTTTGAATATGGCACTCCCCCTCATGGTGGTATTGCCTATGGGTTAGATCGGTTGGTTATGCTGTTAGCAGGAGAAGATTCGATACGAGATGTGATCGCCTTTCCGAAGACGCAACAAGCAAGTTGTTTACTCACAGAAGCCCCCGCTAACGTTGATGAACAACAGTTAAAGGAATTGCAGGTTAAATCAACCTATAAACCTAAATCTAAATCTGAATAATTACAAAGAAATTCAAGAACTCATGGATTTCAATTTTGTCAAAAAGTTGGTAGTGAACTCTTTAGAGTAAAAAGGCTTTTCCATGGGGGAGGGCTAAAGCCCCAACTACGAACTTTTATTAATTAACTCCGTTGCAAAATTAAATGATTATATTTAGTTAACGTTGCATTCCAGTTAGGTTCAACGATAATGGTACTAATTTTTTCGACAATAATAGCCGGTCCTTCAATCTTGTCTTGAGGTTGTAAATCTTCCCGTTGATAAATAGGAGTATTTTGCCAACTATCATGAGTAAAAATTGGCACAGTTTCTAAGGGTTTAGGAGGCTCATTGAGGGGACGATTACGACTGATTAAAGCTTCTTCAGGGGTTTCCATTTGTTGAATAACTTCAACAGAAATTGATTCTACAATTAAAGATTTATTCGATTGAATAAAACCGTAGCGCGATCGATGTTCTGTTTCAAATGCTTTAATCATAGTTTCTGGATCATCTGCAAAGTCAATTAATAACGTTGAATCTGTCCCTTGATATTTTAAATTCACTTTTTTATTAACCTTCTCTTGTAACCCTGAACCATTAGAATTAAGTTTATGTTTACCTTGAGTTTCTAACTCGATAATTGAATCATCTAACTGGGGTATCAAATCTTGAGTTAACAACTGTTCAATGGCTTTTTCTTGGATAACGCAAATATCAGCTAATCCCATTCCATAAGCACTTAAAACTCCAGCATAGGGATGGAGAAAAATCGTTTTAATTCCTAAAATATCGGCAATTAAACAGCATACTTGACCCCCTGCACCGCCAAAGCTAGTTAAAGCATATTGAGTCACATCATAGCCTTTTTGCAAGGAGACTTTTTTGATCGCATTAGCCATATTTTGAACAGCAATTAAAATAAAGCCATCAGCCACTTTTTCAGGAGTCGTTAAATTCCCCGTAACCCTAGAAACGTCTTGGGCTAATTGAGTAAACTTTTGATTAACAATTTCTTGATCTAACGGTAAATTTTCTTGGTTTCCAAAGATAGCAGGAAAATAACTAGGGCGAATTTTTCCTACCATCACATTAGCATCGGTTACTGTTAAAGGTCCACCGCGACGATAACAAGCAGGACCTGGGTTTGCACCAGCAGATTCGGGACCTACGCGAAAACTAAACCCATCAAAAAACAAGATTGACCCACCACCTGCAGCGACAGTATGAATACTTAACATAGGAACCCGAATTCTTGTCCCTGCAATTTCATTATCAATCTGTCTTTCATACTCCCCATTAAAGTGAGCAACATCGGTAGAAGTTCCCCCCATATCAAAGGTAATTATCTCCTTAAAACCTGCCCTTAAACTGGTTTGAACGGCTCCAACAATTCCCCCCGCAGGTCCTGATAAAATACTATCTTTTCCGTGGAATTCATGAGCGTCAGCCAATCCTCCATCAGATTTCATAAACATTAATCTAACATCGGGTAATTGACTTAAAACCTGGTCAATATAACGTTTTAAAATAGGAGATAAATAAGCATCAACAACTGTCGTATCACCTCTAGCTACCAGTTTCATTAAAGGACTCACTTGATGGGAAACAGAAACTTGAGTAAAGCCAATATTTTCAGCAATTTTTCTAACTTTATTTTCATGATCAGGATAACGAAAACTGTGCATAAAAACAATAGCGCAGCTTTTAATTCCCTGGTCATAAACTTGTTTTAAGTCTTGACAAACTTGTTCTGTATTAACGGCTTTCAATTCATGGCCGTTGACATCATATCTTTCCGCTACTTCGATAACAGATTCATATAACATTGAAGGTAAAATAATATTGAGATCAAAAAGATTGGGACGATTTTGATAGCCAATTCTGAGAGCATCTTTAAATCCCTTGGTAATTAGGAGAACTGTGCGATCGCCCTTTCGTTCAAGTAAGGCATTAGTTGCTACAGTTGTCCCCATTTTGATTACTTCTAATTGTTTTGTATCAAGTAATTCGTAACTGTTGACTCCCATGATATCTCGAATACCTTGGATGACTGCATCTTGATATCTTTCAGGATTTTCTGATAGAAGTTTATACAAAATAATCCATCGTTGATTAGGAAGTGTGAAAATACAAAACCGTTGATTATCTGTTGAAATATTATTGATGATTTCTTGATCATCAGTTACGGCAATGACATCGGTAAAGGTTCCACCTCGATCTACAAATACTTTGAACATTAATTAATTTCCTTAATCCTACTTGAATTTTTGCTAAAGGACTCCCGTGAGAGTATTCCATTTTTGTCAAAACATTATCTTCGTCATATACAAGGGGATAGAGGGGGAAATAATACCAGTTCTCATTATCCAACAAGAGAGATTGTTCGTGAGAGAAGCAGAGGGAGAAAAATATTAATTAAGTCTCCAGTCACTTTTGAGAATTGGGATAAGTTGTTTAGCGTTAATAGCAATTGTCAACTTTGGGATATTCCCACTCTCATTAAATCATTAAATTTTGCTTGTAAAAACAATCCATAGCCTATGATGAATGGTTACCAATTTGTATTATAATGAATGGAAGGCCATCAATAAATAATTGAAAGCAACGGCTATTTAAACCGTTGCTCCCTAAAACAGAGGAAAACTTAATTCTGTTTAATTATTACAGAAGGGATCAAATCAAATATCGTTAGGGAATGAAGAATGGCGAGGTTACTTCCAAGTCCTCAATATGGAGCAATATCTGCCCTTAATCTAATCAATTCGTTCAAGTTGCCAGAGAATTTGATTACCTTCTCGCCGAACCCGTGATACAACCCAATTGCGCCAAGACCAATGATCACCTCGACTGGTGACAGCACTAGCGTTGATATCCATTAAATCAGCCAATTCTGAGCTAGTAATTAAATATCCTCTACTGGAGATTTCATCAGCAATACGAAGGGTTTCTATTAGGTTCTGAATTTCAACAACTCTTTCTTCGCGAGTTAACTGTATTTCGTCGAGGGTATTGACAGATGATTCAATCATAATGGTATGAATTACAAATCTTGTGTGATCTTGATCTAAACAAATGGTGATTTAGGTACATAAGATTGGATAAATCTTACTATTCCTCATCATAGCGAGTTTTTCTTTAATTATCAGATTTTCATATTTTGTATCAAAAATCACTGATTTTTCTTACCGAAAACTTCCCGAATTAATCCCTTATTTCCGCGACTAAGATATATAGCAATCAGTAATCAGTAAATTGAATCTCCTGCTTACTAAAAGGTAAATCTTGGTTAATGGCATCAATTTCTTGCTGTTCCATCTCATTGACTTCCCCAATATAATGCCGAAGAATCTGACTCATTTTTTGATCATAAAAGCGATGTAAACTGTGGTTAGGAGTTGCCGGAAAACCTCTGCGTCGCTTATGTCTTCCTCCTGCCCCTGGGTCAAACATAGATATTCCTTGTTCAATTGCCCATTGAATGGGTTGATAGTAACAAGCTTCAAAATGAAGGCAGTCATATTCTTCAAAACAGCCCCAATAACGCCCATATAAATTGTCACCTTTGCGTAAGCAAAAAGACATTCCCACGGGACTTTTATCATTATCTTCTGAATAAGCAGCTACCAAAACAACTCGATGACGATAATGAGGATAAAGCTGTTCAAAAAACTTACGAGTTAAATACTTACTTCCCCAATAAAATTTCTCACAAGTGCTGCTATAAAATTTATAAATCAAAGGGAATAAATGATGGGGAATTTCATCCCCTATAAAGGTTTTTACTTCTAGTCCGGCCTTAGTGACTGCCTTGCGCTCTCGCTTAATATTACGGCGTTGATTAGCATTAAAAACTGCTAAATAATCATCAAAACTATTAAATCCTTTATTCGACCAAATGTAACTATGATGAAGCCAACGACTAAACCCATTATTTTCCATCAATTGTTGCCAGTCGGGATCAACGAATAAGAAATGACAACCCGATAGTTTATTGCGATCGCAAAAATGATCAATAGCGGCTACCATTAGTTGGGTAATTTCTGCTTCATCTTCTCCTGGTGCAATTAAAAAACGATATCCTACCGCAGGAGTAAAAGGAGTCATTCCTAACAATTTGGGATAATAAGGAATGCCCAAACGATGGGATAAATCTGCCCATTGATGGTCAAAGACAAATTCTCCATAACTATGACCTTTAATATAAAGGGGGGCTGCTGCAATCAGTTGTTTATCTCGCCATACGGTTAAATGACTCGGTTGCCATCCAGTCCGTGGGGTAACACTTCTCGATGTTTCGATATTATTGAGCCATTCCCATTCTAAAAAGGGTGTTTTTAGGGGTTGAGCAAGTTCATCCCAGACAGGTTTCGGAATTTCAGCGATTTTTTCGATCCAGGCGATGGAATATTGGGGTTTTATTTGTTCAACCATGGGCGATCGCGTGAAGAGAAAAGAGTTTGTCTTTTATAGGGTAATAAATATTTTTTAAGAATGCAGCCGATAATGTAAAAAAATTTCCTGTTCAATGTGTTTGACTGTCAATAATTCTAAGGGTTTTCCTTGATGGGACATAAATCCTGTTCCTTCAACCGGGGTAGGAGATGTGACCCCACCAAGAATAAAAGGACAGATAGTTAACCACAATTCATCAATTAAATTCGCTTCTAAAAGTGACGCAACTAGGGTTCCTCCTCCTAGAATAGCCAATTTTCTTAGCCCGAATTGATATAATTTTTCAAAGGCTTTGTCCCAATCAATCGTTAACGGTTGATTAACATCAGTGATAATTAACTTGTCAAATCCCTGATGAGATTGTTTATTCCAGGTATTAGCCCCGGCTGTTGTTGTGATTAACCAACGAGGAATTGATTGAGAAAAAAAACGAAAATTAGGATCTATCTCACCCGATCCAGATACTACTATTTGTATTGGTTGTAGGGGTTGTTTTTTTTGTTTTCTAGCTTCTAATAATTTAGGGTTGCTAATCGGTAAAGTTGTTCCATAAGCCCTTAAAGTTCCTGCCCCGAAGAGAACCCCATCTACTAAGGAAATTTGCTCCTCTAAATGGGCTTTATCCGCCTGAGAACCAAATCGTGAAGGGGTTCGTTGGAAATCTGCAATTTTGCCATCGGCTGTCATGGCTAAAATAACCGTAGTTTGGAATCGTTTTTGAATCATTACTATTCATTCATTTTAGGTTTGTAGTAAACCCTTTAGGGCTTAGAAATCCTGGTTGAATAAGAAGGGCTAAAGCTCTCACTACGAACTTTTAAAAAATACATAAATAGTTTTTCATAATACTTATATCGAGCCTAATTAGCTAAGCCAAGAGGAATAATTATTATTAAACCTTTCCAAGGAAAGTAACTGAATATCTGGATTAGTTTCAACTAAACTATGACTTGTTTCCGTATTATATCCCCAGTCAGCCAAAAACAATTTAACCGCTTTCAAATCCTCTTGTTGCTGAACTTTCTGTAAGCTTTTTAACAAGTCTTCTACAAACCATAATTGCTCAGGAAATAGAGAATTTTTTTGAATTAATTGACGCAAGGTTTCAGATTTTGGTTGTTTAACTTCTTTGCCTAAAATATTTTCTTTAGGTAATTCTACTCCCTGCTGTTTTAATAATTGTTGAACAAACCGACCTTCTTTGGTAGTAACAATATATAAAGAAGTAGAAGAGTTAAGAATTTGACCTATTTTTTCAATTACCCCAGGATAAAATCGATGTAATTGCAACCAGCCTTCTAAATCAGAATTAATCCAATGGTCTCTAACTCCATCGAGTTGCATCATAAGATCTTGTTTATTTAAGTTATCTTCTTCTAAAATTTTTTGACAAAAGGATGACCAATTATTTTCAATCTGATTCTCATCAAAATCTAGCACTAAAGCTCTTAATAAAACAGGCATTTCCCATCCTGTTTCAATCACAGGACGTAATCGATAAAAACTATCTGCAAACTTATCAAGAACATGAGAGGAATCATCATTCCAAATCTTCAGATAAGTGCGTTTAGTTGTTTGAAAATATTCCAACAATCCATCACAAATAACGCCATCAAAATCCAAGGCTAAGATATCGGGGTCAACCGAGATATTCATTGGCAGTTGTCCACTTTTCGTTAAAAAACTTCACTTTTTATCATGACATATCATGACATATTTTAGGAAGAGAAATAGGACAAGCCCTATAGTATAATCATTTTTAAAGGTAATTTAATTCTTAAGAATTGGTTAAAATATCAAAGGAAAAACGGGTTTATGAGTTTCAAATATATTAATCAGATCGCCAGTCAGCAAAATATTGAGCAATTTTTAGAACTGCTAGATATGGCTGCAGGAGCGGGAAAAGATGTTAATAATGCTTTTGATTTGAGTGAAAAACTCCATGAAAGCAACCCGATGAAAATTTGTCTTCAGGCCATTCAAAAAGAGCCTGAAAGTGCCAAAATCCTCCAAGAACGATATGTTGGACCTTTGTACGACTTGGATAAGATGTTGAAAATGCCAAAGGGGTCTCTCGGTTGGACTTATGCTAAGGTTTTGAGTACCCTGGGTTACGACCCACAGTTCTATCGCATTCCAGCAGAATTTAAAACTGATGCTGATTATGTGACGTTTCGAGTTTATAAAACCCATGATCTTCATCATATTTTGACCGGTTTTAGTCTGGATGATTTAGGGGAATTAGGAGTAATTTCGGTTACGGCTGGTCAAATTGGCTATCCAGGGTTTATTTTTCTCGATTTAACCTCTTTTATGCTCCACTTTTTCATGAATGACCAACTTTATAATGAGCAAATGAGTCCTCAAGACAAAGCTCGCACCCTCAAATATGCTTTTGATCTTGTTTCCAAGGGACTTGATATGGGAGAAGACGCTAAACCATTGTTTCCTATCAAGTGGGAAGAAAACCTAGAACGTCCCTTAGATGAATGGCGACAAATGTTAAATATTAAACCTGTTTTAGATGGCCCCTACAGTTGGTATACCCGACCAGAACTTAAAGCAGCAATTAGTTAATTAATTTTAAAGTCATCAATCAGCACCAAACTTAGGACGATAACTCGTTATCATAGAGGTTGGAAAGCTTGCAAAACTTATAGCTTTTAGGAGTCACCATCACAGATGACACAAGCAACTCAAACCCAATCAAAAGGAATTCAATTAACAGACAACGCTCTGAAGCACGTTCTAATGTTGCGCAAACAACAAGGAACAGATCTGTGCTTACGGGTTGGTGTCCGTCAAGGAGGATGTTCGGGAATGTCCTACATGATGGACTTTGAAGACGAAAGCAAAATCAATGAACACGATGAAGTGTTTGATTACGAAGGATTTAAAATAGTTTGCGATCGCAAAAGTATCCTCTACCTCTATGGACTTGTTCTTGACTACAGCAATGCCATGATTGGTGGTGGGTTTCAATTTACTAACCCCAACGCTAGTCAAACCTGCGGTTGCGGCACTTCTTTTGCTGTCTAAAATTATTGTCTTAGATTTCGTCATGGAGATAGGAAGGCCTTCCTAGTCTCCTTTTTATCAATCTGAAGGGTCAAAGATGGGATGATGACCGAGGTCTCAATTTTGCCCCTAATTCCCATTTAATTCGATTCAAAATAGAAGTCTGATCTAAAGAAGATAAAATACTTTTAACCACTGTCTTGGGACCTTCGGGCCCCCACGAAGCCCCATTCGCTAAATAGCGTTTGGTTACTTGTCCAATAGCATAACAAGAAACCCCGGCCACGCCCCCTTGAGTAATCGCTACAGAAACATAGGGAAGCAAAGAAGTCCCTCCTGTGATAGGTGTAGCTAGTCCTAATAAACCTTTCAGAGAACTCAAGCCAAAAGAAGCCATAAATTCACTTCCCGTAATCCCCCCCATACTCACGCCAATTTTTTGTAACAAAGCGATCGCCCCTTGTTGAGTCATATCCATTCCATACAACCGAGACAAAGCCAAAATCATCGCCACATCCACCACCGCCCCCGTCAATAAATCCACCACCGTCACAGGGTTAAGGGCGATCGCCACTGCTTTAGCCATCACTGCTTTCTGAATCAATTGATTAGCCGCCTCTTCTCGAATGCTCAGCTTCCGTTCCACAATTTGTTCATTGACTTCCGAAGCGTAAAGCATGGTATTGAGGGCTACTAAGGACTTTCCCTCTCGATGCAAAATTTCAAGAATTTTCAATTTCAGGGATTCAACTTGCGGTTTGCCTCGCCTGCGTTGCTGTTTTAAGTTTCCCCCTTGATCACGCATCACCTGTGTAACTAAAGGAGAAGCAGCCACCATCACAATTTCATCAGGGGATAACAACTCTTTGACCCGATCATCGCGTATTTTTTGGTAAATGGCCAGGCGATCGGTTTCAGGATACTGATCAATTTTATTAAAGACCAAAATCATCGGTTTTCCCGCTTCTCGCAATTGGGACAGGGCTTCATATTCGACTTTGGTCATATCGCCAGCGATAATAAATAAAATTAAATCTACCTGTCTAGCCATCTCATGGGCTAATGCTTCACGGGTTTGGCCATCCACCTCATCAATTCCAGGGGTATCAATTAACTGTATTTGGGAATTACCCCACCCTGATAATTCCAGTCGTTGAACTCCCTCATAGGTGTCATCAGGGTTTAATTGCCAGTTAGCCATATCAACAGTTCGTGTTACTCCATGTAAAGGCCCTGTTTCAAAGATTGATTGACCTAAAAGGGCATTTAAAACCGAAGATTTTCCCCGTCCCACCATCCCAAAGGCGGCTATTTGAACCACTGACTGATCTAACTTTTCTAACATTGCTGTTAGATGATCTAATTCAGTTTCTAACCCCACTTGTTCAGATTTCGTTAAATCAAGATGATTTACTAACCCTCTTAGGGCATCTTGGGCTTGTTTATAGTTAATTTCTTCCTGAATTTCTTCAAAGCTGAGAATGGCTTGATCTAAGTCATCAGGATTCCAATAAGTGTCAAAGTTGGGTTGGGACATTTTGGAGGAATTTAGAATTTAGAATTTAGCATTTAAGTAGTTGGTCACAAGTAAAGTTAACTGTGAGGTTAGGGAACAGGTAACAGGGAAGGATTCTCCCCTTGTTAACATAATTTAATATAGTGCTGTTTATTTATGTCCGACTACTTAGAATTGGAAATATATTCTCTATTAATTTAGTCTTTTATTAATTATTTTCTAATTTATTAATATTTTAGCCTATTTCTTGGTTCAAAAGATCTAACAAGTATTTTTTCTTCATTCTTTATTCTCCGTTCTAATTTTTAATCCATCTCCTTGTAGATTGGGCAAAAGTTGGGCGATATATAATGAATCAAAATAGCTATCGTATTTGCTCACCCTACGGTCTATTAACTTATTTCTATATATTAATTCCTCTTTTTAGGAATGCCATTTAATCTCAAAACATCATCGATAGTTGAACAATAATTTTCTAACCCAAACGTTGCCGGAGTGACAGGATCTTTATAAACAAAATGGCGATAATTAATTGAAAAATAATCCCAAGCTTCCATTCTTAAGCGAAAAACCGCAATAAAGAAATTCACTAAAGCAATATACAAAGGAATGCGAAAATAAATTCTTTTATTGAGATAAGCACAAATTTGAGCAACTGCTTCATCAACCGTCGTTGCTTTATTTCCTAATACTAATTGTCTGGTATCTGACTCTTTTGGAGGATGATCTACTAAATATTTAATGACTTGGGCAATATCTTTCCCATGAATATAGTGAAAACTTCCATCAGCTTTGAACCAACGAATTAAGTCAACCCATTTAATAACATCAGAAAATCCCCCAGATAAATGAGAATAGGGTTTATTTTCTTCTCCCCCAAAGACCAAAGTCGGAAAGACTGTCGTGATCTTATTGGCAATGGGTAAGTCAAAAATTTTAGTGTAACAAGTGTATTTTGTACTAATATAATTGGTTCCTAATTCCCCAGCTTCAGGAAGAGGTTGATTATTTTTGTCTAAAATACTTGCCGTAGAAAAATAAATAATTTGTTCACATATTTCGACATCAAATGAGTTAATTAATTCCAACATTTTGATAACATTAATCTCATAAGATTCTTGAATACCACCCCAACTGGTTGCAGCTAAAATGGCAACATTAATGGTTTTTAATAAGTCTTTAAATTGGTCAATATTTTGTAAGTCACCCTGCAAAATATGAATATTAGAACGGGCATTGTAATCAAATTGTAGTTTAGCCGGATTTCTTACTAATAAAAAAAGCTCATGATCCGTTTCTTGGATCAAAGCTTCCGTCATATAATGACCAATACAACCACTCGCCCCCGTTAAAAAAATTCGTTTCATTAGATACTGTGAAAATTAGTAAGTAGTCAGTAGGGTGGGTAATACCCACCAATACGACCTATCATAGTTCCTTAAACCTAGGTTTGTCTAAGTTTTAGCCCACTAAGTAGATGGACAAAAATACAGCTAAGTTTGTAGTAAGTCCTTTAGGGCTAAAAATCCTGATTTTATCAGGACTAAAGTCCCAACTACAAACTATTATGGTTGACATTTAATAACTATGCCTACTTAACTTACCGCCAAACCTCTACACAGAAACAGCGAGTAACTGATCAACTTGTTTAGCGGTTTCAAAGAAATAACGCACATTATCTTCGGGAGTTCCCACCAAAACCCCATGACCTAAATTCAGGATATGGCCACCTTTTCCAGCTTTACGAACTGTATCAAGGATGCGATCGCGGATAAATTCCTTCGAGCCAAATAAAACCCCAGGATCAATATTCCCCTGTACCATCATGTTAGACCCTAACCGTTGTCTGGCTTCTGCCATATCAACCGTCCAGTCCACACTCACCATATCTACTCCCGATTGTCCCATTCGTTCGAGAACGCCAGCACTACCGCTAATGTAAAGAATTAGAGGAGTGTCAGGATGGGTTTCTTTAACTTGGCGGATCACCTGTTGTTGATAGGGGAGGGCAAATACTTCATAATCTTGAGGAGTTAATTGTCCAGCCCAAGAGTCGAACAATTGCACTACCTGCGCCCCACAGTCGATTTGATAACGAATATAAACCGCGATCGCGTCAGCCAATTTACTCAAAAATTGATGGAGGATAGATGGTTCCGAAAAAGCCATCGCCTTGATGATGGCATAATTTTTAGAGCTTTTCCCTTCAATTGCATAGGCGGCTAACGTCCAAGGTGCGCCCACAAATCCCAAAACCGTTGATTGATTACCTACTTCTTGTCGTAGGGTTTGCAAAATGGTTTTAATGAAAGGAAGAGAGGCCTCAGGATCGAGAGGACGGAGGTTATCGACTTGTTGTTGAGTGCGAATAGGAGGATCAATAATTGGCCCTTTGCTTTCAGGAATCTCGAAAGGAATCCCTAATCCAGGGAGAGGGGTTAAAATATCAGAGAACATGATGACCCCATCGGGTTGAAATGCTCGCCAAGGTTGTAGGGAAATTTCAATCGCTAACTCAGCATTTTCTGATCTATCACGAAAACTAGGGTATTTCTCCCGTAAGTCCCGATAAACTTTCATATAACGCCCTGCTTGTCGCATCATCCACACAGGAGGACGTTCTAACACCTCGCCCCGCGCCGCACGGAGCAAATAGGGGATTTCTGTTGCTTGAGTCATCGTAGCTTCTCTAATAATTCTGGTGCATTTGTTAGCTTATCATTCTAGGGTGGAGTCCTTATAATGATGATTCATGAATATTTATCTTTAGGAACGTTAGTGCAGATACTGAAGTTTAACCGAACCTAGAATAATATTTTTTGAAGACATACATTTTTGTAAGAATAGAAAAGCTTGTGTAATCTAATGACTCAAATCATTTTAAAACACTTAGAAAATGATTTTTGTAACGATTTACCATTTTTGCTTGTAATGATAGAGTAGTGCAGGAAAATTATCTAATCTTACTTACTCACTAACATACTAATTTTTAATGAGTTTATTAATATGAGTTTAGAGCCAACAAGAAAGTCAGTCAACGTATTCAAAACCAGTTTAATCAAACGACTAATTAGCTTTTTTTTGATTAGTTTAACTATTTTTTTAGTGGCATTACCAGTTAACGCCCAAGGGATTATTTTTCCTGATTTAACGAATACTAATAGTTGGCTACCTCAATCGGATGATAATTCTGAAGTGTCTGCTTGTATCAGACTTGATGGAATTTGTTTGTTTAAAGTTGCCGCACCGAAATCCGACATTTCTGAACGAGTAAGACTGATTGAAGATCGCTTGAACAAAATTAGTAAAATTTATTTTTATCAAGAAGAGCCTCAACTTCAAATCGACACACAAACTATCAATAATTTACCCAATATCAATGTAACCATTGAGGGTCAAGAAATTCGTCTGATGACTGTTACCACTTTAGATGTCCAAAATGAGGGGATTGGTTTAGAAACAAAAGCTAGTTATATTATTGAACAATTAAAAGCGGGATTAGAACGAGGAAGACAAGAACGACAATATATTTCTTTGATTCAAAAAGGATTGATTTCCTTAGCTATTGCCGGTGTCTTACTAATTGCTAATTTTCTTCTAATCCGTCAGATAAAACGCTTGAGAGTTTCTAAAGATAGAGTCTCAGAATCTAGACTTGGTCAACCTATTTCTACTCTTTTGATTCGGCGAGAACAATGGAATATCAAGGAAGTTCAATATAGACTTTTGCAGATGATTCAAGGGGGAATCTGGTTAGGTGGACTTTTAATAATCATTGGGCTATTTCCCTATACCCGCATTGGACAAATTTGGTTAATAACCTTTCTGAGGATTCCCGTTAGAATAGGAATTGTTGGGTTAGGAACTTATTTATTCATTCGTTTAAGTTATGCCTTAATTGCTAAAGTGACGTCTGTTTTATTTAACCAACATTTACTATCACTTGAATCTAACCAAAGATTACAATTAAGATTAACAACAATTTCTCTGGTCGCTCGGAGCATTATTACTATTATTTTGATAGGAATAGGAATTATTGTCGCTTTATCAGCTATTGGGGTTAATATTGCTCCCCTATTGGCAGGGGTTGGAATTCTAGGGGTTGGTGTTTCTTTAGCCTCTCAAAACCTAATTAGGGATGCTATTAATGGATTTTTTATCATCATTGAAGATCAATATGCGGTAGGAGATGTTATTGAGGTTGGGCAGTTTGCTGGATTTGTCGAAAATATTAATCTAAGAATTACTCAACTTCGTGATCCCGCCGGAAGATTAGTTACGATTCCTAATAGTGAAGTCAAAATTGTTGCTAATCTTTCTAGTAATTGGTCAAGAGCAGATTTGCTCATCCCTGTTGCTTATGAAATTGATATCGATAAAGCCTTAAAAATAATTCATGAAGTTGCTCAAGAGATGATTCAAGATAACTTTTGGAAAACGAATATTTTAGAAAATCCAGAAATTTTAGGGGTAGATAATTTTGAAGAGAGGGGGTTAATTATTCGTGTTTGGATTAAAACGAAACCCCTTAAACAGTGGGATGTGTCACGAGAGTTTCGCCGCCGATTAAAAGTGGCTTTTGATCGCCAAGGTTTACCTCTTCCTTTACCGCAACAAAAACTTTGGTTAACCCGTGATGGTTCTAGAAAAAATAGTCGTCCACTTAGTTAGAACGAGAATACCTTACCATTAGCTCTTGTTTAATTTTGTTTTCTTTGAAAAAAGCTGAAGGATTTTTCCGAAAATCCCGCATCATCTGATTAAACGTTTTCATCCTAAATCCTTGGTTTTGAATCACTTTGTATTTCTCTTTTTGTTCTTGTTCTATTATTTGCTTAATTTGACTAAAAAGTGTCTGGAATTTAGATTGATATTGATTTATGATGAAGGAAAAACAGGTCAATTTATTGTTTTTTATGGTTCGTCCAAGAGTAACACATTGTTCCAAGGTTAAGTCTCCGTCTTGAAGTAATAACAAGATCTTCTGTTCGCTTATTTTCTCAATGGTTATAATTGATTCGATTGTTTGCTTGAATTTGTGAACTTCTTTGACATTCATAATATAAATCTTACCTAATCTAACCAGTTATTTATACAACTACCATAGCTGAGATAATAGGAAGATTTTCGGGAAGATTTTCGGAAAAAATCGGTTAGTTTTTATTAAGATATATGTTAATCCCGCTAGGTTGAGTCTAAGATTTATGTTGTGGGGCAAATTTAGAATTTAGACTTTAGAAAAAATCATTATAAAAAATTTCGTTACTCAGGTTAATGAATTGATTTCTATTCTTCATGCAATCATTAAAAATAGTAAGGGTGACATCCTCCCGACGCTGATCCAGTTGGTACAGCGCGGGCTTCCCCACATCACTATGAGGTTTTCCTGTTTCTACGGGAGGCTCTAGATGTCTTTTTACGGACATCCCCGATCACCTCTTCCTCCACAGGCAGCTTGACCCCCAGTCCGAGGGCTGCAAGTCCACGTTGCTCTACAATCATCGCAGCCGCAACGTCCCTATCAGTTACAAAACCGCAGTTAGAACATTCATGCACTCGTT
>NEED01000071.1:304922-330186 GCA_002110465.1 unicellular cyanobacterium SU2 | reverse complement strand
AGAATGTATCCGTATCGACGCAGTAACCATCAAAAATTCCACTGAGACTGGTATCACCACCAATGGTTATGTCAAAATAGCTGGGCTCACTAATATCTTCGGGTAGGTCAGTTCCTCCTGGGGTGATGGGAACTCGTGGGTTAGTGACACTATCAAGGGTAACGCTTTCAGGTAGTATTTGACTGAATATAGAAGTTTTAATCATGATTTTTAAGTGCTTTCCTCACTCAGTAATTTAAGGTTGAGAATATTTTTTCTTCCCAATACCCTAATAATACGGAGGCAAGGTTAGTGTTTGTGTTATTTTTCCGTGTTGTTGTGTATAACTTTGGTATAACTTTGGTATAATTTCCGTGTAATTTACGTATACATCAAATAATCTATTTAGTTGTTTTTACGATTGACAAAAAAAAATTAAAGTGGTAGACGTAAGCCAAACAAACAGATCACACTTCTTCTAGAAATCCCCAAGTCAATAGAAGCATGATAAATTAGGTACTTGCTGCTCTAAATGATGAACACCTAAAAATCTCCCGATTTCCAATTAGAGAGAGCGTCAACTCAGCAATTAAAATCATGTGGAACCCATCTGAAACAACTACCATTGTCTTTATTATCTTGATTGCTCTAGGTATACTAGCCTGGGGTTATAATCGCGCTAAATCTTACGGTAAATTAGGGATTTTAGCTTGGTTGCAGTCGGTGTTTTTGATGGCTCCCTGGCTCGTGTTTTTCGGGTTATTTGCCATCGGAATTTATCTTAATTTAGTAGGAATTTTATTTTTAGTAGTCACTTCGGTGATCATATACATATATATAGGAAGAAGACTTAGAGCCGAAGGTCAAAATATTATCTTACGAGAAAAAGCTGCTGAACGTTTACAAGAACAAACCCTTGAATCTAGTGAGTCTGAAGATTTCACCCCCGATGCTGACCTTAAAAATGTAGGTGATATTCTGCCGATTCCTGAAGAAGATCTCAAACTTATCCAAGGTATCTTTGGTATTGATACATTTTTTGCCACTGAAACCATTTCCTATCAAGAGGGGGCAATTTTTAAAGGAAATTTGCGAGGAGACCCTGAAATAGTTTACGATCGCCTCTATGAAAAGTTAAAAGTCCATTTTCCTGACAAATATCGCCTGTTTCTGGTGGAAGGAACCGAAGGAAAACCGGTAGTCATCGTACTTCCTAATAGTGTTGAACCCCAACCCACTACCTTAGTACAGAAGAATGTCGCTTTGGTCTTGTTGGTCGGAACTATTGTTACTACCCTAGAAGCATCGGGTATCTTATTAGGATTTGATTTATTTAGTGATTGGAGTCGTTACCGAGAAGCCATCCCCCTTAGTTTAGGGATTTGGGCAATTTTAATCGCCCATGAAATTGGTCATCGTCTTCTGGCAAAACGGTATAATCTACGCATTAGTGTTCCTTTTTTCCTTCCTACTTGGCAAATTGGCTCTTTTGGGGCAATTACCCGCTTTGAATCTTTGCTACCTAACCGAAATGTCCTGTTTGATGTGGCTTTTGCCGGTCCTGCTACAGGAGGAGTCCTTTCTATCGTGTTGCTGATGGCCGGATTAACTTTGTCCCATCCAGGAAGTCTGTTTCAAGTTCCTAGTCAATTCTTTCAAGGCTCAATTTTAGTTGGGAGTTTGGCGCGAGTGATACTAGGGGAACAGTTACACCAGGTATTAATTGATGTTCATCCCTTGGTGATTATCGGATGGTTGGGATTAGTGATTAATGCCCTCAATCTATTACCTGCTGGTCAATTAGATGGGGGTAGAATTGTTCAGGCAATTTATGGACGAAAAACCGCAAGACGCACCACTATTGCATCTTTGGTTGTTTTAGGAATTGTAACTTTAATTAACCCAGCTAATTCTCTTCCTCTTTATTGGGCAATTGTCATTCTTTTCTTACAACGAGATTTAGAAAGACCTAGCCTAAATGAGTTAACTGAACCTAATGATACTCGCGCCGCTTGGGGCTTATTAATTCTCTTTTTGATGTTAGCCACGTTAATTCCCTTGAGTCCTGGTTTAGCTGGAAGATTGGGAATCGGAGGTTAATAATTTTTGCGCTGTTTCCTTTCATTTGTTCAAGTTTTTAGTAAGGGCTTCAGCCCTATATAAAAGCTCTTAAAAGCTTACTACAAACAGGAAATTAATTGATTTAAAACTTAAGAGGGCTATTGACCAAATCTTCCAGGCTATTTACTTTAATGCCTTCACCAATAGCAGCCATTTTCCAATCGTCATTGTGACGATAAACTTCTCCTAAAATCATTCCTGTTTTTCCTTGATATTCACTCCCCGAAAGACTATAACGAGCAATTTCTTTTTTGTTTCCTAGGTCAACTAATCTAACAAAGGCATTTTTAACCTGTCCAAAATCCTGATTTCGTTTCAGACAATCATAGATATTAACTACAAAAACTAACTTAGAAATTGTATCAGGAACTAGCGGTAAATTGACTAAAATCTGTTCATCATCTCCTTGGCCTTTCCCCGTTAAGTTATCGCCAAGGTGAGTAATTGCACCAGACTTATGGCTCAGATTTCCATAATAAATAAGATCAGATTTTCCAGTCAGCTTATTATTAGCATTTAAACATAAAACAGAGGCATCCAAATCAAAATCAGGTTGGGATTGAAATAATCCTAATAACCCGCCAGAACTTTCAGCTACATCCCACCCTAACCCACACATTAATTTCGTCAGACTAGGGGCTTCTTTTTTAAGAGAAATTCGTTGTCCTTTTTCCAGATTAATGGCCATTATTTGCTCCTAGTTTTGATAACGATTAAGGATAGCTTGTAATCCACCTTGGTATCCTGAACCTATAGCACTCATGCGCCATTGTCCATCTTTTTTGTAAAGTTCTGCAACAATAATTGCTGTTTCAATTGAGTAATCTTCTGTTAAATCATAACGTAATACTTCTTCTTTCGTTTTTACGTCAACTAACCGAACAAAAGCATTTTCGACTTGACCAAAGTTTTGCCCTCTTTGATCAGCTTGATGAATAGTTACCACGAAAACTAATTTTTGAATGTCTTCAGGAACTTTAGTTAAGTTAACAAGAACAACTTCATCATCCCCTTGGCCTTCACCCGTTAAGTTATCTCCCATCGACTCAACAGAATGGTTCGGATCAGGACTTTTTTTATTATTATAGAAAATAAAATGACTATCAGAAGGTAGTTTTTCGTTATCTCCTAGCATGAAAACAGAAGCATCAATATCAAAATCACTCCCTGTATCAAATTTCTTGACATCCCACCCTAAGCCAACTAAGACAGCTTCTAACCCTGGC
Source organism: unicellular cyanobacterium SU2 (assembly GCA_002110465.1). GTDB lineage: Bacteria > Cyanobacteriota > Cyanobacteriia > Cyanobacteriales > Microcystaceae > Rippkaea. The sequence continues at coordinate 326,860 of NEED01000071.1, read as the reverse complement.
GAGACTTTTTCTAAAGAAATTTTTTGCCCTTTTTCTAAAGAAATACCCATTGATTATTACCTCATTTGCACTTAAATTATATTATCATAATACCCGAAAATTAAAAGCTATTGTATAGCAAAAACCCTAAGTAATTTAACTTAAATTTTAATGAAAAATAAATTCACACCAAAGATTAAAGGGGTGACCAGTGTCCCTAGATGGCGATCACTCAATGTTTCGGGAGTCCCTTCTCCAACCATAAAACGCTTGAAAGATCAGGGAAATTGGAGGATTTTCGTAAAGATGTCCAGAAAGATCAAGTTCAACAACAAAGACAACAATTGATCAAGGAATATCAGTTTAGTCCAGGGTTGAGGGATAAATTTTCTAAAAAACGTCCTGAATTAGACTCTCACCATATCGATTTAGTATTCACTGCTTTAAAAGATTATTTTCACTTATGTCTCAACAGAAAAAATAAAATGGTTTCCATTACCAATTAAATTGCTTGGAAAATAAAAATGAAACGAGTAACAATCGTCATAATAAAGTTAATATTCAATACTGCGTCACTCATATTGGTGACATCTCCGTTTTTGGAAATTCAAGTAGGGAGGTAACAACCGTGAGTGAAAGTCAACTGATTGCAGATTGCCGAGGGCAGATTGTAGATTGACCCCCGCTTAAAAGCAGGAGCTTGGGATTGTAGAGGGTAGATTTTAGACGGGCGGCTTAAAGGTCGGAAATAATTCCGACCCCGCGCCCTCATTAATTGTTGATTTTAGAGGATAGATTGTAGATTTACCAATTCTTAAAAGCAAAGGCTTGTTCTTACTCAATCTACAATCTACAATCTCCATTCTGCAATCTTCGGTCACCATTCCTCTGATGGGGGAGTAGAATCGGGAGATGGTTGTAGCAGTGATTGTGATAGTAGCTGTGGTGGTGATTCGGGAAGTAGTTGCGGTAGTGGATGCGGTGGATGCGGTGGATGTGGTGGTGATTAACCAACACTTTAAAGAAGCGGCTTTTTGCCTTTAAGATAGAGAAAGATAGAATATTAAGTTAAGTAAAGAATTATGGGACTATTCGGATTCGGCAAAAAATCAACCTTACCTACTCCTGAGACCGCATTACCTGGACGGACTGAAAAAATGACAGTCCCAGCTTCTCACTATGTTAATGGACATCCTCTCAAACCCCCCTTTCCCGAAGGATTGGAAACCGCCATGTTTGGGTTAGGATGTTTTTGGGGTGCGGAACGCAAATTTTGGCAACTTGATGGGGTTTATTCTACCGCAGTCGGGTATGCAGCCGGATTAACCCCTAATCCTACTTACCAAGAAGTTTGTACCGGACTCACGGGTCATAATGAAGTGGTATTAGTGGTTTTTGATCCTAAAGTGATCAATTACGAACAATTGTTAAAAGTGTTTTGGGAAAGTCATAACCCCACCCAAGGAATGCGTCAAGGAAATGATGTGGGAACTCAATATCGTTCAGGTATTTATGTTTATTCATCTGAACAAAAGCAACAAGCAGAAGCATCAAAAAAAGCTTATCAAGAGGCTTTAAATAAAGCAGGATATGGAGAAATAACCACTGAAATTTTAGACGCTCCTGAATTTTACTATGCAGAGACTTATCATCAACAGTACCTTGCTAAAAATCCCAATGGTTATTGTGGGTTAGGGGGAACAAATGTTAGTTGTCCCGTTGGTGTTAATGCAACAGTTAATTAACAATTAACGAACCATCTTATATAGGGTCTTAATCTTGGATTAAGACCCTTCTAAATAGGTAAAATCTTACCTTGATTTGATATCTTGCACCAGTACAGAAAAACTCAAGCTTGTGCCTTCTGCTATATTATTGAAAACTATAATTTTAATAATACTCTAACTGTTAATATTAATAAACCAGTAATTTTTTTTACTTAGCAATTCAATTATGGAAATCCAACCCACTGTATCAATGCAATTTAACGCTAAAATAAAGCAAAAAGTCCCTTCTCATATTTTTCCGTTACTAAAAAAATTTGAAGCAACCACAGAGATTTTAGTTGAAAATAGTTCAAAAACTTTCCTGTGGAATCCTTGGGGTAAAAATGCCCATCAATTGTATGATCATTATTTAGATGCTTTAGTGGTTGTTTATCTGAATAAATATTCCGTTTTATGTCAATCGCTAATTCAATCAATTAATATCGAAAATTATTTACTTTATGGATTAATTGGACGCTCAATTATTGAGCATACAGCTATTTTGAGATATTATATTACTGCTAAAATGCTTCCTCTAGTTGAAACAGCATTAGAGGATGGAAAGGTAACGATAGAAGAAATAGAAGAAATTATTCCATGGCTTGAAAAACATCTGACAGGCCAACGCTTTGACTGGAATATATTTTTAGAAGACTATTTTGATGAACTCAATAAAGTTCAATCAGGAAATTTATTAAAAAATCCTCAAGTTAATGTTCTTACTTGTCTCAAAAAATGGATTGAGGAAGAACCATCAATACAAAACCTATATGAATTATTTTCAGATTTAGTCCATCCCAACCTGGGAAGTACCTTACTAATTAGTCGATTAGTGGATGATCAAGTAGGGATAGGTGGTAATTCTGGACAACCGATTGGCTTAGAAATTGTTAATCGAACTTTTGGTGATCTCTTACAAATTTTTGAAGAAGTCCGCCATCAACTGCTACAAATAAAAGCGTTTAAGTTTTCTGAAGCTTTACGAGTTACAAAATAGTTAATAGTTAATAGTTCATAATTAAAGCAATTAAAATGCGTACTATTCCAGAAATTAATGAGAAAATCCTCCAGCAACAAGCAGTGGTATGGACAGTTGAAGAACTTAAAACACGAGTCGCACAAAGCAGCATCGAACAAGTGTTTGAGGAAGTTGATGTCATTTGTACAGGAACCTTTGAACCGATGGAATCTTCAGGGGCGATGCTCAATCTAGGCCATACTGACCCCCCTATCAAAATTCGTCAATGTTGGCTCGATGGAATTCCAGCTTATGCGGGATTTGGGGCGGTTGATCTGTATTTAGGTGCAACAGCCATGGTTGATTATGGGGCGACTGGGGAAGTAGGAGATGGGGATAATCGTCAGGGAACCTTGACCCCAGAACGAGGGGGCGGCCATGTGATTGAAGATTTAATTGCAGGGAAGTCAGTGTCTTTACGGGCGATTGGCCAAGTAACCGATTGCTATCCTAGGGCTTCTTTTGAGACGACGATTACCCGTAAGACCATCAATCAATTTTATTTGTACAACCCTCGTAACCTCTATCAAAACTTTATTGTAGGAGTTAATGGAGGCGATCGCCCTCTTTATACTTATCTAGGTCCGTTGCAACCGAGATTAGGCAACGCTGTCTATTCAAATCCAGGAGCGATCGCGCCTTTAATCAATGATCCTGATTTACAAGTGATTGGGGTTGGAACTCGTATTTTTCTTGGAGGTGGAATTGGTTATATTGCTTGGGAAGGAACCCAACATTTCCCTCTACAAAAACGCTTACCTAACCGTACTCCCATTGGACCTGCGGCAACCTTAGCGTTAATTGGAGATGCTAAAGAGATGTCATCTCAATGGGTGCGGGGATGTTATTTCTACAATTATGGTCCTTCTATCATGTTAGGCGTGGGAATTCCCCTACCGGTTGTGTCCCCCGAGGTAATTAAACATTGCGCTGTGGACGATCAAGAAATTGTGGCCCCTGTGGTAGACTTTGCTATTCCCCGTCGAGTTCGCCCTACCTTTGGTTTAGTCAGTTATGCCCAACTCAAAAGTGGTCAGATTACGATTGATGGGAAAAGCGTTCGAGTTGCCCCCCTTGCTAGTATTCCTCGTTCTCGACAAGTTACCCAAGAACTTAAACAATGGATTGAAGCTGGAAAGTTTACCCTCACAGAACCTGTCGCCTCTCTACCAAATGATCGCGCTTTTATTCCCCAAGACTTGTGGGGATCTCGCATTAGCTTAGATTGATGGTAGGTTGATGGAAATCGTACAGTTTATACTGCACTCCCGTTTCAAAAATTCGGACTCCGCCTCCTTCAGCAACGGTTTGTCGTAAGGCTGAAGGGTTAGTAACACTCACCCCGGCCAGATAATCAATCCCAAATTGGGCTAACGCTGGCAACCACGGAACCGTTGGCCCCATCAAGACTAATTTTGCATCTCTAGAAAGTTCTACTAAGCGAGGAAAAGTTTTATTAGGAATAGAAGTTGCGGTAAGGAATACCCAATCAGACTCCGGTAATAAATATTCTGATGCAGGGGCAGGAAAATCCCCAGGCCCTGGTTTAAGTTCAATCACATTGATATCCATTTCCGTTTCGTAACAGTTTAGCCCTGGATAGCGTCCAATAACCGACACCTGTTTTCCTCGTAGTTGGGGGAGAAAATGCTCAAACACTGCTAAATTAGCCGAACCAGGTAAGGAGAGTGCTTGACCTTTTTGGGGAAGGTTAGACTGAGAATTAATGACAGCATTGATAGCCGCCATCCCAACCGTTGCTTGATAACTATCCCAAGACCGTAACCAGGGAGCGATATCTGCTATGGTTTGATTAACTAACGTTCCCGACCAAGGGAGGGTTCGGGTTGGAATAGCCGGACTCATACACAGCCCCATCCCTTCACCGTGACACATGGTCCAAGTGAGACCAATGATCACTTCTTGGAGGGGAGTGGTACTATTAGCGTAATCTAGCAGTAAATCGTAAATTTCTTGAGGATTAATCATTTTTGAGGGAGTGGAGAAGAATTAATGGCGTAGGTTCGGTTAAACGATAGTGAAACCCCATAATCTTTTGACCAATAGTTGAAATAACTTAGGATTTTGTTTCTCAACCCCAGCTATAGTCTATTGATAGCCATGAAACGATAAAATATAGAATTCCAATGATAGGATAACAAATGCGGTTACTGGTAAATATATGGCAGAAACATTATTATTTAACGCACTCCGTGAAGCCATCGATGAAGAAATGGCACATAACGAGACAGTCTTTGTTTTAGGAGAAGACGTAGGTCATTATGGTGGTTCCTACAAAGTCACAAAAGATCTTTATAAAAAATACGGAGAACTTAGGGTACTTGATACTCCCATTGCTGAAAATAGCTTTACGGGAATGGCAGTCGGGGCAGCGATGACAGGGTTACGTCCCATTATCGAAGGGATGAATATGGGGTTTTTACTCTTAGCCTTTAACCAAATTGCTAACAATGCGGGGATGCTACGGTATACCTCTGGAGGAAACTTCAAAATTCCTATGGTTATTCGCGGTCCTGGAGGGGTAGGACGGCAATTAGGGGCTGAACACTCCCAACGCCTCGAAGCCTATTTTCATGCGGTTCCAGGGCTTAAAATTGTCGCTTGTTCTACTCCCTATAATGCTAAGGGACTCCTCAAAGCAGCTATCCGAGATGATAACCCTGTTCTCTTTTTTGAACACGTTCTCCTCTACAACCTTAAAGAAAAACTCCCTGATACAGAATATATTGTTCCCTTAGATAAAGCCGAAATCGTTCGACCTGGGAAAGATGTCACTATTTTGACCTACTCAAGAATGCGTCATCATTGTCTTCAAGCGTTGAAAAAATTAGAACCGGAAGGATATGATCCCGAAATTATTGACTTAATCTCCCTCAAACCTTTTGATTTGGAGACGATTGGTAATTCCATTCGGAAAACCCATCGGGTAATTATTGTGGAAGAATGTATGAAAACAGGAGGAATTGCGGCAGAATTAATTGCGCTAATTAATGATAATTTCTTTGATGAATTAGATGCCCCCGTCATTCGTCTATCATCCCAAGATATTCCTACCCCCTACAACGGAACCCTAGAAAATCTCACCATTGTTCAACCATCTAAAATTGTTGAAGCAGTGCAGAAAATGATCGCATTGCAGGTTTAAAGTTGAGGAGGACAGAAGGAGATAGGAAGATAGAAAGTTTACCTTCTGCCTTCTGCCTGGTTGGTGAGCTTGCCCAACCACTGCCTTCTGCCTTCTGCCTTGGTGACTTCATTTTTTAAGGATGAATTATGCAACAACAGCGTTTAATCGTTGGTTTAATTACTGCCCTGGCTATTGGGGCGATCGCCATTTTAGTGGTTATTCCCCTACAATTAGGGTTAGACCTCAAAGGAGGGGCGCAGTTAACCATTCAAGTTAAACCAACTGAAGAGATTCAAAATATTAGTCCAGAAGACTTAGAAGCCCAGAAAGTCGTCTTGGGAAATCGGGTGGATGCCTTGGGTGTTGCTGAACCCATTGTACAGACCTTGGGACAGGATAAAATTGTCATCCAGTTACCAGGGGTTACTGACCCCGAACAGGCTGAACGGGTATTAGGGGGAACCGCACAATTAGAGTTTCGAGAACAAAAACAAGGAACTGAAGGGCAATTTCAAGCGGAATTTACCATTAAACGTCAATCAGAAGCAGAATTAGCCCTGCTTAGACGAGGTGACAAAACTGAGGAAAATGCTCAACGAATTGCCGAACTGACCCAATCGATTGAACAGTCAAATGCAGCTATCTTAGATTTGTTTAAATCAGTGGATTTAACCGGAAAAAACCTGAAAAATGCTCGCCCTAGCCCTACCCAAGCAGGAACCAGTTGGGAGGTGGCTATTGAGTTCGATAATGAAGGGGGCAAAAAATTCGCTGAACTCACGAAAAACCTGGCGGGAACTGGCCGTAGTATTGGGATTTTCCTCGATGATATCCTCATTAGTGCGCCCATTGTGGGTGTGGAGTTTGCTAACACTGGAATTACCGGGGGCAATGCTGTGATTACGGGAAATTTCACCATTGACAGTGCCAATGACCTCGCCGTTCAAATTCGCGGGGGGTCTTTACCCTTTCCCGTAGAAGTGGTGGAAAATCGCACCGTCGGGGCAACGTTAGGACAAGCAAGCATCCGAAGTAGTATTTATGCTGGGGTAGCTGGATTAATCCTAGTGTTAATCTTTATGGCAGTTTATTATCGTCTTCCTGGAATGATTGCCAATTTAGCCTTGGGCATTTATACCCTCTTCACTTTAGCTTGTTACGCTTTAATTGGAGTTACCTTAACCTTACCCGGAATTGCTGGATTTATCCTGAGTATTGGGATGGCAGTCGATGCCAATGTACTAATTTTTGAACGAACCCGAGAAGAATTGCGATCGGGAAATAGTTTGTATCGCTCGGTAGAATCAGGATTTTATCGCGCTTTTTCAAGTATTTTAGATAGTAATGTCACTACTTTAATTGCTTGTGGTGCTTTGTTTGGATTAGGGTCAGGATTAGTTAAAGGATTTGCCCTTACTCTCGCTATTGGCGTATTAGTAAGTATGTTTACGGCAGTTACTTGTAGCCGCACCCTTTTATTGTTAACGGTATTAGGATTGCCCTCAGTCCGTAAAAAACCGGAACTCTTTTGTCCTAATCTACCCAAAACCGTTAATTAGTTTTTTTCTTGAATTTCCTAGTGAGGACTGAGGGGGAGAGGGGGAGAGGGGGAGAAAGGGAGAAAATTTTGATTATCAATTCTTTATTGTTCAATGCCTTGTACTAAATGATCAATGACCAAACAATGAAATTACATATTCTTAAATGGGAACGCTTGTGGTGGTCGGTTTCGGCGCTCATTATTCTTGGTGGAATCATTGCGATGGTGATTTCCTATTCCACTTTTAACTCGCCTCTGCGTCCAGGGTTAGACTTTATTGGGGGAACTCGACTACAACTACAATTGGCTTGCGCGGTGGAAGCAACTTGTGACCAACCCATCAATACAGGAGAAGTTCGAGAGATTCTTGCTCAACAGGAGTTGGCTGGTAGTATTCAGGTATTAGAAGGGAATATCCTCTCAATTCGTAGTAAAAACCTCGATGTTGACCAACGCACCCAATTACAACAAGCATTAAATGAAAAAATTGGTCAATTTGATCCCGAAACCATTCAAATTGATACAGTCGGTCCCACGGTGGGACAAGAGTTATTTAACTCTGGAATTTTAGCCCTATTAGTGGCTTTCTTTGGGATTATTGTCTATCTCAGTGTTCGCTTTCAATTTGATTATGCTTTCTTTGCAATTCTTGCCCTATTTCATGATGTTTTCATCACGGCAGGGGTGTTTGCGGTGTTAGGGTTAATTGCGGGAATTGAAGTTGATAGTCTATTTTTGGTGGCTTTATTAACAATTATTGGGTTCTCAGTTAATGATACTGTAGTTATTTATGATCGCATTCGAGAAAACTTAGAAAAAACTCCTGATCTTCCGATTAATGATGTAGTAGAAAATTCCGTTAACCAAAGTCTGGCTCGTTCTATTAATACCAGTGTTACTACTATATTACCGTTATTCGCTATTTTTCTTTTTGGAGGAGAAACCCTAAAATATTTTTCCCTAGCTTTGATTATTGGGTTTATTGCTGGAGCTTATTCAAGTATTTTTATTGCTAGTACCCTCTTAGCTTGGTGGCGTAACCGTCAACGTCCTTCGGTAGAATCTTAAGGGAAATACTTAAGTCAATTCTCGACAAAGTTGTCGAAAATGATCGCCACGATGTTCAAAACTTTGGTACTGATCAAAACTAGCACAAGCAGGGGACAATAACACCACTTTTGCCTTCTGTTTTTGCCCTAATTCTAAGCCCCGTTTAACCGCATTGTCTAGGGTTTCTACGATTTCATAGGTTTCATATCCCGACTCTTGTAACCGTTGGGAAAATATTTCTGCTGCTTCTCCAATTAATAAAACCGTAGACACTTTCTCTTTAATTTGTTTAATCCAACGGGTATCATCCCCTTCTTTTACTTCTCCTCCTGCAATTAAAATAACTGGGGATTTAACGGAGACTAAGCCGACTTCTGCCGCATCATAATTAGTCGCTTTACTATCATTAATAAAATCAATTCCCTGCACATTACAAATTAATTCCAGACGGTGAGGAACCCCTTTAAAACTAGCAATTGCTTGAGCGATCGCCCCTTTTTCAATTCCTGCTAATCGTGCCGCTCCCACTGCCATTAATAGGTTTTGTTGATTGTGAGAACCGACCATTTTAAAGAGATTTAAAGGAGCAATTAATTCCCCAAAAGCTACAATCCAATTATCTTGAATATAGATCCCTTTAGAAGCATCACACAGTAAATTCTCTTTTCCTTTAGTGGTTGTCCAATAAGCATCAGCCCATTGATGTAATCCTACTTGATGTAAGTAGGGATCATCTCCATTAAAAATTTGGTATTCACACCGATGTAACACAGAAGCTTTAATGGCATAGTAATTATCTAATGTCTTGTGACGGTTGAGGTGATCGGGGGTAAAAGTTGTCCAAATACCAATTTTTGGGGCTAATTCTCTCGAAGATTCTCCTTGATAACTACTAATTTCAGCTATAATCCAGTCAAACTTCTGTGACGATAGAGCTAATTCACAAGCAGCATAGCCAATGTTCCCGCAAGAAGGAGCATGAAGTCCTGATGCTTGAAAAATAGACGCTGCTAGGGCTGTGGTAGTCGTTTTTCCATTAGTTCCGGTAATTCCTACCCAAGGCAATGATTTTAAGTATCGCCAAGCTAATTCTAATTCTCCAATGACATCAATCTTGCGATCGCGCGCTTCTACTAAAAAAGGAATATCCCAAGGAACCCCTGGACTGACTACAATTAATTCAGGTAAGTTTGTTGCGATTAGGGTTGGATTATGTCCTAATTTAACTATAATCCCTTCTTGTTCTAATGCTTGTCTCGTCTTTTCTAGAGTTGAGGAGTCAGAGCGATCGCTCAAGATTACGTCCCATCCGTCTGTTTTTAGCACTCTGGCTGCAGCAATTCCCGATCTTCCCAGTCCAATAATATAAGCAATGGCCATAAGCCTATGTTGCACCTATCCCTTACTTGAAGCAATCTTTATTTTATCAAAAGATTATCATCTTTCAGCACTACAAGACAGCTAAAAGTCAATGAGTTCAATATCTTTTCTAGTTACTTGTAATTTTATCTTCAAGGATTAATGAATAAAGCAACAAAAATTCAGACCACTATTTTAGTCATTGATGATCAGCAATGTAATATTAATTTGCTGAGTAATATGTTATCTAAACAAGGTTATCGAGTGCTATATTTTACGAGTGGACAATTAGCCCTTGAGAAGATCAACAATTAGAATCTTTGGCTAATTTAGATGGCTTAACCCAAGTAGCAAATCGTCGTTGTTTTGATGAAGTTTTAGAACGGGAATGGAAACGCTATGGGAGGGAAAAGCAACCACTATCTTTAATTATATGCGATGTAGATTATTTTAAACTTTATAATGATTTTTACCATTATCATACAGGAGATTACTGTTTGAAAATAATTGCTAAAGCAATCACTGAAGTCGTTAAACGTCCAGCAGATTTAGTAACTCGCTATGGCGGTGAAAAATTTGCCATTATTTCACCAAATACTCACAGCAAAGGTGCTAGACACCTAGGAAAATTAGTACATCAAAAGGTGTGCTCATTGAAAATTCCCCACGAACGCTCACCTCTCAATGACTATGTTACCCTTAGCTTAAGGATAGCTAGTATGATTCCGATTCAGAAAACATTAGAAGAAAAGTTGATTAAGCAAGCTGCTCGAGCTTTACATGAAGCCAAGAAACGGGGACGCGATCGCATTGTCTGTACTTTATCTTAAAATTGAGTAGCTCCCCCCTAACTTTTCTTGTTAATCTATAAGTTAGTCATAATAAAAACTTAAATTCTTTTTATTTAGTATTTACGCTTTGATTCAACAAGAAACCTTAACCCTCCTTGAATGGTCTCGGCTATGCCAGCATTTGTCAACCTTTGCAGCGACAAAACTCGGAGCATTAGCCGCTAGAAAACTATTGATTCCAGAAACCCTTGAAGAAAGTCAACAACTATTAGCCCAAACTCAAGAAATTTATCGCTTAGAACAAAATTTAGAGGTTCAATGGTCTTTTGAGGGGATCACTGACATTGGGGACTCCCTAGAAAGGGCTAAATTAGGAGGAATGCTCTCAGGCCAAGAATTACTTAATATTGCCACTACCCTAGCGGGTGTCAGACGGCTAAGACGAATTATTGATAATCAAGAAGATTTTCCTGTTTTAGAAGAATTAGTCGAAGATATTCGGACGTACCCCGAATTAGAGCAGAAGATTAACCATTGTATCGATGAAGCAGGAAAAGTAGCTGATCGCGCTAGTCCTAAATTAGGGGATATTCGGCGCAACCTCAAAGATGTCCGCGATCGCATTTATCAAAAACTGCAAAACATTATCCACCAAAAAGGGGGGGCAGTCCAAGAACCAGTAATTACTCAACGAGGCGATCGCTTTGTTATTCCGGTCAAAGCACCGCAAAAAGACCAAATTAGAGGAATTATTCATGATACCTCTAGTACGGGAGCAACCCTTTACGTTGAACCTCATTCGATCGTCCAGTGGGGCAACCAACGCCGTCAATATTTACGCCAAGAACAGGTAGAAATAGAAGCCATTTTACGGGGTTTAACCGAAGAAGTTGCCGCCGTTTACGATGACCTAGACTATTTACTAGGAATAGCGACTATTCTTGATTTAGCAACGGCTAAAGCCCGCTACAGCCTATGGCTAGAAGGAAATGCCCCTAGATTTATTGATCCGACCCAAGGAGAACCCATCACCCTCCGACAACTGCGTCATCCTCTATTAGTTTGGCAACAGCGACACGAACAAGGTTCCCCCGTCGTTCCCATCAATGTTCAAGTTGATCCCAAAATTCGCGTGGTGGCTATCACCGGTCCGAATACAGGCGGAAAAACCGTCACCCTAAAAACCGTCGGCTTAGCGGCTTTAATGGCCAAAGTGGGTCTATTTATTCCCGCCAGAGAACCAGTAGAAATTCCCTGGTTTGAACAGATTTTAGCCGATATTGGAGATGAACAATCGATTGAACAGAGTTTATCTACCTTTTCAGGTCATATCCGTCGCATCGTCCGCATTCTCGAATCTTTGAAAACCCCCCACTCACCCACTCACCCACTTATCCTCCTCGACGAAGTCGGTGCAGGAACTGATCCCGCCGAAGGAAGTGCTTTAGCGATCGCCCTGCTTCACTATTTAGCAGATCATGCCTTACTCACCATTGCGACCACCCATTATGGAGAATTGAAAGCATTAAAATACCAAGATGACCGTTTTGAGAACGCTTCTGTGGAATTTGATGATCAAACCCTTTCTCCGACTTATCGTTTGTTGTGGGGCATTCCAGGGCGTTCTAATGCCCTAACTATTGCTGGACGGTTAGGGCTACAAAGTGAGATTATCGAAGAAGCAAGAACCCGTATCGGCGGCTTTTCTGAAGAGATCAATGAAGTGATTGCCGGATTAGAAAAACAACGGCGAGAACAGGAACAAAAAGCCCAAGAAGCTAGTAAATTGTTACAAGAAACCGAAAAATTTTATACAGAAGTTTCAGAAAAAGCGTCATCTTTGCAGCAAAGGGAACAGTCATTAAAACAATATCAAGAACAAGAAGTCCAAAAAGCGATCGCCCAAGCTAGAGGAGAAATTGCCCAAGTTATTCGTCAATTACAACAGGGAAAACAAACCGGACAAAAAGCACAAAAGGCCACTGCTGCTTTGCAAGAAATTGGTCAACGTCAGTTACCTAAACCAGAAAAACGTAAACCTGCTTATAAACCCCAAGTAGGCGAAAAAATTAGATTACCAAAGTTTGGACAGACAGCAGATGTATTAGAAGTAGATGAAGAACAAGAAGAAGTTACCGTTAGGTTTGGGTTAATGAAAATGACGGCTTCTTTTACCGAAATTGAATCTTTAGATGGTAAAAAAGTTGAAGTTACTGCGAAGAAAACAACACCTGTTGCAACACCTTCACCATCCACAAAACATCAATCTGTTCCGATGATTAGGACTTCCCAAAATACCCTAGATATTCGAGGGAGTCGAGTTGCTGAAGCAGAATCAGATTTAGAGAATGCTATTTCTAAAGCCACTCAATCAGGGGTTTTATGGATTATTCATGGTAAAGGAACCGGAAAACTACGGCAAGGGGTTCATGAATTTTTAAAGCTACACCCTCAAATTGAAAAGTTTGAATTAGCCCCCCAAAAGGAAGGAGGTTCAGGGGTTACAATTGCTTTTTTGAAATAAACTTTAGAGAAATTTATAATTTATACTTTAAAAAGTTAGTTATTCACATAATCAATGTTAAAGAACCCTGAAATCCAACATTTCGAGATAATTATTAATATCCTTATAAAGCATTAATATCACAATTTTTTTTAATGGCAATTATTTGCTTTTTTAGCCATAACAAATAATCAGTATCGTATAATTTACTTGTCATGCCTTGTCCCCAATCTTTCAAAGAAAATATCATTAAGGAAAGTGTTAGGAGGAGATTCCTAAACCCTCTTATCTCATAAGGATTATCCTAGATCAAAGGTAAGTTTTTAGGGTCTAGTTATGTTAAACTATAAAAGGATATTAAAACAAATCTAATTATCTGAATTATAATTAGGCTTTTTTTGTCAAAATTTAAGGCAATATTCCCTTAATCTGCAACCTTTAATGGAGTTGATCACCCTATGACTTCCTCTCAAGATCGGATCATTCCCACAGACTTGAGTAATGAAATGTCCCGTTCTTACCTAGAATACGCCATGAGTGTTATTGTGGGTCGGGCATTACCCGATGCTAGGGATGGATTAAAACCAGTCCATCGTCGTATTCTCTACGCCATGTACGAACTAGGTTTGACCCCTGAACGCCCTTTCCGTAAATGCGCCAGGGTAGTTGGGGAAGTCTTAGGAAAATATCATCCTCATGGTGATACGGCGGTTTATGATGCGTTAGTGAGAATGGCGCAACATTTTTCCATGCGAAACCCCTTAATTGAAGGGCATGGAAACTTTGGATCGGTAGATAATGATCCCCCCGCAGCGATGCGTTATACGGAGTGTCGTCTACAATCTTTGTCCACAAACGCTTTATTAAGAGATATTGAAGCAGAAACCGTCGATTTCGCTGATAACTTTGATGGCTCGCAACAAGAACCTATTGTCCTTCCCGCCAGAATTCCCCAATTACTCCTCAACGGTTCATCAGGAATTGCGGTAGGAATGGCAACCAATATTCCTCCCCATAACTTAGGGGAATTGATTGACGGAACCATCGCTTTAATTAATGAACCAGAGATCGAAGAAGTAGAACTGAGAAAAATTATTCCTGGCCCTGATTTTCCTACCGGAGGACAAATATTAGGACGCTCAGGCATTAAAGACGCTTATACCACCGGACGGGGTTCGATAACCATGCGAGGGGTTGCGCAAATTGAAACCCTTGAACAACGGGGAAGACCCGATCGCGAAGCCATTATCGTTACCCAATTACCCTATCAAACTAACAAAGCAGCCTTAATTGAACGAATTGCCGATCTAGTTAACGATAAACGGATTGAAGGGATCTCCGATATTCGAGACGAAAGCGATCGCGACGGAATGCGAGTCGTCATTGAACTCAAACGGGATGCTTACCCCCGTGTTGTCCTCAATAACCTCTACAAACAAACCCCCATCCAAAGCAATTTTGGGGCCAATATGTTGGCATTAGTCAATGGCGAACCCCAACTATTAACCCTAAAAGACTTTCTCCAGGTTTTCCTCGATTTCCGCATTGAAACGATTACCCGTCGCACCCAATACGAATTACGCAAAGCACAAGAAAGGGATCATCTATTACAAGGGTTACTCATCGCCTTGAGTAACTTAGATGCGGTTATTCGACTCATTCGCCAAGCAGCTGATACAACCACCGCCAGAGAAGAATTAGTCGAACAATTTAGTCTCTCGGTAGTTCAAGCAGACGCGATTTTACAAATGCAACTGCGTCGCCTCACTGCCTTAGAAGCTGATAAAATTCACGCTGAACACGAAGAATTGCAGGCAAAAATCGCTGATTTACAAGACATTTTGGCGCGGCGTGAACGCATTGAAACTATTATTAAAGAAGAACTTGAACAAATCAAATCTATCCATGCGACCCCTCGTCGTACAGAAATTATCCGTGATGATGGGGAAATCGTTGATACAGACTTAATTGCTAACGAACAAGCCATTATCCTCCTTACTGAACAAGGATACATCAAACGGATGCCGGTCAGTACCTTTGAGGCACAAAGTCGGGCAACACGAGGCAAAGCAGCGGCCAAAATTAAAGAAGATGATGTGGTTGAACATTTCTTGACCTGTTGTGATCACGATCAAGTGCTGTTTTTTAGCGATCGCGGTGTCGTCTATGGTATTCCCGCTTATCAAATTCCTGCCGCCTCTCGAACCGCCAGGGGAGTTCCTATCGTCCAAATGTTACCCATCCCCAAGGATGAGAAAATCACCTCTATTGTGGCTGTAGATGAGTTTAGCGAAGATGTTTACCTGATTATGTTGACCCGTAACGGATACATCAAAAAAACGGCTTTAGCTGCCTTTAGCAACATTCGCGCCAATGGGTTAATTGCCATTTCTTTAGGGGAAGGGGATCAACTGCGTTGGGTAAGACTCGCCAGAGAAGAAGATAGTATCATTATCGGAACTCGTCAGGGAATGGCCATTCATTTCCACGCAGATAACCAACAATTGCGACCCCTAGGACGATCCACACGGGGGGTTAAAGCCATGAAGTTGAAGAAAGGGGATGAGTTCATTAGCATGGATATTTTGTCGAGTCAAGTGATCGCCGGAATGGAGGATACAGAGGAGGAAGACGAAGAATTACTCGAAACCGAGGAGTTAACGCCAGAAGAAACCACCGGAGGCCCTTGGGTATTAGCGATTACCAATGGAGGGTATGGAAAGCGGGTTCCTGTTAATAAATTCCGTCTCCAAAACCGTGCGGGAATGGGAGTTAAAGCCATTAAGTTTAAATCTAAAAGCGATCGCTTAGCATCCTTGCATATTGTCAATGAAGATGACGAATTGATGATTGTTTCTAATCGAGGGATTATTATTCGTCAAGCAGTCAATGCGATTTCTCTGCAATCTCGTATGGCCACAGGGGTTCGGGTACAACGGTTAGATAGTGATGATGCGATCGCGGCTGTTGCATTAGTTCCTCAGGCCGCAGAAGGAGAAGAAAGTAACGAAGTAAGCGAAGGCGAAGAGGAATAGAGTTATTGATAGGGGTTAACGATTGTTGACTCCTACTGCTATCAATACAAATTTCTTTACTGTACCTCTCCTAGACTGATGGATGAAAGAGGGCTATTAACTATTAACTATTCATGCCACCCAAAGATGTTGAGCAAAACGAATTGAAAAACTCACTAATAACACAGTAAAAAAGCCAATAGTAGCATATCCCCAACGAGGATGATTTGAGAGTAAAACCCCTAACCCTAAGCTTAGGGAAACAATCCCATAAGCCAAACGATTTAGAGAAATAGTACCACCAGAAGCCAACAATAATCCCAAGGCAGAAAACCCATAAGCAACCACAACAAAACTAAGCTGATGGCGTAAATGCCACAGTAGATAAACCCCACCTAAAACGGATACCGTATTGAGTAAAGGATCACCAATTAATAACCACAATAGAAACAGTAATCCACAGCAACTATAATCAAAACGAGTTGCTCCTAAATAATCACGATAATGCCATAATCCATAAGCGATCACACCAATTAGTAACAACAAAAAAGGATGCAACAAATCCCCTAAATTCTCATAACGCCATTGACTTCTCCCTGTGGTGATCTCAACCAACATTGTTCTCCATCCTTGCCAGTCAAACCCCCGACTACGGTTCCATTGGGTATGCTGAACGGTAATAAATGCCAACGGATCACTAAACTGTATCCAGCAATAGCCACTGTAGAGTAACACCCCTACTGCACTACCAAAACTCGTCACATAAGCAGTAATGGGGGCGCGTCTATACCATGCTGTGAGAAGAAACGCAGGAATTAAAGCCAGTCCTGTAATGCGGGTAGCGGTTGCTAACATTCCCCACCCTGCTGCTTGTAGATAGCATTGACGATCAAACGCCTGTAGAGAGGCGGTACTTAAAAACAGAAATAGTCCTTCCGTATAGACAACGGTTCCAAATAAAGATAGGGGACACCAAGCCAAAATAGCCGTCGCCCACCGCGCCGCCTTAATGCCATTAGTCCTTTCTACCCAGTGATAAAGGATAAATAAGGTTCCTAAAAAGGCCAAATTATTAATTAAGGTTCCGGCTACTTCTGCTGACAATCCTATTCCCATTACAATCCTGATGGTTAAGGGAAAAAGAGGAAAAAAAGCCACATTAGCCCCTGGTAGGGTTCCAATGCCATCATAATTAGCTGTAGCAATTTTCTGATAAAAATTACTATCCCAAGCCGAAAAAACTCCCCACCCCCATTCGGCTCGAATGCCGCCAGAGGGGGCTTCAAGTAACGGAGCAACCCCTAGCATCCCTACCAGAATTAACCCTCGACTCAATAGCCAAATTCCGACAATAAACCAAAGAGGTTGCCAAAAAAGTTGGCCGAACTTCTGAGTATTGACTCCTAACTTCATACTGATTCTTTAGTTGGAGACTCCTAGAAGCGTGAAACTATCGAGGTAAGTGTGAAACTCAGCGATTTTTCCCTGACGCACCATCACAAGATGAACCCATTTGTCTTCAAAGCAATAGTTAGTAAGTTTAGAAGTATGATGACTTTTCCCCACCACCATAACGCGATCGCCTTGGGACATCATGGTTTCTGGTATCCAATGAGTTTCTAATACTTGATCGGTTATCTCAAAAAATTTAATGACAGATGGAATGTCTTGAAGGAATTTAGCCTCAAGCTGTTGGTCTAAAGTTAGTCCATACCATTGAATATCGTCGGTTAATAAAGGAGTTAGCAAGCTGTAATCTCCTTTTTCTATGACTTCGTAGAGTTGTTTAACGATTGCCAAGCTGTTTGATTCGTTCATAATGTTAATCTGGTGACTGTCTTTTAATTTATCAAATAGATAACTACCTAGGGGAATTTCCAACTCACCTAAGTTCGATCTAAGATAATTCCTCAAACTTAATCTTGAAAAAGCTCAGAGCGATACTTGTGTTAAAAACATTACTAACTCGCAATTGGCTGTAATTCTACGTTCTGCGATATGACCCGAAAAAATAGAAAAAATGGGAAAAATCTTTAGGAACAAGGTTTAAGCTAGAGTTAGCCTAAATCGAGCCTTAGATTATTCCCAT
Source organism: unicellular cyanobacterium SU2 (assembly GCA_002110465.1). Taxonomy (GTDB): domain Bacteria; phylum Cyanobacteriota; class Cyanobacteriia; order Cyanobacteriales; family Microcystaceae; genus Rippkaea. Next base: position 308,603 of record NEED01000071.1, on the reverse strand, counting down.
GAAGGTCAAAAAATAGTTACTTTCGATTCTATTGAACAGTACCAGTATTGATTAAATCCATCAAAACATCATACTTGGGAGAACTTTGCTGACCAAGGTATTCTAATGCCCCAACATTGCTAATACCGGCTTCTCTGACATCTACAAAGTGATTGAATAAGCCACCTCCTTGTTTATACCAATAGGCGAAATACTCTTCATAGATTTGACCCATTCGAGGATCACGGTTAGCCTCGATAAATAGATCGGTTAGGGCTTGGTTGTCTTGTACTGCCTGTGGGACGTATCCTCCTAAAAGTTGGCCTCCTTCATAAGCGAGAAGTGGTAAGTTTACTTCTTGTGCTAGTAATGCAGACTTGTCTATAGCATCATATGCCTCTCGTAGTGCGCCACCTTCAGGACTATTAGCAAGGAGCCCTCCTTCGGTTATTTCCTCAAATATTTGATCCACAGTCCAAGTTTCCACTTCAGCTTCGTTTTCCTGAAATGCTATGTAAAGACCAAAATAAGGAGCAACAGCGATGGCATCAATTCCGAAATCTGCATGAGTTTTAGTTCCATCGGACCAAGTATCGTAATTAAGTGCTTCTCTCAGGTCTGGGATACTACGACTATGGCCAGCCATGACCCCGATCACTTGATCTTTTTCACCAGTGACATCAAATACTTGATCCCAAATTTGAGTAATCTCCGTGAATCGTTTCCCATACCAGTTCATCAAACTGGTTGTCGTGGGATCATTGGCATCTTGTTGTTCGAACCAAGCTCGTTGATCATAGATGGTATTCCAGACTTCATTAGAATACTCAACATACACATTCAGTTCTGGGTCAAGATTATCTCTGACATAAGTTGCAAACTCAGTGACATATTCATCTGTTACCTGGTGAGGCATATTAAACCAAGGATCAACATCAAGGGTGTTGGCTAGTTCAACCATCACTTCTACCGGAACACCCTTATCAGTAGACCAAGTGTAATCATCTAAAGTTGGTCGCTCACTCCATTCACCTTGTGCGGAATTATTAGTTTCCATCCAGGTCATAAAACGCATGGAATGATAAGGCTGGGTTTTTTCGATAAAAAGTGGGTTAAACATCTGGGTTTGATAGGTTGATTCATAAGCTTCAGGAATTACCCGAATATTACGAATATACTCCCCAGTTTGATTAGGATCTGTCTCCACTATATTCAAGTAGATACCATTATCGCTGGGAGTTACCTCAATTACATCTCGACCTGGGCTAGAAGATACTAATTGGGCATCATTCCAATATCGCATTTCCCCTTCCCCATCATAAAGAACCACATAGGTTCCTCCTTGATAATGACCACCTGCACCAGTATGTAACTTAGTGTGGGCTCGGGGAGTGGCATTAGGGTCACTAGATCCAGGGATAGATGTTACCCAACCATTCTCATCGAAAGTTAGTGAACCGTTACTGCCTAAGAGTGTCCACTCGTCAGCCGATCTGAAACTATCAAGGAAAGGAAACTGGGTTGACCAGCGTTCAACTGCTGAAAAATTCGTTCCTAGTGCAACCGGATGAGCAACATTGACAGTAACTGTTGCTTTATCTTCGAGACCTTGAGCATTTCGTATTGTATAGTCAAAGCTGGTGACACCGGCAAAATCTGCATTGGGGGTGAATACGACATTGCCCTGCTGGTTGAGAGAAACACTTCCATAACTTGCTTGATCAACACCAATTATTATTGGCGTATCTCCATTGATGTTTTCGTCATTACTTAATAACTCTGTTCCCAAGATAGTCAATGACTGGTTCTGTTGCGTAACAAAATTATCGTCGTTAGCTTTAGGAGGATTTTTAGGATTATCAGGGAGAGAACCGATTATCACATTGTCGATCGCTTGAAACTCAGAATCCTCAACTTTTTCTGTCCAAAATCGTAAAGCAAGATAGTCATATCCATTACCAAAATCGATATCCTTCCAAGAGAATGTCTTCCAATCTAAATCATCATCAGCGATATCATTGGGATCGTCAACGTTTTCGGGATCGAAAATATTCCCTGTGTCGAGTAAAGTTTCCACGGTAATAGGAGAACCGTCTGCACTTACTGGAATTTCGGTGTCCCAATTCCTGATGGTGAATTCGCCATTTATGCCATAAACCTGTAACCGTAATGTATTGTTTGAACCCCAATTCGTGGCATCAAAACTAATATTTTGTAATCCTTTAGCTCTTTCCTGGTCTCCGATGACTTGGATTAAACCTCCTGCTCCCCAATCATCAGCATAAGCCCATTGATTCGTCGGATCATAATTCCATTTATTGTTATTTGCGTTCAGCCAACCTTGATCGGCATTGATAGAACCTCGATCTTGCCAGTCTTCGTTGAAACCAGAGGTGAACGTTTCATTTTTGACCGCATTGGTGATGGGATCTACCTCTACCGTTACGGTAGCGGTACTAAATTTTTGATAAACAGCCCTGACAGTATCACCGACAGTATATTCAAAGCTGGCTGTGCCTGAAAACCCATCAGTGGGAGTAAAAATGATATTGCCATCGCTATCAAGAACAGCACTTCCACCCACGCCATTCTGAACACTGGTAATGGTTAAAGAATCACCATCAGGATCACTGTCATTGCCTAATAAATCTTCCTTGGAGATTTTGACCCATCTGTTTTTTGAAGCGGTAACTTGATCATCTACAGCAATGGGGGCAGCATTCTGTCCTGGGGTAATGACCACGTTATCAACGGCTTGGAAATCACTGCCACTGACACCCCTGGTGAAAAGCCTCACCATTAAGTATTCGTAGCCACTATCAAAATCTATATTATTCCAGGTGAAAGTTTCCCAATTGTTACCTGTGCTGAGATCCTCATTTTGATCATCGGTATCGAATAACTCCACTACATTAATGGGAGAACCATTTAAAGAGGTGGGCTCATTACTTCCGTAATGGGACACTTCAAATTCACCATTGATGCCATAGACTTGCAATCGTAATTCATTGCCTGAACCGACATTCTTGGTATCAAAACTAATATTTTGTAATCCTTGGGTTTGATTCTGGTCGCCAATCACTTGAATTAAACTGGTTGACCCGGTATCATCAGCCGATACTCGTTCGTTAGTCTGACTGTAATTCCATCGGTTATTATTTCCCTCTACACTCAGCCAACCTAGATCAGCATAGGTTGAATCAGCCAATCCCCAATGAGGGTACAAACCAGAGGCAAAATCTCCATTTTGGACAGCATTAATAGTGCTATCGACTTGTACCATAACCGTAGCCGTATCCACTCCTTGATTGCCATCACTGATAGTGTAATCGAAGCTGGCCTCTCCTGAAAACCCTTCAGTGGGAGTAAAAATGATATTGCCGTCACTATCCAGAACAGCAGTTCCACCCACGCCATTCTGAACACTGGTAATACTTATAGGATCTCCATCAGGATCACTATCATTGGCTAATAAATCTTCCTTAAGAATAGTTACGGCTCTGTTTTTCGAGGTGAGAGCCTGATCATCTACAGCAATGGGAGGAGTATTCTGTCCTGGGGTAATGACCACGTTATCAACGGCTTGGAAATCACTGCCACTGACACCCCTGGTGAACAAGTTCACCACTAGGTATTCATAGCCACTGCCAAAATCTATATTATTCCAATTAAAGGTCTTCCAATTAAAGTTACTCGTACCGA
>NEED01000071.1:0-304521 GCA_002110465.1 unicellular cyanobacterium SU2 | reverse complement strand
GTTGTTATTTCCCTCTACACTCAGCCAACCTAAATCGGCATAGGTTGAGTCAGCCCATCCCCAATGAGGATAGAAATCGGCGGCAAAATCTCCATTTTGGACAGCATTAATAGTGCTATCGACTTGTACCGTAACCGTAGCCGTATCAACTTCTTGATAATCATCACTAATGGTGTAATCGAAGCTGGCCGCGCCTGAAAACCCTTCAGTAGGAGTAAACACTATATTGCCATCGCTATCCAGAACAGCACTTCCATTCACACTATTCTGAACAGTGGTAATACTTATAGAATCACCATCAGGATCACTATCATTGGCTAATAAATCTTCCTTAAGAATGGTTATGGCTCTATTTTTCGAGGTGATAGCTTGATCATTCTCCGCAATGGGGGCAGCATTCTGTCCTTCGGTAATGCTCACATTATCAGCAGCTTGGAAATCACTGCCACTAACTCCCCTGGTGAAAAGCCTTACTACCAGGTATTCGTAGCCACTGCCAAAATCTATATTATTCCAGTTGAAGGTCTTCCAATTAAAGTTACTCGTGCCGAGATTATTGCTATCGAGTAAAGTCTCTACAGTAATCGGAGAACCATCAAGGGAGGTCGGCGCATTGAGACCGTAATGAGATAGTTCAAATTCACCATCTACCCCATAGACTTGTAATCGTAATTCATTGTTATTGTCTGAATCGGAATTTACGGCATCAAAACTAATATTTTGTAATCCTTGGGTTTGATTCTGGTCGCCAATCACTTGAATTAAACTGGTTGACCCGGTATTATCAGCCCATACTCGTTGGTTTGTTGGATTATAATTCCATCGGTTATTATCGCCGTCTACACTTAACCAACCTAGATCGACATAGGTTGAATCAGCCCATCCCCAATGAGGATACAAGGGAGATTCCCCGTTAATCGCTGTAAATGTTCCGTTCTGAATACTCATAGTTATATTACTTTTAAGACTACCTTTATGTCTCTAGCTTCTCTTAGATAGTCTTTGATGCCATCAGGAATCCAACTGAATTTTTTCCAAATAACGCAATTAATTTTCTAGTGTTTTCTCGTAAGTTAGTTGAAAATACTCAGAAGCTTTCTAAAAAAATTAAGACTCTAATTGAAATCGAAAAACTGATACGATCAAGAATCTTGATAAATCCTCAGAAATACTAGCCCTAAAAAGTCAAGATTTAGGCAATAAGGATTGACAAACAGGCTGACTACGCTAATGTAACGAGATGAGTAAAAGTCAGTTAGGACAGCCATTCAATGGAGAGAAGTTAAACCAATTGTTAAAAGAAGAATTAGAAACAGGCTGACTACGCTAATGTAACGAGATGAGTAAAAGTCAGTTAGGATAGCCATTCAATGGAGAGAAGTTAAACTAATTGTCAAAAGAAAAATTAGTACAAATTATGGTAACTCAACAGAAACTTATCGGAGGAGTTACTATTGGAAATAGAAAATTTCATAACGATCATAGGATCATGAGTTGATCCTATCTGATGAGGTGGCAGTCTTACATTGGTTTTCAGATTAAGCTGTTTTGCATTTAAACTGGGTATTTAAGTTTTTAGGACAAACGCTCGAACTTTTTCTCCAAAACTCCAGTTCGACTAAGCGGATGCTGAGCGTGTCGAAGATAAGTATAAACCCGCTCTGAAGCTGCCATACAGTCTCAACTAGCAGTTTAAATGATTAATAGCCTACACGGTTGTGATGAGAAAATCCACCTTACTCTTCATCAAAAATTAAATAGGGGAAAAGTTGTCTAAAAATTGACGCATATTTTCTGAGCTTAGGTCTATTTTGAGTTCCAGTTTTTTTTGTTTATCTCGTATTAGAAGAATATAGCGATCGCCAACTTCTTTACCCATAATTAAGGGGTCTTCTAATTCTACTGTCTTATATTGAGGAGGTTTACTGATACGAATGATTAACTTCGGTTGAGATTGGGGAAAAATGTTGAGAGATTGATTGTCTGGATCTAATTCAAGCTGCTTAGGAATGATGCTGTGTTCATGAATTTCTCCTACTTTTTGCCAATATAAGGTAATGCCACGAATCTGAGGGGTTTGTACGGGGAATTTTTCATCAAATCTTTGACTTTCCCAGGTAATTTCCTCGAGGTTACCACTGTCAGGCATTAATCGTTGTTGCCAAATAATATCTTGGCTATGCAAAGACTCCCACCATTGACTCACCAAGTCTAAATGATGGCCATTGTTGGGATCACTACTACCTTGTTGCCACACAATTGGGGTCGCCATGGCACTATCCTATCCTGAATTGACTTCTATTCAAATTTAGCTTGTTTGCGTAACATTTCACCAATGGTTAGATCAATCTGGGGTTTTCCATCAAATACTGTCCCGACTTCAAATTTTTGAAATTGAACCTCGGCGATATGATAGCCTTCTTCGGGGAGAGGAATATAACCGACTTCAGTCACTAATTCAGGAACTTTTTTGAGGTAAAATTCTACAAATTCTTCTAATGCTCGATTTTCTTGAGCGCGTTTAGCATTGACATAGATAAATAACGGTCGTGCTAAAGGCTGATATTGATTATTTTCTACCGTTTCAGGAGAGGGTAATACTCCCCCTTGACCATTATTAATGGCGACCGCTTTTAATTTATCTTGGTTTTGCTGATAATAAGCATAGCCAAAATACCCCAAGGCGTTAGGATCTTGAGCGACTCCATTAACTAAAGCTTCATCATCCTCACTAAAAACATAGTCTGAACGACTGGCTTTGGCCTGACCGACAATTGCTTGAGTAAAATAATCAAAAGTTCCTGAACGTTTATCGGGTCCAAAAAGATTTAAACGGCGATCGGGATAGGATGGATCAATTTGATTCCAACGAACGACTGTATTTTTGGCATTCGGTTCCCACATCTTGGTTAGTTGAGAGACGGTTAGGGTATCTGTCCAAGTATTGCGAGGGTTGACTACCACTGTAATCGCATCAAACGCAATGGGAAGTTCAACATAGCGAATTTGATTTTTATTACACGCTTGCATTTCCTGAGTAGAAATGGGACGGGATGCTGCATTAATATCCGTTTCTCCCGCACAAAATTTTTTAAATCCTCCTCCTGTTCCTGAAAAATCATCTTCTACTGTTAAGTTTTTAATTTGTTTATTTTCAGGTTGTTCCCCGTAAGCTTTTAAGACTGCTTGGGTAATCGGTTCAACCGTACTTGAGCCATCAATTTTGATGGGTTGAATATCCTTAGATGTTACTTGGCTACAAGCGGGCATTATGGTTATCGCCGCGATCGCCATGACTACCTTGGTAAAATTATTAGAATCATTAAAGACTTTAATTTTCATTGATTACCTCATAATTGTTTTATAGGTTAGTAGTTTTATGATATTTGATCATAATTGAAAAAGAATTTTTATAACCTATTTTTAAACAAAGGTTAATTAAACAAAGGTTAACGATCACATTTAGTGTGACCTAATATAATTTACATTATGATTCTAAAATTCAATAATTAAGATAAAGCTAAATAAATTCTAAAATTTTGCTCGTTTCCCAACAAATTGGCTAAAACTTGGACTTCAACCCCAGGTTCTTAACCTGTTGTTTACCATTATTCGTTAACTTCTGTCTTAAAGTTCATTCACAAGGACTAACAATTTACAAAACGTCAATATGATGAAAATCTTCAAACTCAAACAAAGCCATTCTCGTTTAGTATCTTCCCTATCAATCCTGGCATTGACAGTCAGTTTAGGTGCTTGTGGTGGTGGCACTTCTACAACTGATACAGGGTCTATGGAAGGAACAGAAACCGCGTCAGAATCCACTGAAAAGCCTCCTCTTCAGGGAAATGTCGCCCTAACCGGTGCCGGCGCATCTTTTCCGGCTCCCCTCTATCAAAACTGGTTCGTTCAACTCAATAGTGAAATTCCTGAACTCCAAGTTAACTATCAGTCCGTCGGTAGCGGGGCTGGTGTAGAACAATTTACCACCGGAACCGTAGACTTTGGAGCCAGTGATGTCGCCATGACAGATGAAGAAATGGCCAAAATTGATAGAGGTGTTCTATTGCTCCCAATGACTGCTGGAAGTATTGTAATGGCGTACAACTTACCTGGGGTTGAAGGGTTAAAACTCTCTAGGGACGCTTACGTGGGAATCATGGAAGGCAGTATTACCAAGTGGAATGATCCTAAAATTGCCGAAGCTAACCCTGATTTAGAGCTACCCAATGAGACAATTACGGTTGTTCACCGTTCTGATGGTAGTGGAACGACGGGCGTATTCACCAAGCATCTGAGTGCGATTAGCCCACAGTGGGAAAAAAGCATTGGACAAGGGAAGAGCGTAGAATGGCCGACCAGCAAAGGAAAATTTATCGGTGGAAAAGGAAATGAAGGGGTAACCGCAGCTATCCAGCAAAATCAAGGGGCTATCGGTTATGTAGAATATGGCTACGCTAAAAATAATAATCTAACCATGGCTGCCTTAGAGAATTCATCGGGTAATTTCATTGAACCCAATGATGAGTCAGCATCAATGACTTTAGATGCGGTGACTCTCCCTGAGAACTTACGAGCCTTTATCACCGACCCTGAAGGGGCTGATTCCTATCCCATCGTGACTTACACTTGGATGCTCATTTACAAGACCTACGATGATCCCCAAAAAGCGATCGGTGTAGAAGCCATGATTGAATATGGGTTAAACCAAGGACAAGAAGCCAGTAAGGAACTTGGTTATGTTCCCTTACCTCCGAGTGTAAGAGAGAAGGTCGCTGCTGCGGCTGATGTAATTAGCCCTGATTACACTATCAAGGTTAAATAAACGGAAAATTTGCCAACTTAATGTCATAATTGACTAGGTAAAATCACTGATGGGTTTTCCTAGTCTTTTCCCAAAAAACTGACTACGTCATGAATTCTTGATTCTCAACTTAAACTTGATTATGGTTGCACCTACTGCTTCTAATTCTAAACAAACAGGGGTCGGCGTTCGTTCTGCCTTGGAAAAAACCCTGGATAGTTGGTTTATTTGGCTCACCCTAGCCTTTGCCGTTAGTATTGGTCTAATTTTAGTATCTATTGCCATTGTTATTACGATACGGGCTTGGCCAGCGATTCAAACTTACGGGTTTGGGTTTATTACCGAAAGTGCTTGGAACCCAGTCAAAGGAAGAGAAGAGTTCGGGGCGTTACCTGTGATCTACGGAACCCTAGTGAGTTCTTTGATTTCCTTATTAATTGCCATTCCCCTAGGAATCGGAACCGCACTTTTTTTAAGCGAAAACTTTATTCCTCTTAAATTCCGAACCCCCTTAGTGTTTTTAGTAGAACTATTAGCCGCTATTCCTAGTGTGGTCTATGGGTTATGGGGCATTTTCGTTTTAATTCCCATCGTCACCCCCATTGGCTCCTGGTTACACAATAATTTTGGTTGGATACCTTTTTTTAGCACGCCTCCTGCAGGTCCGGGGATGTTACCGGCTGGAATTGTATTGTCCATCATGATTTTGCCGATTATTACGGCAATTTCTCGTGACTCTCTGGCATCTTTACCCCCTGACTTACGTCAAGCTTCGTTGGGGTTAGGGGCAACTCGCTGGGAAACCATTTTCCGGGTTCTTATTCCTGCAGCTATTTCGGGAATTGTTGGGGGAATTATGTTAGCCCTCGGACGTGCGATGGGAGAAACGATGGCGGTTACTATGATTATTGGGAATGCGAACAAAATCAGTATTTCTCTACTCGAACCAGCAAACACTATTTCTTCGTTATTAGCTAACCAATTCGCTGAAGCATCAGGAATGCAAGTAGCCGCGCTGATGTATGCTGCCTTAGTCTTAATGATTTTGACTTTAATTGTTAATGTGGCAGCCGATTATATCGTGAGTCAAGTTAGAGCGAAGTATCAGTAACGGCTATGCCAAGGCAAAAGGCAGTAATTTGGGGCGATTATCATATTCTCACTACACCCCATACCCCATACCCAGCCTACACTTTAACCTCTTTGTCACCCCGTCAACCCTCTCCCCCAAGGCTACTTACTCGTTAAAGGAAATGACTACTTCAACCACAGCAGAAACAGGTTTAAATCTCAAAAAAAAGCCCGGTAGCACCCGCGCCCTATTTAATGCTTTCTGGACGGGTTTAGCTTCTCTATGTATGATTATTACCCTAATTCCTTTGTTTGCCGTACTTATTTTTGTGATGATTCAAGGAATTGGGCGAATGAACCTAGATTTATTTACCCAGCTTCCTCCACCGCCTGGACTGTCTGAAGGCGGTCTTGCTAACGCCATTATTGGAACCTTACTAACTGTTGGGTTAGCAACGGCGATCTCCGTCCCCATTGGTGTATTAGCTGCTGTTTACCTTTCGGAATTTAGTGGGGGTAATCAAATTGCCCGTTGGGTTCGTTTTGCGACCAATGTTCTGAGTGGAGTTCCTTCAATTATTGCGGGGATTTTTGCCTATGGTTTATTAGTAGCGACCCAAATTGTCGGGTTTTCTGCCGTCGCTGGTGGAGTAGCCCTAGCCGTGTTGATGCTACCCACCATTATTAGAACGACCGATGAAGCCCTACAAATTGTTCCCCAAGAGGTGCGTTGGGCTGCTTTTGGATTAGGAGCTTATAATTACCAAACAGTGATCAAAATTGTCCTTCCTGCGGCGGTTCCTGCTATTTTGACGGGAGTAACCCTGGCGATCGCCCGCGCTGCTGGAGAAACAGCCCCCTTAATCTTTACTGCCTTGTTTTCTAACTTCTGGCCGAAGGGATTATTTGAACCTATTGCGACTCTTTCAGTGTTAGTTTATAACTATGCCATTGTTCCTTTTAAGCCTCAACAGGAATTAGCCTGGGCTGGCTCTTTTATCTTGGTGTTATTAGTTTTAGTTACTAGCGTCGCTGCTCGTTGGGCAACTCGCCAAAAAACTTATTAGTTAATAGTTGGTAGTTAATAATTACAGAGGTTATTTGATGATGGACAATGGAAGCTCGGATTTGGCTAAAACCGAAACAGTTTTTAGCTTAGAAAATGTCGATATTTACTACGGTAATTATAGAGCCGTTCGGGATGTTACCTTTACCATTCCTAAGAATAAAGTTACTGCTTTTATCGGTCCTTCGGGATGTGGAAAAAGTACCATTCTACGATGTTTAAATCGACTCAATGATTTAATTGAAGTCTTTCATCTAACAGGAACTATTGCTTATCATGGGCAAAATCTCTATGCTCCTGATATTGATCCAGTAGAAGTTAGAAAACGGATCGGAATGGTATTCCAAAAACCCAACCCTTTCCCGAAAACTATTTACGATAATATCGTTTATGGTGCAAGGGTAAATAACTATCAAGGGGATCTCGATGAATTAGTAGAAACCTCCTTAAAACGGGCTGCTCTCTGGGATGAAGTGAAAGATAAACTACAAGACAACGGCTTTTCTTTATCAGGGGGACAACAACAACGTCTGTGTATTGCCCGCACCATTGCGGCTCAACCTGAAGTGGTTTTAATGGACGAACCCTGTTCAGCCCTTGACCCCATTTCAACTTTAAAGGTTGAGGAACTCATGCACGAATTAAAGGAACGATACACCATTGTTATTGTTACTCATAATATGCAGCAAGCCACACGGGTAGCAGATTTAACGGCCTTTTTCAATGCAGAAGCCACTGATAAAGGAAGTAAAGTTGGTTATCTCGTAGAGTACGATAAAACCGAGACGATTTTTGGCAATCCCCGTGAACAATATACCAGAGATTATGTTAGTGGACGGTTTGGTTAGACAAAAAATAGAGGGAAACAGAGGAAACGTTTTAGAATTAACACTAACCAACTCTAAATTCCTAACACCGAAATCCTAACGCTGAACTCAAATTGTACTGATAGTTTAAACAGCCAACAATGAATTCTATTAAAAATATTAGGGAGTAAAGAGAAAATTATGGTAACTAACGTAGCAACAGAAGCAATTTTAAAAACCCAAAACCTCAATGTTTTTTATGGTTCTAATTTAGCCGTTAGAGAGGTTTCTTTAGATATTCCTCAAAACAAGGTTGTTGCCTTTATTGGCCCTTCCGGTTGTGGGAAAAGTACCGTTCTCCGTTGCTTTAATCGGATGAATGATTTAATTCCTAGTGCTAGGGTTGATGGAAAAATAACCTTTAGAGGGAAGGATATTTATGCCAATAAGGTTGACCCTGTAGACTTACGTTGTCGTATCGGTATGGTATTCCAAAAACCGAATCCTTTCCCTAAATCTATTTATGAAAATATTGCATTTGGGGCAAGACTTAATGGGTTTAAGGGGGATATGGATGAATTGGTAGAAACCTCCTTGAAAAAAGCGGTAATCTGGGATGAAACCAAAGATAAATTACAACAAAGTGGACTGGCTTTATCAGGAGGACAACAGCAACGCTTGTGTATTGCTAGGACTATTGCTGTTAAACCAGAAGTGATTCTCATGGACGAACCTTGCGCCGCTCTTGATCCCATTTCCACCCTTAAAATTGAAGAATTGATCCATGAATTGAAGCAAGAATACACTATTGTGATTGTCACCCACAATATGCAGCAAGCATCACGGGTATCAGACTTAACAGCTTTTTATAATGCAGAAGCCACTAATAAAGGGGGTAAGGTCGGGTATTTAGCAGAATATGATAAAACTGAAGTAATTTTCCAAAACCCCGCCCAACAGACCACCAGGGATTATGTCAGTGGACGATTCGGTTAAACCCTGTCCAAAGAGGTTTGTATCGTAACTAGCAACAGAAAATTAATCAATGCTGATGTTAACGGTTCGTTAAATATCATCAGAAAAGTAGTTCCAAATGTCTTTAGCCCTTCGACTTCGCCCAGGGCTAACATAGGCAAAATAAGGATATGTCAATTTGACTATATTTTTAAGACTTGGTATTAGTAATAGCGTCACCAAATTGATGCCAAATTTAAAATAAAATTAGGTAACACATCCTCTCCTGATACAGTCTGAGGATTATCTAATATTTCAATCTCTCTTCCTTGTCGATAAATTTCCACTTGTTGATCTTGTCGATTAATTAACCATCCCAATCTTGTTCCATTGTCTAGATATTCTTTCATTTTGTCTTGTAAGGATTTTAATCTATCAGTAGGAGAACGCAATTCAATAACAAAATCAGGACATAAAGGAAGGAATTTTTGTTGTTGTTTAGGGGTTAAATTGTTCCATTTTTCTAGAGATATCCAAGCAGCATCAGGGGAACGCTCTGCACCATTAGGAAGTTTAAATCCTCCCGATGATTCAAAGACTTTACCAAGTTCGTTAGATTTATTCCAAAATCTTAGTTGAAAATTGATTTCTGAATTGCGATCACTCGTTTCCCCTCCTGTTGGTGGCATAATTACCATATCTCCGTTAACGTTTCTTTCAAACCGTAAATCTCGGTTATCTTGGCAAATTTGATAAAATTGTTCATCCGTAAGTTTAAAGGACTCAAACTTAATTTCTAGAGGATTAACCATCGTTTTGATTGCTCCTAATTGCTGTATTTAATATTAATATAAGTCTTTTTTAGAACTTACCAGAGATTCAATCGCCTGTAGTAATATTTCCTGAGTCCACTGATAGGATAAACTAGCGGCGATCGCACATCCTCCAGCCCCCACTCCTTCTTTAACAAACCCCTTCTCATAAACCCGTAATTGGGGGTAAGAAGATTCAGCAAAACTCAATTGGGTGGCTAGTAGGGGAACCTCACCAATCATTTTAGCTAAGCTAACCGTATCCCCTGTGGGATCTTCAGCTACCCAACGGGTTGTTCCTACGACCATTTGCTTTAGATTTGCTGATATGTTATTAGTCTTAACAATTGCCCGAATCAAGGCATAAACTGCTAACATTTGGGTTCCGCCACCTAAGATTACCCCCATGTAACGACTAGCAGCGATCGCCATTCCTGCAGCTACAATTTGCATCGGATCACCCACAGCAGCCACCAACAAAAAAGGATCAATTGGCTGTAACATAGGGTAAAACCCCGCTTGAGTGAGTCCGTTTTGAACAATAGACCATTTTTGCTGATGATTGCACTGAGAATGACTACTATTAACTTTTCCAGTAGCATTAATTCCTAACCCGGTGAGAATAGCCAGGGCGGTAGTCGTTCCTCCCACCACACATTCACTCAGAATTAGATAGGAATTAGCGGATTTTTTGGCAATTTTTTCGCCCCATTTTAACCCTGCTTCAAACAAATGATTAATAATACCTAAAGGTAAAGCGTTTCCAGTGGTAAGACAGTGAGCAGGAATGCCGTTTAAATTAATATTAGGAACAGGAGGAGGGTAAGGTAAACCAGCATTAAGTAGATAAATCGGAATCTTTAGAGATTCAATAATAGCACGGGAAATAAAGACAGGAGAGACCCCATTAGTTAAAGGAGGTAAGGGATATTGATAAGAAGATTGAATCCCCTTAATTAAAAACTCTGCATCTGCGATCGCGGTATATTTACGGTCTTCTGGCGTTGCACCAGCAGCAGAAATTCCTGGGATTAATCCTGTCGCTGTAAATCCTAAAATACAGGCAAAAACTGGCATTCTTTTTTGATTTTCTTCTAGCCATTTTTCACTTTTTTTTTGTTGGCTATAAATTTTTATCACTTAAAGCTCAATCATCCAACTTTTTTTCTATGAAACTCACCCGTAAACTCAGTTTTGTTGACGGCTGAAAAGCTTCCCTAACTAATCATAATCTAAAATTATTTTAATCCATCGAGGAGGGCGAGGAATAGGATTTCCTAACTTATCCAATACTAATAAAGCCACTAAATGAACCGCCAATAAATAAATCAAACTATTAACCAGAATCAAAGCGATAGTCAGGAATTGAATTAAAGAAAAACTAGGTTGAGATAGAATGCCTAATTTAACAAACAACCACTCAGCTAATTCGGTAACTTGGGTAATCACATATTGCCATAAATCTTCCCCCAATAAAATTGAAAATAACCAGAAACGAAAAAAGAAACCAAACGTACCAATTAACGCTCCTGTTACCATAGAAAATAGCCAATTTGCCCCACGTCTCCAACAGTATCCTAATTGAACGCCCATCAAGCCATAGGGCATTAAAAACACAATACTACGGGTAGGTCCCATTAATACTGTTAATAATAACCCAGATACTAATGCTCCCATCCAAGCAGCCCGATGTCCCCATCGTAGATAAATCAATGCAATGGGAACAGGAAAGAAAAGCTTTAAAATTGGACCTAGGGGAAAATAATAATTAATCAACCAAATTAAACTAGAGGTACTGGCCAAAAAGGCCGTTTCTACCATTGCTAAAGTAGGGCTTTGTTTGATTTTAGCAAGGGACAAAGGTTGAATATTAGGAGGATTAGAGGGGGACGATTCAATGACTTTTTGCTCGCCATCATCGACCCAATTAGACTCATCATTAGTCAAAGGATTATACCCCAACTCAGATCGTTGATTCGCATTATCAGACGAATGATTCAGTGAAGTACCCCAACTTGCTTCGCTGAAGTTGGGGCTTCCAACAACAACTCAACTCAAGGACGGTTTTATTCGTCTCTAGGGTTTCCCGTCTCATTAGCCGTTGCCTCTATAAGACAAGTCTTACTTTGGTCTTACACAGCCTCCACAGGCAGACTCCCTGCTTCCCAAGGAGTTATTACTTTTAGTCGAGATTGCACTTTGGACTTACGTTATTACTGCCTACTTTGCTATTCTTGTACAATCTTTTCCCTGATCTCCGCTAGTACATCCTTTATACGCAGTGCGTGGCCTCTTAGTCGGTCAGGTGGGTCGCAACCACTAGCAATAATAGCACAGACAAAGAGTGGAGACTTCAAATTAACAATAAACTAGGTAATAACTTGTTCTAGGGTTTCAAGATCATGGATGCACAAAATATCGGCCTTTCTTGTAATTAGACCTTTTTTTTCTAATTTTGTGAGCGATCGCGTCACAGTTTCCCTAGCCAGTCCACTAATGCTACTCAATTCTCGATGGGGTAAATTGGGAATTTCCATGCCCTGTTGAGTAATTTTTCCTTGTCCTTCTGCTAAAAATAACAGGGTATCTGCCACTCGTGATAGACTATCAGCTTCGCGTAAACGCAGTCGTCGATTAAGTTGACGTAGGCGTTTAGCCATCACCTGAGCTAAGCGAACACCAACTATTGAATCACTAAAAAGAAGGCTGACAAAATTCTGGGCAGGAATGCCGCAAACGGTAGTAGGTGTTAGGGTAATAGCGTCAGTAGAACGAGGAATTTCTTCTAACGCTGCCATTTCCCCGATTACTTCTCCTTTTCCGACGATATTGAGGGTAACTTCTTTGCCATCGACATTATAAGTCCGAATTTTCACCCACCCATCCAAGATAAAATAAACTGAGCCACCCCAATCATTTTCTAAAAGAATCACCCGATTAGCAGGATGGCTGCTAATTACAGCATGGCTACTAACCAATTCTAAGCTTGCCTCTGGCAATCCAGCAAAAAAAGAAGCAGTCTGTAACAATTGCTCGATATCATAATTTTTATTGCGGTAGTTGTGTTTATCTTCCATAGGTATCCAAGCGGATTGCAGATCTATCTGCTATGCTAAGCCTATCAAAAATTGTCAGCTTAATCGTGAAGTTTTAAGAATTGGTTTGTTAGGTGTCATCTTTTTTTTGAAATCTTTAACGAGTAACTGTGACTTTTCAAGACAATCTTTCCTCTTTAATCGCTGATCTTGAAACAATTCTCTGGGATGGTCAATTATCAGAGAATCCAGAAGTATTATCCCTATTAGAACGGGTACGTTACTATCTGGTCACTCGTCAGTCTTCTTGGCAATCTGAAAATTACGAAAAAACGGCTGAAACTCTAACTCAAGATATTTTAACAAGACTAAAAACCCAAATTACTCCTTGGTTACAATCGTTGGACAATGATCTAGAGAATTTACGTCATCAGAGACAGTCCCTACTCCAAGAAATTCAACAGCTAGAGTACGAACGTCAACAGATGATGTCTGAGTGTTTGGAAAGGTTGGCCGTTTGCTGTACTCAAGTAATATCACAACCGTCGTCTAATGCTCAAGAGATTGATAATTTAGACCAAGATTCCTTATCCCCTTCTCCAGTTTCTCGTGAGTTATCCTCATCAGGCTTAGGGAATACCGTAGATTCAGGACTAAAAACAATTTTAGACAGTCTTGAACAAGATTTACAAACCTATGCCGATTCCTTAGCCCAAGGAATTCAAAGAATGCATCGGCTAGGACAACAGGGAGAAGCCAAATTTCTTGCTTATTTTAATCGCTTGCAACAGCAACTAGAAGCGACAGTTTGTGAACCGACTTTGGCAGAATTTTCTAACCAAAGATGGTATTTAGGGATTGATTTAACTTCCCAGAAATTGACAGCCATTTTGTTTAGCTTGAATTGCCACAGTGGAGATCTCTTGAGAATCTATCCTCTAGAAGAGATAGTTAACCTCTGGCGGGATCAATCTCATGATCTTGACAGTCCTTTAACCGATTGGAGAAAGGTGTTAAGGGATTTGAATCGTCAGTTGATAGCTCAGACAAGTTCTTTAATTTCGGGGGAAACTGAGCTTTCTATCGCCCAAATTATGGGTCAATTGCAGGGAATACTTCTAGTTTGTCCAGGTCAATGGACTCGGAGCGATCGCACTCAACTCCAACAAATAATTTTAGATCATTATTCACTGTCCACCCCCGACGAGATTATCTGGGTTCCTAAAGCGATCGCCGTAGCTTTCTCTGATTTGTCTTCTCAACAGCAACAGTTGACGACTTTGGTGGTTGATATCGGAAAAACCGTCACAGAATTCGCTTTAGTCAATCTTCAAGCTCCTTTTTCTAGCTTGACTAGCCAACAATTAGCCTACGGTTTTCAATCGATTGATCAAGATATTGTCTGTCAGTTTATTTATCCTCAATGGCAATCTCAAATCACGACAACATTACCCCCTCTTCAAGAACCATTTCCCCAAAAAGGGAGTCCTGATTTTTCTTTACGGGAGAGGTTAAGTCAGCAATTACAAGTGCATCCCTTGGGAGATGCTTTTTTAGAAGCGGCTCAATTAACCCGACTAATCATACAACAACAAGATAGTTTTACTTCTTCTATTGGTCAGCAATCTTGGGGAGTTAGTCGTCAGGAATTTGTGCAACAGATTATTACGCCATGGCTCGCACAATTAAATGATACCTTAAACCGTCTTTTGAGGATGGAAAAAATATCTAGTCTTCAGATAGAACAAATTATTATTTATGGTGAAGGAATAGAGACAATTTATTATCTTTTATCTCCTTGGTTACAAGAAATATTTTCTCAAGCTACGATAGTTTTATCTCCTAAAAATACAAGAGAAACTCAATTAACCAAAGGATTAATTTATATCCCAAAGTTTCTTAGAGTTTAGCCCTTAATTAAAACCCTCCATGCTCTTTCTTAAATTCTTTAATCGCCTCTTTTACTTTATCAGATGAAGCTTCTGTGATAAAACTAAGTTTAAATGTCTCATTTTGACTCAGATATTCTGCATAAGAAGATTTTAAATAAGGACGATACTCTTCATTTTGTTTCATATGAACTTCAAAGAATGCAACAGATATTGCATCTGTATAACTATCAATTAAGCTTTGACTAGGTAAGGCTAAATTAACCATCGAATCAAGAGCTTGTTGGATTCCTCCATCGAGTTTAGTAAAATTAACATGAGCTTGTCCTTCTATTAACATCCAGTATTTTTTAGGGGTCTTTAGCCAAGTAAAAGAAGCCATTTGTTCTAAAGCAGGAGGTGCGGCGGGATCCTTACTTCCTGAGACTAAAACAACGGGAATTTTAAGATCTCTAAGCCCTTTTTCTCCAAAAATAAAACGATTAACAGGATTTGCAGCAAAGACCGCTGTTACCCGTTCATCGAGCAATTGATAGGTTTGATCAGGTAATTCTAAAGCACGACATTCTAATAATAAAGAGACATCTATTGCTCCATAAAGATGCTCACAGGCTTTTCGTAAATAATCAAAATCAAAGGTTGCCCCTGCGATCGCTAACGTGGTATAACCACCAAAAGAATGACCTCCCATACCTACATTTTTAAGATCAAGTTTACTTTGAAATTCTGACCCATTACGCCGTTCTAATTCATCAATAACAAAGCTAATATCTTGAGGTCGATCAACAAATTCATTAACATCAAAAATGTTTTTATTATATCCCTCAAACATTTCTTTTAAATAAATGATATCACTGCCGATATGTTGCGGTGCAGCAATAACATAACCATAGGAAGCAAGATGACTTAAGCCCTCTGAATAGTCTTCAGGACGAGATGATAAACCGTGAGAAAAAACGATCACTGGAATTGTCTCACTTGTTATTCCTTGGGGAACATAAACATCCACATAAAAGCTTCGATTACGACTAGAATCAGTTAAATTCCAGACTTGTTTTTTGACTTCATATTGACCTGATTTACGAATATCAGGTAAAGTTGTATAATCAACTAAAGAATTGTTTTGGACTTCTTCTTCTGTCCATTGACGCATCTTTTTAACAATGGTTTCTGTTGCTAATGCTACTGTTTGCCCTAGTTCGATTGCGCCGACTAATAATTCTCCTTGAATTTGCATATTAGTTGGGAATTTTTTAAGCACATTTAATAAAGTTAATCCTTCAGGATCAAAAGCTGCTTGAACCATAGCCCCTCGTAACGCATGACCCCCATTAGTTCCCCCTTGAATGGTAATTCCTTTGCCCAAACGGACTAAAATATCTTCTCCCATAGCCGTGTTAAAAAAACGAGAAACTAATACAGGATCTAGCTCGACTTTTTTGGTTAAAAATTCTTTGAACTCAGCTTGTTTTTCTGAATCAACTAAATCTAGATATTGACTTAAATTTTCATTAATTGTTCCCTCTTTAGCAAATTTTTCTAACGATTCTACTTTAACAGAAAAAATTAAAGATCCGTAGGATAAGAAGAGTTTTTCTGCTGCTCTAACGGGAATTGAAGTTAAACAAAGAGAAACCAGGCTTAAAGCAAATAAGCTAGTTTTGTATTTTAGGGTTTTAACATAAGTTTGTAGCATGATAGTTGATTTTCTTTTGCGTGATTGCCTTAAAATTTTAAACTATGAAGAGCAACTTGTTGTCCCCAAGTTTTTAAGACTTCTAGGTAGGTAGGCAAAAATAAAGGAAGGTTTGTAGTAAGCTCTTTAGAGCAAGAAAGTGTTGTACCATGCGATGCTCAAGCCCCAACTACGAACTTTTTTCTTTAACGTTTAATTATGCCCACTTACTTAATCTTGTGGATCATCATCGATATCTGGCATTCCTTCCCCAAACTTATGTTGTGGTGGGATAGCGGCAATAATAGCATCAATAACCTTACCCACCGTAATAATTTCTAAGCCAATATCATCAGGAAAACTCTGACCTTTAGGGACAATTGCCCGTTTGAATCCTAACTTAGCGGCTTCTTTAAGACGTAATTCCATTTGAGAGACTAAGCGCACCTGTCCCCCTAACCCCACTTCCCCAATTAAAACGGTACGAGGATCAACCACCCGATCGCGGAAACTGGCCACCACGGCGATCGCCACCCCCAAGTCAGCGGCCGGTTCTTCAACCCCTAACCCTCCGGCAGAGGCCACATAAGCATCTAATTTTGATAAGGGAATGCCTACCCGCTTCTCCAACACCGCCAAAATCTGTTGTAAGCGACTATAATCAACGCCAGTGGTGGATCGACGAGGGGAAGAATAACTCGTAGGACTGACTAATGCTTGCAACTCCACCACCAAAGGACGGGTTCCCTCACAAGCGACCACAGTAGCGGTTCCTGGGGCAAATTCATCACGGTTGCCTAAGAATAATTCCGAGGGGTTAAGGACTTCGACTAACCCATGTTCAGCCATTTCAAAAATCCCGATTTCATGGGTTGCCCCAAAGCGATTTTTAACCGATCTTAAGAGACGATGGGAAGCATAGCGATCGCCCTCAAAATATAAGACTGTATCCACCAAATGTTCGAGAACTCTCGGCCCTGCGATCGCCCCTTCTTTGGTGACGTGACCAACAATTAATAAAGTAATATTCTCCCGTTTAGCTACTTGCATCAACGCTGAGGTACATTCACGGACTTGGGCGACTGAACCCGGTGCTGAAGTTAAGGCGGCAAAATAAAGGGTTTGAATACTATCAATAACAGCGACTTGTGGCTTTAAAGATTCTAATTCCCGCAGAATTTCTTCTAAGTCTGTTTCTGGTAAAACATAAAGGTTAGCATAGTCATTTTTGGCCGCTGACTCTCCTGATTTGGGGGTTTTAATTCCTTGACCATTACTGTTAGAATCAGTATTGGTTGTTACTTCTGTAACTCCTAAACGAGAAGCCCTTAATTTAACCTGTTGTCCTGATTCTTCAGCAGACACATAAAGGATGCGGGGCAATCTTTGGGAAAGTTGATTAGCCGTTTGTAGTAATAGGGTAGATTTTCCGATCCCTGGATCACCTCCAATCAAAACAAGGGAACCAGGAACCACCCCTCCACCGAGAACCCGATCTAATTCTTCATATCCCGATGGAAACCTAGCTTGTTCTTCTTGAGTAATATCCGAAAATGGGACTGAGATCCGAGGTTTAGGCGGTGCGGTCGAAATAGTCGGGGAACGGGTGTTAGATTGCCATCCTCCCCGTGAAATTCCTCCTGATGGACTGGCGTTAATGACTTGTTCTTCGAGAGTGCCATAAACCCCACAACTGGGACACTTACCAAACCATTGGGGTGATTCTGCCCCACAGGTACTACAAATATAGACGGTTCGAGATTTCGCCATAAGGATTTTTTTAAGAAAGGTTAAAAAAACTTAAAAAACTAGCTAGGTCGAGTCCAAAATCATTAAAAAATGATAAGAGGGATACGGTTTAACGATCCCGTTAAAAATCGTCACTACGGGGGAAGGAATCTAGAATTATTGACTTAATCATAACGGGAAAGCGATATTCTAGAAACAGAAGGGTCCCTATGTAACTTAAAGATTAGCAATTTTACATTAAGGAGTATTTGAACAATTGGAAATTCATAAAGAGAAAATTCTGGTAGTTGATGACGAAGCCAGCATCCGTCGCATTTTAGAAACCCGCCTTTCAATGATTGGCTATGATGTGGTAACGGCCGCTGATGGAGAAGAAGCTTTAGAAACATTTCATGACGCTGAACCTGATTTAGTGGTTTTAGATGTAATGATGCCTAAACTTGATGGTTATGGAGTCTGTCAAGAGTTACGCAAAGAATCTGATATTCCCATCATCATGTTAACTGCCTTGGGCGATGTTGCTGATCGCATTACGGGATTAGAGTTAGGGGCTGATGATTATGTGGTTAAACCTTTCTCCCCCAAAGAATTAGAAGCAAGAATTCGATCTGTCTTGCGACGGGTGGAAAAAAATGGGGTGCCAGGGATACCTAGTTCAGGGGTGATCCATATCGGTTCCATTAGAATTGATACTAACAAACGCCAAGTTTACAAAGGAGATGAACGCATCCGCTTGACAGGGATGGAGTTTAGTTTATTAGAGTTATTAGTGAGTCGCTCGGGAGAACCTTTTTCCCGTTCAGAAATTCTACAGGAGGTTTGGGGGTATACTCCTGAACGCCATGTGGATACCCGTGTGGTAGATGTTCATATTTCCCGTCTCAGAGCGAAATTAGAGGATGATCCGAGTAACCCTGAGTTGATTCTAACGGCTCGGGGAACCGGCTATCTTTTTCAACGAATTTTAGAACCAGGAGAAGAATTTTAACAACCTCCCGTCATAGCTTTAGCTTGGCGGGAACAAAATTTAATCTTTAAACGGCATTCGGGCAAACGTTAATCAAAAAAGGATTTCAGGAGCTATTAATGTCAAACCTCTTAGTGGCTAGTGTTATGTACATTAAACTTCTGACTTCTTCAAAAGATTATCAAGTATTATTTGTCCGTGATTACTGGTAATGATAATAGAGCGATCGCGTCCAAATAACACTGAGCCTACTTTCACATCAACGTCACCGTGCTTACGAATATAAGCTTGACTTTTTTGATCAATTGTCTCAGCTATAGATTGATACATTTTCTCAGTCCAATTACTCCCTATTTCCTGATCATAATCTCGTAATAATTTTAAGCCATCTTCTGTTGTAGAACTCTTAAAAAGCTGTTGTAATCTAGCAGTTGGTAAACCAATTTTAGCCCCATGAGCAACTAAAATTTCTAATCTTCCATCTGCTAAATGATGATGAGTATGAAAAATTCCTCCTGCTAATTTTATTAATTTGCCATGATAACCAAACAGAAGAATAGAAGATACTTTTTGTAATCCAGCGGTTACTAATAAAGGGCCTAACCAATTCGCAGTTTTAATCAATTTTTGAGGATCAATTCCTTGTTTTTGTGCTAAATCTAAACCATTTTCCCCTAAACAAAATACTAGGCTATTAAACTGTTTAGCTTTGGCGGTTAATTCCTCTTGATATGCCATCAATTGATTTGGGGCGGTTAAAGGTTGAGAAATACCAGTTGTTCCTAATAAAGAAAGTCCTTCAACTACCCCAAATGACTCATTAGATGTTCGTTTTGCTAATTGTTTTCCTTCGGGTAAAATAATAGTTACAATAATGCTTTCTGTTGGTTCTATATATTTTTTAAGATTTTCTTTTAATAATTTTTTGGCATAACTATAAATAGCGTCTTTTCCCTCATTATTAATTTGTATACCAATTCCCTCTCCCCCTTTAATGATAATTTGTTCAGGATAATTAATTGGGTGATTTCGGGTTAATTCAACGACAGCCCAAATCGGAGTATTTCGCGTTAAATCCAAATTCTCCCCTGGATCACTTCTCGCAATTCCCAAGGCTGAGTTTTGGCTGATTCTAGCCACTTGTTCAATAGGAATTTTAACAACTTGGGATGGTTCAATTAAATCTACACAGACACTAGGTTTAACCTCTTGATTTTGGAGATGATTTAAAGCCGCGATCGCTGATGCACAAGCAAATACAGGTAAGGTATAACCAGCACGAGGTAATTGAGAAATCATTGTTTATCTTGTTGATTACCTAACTTTAATTGTCGTTGTTTTTCTCGTTGACGTTCCAATTTTTTGGAAGTTAAACTAGAAATACAGTGAGGACAAGACACTCCCTCTTCATAGTCTGATGATAGTTTATCTTTTTCAGAAATCGGATGGCCACAACCGAGACACATTTCATAACTTCCCTTTTCTAAACCATGTTTAACCGCCACCCGTTCATCAAAAACAAAACATTCTCCATCCCATAAACTTTCATCTGGATTGACTTTTTCTAAATATTTTAAAATTCCCCCTTTGAGGTGATAAACTTCCTTGAATCCTTTACTAAGTAAGAAAGAAGTTGCCTTTTCACAGCGAATTCCTCCTGTACAAAACATGGCCACTTTTTTATGTTGGGATGGCTCAAGATTTTGATTAACGTAATTAGGGAATTCTCGAAAAGAGTGTGTCTGCGGATTGATTGCTCCTTGAAAACTGCCCATTGCAACTTCATAATTATTACGGGTATCAATGACTAAAACCTCTGGATCAGAAATTAAATCATTCCACTCATTATGATCAACATATGTCCCTACTTTTTCAGTCGGATTAATCTCTGGAATTCCTAGGGTAACAATCTCTTGTTTGAGTCGAACTTTCATCCGTTCAAAGGGTAACTTATCTATGTAAGCTTCCTTAGTTTCTAAATCGGCTAGGCGAGGATCACAACGTAAATAAGCTATCATAGCATGAATTCCTTGACGAGACCCCGCGATTGTTCCATTGATGCCTTCTTTGGCTAAGAGAATTGTTCCTTTAATAGCTTCTTGCTCACAAAATTCTAGTAAAGGTTCTTTTTTTGTAGCAAAATCTTCAATAGTAACGAATTTATAGAAAGTGGTAACAATTAGAGTCATGGCAGGAGGGTTTGAAAAAAAAAACTTGTCATTTTAGAAATTCTATGTGTATAATAGCTAAGGCAGGTAATTTATTGAATCCATTTATAGTTTACTTGCTTAGGATCGGGGGTATAGCTCAGTTGGTAGAGCGCCTGCTTTGCAAGCAGGATGTCAGCGGTTCAAGTCCGCTTACCTCCATACTTCTCAAACGCAGATTATAAAAAGGTCTGAGAATGCCTTGCCCCCTCTTAGGGGCATTTCTTACTCAATCTTTTCAAACCGAATCTTGAAAAATGGAAGTAAACATCATAAAAAGCAGAAGTTCTTAGGTAAAGTAACTCCTTCTTGTTGGGTTTTAGATTTTAGCTTACAAATCCCCCATCCCGCTGACATTAGCTAACTTCATATCAGGACAAGTGCGCTTAATCAAACCTGTTAATACCTTCCCTGGGCCGACTTCAACCCCTTGACTAATGCCTTCTTTTGACAATTGCAACATAATCTCGCGCCAACGGACAGAACCTGTCATCTGTTTAATCAAACGATCTTTTAATACTGTTCCTGACTGGGTGGGGGTAGGATCAACATTAGAAAGAACGGGAATTTGAGCATCTGCAAATTCATAACCAGCCAATAATGACTCAAATTGTTGAGCCGCAGTTACCATTAATGGAGAATGAAACGCCCCTGAAACCTTAAGAGGAACAGCCCGTTTAGCTTTAACCTGTGACATGATCGTATCGACAGCGTCAGGGGTTCCTGAAATGACGACCTGTTGTTCACTATTATCGTTAGCCAATACCACATCAGGGTTAACGGCGATCGCCTCTTCTAATTCCTCTCGGTCAAACTTCATCAAGGCGGCCATTTTCCCTCCAGCAGCCGTATCCATTAACTGGGCGCGACGTTGGACTAACGCTAGTCCTGTGGTAAAGTCAAACACTTGTGCCGCGTACAACGCAGAATATTCCCCTAAACTATGGCCTGCCACCAAATCTGGTGATTGACCTTGTTCCCGTAGTAAATCCACTAAAATACTTTCAATCACATACAGACAAGGCTGAGTATAGAGAGTTCGGGATAATTCAGCCTCATCTCCCTGACACTTTTCCATCACAGACCAACCGAGAGTCTGCTGTGCTTGTTCAAATTTCGTTTTGCCGATGGAACTCTCTTGTAAATCGACCCCCATCCCAACGGTTTGTGATCCTTGTCCTGGAAATACCCACGCTGTTTTCATTCGTTCTTATCGATAAATTTTCAAAAATTGATTAATGTGATTAGATGCCCCAGCGAAAAACTGCCGCCCCCCAGGTTAAACCTGCCCCAAAGCCAGAACTAGCGATAATATCCCCCGTTTTAATTTTCCCTTCTCTGACCGCTTCATCAAGGGCAATAGGAATAGAGGCAGCCGATGTATTGCCGTATTCTCCAAGGTTAGCGATGACCTTTTCAGGAGGGATGTTGAGTCGTTGAGCTACAGCATCCATAATACGCTGGTTAGCTTGGTGTAAGATAAGCCAGTCAATGGCATCAGTGGAAAGATTAGCACGAAATAGGGCTTTTTCGATAACTTCTGGCACTTTAGCCACAGCAAAACGGTAGACTTCTCGCCCGTTCATGGTGATGGGTTGGTAAGTCCCCTGACCGATCAAAACTCCCTCTTTCAAAGTTGTTGGCTGTCCTTGATAAGAAAGATTGAGAGAATGATGTTGCTGGCCATCACTATACATTTCAAATCCTAATAGACGATCTTCATTAGGGTTTCCTTGACAAACTACCGCACCAGCCCCATCACCAAAGAGGACACAGGTAGAGCGATCTGACCAATCAACCCAACGAGATAGGACATCGGCTCCGATCACTACAACCCGTTGATAAACTCCTGTCCGAATAAATTGGGCGGCCGTGACTAAAGCAAAAACAAAGCCTGAACACGCCGCTGTTAAATCAAAAGCTACCGCATTAGAGGCTCCTAATAACTGTTGTACCTTAGCGGCACTCCCGAATAAGTCATCGGGGGTAGAAGTCGCTAAGATAATCAAATCAATATCCTGGGGAGTCAGACCAGCCATAGCGATCGCCCCTTGAGCCGCTTGAGCCGCGAGATCGCTAACAGATGTATCTGCGGAAGCTAAATGCCGGCGACCAATTCCAGTGCGAGTCCGAATCCACTCATCGGAGGTATCCACCAGATGACTGAGATCATCATTCGTTATCACCTGGGTTGGTGTGGATGAACCACAACCAGTAATTGCGATTTTAGCCCCTAATTCGTTCAAAAATTTTCTCCCTGGGTATAGTAACAGTATCCATGAAGTATCCGTGATTATTGGGGAGAATACTCCCCCAACAGTCTCTAAATATCAGCGTCACGGTTCGCTGTTGACGATGACTGAGCTATCGACAATTTCCTTGGGGGAATTCTGCTTGTCAGCTTGAATCCGCTCAATTACCTGATGGTCAATAGCTTCTTTGGCCAAGCGAATGGCATTAAAAACCGAGGGAGCTTGAGAGCTACCATGACTAATAATGCAAATCCCAGCAACACCGAATAATAATGCGCCCCCATGTTCAGCATGATCGACACGCTGTTTCAGCTTCTTCAGGTTTGGCTTGAGGATTTGACTGCCAATTTTCCCACGCCATCCTTGAGGTAATTCCTCTCGCATAATTTGTAATAGGATTTCTCCTACAGCTTCCGCAAATTTGAGTAGAACATTCCCCACAAAGCCATCGCAGACGATTACATCAAACTGGCCTGACAGGACATCTCTTCCTTCTGCATTACCAATAAAGGGGATTTTTTCGTTTTTTTCTAATAATTCATAGGTTTTTAAAGCCAAATCATTGCCCTTGCTAGACTCCTCACCAATATTGAGTAAACCTACCTGGGGTTGGTCAACTCCCATGACATATTGGCTGTAAATCGTCCCCATCAGCGCAAATTGTTCTAAATATTTCGGGCGACAATCGACATTAGCCCCTACGTCTAAAATAATTACGGATTTACCCGCTAGTAGGGTGGGGAAGACAGCCCCAATCGCAGGACGATCAATGCCTTTAATGCGGCCTAAACGAAGGGATGCTGCTGCCATGGCAGCCCCTGAATGTCCCGCCGAAACCACAGCATCAGCGCGGTTTTGTTTAACCAAATCCATGGCCACATTGATAGAGGCTTTGGGTTTACGTCTGAGTCCTGTCAGTCCTTCATCCATAGCGATCGCCCCATCGGCCTCGACAATCTCGATATTAGGGGCATGGGCATGATGTTTTAAGGAGTCTTGGATTTGTTGGCGATCGCCTACCAACAAAATGGTCACATCTAGTTCTTCGGACGCTCGGATCGCTCCAGCGACGATTTCACCAGGGGCGTGATCCCCTCCCATAGCGTCTACTGCAATTCTTGCGCGGGTTGCTGCCATTGATCAAAGTGATAGAAACCTTCAAAATTTTAACAGAAGCCCTGAAAAATCCGAACCGAAATAATTCGCAATTCTACAACAGGCTAAACGAATAATGATAAAAAAGAAAAGATCAAGAAAATTAACATTACCCAGATTATCGCATGATGTGAGGTGGTTTCAGAATGCAAGACATATTCGGTTGGGCTGTCGCTAATTTATTGGTGAATTTGTTGGGTCGTAACCCAGAACCATTACAGCCTATTATGGTGGCTGCTTGGCAAGAGGCAAAAATTTTTGAGGTTCCCACGTCTCCCGATCCAATGGTTGAAAAAATTGTGGCTGACTATCTCCAAAACATCGCCGCTTTGGGCTTTCCCCCAGATAAACAAGGGATTTGGATTCAGTCTGATTGGGCTTATCTAGGAGAAAATTCCCCTAATATTCCTTTATCTGCGGCTTCTTTGACCAAAATTGCTACCTCAATCGCTGCCTTGGAAACTTGGGGAACGGATCATCGTTTTGAAACCCTGATTTATCAGGTGGGTTCTCTCGAAGATGGAGTCTTAACGGGAGATTTGGTAATTCAAGGAAGTGGTGATCCCTTGTTTGTTTGGGAAGAGGCGATCGCTCTGGGTAATCAATTAAACAACTTGGGCATTCGTCAAGTCACAGGTAATTTAATCATTGTTGGCAATTTTTCGATGAATTTTCAATCTGATCCCCAAATCTCAGGGGAACTCCTCAAAGTCGGCTTAGATCAATCTCGTTGGAGTCGAATTGTTCAACAACAATATCAAAAATTACCGGTAAATACTCCTCGTCCCCAAGTAGCGATCGCCGGGAAGGTTCGAGTTCAATCTAATCTCCCAGAAGATTCTCAATTAGGAATCCGTCACCAATCCTTAACCTTGGCCGAACTCCTCAAACAAATGAACCTTTATAGTAACAATCCCATGGCCGAGAGTTTAGCTCAATCGGTAGGAGGGGCAACCATAGTAGCTCAAAAAGCAGCCAAAGCGGCTAATGTTCCCCTAGAAGAGATTCAATTGATTAATGGCTCAGGATTAGGGGTGGAAAATCGCATCTCTCCTCAAGCATCTGTGGCTATGTTAATGGCTATCGAAGAAAAATTAAAAGGCAATCCGATTAATGTCACTGATATCTTCCCTATGGCCGGACGAGACACCACGGGAACGGTACAATGGCGTAATATTCCCAATGGAGTGGCAGTGAAAACAGGAACCCTTGCCCAAGTGAGTGCCTTGGCGGGGGTTATTCCCACTCAAGAACGGGGTCAAGTGTGGTTTTCTATCATTAATCATGGCTATAATATTGATCGCTTTCGAGTAGAACAGGATCGATTCTTACAGCGTTTAGCTGAGCATTGGCGACTTACCAATGTCTCTTCAAACCAAAAAACTGAACCCTATTTAGGTGACCCACAACGGAACAAATTAGAAGCTAAAAGTTAAATTATTCGTTTTGATTACTTTTACATTTGTTTAAAATCAAAACCCATTTTATATAGAGAATATACTTAAGGAAAAACAAAAAAATAATCAGCTTAAGCCAATTACTAAACTAACTACAAAATTAGTTAATTCTATTTTATAACATCTCCCTATCATGCGGGCATTATTAGGTTAGACAGTCTGCAATATCCTTAGAGAGGAGATTGACTGATGAAGATATCATGGAAAACCTTATTAGGGAAAATAACAATTTGGTTATTGCTTGAAATCGCACTCAATGTTTTAGGATTAGACAACTTAGCTGACTATAGTGAGTTTGTTTTTAATAAGCATTGTGTCTTATTGCCAATTGAAAGTATATCACTAAGACCTTTGATATTGGATTAAGTTGAGCAAGAATTACTCACGAAATATACTTATGTAGAAATAGACAAAGAATTTTGTTGATCTTCTATAGGATAAGAAAAATTTACTGAAGTTTTTTTAAGCTTTGTAGCGAAGTGTTCTAGGATACAATCTTCCTTGCTATGATGGAAATCTCTAAGAATTCTGTTTGAAACCTTTATGAATCAAGCTGTTGTTGCTATTCTCGATGGAACAAAAGCCCGTTTTTTTACCCTGGAAACTGCTGAATTTCCTGAATATGAATCAAGTCCTAATTTAGTTGAACATCAAAGTCTAAAAAATCGGACTAAAGAACTTTCAGGTAAGGAACTGTGGGCTAATACCAAGACAGGACGCAATCGGGGATCACGAAGTCAAGGTCATGGTTATGATGATCATCGTCAAAACCATGTTAATGAATTTGAACGCAGTTTTGCCAAGGAAATAGAGAATAAAATTATTGAGTTAATACATGAATACGATTCTCGTCAAGTTCTTTTAATTGCAGAACCTCAAATGCTAGGATTTATCCGTGATTCTCTAACTCCTCATCTTCCTAAAAATGTTAATTTCCAAGAATTAGCCAAAGATCTTTGTAAACTAAAACCTTTAGAAATACACGAATATCTCGCCCGTAAAAATTTAATTCCTCATCGTCATGTCGTCGCTCTTTAAGTGATTTTAAAAGTTTAGACTACCTTAGTGTTCTCCATCTTCTTTAAGTTGGAGAATTTTGGTGTTGCCATATTTACTATACCAAACTAATAATTTAAAAAAACTAAAGCCTTATTTTACAATAATAAAATTCCCCTTTACGTCATCAAACAATAAACTTCTTAGGCAACCCTTTGCTGGGATAAAACCATTAATTCTTTCTTAGAAATAGTGAAACCTTATCTAGAAAAAGTAGCCAAAAATAATACCAAATTCGCGTTAAAAAGTAAGTTGAAAAACCTAGGCAATAAGCAAGTTTGGCTAAAATTTAACTCTACTATCATAAGCGTATTTAGTATGACTTAGAAATAATTTTCGCACAGTCAATAGATAAATTTATTGCACTATTGTTTTTTTTATGATACAAAAGTAGACGTTTAAATTATATCAACTTCTGAAATTTTATAGTCTAGTCAAGACTTGCATCAGAAATTTGTATTTTGTGAATCAAAAATCACCTACTATACATTGCTACAGCAACTAATGAATGAATGATAGAAGCATTCATAGGATAACAACACTATTTTAAGGGAATACAGTCCAATGATAGACATTAGTGATTTCACACAAGACTCGAGTTTAAACCTGAATGGCTCAGCTTTCATAGACAATGGACTTCTTAACCTAACACCTAATCAGGAGTGGCAAAGAGGAAGTGCGTTTCACCAACAAGCCATTGATATAAGTGGGGATAGATCGTTCAGCACAGAATTTAGTTTTCGTCTATCAGGGGAAGAAAACAAAGGAGGAGATGGATTTACCTTTGCTTTGGTCGAAAATCCCACTGCACTAGGAAATAATGCTGGAAATTTAGGTTATCAGGGAATTCAAGGTCAAAGCTTGGCGATTGAATTTGATACCTGGGACAATATTATTGGAGGAGTAGACGTAGGAGATAATTTTGATGATAATCATCTGGCGATGGTGCAAAATGGTGATTTAGCTAATCCATTGGCTAGAACATCAGCCCCATGGGATTTGAATGGGGGAGAGTTACTCCATGCCTGGATTGATTATAATGGTATCAATGATCAGTTAGCAGTTTATCTATCAGATGACCTACTTAAGCCACAACTAGCGACTCTGTCCTATAACGTTGACTTGGACTCATTGTTAGGCAGTCAAGCCTATGTAGGTTTTACAGGAGCCACAGGAAAAGCTACTAATCAACACGAAATTCATCAATGGCAATTTGATATTATAGAACCTCCTGAGGATACCATTGATATTAGCAATTTCACACCAAACGAGAATTTGAACCTGAATGGCTCAGCTTTCATAGACAATGGACTTCTTAACCTAACACCTAATCAGGAGTGGCAAAGAGGAAGTGCGTTTCATCAACAAGCCATTGATGTAAGTGGGGATAGATCGTTCAGCACAGAATTTAGTTTTCGTCTATCAGGGGAAGAAAACAAAGGAGGAGATGGATTTACCTTTGCTTTGGTCGAAAATCCCACTGCACTAGGAAATAATGCTGGAAATTTAGGTTATCAGGGAATTCAAGGTCAAAGCTTTGCGATTGAATTTGATACCTGGGACAATAGCGGAGCAGTAGATGATGGCAATAATTTTGGGGATAATCATCTGGCGATGGTGCAAAATGGTGATTTAGCTAATCCATTGGCTAGAACATCAGCCCCATGGGATTTGAATGGAGGAGAGTTACTTCATGCCTGGATTGATTATGATGGTGTCAATGATCAATTAGCAGTTTATCTATCAGATGACCTACTTAAGCCACAACTAGCGACTCTGTCCCATAACGTTGACTTGGACTTCTTGTTGGGAAGTCAAGCCTATGTAGGCTTTACAGGAGCCACAGGAAAAGCTACTAATCAACACGAAATTCATCAATGGCAATTTGATATTATAGAACCTCCTACGGATGACATTAGGATTAACAATTTCATACCAGATCCGAATCTAAATCTTAATGGTTCAGCTTTTGTAGAAGATGGACGTCTAAATTTAACGCCCAATCAAGAGTGGCAAAGAGGAAGTGCATTTTACGATCAAACCGTTAACTTAGAAGGCGATAGATCATTTAGCACCGAATTTAGTTTTCGTCTATCAGGTGAATCACAAACAGAAGGATCTGGATTTACTTTTGCTTTGGTCGAAGACCCCACCGCATTAGGATGGAATGGAGGAAACCTAGGTTATCGGGGAATTCCAGGTCAAAGCTTGGCTATTGAATTTGATACTTGGGACAGTCGTAACTCGGTAAGCTTAGGAGATAATTTTAATGATAATCATCTGGCAATTGTGACCAATGGTGATTTAGCTAATCCATTGGCTAGAGCATCAGCCCCATGGGATTTGAACGGAGGAGAATTACTCCATGCCTGGATTGATTATGATGGTGTCAATGATCTTTTAAAGGTTTATCTGTCGGATGATAACTCGATTAAGCCAGAAATACCGACTGTGTCTGGTAATGTTGAACTGAACTCCTTACTAGGCAGTCAATCCTATGCGGGCTTTACAGCGGGTACATCAGGAGCAACTAATCAACACGAAATTCATCAATGGCAATTTAGTACAGAACCTAATTACGGTGTTGTAGAGCTAGAGTTTAGCCAGATAGAAGTTAATGAAGATGCTCAGGAAGTTTTAATTCCTGTCATTCGTACAGGTGGCAGCGATGGAAGGGTACGACTTCAATATACAACGCCCGCTGGAACCGCAAAAGCGGGAGAAGACTATACCTCAATTAACGAGCGAGGTTTTGTGACGTTTGCGCCTGGGGATACCCGAAAGATGATTTCAATTCCCATTCTTGATGATGACGTTGTAGAACCGAATGAATTTTTTAATGTCACCGTTGGCGAGATTGAAGGAGAAGCAGAACTGGGAACTGCTCGAACAATGAGAGTAACTATCATTGACAATGAAGACAGTGGTGATAGTATCAGCTTTTCTCAACCGCAATTTAGTGTAAGCGAAGGGGCTACTACAGCCAATGTTACTGTGTTAAGAACTGGAGATAGTACCCAAACTGTTTCAGTTGAATACCTGTTAGAAAATATTACTGCTAAAGAAGGGAAAGATTATGAAGGTAATGGGGGAATATTGACCTTTGAGTCTGGGCAAACAAGTAAGTTGATTTCTATTCCGATTTTGCCAGATGACTTGCCCGAAATTGATGAAAGGTTAAGATTGACTCTAGTTGATTCTCCTCGATTTGAACTAGGAATTAACCCTCAAACAATCCTAACGATTACTGACAATGATGAAATTCCTTTTGAATCTACCTTAGAACCGATAATTTCTGGATATCCTTATGAGATCCTTGACTTCTCTTGGACACCAGATGAACAACGAATTTTCTTTGCCCAAAGACAAGGGGTGGTAAATATTTACGATGTCACCACAGGAGAGGTGCTACCTGAAAGCTTTCTTGACATTTCTGAGAAAGTGAATATTGGCGGTCAACGAGGATTGCTAAGTATGATACTTCATCCTGAATTTTCCACTAATCCCTATGTTTATATTGGATATTCCTATGATCCCCCTGATTTGACAGGAGAACCTGGAGAAAGAGATGGTCCTGATGGTGACGGGCCACGAGTAACTCGCGTCGTTCGTGTCACAGCTGATCAAACAACAAACTATACAACGGCTGTCCCTGGTAGTGAGGTAATTTTGTATGAAGGTGAAGCTGGTTTCTCTCCTTTCCATGCAACGGGAGGAATGAAATTTGCTCCTGATGGATCGCTATTTTTTACGATTGGAGACGGTCATAGCGTCACCCAGTATAGTCCTGCGTTGAAACAAGTACAGGATTTGGATAAGTCTTTTGGTAAGTTGTTCCGTGTTGATCCTTTAACTGGAGAAGGTTTTCCAGACAATCCTTTCTTTGATGGTGACGTTAATAGCAATCAATCCAAAATTTATAGCTACGGATTCCGTAATCCTTGGAGAATTGCCATCAACGATGAGACAGGAGAAATTTACATTGGAGATGTTGGCTGGGCTAATTATGAAGAAATTAATAAAGCGGAGCCAGGTGCTAACTATGGCTGGCCTTTCTATGAAGGGGGATATCCAGAAAATCTGCCAACGCCAGGTTTTGTTGATACTGATGATGCCCAAGAATTTTTCGCCCAGAATTTAGACATTACTCCTCCACTATACGGCTATCCCCACGATGGATTTCATGCCGTAGGTGTAGGTGATTTTTATAGAGGGAACCGTTATCCTGAAATTTATCAGGATTCGTTAATGGCTTTTGATTTTAGTCAACGAGAAATTTTTGCTCTCACCTTTGATGATAATAATGAGTTAGACTCAGTTCTTCGTTTACCTGACCTTAATAATCAGCAGCCTATCCAAGTTTTAACAGGGCCAGATTCCTATATATATGTACTGTTATTTAGAGAAGGAACCCTGTATCGTTTAAATCCCGTAAATAACTAAGCAGCTGAGCATCAATAGTGTTTTAGACGGCAAAATAACTTATTGTCAGTTTGTTTATCTCCTCTCTCAAGTGAGGAGATTTTTTCGTTGACTCCCATCCTATTCCTCAGCACTTTTCCTTAATAAAACTATAAGATTCGTTAACATAGAGTAAATACAATTATTAAACTTATCTCTATGAATTTGAGTTTTAGTAAATCATCTTCGTTACAGTCATCATTACTTCTGATCACCCCTTTCTTTCTGTGGGGAACAGCAATGGTCGCTATGAAAGGGGTCATTCCCCATACCACCCCCTTATTTATGGCTGGCATTCGTTTAGTTCCTGCAGGAATTTTAATCTTAGTGGTTGCTGCAATTTTACGTCGTCCTCAACCTAAAACGATTAAAGCATGGTTATGGATCGCTTTATTTGCCCTCTTAGATGGGGTCATGTTTCAAGGATTTCTCGCTGCGGGATTAACAAAAACTGGGGCTGGATTAGGATCAGTAATTATTGATTCTCAACCCCTAGCAGTCGCCTTACTTTCGAGTTGGTTATTTGGGGAAATCATTGGACTTTGGGGAGGAATTGGCTTAGGAATTGGAGTTTTAGGTATTAGTTTTATTGGATTACCTGAAACCTGGTTTCAAAGTCTTTGGGAAACCCAAGAAGTTGCCCTTTCTTTCCATTGGTATAACCTCTTGAATAGTGGGGAATTACTAATGTTATTAGCCTCCCTTTCTATGGCAGCAGGAACCGTTTGTATTCATTATGTCAGTCGTCATTGTGATCCTGTTGTTGCGACAGGATGGCACATGATTTTAGGGGGACTTCCTTTATTTTTAGGCTCAGGACTTTGGGAGTCTAATCAATGGAATGAGATTAGTTTAAATGGATGGTTCGCCTTAAGTTATGCTACCGTTTTTGGAAGTGCGATCGCTTACGGAATCTTTTTCTATTTAGCGTCTAAAGGAAATTTAACCAGTTTGAGTTCTTTAACTTTTTTAACTCCTGTTTTTGCTTTAAGTTTTGGTAATCTGTTTTTAAATGAAATTTTGACCCCGTTTCAATGGGTAGGTGTGGGCTTAACTTTAGTCAGTATTTACCTAATTAATCAACGGGAAATGATTGGAGAACAATTACAATCTTTGGTTTGCTTTAATAATCAACTTAAGCTAAAATTGAGTACGGTTTTAGGTGAGCGTTATCTCAAGTAGAGATTACAAAGGAATGGTTGATTTTCTACCTAAAAAATTACAGGTTTTTGTTTCTTCCACCTATCTTGATTGAATTGAAGAAAGACAAGCAGCAGTGCAAGCAATTTTGAGTGCTGGACATAATAGAACTTATCTTTATGCAACGAATATTGCTATTAATGGAGGAAAGCAGCACCCTGTTAACTTTAAGTTGAATGAATCTATGATACTTGAGGACTGTGATGGCGTAATTATGCAAGTTACTTTTAAATATATAAATCCAGCAATTATCCCTAATCAGGGGAACGCGATCGCCCTGTTCACAGTCTTTAAGTGTAGAAAAATTTCCAATAGTTAATCGTCAAATCCCATAAAAAATCAGGCACACGACAAAATTCTACCTAATTTTCTCAGTATCTCCAACTCAAGAAAAACTTAAGATGGTGCCGAGTGCCATTAGCTCATTTTATTCTTCGTCGTCTTCGTCTTCATCTTGAGGATAGACAAAGGTAGAACGTCCTGAAAGGATAGATTTACCTAAAGATAAAGCTTTTTGGGCTTCTTTGGCTGCTTGTTTCTTCCAATGTGCTTTGCGTTGATCGCGCTTGGGATTAGAGGTTTTCTTCTTGGGGACTGCCATAGTTCTGCGATTACTGATGAATTAGACAACCTTTCCATTTTAATCCGTCTGGTCTGAATTTGTCTGGTTAATGGAAATTGAATCGTGTAGATTTTATTATTGAGGGGTGGATCAGGGTCATGGATAATTTTCAAGGAATGGTCATTGGTATTGATGACTATCGATATTTACAACCCTTGAACGGTTGTGAAGCTAATGCTCAAGCCCTATATCAATATTTTAACGAAACCGAAATTAGCCATGATAAGTTAATTCTATTAACAGATAATTCTTCTCAAGTAGGACAATACCCTACCTATCCTAACCAAGAAAACATAGAGCGATGCTTAGAGAATTGGTCATCTCAAGTTAAGTTAGGGTGGTTTTTTTTTCAAGGATATGGGGCTAGTTATCAAGGAAAAGATTATGTAATTCCGATTGATGGTAATCCCGAAAATCTACAAAATACCGCCATTGATATGGGCTGGCTATTTGACCAGTTACAATTGAAAACCCAACAACTACTAATTATTCTGAATCTCACTTTAACCAAGGAAGATCCGGGGCTACAAAAACGGGCGATCGCCTTAGCCCAACAAAAAGGAATTTCCTTAGTGATTGACTGTCAAAGCATTCATGTCAAGACTCAGTTGTTGACCACTGCCTTATTAGAAGCTCTTCACTATTATGGCTATCATCTGACCTTAACTCATTTAGCCACTTATTTCCAAGAACGGTTGACCCCTGTCCCCAGGATTTCTACACCGCCTAGTTCAACTTCCATCGTTATCGAGTCAAGTCGAGTCACTAGGGATTTACCCCTGTTACCTCAACCAACGATTAACCCAACACAATTCAAGGTAGTCTCGTCGTCAGTCAAGGGATCTCTAAGAGGTTTGCCTACTGTAACCTTACCCATTCTACCTAAACCCTCTCCTTCACTGATGTCTTTTCCTGTATCCTCATCACCCCAAAAAACCCTAAATTGGAGATATAGAAAATGGTTTTTTTTGGGAGGACTAATCTTTTTTTTGCTGGGATTTTTGAGTTTTAGATATTTCAATTTCTATGGCATTCTTTCTAAACAAAGTGATTCGAGGACAGAATTTTCCCCTGAAACGATCCAAGAAAATCGCCAAATCTTGAATTATGCCAAAACCTTTGTCAGTGCGAATCAAGCATCACGGTTAAATCAAGGGATTGAGGTTGCCCGACAAATTAAACCCAATACTCCCCTTTATCAGGAAGCTCAAGAAAGTATTACCCGTTGGAGTTTAGGAATTTTAGAAATCGCCCAAGGACGAGCGAATCAAGGAAATTTTCAAGAAGCGATCGCTGCGGCTCAATTAGTTCCCCCAGATCGTCATCATCTCTATGATATTGCTCAACAATCTATTACACGCTGGCAAAAACGATATTGATTGTCACTTTAGTTGAATTATTTTCTTTGAATCTAATATTTTTGTGATAAAATCGACGATTTTTTGGGTAATCTGTTAAACTAACTTTTAGAGATATAGTATTTTTAATTATCAAATTATTAGAGTTTATGCAACCAAGAAAACGCAATTTTTTATCTTTTATTGCTAATTTAATTATTGGCTGCCTTTTAATTGTTGTTATTAGTCAGGTTTTCCAAGCATATTTACCTCTTAATGCAACAACAAAATTTACTGATTTATGTGTACAAAAAAATCGGCTTACCGAAGAAACCCAATATACTATTTCGATTTTGCTAGAAAAAGCTGAAACCCAAGATTGTAGGCGGGCTTCTCTTGAACTGGCTAATTTACAAGAATTAAATTTATCGGGAACTAATATCCAGGATTTAACTCCTTTAGCTTCGTTTTCTAACCTTTCTAAATTGTACTTAGCTGATAACAGAATTTTAGATATTACGTCTCTTGGAGCTTTAAAAAAATTACAAAAGCTAGAGTTGTCAAATAATCAGATAAAAGATTTGTCAGCTTTGGTATATATGAACCAATTAGACACTCTTTGGATGTGGAATAATCAAGTCGAAGATTTAAGCCCTCTCTCATCCTTAGAGAATCTCAGTCGTCTATATGTTCCTCATAATAATATCTCAGATATCAATTCTTTAGCTTCTTTAAAAAAGATAGAAGTCCTGATACTAGATAATAATAATATTCAAAGTATTTCTGCTTTAGCCTCTTTAGTTAACTTGACGGGACTTTCTATTGCTAATAATTTAATTAGTGATCTAAACCCTTTAGCAAAATCAAAAACCCTAAAAGTTTTAATATCTTTTGACAACCAAATTTCAGATTTAACTCCTTTATCCACTGTATTTTCTTTAGAAAAAATTATTCTTGATCACAATAAAATTGATAATTTAAACCCGATATCATTTCTTAAAAACATTAAACTTCTTTATTTATCTAATAATAAAATAAATAATGTTGCGCCATTATCGCCACTAAACGAATTATTTGACCTAAGACTTGCCAATAATAACATTGATAACATATCTTCCTTATCCTCTTTAAAAAATCTAGAAATCTTGAAAGTGATTAATAATCCTCTGAATAGTCAAGTTTGTCCGGTTAAACCAGACTCTATTTGTGAATTCGAGTGACAGTGAGTTAGCTAATGCCAAGTGTAGAACTCTATCGATATTTTTGTAGGATATAGTCGTCGGTAAAAAATACTTTATAGATCGCATCAAACCGACAGATGAAACAAAGATTCAAGTGTCCGAGATTATAGTATTAAGTCAATAGATCAAAGAGATTGAGACATTCCTCCTGGACAAGTAGTAGAGCGTACAGTGAAAATGCTTTGTGAGAGTCAAGTCTTTGCACTGTGTGTAAAAAAAGAATCCTACACTTAAAATGGGGCGTGAATATTAACGATAGAGCTAATGAGATGGTATTATAAGTGAGTCTATTTCTTAGCAACTGTATGCTAACCAAGGGGAAAAACACACTATAATGGCGACTAACTACAATCAATCAATAATTTCTAAACCATTTTTTTTGGTTGGTGCTGAGCGTTCTGGAACAACACTTCTGAGATTAATGCTTTCCCATCATCCTTGCCTTTCTTGGTGTGAAGAATTTGAATACGTTGTAGATAAAGTGAATGATGATGGTACATTTCCAGAGTTAAAGCAATACTATGAATGGTTAGAAACTCATGGGATTTTTCAAGCGATAAATTTTCAAATTAGTCCTGAATTAGACTATGTTCAACTGGTTAATAGTTTTTTGTTACAAAAGCGAGAGCGAGATCATAAAGAACTCATTGGTGCAACGGTTCATCGTCATTTTGATAGATTACTAAGAATCTGGCCAGATGCTCGTTTTATTCATATCATTAGAGACGGAAGAGATGTAGCGCGTTCTTGTATTGGTATGGGATGGTCTGGTAATGTTTGGACTGGTACAAAGCGTTGGTTAGAGGCTGAATTTTTATGGGATCAACTGAAACCTAAGCTATCAGGAGATAGATATATCGAGATTATCTATGAAAATTTGATCACTGATCCAACGACTACATTAACAAAAATTTGTGATTTTATCGGGATAGAATACGATCAGCAAATGTTGAATTATGATAAAAATACAACTTATAGTAAACCTAATCCTAAGTTAATTCAACAGTGGCAACATAAACTCTCAGAATATGAAATTAGATTAGTAGAGTCAAAAATTAGTGAACTACTAACAAATCGGGGTTATGATCTAAGTGGGTTGCCAACTTTAGAAGTGACTCCTTCAATGGAGCGACAACTATATCTACAGGACTGGTGGTTTCGGGTTCAATTTCGTCTTAAACGTTTTGGTGTACCCTTGTTTGTAGCTGATTATATGTCTAGAAAACTAAAGATCAAACCGTGGGAAAAACAAGTCAAACTGAAGATGAATGAGATAGTACAACGTCATCTTAAATAAACTTCCTCTTAAGTTAACTTCGTCGAATCTGAATACAACACCATTCCCCTTGTTTCCAAAGAGCGGCTACCACCCAGCCATATTGTTCGAGGATATCGGCGATCGCCTGAGACTGCTCAAGTAAAATGCCACTGAGAATTCCCCAAGTATGAGGTTTAGCTAAAGCCGTTAATTGAGGAATCAGGTCAATAATCACTTCAGCCAGAATATTACACACAATCCCATCTACTCCTTCAGGAACTAAGTCCAAGACTTCTTGAACACTACCTTGGTTAATCACTAAAGTAGATGGATGAATCTGATTAAGGTGACGGTTATTACGGGCAGCATTAACTGCTAATGGGTCGATATCCACAGCATAAACCTTGTTTGCCCCTAACAAAATCGCCCCAATGGAAAGAATACCCGATCCAGACCCAATATCAGCAATAATTTTTTCCTGAGTTGGGTCTGACAATCGCATTTCTAAGGACTCCAGACACAATTGAGTGGTGGCGTGGGTTCCTGTTCCAAAGGCTGCCCCAGGATCGAGGCGTAGAATGAAGCGCTCATTATCGTTAGGAGGTGTTAACCAAGCTGGATAAATGAGGAAGCGATCTCCGACTTCTGTGGGTTGCCAGTGTTTCTTCCAACTACTAGCCCAGTCTTCATCATCAATTAATTTCCAACGGGTTAAGGGGGGGGTAAACCCTAACAACAAAGCATCCTGTTGTAGCCAGAGAGATAAAGCGGCTAAATCTAGAGACTTTGCTTTAATTTTAGGAAGATAAGCATAAATCAAACAAGATTTTCCTTTAGTTTCCCTGGCAGTCCCTGAACAGCCAAACTTGTCCAACCGCCAAAAAATAGATTCTTCTAGATTGGGATGGCAAAGAATGCTAATTTCCCACCAACTGATTGACATGAAAGACTTATGGATAGTGAATAGTGAATAGTGAATAATGAAATGGTGGGAGTGTCAACACTAGAGTTTCACGGTATAGGCATCTCGAATCCCTGCGACTTTAGTAATTTCTGTGAGCAGTCCGTCAGGAAGAGGATCATCAAGACTTAACGCCATTACCGCATCTCCACGAACTATTTTTCGTCCCACTTGCATACTGGCAATATTGACATTGAAACTACCGAGTAATGAGCCAATTTTTCCGATAATACCTGGCATATCGCGGTGTACGGTGAACAACATATAGTTACTAGGGGGAACATTAATGGGGAAACCATCCACATCGGTAATGCGAATTTCTCCATCACTGAGCAACGCCCCTGTTACGGAATGTTCTCCCATCGATCCTTGGGCCGATAAATGGAGGGAACCTGAATAATCTCGAATGGTTGCATCGCGGGTTTCAATTATTCTGATTCCCCGTTCTTTAGCTTCGATCGCCGCATTAACGTAATTAACCCGTTCGCGCAGAGCTTGAGACAGTAGCCCTTTAATAGAAGCAACCACCAGGGGCTGACTTTTATTGGTAGCTAATTCCCCTTGAAGCCTGACTGTTAACCGTTCAATTCGTCCGCCAGCTAATTGTCCCACTAAATTCCCCAAGGTTTCTGCCAGTTGTAAGTAGGGGCGTAATTTCTCCATCACATCGGGAGTCAGCCCAGGAATATTAACGGCTGAACGGGCAGGTAGTCCTAGTAACACATCTCGAATTTGCTCAGCCACATCAATAGCTACATTCACCTGTGCTTCGGCAGTGGAGGCTCCCAAATGGGGTGTTAAAATGACGTTATCAAACTCTCGCAGTTTGGATGCTCCGAGGGGTTCTTCTTCAAACACATCTAGGGCGGCTCCCGCAATTTTCTTGTCGGCGATCGCCTCAGCCAATGCTGCCTCATCAATAATTCCCCCACGGGCGCAATTAATCAAGCGAGCGGTGGGTTTCATTTTCTCTAATGCTTCTGTGGAGATCAGATGGGCTGTTTCTGGGGTTTTCGGAATATGAAGGGTAATATAATCTGATTCGGCAAACAGTAAATCCATATCCACCAGGGTACAACCTAATTGATCGGCACGTTCTTTAGAAATAAAAGGGTCAAATGCCAATAATTTCATCCCCATGGATTTGGCTACATTAGCCACATGGGACCCAATTTTCCCTAACCCCACAACCCCCAGGGTTTTTTTGTAAACTTCAGCCCCGATAAACTTTTTGCGCTCCCATTTTTCGGCTTTAACCGACTGATTTGCTTCGGGAATGTGTC
Organism: unicellular cyanobacterium SU2; assembly: GCA_002110465.1. Taxonomy (GTDB): domain Bacteria; phylum Cyanobacteriota; class Cyanobacteriia; order Cyanobacteriales; family Microcystaceae; genus Rippkaea. The sequence goes on along the minus strand of NEED01000071.1, from coordinate 265,203 downwards.
GAGATAGAGATAACATCATGGCTAAAGCGTGTTCGGCCGCCGCAATAGTATTTCCTTCTGGAGAGTTAACCACGACAATGCCTTGGCGGGTCGCTGCCTTAACATCGATATTATCAACCCCAACCCCAGCCCGTCCAATGATTTTGAGTTGGGTTCCTGCTTCAATAATGGCTTGGGTAACTTGGGTTCCTGAACGAAGCATTAGTGCATCATATTCAGGAATGATTTTGACCAATTCTTCTGGGGGAAGTCCGGTTTTGATGTCTACTTGCGCCACTTGAGACAGGATATCGATTCCAGCCTTGTCAATGGTATCGGATACAAGAACTTTTGCCATGGTTACTTTATCTAGTCTAGATCGCGGTTATTCGGTGATGCTTGGTTAGTCTCTTGTTGCCGTAGCTCAGTGCTACCATAGCTTTTACTCTAAAACCTTTATAAGTCAAGGTTTCATGAATTAAGGTTCAGTCTGTAAGGACAAGTTCCCTGATGGTGACTTCCTTCCCTAACTGTTGTTTTTATTATTTCACCTCATTCACCATACCTCATTCCTGATTTATTAACCCAATCTTTAATAGAAAATTTACTCCTCTTGACTGTTAACTGCTACTTTTACTCAAAAAATTTCTACATTACTTTCCTTTTTGTTGATTTTTCGCTTGTTCTAAGGCAATTTCTTTCATCGCCTCGAAAGAATTCCGATTAGATGTCCCTTCAATTGCTTTAACCGCTAAATCTTGAACTTGCTTTAAAGAAGCTTCTAGTTGTTGACTTAAACTTTGAGTTCTTAATTCTTGATTCTTCAAAGTTTGTTCTAGGGCTGCAATTCTCAATTGGTAATTTTGTTTTTCTCCTTCAATTTCTTTGTTGCGTAAGTCAGCTTTTATCTTGGCTTGATAGATGCCAATTCCCTTACCTTCTTCTTTTCCTTGCTTGATTTTTCTTTCTAATTCTTCCTCAATGTTCTCCGCTTTGGCTTTAACGTCTGCATAGTCTTTTTCTTGTTTCGCCAGGGCTTCTTCTCGTTCTTTCCATTGTTTTTCTTGATTTTCTTTTATTTCGTCTAATTCTTTATATAAAGCTTGTTTTTGCTGCTCGTAATTTTCTTCATCTAAATTCCTTTCCAATTCTAGGTTATAAATATATTCTTCTTCATCTCGTTGTTTAGTCTTAAGATAATTTTGATTTCTTTCTCGAATTTCAAGGCTATGGGTTTCTGTTTCTTTTTGCCATGCTTTTCTCAATTCCTCTACTTGTTTTTCTCGTGTCTCTCTTTCTTGAGTTAGTTCTTCTTCAAAGGTTTTAGAACTATTTTCATAAGACTCAATAAGGGTGTCTAATGTATCATCTTCAACTGCTTCTAGTTCATGTAATTGCGCTAATTGCTCTAACTGTTCAGAAAATATTTTTTGTAAGTCTTCTAACGTTGATGCTTCAGCAATCAACTGTTCTGACAAATTACTAACCGCATTACCGAAATTAGTTTGTAATTTTTCAAGATTTTGAATAGTCAGAATAATATTATTATCAAGAGTAGATTGTGGTTTCATTGATGTACTATCAGGTTGATGATTAGAGGTTTGTTTTTCTGGAAAAGAAGCCGATTGCTTAGCTTTATTTCTTTCGATTTGTTTGATTTTAGTTTCTAATTGTGCTTTTTGTTGTTGCAGTTCTTCATAAGCTTCAATGATTTGAGCTTTGGTACTTTTGGAGTTAATTTTTTGAGTCATGATTGAGATCCTCTAACTGATGAATGATCGGTAATAAAAAATTTAAGAATTTTGGGAACTAGAACTACTTTGAAAAGCTCTCAAGGCTAAATTTTGAGCTTGGTTAGTAGCTGCTTGCAATTGGGTTGTTAGTTCTGTTATTTGTTCATTATTCCGTTCAACAACGGCTTCTAAAGATTGGATTTTTAGGTCATATCCTTGTTTATTCAACTCCCATTCTTTTTCTAATAAATCAGCTTTAACTTTTGCTTCTCTCTCAGCATCTTTAATGGCTTCACCTTTGGCTTTATTATATTCTTGCTTTAGTCTCTCCTCAAATCCTTCAATCTTTTTCTGATTCTCTTTATACTTGGATTCTTGCTGAGTTAAACTATTTTCTCGTTCAGTCCAAGCTTTTTCTTTTTCTACATTGGCAGCATTAATTTCTCGTTCTTGCTGTCTTTTCATTTCTTCATATTCATCCGTTTCAATTTTACGATTTCGTTCAATTTCATATTGATAATCTTCTGCTTCTTGTTCTCTCTGTTTACAAATTAATTCTCTTTCTTCTTCCACTTTTGTTGTGAATTCTTCTTGCTCGTTTTCCCAAATAAACCGAGTTTTTTCTATCTCTTTTTGCAGGGATTCTCTTTGGCTAGTAGTTTGTTCTTCTAAAATTCTTAGTTGTTCTTGATGTTCTTGTCGTAAAATATAAATAGCATCAGCTACTAACCGAACTTGACGCAGTTGTTCGAGTTGCTCTTTTTTGACAGCAATAGCTGTCTTAAGTTCATCTAATTTAGATGACTCTGTCGTTAAATTTTCTGATAATCCTTGAAGTGTGCGACCAAACGATAATTGAAGAGATGCCATCTGGTTGACAATATTATCAACGGTATATTCAGATGCTTTCTCTAAAAGTTGCTTATTTTTTTCTTTTTCTAGTTCTTCTTCTTTAGTAAAAACTTTTAATTCTCCCGCTTTTTGGTGAGCAAGAAACTGATTAAAAGCAGACATAATCTGTTCTTTTGTTTCTTTAGTAGCAGTTTCACTCATGATGTTAATTCTCCATTAATTAATGCTATTAAAAATCTATACTTACCCAATTTATTTACAAAGAAAGTTGGGCAATACTACTATTAATGTTGATTTTTTGTTCAACACTGTTATAATATACTTATATTGATTTTTTCGTCAAGGTAATTTTAAGGAAATTTTACATGACCCCTAGTTTTGGTAGATTGATTCGTAAAGCGAGAAAAAGCAAAGGATACAGCCAAAGAGAACTGGCTAGGGACTTAGGGATTGATTTTACCTATTTGTCCAAATTAGAAAATAATAGAGGAGATTATCCGCCCAAAGAACCGATCATTAGGCGGTTGGCTTCTCATCTGGGATTAGATGCTGAGGAACTAATTTTTCTTTCAGGAAGACTACCTGAAGAAGATGAAGCATTACTCAAACAGCACTATAAAATGATGCCCACCCTATTTCGTAGAATGAGAGAAAATCCAAAATTTGCTCAAAAAGTATTGCACGAAGCTATTAAAGAAGAAAATGAGGACCCAAATCCAGATTTTTAAGCCATTTCGCTTTATTCCCAAAGCAGCGATCGCGGCTAAGGCTAATCAAATTTTACGACAAATGGAGCAAACGCCTAATTATGGGCTTAAATTTCCCTTAGATGCCAGTCGAGTAGCGGAATTTTTGGGGTTAGATGTGGTTTGGGATCATATTCCTGATGATCATCAAGGAATGATTGCTGCAAGAATTTTACCCTTAGAACGATTAATTGAAATTAATGAGACTATTCCTGAATTAAGAGGAGGGTTTGGGGAATCAACCATTGCCCATGAAATAGGACATTGGGTATTACATATTAATTCAAAAGCGGTAGAACAATATTTACAGTCTTTAGAGTCTTCACCAACCCTTACCCCTATTGATAACCAAGTATTATTATGTCGAAATGAAGTTAATTTAAAAGGGATTGAATGGCAAGCACAGTATTTTGCAAGTTGTTTATTAATGCCTCAGTTTAAGTTAGAAGAAATGTGTCAGGGACAGAATTTAAACCAATGGAAAAAACGCTATCAGTTAGCTGCTCAATTAGGGGTAACTATTTCTAATTTAGTTCATCGATTGAAAGATTTAGAATGGATTGATCTTCCTAACAATTCTCGAAGCCTAAAAAAGTTAAACTATTATCAATAATGGGCTTAAACTCGGCAAGAGTTAAGCTAGATAAACAAAGGTTGCCTACGCAACCTAATTAATTTAGTCTGCGAAGACGGGCTTTTGATGTATAAAACAGTGGGCATAATTTAATAGTACGTTTCTATAAATCTTCATCTTCGTGAGCAATTTCTGCTAGACTTTGCTGATCATATAATCCGTGTAAGCTTTGGTGTTTATCTCGACGGGAACGACGGCGATATTTTTTGCTTTCTAGTTTGGGTTCATAATATTCTTGACCCGAATTTTTAATTTTTAACTTTAAACTTGACTCTTGTTCTCCCATTTTTTGTCGGCTTTCTTTACGATTAATGGCTTCTTCTAGAAAAGTTAAATAATGGTCATATCGTTCCCAATTATCATTAATAATGCAATCAGGTTCTCCCCGATGCAAACAGTCATTAAATTGACAATTTCCTGTACTAAGTTGCTGCTTTGCTTCAGGAAAATATAAGGCTAATTCTTGAGGTTCACAATCAAGATCAGGTTGATTAAACCCTGGGGTATCTGCTAAAAATCCCCCTTCTGGAAGTTCAAATAATTCGACATGACGGGTGGTATGACGACCTTTATGAAGTTTCCCTGAAACTTTGGCTACCCGTTGGTCAACTTGTGGAATTAAAGTGTTAATTAAACTAGATTTCCCAACCCCTGAAGGTCCTGCTAGGATAGTAATTTTGCCCCGTAGACGAGTGTTTAAGTCCTCTAACCCCTGACCAGTCATTACACTAATAAACAAAGGGTTATAGCCCCATTTTTCGAGGCGTTGTTGCCATTGTTGCTGTTGGTCTTCGGTAATTAAATCTAACTTATTTAAACATAAACACAAAGATAAAGCAGTTGATTCGGCTTTCACTAAAAACCGACTTAATTGCCAGGGATCGAGGGGAGGATTTTCTAAAGCAAAGACTAAGAGTATTTGGTCAGCATTGGCCACAGGTGGCCGAGAAAGTTCAGTTTTGCGAGGGAATACTTGAGCGATCGCCCCTCGTCCATCTTGATAGTCAGGTTCTTCAATGACCACGCGATCGCCTACCATCACCTTTTGACCAATTTTCTTTAAACGAGTGCGTCGGGTACACAATAAGGAAAAAGTTTCTTGATCATTAGTTGCTTGTGATGGTTGATCTAGGCGAACCTGATAAAAATTTGCTTGCACAGCAATTACTGTTCCCAACGGTCGAGATAAAGTCGAATGGGAAGCAAGATCACGATAAATAGAATCATTCACAAGATGATAGACATAAAATAATGACTCACTCTAGGGACGATACACTTTCAAGGAAAAAAAGTCTTGACGATCTTCAATAGTTTTAATTTGATAGCCTTCTATTGTCAGACTATCGGGGACTTGTTCAATGGGTTCCCCTGGATCAAGCCATACTTCTAATAATGAACCAGGGGACATCTGTTCTAATTTCAGTTTAGTGCGAACAAAGTTAATGGGACAGGGAGTTCCCCGTAAATCGAGCAAAGGAGTCTCGGTAGTTGTTTGGTTCATCTTTGAATATTCCCGTTGGCTGTTTACCTGTTACCTTTTGCTTTTTTTATGATCTGAAGTTCAATATCAGGCAATTTGTAGACAACTTACCCAAATTTTGAAAAAATCATCACTCTTAACACCGAACTCAGGTTAATGGGTTTATTTATGAAATAAGCTACCTAAGAAGCCTTCTAAACCGCCTTTCCCATGACTTTGGCCTTTGATGTGTGCCAGTTTTTCAAGTAGTTCCCGTTCTTCCGTATTAATACGGGTAGGAATTGAGATTTTAACGGTAATGAGATGATCGCCTCGAATGGCAGGGTTGCCTAATTTAGGAACCCCTCGATCTTCAAGCATCAGTTCTGTGTTAGGTTGAGTTCCGGCGGGAATTTCCAATTCCTGGGGACCATCGACGGTATTTATCTTTAGGGTACAACCGAGGATCGCTTGTAAATAGCTGATGGTAATTTCTGAGTGGATATTCATTCCCTCACGGGTGAATTCCTTGTCAGCTTCTACGAACAGGTAGACATAGAGATCGCCTGGGGTTCCCCCTCGCATTCCTGCATCCCCTTCTTTGGCTACCCGTAGACGGGTTCCGTTATCAACACCAGCAGGAATGGTAATCTTAAGTTTTTTGGTTTCCTGCTTGCGGCCAGCGCCCCCACAGGCTTCACATTTTTCTTCAATAACTTCTCCAGACCCATTACAGGTGGGACAGGTGGAGACTTGGGCAAAACTTCCAAAAGGGGTGCGGGTTGCCCGTCGGACTTGTCCTTGTCCGTTACAGGTGGGACAGGTGCGAGATCCAGTTCCTGGTTTAGCCCCACTACCATTACAAACTTGACAGTTTTCTAGATGGGGAATACGGATTTCTTTTTCGCCCCCAAATACTGCTTCACGGAAATCGAGTTTTAAATCAAGTCGGAGGTCATCGCCTCTGCTAGGACCGCTACGGCGACGGGTAGTTCCGGTTCCTACCCCACCACCAAAACCACTAAAAATGGTTTCAAAAATATCAGCGAAGCCTCCCATATCACCATAGTCAAATCCGGCGGCTCCGGCACCACTGACTCCGGCTTCCCCAAATTGATCGTACCTGGCGCGAGTTTCTGGTTCTGAGAGGACTTCGTAGGCGCGATTAATCTCTTTGAAACGTTCTTCTGCCCCCGATTCTTTGTTGATGTCGGGATGATATTTACGCGCTAGACGACGATAGGCACGTTTAATTTCTTCTTTGTTGGCATTACGGGAAACACCAAGGATTTCGTAGTAGTCACCTGACATAGGGTATTGATCGCAATTTATTGGGCTATTGGGTTTAGAGATAGGCTTAATTTTTACTTTAGCAAACTATCGCTCATAAAACATCATGGGGTTTGAGGGTTGAGGTTTGAGCCAGTCTTTCTCAAGTCTAAGTCTATAGTGTTGGGAACTAAGTGGCACAGCCTTAGCTTTTTCACCATAGCATTGTCTAATTTGTTTGTATTTATTAAGTGAGTAGGTGAGCAAAAATCAATACAAGTCTGTCGTTAAGCTCTCAAGATAAAATCAATAAGTTCTCATAAAATATTGCTTAAAAATTTAACAGCCTCAAATAAGTAAAATTTGAGACCCCTAACTAAGAAATATTAACTACTAACCTAATTTCTTGATTTTCTAACCGATTTAGCTAGTCTACGTTTAAATCCTGTTCCAAAAGTTAGGGCTGTTCCTACTCCTAAAATAGTAAGAGGTTCAGGAACTGCTTCAGCTGTCCAAATACCGTTAATTGCTTTATCGGTAGTTTCCTGACCGTCTATATCGAAAGATGGGTCATAAAAATAACTGCCATCGTCACCCGCATCATAAATATTGAAAGTTCCATTTCCATATATTATAAAGAATTCGCCCATTGACTCATTTCTCGCTAGAGTCTAAGTCTATGACCATTCTTTCTAAGATTATCAGAGTTAGATTTAGGACAGTTCATTTTTGTTTTTCAAAGAGCGATCGCTTGTCATAAAAAATTCTTTTTGATTATAAATCATCCCGCAATGGTGCAACGCCGAATCCCTAGAGCAAATAGGCATACGCCAACCTGTTCCAAAAGCTTTATCTGTCACTTTTAACACTAGAGGAGATTGTGTACGCTTAAATTCAGCACGAGTTACTAATTTTAAGACTTTTTTCACAATATGTGCATCAAATCCTGCTTGAGCAATTTCATCAAAAGATTGATGATGATTAATATTTAGATTTAAAATTGCGTCAAGAATTTCATAAGGAGGAAGGGAATCTTGATCGACTTGATTAGGTTTTAGTTCAGCACTGGGGGGCTTAATTAAAATATTATTGGGGATGATTTCTTGATGAAGATTTAACCAATGACATAGGGAAAAAACACGAGTCTTTGGTACATCAGCAATCACAGCTAATCCCCCATTCATATCACCATATAGGGTACAATAACCAACAGCCATTTCTGATTTATTTCCTGTTGATAATAATAAATAACCAAATTTGTTAGCCAAAGACATTAATAAATTACCTCGAATCCGAGCCTGTAAATTTTCTTCAGCAATACCAAATTCTGTCCCTGAAAATAAAGGATCGAGAACTTGATCGTAGGTTTCCATGATTTCACCAATCGGTAAAATATGATGATTAATGCCTAGATTTTTGACTAAATTTTGAGCATCTTTGAGAGAATGATCCGAACTATAAGGGGATGGCATTAATACCCCTAAAACATTTTCTGCTCCCATCGCTGTAGTTGCGATCGCCGCCACTAAAGCTGAGTCAATCCCTCCGCTTAAACCTAAAATAACTTGAGTAAAGTTACATTTTTTGGCATAATCTTTCAGTCCTAATACTAAGGCTGAAAACAGTTCTTGTTCTTCAATTTGGGGTAAATGAATAATAGGAGTTAAAGAAAATTCTTTTGTTTTTGGTTCAAAATCAAAGGTCGTAAAATCTTCTGAAAATGCTTTTGCTTCTGAAACAAGTTCTCCTTTTTGATTTACAGCAAAACTATTACCATCAAAAATCAAGTCGTCATTTCCCCCAATTTGATTAACATAAATAATAGGGATTTGATAATGATTACTGCTTGATTGTATCATCTGCTTTCGCAGTTCTGGTTTATGAAGATAGTAAGGGGAAGCGGATAAATTAACGATTAGGTCAATATTAAGATCAACTAAGTCTTTGAGAGGATTATGTTTATAAGAACGCTTTTGCCAAAATTGTTCATCGTTCCATAAATCTTCACAAATAGTCACTCCAATTTTTATTTTTTCCTTAGAATTCCTATCAACAGATAATTGAAAAATATTCGGCTTTTTTCCAGCTTCAAAGTAGCGATGTTCATCAAAAACATCATAAGTCGGTAATAGCCATTTATGAAACGTTCGTTTTATTTCTCTATTTTCTAATAAACTAACACTATTAAATAAGGGTTTTTCTCCCTTTAAATGAGCAAACTTATTAGGAGTAACAGTCCCAACTAAAACAGCTAATTCAGGAGGTAATTTTTGAGCGAGTTCTTGTAGTTGAGCGGTGAGGGATTCAATAAAGTTAGGATAGAGTAATAAATCACGGGGAGAATAACCACATAAAGAAAGTTCTGGGGTTAATAATAATCGAGCATTTTGAGCTACTGCGTGATGAGCAGCATCCAGGATTTTTTGTGAATTATTAACCAAGTCCCCGATGGTAGGATTCAGTTGAGCGATCGCAATTTTCATTATCGTTTATTTTGAGTAAATTGATAGGTAAAAATTGAGAGATTAAGCAGTCTATTTTCCCTTACCTAACCTCTAATTGATTATTTTGACTTCTGTTTAAATTCATCAATTAATTCGGGAGATAACTGGTAATTTTTACAGGATAAATCGGCTGCTCTAAAATTCAGGTCTTTGAGGACTTTATAATGTTGTAAAGAAGTTTCTAGGTCAACGAAACCCACTTTCGGTGTTAACTGCTCAAAGCAATTAGAGAGTAAACTAGAAAAAACACAACCCGTAATATTAAATGGTTGACGATTTAGATAATCATTACGTTGTTTATTAGTCATAACTTTTTCAATGTTTTTCGGTAAATAAATCAAGCGTTCGATGGCTTGAGAAGGTCGTAATATCCCTCCTTCTGTAAATAAGATATCTTGCTCAGTCTCTAATCGTTGAATAGCTTTTTCAACTGAGAAACAATGAGGCGCAGAATCATCAACAATTAAAGTTTTAGGATTAAGTTTATTAACATCTAAAATATCAGCTACATTGGTCGCACCAATAATTAAACTAGATTGATACATTTCTTGAGGAACTTCTGTTTTAGAGAGAATGAGATGAACATCGCCTTTGAATTTAAATTGATCGATAATTTCTTGTTTAGTTATCTCAAGATGATCCAATTTATCGTAAATATCACAAAGTAGAATTTCTTGAGGATGGGGTAAGGTTTTTAACATTAAACGAAGGGTACTAATTCCGACTGAACCTAACCCTAAAAATCCTATTTTTTCTTGGGAAATAGGACGACAAGCTTCTCGTAAAATGTTCTCGATAGATAGCACCACTGTTGCACTAGTGGTTCCATGACCGGTAGTAATTGAGGGTAAATCTTGGCGATAAGAAATAGCTTGAGTGATGGCTTGTCCGTAATCGGTTGCTGATGGTAATAAACCGGTTAAAGATACGGTTTTTGCTCCTATTTGTTTGGCCATTTCTAAGGCTTCAATAATTTTATTAACCGTATTATTTTTATCTTCATACAGTTCATAAACGAATTGAGGTAAACAAATTAAGGCAATACGTCCTAATGGGGTTTCTAATAGGGTACTAATGATAGGAAGATTATCGGAAAATTCTTCGATTATGGTTTGGGGAGTGCAGCCTAATTCTTCTAATCGGTTGAAATCAGGAGTAGGGAAATAAGTCAAAGCAGCAGAGTCAATGGGTGCTATTTTACCCGTCATTAATAAGGTTAATAACGAACGATGTTCTACTTTAATGAAAGGAGAAATTTGTAATTCAGGTTTAGATTGAGTAGCTTGATTCATGGGTTGAGATGGTTTCGATTTTTTCTGTAAAATTGAGCTAAATTCTGCAATGGTTGGCCGTACAAATAGGGATTTGACGGAAATATCACAATTCATAGCGATAGATATTTTAGAGACTAATTGAATAGCCTGTAAAGAATGACCTCCAAGGGTAAAGAAGTTATCATGAATGCCAATTTTTTTAACCCCTAAAACTTCTGAAAAAATTTTACAGAGTAGGGCTTCAGTTTCGTTTCTGGGGGGAACAAATTTAACCTTATTTTCAATCTGAGGATCGGGTAATTTATGACGAGCAATTTTGCCATTTTTGGTGAGGGGAAGGGCTTTTAATTGAACATAGCTAGAGGGGATCATGTAGTGGGGTAATTTTGCTTGTAAGAATTCCCGCCATTGACTTTCTTCTGAAGTTAATTTTTTTGGCACAATATAAGCAATTAAACGTTCTTCTTTAGCAATGACAACCGCTTGAGATATTTGGGAATGTTCTAATAAAGCTGCTTCAATTTCTCCTAGTTCAATACGAAATCCGTGAATTTTAACTTGATTATCTAATCTACCTAAAAATTCGAGGTTACCGTCAGGAAGATAGCGAACCAGATCGCCTGTTTTATAAAGTCTTTCGGGGGGGTTAAAGGGACTATTAATAAAGCGTTGGATGGTCAATTCTGGGCGGTTGAGATAGCCTCGTGCAACCCCTCCACCCCCGATGTATAATTCTCCTGCAACCCCCATAGGAACAGGTTTTAAGTGGCGATCGAGGATGTATAGTTGAGTGTTGTCAAGAGGACGACCGATGGGAACGGTTCCCAGAGTGGGTGTTTGGGAGTCAATGGAGTAGGTGGTGACTCCGACGGTGGTTTCTGTGGGTCCATAATGGTTGAATAGACGGCAGTTGGGGGCTTTTTGCCGAATTTGCTCAACCAGTTCCCAAGAGGTGGCTTCTCCCCCTAATATGAGTCGCTGACGGGGTAAAAATGACCCTTGAGGATCTGCTGTAAGTAACGCCTGGAGGTGAGAGGGGACGATTTTTAGGCAGTCGATGGAATGCTGTTGGAAGTAGTCGGCTAGGGCTTTTGCATTAGCAGCCCGTTCTTGAGAAATGAGATACAGACACCCCCCAGTCGCAAGGGCGGGAAAGATGCAAGTATGGCCTAAGTCGGCAGCTAGGGTGGAAACTAGGGCAAAGTTGGCATTGAGGGGAATTTCTAATTTTTTAACGATGCTATGGAGATAGTTAAGGAGTTGACGGTGTTCGATGGCCACTCCTTTGGGTTGTCCGGTAGAACCAGAGGTAAAGATGATGTAGGCTAAGGTTTCAGGTGTTAGTTGAAGGTGAGGATTTTGTTGACTCTGTTGGGCGATAGTTTGCCAGTCTTTGTCTAGATCAATAACTTGATAATTGGGTAAAGATTGGAAGGTTACTAAAGATTTTTGTGTGATTAAAATATGGGCTTTTGCTTCTCTTAGTCGTTGTTGTAGTCCAGCAAAAGGTAAGGCAGAATCGATGGGTAAATAAGCTCCTCCTGCTTTCATGATGCCTAACATGGCGATGATCATTTCTAAAGAGCGATCACCATAAACTGGGACAGGAGTATCGGGTTTCACTCCCAGTTTTATTAAGTAATGAGCAAGTTGATTTGATTTTTCGTTTAACTGTTGATAAGAGAGTTCTTTCTCTTCATAAACAAGGGCTATACTCTGAGGTGTTTGTTTAACTTGTTGTTCAAATTTTTCTGTAAAGGAATTAAGGTTAGGATGGTTGACCTTAGTTTGATTGAGTTCTCTTATTAATTGACTAATATGGGTTTCATTCAGGATTTCTAGGTCTTTTACTTGAGAGTTAGGATGCCTTAAAATATTGATTAACAAGGTTTGAAAATACTCAGAAAAGCGTTTAATTTCTTCTAGTTTGAAGAGACTAAAATTATAGTAAAATTTGGTTTTTAGAATATTTTCTTGGAGTAAACAAAAGAGTTTTAGTTTAAAGCGATCACTACAGGTATACTGTTTATATAAACTGATACTTATGTCATTTCCTTGATACTGTTTGGGATAAGTTTGAAACTCAAACGCTATGGGGTTGATATTATTTTCATTTCCTAGATAATATTCTTGCCAAGGACGATAATTAATAACGGTTTCATTGGTTTTAATAAGTAATTCATTTAAAGTCATTGATTCATCGATTTGACTATAAACAGGAATCGATTTATTAACTAATCCTAAAATTTCTTGGAGTTCTTCATAGGTTCTTCCATTATAAGTAGTATTAATAATAATATCGGTTTCATTGGTGAGTTTTGATAGTAAAATTTGCCAGCAAGTTAACAGAAAATTGTCAATAGTAATATTGTAATTTGTAGCAAAACTATTTATTTTTTCTGTAATTTCTCTATCAATTTCTAAGATATAAGTTTTAGGGTTGAAAGGGTTTAGAGTTTGCTGTTCAAAAGGAAATATTAAACTAGGGTTTTGTTGTTGTATTTCTTGTTGCCAATAATTAAACCCTTCTGTTGCGTCTTCATCTTCTAATAGTTCGTTTTGCCATTCAGAAAATTGTAAATATTGAATGGGTTCCTCATCAATATCTTTTTGATGATAAATATTATAAATTTCTTGAGTTAAGTTTTTGAGGGTGTCTGCATCGCTGTTTAATGCAGGTAAACTAATCAGTAAAAAATGTTCTGTTTCTGAAATGGTTAATAAAGATGAATAAAATAGGGTAGTTTTATCGAGTTTATTTAACTTTTCTCGATGGGTTTTAAAAATATTTTCGATAGTTTGATCAATGGGTTGATTTAGGTTTTTATGTTGTTGCCAATGAAGATAAAAAAAGTTATTAACAACTTGAATAGGGAACTTAATTCCTTGAACCTGTTTATAATTAGTTCTTAGAATCTCGTAACGCTTAATAATAGTTTCTAAAGAATTTTGTAAGCGATTAACTTGTAATTTTCCTTTTATTAAAAGAGCAATTTGTAAACAAAATGGGTTACTCAAGGTGGGGTCAACCATTTGTTGTTGTAACCATACATATTTTTGTTGGGGTGAAAGACGAAATCCTTGAATAGTTTGATTAGTCATATTTGTATCTTCTTATCTATTTAAAAAGTATTTGATTTTGAAATTTATCTATTTGCTAAATTGACTAAATTGCCCATAGCAACAACAATTTTACGTTTTCCTTTGTAGGTGTTTCGACTATGAGCAGTTAACATATTATCTAACATCAAAACATCGCCTTTTTGCCAAAAAAAACTAATTGATAAGTCTTGATAAACTGTTTGAATGTGGTGCATAACCTCATCTTCAATGGGTGAACCATCCCCATAGTAAACATTACGGGGTAGTCCTTCATAAGCAAAATTTGATAATAAAGATTGACGAACATCGGGATCAAGAAAGGAAATATGATGTAATTGAACTTGATTAAAAAAGATACATTCTTTGGTATTGGGATGTTGAATAATAGCGGGACAAACTTTTTTTGTTCTTAACCCATCATTAGGCAACCATTCCCAGTTAATGGTATTTTTTTGACAGTAATCTTCAACTTCTTTTTTATCATCTGTCTTAAAAAAATCTTGCCAGCTAACATCAAAGTCTTTGATGTAATTACGGACATACATTAACTGTTTTTCTTCCAAAGTTTTTCTGATATGACTATCGAGATTTTGATAAATTTTTCGACAGTCAACAATGGGGGTTTCTCCGCCTTTTTCGGCGGGTTGAACGCAGAAAAACCAAATTTTTTGTGGCCAACTATTGAGGTGAGAACTTTCGTTATGAAATAAGATAGCTTTATCCGTAGGATAAGGGGTTGAACCGTAAACTTTATTACTAATTCCTTCTCTGGGTAAGTCCCCATAATTACCAAATAAATCAGGACAAATAGCTTGAGATAATGTTTCAAAATCAGAGACTTGATTAAAGTTAAATCCTCTGAATAAAATTGCCCCGTGTTGTTGTAATTTTTCTTCTAGATAAGGTCGATTATTTTTAGCCCATTCCATGATATCAATATCATTAATATTGGGCTGAATAATCAATGGTAAGGGTTCATTTGGTTTAAATTGTTCGGTTTTAATTAATTTTTCTGGGGATACGGCGATAGCTTTAGGTTGAATACGTTTGAATTTTTTAAACTTATTGAGTTTTGCGTTTTCTCGTTGAGATTGTTGTTGAATTTGTTGCTGTTTTTCGGCTTCGCTTTGCATTTCTAATTCCTCAATGGTTAAGTCTGGATTGTTAACAATGCTTTGTAAAAGGGTTTGAAAATGATTGGATAATTGATAAACAGTAGAAGGGGTTAAAATGTTACTTTTATATTTCCAAGTTCCTTTAATTCCTTGGTTAGTTTCTTCTATAAATAAAACGAGATCAAATCTTGCTTCTCCTTCATAAAGTTGTACAGGTTTAAGAGTTAAACCTGATAATTTCAAGGGAGAGACAGGGGCGTTTTGAAACACTAAGAGAACTTGAAATAAAGGGGTTTGGTCAAGACTTCTTTCAGGTTGTAAAAGTTCGACCAGTTTGGCAAAGGGAAAGTCTTGATGGGCATAAGCTTCTAGGGTTGTTTCCCTAACTCGTGAAAGTAATTCTCGAAAACTAGGCTTTCCTGATAAGTTATTTCTCAACAAAATAATGTTAATAAAAAAGCCAATTAATGCCTCAGTTTCTTGATGATTACGGTTAGCAAAATCAGTTCCAATAACAAGATCATCTTCTCTTGTATAGCGATATAATAAGACGTTTAATGCACCTAAAATGGTCATAAATAGGGTGACACCAGATTGCTGTGAAATCTTATTAAGTTGCTGTGATAAGGTAGGAGAAAGGCTAAAATCTTGGGGAGCTTTAAATAAATTTTTTTCAGGAATATTTACAAATTTTTTATTAATTTGGTCAAGGTTTAAAGTGGGAAAATGACCTAACTTTTCTAGCCAGTATTGAGATTCTTCTTCTAAAACCTCCCCTTGTAACCATTGCTGTTCCCAGTAGGCAAAGTCAGTATACTGTATTGGTAATTCCGGCAAAGGTGAGGGCTTATCTTGACAAAAAGCATGGTATAAGCTAGAGATTTCTTTAATAATAACTCCACTTGACCAAACATCAAAAATAATATGATGCAAGATGAAAATTAAAATGTGATTATTGTCTTCCAATTTAATTAATTTTGTTCGCAGTAAAGGGGTTTGCTTTAAGTTAAATGGTTGTTCAACTTGTTGGATGACAATTTCTTTTATTTTTGTGTCTTTTTCTGCATTAGATAATAACTGTAAATCTTCTTTCTCTAACGTAATATCGACTTGAGAGTTTATAACTTGAATGGGTTGACCATTATTCGTTTCAAATGTGGTTCTTAGGGCTTCATGTCGTCTGATAATTTCGTTGAGACTCTTTTCTAAAGCTTCCTCATTTAATTGTCCTTGTAACTCAATCGTTCCTGACATATTATAAGAATGATTTCCAGGATCAAATTGATCTAAAAACCATAATCTTTGTTGAGCAAAAGAAAGGGGCAAGGGTTGATCTCTAGAGACTTTTTTAATTTTTGGTTTCGATGTCGGTTTATGATTATCAATGATTTGACTTAACTGGGCAATGGTAGGAAATTCAAACAGTGATCGCAAGGGAATTTCTAATTTTAGTTGTTGTCGAATACGGGAAATAATTTGAGTGGCTAATAAAGAATGTCCCCCAAGAGTAAAGAAGTCATCATTAATACCAACAGTTACCCCTAAAATTTCTGTCCAGATGGCAACTAATTCTTTCTCTATGGGAGTACGGGGAGGTGTTAAAGGTTTATTTATAAAAGTTTCCTGGAGTTCAGATAAAGCTTTGCGGTTTATTTTTCCATTAGGCGTTAAAGGAAATTCATCTAAAGGAATAAAAACCGAAGGAACCATATAATCTGGAAGTTTTGTCTTTAAATAACTCCTTAAATCTTCACTGGTAACACTCTCTTCTTTTTTGGCAATATAATAGATAACTAACCTCTTGATTTCTGATGCTTCTTTTTTAGCTATCACTACAGAGTTTTTTACCTCTGAATGTTGATTTAACTGATTTTCTATTTCTCCTAGTTCTATTCTAAACCCTCGGATTTTTACTTGATAGTCACTTCTTCCTCTATATTCGACTTTTCCATTGGATAAATATCGTGCTAAGTCTCCTGTTTTATAGATTCTTTTGTCTGGGTTAAAGGGACTTTTGATAAATCTTTCTTCTGTTAAGTCTGGACGGTTCACATATCCCCTAGCTAACCCATCTCCTCCGATATAAAGATGTCCTGGTATCCCTATAGGTACTGGTTGTAAATGGTTATCTAGGATATAGATTTGGGTGTTATTTATCGGACGACCAATAGTAATATTCTCTTCTGTTTCTATTTTTTCTATCATTGACCATACGGTGGTTTCTGTTGGTCCGTACATATTCCACAGTTCACTACTTTTTGTGAGTAAGTCTTTGGCTAAGGGTTGGCTTAATGCTTCCCCACCACAAAGAATTTTTAGGTCTTTTTTTCCTTGCCATCCGGCATCTATTAACATTTGCCATGTGGCGGGAGTTGCTTGCATTATACTGGCGTTACATTGGTCTATTTTTTGACTTAAGGCGACTCCATCGATGGCGGTTTCTCTACTGGCTAATACCACTTTTGCCCCGGTTATTAAGGGTAAGAATAGTTCTAACCCTGCTATGTCGAATGATAGGGTGGTAATAGATAGTAAAATGTCGTCGGAGTTGATGCCTGGTTGTTGCGCCATTGAATAGAGAAAGTTAACAATGGCTTGGTGGGATATTTCGACTCCTTTGGGTTTTCCTGTCGAACCTGAAGTATAGATGATGTAGGCTAAGTCTTCGGGGGTTTGGGGTTCGGAGTTTGGGGTTCGGAGTTCGGGGTTTGGGGTTTGGGTATCAACTTCTATGATGATATATTTTTCTCTGTTCCCTTCCCACACCCAAGACTGAGTTAAAATGACTTCAACTTGACTATATTCTAATATATAATTAATGCGTTCTTGAGGATAGGCAGGGTCAAGGGGTATGTAGGTTCCTCCTACTTTGAGAATGGCTAAGAGTCCGATGACCATTTCAATAGAACGTTCCATACAAATAGCCACTAAATCATTAGGTTTAACTCCTGATTTTTGCAAATAAAATGCTAAATTATTGGCTTTTTCATTGAGTTGAGAATAGGTTAATTTATCGTTTTCAAATTCAAGGGCTACGGTGTCGGGTGTTTTCTCAACTTGTTTTTCAAAGAGGTGATGTAAACAACTATTTTTAGGATAATTGATTTCTGTTTGATTCCAGTCTTTTAAGATTTGTTTTTTTTCTAGTTCGGTTAATAAAGGTACGGTTTGAATACTTTGATTAGGAAAAGCAATAATATTATCTAATAGACTTAGAAAATGCTTGACCATTCTTTGTATAGTTTCCCTTTCAAAGATATCTGTATTATATTCAAATATGGCTTTTACCCCGTCTTCTGTCTCTTCCATGTTCAGAGATAGATCAAATTTTGCCGTTGTCCATTCCTTCTCAATAACCTCTACGGATAACCCAGGCAATGAAAGATTATTTTTAGTTGTATTTTTCTGTAAGGTAAACATCACTTGAAATAAAGGTGAATGATTCAAATGACGTGAGGGTTGCAGTTTTTCAACTAATTTTTCAAAGGGGAAATCTTGATTCTCGTATGCTTCTAAACAGACTTTTTTAACCCGACTTAATACATCCAAAAAGCTAGGATTTTCTGATAAATTAGTCCGAAAAACTAATGTGTTTAAGAAAAAGCCAATTAATGGCTCAATTTCTGGGTGACTTCGGTTAGCGATGGGAGAACCCACACAAATATCTTCTTGCTGAGTATAGCGATACAGTAAGACAACAAATGCACTCAACAAGGTCATAAATAGGGTACTATCTTGTTGCTTTGCTAAACTTTTTAACTGTTGTGTTACCTCAGATGGTAAAATAAATGACTCACTACCTCCGTTGAAAGTTTGGGTAAGAGGACGAGGTTGGTCAGTAGGCAAGGATAAGGGGGTAATATCCGTTAGTTGCTGCTTCCAATAGTCGAGTTGTTGGGTTAATGCGTCCCCTTGGAGGCGTTTTTGTTGCCAGTGGGCAAAGTCCGCGTATTGAATGGGTAAAGCTGGCAGGGGAGAGGGTTTCCCTTGAGAAAAGGCGTGATACAGTTGTCTTAATTCTTCGATAAATACCCCTTTTGACCAAGCATCGGCAACAATATGATGGAGGTTTAACAGGAGTATCTGTTCGTCATCGGTCAAATACAAGACTTTTAAGCGTATTAATGGCCCATTGGTCAAGTTAAAAGGCGTTTCTTCCTCTTGTTGCCTTAACCGTTCAACTTCGTTAGTGGTGTCAGCCTGAGAATGGCCACGCAGGTCAATAATAGGAATAGTAAGGGTTAACTTGGGGATAACATCAGCCTGGGGTTGTCCTTCAACTTCCCTAAAAATCGTCCGTAAAACCTCATGACGTTGGACAATTTCGTTAATACTGTCCTCAAGGGCTTGAAAGTTCAGTTTTCCTCTTAATCTCAATGCCGAAGGCAAATTATAGGCACAACTTTGGGGGTCTAACTGGGTGAGAAACCATAGTCTTGTTTGTGCCGATGATAAGGGAATATCATCAGCGTTATCTCGTGGGGGTATGCCTTGAGGTGATGCAGTATCAACCCCTTGGTCTTCGAGTAAGTAGTCCAAAAGTTCTAAGTCTTCTGCACGCATTATTGGTGTCCTCCTTGTCGTTTTTCTGCCAGCATTTTTTGTTTTTCTTCGGGGGATAAACTGTTTAGCTTTTTCAGGGTTTGGGCAATTTTTTCGGTTTGGCCGGGTTTAGGTTCACGGGATATGAGGGTTTGGGACAAATGGGCGATGGTCGGGTCGTCAAATAAGTCTCTGAGGGTAATTTCAGCCCGGAAGGTTTGACGAATACGAGAAATGAGTTGGGTGGCTAAAAGGGAATGTCCCCCCAGGTCAAAAAAGCTGTGATTCACTCCTATTTTTTTTAAGGAAAGCAAATCAGCCCAAATATCACATAAAATCTCTTCTATTACCGTTTTAGGGGGGACATAGTTTGTCTCAAGACTGATTGTTTCGGGGGAAGGTAGTTCTTTATGGTTAATTTTGCCATTGGGGGTTAAGGGTAGGGTATCTAACCATAGGAAATGATTAGGAATCATGAAATCAGGAATTTTTTGGGCTAAAAAGGAGGTTAATTCTGCTTTTTCTGTTGTTTCCTTCCTTGAACTAATGAGGTAAGCTATTAAGCTAGGGTTTCCAGGGGATGCTTCCCAAGGGGTAACCACAACTTCTTGTATGTGAGGATGCTGTCTTAAGGCGGCTTCCACTTCCCCTAACTCGATACGAAAGCCCCTTATTTTTACCTGGCGATCGCTTCTTCCTAAAAATTCGATGGTTCCATCGGGTAAATATCGAGCTAAATCTCCTGTTTTATACAGTTTTGTTTCTTTATTAAAAGGATTATCAATAAAACGCTCTGCTGTTAAGTCTGGCTGGTTTAAATAACCCCTAGATAGGTTTTTTCCACCGATGTAAAGTTCTCCTCCTACTCCGATGGGAACCGGTTGCAGATATCTGTCCAAAATGTATATCTGCGTATTAGCAATGGGAGTCCCCAAAGGAACGGTGTTTAAGTCGCTGATGGGTTGATCTGAGGTGATAGGATAGGTTAACACACCGATGGTGGTTTCAGTGGGGCCATAATGGTTATAGATAGAACAATTAGGGGCATATTCCCTGATTTTCTCAATTAACTGCCAGTTTGAAGCTTCTCCGCCTAAAATCAACCGTTTTTTGGGTAAAATCTTCTCAGGATGTTTAGCAGCGATTAATAGAGTGGATAGGTGCGATGGGACAATTTTTAAGCAGTCGATGGAATGAGAGTCGCAGTATTCTGCAAACCCTTCTGCATCCATGATTCTATCTTGGGAGATGAGATGAACACAGCCCCCTGTACATAATGGGGGGAAAATAGCGGTATTTCCTAAATCTGCTGCAAAACTGGATACATTTGCAAAGTTCCTGTCTGGGGGTAAGTCTAGCTTGTCTTGAATCCCATAAACATAGTTACACAGTTGTTGATGTTCCACGGTAACACCCTTTGGTTTGCCGGTTGACCCCGAAGTATAGATGACATATACTAAATTGTCGGGAGCCACTGGAATATTAAGGTTGTGGGTGGGTTCTTGGGCAAGGTTATCCTTTTCTTGGTCTAAATTAGCTGTTTCGACAGCAATATCAGCCAAATATTCTTTAAAATCGTCTTTCGTCACGATAAATTTCGCTTTGACATCTTCTAAGCGCAATTTTAAAGCTTCTTGAGGTAAGGTTGCATCTAGGGGAAGATAGGCACCTCCTGCTTTGAGAATAGCTAACATTCCTATGATAAAGTCAAGGGAACGGTCAACTAATAGAGGAACAATGGTATCGGGTTGGACTCCTTTCTTAAAAAGATAATGAGCAAGTTGGTTAGATTTTTGGTTTAATTGTTGATAAGTTAATGACTGGTTTTCATCAATAATTGCTATTTGTTCGGGTTTAAGTTTAGCTTGCTGTTCAAATTGTTGATAAATTAGGTTTTCGCTGGAATATTCAAGGCTAGTTAAATTAAATTGATTTAAAATTTCTTCTTTGTCTTCGATGCTGAGAATATTTAATTGATCGATAGTTAAATTAGGTTTAATAATTATGCTTTGTAGTAGTATTTTGTATTGATTGCAAAGCTTTTTAATCATTTTACTATTAAAGCTATGCTCATTGTAAGCTAAAAATAGGTTTAAATAATTATCTTTATTTTGAACGATTAATTTAAGTTTAAAGGGTTCAGTAACGCTTGTTTTATTACTGAGAGAAAAAGAAACATTATTAACTCTATTTTCTGATATGGACTCGTCCCATTCAAAACCGTATGACAAAATTGTTTCATTAATATTCTTGTCTTTTTCTTGAAAATTATCCCAAGTAAAATAATCTTGCCATTTCTTATTTTCTGAATTATTCAGTTGATTAAGTTCCAGTATTTCCAGAAAGCTTACTTCTTCATTTAACTCAATTTTATTCGGTAGATATTTAGCAAATAAACCAATACCTTGTTCTAACTCTTCATAACTGCGTCCCTGAGTTTTCCTACCCAAGAAAAAAGACGATTTTCCAGTTATTTTGTAGATAAAAGTCACAAAACTGCTATAAAAGAAGTTTTCTAGGTCAATATTACAGGTTGCTACGAACCCTTGAATCTTCTCCCAGACTTCAGAGGATACCGTAATTTGCTCTAACTGGGGGATAAAGTCAAAACCTTGTTGATTCTGCTTCTCAATTACTAAAGGAGGTTCAGGCTGATATTCCTTGCCTTTTTCTCGCCAATAATCTTTTGCGATCGCTCCTTCTTCTTCTTCTAACAGTTCATGAAACCATTCAGCAATATCAGCATATTGTATCTCAATCTCTGCTAAATTTTCCTCTGTCTGGTTATTCTTATAAACTGCAATTATTTCTTGAACTAAGAAATTAAAAGACTGACTATCTGCACATAAAGCAGATAAGCGAATCAGTAGGATATGGTTATGCTCTAATAATCTGACTAATTTAAACTTAATCGGAGGAATTTTATCAAACTTAAAGGAAATTTGATTAAACTCAGTTATCACAAAATTGAGGGATTTAAACCTTTTAACAGCATCAAGAGAGTTAAAATCACTTAGAGTCTCTTCTTGCCAGTCTAATTTAGGAATAGATAATATTTGCTGAAAAGGAATAGTCATTTCAGGCAAACAGGGGAAAATTGTACGCAAAATTTCGTGACGTTTTAAAACGTGATTAATCGCCCTTTTTAATGATTCAATACCAAGATTTCCCTCAATGAGCAATGAGCCACTCACTTGATATTGATAGGCCGATTCTAATCCTTGTAATAACCAAGTTCTTTGTTGTTGAGGAGATAGACGAAATCCCTCATTGCTATCTGGTTGTAAAAGTGTTTCAAAATCTGTCATCGTTATTGCTCCTCACTCTCAATAGAGAATAACATAATGAAGAACCTTTTGCAATAAAGTCTATAAATTTTATCCCATGGCCACCACTACTTGACGAGAACCGGAAAAAGGCTGACGGCCATGTGCCGTTAATAAATTATCTAGTAGTAATAAATCTCCTGATTGCCAGGGAAAACAAACGGTTTCTTGTTGGTAAATATGACGAATTTCTTCTAAGACTGAATCTTCGATAGGTTTACCATCACCATAATAAGTATTACGGGGTAATTCATCTTCATTTAAAACAGCTAACAGGTTATTTTTAACCTCTGGTTGCAAGCTAGAAACATGAAATAAATGAGCTTGATTAAACCATACCATTTCTTGTGTTTGAGGATGCTTAATAACAGCTTGACAAACTTCACAAGTTCTGAGGTTATTACTGATCCATTGAAATTCAATCCCCGCTTTTTTACAATAGGCTTCAACTGTAGCTTTATCATCAGTCTGAAATACTTTTTGCCACGGTAAGTCTAGTTTATTACTATAATTTCTTACATACATGATTCCTTTTTCTTGAAACTTTTTCCGAATTGTGGGATCAATTTTCTGGAATATTCTCCGACTATCAGCAATAGGTGTCGCTCCTCCTTTTTCGGCTGATTTAACACAATAAAAAGCAATTTTCCAAGGATAATTTGATGTATAAGACATCTCATTATGTAAAGGAATAGACTGGTTTGGAGGATATTCTGTCGAAGTATAAACTTTTCCTTTTAACCTATTTCTAGGGGTAGAGCCGTAAGAATAATCGAGGAGACTATCACATAAAGAAGTCATAAATATTTCAAAGTTATCTATATTTCCTATCTCAAATCCTCTGAATAAAATAGCTCCTTCTTTCTGCAAATGAGTATCAATTAAATCCTGATAATTGAGACTCCAAGACAAAAGATTGACTTGCTCTTGTGTTGTTTCGATAACCAAAGGAATGACATGATTATCTAATAAATATTGTTTAGTTAATTGAGCATTGAATAGATTAATGGATCGCCGTTTAGTAGTTTTAAAAGTTTTAGGTGTCACGGGTATTTCTATTTTAATTATTGAACGGTAAGCTAAGAAAGGGTTTGATTTATCTACGTTTGCGACGTTTTAGTTTTTGACGCATATTAGATAATAAAGCTTGTTCTTGTTGATTCTTTCGTTCCTCTTTTTTCTGAGCAATGATAGCTTTAATTTCAGTTAAATGTTGATTAGGATTATTAACTAAACAGTTTAATATTAGTTTAAAATCCTCTTGCATTGAGATGATAGTATTTTGATTAAACAAGCTAGTTTTGTACTCAAAATATCCCACCATTTGTCCTGATTTTTCTGAGAGTCTCAAACTCAAATCATGACGAACGGAGTTATAATTAATGTCCCTCATTTTCCAATCTAAATCGGAAAAATCCAAATTAGAGGTTTGATCATTATCGATAACAAACCAGGTCTGAAAGAGAGGATTATAACTTAAATTTCGTTCAATATTTAATGCTTCAATTATTTTTTCAAAAGGTACTTCTTGGTGAGAATAAGCATCAATAGCCATCGTTTTTACCCGATTCAAAAGTTCTCTCAAAGTAGGATTTCCTGAACAATCGGTGCGTAACACTAAGGTATTAACAAAGAATCCGATCATGTTTTGAGTTTCTTGTCGTTGTCGGTTAGCAATAGGGTAACCTAGACAAATGTCCTCATCTTCACTGTAACAATATAACAAACTATTAAAAGCAGTTAATAAGGTCATAAACAAGGTTGCATCTTCCCTTTTGCTCAAAGTTTTTACTTGTTCTATTAACTGAGAAGATAACGCAAATTTTGAGGTATTTCCTTCATAGGTTTGTCTTTTAGGGCGAGGGTTATCTAGGGGTAAATTGAGACAAGGAGGAGCCTTTTTAAGTTGATTGTTCCAATACTTTAATTGCTGGTCAAATGACTCACTTTCCAGCCATTGTCTTTGCCATATAGCATAATCAGCATATTGAACTTTTAAGGGAGATAAAGATAGGTTTTCTTCTTGAGAATAGCTATTATAATAAGTAGATATTTCTTGAATAAATAGTCCAACTGACCAAGCATCAGAGATAATATGGTGCATAGCAATCACTAAAATATTTTCTTGATTTTCTAGAGGAATTAGACTCACTCTAACTAAACTATCTTGACTCAAATTAAATGGTTTTGCTGCTTCTCTATCAATTAAATTTTGAATCTTATCGTCAGATTTTACTTTCAAAATATTGATTTTAACGTATGGCTTTGAAGTATCATGATTAATAACTTGAGTCGGTTTCCCTTCTTGTGTCGTGAAAGTTGTTCTTAAGATTTCATGGCGATGAATAATAGTATTAATGCTTTTTTCTAGGGCTTCTAAATTCAAAAACCCGGTTAACTGTATCGCTCCAGCCATTATATAAGCGGAGTTTACGCCGTCTAGTTGTTCAAGAAACCATAGTCTTTGTTGAGAGAAAGAGAGAGGAATTAATGAAGGACGTTCACCAGGTTTAATGGGTAATGTTTGAAGAGACTGTTGATATTGATTGTTAAGTTTTAGAGAATTGCTAAAAGTTTCAATTGTAGGGTTTTCAAACAAATGTTTAATAGGAATTTCTAAGTGTAATATCTCCTGAATTTTTGAAATCACTTGAGTAGCTAATAAAGAATGTCCCCCTAATTCAAAAAAGTTACTATTAATACTAACTAAATTTAAACCCAATACTTCTGACCAAATAGAAGCGATCGCTTGTTGAGTTTCTGTTTGGGGAGGTATAAAATTGTTATTGTCATTTAGCAAAGATTCGTTGGGTTCAGGTAAAGCGTTGCGGTTGATTTTTCCATTAGGCGTTAAAGGAAATTCATCTAAAGGAATTAATACCGAAGGAACCATATAGTCTGGGAGTTTTGTCTTTAAATAACTCCTTAACTTTTCCCCTGTTACTTGGCTCCCTTTTTTGGCGATATAATAGGCAACTAACCTCTTGATTCCTGATGCTTCTTTCTTAGCTATGACTACAGAGTTTTTTACCTCTAAATGTTGATTTAACTGACTTTCTATTTCTCCTAGTTCTATTCTAAACCCTCGGATTTTTACTTGATAGTCACTTCTTCCTCTATATTCGACTTTTCCATTGGATAAATATCGTGCTAAGTCTCCTGTTTTATAGATTTTTTTGTCTGGGTTAAAGGGACTTTTGATAAATCTTTCTTCTGTTAAGTCTGGACGGTTCACATATCCTCTGGCTAACCCATCTCCTCCGATATACAGTTCTCCTGGTATCCCTATAGGTACGGGTTGTAAATGGTTATCTAAGATATAGATTTGGGTGTTATTTATCGGACGACCAATGGTGATATTCTCTTCTGTTTCTATTTTCTCTATCATTGACCATACGGTGGTTTCTGTTGGTCCGTACATATTCCACAGTTCACTACTTTTTGTGAGTAAGTCTTTGGCTAAGGGTTGGCTTAATGCTTCCCCACCACAGAGAATTTTTAGGTCTTTTTTTCCTTGCCATCCGGCATCTATTAACATTTGCCATGTGGCGGGAGTTGCTTGCATTATACTGGCGTTACATTGGTCTATTTTTTGACTTAAGGCGACTCCATCGATGGCGGTTTCTCTACTGGCTAATACCACTTTTGCCCCGGTTATTAAGGGTAAGAATAGTTCTAACCCTGCTATGTCGAATGATAGGGTGGTAATAGATAGTAAAATGTCGTCGGAGTTGATGCCTGGTTGTTGCGCCATTGAATAGAGAAAGTTAACAATGGCTTGGTGGGATATTTCGACTCCTTTGGGTTTTCCTGTCGAACCTGAAGTATAGATGATGTAGGCTAAGTCTTCGGGGGTTTGGGGTTCGGAGTTCGGGGTTCGGAGTTCGGGGTTTGGGGTTTGGGTATCAACAGCAATGATAGTTCTATTGTTGCCTTCTACCCTTGATAAGAGGGATGAGGGGGGAATATTCACCCAAGACTGGGTTAAAATGACTTCAACTTGACTATGTTCTAATATATAATTAATACGTTCTGAAGGATAGGCGGGGTCGAGGGGTATGTAGGTTCCTCCTGCTTTGAGAATGGCTAAGAGTCCGATGACCATTTCAATAGAACGTTCCATACAAATAGCCACTAAATCATTAGGTTTAACTCCTATTTCTTGGAGGTAAAATGCTAAGTTATTGGCTTTTTCATTGAGTTGAGAATAGGTTAGTTTCTCGTTTTCAAATTCAAGGGCTACGGTTTCAGGTGTTTTCTCAACTTGTCTTTCAAAGAGGTGATGTAAACAACTATTTTTAGGATAATTTGCTTCGGTTTGATTCCAGTCTTTTAAGACTCTAGTTTTTTCTTCTCGGGGTAATAAACTAATTTCTTTTATTGTTTGCTCAGGATATTTGACTATCTCTTCCAGTAATATTTTAAAATGCTCAATTATTCTTTTAATCGTTGAGGCTTTAAATAAGTCTTTATTATATTCTAGTTCTCCTAGTAGTCCCTGTTGATTTTCGGTTAATGATAAAGTCAAATCAAATTTAGAAAAAATATGTTCTCGTTCTAAAATATTAAGGTTTAGTCCTGGTAATTGAAGCTTATTATTATTAGCATTTTGCAATATAAACATTACTTGAAACAAAGGAGTATGGCTTAAGTTTCTCTCTGGCTGTAAAGCTTCAACTAACTTTTCAAAAGGAATATCCTGATGATCATAAGCTTCTAAACATACTTGTTTAACTTGCTGAAGTAATTCCGTAAAAGTTGGATTACCTGAACAGTTTATTCTTAACACTAATGTATTAAGAAAAAGTCCAATCAATGGCTCAATTTCTTTTTTGTTACGATTAGCAATAGGTGAGCCAATTACAATATCTTTTTGACAGCTATAACGTGACATTAATAAAGCCCATAAACTTAATAATGTCATAAATAGTGTTGACTTATTTTTTTGACTTAGCTGCTTTAAACTTTTAGTCAGTCTATCATCAATTATAAATTGTTCAAAATTACCATTAAAAGTTTGTATAGGAGGGCGAGGATAATCTGTTGGTAGTTCTAATAATTGGGGAATTTCAGTTAACTGTTTTTTCCAATAATTGAGTTGATTTTCTAAGGTTTTTTCTTGCAAATATTTTTTTTGCCAAATAGTATAATCAGCATATTGAATATCTAAAGGGGGAAGAGGTGAGGACTCTCCTTTAGAAAAAGCAGAATATAGTGTTTCTAATTCTCTTATTAATACACCAACTGACCACCCATCCCAAATAATATGATGTAGGGTAATTAATAAAATATAATGCTCTTGATTTAACTGTAACAATCTTGCTTTAATTAATGGAAGTTTGCTTAAATTAAAATTATGTTTTAGACATTCAATACTTTGCTGTTTGACAATTTTCGGCTTTTTATCTATTGACATATAACTCAGATCAATAATAGGAATATCGAAAGTTAGATGAGGCACAATAATTTGAACGACTTCCTCTTTTTTTCTTGTAAAAAAGGTTCGTAAAATTTCATGTCTATAAATTATTTCATTAAAAGCTTTCTCTAAAATAGGCTTATTTAGATGTCCTTTTAGTTCAATAATAACTTGTTCATTGTAAATAGAACTATTAGGCTCCAATTTAGTTAAAAACCAAAGCCTTTCTTGTGCAGAAGAAGTAGGGAAAATAAAAATATCCTCTGGTTTAAAATTAGCTAAGTAATCATTAATACTGGTGGAAAAGCTTGTAACTTTCATAATTTCAAAAATTGTCTTTTTTACCAAAAATCATACATTGACTGCTTTTAGTCCAGTCTATAAGAATTGCGAGAGACAGATGTAATTTTTGATGAAGAATGATCGGGTTCTTCCGATTTTTTTTCATTTAAGTTTAAGAATTGGGCTATTTCAGCAATGGTTTGATGTTGTAGAAGTTCACTAACAGTTAACTCTATTTTTAGGGATTCTTGTAAACGAGAAGCTGTTTGCGTTGCCAGTAAAGAATGACCTCCTAACTCAAAAAAGTTATCATAAATCCCAACTTTTTCCACACCTAAAATATCTTGCCATATCTCAGCAATCATTTTTTCTGTTTCCTTACTAGGAGCAACATAATTGGTACTTAAATTAGGTCGAGAATAAACGGTTTTTTCTGATAAATTATTTTGGTTTTCTGTTGTTGTTTCTATTTTATTACGCTTTAAAGATTGATGAGAAATAAGCATTTCTGATAAATCTCTTGGGGTAACAATAGCCTGAGAAATATTTTCATTTTCTAATCTGCTAAAAGCTTCAATTCCTGTGTGATGATTTAAGGCATTTTTAAGTTGTTCTTGACTATTATTTTTGAATTTATCTAAAAGAACATGATTACTTGCCATCCCTGTATTTTGCCAAATATCCCAGTTAATTGCTAACTTGAAATAAGGGGTTTTTCCCATGGCATTTTTGTCAAGAAAAGCATTAGAAGCAGCATAGTCAACTTGTCCAAAACCACCAATAATTGAGCTAATTGATGACCATAGGTAAAGGAAATCTAAAGGTATATTTTTACAGATTTTTTCTAAGACTAACGTTCCTTTTACTTTAGCTGCAAAAACGGGTTCAGATAACTCAGAAGTTTGTTCTTGAATGGCTCCTTTTCCTAATAATCCCGCAGCGTGAACAATACCATTAAGCATCCCAAACTTTTGATAAATTTTATTAAACGCTTTTTGCATCTCTTCTTCATTGGAAACATCAGCTTGTAAGATTAAAACTTCGGCTCCCAGTTGCTCTAAATTTTGTATTTTTTCAAGGTTATTGGAATTAGCAGAACGACTCAATAAAACTAATTTTGCTTGTACGGTTTTAGCTAGATATTCTGCTAAAACTAAACCAATACCACCGGTTCCTCCAGTAATCAAATAAACCCCTTCTTGTCGTAGACGGGTTGGATTTTCTCTCTTTTCTAAAGGTAGTTTTTCGTAATGTTCAATCCAACGATAGTTACCCCGATAAGCAATGATAGAATCTTGAAGCGGTGCGGTTAATTCAGCAATGAGATTCTCTATCAATGTTTGCTCTAATTTGTTGTTAGATAAAACCACATCAATGCTGCGAGAAGTTATGTTAAGATATTCTTGAGAAATAACTTTAACAGGCCCTAAGAGAGTTGCTTTTTCAGGACAAATTGTTTCTTCTCCTGTTACTTGTTGCAGTTGGCTAGAAACAATGTTAAGACATAAAGCATTAGCTAAATTACGATGACCAATCGCCTGAGTTAAGTGAATAATTGATTGATATCCTATGATTTGCGACTCTTCAAATGAGTTAACAGAATTGACTGTCCATAAATGGGCAATAATCGGATTTTTTTCAGTGTCAAAAAGTCTTTCTACCACTTTTTGATAATGTTCTTTAACGTTAGGATTAATGACATAGTGATGTTCATTAAGTTCTTTGAATTCTTCTCCAATTTCTACTTGAATGATATCTTGATTATCTTCATTTTCAAGACGTTGAATGATGGCTTTCCCTAACCCACAATTATCAACAAAGATTAACCAACAATTGTTACTCTGTTTAAAATCAAGGTCTGGTGTTTTTGATCGTTTCCAAGAGGGTAAATAAAACCAATCTTTGATATCTGATTTTCGGATATTTGTGACTGAAGAAGAAGCTTGAGAGGGTTCTATCCAATATTTTTGGCGTTCAAAAGGATAGGTTGGTAAAGGAAGACGATGACGTTCTTCTTGTTGATAAAAATTATCCCAATCAATATCAATTCCTCCTAACCATAGTTGTCCTAAACTCTGTAAAATAAAGCCAATATCAGACTGCTTATCTTTAGGATGACGAAAAGAAGATAACACCGTTTGTTGAGGATCAACTTGTTTAGTTAATGTAGTTAAAGTCCGTCCTGGTCCCACTTCTAAAAAGATGGAGGAAGATGACTCTAATAATTGATTAATACCAGGATAAAACTGAACCGCTTGGCACAAATGTCTTGCCCAATAAATGGGGGCAATCGCTTCTACTTCTTGAATCCAATTCCCCGTTACATTGGAAATAAAGGGAATACTGGGTGCTTTTAAAGAAACTGTTTTAACTAATTCTGTAAACGGTTTAACAATGGGTTCCATCATAGGAGAATGGAAAGCGTGGGAAGTGTGTAAACGACGATAAGCGATCAATGCTTTTTTTAACTTAATTTCGAGTTCTTCTATAGATGCAAAATCACCAGAAATAACACATAACTTAGGTCCATTAATAGCAGCTAAGGAAAGATTACCATCTAAGAATTGAACGATTTCTTCAGAGGATAAATTAACCGATAACATCGCCCCTGGTGGCAATTCTTGCATCAATTTTCCGCGATTCGCTACCAACATTAAAGCATCTTCAAGAGTGAACACATCAGCTAAACAAGCGGCTACATATTCCCCAATACTATGACCAATCATTCCTTGAGGAATTATCCCCCAAGACATCCATAACTTAGCCAAAGCATACTCAATGACAAATAAAGCCGGTTGCGTTAAAGCTGTTTGTTGTAATTGTTCGGTTGCTGTTTCTATGTCTTCAGAATCAGGATAAATAATGTCCTTTAAATTAACCTTAAGGTGAGATTTTAATATTTCAAAACACTGGTCACAAGTGTCTCTAAAAATTGTTTCATTTTCATACAAATCTCGCCCCATATTAACATATTGAGATCCTTGACCCGTGAACATAAAAATAAGAGGACGATTACTATTTTTTACTGCTTGAGTTAAGATTTTTTGCCCTTCCTGAGAATTCAAAACCGTCACGGCATCAGATAAATTTTCAACCACCATCATTCGGCGATGTTGAAACTGTTTTCGACCCACTTGTAAGGTATAAGCAACGTCAGCTAAATTGATATCTGAATGCTGGTTTAAATAGTCCCCTAAATTATTAGTTGCTACCTCTAAAGCCTTGTCAGTTTTTGCCGATAATAATAGCAATTGATGTGATCTTGATTTTGTATTTTTTTGTAGCTCTGGAGCCTCTTCTAAAATGACATGAACATTAGTTCCACCAATACCAAAAGAATTAACCCCTGCCCGTCTTGGCATATTTTCAGGTCGCCATTCTTTTAACTCTGTATTGACATAAAAAGGGCTATTCTCAAAATCAATTTGGGGGTTAGGTTGTTCAAAATGTAAACTAGGGGGTAAAAACCCAGATTTTACAGCTAAAACTGCCTTGATAAACCCTGTAATTCCTGCGGCTGCGTCTAAATGACCCACATTGGTTTTCACCGAACCGATCGCACAATAACCCTGCTTCTGGGTACTGCTACGGAATGCTTCTGTCATGGCTGCAACTTCGATAGGATCGCCCAAGGCGGTTCCTGTACCGTGTGCTTCAATGTAGGTAATGGTTTCGGGGTCAACCTCAGCTATCATCTGAGCCGCTTTTAAAACCTTCACCTGGCCCGTTTCACTGGGGGCGGTGTACCCTACCTTCATTGCTCCGTCGTTGTTCATGGCAGAGCCTTTTATCACTGCATAGATGCAATCTCGGTCGGCGATCGCATCTTCTAACCGTTTGAGGGTGACGACTCCTAGTCCGTTACCGCCAACAATCCCTTTAGCATTGGCATCGAAAGCCCGACATTTTCCTTCAGGGGAGACGATTTCTCCTGGACAGAGGGTGGTTTCGTTTTGGGGGGCTTTAACGGCAACCCCAGCAGCTAAGGCTAGGTCACATTCCCCTGCGAGTAAACTTTGACAGGCTAAATGGACGGCTACTAAGGAACTCGAACAAGCAGTACCCACACTGAAACTCGGGCCAGTTAAGTTAAGTTTATAAGAGACAAGGGTAGGGACATAATCTTTATCAAAACTAATAACATTTTGTAGTCCATCTCTGCCGTCAAATTTTTTGGGATGGACATAAATATTATTCATCCAATAGGTACTTAATCCCACGCCAGCAAAAACTCCAATGGGGCGTTTTTCTCTCTGAGAATCATACCCTGCAATTTCTAAAGCTTCCCAAGCACTTTCTAAGAAAAGGCGGTGTTGAGGATCTAAAACTTCGGCTTCTCTAGGATTAAATCCGAAGAAGGAAGCATCAAATTTTTCGATGTCCTTTAAGATAGAGCCAGCTTCTATTTTTCCTCCCTCTTTTTGAGAAAAAATAGAGGTTAATTCTTTACCGTCTAGAAGATTTTGCCAAAAGTCTTCCACACTGTTACTGCCTGGAAACCTTCCTGAGATACCGATGACTGCAATTTCTAATCCGTTTTGTTCAAAGTTCATTGTGCCAAATTAATAGTAAATAATTTACAAATTTAGGTTGATTAAAAGTTAATTTTTTTAGCTCGTTTTCTTCGCTGTTGAATGCGATTTTTCCCCTGTTTAATATTGCTGGCTAATTTTTGATTGTCTTCTACTGTATTCGTAGAATTATCTTGCTCATTTAAGTATTGAGTAAAACTCTCAATAGTGGGATGTTTAAACAGTTCAACAACAGAGAAATTCTTAGTATTTGTCGGAAGAGCTTTTTTTAAGCCATTGTAAACTTTGGTAATGAGTAAAGAGTTTCCTCCCAGATCAAAAAAGTTGCTATTAATACTAACTTTTTCTAGTTCTAATACCTGTTGCCAAACTTCGCAAATAATTTGTTCTAATTCTGTGTTTGGTTCAACATAATTATCCTCATGACTATCAGTAATATTAGGTAATTTCGGTAAGGCTAACCGATCAATTTTCCCATTTGCTGATAATGGAAATTTATCTAAAAAGATAAATTGTGAGGGAATCATGTAGTCAGGTAACTTCTCTTTTAAGATTTTTTTAATTCCTTCAACTTGAGGAGAAGAACCCGCTTCAGGAATAAGGTAAGCTACCAATTTATTTTCTGTATGATAAACCAAAGCAGATTTTAGATCAAGGTTTTTTAATAAAATTGATTCAATTTCAGAGGGGTCAATACGATGACCTTTAATCTTAATTTGAAAATCAACCCGTCCTAAAATGCTAATATTGCCATCAGGAAGGTAACAACCTAAATCCCCTGTTCTATAAATTTTTTCTCCTGTTTTTGGATGAATAATAAACTTTTCTTGGGTTCTTTCTTCATTATTCCAATACCCCTTGGCAACCTGTATTCCAGAACAATACATTTGACCAGGAACCCCCAAAGGACAATCTTCTAATCGTTCATTCAAAATATAATATTTACTATTACCCATCGGTTGACCGTAGGGAATACTCTTCCAGTTGGGATCAACCCTATCCACTTCGTAACCAATATTCCATATCGTGGTTTCTGTCGGTCCGCCAATACTCAGAAGCCTCACCCCAGGAACGAGATCCCGTAAACGTTTAGGTAAGGTAAACGGCAGCCAATCTCCCCCTAAAATCGCTAATTTTAAACTGTCTGGAGTAGAATCTTGGGACTTTTCTAAGTATTCTACCAACATTTCCATCATCGTTGGCACAGAGTTCCAGAGAGTCACTTTTTCTTCCTTCATTAACTGAACCCAGTGTTGAGCATCTTTCACCCGTACCGCATCAGGTAAGACTATGGCAGACCCGGCACTTAAAGACCCAAAAATGTCATACACCGAGAGGTCATGGTTAAGGGAGGTTAAGGCGAGAATGCGATCGCTTTCATTAACCCCAAACCGTTGATTGGTATAGGTGACAACATTAACCACGTTACGATGAGGGATCATCACTCCTTTGGGTCGGCCAGTGGTTCCGGAAGTGTAGATAACGTAGGCTAAGTCTCGGGGGCAGTGGGGGGCAGAGGGGGCAGAGAGGGCAGAGGAGGGTGGAAGGGTATCAACTTCTATAATGGTTCGACTGTTGCCTTCCCCCCTTGATAAGGGGGGGCAGGGGGGGATCATTAACCAAGACTGAGTTAAAATCACGTCAACTTGACTATCTTCTAAAAGATAATCAATGCGTTCTTGAGGCAGATTCGGATCAATAGGAACATAAGCAGCCCCAGACCCGATAATTCCCATAACCGCTACAATTTGCTCCCATCCCTTTTCCATGAAGACAGCAATTAATTGATTGGGTTTAGCCCCTAACTCCTGGAGTTGTTGGGCGATCGCACAAGATTTCTGATAGACTTGTTCGTAGGTTAAAACCCCTTGTGATGAGATCACCGCAGGGTTATCTGGGTTTTGGTTAACTTGCTTGGTAAACAGATCCCATAACGTTACATCCGGTAAAGACATCTCTGTGGCGTTGATAGCCTGACGTTGGCTGACTTGATAAGCCGGAAGTAAGTCTAGGCTGGTTTGCTGCCAAACGTCTCCAGAGGTGGCCAACTGTTGCAGCAGAGAACAATAGGACTCAAACATATCATTGATCATCCCTGGGGGAAATAACTCGTCTACGGCATCCCAGGTAAAGTGTAAACAGCCCTGTTGTTCACTGACTTGATGATCTAACCAAACTTGTGACGCTTGACTGACTCCATACACCATTTTACCCAGGCGATCGAAGGCTGAAGTCCCTTGTCCTAAAGCTTCAAACCCTAGGGTACTGGTAAAAACAATAGGCATAGCGGTGGGGACATCTCTGCGAAGACGGTTTAACTCTCGCATGACTCGAACTCCACTAAAATAACGGTGATCCAAGTCTTGCCATAGTTGTTGTTGCAGTCGTTGGGCTCGTTGTTGAAAGGTGTCTAGGGTTGAGTTATCCACAGATAGAAGGGTGACGGAGGTAAAGTCGCCTAAAATGTTGTGGATGTCGGGATGAAAGGGAAGACGGTTAAATAACGCTAAATTTAAGGTAAATTTTGGACTTTTACACCATCGGGTTAAAACTTCACTAAAGGCAGCCAGCAAAACCCCGGAACCTGTCATGCCAAACTGCTTAGCCCGTTGTTTTAACTGTTGCCAAGTATGACGATCCAATTCCCCTGTAAACCGTTGACATTGATGTTCTTTTACAGTAGTAGGATTTTTCGCTAAGGGGAGATCGGGAGCAGGGGGTAAACTGGGAATACGACTCAACCAATAATCACAAGATTGCTGATAAAGTTCTGTTTCTTGTAAGGCTTTTTCGGCAAATACATAATCCCGAAAGGTAAAGTCTAAATTAGCTAAAGTGGCATTAGGATCTTGAGAGAGGTGAAACCATTCTTCAAATAATCTAAAGAGACTCCAAGCATCAAAAATCTGTAGGTCATAGCTAATATGTAGTCTAATTCTGTTATCGTCTAAAAGGGTTGCTCGAAACTCAAACAGCGGCCATTTATCCCAAGGTAAAACTTGGTGAGACATTTCTTGACGAATACTATCTAAATGTTTATTAATTGTTTTTTGGTCTTTTTTCCTTAAATCAATGTTCTTTATTTTGTATTCAGGAACTTCTTTTAAAATCTGTTGTTGACCATCGGGTAATATCACACCTCGCAACATATCATGACGTTGAACAAGTTGATTTAACGAGCGGTTTAAATTATCTAAGTCAAGGTCTTTACCCTCAATTTCATAGTAACCGTGATTGGCAACCGTTCCTAATTCTAAAACTCCCATTCTTCCTACCCAGAAAGCGTGCTGCATATCCGTTAAAGGAAAGGGTTGATAGCGATTGTCAGGATCGGCAATAATGGAAGGTAAATTAGTGTTTTTAGATTGTTTATTTTGTTGTAAAAGGTTTAATATATCTATTTTATTGTCAGATAAAATTTGTTTATATTCGGGGGTTAATACGCCTTTAGCTGCACGGATTTTTAGCTGATTGTTTTCTGTCCAAAGTTGAACACCGGACTGAGATAGTTCTGTTAAGAGTTGATTAAGATTCATATTCACTAATTTCCTAACTGAAAAACTGATAACTGATGACTTGACTGATAACTGAATAACTATTAGAAGGTCATTTCCTCAAAGTCCTCATCTCCTGTTTCTGGAGTTGAAGATTTCATTTGAGTGATAATAATTTGTTCTTGTAAACTGCTGGCCAGTTGTTCGAGGTTGCGATCGCCTAACAGTTGTTCTAGGGATGCAGATAACCCTAAATCCCGTTCTAAGTGACTTCTTAATTCCATGGCCATTAAGGAGTCTAAAAGGTCAATTAAAGACTGTTTGGAGTCGATTTTTGTGGGGGATATCTGCAATGATTGGGCTAAGGTTTCTTTAAGATAGGTTTCTATTAGAATGTGACAATGAGACGGATCAGCTTCTAGGAGTTTTTGACGGGTTATTTTACTAGGTTTTTGATTTATCTTGTCTTGATTTGCTATTTTTTGCTTAAATTTAACTTGCTTTAACTCAGCATTGATAATTTCAGCCACTAAGTTACCGTCGTCATCATAGAGGGAAAGGTGTCCAAAAACGGTTTTCCCTTGATCTTGACTATCTGTTAGCTTTGCGTGACCCCAATAGTGAGGAGTGTTAGGTGTGTAGGATTTGTGGGAAGTAAAATGAGATAAAGAGTAAGAACGAAAGCTTTCTAGACCAGTAAGTAAGTAAGTGGGAGAATCTCGCTGAAAAATAGCTAAAAAGAGTTGAATCCAAGCGTCTATTTCTCCCAATGGCAAATAATAAGGGTCAGGAGAACTCGGACTAATTTTGGCGATCGCTTGTTTCTGCTTACACCAAATCTGCTCTATTTGTTGGCAACTTTGACCAAGAATTGCCCCTTTTTCGATAACATCTTTATAGAATTTATCTTTAGTAATTGTATCATAAGAAGGGTCAGAAAGACAAGATAAATCTATTTTTTTAGGAGATTTTTTTAGAGGTTCAATAGAGTCTAGATACACGGTTCCTGTTGCGTGAAGTTTCCAGTTTAGACCAGGAACATCGGTTTGACTAAATAGTTTAAAATTACTAGTTGTTTCATCTTTGGGGTTTAATATTAGTTGAATTTCATAACTATTTTGCTCAGGAAACGTTAAGGCTTCAATTATTTTAAAATCTTTGACCTCACTAATCGCTTGATTCCAAACTTCTTTAACTCCTTCTGCTAAAATTTCTACATAAACAACTAAGTTCATTAAAGGGACACCATTGATACAATGATCCTTAACTAAAGGAAGGCGATCAAGATCAATAGTTGACTGAAATTGAATAGCTGGTAAAGGGGAAGAAATACGATGATCTAAAAGAGGAGAATTGAGAGTTTTGTTAAGCTTATTTTTTTCTTTATTTTCTAAGTTCGCTTTTATGTATTTTGCTTCTTGATTCTTGTTTTTCTTCTGCCAATATTTTTGTCTTTGAAATGGATAGGTTGGCAAAATACATTTTTTATATTGCTTCTGATGTTCTAATGTTGAATCAGCTTTTATTTCATCAAGCTTTTGACCTTGATAAAAGTTTTCCCAATTAACTTCAAATCCTTGACAGTATAAAGATTTTATGCTTTCCGAGATCATCAATTGATCAGACTTTTTCGGATGAAGAGAAGAAAGCCAAACACTGTTACTGGTATCATCAAAACAGCGTTGTCCCATTTTAATAAGGGTAGGAGTTGCTCCAATTTCTAAAAATAGCTGATATTCGTTACTTTCTAAGGTTTTTATTCCTTGAAAAAATTGGACACTTTCTAGCACATGACGAACCCAGTAATCAGCATTAGCCATTTTTTCACTAACTTCTCCTAAATTAGAAACCAGATCAATACAAGGATTATGATAGGTTATTTCTTTAGCTACTTTAGAAAACTGTTCAATCATCGGTTCCATTAACTGGGAATGAAAAGCATGAGAAACCTTTAGCTTTTTAGTTTCAACTCCATGTAATTCTAACTTAGAAACAACTTGATTAAGGTCTTCTTGTTTCCCAGAAATGACGATGTTATTAGGTCCATTGATAGCAGCAATAGCGACTTGACTACTTAAAGAATCAAGAATCTCTTTTATCTGTTTTTCTGATGTTAACACCGCTACCATTGAGCCATTGTCAGGTAAATCATTCATTAACCGACCCCGACAAGCAATTAGTTTTAAAGCATCTTCTAAACTAAAAATTCCTGCCACACAAGCGGCCACATATTCCCCAATACTGTGGCCCATCATAATATCAGGTTCAACGCCCCAAGATTCCCAAAGTTTAACTAAGGCATATTCGAGAGAAAATAGAGCAGGTTGAGTATAAATCGTTTGTTGTAAAAGACTTTTTTTTGCTACCTCTTTACTATATAAAACATCTAATAAAGAAGTTTCTAAATAAGATTGTAACAAGCGATCGCACTCATTCAATGCGTCTCGAAATACCGAATAATTTTGATACAGGTCGTAACCCATATTGATATATTGGGAACCTTGACCCGTAAACAAAAAGGCAATTTTGGGAACTTTTTTACTAGGTTTATTCTGTTCTAATTGAGCAAAAGTGTTTAATTCTTGCAGTAAATCTTCTCTACTTTGACCCACCACAGCAAAACGATAATTAAAATGATCTCGACCCACCGCAGCCGTATAACATAAGTCTTCTAAATGTAGATCAGTATGGTTACTTAAAAACTTGTGATAATCTTTAACTAAATCTTTCAAAGCTTGACCATTTTTAGCTGATAAAGGTAACAAAAAATCACCTTCTGCCTCCTGCCTCCTGCCTCCTGCCTTTTCCCCATTCCATTCCTCAATAATAAGATGGGCATTGGTTCCACTAAACCCAAAAGAACTAACCCCGGCCATCCGTTTTTCACCCTGTTTAATGTCCCAAGGAGTGAGTTGAGTGGGGATGTCAATAGGCAGTCCTTCAAGTAGCGGATTTAACTTTTTTAGGTGTAAATGGGGCGGAATCTGCTTATTTTGGAACCCTAACACCACTTTTATTACACTAGCGACCCCTGCGGCCGCTTCTAAATGGCCGATATTGGTTTTAACCGACCCTAACCTTAAGGGGGTTTCTCTAGGGGGATCACAGAAAATACTGGTTAATGCTTTCGCTTCGATAGGGTCCCCCAAAGAAGTTCCGGTGCCGTGAGTTTCGATATAATTAACATCAGAAGGGTCAACCTTGCCATCCTTGAGGGCTGCCTGAATACAAGCTTGTTGGGCTTGTCCGTTGGGAACCGTTAAACCACTACTACGGCCATCTTGGTTGGTTGCTGTCCCGCGAATGACTCCTAAAATGTTGTCCCCGTTAGCTTCTGCGTCAGAAAGGCGTTTTAACACTACCAGGCCACAACCTTCTCCCCTAACGTAACCATCGGCAGTTGCATCAAAGGTCTTACAATAGCCATCGGGAGATAAGGCTTTCATTTTAGCGACAGAAATGAGACTATTGGGGGATAACATGAAAAAACTGCCTCCTGTTACAGCCAAATCACATTCTTGCTTCCGTAAGCTTTGACAAGCTAAGTGAATAGCCACCAAAGAAGAAGAACAGGCCGTATCGATCACCAACGAAGGTCCCTGGAAACCGTAATAATGGGAAAGACGGCCCGCAGCAATACTTAAAGCGTTTCCTGTAGCAGTGTAAACGTCGATGTCATCGGGGTTTTCCCCCACTGTGACTTCACTATATTCATTGACGCTAATACCTAAAAAGACACCGGTTTGAGTCCCCATCAGGGTTTTGGGGGCGATCGCAGCATTTTCTAAGGCTTCCCAACTCACTTCGAGTAATAGTCTTTGTTGGGGGTCCATGGGGTTTATTTCCCTGGGAGATAAGCCAAAAAAGTCCCCGTCAAACTCATCTATCTTATGGATAAACCCCCCTCGTTTGCTATAGCTTTTCCCTGGGATATCAGGGTCTCTATGGTAGTAAGCGTCCACATTCCAGCGATCTTCGGGAATATCTGTTATTGCATCGATGCCTTGACATAACCCTTGCCAAAAGTCGGAAGGGTTCTTGATCCCACCAGGAAAACGGCAACCCATTCCTACGATCGCAATAGGTTCGGTTTGTAGCCGTTCCATTTTCTCTAGTTTAGCCCGCATTTCTTTGACGGCTAGGGCTGCTTTTTGTAGGGGCGATAGTTGGTTTGATGTCTTAGTTTGATTGTTCATTTTTTTATTGATTAAAGGTTTTAGAATTAGTTTAGTATCGGGTTGTAATTATGGGCTTAAATGGTATTAATTTCCTACAGACATTAATACTATGTTTCTATGATTTGATTAAACTCACTATCAATAAAAGCGCATAAGTCTTTATCGGAAAGCCCCTCTAGTTCTTGAAATTCAGTTTCTTGTTCTATTTTTTCTTGAGTTTTACTATCTTTTTTTGTTTCACCTTCATCTTCAAATTGTTCTAAAATATAGTTAGTAATTGCTTCAATATTAGGGTAATCAAAGGTTAAGGTTTTAGGCAGTGATCCCCCCAAGCGAGTTTCTAAACGTTGTCTAAATTCTAATGCCATTAAAGAGTCCATTCCTAAGTCAAAAAAGCCGAGTTTGATATCTAATATTTCCTCAGTATTTAGCCCAATAGAAAGGGTGACATCTTCTTGCACTTTTTCAATAATTAGGGCTTTTCTTTTCT
The DNA here is from genome assembly GCA_002110465.1 of unicellular cyanobacterium SU2. GTDB lineage: Bacteria > Cyanobacteriota > Cyanobacteriia > Cyanobacteriales > Microcystaceae > Rippkaea. The sequence goes on along the minus strand of NEED01000071.1, from coordinate 224,273 downwards.
TAGCAGATAAGGATTTAATTTGTTCCCCTAGGCTAACTTGAGGTTGGATATTATTATGATTAATTACATTTAATAATAATCCATGTTTGTTATAAATAGGATACTGTTGCAAAAACTTTTTCCAATCAACAGGAAAAACCGTCATTTGGCTAACCTTTTCTTGTAAAATTAGCCCTAAATTAGCTAACCCTTGCTCAATGTCAATTAAGTCAACCCCTGCATTTTGCCATCTTTTTTCGCTGTTATTTTCCAAATTAGCGGCCATACCTGTTTCTGCCCAAGGACCCCAGTTAATGGTTAATGTTGGTAAATCTTGACTATTACGATAATCAGATAAGCTATCTAAAAAAGCATTAGCAGCAGCATAATTTCCTTGTCCTGGAGAACCTAAAACAGAAGCGATAGAAGAGAACAAAACAAAAAACTCTAAGGATAAATGTTGAGACTTTTTATGTAAATTCCATGCACCCATTACTTTGGGATCTAGCACTTTTGTAAACCGTTCCCAACTTTGATTACTTAATACTCCATCATCTAAACATCCTGCTAAATGAAAAATCCCCCGTATGGAGTCATTTTCTTGCAAGAGGTTGGCCACTGCATCCTCATTGCACACATCAACCTGTTTAACTTTAATGGTTACTCCTTGCTGTTGTAAGTTGGCGATAACCGCTTTAGCTTCTGGTTTGGGTTGACTGCGACCGACTAAAATTAGCTGTTTTGCCCCGTTTTTCCCTAACCAATGGGCTAATTTTAGCCCTAACCCTCCTAACCCACCTGTGACTAGGTAGAAACCTTGATCAGAGACAGAAAACGCCTTATTTTTCCTGTTTCCTACATATTCCACCAAACGAGAGACATAACGCTGTTGAGAGGTTAAAGCAACTTCTGAGGTAATTCCAGGGCTTAATAGTTCTTTTCGGAGACTATTTACCATTTTTTTGCTATTTTCTTGAGAAATATCAATTAACCCGCCCCAAAGTTCCGGATATTCTAAGGCAATAACTCGACCTAACCCCCATACCGGAGTCTGAGAGAGGTTTAAGGTTTGTCCCTTAAAGGTACTTTGAGTTACCACCCATAAGCGAGGGTTCATGATAACCCTGTTTAATGCTTGTACAAGATACAAAAGACTCCCACAGTTGCGTAACTGATCGTCTTGTAACCTTTGGGGGGTTAATGCGTCAGTTGCGTCACTATTGAGGTTCCAAAAATGAACAATGCGATCGCAACGGGGAACTGTTTTCAGTAACCGTTTAAAGTCTTCGGGGTTACGGATATCAATAGTCCATTGTTTGTCTGAGATTGTTGCATATTCTTGTCCAGGAAACACTAAATAACAGTGATGTCCCTCTGCTTCTAACTGTTGCGCTATAGTAAGAGCAACATTGTGGTCATCGGCTAAAAGTAACCAATGACCGGAGGTGAGTTGATCGCCTTGTTGTTGAGGTTGGGGTTGCCAAACCCTTTGATAAAAAGCGTCTGAGGATGGAGATAAAGAGGGTTCAGGGGGAGGAAGGATGTCTAACCAATAGGACTGTCTTTGGAAGGGATAAGTGGGTAAGCGAAGACGAGAACGAGAATAGTCCTGATCGAACCGGTTCCAATCTATTTCTATCCCATAACGGTATAATTCCCCTAAACTCTGTAGCATGGTGTCCCAGTTAGAATGTCCCGATCGCAGGGACGGTAACCACACCCCCACATTTTCCGGTAAGCAACGGCGGCCCATTCCTAATAGGGTGGGGCTGGGGCCTATTTCTAAAAAGATGTCATAGTTTTGTGTTTGTAGGGTTTGCATCCCTTGAAAAAATTGCACTGTTTGGCGACAATTTTTGAGCCAATAATCGGCTTCTGTTACCATTTTAGCCTCAATTCTTTTTCCTGTAACGGTAGAAACAATAGCAATATTAGGCAAAGTATAACTAATGCTTTGGGCTACTTTTCTAAACTCGTCTAGGATCGGTTCAATCAAAGTAGAATGAAATCCTTGAGAAACGTTCAATAAACGGGTTTCTATGCCTAAAGATTCTACTTTTTTCAGAGTTTTCCCAACAGCTGCTGAGTCCCCTGTAATGACACAACAATGGGGTCCGTTAATAGCAGCAATTTCGACATAAAAATCATTGATTATTTGTTTAACTTGGGCTTCAGAGGCAAAAATAACCGCCATTTTACCCCGTTGGGGAAGGGACTCCATTAATTTTCCCCTAGCAGCAATCAATTTTAAGCCATCTTCTAAACTGAAGACTCCCGCTAAACAAGCCGCCGCATATTCTCCTACACTATGACCCATAACTACATCAGGATGAATTCCCCATGATTGCCATAATTTTCCCATAGCATATTCAAGAGAAAATAAAGCAGGTTGAGTATACATTGTTTTATCTAAAAGACTCTTATTCATCCCCTCTCTTGATGCGTATTCTCTATTCCCTGTTCCCTGATATAAAACATTAACTAAAGACTCATCTAAGTATGATTGTAATAAGTAATCACATTCATTAATAATATGACGGAATAAAGGAGAGGTTTCGTATAACTCCCGTCCCATATTGACATATTGAGAACCTTGTCCCGTGAATAAAAAGGCAATTTTTGACTGTTTTTGAACCTTTTTTATGGATTTTGATAACGTTTCTAACTGTTGAGACAACTGAGGTAAAGTCGAAGCAAGGGCATAGCAACGGTAGTCAAAATGCGATCGCCCTACATTGGCGGTATAACAAATATCAGCTAAGTTAGGGGCAGAGGAGGCAGGGGGAGAGTATTTATCTTCAATATTAAGTGTATTGAGATCAAGACTACTTTGAGATTGTAGATAGGTGCGATATTTTTGAATTAAGTCTTTTAATGCCTTCTCAGTCTTTGCAGATAAGCTCAAAATGTGCAATGGCCGTTCTCTTGACCCTCTTTCTAAGGGGGGTTGGGGGGTGGCTTCTTCTACAATAAGATGGGCATTAGTGCCACTCATGCCAAAAGAGCTAATTCCTACCACTGTCGAGTTATTGCGCTTAAGCAAAGGTATGGGTTCATTGACAATGCGTAACGGTAGATTTTGCCAAGAAATAGCAGGATTTAACTGTTTTAGATGAAGATGGGCTGGTAATTCTTCATGTTGTAAACTGAGGACAACTTTAATTAAACTGGCAATACCGGCAGCCGCTTCTAAATGCCCAATATTGGTCTTCACTGACCCCAAGAATAAAGGGTTATCAGGGTTTCTGTTGCAACCATACACTTGACTCAAGGCTTCTACTTCTATGGGGTCACCTAATGCGGTTCCAGTTCCGTGAACCTCCACATAACTAATGCGTTGCGGGTCCATATTTGCGTTAGCTAACGCACGTTTAATGACCTTTTCTTGCGCTAACCCATTGGGAACCGTCAAACCACTACTGGAACCATCATGGTTGATAGCCGTTCCGCCAATAACTGCTAGGATATTGTCTTGATCGGCGATCGCATCTTCATATCGCTTCAGTAAGACCATCCCACAGCCTTCTCCCCGTCCGTAACCGTCGGCATTAGCATCGAAGGTTTTGCACCGTCCATCTTTGGCTAATGCTTGCATTTTGGAGAGGATAGTATAGGGTTGAGGGGCTAACATCAGGTTGACCCCTCCCGCTAAGGCCAGAGAACATTCTCGGTTCCGTAAGCTTTGACAGGCCATATGAACAGCAACCAGAGAAGAAGAACAAGCGGTGTCTATGGCTAAAGTGGGGCCTTGCAGTCCTAAATAGTAAGATAGTCGTCCGGCTGCTACACTGGGGGTGTTTCCGGTGAAAGCATAAGCACCGAGATCACTCTCTTCTTCTGTGTTTAGTTGTAATTGTAGGTAATCTGAGGAATTAATGCCGATAAATACCCCTGTTTGGCTATCTTTTAGGCTATTTGGTGATATTGCTCCATATTCTAAGGTTTCCCAACTCACTTCTAGTAATAACCGTTGCTGTGGATCTAAATATTTTGCTTCACGGGGGGCAACCCCAAAAAAGGAAGCATCAAACTGATCAACGGGAATATTTAAAAAGCTGCCAAAATTTTCTTTTTTTTGTGATTGCCAACGGCTTTCAGGAATTTTACTCGTTGCATCTGTCCTATTCTTTAACAGTTCCCAGAAACTTTCGGGGTCATTGCCTCCCCCTGGAAAGCGACAACCGAGACCAATAATAGCGATCGCCTCTTGAGTCTTGTTTTCTTTTTCTGCTAGTTTGGCTTGCATTTCTTCTAGGGCGAGAAATGCTTGTTTGATGGGAGATAAATGAGTTATTTTAACGGTGTCTTGAGCCATTTTTTTGTAAGGAGAAATTTCAATTTTTTTCTATTACATGACAGAAGTTTGATGATTTACTCGTTTAAAATCTCGCTAATTTTTTGCTTAACTAATGCTTCTACTTCTTCGTCGGAATATTGGTTGATCTCTTTGGCTAGACTGTGAAGATTTTTGTTGGTTTTAATTGTCCTATTTTTTTGTGAACTGTTTAAGGAAAACTTCTTTTTTTCTCCCTGTAATTTTTCTCTTTTCCATCTCTGGTTAAGACGCTCTAATAAATAAGTTGATAAGGCTTGTATATTAGGATAATTAAAAGCCAAAGTGGTTGACAAGGCTAACCCAAAAGTAGCTTCTAATTTATTTCTTAATTCTACTGCCATTAAAGAGTCCATACCCATTTGGAAAAATCCGACTTTAGGTCCGGGTGCTTGAGATTTATCTAACCCAAGAACTAGGGCGACTTGTTCTTGTAAATATTCGATTATTAATAATATTTGTTCGTTTTTAAAACTATTTTTAATGTGGTTAATAAAGTCAGATTTTTCTGATGGGTAGTGATGATTAACGATATTTATATTGTTTTGAATTTGTGCTTTTTCTTGTTCTCTTTTTCTTGATAAATTAGAATCTTCTTGAGTTTGTAAATTATGGGAATATTCCTTAAACCAATAACGCGATCGCTGCCAAGGATAGGTAGGAATAGAAACAGCACAACGAACATAATCTTGTTCAAATTTATGCCAATTAATTCTATAGCCTTTCACCGATAATTGGCCTAAACTCTCTAACATTTGTTCCCAGTCAGCCTTACCAGGACGTAAACTAGGTAAATAATGATAAGCTTTTTCTTGATTATTTTCAATAATCATTCGACCCATACTTAATAAAATGGGTTTAGCCCCAATTTCTAAAAAGATGTCACAATCTTGTTTTAATAAACTGCCAAAACCACCATAAAAATTAACGGGTAATGTAACATGATTAACCCAATATTCAGGCTTAGTCATTTCTTCTTTAATAGAACTTTTCGTGACATTAGAAATAATTTCAATCTTAGGTAAAGAGTAATTGATATTTTCAGCAACTTTTCTAAAATCCTCTAATATTGGCTGCATTAAAGGAGAATGAAAAGCATGAGAAACAGCTAATTTTCTTATTTTAATTTCTTTGTTATTTAAAATTTCAACAACTTCTTCTAATGCCTTATTTTCACCCGATATTACTAAGTTGTTGCCTCCATTGATCGCTGCGATCGCTACTTTATCTTGATAAGGTCGAATGACATTATTAACCTGTTCTAAGGTTGCTAAAACTGCCACCATTGAGCCATTTTTAGGTAATGATTGCATCAATTTACCTCTAGCTGCAATCAGTTTTAACCCATCTTCTAAACTAAAGACTTCTGCTAAACAAGCTGCTACATATTCCCCCACACTATGACCCATAACAACGGTAGGATTAACCCCCCATGACTGCCATAATTTAGCTAAAGCATACTCCAGGGAAAATAAAGCCGGTTGAGTATAAATAGTTTCATCTAAAAGACTATTATCTATTCTTTTATATAAAATATTAATTAAAGACTCATCTAAGTAAGGGTTTAAAATCCGATCACATTCATCGATAACCTGACGAAATTTAGGAGAAGTTTTATATAAGTCTTGTCCCATTTTTACATATTGAGAACCCTGTCCTGTAAACAAAAAAGCAACGTTTGGATCGCTTTCTTCTGTTACTTGACCCTGAAAACAACCAGCAACGGTTCCCCCTCTCATTATCCCTTCTAATTGCTGTTTTAACTGGTCAATAGACTGAGATACTATTGCTAAACGATACTCAAACTGTGAACGGCCAGTATTTGCACTAAGGCAGATGTCTGCAAGGGTTGGAGTTGGAGAACTTTCTATACTCTGTTGAGATGGTAGATAACTATAATAATATTGTACTAAATTACCTAAAGCCTTCTGAGTTTTGGCTGAAAGGGTAAGAATATGCACAGGACGCTCAATATTATTTTTTTCGATGTTTGGGGTCTTCTGATGTCCTAAAACGGCAGCTTCTTCTAAGATGATATGAGCATTTGTCCCGCCAAAACTAAAGGAACTGACTCCTGCTAACCGTGAACCTTCCGTTATTTTCCAGGGTTCACAGGTTGTGGGAATGACAAAAGAAGTTTTTTTCAAAGAAATATAAGGGTTTAACTGTTTAAAGTGTAAAACGGCAGGAATTTCTCTGTTTTGCAAACATAACACCGTTTTAATTAACCCTGCTATCCCCGCAGCCGACTCTAAATGACCAATATTGGTCTTAACTGACCCTAACCAACAGGTGTCCTCAACATTTCGTCCCTTCATTAAGACTTTTTTGAGAGACTTAACCTCAATGGGGTCCCCTAAAGATGTCCCTGTCCCGTGGGTTTCGACATAACTAATATCAGAAGGTTTCACTTCTGCATTGGCTAAAGCTTGACGGATCACCCGTTGCTGCGCCAAGCTATTAGGGGCGGTTAACCCTTGACTTAACCCATCTTGATTAATGGCTGAACCCCGAATGATGGCTTGAATTTTGTTTCCGTCTTTAATTGCATCTTCAAGGGGTTTCAAAACCACCACTCCACATCCTTCTCCTCGCACATATCCATTCGCTTTTGCATCAAAGGTTTTACATTTGCCATCAGGAGACATCATACGGTTGCGAGAAAAGGCAATGGTTTGATTGGGTGAAATAATCAGGTTAACTCCCCCAACTAAAGCCAGATTTGATTCTTTTTGCTGTAAACTGCGACAAGCTAAATGAACCGCAACCAAAGAAGATGCACAAGCGGTGTCAAGGGTTAAACTCGGTCCTTGTAAATTTAATAAATAGGATAAACGGTTAGCTGCGATCGCAGGAGAAGTCCCCGTACTACAGTAAGCATCACAACGGGTTCCATCTTGGTACAAAAGACGATGATAGTCTTGGTTACTGAGGCCGATAAATACCCCTGTCTGACTACCACTCAAGGTTTCAGGAATAATACCACCGTTTTCTAATGCTTCCCAAGCGACTTCTAAAATTAATCTCTGTTGAGGATCGATATGTTGACATTCACGGGGAGAAATGCCGAAAAAATGAGCATCAAATTGATCAATATTGTCGAGAAAACCTCCCCAGCGTGTATTCATTGTCCCTGGAATATCAGGGTCTTGATGATAATATTTCTCAATATCCCATCGTTGCAATGGAACTTCAGTAACAGCATTTTTGCCTGTTTTTAATAATTCCCAAAATTCTTGGGGATTTTTTGCTCCTGGAAAACGGCAACCCATACCAATAATAGCGATGTCTTTTCTTGATTTATTTTTAAACATTTTTCTTTACACAATTCACACAACTAATGTTAATAAAATTAGTATTTTTTTATTCATTAAGTTCTTCAGCTAATCCTTCAGCCAAAGCTTTAATACTAGGATAGTCATAGTAAATCGTTGGTTCAATTTCAATATTTAACCATTTTTCTAATTCTTCGATTAGTTCGATTCCCATAACAGAATCTAAACCATAATTCCCTAAAGGTGTTTTTATACTAAAGTCTTGGGGCTTTTTCTTCATTTTTTTACAAAAATAAGTAACCAACCAACTTTGAATCTCTGTTGCGGTTATGTTATCGCTTGAAACAGTTGAACTCTCTAAAATTTTTTCTTGATCCTGAGAATCAGTAATATTTTTTTCTACTGTTGGATTTATCCAATTATCAACTAATTTAAGCTGATTATTTAAAAATTGTTGACGACATAAACGACGCTGAATTTTACCACTAGAAGTCTTAGGAATGGACGCTGGTTTAATTAAAGCAATAGCATAAACGGACAATTCAAAATCTTCAAAAACAGCTTGACAAATCTTTTCTATTACCTCTACTTCATTTAAGCGTCTGATGGCCGTTCTTGCCACTTCTTGAACAATGACTAATTCTTCTTTCCCCTCAACCTCTACTGTAAAGGCTGCGCTACAATCAGCCAATAAGTCAGGATGAGATTCAATCACACTTTGTTCAATATCTTGGGGATAATAGTTACCTCCCCGAATGATAATGACATCTTTTAGCCGTCCGGTGATGTATAGTTGACCTTGATAGAGAAAACCTAAGTCTCCTGTCCGTAAATAAGGACTTTCTCCCGTATCTGCGATAGTTACTTGAAATGTTTCTTGTGTCGCTTCAGGACGTTGCCAATACCCTTGCGCTACGGTTTTACCTTTTACCCAAATTTCTCCGACTTCATTCGCTTGACACCGTTGCTGAGTTTCTGGGTTAACAATGGCAATGTCTGTGTCAATTTCTGTTTGTCCACAACTGACTAATATTTGAGAATTATCTAACTTATCTGTGATAACAATTCTATTTTGACTTAAAGCTTCTTTCTCAACCTGACAAACTTGAATAAGCTGATTTTTACTGACGGTTGTTACTTTTAACGTCGCTTCAGCTAACCCATAAGCAGGACAAAAATTTGGGAATTTAAAACCACAAGAGGTAAATTTCTGAGCAAATCGCTTTAAAGTTGCTATTTTAACTGATTCTGCCCCATTAAACGCAGCTTGCCACTTTGTTAAGTCTAAGTCTTTGATTTGTTCTTCTGTAATTTTATCGACACAACGCTGATAAGCAAAGTTAGGGGCTGCGGTATGAGTTCCACCATATTTAGAAATGACTTGTAACCAACGAATAGGACGCTGTAAAAATGCGATGGGTGGCATCATATAACAGGGAATTCCTTTGTAGACAGGGAATAAAATCCCATAAAGTAGCCCCATATCGTGAAAAGCAGGTAACCAAGTGACTATAATACTATCTTTATCGTGTTTTGCCCCTAAATCTTGATCTTCTAAATTAGTTAAAATATTTTCATGGCTTACCATGACTCCTTTGGGATCTCCGGTTGAACCAGAGGTATATTGCAAAAAAGCTAAGGTATCTCTTGATATCTCTATTATTTGAAACTGGGAATTCTTTTCTTCATTTAAGGTATCTGTTGCGAGATAAGTGACGTTTTCTGACTCTAAATGAGAGGCTAAGGCTGGTATTTGAGACTGAGTGCTTAAAATGACCTTTGTCTGTGCATTCTCCAAAATAGAAGCAACTCGCTTCATTTTTTGGTTCTTCTTGGGTAAATTAACCGGAATAGCCACAACCCCAGCTAATAAACAGCCAAAAAAAGCAGAAATAAACTCTAAACCCGATGGATAGAGTAATAACGCCCGATCGCCTGGCAAAATGCGTGATTGTAGTTCAACTGCGATGGCTTCTGCTGACTTTAGTAAGGTTCCATAGGTCAGAAAGTCAGTTTCTATTTCTCCATCTGCTAAGAAAGTGTAAGCGAGTTGATTGGGTTGATATTTTCCTCGATAGCGCAGAATATCGACTAAGTTTGTGGATTCAAGTAAATTAAACTGGTTTTCTAAGCAAACAGTCATTTTATAGTCCTATATGGCCTTAAAAGGTATGGTCACGGTGAAGCATTAACTCAAAATTACTGCTAATAGCCGTAATTCGATGTTTGTCAGATTTTTTAAATTTGAGTCTTATAATTAGGTAGATATTAATGAAAGTTACTATCAATAATCTAGAAATGATGCTAAACCAGTTTTTGAGAATAGTCAAGTCGTTACTGCAAAATTTTTTCACTAATTTTGCGATGTTAGGCTAGACCCATTTGAGATATCCCTCGAAAACTGGCCTTTTAAAAGCATTTTTTTAGATGTGACTTGGCAAGAACAAAATCATCATGACAATAGTTACATGATATTCTTGTAAGGTTTGCTATAGTGTTATTGAAAAAATTCTCAATTATAAATCAATATCTACTATCAATAGTTAGGTACACATTTTTGTTTTTTTGTCAATGCTAAACTTCTATATAAGAAAAATTTAAAAAATTATCGTGACGAATAACTCTCTTAACCAAGACTCCGTTTTATCAACAGAGAAAAAGAAAAACGTCTTTTCCCGTGAGTTTTTCAAAGATAAACAACTTATTATAGGGATCGGAATGGGTATGATAATCACCCTAGGCGCGCTCAAAATTTTACCCATCCTTTCAACGGAAGAGTCGCCAACCACTGCTACACCGATAAATCAGTCCCCAAGGACTCCACAAACAGTCACAGTGACTAAAGTTGAGATATCTCCACTTAAGCACACTCTCGAAGCCACAGGAACGATTGTTCCCTTTGAGTCGATTCCCATTTTCTCTGAAAAGACAGGATTACAAATTCTAGAAATCTTTGCCGATGAAGGGGAATGGGTTAACCCAGGTCAAACCTTAGCCAGCTTGGATAATTCAGTCGAACAAGCCCAATTACAACAAGCCAAAGCGACGGTGGCCAAAAACGAAGCCCGTTTAGCCGAACTGCGCGCAGGGAACCGAGTTGAGGAAATTGCTCAAGCCAAGGCCAGCGTTCAACAAATAGAAGCAAGGGTGGCTCAATCCCAAGCCGATTTAACCTTAGCACAGGAACGAGTCCAGAGAAATCGAAGCTTAGAAGCCGAGAGTGTGATTACTCGCGATCGCTTAGATGAAGTGATTAACGATGAGCGTATAAAAAGAGCGACATTAGAAGAAAATGAAGCGCGTTTAACAGAAGCAAAACAGAAACTAGCCCAACTTGAAGCTGGTCCACGAACAGAAACCATTGCTCAAGCAGTGGCCGAGTTAGCAGAAGCCAAAGCAGAATATCAAGTCCGTTTAGCCCAACTGCAAAACACCAAAATTATTAGTCCTGTCAGGGGAAAAATTACGAAACGAGAGGCAAAAGTCGGAGACATCACCACTGCTTCGCGTCCCTTATTTACGGTGATTGAAAATGGTCGTTTAGAATTACAAATCAAAATCCCTGAAACACAACTAACAAGAATTCGTCCAGGACAAACAGTGGTCATTACCTCAGATAAAGATCAAACTCTAAAATTTCAAGGAAAAATACGGGAAATTGAACCATTAATTGATGAAACATCCCGTCAAGCAACATTAGTAGTCGATTTACCCTCAAACCCCTCCTTAAAACCAGGAATGTTTTTACGAGCAACTATTGTTACTCGCATCAGTCAAACCTTAAGCGTTCCCCTAGAGTCAGTATTACCACAAGATGATGGTAGTGCTTTAGTTTACTTAGTCCAACCGGATAATACGGTTGAAGCACGCCGTGTAGAAACAGGAGAAATTTTGTCCAACCAACGGCTCGAAATTCTCAAAGGACTGAGAGAGGGAGATACCTTGGTGCTAAAAGGAACCGCCTACCTCAAAGATGGCGATCGCATTCTTATTCCATAAACCGATTCAATTGCTGTCATGTCTTCTAATCAACCCCCAATTCAATCAAAGAAGGGATTTAACAACATTGATCGTAACGTCTGGATCTTGGGCTTAGTTAGCCTATTTACCGATTTTGGGACGAAAGCCATTCAATCAGTTTTACCCTTGTTTTTATTGTCTGTTTTAGGAGCTAATTTAAGCATAATAGGATTGATTGAAGGAATTGCTGAATCCACTGCCTCTATTTTGAAACTGTTTTCAGGAGCATTAAGTGATTATTGGGGACGGCGTAAAGAACTGGCAATCCTTGGATACGGACTCTCAGCCGCCATTATTCCCTTATTTGCCTTAGCTAATAGTCCCTTGTGGGTATTAGTGGCGCGGTTTGGCGATCGCGTAGGAAAAGGGATTCGAGTCGCTCCCCGTAACGCTTTAGTCGCAGATGTTACCCCCACAGAGCAACGGGGGGCCGCTTACGGATTACGTCAAACCCTTGATACCATTGGTGCGTTTTCAGGTCCGTTGGCAGCCACTCTTATCCTATTGATCTCTGGGCAAAATTTTCGCCTAGTGTTTTGGGTTGCTCTCGTCTCAGGAATGGTATCTATGTTTCTATTGGTTAAAGGTATTCGAGAAACCCCATCCTTTGAGAAAAAACGAAGCAAGCTCATACAATGGAAAGCCTTTCGACAATTAGGCCGCGATTATTGGGTATTAGTTTCGGCGGCCACGTTATTTAATTTAGGTAATTTTAGTGATGCCTTTTTATTGCTGAAAGCCCAAGCAATAGGCATTGCTGATGCTTGGATTCCTTTATCCATGATTGTAATGAATTTTTCCTATATGTTAAGTGCCTATCCTTTGGGGTTATTATCGGATCGTATGGGTCGCAAACAACTTCTAGTGGTAGGATTTTGGTTATTTTCCTTCGTTTATCTGGGTTTTGCTTGGGTGAAGCAGCCTCAACCAATGTGGGGACTGTTCGCCGTTTATGGCGTTTATTTGGGCATGACTCAAGGGATTTTGTTGGCTTTAGTGGCGGAGATAACCCCTCCAGCGTTACGAGGCACGGGATTTGGCCTTATTAATTTAGTAATCGGTATTATCTTGTTGCCTAGCAATCTCTTAGCAGGGTTTTTGTGGCAAACAATCAATCCTCAAGTGCCTTTTTTATTGGGGAGTTTATTGGCGATCGCAGCTAGTTTAGTATTGCTTTTAGGGGTTCGCAATAATTCCTAATTTTGAACAGGGGGTAGGGGTGTTGTTGATCTAACCTACACCCGACACCCCACACTCAGGAGCGAAGCGACGATAAAACACTGATTGATCAACCTCTCTGTTCCCCAGAAAATGTAGTGTACAAACGGGTTTTACCTCATGTCTTTCCATCTTTCAACTTGGTCGATTAAAAATCCCATTGCTGTTCTTGTTGTCTTTCTGACAATAACGATCATTGGCCTAGTCTCATTTATTAATTTGGGCATTGATAATGAACCTAATATTGATGTTCCTGTGGTTAGTATCAATATTACTCAACGAGGGGCTAGTCCCACGGAATTAGAAACACAAGTTACCCAAAAAATTGAGGATGCTGTGGCAGGATTAGGCAATATCGAAGAAATTCTCTCCACTGTAACCGACGAAAACAGTAACACAACTATTAACTTTGTCCTGGGAACGGATACTAACCAAGCCACCAATGATGTTCAAAATGCTGTCAATAGTATCCGTCAAGACTTACCCCAAGATATTGATGAACCCATTGTCAAACGGGTTGACTTTGCTGGGGGATCGATTCTAACTTATGGGGTGGCTTCTCAACAACGATCCGTTGAAGAATTAAGCGATCTTGTTGACCGTGAAATTGCCAGGGCATTATTAAATGTAGAAGGGGTAGCTCAAGTAAACCGTTTAGGAGGGGTTGACCGTGAAATTCGAGTGGATTTAGAGCCAGATTCCCTCTTAGCCTATGGTATTACAGCAACGGAAGTTAATGAGCAAATTCGCAACTTTAATCTTAATTTACCAGGGGGACGCTCACAAATTGGGGGACAAGAGCAAAATATTCGGACCCTTGGTAGTGTTAAATCTATCTCCGCTTTAAAAGATTATCCTATTATTTTAAGTAACGGCGATCGCATTGCTTTGGGCAGATTGGGGCAGGTTCAAGATAGTTATGCTGATCCTAGACAGTCAGCCTATCTTAATGGCGAACCAGTGGTTGGTTTCTCTATACTTCGCAGTACCGGAAGCACCTTAGTTACCGTCGAAGAACAAGTTCGTCAAATCGTTCAAGAATTAGAGCAAACCCTTCCCGACGATATTCAATTTACCTTAATTTTTACTCTTGGAGATTACATTCGCAGCACTTACAAAGGAACCTTTGATGCTTTAATTCTGGGTTGTTTGTTAACGGTTATTGTGGTGGGTTTATTTTTACGAGATTGGCGAGCAACCCTGATCACCTCTATTGCTCTGCCTTTATCCCTTATTCCTACCTTTGCCGTCATGAGTTTGCTTAACTATACCCTCAATAGCATGACTTTATTGGCATTGGCTCTGGCGATCGGGAATTTAGTCGATGATGCGATTTGTATGATTGAAAATATCGACTCTCACCTGCAAAGAGGAAAAGAACCCTTACAAGCTGCTTGGGACGGTTCGGTAGAAATTGGTTTAGCGGTAGTGGCTACCACAGCAACCATTGTCGGGGTATTTATGCCCCTTGCGTTTATGGGGGGTATTCCGGGTCAATTTTTTCAGCCTTTTGGGGTAACTGTCTCGGTTTCCACCATGTTTTCTACTTTAGTGGCCACTACCATTATTCCTATGTTATGTTCACGGCTACTTAAATCAAAACCTCGAGAGAGAAGCAGTAATAACTTTGAGTCGCAAAGATTTCATCCCCTCAATGTCTATCGTCGTCTCTTAATTTGGTCTTTGCGTCATCGCATGGTAACACTTTTGTTGGCCATTGTTTTTTTTATTGCCAGTTTACAGTTGGTTCCGTTTATTCCCAAGGGTTTATTTAGTGCAGGAGATACGGGGTTAAGTCGTGTCAATGTTGAGTTACCACCGGGGTCGACTTTGCAAGATACAGAAGGGGTGGTGCAACAAGCTACTAGAATTATGCAACCTCATCCGGCGGTGGATCAAATTCTGTCCCATGTCGGGAATGGTGGACAGGTGAATGAAGCTCTAATGTACATTAAATTGTTACCGAAAAATGAGCGAGAAATTTCAGAACAAGGTTTTCAAGAGGAAATTCGCCCTCAATTATCCGCAATACCTGGAGCGAGAGTCACCTTTAGAAGCGCAGGATCTGTTAGTGGGAGTAAAGACTTATCGATCATTCTCAAAAGTAGTAACCCGACGGCTTTAACAACAACCGCTAAGACTTTAGAACAACAGATGGGGCAAATTCCAGGTTTAGTGGAAGTTACCTCTAGTCTCAGTTTAGTTAAACCAGAGATTATCGTTGAACCTGATCCCCAACGAGCAACAGATTTAGGAGTATCCGTACAAGCGATCGCCCAAACCACAAGCTTAGCTTTTTTGGGAGATGTTAACTTTAATTTAGCTAAATTTAACCTCCCAGATCGTCAAATTCCCATCCGCGTTAAAGTGGCTTCAGAGGAACAACAGGACATTGATACCCTCAAAAATCTTCGGGTTCCTAGGAATGATGGAACGTTAGTCCCCTTAAATGCTGTGGCAACCTTGCGTTATGGTAGCGGACCTGCCCAACTCCAGCGATTTAATCGTTATCGTCAAGTGGAACTTTCTGGCAATTTACAAGGCATTTCTTTGGGGGATGCCTTAGAACAAGTTCGGGCCTTACCGGCAATGAATCCCTTACCCCCTGAAGTTTCTGAGGAACCCTTTGGAGATGCCAAGATTATGAACGATATCTTCAGTCGATTTTTGGGGGCATTAAGTTTATCAATTCTCTGTATTTATGTGATTTTAGTCTTGCTTTACAGCAATTTTCTCTATCCTTTTACCATTATGATGTCTTTACCTCTATCCATTGGTGGGGCATTATTGGGATTATTATTAACTCAAAAGGAATTAGGATTATTTGCTTTAATTGGCATTGTTTTATTGATGGGTTTAGTCACTAAAAATGCAATTTTATTGGTTGATTTTACGTTAGCTGCTATGGAAAAAAATGAACCAAAATTTAAGGCATTGCTGGGCGCTGGGTTATCGCGTTTGCGTCCCATTTGCATGACAACCCTATCAACAATTGCCGGAATGTTACCCATCGCTTTAGCTTGGGGTGCTGATGGAGAAGTGCGAAGTCCTATGGCGATTGCTGTGATTGGTGGTTTATGTACCTCTACTTTATTGACATTAATCGTCATTCCTGTCATCTTTAGCTATACGGCTGACTTGATGACTTTAAATAAAAAGATCAACCGCTCTTTCAACATGAAACTAAAACAGTAAATTTTTGCTCAATTCAGAACAAATGATGTCTTTTAGTAATCCTTGGTTTTATTTACCTAAACCGAATCCTGCCGCCAAAATTCGTCTTTTTTGTTTCCCCTATGCAGGAGGAGGAACTCGGATTTTTCGACATTGGCCTAATCATTTATCAGATACCATCGAAATTTGTGCCATTCGATTACCTGGAAGAGAAGGAAGAATCTCAGAAACTCCTTTGACTAAACTGACTAATCTAGTAGAAACTATAACCCCCAATTTACTTCCTTATCTGGATAAACCTTTCGCTTTTTTTGGTCATAGTTTGGGGTCTTTAGTCTGTTTTGAAACGGTGCATCAGTTACGGCAAAACTACGGCATACAACCATTACATCTTTTTGCGTCTGGCCATCCTGCGCCCCAATTACCGGATCAAGAGCCTCCCATTCATCAATTACCAGAGCCTGATTTTATCAAAGAAATTAATAAGCTCAATGGAACCCCGATAGAAGTATTAGAAGATAAAGAGTTGATGCAGCTTTTGATTCCAATTTTAAGAGCCGATTTTAGTGTTTTAGAAACTTATAATTATCTACCTAAACCGCCTTTAAACTGTCCTATTACTGTTTTTGGAGGATTAAATGATCCAGAAGCCCATGAGACTGAATTAGTAGCCTGGTGTCAGCAAACAAATAAGTCATTTGAACATTATATGTTGCCTGGAGATCACTTTTTTATTCACTCGGCTGAATCAGAGATTTTTCCCATTCTGGAGCGATCGCTTACCCTGTGTCTGGAAAATCAAAGATAACTTTAACTAATATTCATCTTTTATAATAACTATGACGTGATAACTTTGTTAGATACTGATAGCTCTGCTACTAAAGAACAGATCGAAGGATAAAAAATTGGTCATATCAAAAAAAGCTACTCGGAGTTAATCAAAGAAGCTTGATAATTTTGACTCATCCCCTCAATTTCAGCCTTAACCAAGTTGACTAACTCGACTGGTTCTTTAACCACCGCCCCTTTGTCAGAACCCAACACCCATCGTTTAAGGTCGTTGAGTCCCCCACTAACCAAATGTAAGGTTAACTTATGCTTTAGCCAAACCCATGAGACAAATACTGGAAAATCTAAGCCATGTAGATATACTTGTTGTCCACGATTTTTCAAATCAGATACTTAATGTCTATTTTAGAACTGTTTTAGGGAATATACATAATATCATCACGAAACTAAGGTTAAGTTACTCAGCTACCCCCACTAGATGAGGTAAGATTGAGTAAGGAACGCACCTGAGAGAGAGCAAGGCATTCTTACTTAAACCTTTGTATGATCAGGCTTTAGGTATAATGGGGGCGGAGAGACTTGAACTCTCACGACCTTGCGGTCAACGGATTTTCATTCTCCTGTAGCTTTCACTACTGCCGAAGCATTGGCTTTGAGAATTGGACTCTCTCTTTACCCTCAGCTTTATCTGTTAGGGTAGCTCCCGTCGAGTCTCTGCACCTTCCTCAATATTTTGAGGCTTGGCTCAGGATTGCCTTATCTATATCACAGACTTAGGTTTCCCTGAATTTGAGAGCGGTCACTTGATAGATTTCTCTAACAAGGCTCAATTTACTTAAGTCCGTAGCGTCTACCATTCCGCCACGCCCCCGTGATGCGCTTAACTAAAATAGCTTAGTTAACTCACGATTATCTATCATAGCATAAGTTTGCTTTCTAGAGAAATTTTTTTATTTTTTCAAAAGATTACGATGCCTAGAATCTTCAATTCAATTAAAAACAAGTTCTTGGAAGAATAAATTAGCTAAAAAAAGTAATTTACCGCTTTTTAGCCTAAATAAGTATAGCTATCCAAATTTTTTTTATAATTACGCCATAATTCTTTAGATTTTTCTTGAGTGAGCTTTCCCGCTTCTACTGATTGTTGGGTGCGTTGACGAATGGTTTCAATTAGTTCATTTGCATCATACTGAACATAATTTAAGACATGGGCGATGGTGTCCCCTTGAACAAAATGCTCAATCTCATATCCTTTTGAGTTCATGATAATGTCAACCCGATTCAAATTACCAAAAAGGTTGTGAAAATTTCCCATAATTTCTTGATAAGCTCCCACTAGAAACATTCCCAAATAATAAGGGGTTTTAAGTCTAATGTTATTCTGAGAAGAGTTCAAGCCAAATAAACTATTATGGGTCTTCATTTCTAATGGCTGGAGAGGATGTAATTCTAAAACAGATTTAGTATTTCGCAAGTCAATAAACTGGTCAATTTTACCATCACTATCACAAGTTAAATCAGCTAAAGTTGCTCGTTGAGTAGGTTCTTCATTTAAGCGATGAATGGGCATAATGGGAAAGAGTTGATCGATCGCCCACGAATCAGGAGCAGAACGAAAAATCGATAAATTTGTATAATAAATTGAGGCCATAATTTTCTTTAATTCTTCAAGATCATCTGGGACATAATCTTGATGTTGAACAATTTCATGAATTTTCTGGCAACACACCCAATATAATTGCTCAGCTTTAGCTCGTTCTTCTAGGCTTAAATAACCAAAATTAAATAAACTAATAGCCTCTTCTTTAAATTGAATCGCATCATGATACATTTCCTGATAATTGTTAGGGTTGATCGATTCATAAGTTTCCCAAAGATTACGAATAATTAAATTTTCTTGTTCGCCTCTTAGGGGAGGAAGGATGGTAGAAACATTATTGGTATGAAGCACGTTAAAAATCACAACGGAATGATGTGCAGTAATTGCCCGTCCACTTTCACTAATTAAAATTGGTGCGTTAATATTAGCTTCTTCACAAACTTCTTTTACTTCGGCAACAATATCATTAGCGTAATTTTGCATATTGTAGTTTTTTGAGGCGTAAAAGTTAGTTTTTGAGCCGTCATAATCGACTCCTAACCCTCCTCCTACATCAAGATACTTCATATTGGGATTTACCTTTGCCAATTGCACATAAATTTGACTGGCTTCACGAATAGCATCTTTGATAACACTTATAGACGAAATTTGTGAGCCTATATGAAAGTGCAAAAGTTGTAAATAATGAAGACTATTTTTTTGTTTTAAATACTGAATGACGGTTAAAATTTGAGGAATAGCTAAGCCAAACTTGGCGCGATCGCCGGTAGAATTGCCCCAACGACCTGAGCCTTTAGAGCTTAACTTAACCCGTATGCCTAAATTTGGTTCAATCCCCAATTCTTGACCAATTTTAACGGTTAAATAAAGGTCTTCTAATTGTTCAATAACAATAATAAGTTGGTATCCTAAACGAGTGGCTAATAAAGCAGTTTTAATATAGGTTGAATCTTTGTAACCATTACAAATAATGAGAGGAAGATTTTCAGAAGAATTTGCATAAGGATCGAGAGTGGCTAAAGCAATCATTAATTCGGGTTTAGAACCTGATTCTAAGCCAAAATTATAAGGTTTTCCTTGACTTACAATAGATTCAACAATCTGACGATTTTGATTACATTTTATGGGATAAACTCCCTGATAATAATTAGGATAATTATAGTGATTTATCGCTGTTTTGAAACAAGCATTTAATCGCTGTAAACGATCAGCTAAAATATCAGAAAATCTGATTAATACAGGAAACCTAATATTCTGTTTTTGTAAGTCATTAACTAACTCATATAAATCCAAAGAATTACCGCGATCGCCTTGTGGAGATACGGTAACATGACCATCAGCATTAATGGAAAAATAGGGTTCTCCCCAACCTTCAATTTGATAGAGTTTGCTACTATCTTCAACCGTCCAAGTTGAAGAAATACCTAATTTTTTGATCATCATTATACTTGGGTTAGATTTGTTTATTAAAGAACCGAATCAATGTCGCCAAATTGCATCGGCCACTCGCGCCACATCCACCATTGGTGCTACATCATGAACCCTTAAAATATCTGCGGTTTGGGCGATCGCGCTACAACAGGCTGCGGAGGTTCCCCAGACTCTTTGTTGTGGATCATTTTGCTGCAAAATATGGCCAATAAAACTCTTTCGAGAAACTCCTATTAATATAGGACAGCCTAACTTTTTGAATTCTGATAAATGCCGTAATAATTCCAAATTTTGTTGATAAGTCTTGGCAAAACCGATACCAGGATCGATGATTAAGTGCGATCGCATAATTCCAGCTTCCATGGCTAAATTAAGTTGAGTTTCTAACCATTGACTAATTTCGCCTATTAAGTCGGTATAATCTGTCAATTGTTGCATCGTTTGGGGAGTTCCTCTGATGTGCATTAGGATAATAGGAACTCCTAATTTAGCCACCACTGAAAACATTTGAGGATCAAAGGTTCCTCCAGAAATATCATTTACCAAGTCCGCACCAGCTTCAATTGCAGCGTCAGCGACAGATGCTCTGGTAGTATCAATAGAGATAGGAATAGACGTTTCTTGACGTAAAGTTTTAATAATAGGAATAACACGGTTTAATTCTTCTTCAAGCGGAATTTGTTGAGAACCTGGTCTGGTTGATTGTCCACCAATATCAATGATATCTGCTCGGGAGTTAATGAGAGTTTTAGCTTGGGTTAAAGCGGTTTCTAGAGTATTAAAATGACCACCATCACTGAAACTATCAGGAGTCACATTAAGAATTCCCATGATATAGGTTCTTTGTCCCCAATAAAAGGATTTCTTTCTTATTTTTAAATCAGTCAATTCGGCTCCCTCCAATTAAAAATGGTTAAATTCAAAATGTTCAAAATACCTAGCAGCTATTACAATCAACTTGAAAGACTGTTTTTAGCTTAATAAACTCAAGTTATTTTACTATCTATCTTTACAAATATAATTTTATTTTTTGTGCTAAAAGTTTGATATAAGGTTCCTCAAATAAGGTCTGATGTAAGCTATTTATTGAATAATCTTCAAACCCTTCTTCAGCTATTAGACTTAATGTGGGTTTCTTGAGAGAACTAAATTCTTTTGATTCTAAAGAAACAATTTTTCCTTGATAACATGAAGGTTTATATTCTAGAAAAAGTTTTAGGTAATGAGAATATAATTCTTCATCTAATTTTATTTTATTTTTCATGTCTGATATTTGATAATTATTTCTAGACTCATTAAATTTATTTGTCTTTATTTTTTTCAAAAAATTATCAAAATAATATTTAATTTTAGACTTTATATAAGTCAGTTTAAATTCGTACATCATCTGTAGGTAATGAAATACGGGAAGGCGTTGTTTTTGTTCTCGATCAAAATTAACATCTATCAAACATAATAAATCAACAGTGTATCCTTTGCTTTTCAATTTTTGAGCTATTTCTAAAGTTAAAGCTCCATCTTGACAATAACCCACTAATTTATAAGAATTATGGGGTTGAGATATTAGTAAATCTTCAACTATATACTGAGCAAAATCTTTCATAGTTAATTCGTTGAAGGGTTTGTTAATTCGATTAGTTAGACCAAAAATATTAAGACTATAAAGCGGTTGAGATTGATCTAAATAATTCTTAAAAATATTAGCTATACCAGTAGAATTAATAAAATACAATGGAACCTTATTTCCTTGTTCATTAATAACAATTACTGAAGTATCATTTGATAATTTTTTTTGATTAAAATTATTCGCTTTAGAGTAAATATATAAAGCAATTTTTTCTATAGTCGGGTTTTCAAATAATACTTTTAATGGAATATTTATATCAAATTCTTCAGTAGCTTTCCATAGTATTTGAGTCGCCAATAAAGAGTGTCCTCCTAGAGTAAAAAAATTATCTTTTATTCCTATTTTTTCAATTCCTAACACATCTTGCCAAATTTTGCTGAGCTTATTCTCAATTTTATTGCTAGGAGGAATTAATTTATTTTCTCTGCAAGTTTCTAAAGAAACGTTAGGTAATGCTTTTGTATCAATTTTTCCATTATTATTTAAAGGAAACTTATCAATAAAAGCATAAACAGAAGGGATCATATAATCTGGTAGCTTAATCTGCAAAAATTCTTCGATTTCACTAGCTTTTAGCTGTTGATTTTCTCTGATCACATAGGTGATTAAATATTTACCTTTTCCCTGATTTTCTGTAGCCATAACCAAACTATCTTTAATATCAGGATGCTGATTTAAGGTTGCTTCTATCTCTCCTAATTCAATGCGAAAACCTCTGATTTTTACTTGGTTATCTATCCTTCCAATGTATTCTATGTTGCCATCTGCTAAATATTTAGCCAAATCTCCTGTTTTATAGAGTCTTCCTTCTCCAAAAGGATTAGCAATAAATTTTTCTGCGGTTAATTTCGGACGGTTTAAATATCCTCTTACTAGTCCATCTCCTCCTAAATATATTTCTCCTGTTACTCCGATGGGTACAGGTTGTAAACAAAAGTCAAGAATATAAATTTGTGTATTACTAATAGGACGACCAATAGGAACTGTGGTCATTTCTGAAATAGTTTCTACCTGATACCAAGTAGAAAATGTAGTGTTTTCTGTTGGACCATAAACATGGAGTAAGTTTTGAGGTTTCCCCTTATTAAGGATTTCTTTTACCCATTTCGGTTCTACTGATTCTCCTCCAAATAATAGATATTTCAGTTGACTGAAAGCTTGAGGATAAATACTGGATATTTGATTAAATAATGCTGTGGTTAAGAATAGAATGGTTATTTTATTCTTTTGGATATATTGAGATAGTTTTTGAGGTGATAATGCTAGCTCTTTTTCTATTATTATTAGAGAAGCTCCTGATAATAAAGCACCCCAGATTTCAAAGGTTGCTGCATCAAATGAATGATTAGAAATTTGAGCGATGCGATCGCTTTCTTTAATTTGAATATAATTAGTATTACAGATGAGACGATTAACTGATTGATGAGAAACCGTCACCCCTTTAGGTTTTCCGGTGGAACCTGATGTATAAATCACATAAGCTAAATCTAAAGATGATCTTAGCTCACTCTTTAAGTTATTGTGCTTTTCTTTAATTATAGTTAACCCATCACTATCTAAACAAATTAGATTTATTTCTTGATTTAAAAACTTTTCTTGTAACTTAGTCTCAGTTAATAAAATACCAATTTGAGTATCTTCTATAATATAATTAATTCTTTCAAGAGGATAATTAGCATCTAGAGGAACATAAGCACCTCCTGCTTTTAAAATGCCTAATAATCCAATGAACATCTCAATTGAACGCTCAACACATACTCCCACTAATGTATCTGGTTTTACCCCTAATTGTTTTAAATAATGAGCTAATTGATTAGCTTTTTTATTTAACTCTTGATAGGTGATTTTTTTATCTTGATCAATAACTGCAATATTATCAGGAGTCTTTTCAACTTGTTCTTCAAATAATTGATGAATACATTTTTCTTTGGGATAGTCTGTAACTGTATTATTCCATTCTACTAATATTTGAGTTTTTTCTTGGGGTGTTAATAAAGGCAATTGCTTAACTTTTCTCTCAGGATTCTCTATTATTCCCTGTAATAAGGTTTGATAATGTTTCGCTAAACGTTCAATGGTTTCTGGCTCAAATAAATCTGTATTGTACTCAAATTCTCCTGTTAATCCAGCTTCGGTTTCTGTAATAAATAAGCTTAAGTCAAACTTTGAAAAATGTCTTTCTATCGGTATTATCTCAGTAGTTACTTCAGGTATTTCTAGAGTTGATTGTGGTACATTCTGTAAAGCAAACATTACCTGAAATAAAGGATTATAGCTGAGATTTCTTTCTGGATTTAATTCTTCTACTAACTTCTCAAAAGGAATATCTTGGTGTGCATAAGCATCTAAGCAAGTTACTCTTACTCGTTCCAACAATTCACTAAATTTAGGATTGTTTTTTATGTCTATTCGTAAGGGTAATGTATTGGCAAAAAAGCCAATTATTGATTCTATCTGACTTTGATTACGATTAGCAATAGGAGAACCCATCACCAAATCATCCTGATGGGTATAGCCGGATAAAAGAACCCCAAAAGCTGCTATCAGGGTCATAAATAAAGTTACCCTATTGTCCTCACTTAATTTTTTCAACTCTTGGGTTATTTCTTTTCCTATGGAAAACTTTTTATGGCTTCCTAAAAATGTTTGAACTGGAGGACGTGCTTGTTTTATAGGTAATTCTAATACAGGAGGTATTCCTGATAATTGTTTTTGCCAATAGTTGAGTTGTTTGGCTGAATTTTCTCCTTGCAACCATTGACGCTGCCATTGAGAAAAGTCTGTATATTCTATAGATAAACTAGGTAATTTTATTGCTTTTTTATTCAATAAACTTTGATAAATTATTGATAATTCTTTAGTCATTATTCCTAATGACCAACCATCCGATATGATATGATGGATCGTTAATAATAAAATATAGCTGGTGTCACTTACAATAATTAACTTTACTCTCAGCAAAGGGGCTATTTCTAGGTTAAATCCTTGAACTTGTTCTGCTTTTATTAATTCTTTAGTTGCTCGTTCTTTTTCTATATTTGATGATTCTTTTAAGTCAACTAAGCTAATCTTGATCTTGACTTCTTTACTGATTTTTTGAACTGCTATTCCTTCTCTTTTCTCAAATCCAGTTCGCAAACTTTCATGACGTTTACATAGAATATTCAAGGCTTTTTCCAAGATTTCTATATCCAGATTTCCTTGTAGTTTAAATGCTATGGAAATGTTATAAACTCCTGCTATTTCTTCTAATTGTTCTAAAAACCACAGACGAGATTGTGCAAAGGATATTTGAATGTCTTCGGTTTGTTTAATCTTTTCAAGTGACGGTAATTTCTCCTCTGGTTTTCTTTGATTATCAATTAAACTGCTTAATTGATTGATTGTCGGGTTTTCAAATAAACTTTTTAGAGAAATTTCTAGATTAAACGTATCTCCAATGCGAGATATTAATTGAGTTGCTAAGAGAGAATTTCCTCCCAATGTAAAGAAATTATCTTTAATACTTGCTTCTACTTCTAATAATTGATTCCAGATGCTCGCTATAATTTCTTCTGTAGCTGTTGTTGGCTTAATAATTGCTTCTTCTCTTTTAATCTGGGGTTCAGGTAATGCTTTACGATCTATTTTTCCATTCGGTGTTAGGGGAAAGCTGTCTAAGGTTACAAAGACAGAGGGAATCATATACTCTGGTAATTTTTCTTGTAAAAAACTTCTTAATTCTGTCTGAGTTGGTGAACTATTCAAGTGGGGAATAATATAAGCAACTAATCGTTTATCTCCTGATTGATATTCTCTGGAAATAACAATGGTTTGTTTAATATTTGGAGACTGATTTAAGGTCGCTTCTATCTCTCCTAATTCAATGCGAAAACCTCTGATTTTTACTTGATTATCTATCCTTCCAATGTATTCTATGTTGCCATCATGTAAATATTTAGCCAAATCTCCTGTTTTATAGAGTTTTCCTTCTCCAAAAGGATTAGCAATAAATTTTTCTGCGGTTAATTTCGGACGGTTTAAATATCCTCTTGCTAGTCCATCTCCTCCTAAATATATTTCTCCTGTTACTCCGATAGGTACAGGTTGTAAATAAGAGTCAAGAATATAAATTTGTGTATTACTAATAGGACGACCAATAGGAACTGTGGTCATTTCTGAAATAGTTTCTACCTGATACCAAGTAGAAAATGTAGTGTTTTCTGTTGGACCATAAACATGGAGTAAGTTTTGAGGTTTCCCCTTATTAAGGATTTCTTTTACCCATTTCGGTTCTACTGATTCTCCTCCAAATAATAGATATTTCAGTTGACTGAAAGCTTGAGGATAAATACTGGATATTTGATTAAATAATGCTGTGGTTAAGAATAGAATGGTTATTTTATTCTTTTGGATATATTGAGATAGTTTTTGAGGTGATAATGCTAGCTCTTTTTCTATTATTATTAGAGAAGCTCCTGATAATAAAGCACCCCAGATTTCAAAGGTTGCTGCATCAAATGAATGATTAGAAATTTGAGCGATGCGATCGCTTTCTTTAATTTGAATATAATTAGTATTACAGATGAGACGATTAACTGATTGATGAGAAACCGTCACCCCTTTAGGTTTTCCGGTGGAACCTGATGTATAAATCACATAAGCTAAATCTAAAGATGATCTTAGCTCACTCTTTAAGTTATTGTGCTTTTCTTTAATTATAGTTAACCCATCACTATCTAAACAAATTAGATTTATTTCTTGATTTAAAAACTTTTCTTGTAACTTAGTCTCAGTTAATAAAATACCAATTTGAGTATCTTCTATAATATAATTAATTCTTTCAAGAGGATAATTAGCATCTAGAGGAACATAAGCACCTCCTGCTTTTAAAATGCCTAATAATCCAATGAACATCTCAATTGAACGCTCAACACATACTCCCACTAATGTATCTGGTTTTACCCCTAATTGTTTTAAATAATGAGCTAATTGATTAGCTTTTTTATTTAACTCTTGATAGGTGATTTTGTCATTTTCATAAACAAGGGCAATATTATCAGGAGTCTTTTCAACTTGTTCTTCAAATAATTGATGAATACATTTTTCTTTGGGATAGTCTTTAACTGTATTATTCCATTCAAATAAAATTTTATTCTTTTCTACTTGGGTTAATATTGGAAGTTCGGAAAGTAACCCATTCGGGTTGTGAATAATTCCTTCTAGCAAGGTTTGAAAACAGTTGATTATTGTTTCAATGGTTGCTTGGCTAAAAAGAGAAGTGTCATATTCAAAGTAACCAACAAGACTATCACACTGGTTGACAATAAGTAATGATAAAGGAACCTTGGCTGTGCCAGGATCAATAAATTCTGAGAAGTGTATTGTTAAATCAGTTAGATGAATAGGAGAGAAGGGTTTATCCCGAAATGAAAATAATGCTTGATAAAGAGAAGATGGAGAATCTTTGGAGACTGTTTGTAAAGCTTCAAAAATTTTAATATTAGGTAGTTTTTGATGCTCATAAGCTTCAACAAGACCATTTTTTATTTGCTGAATTAACTCTCTAAAACTAGATTGACCAGATAATTCAGTTCGCAAGGGTAGTACATTAATGAAAGAACCAATTAAATGTTTGACTTCTGGGGTTTGATGACGAGTCGATACGGGGAAGCCAATAATAATGTCGTCTTGTTGACAAAGACGATAAAGTAATAGTTTAAAAGCAGCAAATAAAGTTGTGAAGAGGGTAACTCCTTCAGCGTTACTTAAATTTCTCAGCTTTTCAGTTAAATCTGGTGAAAGGTCAAAATAAGCTCTTCTTCCTTTAAAATTGTTACTATGATTAGGGTAATAATCTCTGGGTAAATTAAGGTTTTCTGGAAGATTTTTAAGCTTATTTTGCCAATAAATGATATCTTTATCGAAGCTTGAAGATGATAATGCTTGTCTTTCCCAATAAGCAAAGTCAGCATATTGAATAGGTAAAGGAGAAAGTTGTGGGGGTAGATTTTGAATAATAGCTGTATATAAATTACTTAAATCATTTAAGAGAATTTCTAAAGACCAATAATCTTTCAAAATATGGTGAATAACCATTAATAAATGATGTTCATTTTGAGAACATTTTATTAGCACAAATCGACATAATAAGTCTTGACTTAAATTAAACTTTGGCTCAACCTCTGCTTGTGCTATTTTCTGGATTTCTTCTTGCTGAAATTTTCTATTGCTTTTAGTTAAATCAATGGTTACTAAAGATATTTTAGGAATTGAATTTACTACCTGTATAGCTTTTCCATTATTCATAGGAAAAGTGGTTCTAAGAATTTCGTGACGCTCAATTAAAGCTTCTATACTTTGCTGTAAGGCTTCTTTATTTAGGTTTCCTTCTAACCGTAAAGCGAACAGGGTATTATAAGCAGGAGAAGCGATTTCTTCTAGAATCCACATCCATTCCTGATTATAGCTAAGAGGTGTTATTTTATCTTTTGGAAGAGGAAGAATACTAGACTTTTTTTCTGAAACTAAACCTTGTTTTTGAAGTTTAGCTTTTACTAAGTTTCGTTGTTCAGATGATAATTTAAACTTCTTCATTTTTAAATCTTAGAAAAAAACATATCAATCAATTTTATCTTTCAGTTT
The DNA here is from genome assembly GCA_002110465.1 of unicellular cyanobacterium SU2. GTDB lineage: Bacteria > Cyanobacteriota > Cyanobacteriia > Cyanobacteriales > Microcystaceae > Rippkaea. Next base: position 196,203 of record NEED01000071.1, on the reverse strand, counting down.
CGATGGTTTCTAAAACCAGACTTGCAATGGTTTCGACGCGCTCTTTTTGTGCTGCATTTTTGGTTAAAGATTGGGCTAAACCTGACACAGTAGGATTTACATTTAGAGCATTGAGATACAAAGATACCTGAAAGATATCCCGAATTTCACTAATAATCTCAATTGCATCTATAGATTGACCTCCAAGTTCAAAGAAATTATCATCCACTCCCACCTGCTCAACTGTTAAATGATTTGCCCAAATACCGGCTAAAACAGTTTCTAAAGCTGTTATTTCTTTTTGTTGTGTTTGATTATCGGAGAGCAAAGTAGGTTGAATCAAATCAGTTGTTGAGGATTTATCTGTTATGTTCATTTTTCTATTGTCTATTTTTTTTATAAAAAATTTATACCATACTATCCCAAGTCATCCGTTTTGTCATTCCCACCCACACTTTACGATTACCTTTATAGGGTTCTCTACCATGGGCGACCAACAAATTATCTAGGATCAATAAATCCCCTTTTTGCCAAGGAAATACAAATTTTTCCGCTTCGTAGGCATCTCGAATCTGTTCTATTACTTCAGACTCAATAACCGTGCCATCTCCGTAGTAAGTATTATTGGGTAAATCTTCCATCGCAAATTCTTCGAGGAGAGCATTTCTAACGAGAGGTTTGAGGGTAGATATATTTAAGACAGCCGCATGATTAAACCAAATCCTATCACCTGTTTGAGGATGTTGAAGAATGGCTGGCCTTACCTGACGAGTTCGCAAGTGATCACAACTAATCCATTGGAGATCAATGCCAGTTTTAGCGCAAAATTCTCCGAGTTCTTCCTGACTATTTGTGCCAAAAGTTTCTTGCCAAGATAATCCATAACCACTCCCAAAATTGCGAACATACATAACACCCTTTTCTCGAAAGCTTTCCCGAATTTTTGGAGAAATCCGTTGATAAATATTGGCAATATTAGCAATAGGTGTTTCGCCTCCTTGGTTAGGGGGAATCACACAGTAGAAAAAAATCTTGCCAGGAAAACTATAAGCAAAAGCGTTTTCATTATGCAAAAAAATACGATGGCTAGGAGGATATTCAGTCGATGTATAAATATTTCCCTCGACAATTTTTCGGGGGGTAGCTCGGTCAATATAAGGTAATAGATCTCCATCAAGATTTTGAATTGTCTGTTGAAACACTTGACTTTCTAGTAGGGCAAAGTTTCTTAATAAAATTGCACCGTGACGAATTAATTTTTGCTGGAGTTCTGACCGATGCTGAGTAATCCAAGTTTTTAAGTCTATATTATTAGCAGGAGATTCGATTATTAGGGGTAAATTAATTGTATTCATCGGTGGTATTCCTCTAGAACTTTTGAGCCTAAAATCCACTGTATCTTGATAAAATAAATCTCAATATTAGAATCAGGGGACAATAACTACGCCCCCTGATACCGAATAGAATAAATTACTTATTGATAATTAACAATCCGCGCAAATCCCACCGGATCTAGACTAGCACCCCCAACCAATGCGCCATCAATTTCAGGTTGTGCCATAATTTCATCAACATTAGAAGGTTTAACTGATCCCCCATATTGAATGGTGACTTCTTTTTTGGATAGTTGGGAACGAATCAATCCAATAACGCGGTTAGCTTCGGTTGCCTCACAGGTATCTCCAGTTCCAATAGCCCAGATAGGTTCATAAGCAATGACTAAATTACTTTGATCGACATCGACCAAACCCCGTTTAACTTGGTTAATAATCACTGTTTCGGTTTCTCCGGCATCCCGTTGTGATTTGCTTTCCCCTACACACAGAATAGGAGTTAGCCCATGACGTTGGGCTGCTATCACTCGTAGATTGGCGGTTTCATCTGTTTCCCCAAAATACTGACGGCGTTCACTGTGGCCAACGACCACATAATCGACACCCAGTTCTTTAAGCATGAGACCAGAGATTTCCCCCGTGTAAGCTCCTTTTTCTTCCCAGTGGATGTTTTGCGCCCCTAAACGAATCAATCCGCCGTGTAAACTTTTTGACATAACACCTAAAGCGGTAAAGGGAGCGCATAATACAATTTCCCTTGCTTCGTTGGCTTCTTCTAGATTGGATTTTAATACTTGCAAAAATTCCAGGGCTTCTGCCTGGGTTTTGTGCATTTTCCAGTTACCCGCAATGATAATTTTTCCCACAGCTATCTCTTAAAAATTAACTTCAACGTCTTTTGCAGTCTTCTAGTGTAATCCCTGAGGGGGATCGGAGGGAAGAGTAGATAAGAGGGAAGTTTTGAAAAAAATAGAGTTTGTCAGGGAAGATAACTCAGAATCTCTAACGTGAATTTTTGAACTTCATTCTCTAAATTATTTCTATAAAAACCGGCTTTTATCACGGGTTTTTTCTATAAGATATACCTATTTTTAATTTTTTCTGACTTAACTCTTTACTTCTAATCTTCTTTATAAACTGTAACAAAAGTAACATAATATCTTAAGAATAGCTTAAGTTTTTGCTCTAAATAATCATGTTATCTTGATAATAGATTGAAATCAAGCTGGAAGGAAGTTTCGCCGTTGTGTTCCTTTGCTGTAACCTGAAGGAGAGCGATGTCAAGGTTACGGACAGCATTTAAAATGATGAATGATGAATAAAGTTTTAAAGTTGTAGAGTTTTTATCGCTTCCTCTACTTAACTGCTATCGGAGGGAGATTAAACTCTCCATCAGAACGGCGGTAGATAGTAGACATTTTAGAGTTAAGTTTTTCAACTCAATCAGTTGTTCTTAACTCATCGTAATTTTGAGAAACTTTCCCTCGGAAGTATTTCTTCTGAGGGTTTTTTGTCGATCACTAAAAAATGGAATCCTAAGCAAGATTCCACCACCATTAAACAAATATCACTTATTAAGATTAAACTTTAGCGATCTGATTTTAGATTTGTCGTTTTTTTATAATTTATCAGATGCTTCTTCATAGGGCGCACAATCGAAAGGTTGGACTCCAATATCCGTGTACTGATCTTTAGCTGGACTAAAAATCCGAGCAAAGCCCTCGGCAATATATTGAACTAAACCTTGCAAAATTTTGTTAATACTCATAACATCTGCCTCTCAACTCTCATTAACTTGATTAAATACTTATTGCTAAGTCTTTAGTATTTTTTCGGGTTAGAAGAGCTTTCTTTTCTCCTCTATTTTTGATTATCTAAGGAAATCTTGACCTTTAAACGAGTTCGTAATAAATGTTGAAACTATAGGAGTTTACTTTGTCTTTTTGTGGATTTTTATAAAGTAATGTGTTTATTATTGTTGATCCCTAGGGTCTCTACTCTGATTATAGCTATAGTTCTTGTTGTAGAAAATTACTAAAACATACCCGATTCATCACTCTTATCTAAAATTGCTCTAAAGTAGTTGCTCACGAGAAACCCTTACCAAGATTTTTTAGTAAATGTGACCTAACTTACTCCTTAATTGCTTGAGCTATGATAAAGCGAAATAGATAGCTCTAAAGGTTGATTAATCAGTAGTTTTTCGACGTGAAACGTTTGTTTGACAAAGATTATACCTTAATTTGAGACTCATACTTGTTTAAGTCCCACAACGATTTTAGATTTGAAGAGAATCTAAATGGACCGTTTCTCTCAGCAACCTTCCATTTTTAAGGGCATTATTCTTCCTTTTTATCTCAAACGTCTCAGACAACGTCTCAGACATTGATGCAGAGGGCTGAACCCCTGACTACGAGCTTTGAGGTTTCATTAAAAATTTGAACGCCGTCATTTTTGGTAAAATCTACTATAATTAAATTCGAAGGATTTAGGAGGACTGTACCCAACTCGGTACACTCAATCACTCATGCTCACCCAAGATCAAGGACTGACCTTCTCTCCCCATGATTACAGTCTGCTCACAGATTTGTATGAGTTAACGATGGTTGCTTGTTACACCGGAGAGAAACTCGCCCATCGTCGTGCTAGTTTTGAATTGTTCGTGCGCCATCTCCCTGAACACTTTGGTTATTTAATCGCCATGGGACTCGCTCAGGGGTTGAATTATTTAGAAAACCTGAACTTTAGCCAAGCGCAATTAGAAGCTTTAGAGAAAACCAGAATTTTTGACCACGTCCCCCCAGAATTTTGGTCACTCCTAGGTTCAGGAAGCTTTACGGGGGACGTTTGGGCTGTCCCTGAAGGAACGGCAGTTTTTGCCAATGAACCCTTATTAAGGGTAGAAGCCCCTTTGTGGCAAGCTCAACTGGTAGAAACTTACCTGTTAAACACCCTTAACTATCAAAGTTTGATTGCCACCAGAGCCGCGAGAATGCGCGATGTAGCGGGGGAAAACGCTCTATTATTAGAATTTGGAACCCGACGGGCATTTAGTCCCCAAGGCTCAGTATGGGCGGCTAGAGCAGCTTTAGCAGGGGGGTTAGATGCCACCTCTAATGTGTTGGCGGCTTTGAAGTTAGGATGCAAACCCGGTGGAACGATGGCTCATTCTTTAGTCATGGCCATTAAAGCTGTGTCAGGAAGTGAAGATGAAGCTTTTCATGCCTTTAGTCGTTACTTTCCTGGGGCTACTTTACTAATTGATACCTATGATACCGTAGCGGCCGCGCAACGGTTAGCGGACAAAGTTAGGAACGGAACCTTTGATTTAGCTGGAGTTCGTCTAGATTCGGGGGATTTAGTAGAATTATCCCAAAAAGTGCGATCGCTGTTACCCGATATTAAAATCTTTGCCAGTGGTGATCTTGATGAGTGGGAAATTGCCCGTCTTATAGAAGCAGGTGCCTCTATTGATGGCTATGGACTCGGAACCCGCCTTGTCACCGGAAAACCCGTCAACGGCGTTTATAAATTAGTGGAAATTGATGGGACTCCTACTATGAAACAATCTAGCCATAAAGCCACCTATCCAGGCCGAAAACAGATTTTTCGCACCTACAATCAGGGCATAATTGAAAGCGATCGCTTAGGGTTAGCTACCGACTCTATTCAAGGAGAAGAAACTCCCCTCCTACAATTGGTGATGAAAGAAGGAAAACCCTTGTTTGAACCTGAATCTTTAGATACTATTCGTCAACGGACTCAAGCATTTGTTACCAGTCTTCCCTCAGCCACTCGTCACCTGAGTCAACCTACTTCTGTTGGGGTTAAAATCTCTAATACTCTCGAATTTTTACGTCAATCTTTAGTTAGTTGATAGTTGATAGTTAATAGTTGATAGTTAATCACATGACAAAAATTGCTCTGTTTGGAACCAGTGCTGATCCCCCTACTGAAGGTCATCAATCGATTCTCCGTTGGCTATCTGATCACTATGATTGGGTTGGGGTTTGGGCTTCAGATAATCCCTATAAAAATCATCAAACTTCTTTGTCTCATCGTATGGCAATGTTAAAGTTATTAATTGATGATATTAATCCCCCCCGAAACAATATTTATCTTAGTGAAAAGTTGAGCCATCGACGCAGTTTAATGAGTTTAGCTAAGGCTAAGGAAATTTGGGGAGAAAACCCTGACTATAGTTTAGTGATCGGGTCTGATTTAGTCGGTCAAATTCGTCGCTGGTATCATATTGAAGAGTTGCTAGATCAAGTGGATATTTTAATTGTTCCTCGCCCTGGCTATTCTATTGCTCAGAAGGACTTAATAGCTTTAAAAGAATTGGGCGGAAACTATCAGATAGCTGATCTTGATGCCCCGGCTGTGTCTTCAACGGCTTATCGAGAAAACCAAAATCAAAGTGTTTTGATTCAACCCATTCAAGATTATATTTATCAAGAGCAATTGTATCAATGAATTTAGCGGAAAATAAACTTGTTTTAGCGGATTTTAAGGTTGGGGTAGATAATGTTATTTTTTCCGTTGACTCTCAACATCATCGACTTTTAGTTTTATTGGTTAAACGGCCAGAAAAACTCTTTAATAATCAATGGAGTTTACCAGGAACTTTAGTGAGAAATGGGGAATCTTTAGAAGAAGCTGCCCAGAGAATATTGTCTGAGAAAATTCGGGTTAATAATCTCTATTTAGAGCAATTATATACCTTTGGAGGACCGAATCGAGATCCGAGAGAATCTCCTAATAGTTTTGGCGTTCGCTACCTTTCGGTGAGCTATTTTGCTTTAGTTCGTTTTGAGGAAGCAGAACTCTTAACCAATAATCATAATAGGACAACTTGGTATAGGATTCAAAAAGTTCCTCAGTTAGCTTTTGATCACAATCAAATTTTAGATTATGGCTATCAACGGTTACGAAATAAACTTGAGTATAGTCCCATTGCTTTTGATATTTTACCAGACTTATTTACTTTAAATGATCTTTATCAAGTTTATACAACTATTTTAGGAGAAAACTTTGCTGACTATTCTAATTTTAGATCTCGCTTATTAAAGTTAGGATTTCTGATAGATACTGAAAAAAAAGTCTCTAGGGGGGCAGGAAGACCTGCTAGTTTGTATCGCTTTGATGCTGAAGCATTTGCACCCTTTAAAGATAAGCCTTTTGTTTTTGTTTAAAGCTAATACAAGTTATCATGAAAATTGCAATTGCTCAACTGAATCCAACCATTGGAGACCTCTCTAAAAATACTCAAAAAATTGTAGAGGTAGCTCAATTTGCAGCCAATGAAAATGCTAGAATTTTATTAACTCCTGAATTGTCTTTATGTGGTTATCCTCCTCGTGATTTACTCCTCAATCCTAGTTTTATTAAATTCCTTTCTATTGAATTACAGAATTTAGCCCAAAATTTACCCTCTAAATTAGCTGTTTTAGTAGGAACAGTTACGCCTAATACTGATGATTGCATTAAAGGAGAAAAACCCCTTTTTAACAGCATTGCTTGGCTAGAAAATGGTCAAGTAAAACAAATTTTTCATAAACGGCTTTTGCCTACTTATGATGTTTTTGATGAAGATCGCTATTTTGAACCAGGAAGACAAACTAATTATTTTGAATTATTGCCTGATTCTCAGTTATCTACTCCTTTAAAAATTGGGGTAACAATCTGTGAAGATTTATGGAATGATGAAAAGTTTTGGGGACACAAATCCTATGAACATAATCCCTTAGAAGACTTGCTCAATGTTGGGGTTGATTTTATTGTTAATTTATCGGCTTCTCCCTATAGTTTCGGTAAGCAAAAGATACGGGAGAAAATGATTAAATATAGCAGTCAACGCTATCAAATTCCGATCATTTATGTGAATCAAATTGGTGGCAATGATGACTTAATTTTTGATGGCAATAGTTTTGCTGTGAATAAAAAAAGTGAAATTGTTCTACGATTAAAAGCATTTGAGGAAAATATTGACTTTATTGATTTTGAAGCTAAAAACAAAGATTTTTCTCTGTCAAAGATTAATGATCCAATAAAAATAGAAGAAGAAGAAATTTGGTTAGCTTTAGTTTTAGGACTTAAAGATTATGTGAGAAAATGCGGGTTTTCTAAAGTTGTTTTAGGATTAAGTGGAGGAATTGATTCTGCATTAGTTGCTGCGATCGCGACAGAAGCGTTAGGAAAAGAAAATGTGTTAGCATTGCTCATGCCATCTCCCTTTAGTTCTGACCATTCTATTACTGATGCTGAAGCTTTAGTTAAAAACTTAGGCATTAACAGTTATAAATTACCTATTGGGGACGTTATGAAGTCCTATAATACTCTATTAGACCCTCTATTTACAGGGACAGAATTCGGGGTTGCTGAAGAGAATATTCAATCTCGTATTCGGGGTAATTTATTGATGGCTATTGCTAATAAATTTGGACATCTTCTATTATCTACTGGAAATAAATCAGAAATGGCGGTGGGTTATTGTACCTTGTATGGGGATATGAATGGAGGACTAGCCGTTATTTCAGATGTGCCTAAAACCCGTGTATTTTCCCTTTGTCGCTGGCTAAATCGTGACGGGGAGGTGATTCCCCATAATATTTTAATTAAACCCCCTAGTGCGGAATTAAAACCGGATCAAACTGATCAAGATTCTTTACCTTCTTATGAGGTGCTTGATGAAATTCTAGATCGATTAATTCATCGCCATCAATCAATTACTCAAATTCAGGAAGCAGGGTTTGATTCAGCCGTTATTAATAAAGTTTTAAAATTAGTTACTCGTGCTGAATTTAAACGAAAACAGGCTCCTCCAGGATTAAAAGTGACAGATAGAGCATTTGGGACAGGTTGGAGAATGCCAATTGCTAGTTATTGGAAAATTGATTAATGTTAATTAACACTACCATTTTTCATTCATGTTTAAAACATTAAGTAGGGGGCATTAGGCAAACTACAGTTTTTTGGGAATTTCTCTGCTTTTTTTCTGCAATAACGTACTAAAGCTGATGGTAGACTAGAAATTATGACCCCATTACCGATTCATGAAACCTATAAAAAAATAACGTTATTATGAGTAAAACTTACTTGTCAGATTTCAATATATGGATTGATCAAACCGCCGCATTATTAAGAGAAAGACGTTGGCATGAAATTGATGTAAATCACTTAATTGAGGAGGTTGAAGACTTGGGGAAAAGTGAAAAACGGGGAATTAATAGTCAGCTAACTCGTCTTTTACTGCATTTACTCAAGTGGCAATATCAACCCCAGCGTCGTTCAGATAGTTGGCTAGATTCCATAACCGATGCACGTACTCAAATTGAATTAACCCTTGAAGATAGTCCTAGTCTCAAAAATTACCCTGAACAACAACTAGAAAAAAATTATCAACGTGCGCGTCGTCAAGCTTCTCAACAAACCAAGATAGAAATTTCAGTATTTCCTAATGTTTGTCCTTATTCTTTGGATTTAATCTTAGCAGAAGATTGGTTGCCAGGAGAAAATAACAACCCCTAATTTTTTCTGATCATCATCATTAAACAAAACGAATCTGACTTTCTGTTTCACTCAAATGGGACGTATCTCCATTTAATTCTAGTTGCCAACGATCGCCCTCACGAACGATTTTCACTAAACAGCATAACGCAGCATTAACCGTCGGTTTTCCTACTACTAACCCCCAGGTAGTTCCTAACACCGATGCACCATGACCAACTAATAAGATATCCTCAGAAAATTCAGCAATTAATTGTTTAGCAATTTCTCCTGTTCGTTGCATTACTGTGGTTTCAGTTTCAGGATATTGGGGAATGATTTTTGAGGAATAATGCCAATTAATGCGAGGATATTCTTTTTTTAAATAGTTGGGGGGATGAATTTCTGGATTTTCACTCATCCATTCGGGATTATGCCATTCAGCCAGTCCTGCTTCTAGTTTAATCTCAAGATTAAGAATTTCTGCTACTTGATGGGCGGTTTGAATCGTTCTTAAAAAAGGCGAGGCAAAAATATGGGTTATCTTCTCTGATTTTAGCCGTTCTCCTAATTGTTTAGCTTGAATCATTCCGTCCTCAGATAGGGGAGGATCATAACGACGTTCTGCCGTATTAAACCAATCAGGGTTAACAAAATCCAGGCGATTTCCGTGTCTAGCGATCCAAACAGTTTGATTAGAATTCATAAAGCTTGAGTATGAATAGAAAAGTTGGTAGTAAGGGCTTTACCCCTAATTATTTGCACCCCCTCACCTCTTCACTGACTTAACGCCCGTAAAAACTGCTGCATACTGGCAAACAACCCTGATTTTTTAGGCGCGGGACTATTACCACTGTCTCCATCTCCAGACACTGCTTTAGCGAGAATTAATTCTAAGGCTTCCCCCATCGGTTTTTGGGGTTCTTCGGCAATTAATTCATAGCCCGTTTCTTGTTCGAGGTACACATTCCAAGCAGAAGGATAGGATCGGAGGATAGCAGCCCCATCTAGGGGTCTAAAATAGTAAGCAGAGGTCAGGGTACTTAGAAACCGTCCCCGTATCTTACGGGCAGCATAACCGATACCCACAATGGAAACATCTTCTAACTGGGGAATTAATAACACAACAGGGCGATCGCCAGCTAAGTTACATAATTTTTCTACCATCTCCACTTCCACCGATGAGGGAGAAACAATCAAAAACCCCTGATCTTGCTCAGAAATCTTGGTCTCCACCGATGTTACCCGACTTCCTAAATCAGTTACCCGAAAGGGGGTTTCTCCCCAGTCTCGACGGGCTAAAGCAGCCGCCCCTGTATCGGGAAAAATGACTTTTAGACCCGATAGATTTTCAAATACGGAGGTAAACTCTAACGCTAACGATTGAGCTTGAAGGGCAATTTCAGGAACAGCTAATTCCACTGAAATACGTCCTATTTGGGCTTTGAGAGCTAATTTTGTCGCTTCTTGAGCTTGAACAACAGCTTCTTCTAATGTGGTGGGGACTGCAAGCATTGATGATTTTTAGGTTAAGCCTGATTGCTAAGACATTAAAATTTCCTAACCATTGTGACATATTTCCTGAATCTATTCTAGGGTTAAATCTCTACGGGATCTGTTGCACTTTCCCCCTTCACTCTCCTGAGAGAAGATCCTTTATGATGAAATAATAGTCAAATTAACACCAGTTTGATTTCAACTAGGATTTAGTGATCCGTGTCCTTATTTAGTGTCAATTTAGTAATCATTTTTTAATGCTAGACCAAATTGTTGATTCTTCCCTCACATTTAGCCTGAAAACACCTCTGATCTTTTTAGTTCTCGTGGTTTTAGAAGCAGTATTATCGGCTGATAATGCTATTGCTTTAGCTGCCATTGCCCAAGGATTACATGATAAAAAATTACAACAATATGCCCTGAATTTGGGCTTAGTTGTCGCTTATATTTTACGAATGACCCTAATTTTAACAGCAACTTGGATTATTAAGTTTTGGCAGTTTGAACTATTAGGCGCATTATATTTATTGTGGTTAGTGTTCAATTATTTTACTTCCCAAGAAGATAAAGAACATCATCACCATAGTTTACAATTTCAATCGTTATGGCAAGCGATTCCTCTAATTGCTGTGACGGATTTAGCGTTTTCTCTTGATAGTGTCACCACGGCTATTGCTATTGCTGATGATCTCTGGCTAATTCTTTTAGGAGGAACAGTCGGGGTGATTACCCTAAGGTTTTTAGCCGAATTATTTATCCGTTGGTTAGAGGAATATACCCATCTTGAAGATGCAGGATTTATAACGGTAGGATTAGTCGGCGTTAGACTTTTAATAAGGGTGATTAATCCCAATTTAGTTCCCCCTGAATGGTTAATGATTAGTGCGATCGCACTGTTATTTATGTGGGGATTTTCTCAACGAGCTTCTGACGGAATAAACCCCCAAGAAGTTACGGTAGAAGACTTAGAAATGACCGAACGCGAAGAACGTGAAAAGATTTCTTCCTCGTAAGGGGTTTATGACTAAAAGTTTTGAAAAGCTAGGGGGAATAGAAAATCCTAACGCCTAACGCCTAACGCCTAACGCCTAACGCCTGACTGAACCATTTCAATTATGACCATCTCTCCTAATTCTAATTCTAAGCCCCAACTCGGAACCAGCAAATCACCCCATACTGATTATCGTCCTCTTGACCCACAAAAACTGACCCCCATGTATCAACATTACGTGATGGTCAAAGCACAATATCCTAATGCTTTATTAGTTTATCGAGTAGGAGATTTTTTTGAATGCTTTTTTCAAGATGCCGTAATAATTTCCCAGGAATTAGAATTAGCCTTAACCAGTAAAGATGGCGGTAAAGAAATTGGTCGGGTAGCCATGACAGGGGTTCCACACCATGCCCTAGAAAGATATAGTCGTTTGTTAGTAGAAAAAGGCTATGCCGTGGCGATTTGTGATCAAGTAGAAGACTCTTCTCAAGCAGTCGCCCAAGGGCGTATGGTAGAACGAAAAATCACCAAATTACTCACCCCTGGAACCCTAACAGACGATGGGATGTTACAGGCAAAGCGTAACAATTTTTTAGCAGCCGTTGTGGTAGCCAAGGAACATTGGGGACTCGCTTATGCTGACATTTCAACCGGGGAATTTTTGACCACTCAAGGGCAGGAATTAGGAAATTTAAGCTTAGAACTATTGCGCCTACAACCCTCAGAAATTTTGGTTCCGACTAACGCCCCTGATGTTAATAGTTTATTGCGTCCTGGGGAACAATCAGAATATCTCATTGATGGCTTGCCCGACTGTTTTTGTTATTCGTTGCGATCGCAAACTCCGTTTACCTTAAATGAAGCCAAACCTAAGCTTTTAATTACCTTTGGTATCCGTTCCCTCGAAGGAATGGGATGTGAACATTTACCCCTAGCCATTCGCGCCGCAGGAGGGCTATTAGATTACATCGAAGATACCCAGAAAGCCCATCAGGTTCCCCTACAACCCCTGCGAACTTACAATCAGGTTGATTTCCTCATTTTAGACCATCAAACCCGCCGCAACCTGGAAATCACCCAAACGGTAAGGGATGGAACCTTTCATGGTTCTTTATTGTGGGCGTTAGATCGCACTTGTACTGCCATGGGAGGACGAGCGTTACGTCGTTGGTTATTAGAACCTTTATTAGATTTAAAAGGAATTAATGCCCGACAAAATACGATTGAAGAGTTGGGAGAAACCCCATCATTGCGCCAAGATTTACGTCAGTTATTGCGCAATATTTATGACTTAGAAAGAATTACAGGTAGGATAGGTTCAGGAACGGCCAATGCACGGGATTTATTATCTTTAGCAGAGTCTTTAGTTAGGTTAACAGAGTTAGCAGAATTAGCTACTCAAGGAAACTCCCCTTACTTAAAAGCATTACAGAAAATTCCCCCTGAATTAGAACAATTAGGTAAGTATGTTATTGATCATTTAGTGGAGTCTCCTCCTCTTCATTTAAAAGATGGGGGAGTCATTCGAGATGGCATTAATACTGATTTAGATACTATGCGCCATCGTCTCGAAGATGATCGTCAATGGCTGGCAAATTTAGAATTAACAGAAAGACAAAAAACAGGAGTATCTAACCTCAAAGTTGGCTATAATAAAACTTTTGGTTACTATATCAGTCTTCCTCGTAGTAAAGCAGACTTAGCCCCAGACAATTATGTTCGCAAACAAACATTAACCAATGAAGAAAGATATATAACGCCTGAATTAAAAGAAAGGGAAACTCGTATTTTAACCGCACAAGATGATCTCAATAAATTAGAATACGAAATTTTTACTGAGTTACGTTCAAAAGTAGCTGAACACGCCCAAAATATTCGCCACATTGCTAAAGCGGTAGCCGCGATAGATGTCTTAGCAGGATTAGCAGAAGTAGCGGTTTTTCAAGGTTATTGTCGTCCTGAAGTAATCGAAGGAAGGGTCATAGAAATTACCGAGGGAAGACACCCCGTTGTTGAACAATCTTTAGCAGCCGGTCTATTTGTTCCTAATTCAACCTTGATGGGCAATCATCAAGACAATGATGCCCCTGATTTAATTATTTTAACTGGTCCCAATGCTAGTGGAAAAAGCTGTTATTTAAGACAAGTAGGACTAATTCAATTAATGGCACAAACCGGAAGTTTTGTTCCGGCGACAACCGCAAAATTAGGCATCAGCGATCGCATTTTTACCCGTGTGGGGGCGGTGGATGATTTAGCCACAGGACAATCAACCTTTATGGTAGAAATGAACGAAACTGCTAATATCCTTAATCACGGAACCGCTAAATCCTTAATTTTATTGGACGAAATTGGACGAGGAACCGCTACCTTTGACGGACTTTCTATTGCTTGGTCTGTCGCTGAATATTTAGCAACAGAAATTCAAGGAAGAACGATTTTTGCGACTCATTACCACGAATTAAATGAATTAGCCTCTATTCTTTCTAATGTGGCTAATTATCAAGTAACCGTACAAGAATTACCCAATGAAATCATTTTCTTACATCAAGTTCGTCCAGGGGGCGCAGATAAATCTTATGGGATAGAAGCCGGAAGATTAGCAGGTTTACCCAATTCCGTCATCAAACGGGCTAAACAAGTTATGAATCAAATTGAAAAACATAGCAAAATTGCACTAGGATTACGTCAAGGAATTAAAAAAGTTACTCCCGTTAAAGCAACAAAAAATCAGGATCAATTGATTGAACAATTAGACATTTTTGATAGTTAATTATTAATTTTTATGATTTTATTAATTAGATAGTTCGATAGAGATGAAGTATAGTAGAATTTTACTAAAAATATAGCCATATATAGGGTCTTTCCCACTCATGAGACACACCCTCATTTATGATCGGTAGCTTTCAGTTTTTATCATATTGCTCTGACACAAATTTTTGAACTATATTAAAGCAAAGTCTTGTTCAATTCGATTATTTTTTCTAAAACTACTTAAAATTAGCTAAATTAGACTTTAATTAGGACAGATTAAAAAAATATAAATATATTAGGTTGATTATATGATTACCTCCTTATTTACAAACACAGAAGAAAAGTCACCAAAACATCAAACCAATCAAAACATAAAAACCCTTAAATTTTATAATTTAATTATGTTTGGTGTAATAACAACTATCATATTTTTTGGTGTAGTTTTAATAGGTAGGCTCCTCTTTATTGAAGACACAATAAACTTAGTAATTCCTTTGACTTTAATTTTAGTAGCTTTTACGGCAACGAAAAAAATTACTAGCGAGCAAAAGACTATTAACAAAAAAAATAGAGAGGAAAAAATATTAAATAAATACTTAAAAGAAATTGATGATATTTTGTTAAAAACGATTGTAGATTCACAAACAGATACTTATAAGTCAGCTATAAACGTAGTTAGATATAAAACTTTAACTGTTTTAAGAAGGTTAAATAATAGTCCCCAATGTAAAGCAATTATTTTACTATTTTTATACGATACTCAACTAATAAACAATCAAAACAATAATCAAAATTTAGATCTTAGGTTATGTAATTTTGCACAAGCTAACCTTTTAGGAACGAACCTTTTAGGAGCTAATCTTGCAAAAGCCAATCTCTGTCAAGTCAACCTCTGTCAAGCCAACCTTTCAAAAGCTGACCTTTCAAGGGCAAATCTTTGTGGAGCCGACCTTTCAGGGACAAATCTCTGTGGAGCCGACCTTTCAGGGACAAATCTCTGTGGAGCCGACCTTTCAGGGGCAAATCTCTGTGGAGCCGATTTGTGTCAAGCCGACCTTTCAGGGGCAAATCTCTATGGAGCCTACCTTTTGGGAGTGGATCTGTGTGAAGCCAACTTATTAGGAGTAGATCTGTGTGGAGCTTATCTCTTAGGAGCGACAAATGTAACGAATCAACAAATCAAATCAGCTAATACATGGGAAAAAGCAGTATATACTGGCGCAATATATACTAAGGCCAATTGGGATAATGAACGAATAAGATTGATAGCTGAAAATACACAAGCCAATCAAAACAAAATTCAAGACATTAGAAATGATACAATCTCTGACCTTGAAGACGGTAATAAACCGGAAAAAAATTAACAACTAATTATTGGACTTTTAATTTTGAACGGATATCTTGCACCAGTACATAAAAAATCAACAAGAAACTCAAGAAAATAAATTCTCAAGCAGTTACAGTCAAAATAAATCCCTGTTGCCTGCCCCGTTCTCAAGGGGGATTAGGGGGGATAGAAGGATTCACTAGCTCGTTTGATCGAAGGTGCAAGGTGTGAGTTGAACAGACATATGGCACTAGGAATCTTAATTGTTAAAGAGAACTGCTATCAAAGACTTCTCTGTCTAGACTAAAGTCTTTACTACGAACCTTGAAAAAATAAACAGAATAGCACACAAATCATTTAACTTTATTGCTTATTTTAGAGAGTTTTGTTGTAATACTTCAATAATTTTAGTATTGGCTTTAGGAAAGGGAAAACTCTTCAGTTCATCTAACGTTACCCACCTAATTTCCTCGCATTCTATAGGTTTAGGATTTCCTGATAAATAACGACAAAGATGAACAATTAACGTAACTTTAAAATGAGTATAAGCGTGAGCCAACGTCATAAGATGTTCCCCCACTTCTATCTCAATATCAATTTCTTCTAAAATCTCTCGTTTAATACAATCTTCAACGGTTTCATTGGGCTCAATTTTCCCTCCTGGAAACTCCCATAAACCACCAAGTAATCCTTTTTCAGGACGACGATCAATTAAGATTTGTCCAAACTCATTATAGATAACCGCAACACCAATGTGTTTGTGGGGTAAGGGACTAGAATTTTCACGCATAGGAAGTTGATCTTGAATTCCTTGATGATAAGCTTGACAATACGATCGCCAGGGACAGAGTAAACATTTAGGATGGGTTCGAGTGCAAATAGTTGCCCCTAAATCCATTAATCCTTGATTAAAATCCCTGGGATTTTTTCGATCTAGTAAACTATCTGACAGTTTCCATAAAGATTGTATCGCTTTTGCTGGGGGATCAGGCAAAGCGATTAATCTTGATAATACTCGCTTTACATTCCCATCAAGGATAGAAAGGGGTTGATTAAAGGCTAAACTGAGAATTCCGCCAGCCGTCGTTCGGCCAATTCCTGGTAATTTAAGAACATCTTCAAGTTTCCTTGGGAAGTTTCCCTGATATTCTTGTAGAATAATTACTGATGCTCGATAGAGGTTGCGAGCGCGGGCATAATACCCTAACCCTTCCCAAACCTTGAGAACAGTTTGTAAGTTAGCGTGGCTTAAGGTTTTGATGGTAGGAAATGTTTCTAACCATCGCTGATAGTAAGGTATTACTGTTTTTACCTGAGTTTGTTGAAGCATAATTTCTGAAACCCAGATAGGATAGGGATCTTCTATTTTCCGCCAGGGCAAATCTCGCCCTTGATGTTGATACCAATCTAACAATGAATGTCTTAGGGCAAATTGAACCAAGGGAGTTATCCCGTTTTCATCAGTCACTAATTCTTTTCGGTATTTTTTGACAGACGTTTAATTAAACCCTGTAATTCGTTCTATTAGGGAAGTAAGTGAAAGAGTCTCTTTGAGTTGCTGCGCTAGAATCATAGAACAACGCTTATTCATCAAGATTTGTTTTATTACTAATTGATTGTAGAGATTTCTCAAATCCCATGCGTTGTTCAGCATTTCGGAGGAAGTAACCACTCATCATGGCAGAAGCTAATAAACGGCCTAAATCTTCCCGACTGGTACTCACGGTAATGCCAAAGTGTTCTGATGGCAGGTTTCCCAATAATCCCACAATATTCCGTTCCATAACTTGGAACACTTCAGAAGATTCTGGTTTGGACAATTGAGCGATGGTTTCTGGACTCAACGATTGAACATATTGCCATAACGTTTCTTTATTTTCGCCATCATTACCAAAAAAATTTTGAGGTCGCTTGAAGTTATTGGTCACTGTTGATCTCCTACCTAGTGATTTTACTGAAGTTCAGGGGCTATTTATTACTGTCAATTTAGTGGATATATAACCTTTCTGTTCTACTGTAACAAGTTTAGTAAGAATATCGAGGTCGGTAGAACCGAACTATTGATCAGGCGTTCTCCGACCCCTTACGCTCAAAAAAGCCTAACTAGCCAAATATTCCCTAATATTAGCCTTGAGTTTTCGGAGTTTAGCCAGGGCTTCTCTTTCAATTTGTCTAACTCGTTCGCGACTAATATTCAAGATACTGCCAATTTTAGCTAGGGTTAGGGGTTTACCATCAGCTAAACCAAATCTCAAGGCCAGTACCTCTTTTTGCTGGGGAGTCAGATCTTCCATTAGTTTGTCTAGATCCAACTGCAAAGAGGAATAGGTAGCATAATCTTCGGGAGACGGACCAGTATCTTCTAATAAGTCCCCTAACTCTGTGTCTTGGTTATCTCCCACTCTGAGATCTAAAGAAAGGGGTTGACGGGCGCGTTCTAAATATTCCCGTACTTGTTTGGGGGTTAAATCAAGTTCTTCTGCTAGTTCTTGAATGGTAGCAGCACGACCTTTTTCCTGAGCAAGTTGTCGTTGTGCCTTCTTAATTTTATTGAGTTTTTCGGTGATGTGAATGGGTAAACGAATGGTACGGCTTTTTTCAGCGATCGCACGGGTAATCGCTTGGCGAATCCACCAGTAAGCATAGGTTGAAAAGCGATATCCTTTGGTCGGATCAAACTTTTCTACCCCGCGCTGCATTCCAATTGTCCCTTCTTGGATCAAATCCAATAAATCTAAGTTGCGCTTAAGGTACTTTTTAGCTACTGATACAACTAAACGAAGATTCGCTTCTACCATCTTATGCTTAGCTGCTTCTCCAGAGGCAATTACTGAGCGAAGTTCCTTCTGAGAAATTTTAGCCGCTTTGGCCCATTGAGCGATCGTAGGTTCTTGTTCGAGTTCTTCGGTTAGAGATTCTTTAACTTTTTCTAGACTAACCAATCGCTGTACTCGCTTTGCATAAAGAATTTCTTCTTCATGGGTCAGTAAAGGAACACGACCAATTTCTCTAAGGTAAGCGCGAACAGGATCAGGAGAGGTTGTAGTAATTTTCATAATATATGACTCAGTAGTAGTCCGAATTAACAACAGTCGAGAGTAAGCTTTTGTCAAATGTTTTGTGATTCTATAAGGGAAAATCAGTATGTTTTATTAAAATGTATTATGGTTTGCTGTTTGATTCATCGCTTTCATCTATGATACTTGGACTGAGATTCGATGATTGCTTCAGATATATTTCTCAACTAGGTTTTAGATTATACAGATCTGAGTGAGTGATTACTCTCTTTATTTCTTAACGATAGTACATCATTTTGTTAATTTTTGTAAAGTTTGTGAATTTTCCGAATTGTCCTCCTAGGAAAATATGCTTACTGAGATAGCTTACCCGTATTAAGATAGAATAAATGCAATATATGAAACAAAACCGTAATTTTTTTGCTCTACAATATATCGATAGGTTATTAGATAATCATAGACTAATTGCTATGGAAGGACTTAAGTTATTTTAGAATATTCCCTCTGTTGACAGCTTTAAAAAGGAGATATCTAGAGGGAAATGCCACAAATTTGAGAAATATTGAGCAAGGTAACGTCACTTTTTAACTACTTGACGCTGTCGCTTTAGATCCCTCTTTAGCTTGACAAGTCGGAGAAGCATTCCCTTAGAATAAAGATAGATGAATTAGATAATTAATTAAGTTTCTTAGCTAAGTTTATTTTTTCACCTCATTACTTTGTGATATTTCATTGCCACTTCCCAAAGTTGCTTATCTATCGGAACATAAAGAAACCTTTGTTCAAAAATGTAATACTTTTACTAGATTGATGTTTCACTCTGAGATTTTGAGTTTTCAATTTCACTATTCAATGCTGTTTTGGCTATTTTCGTAACATAAACTGTTACCCCAATTGTAGCAACTAATCCGACTAAATATAGTCCCCATTCTAGAGTGGTTTTCTCTCTATTACCAGCCCCAATCATTGCAATATCTCCAATTAAAGAACCAATATAAACATACATAATTGTTCCTGGCATCATTCCTATCCAAGAGGATAATATGTAGTCTTTTAAAGATACTTGAGTAATCCCAAAAGCATAATTTAAGAAGACAAAAGGAAAAAGAGGAGACAGACGAGTTAACCCAACAATTTTCCAACCTTCTTGTGCAACCGCTTCATCAATTGCAAGAAATTTGGGCTGTTTTTCAATTTGTTTGGCTACCCATCCTCTTGCTAAATAACGTCCTACTAAAAAAGCAACGGTAGCAGCTAAAGTGGAGGCCAAAGAAACTAAAATCGATCCTTTAATAACATCAAAAATCACCCCAGCCCCTAGGGTTAAAACTGCACCAGAAATCAAGAAAACTGTTGCTAATATATAAACCAAAATAAAAACAAGATAACCTAGAAAACCTAGGCTATCTACCCACTGTAAAACAGTCTGCAAATTATCGTTGATAACTGTTGTTATTCCCATGTTTTTAGCAATGATTATTGAAACAGCAAAGGCTAAGGCAAATCCCAGAAATTTCCCTAAACTATTCTTGAACTTCTTAGGTGGATTCATAACTATTTTTTATCAGGGTAGGTTTCATCACTATCATGTCTCTTTTAAAGCTTAAAAAAGACTACTTACTTAAAGTAACGATCCTCCGCAACTTGAACCACTTCCGGCTGTACATCCATAACAATAGGAAGCTGTTTTGATATTTTTGATAATGTCTAAATTCTCTAATTCTAGAAGGGTTTCAACAGTGATTTTCTTCCCATTTTTGGTAGTAGCAGGTATCTTTTCCATTTGATTGAAATCACAATCGTAAACATTGCCTAAATAATCAATTGATAATTCGTTGCGACACATTAAACTAGAAACTGTCATGTCATTATAATTCGCCTCTAAAAACTTAAGGTAAGGAAGATATAGTTTTTTATTTTGTAAGTATTTTTTTGTTCTGCCTATGGGAATGTTAGTAATGGCAAAAAGATTATTGAAATCAATATTAAAATGATTTTTTAGAAATCTTTTATAGTCTTGTTCTAATTGATTTTGATGAGGGGTTAGGTTAAAATTATCATTGGTAGGCATCGGAGGATTATAAACTAAATCTAAAATTAAATCGGATTGATGTCCATAGCCAATTTCATTTAAAATTTGAAGGGCTTTAATTGAATCATTGTAAACTCCATGTCCTCTTTGTTTATCAACATTTTCTTTTAAATAACAGGGAAGAGAAGCAACAATTCTTAGTTTATGTTTGGCACAATATTCTGGTAAATATGTAAATCCAGGTTCAAAATAAATTGTTAAATTAGAACGGATAATTACTTCTTTTCCTCTTTCCCTTGCTGTTTCTACAAGAGGCTGAAATCCATAATTCATTTCTGGCGCACCCCCTGTTAAATCTACTGTTTGAATTTGAGGAAAGCGGTTAATTAATTCAATTAATTTTTCACATATTTCTGGAGATAATTCTTCAGTTCGTTTGGGTCCGGCTTCTACATGACAGTGAGTACAGGCAAGATTACATCGTTTACCTAAATTAATCTGTAAAACGGTTATTTTTTGCTTACTTAATAGGGAATTAATTTTGTTTTCAAAAGGGGTTATGTTAGGAAGATGTAGAACGTTCATCATTTATTTTTGAATTAATATATCTTAATGATTGTCGTTATTCTACGCTCCTGAGAGAACGTAGAATAGAAAACCTTGAGTTTTTCAAGAGCTGCAGCAACTTGTTTTTCCATTACTTTGATTGGGTTCAGTTGCTAGTTCTTCTAATTTTTTTTTCTGGGAAGAAACTGCAATAATCGATTCTCGGTAAGGACTTTTAGGGGCAGTTAAAGTCTCGTAAGTTTCATGAGAGACCATGCTTTTTTCTCCTCGATAAAAGCTTTGTCCATACTCATTCTCAACTCGTTTCCAGGGTCCTTTATACATAACCGCTTGTTGAAAATCTGAACTTGCTTGCTTTTGACTTTTATAAGCACGAATAGTCAAAGAACGAAATTCTATGCCATCAATTACTTGCCAAGGTTTTTCTTCTCTTTTGAGAATTTCAATTCCATAAAACCCTGATTCTTCAAACATTTTTAAAAAGTTATCTTCACGAAATGCCCCTGCAATACAACCAGTCCATAATTCAGGATCATTAAGGATTTTGGAAGTCGGATCTTGATCACAAACAATATCAGAAATAACCGCCCGTCCTCCAGATTTAAGAACTCGATAAAGTTCAGCAAATAATTGGTGCTTGTCTTGAGGACGAACTAAATTCAAAACACAATTAGAAACAACAACATCAATAGTATTATCAGCAATTAATGGAGTTTCTTGTCGGAGGCGATCGCATTCCGTTTCAAATTGGCTCAACTGCTCAATCGACTCAATAGGATTCTGTTTCAACCAGTGTTGTGCTTGTTCTATATCTAAAGCTAAGTCTTGAATTTTTCCCTTAACAAATTTTGTATTGTTAAATCCAAGTTTGTTCGCAATTTCTGACTGATACTTACGAGATAACTTAAGCATTTCATCATTGAAATCAACGCCAATTACCTTACCTTTTTCCCCGACTTTTTGGGCTATTATATAACAGTTTTTTCCAGTTCCTGAGCCAAGATCAAGAACGGTTTCACCTTCAGAAATGTATAAGGTTGGATCACCACATCCATAGTCTTTTTCAATAATTTCTTGGGGTAAAATTTCTAAATATTTATCTTCATATTCTACAGCACAGCATAAACTAGGCTGTTGAACCTTTGCTCCCGCTTGATATCGGTCTAGAACCTCTTGCTCAATATCATAATTATTCGGAGAAGAAGAGGTTAAACTGGAGGTTGACTTCATAGTAACTTCGTAGGTCAGAACTTTAATAATGACTTTCTAGATTGTACTATCATTAAAATGAATATTGCTGAATTTTTCCTGAGATTTTTTTAAATTTTAGTGATAAATTCCGCCCACAAGGAGGCAAGGTCAAAATGTCAGATGCTTTTAGCGAAACCAACGATAATGCTCAATTATCAGAGATTTTAAGCCAAATGAAGTCCCTAACACAGAGAGTGGCTTACCTAGAAGAAAAGCTCAAGCTTGTACCTGATATTAATCGATACAGCAAGTTACAAGAATTATTGAAAGCAGGCAAATTTAAAGAAGCTGATGCAGAAACCACTAATGTTATCTTAGACGCTGCTAATAAAACTAGAGAAACCCTAAAGCCTGGAGATATGGACAAATTCCCTTGTAATATTTTGCAAGTGATTGATCGTCTTTGGCGTGATTATAGTCAAGATCGCTTTGGGTTTAGTGTACAGCTTGGAATTTATCAGGAGGTGGGCGGAAATTTAGATACTCTACGCAGTCAAGATACTCAGATTATCCAAAAATATGCCGATCGCGTGGGTTGGCGTAAGGAAGGGAAATGGCAAGGAGATAACTATGATAACTGGGATTTTAGCCTATCTGCACCGATAGGTTGTTTTCCTGGTGCTTGGTGGAAGTCTCCCTATGGTCTAAAAATGGCTACCTTTTGCTTTATGCGTTTACTTAGCTGTAACCTTGGCTAGAAAAAGATGATCCATCGACATTTTTGGTTGATTTTGTCTTGCTTAGTCACCATTTCTATCCCTGGGGTTTTGGCCCAAGGAAGATTTGATCGTCCGACCTTTTTCCGTGATGGTCAATTACAGATGGAACAAGAAATTCAACGACTACAGCAGCAACAAAACCAAGAACAACCACCAGTCACAGAACTCGAACATCCGTCCCAATTATTAACCATTGACCAAGGAAAATTACGATGGCAAAAATACTTATTTAAAGATGGAGGGTTTTCGGTGTGGATGCCTGAAGGACTTAAAAGTCAAGAAACCATTACCCTTAATTTAGGCGATAATAACCTCTCTTTTGAAGTCTTTGCCACCCAACCCCAAGAATACCGCTTTGTTGCCTCTTATTCTGAAGCTTTGAAGCCATCCCAATTGACTGAGCCAACTCCATTGTTAGCTTTAGTGCGAGACAGTTTAGTCGCTGAAACTAATTTCAACTTAATCAGCGATCGCCCTATAAATTGGGAACAATATTCAGGGTTGGAATTAATGATGAGGGATGAAAATGAATTGATTGGGTTTCGGGTTTATTTAATGAATAATCGAGTTTATATTTTAGCAGCTGGTCAAAAAAATAGTGATAGCCTTTCCCAAGAAATCCTGAGCTTTTTTGATTCTTTTCGCCTGTGGGAGTAGGGTAAGCATTGCCTACCCTAACCAATAGCTAATTACAACATTTTCCGAGTCTAACAGATATATTCTTGACAAGAAATCAGAAAAACACGGTATTCGCTTTCACTTAATTCTTCGATGTTAACAACCTTAGCATTAACTTCAACCCCTGGTTTGGGCGCAAGTTGCTCAAATTGTCCGATTTTAGGAAATTCGTTTTCATTGACTTCTTTCCAACTTAGGTAATATCCATCTAAGAAGTAATCAACGACGCAAACTTTATGGCGATTTGTAATTTTAAGCATAATTCCCCCCTTGTTATCTAAATACGTTATTTTTGACTCTTGTAGAATGCTTAAAAACTTTCTTTTTGAATACCTAATTAAGTTTTCTTAGTTATTATCTTTTACAAAAAATAATGTTCAAGATTGTCTCTTTTTTATCAAAATCTAAAGGAGACTTGTAGAAAACTTACTCAAAATTCAGGAATTCTATTCCCTTGCCACGAACAAAGTAACTACTTTATGTTTACTCTTTTAGTGTAGCAGTGACGCTAAAAATCTGGCTCAGTTTTCTTTAACTAAATTCATAATTAAAAGAAATAAAGAGCAGTGTTCAAAAGTCAGTTGAGTCAATTACTTGTTCTTGTAAGAAATTATGTCCTATCTTAACCCATTACTAGGGTAGATTGTCAATATTTATAAGGCAGAACTGACTGACACAAAGGAAAAAATTTTTATTCGGGGATCAAGGATAATCTATTGGGGATCACGAAGACAAGAGAAAGTAAAGACTTAAGTGCCTTTTACATGAATTAACATCAATCTAGTCATCTACCTAGTCTAGGGGTCGAATCTCCCTTAATTGAGACGTAAATAGTCTACATAGTCATCCGTCAAAACTAAGGAGGTATATTCCCAACTGTCAGCTTTTTTTGTTTGAAAATCAGTAATTTTTTGGAGAACGCCGCATTCCTTTAGTAAGATAAGCTAGAGTAAAAATACTTAATCCCATCATTCCCGCAGCAAAAAAACGATTCAGTATAATTATTGTGAGTAGAAAGAGAAAACCGACAAAAAATGAGGAAATTTTTTTAGACATTGTACTTCACTCAGTAAAAAATGCTAACAAATACTTTTCCTCTAGAATAATCTATTTGATATTAAAAACAAACAAAATCCGTCGCATAACGACGGTGTTTCAAACCTAGTTGTTTTGATAGAACCTTCAATAATCGAAGGAAAAACTTTTAGATCACTTTTAAGCCAAGTTATAAGCTTACTTTTCCAAAATTTGTAAGCTGACCTCTCCTGCTGCCGGAGATGAATCAGGTAATTGAGCTATTCTACTAGGAGAAAAAACCATCGATAGAGCAGCTACTCCTAAGCACGTTCCAGCTACCATAATTGTTAATTGATATAAAACTCTATCCATAATACTTAAGTCTCTAAAGTAATTACTTACTAAGTATAATAACGGATCTGAGTGATTTTGTCTAGATATTTCTTGATCTATCACTGAAAAGTATCAGTGATTACCCTTACCTATCTAGGTTGTACTATAGAAACCTTTATCTGTAGCATTCTTTGGATAAGAATAGGGGTCAACGATCATCGACCCCTACTGTTACCTAAAAGTCTTTTGTCTGAACTTTATGGGGTTGATAATAGACCTTACTGCCACTATCAGGGACAACAAAACAAGTTTTGTAGGAACGGAAAAAAGCGTCAACAATTGAGCGATTAGACTTTCGGTAATAAACGCCTAAAATGGGTTTAATTGCTTCAGTCGCCGTCTTTAGATGATAATGAGGAATGCTCAGAAAGATATGATGAGCCACGTGAGTCCCGATATTATGGTGAATATTATTAATCAATCCATAATCATGATCAATCGTAGAAAGGGCTCCTTTAAGGAAATACCAATCTTGTCCTCGATACCAAGGAATATCAGGATCAGTATGGTGTAAGTAGGTTACTAAATCTAACCAGATCACGAACACTACATAAGGAACCAAATAATACTTAAGTAGCCATAAAAAGCCAAATTGATAGGTAAGAAACCCTAACAAAATCACCATCAAAGTCCAACAAATGGTACTGGTAATCACATCCCATTTTTCTGAAGGACTAAACAAAGGACTATTGGGATTAAAATGATTGCCTTTTCTCCCTGGAGAACGTTTAAAAAGATAGAGGGGATAGACAAATAAAACTAGCTTAAAACGAGCTAATTTTTCTAGCCAAGACATTTCTTGATACTTCGTTTCTGTTACAGGATACCAACTTTCATCCGTATCGATATTTCCTGTATTTTTATGGTGAGTCCGATGACTAATACGCCAACCATGAAAAGGGACTAAGATCGGTGTATGACAGAGATGTCCAATAAAGTTATTAAGCCATTTATAGCGAGAAAATGAACCGTGACCACAATCATGTCCGACAACAAATAACGCCCAAAACATAGTTCCTTGTGCGACCCAGAAAATCGGCCAAAAAAACCAAGAGTCTAAGGTATAAGCTAGGGCGTAGAGTCCACTAATAATGGTGAGGTCAACAATTAAATAAGAAAGGGACTTAGAAACGGAAGACTCAAAACAATGGGGGGGAATTGCTGCTCTTATTTCTTGTAGCGTAAAGGGAAGTTTTTCTGTAATTTCACGTTGAAAATCCGCAGTCATTGGCTGCTGCATTCGCTGAATATCTCCTGTGTAGAGGGACTATCGCAAAAGTTAGAAGTTATCAAGTTAGAAGTCAAATTATTTGTCTTAACTTATAATTCGATTGCTACCTATTACAGACTATGTTGTAACTTTTTGCTAAGACTTATTATATGACAATCAAGTCCTCAATTCTGCTGAAATCTAGAAAGGGTTTTTCAGATAGTCTATTATTTCCGAAGAAACTTGAACTTAGTAAGTATGTATTATCTTACGATTGTCTAACTGCGCCAGCGCAATATTCGCGGTTCTACTGGGTTTTTAAAAGGTCGATTCTCCGCTTGAGACTTTTGATACTCTTGCTTGAGACGAAAATACCATTTCGCTTGAGTATCTGCATCATCAATTAACATTAACGCAGGATTGTAGATTAGTCCCTCTTGCTGTTGAATAACTACATCACGATCTTGTGCCAAAAATTGACGGGTCAGGAACCTCAATAGAGGTTTAAAGACTCCCATCCAGGGAATTGTCCAATAAATACTCTGAAACGCTTCACATTCGTTTTCATCGATGGGGGTAATTGTCGTCAATAAACAAGCCGAATGGCGATCGCCTCTTAAAATTTCGGTTCGGACACTAGGTAACTCAAAGACAATTTCAATCGAGACTTTATCCCCTAAAAGTTTGTAAGGCCGCGCACTCACTGGCATATCATAAGGAACGAGGCGAAATCCTTGGGGAACCGGTTCATATTGCTTTTGTTTAACCCGAAACTTCCGTGGACCACTACGCCACCACCAGGAACTATGTATATACGGACCATGAGCCGGGTCCATGAGTCCAATGATGGCATGATCAATATTACAAGCAAAATGAATGATTTCTGAAATCCCAGGTTCAACTTTACCAAAATCTGGAATGGTAGGTACTGGGGGAATGGTAGCTAAATCTGGGTTTTTGTGAGTATCTTTGGCAAAATAAACCCAAATATTACCTTGAACTTCTCGACAAGCATAGGTAGGAACCCGAATGCGACTAATATCTAAATCATCATACTCAGTTAAGGATGGAATTTCGCTACAACCTCCATGATGAGTGCTAAACTTCCAACCATGATAACGACAACAGACATTATCTCCTTCCATCCATCCATATTGGAGGGGAATCCCTCGATGGGGACAAATATCACGGATAGCAAAGACTTCTCCATCCTTACGTCGTCCTACTAAAACGGGTTCGCCAAGCATTTTTTTGTGAACCATTTTTCCTGGTTTTAATTGTTTACCAGGTAAGGCGACATACCAGCAGTTACGTAATAGGGTCGTCATGGAGCAGTCTTCCTCCTTTCAGGGATGTTGACGTGGTTACTTTGGTTTTGTGCCATATCAACAAGATTCAGATCGATTTTATCCTAGCATTTTCAGGGTTTAAGTATAAATGACCAAGAGTAATGAGAATCTAGAATATCTTCTCTATACTTTTAACTTATTCTTCTGTTAATTCAAAGTTGACTCGTTGATATAAGTCTTGTAAGGAAATTTCCCAAGGAACGCAAGATAGTTTTAAAATAGCCGTTTCTTCTGTATAAAAGTTGAGTGACCATTGATTATAAGATTGTTTAATATATTGTTCTACAGAATAATTATATTGATCAATTAAAATATATTCTTGAAAACTCTTCAGGGAACGATAGTATTGAAATTTTTCTCCGCGATCATAACCTTGGGTTGATTTAGAAAGGACTTCAACAATAATTTGAGGGTTAGTAATATTTGATTGTCCTGTCCCATGATAAATCGGTTCTCCTTTTATTACCATAAGATCTGGATAAGTATAAAAGTTGTGTTCGTATAACCATAAACGGACTGACTCTATATAAACTTCATAATCTTGATTATTAATAGTTAGGGGAAACCTTTTATAAAAATTTCCAGCAATTTTGTTATGATTTGTAATTCCACCTACCATAGGAATAATTTCTCCGTTACGATATTCATTTTTATATTCAGCCGTTTCTTCTAATTGCAGATATTCTTCGATAGTGTAGTATTTCTTTTTAGTTTGTAGTTGCATTTTTTTGGACTCCTTAATTAATTTATTTTTGATGTTTGAACTTGCATAAAATATAGTTTTTGTTGAAAAAACTTATCCCTTAAATTAAATAATTTTTAGTTATTACTAAAACATAAAGTTAAACATAAAATAATTTACAAGTTCGTACTTTGGCTCCGATCAGTACCAATTAGTTAGAAATTCAGCCCTCATTCTTAGTGAAGAGTTAATAGTTAAATAGAGATAATTCAAAGTAACACATAAAAGTTCGTGGTTAGGGTTTTAGCCCTAGGTTATGAAAAGCTTTCCCTATAGAACTTACTACAAACTGAACTGTATTTTGTCCCGCCTATTTAACTATCATTATCAAATAAATTCGGCGAGAAGAAAGCCTTTTAAAAGTAGTTATGGAACTATCTTAAAGACTAGCTTAACCCAACCGAATTTGTTCTTGCTTAGTTAGAGCAACCTGGCTCAATGCAAGGGTTAACCAATTAACCCTTTAACATGACTTATGATGCCTTCAGGTCCAATTCCTTGATGTGGAAACTGTTCCCATAAACCGCCACATCCTTCTTTATAAGTTCCTAAGTAACCATATTTGGGAGAGAAACCCCGTTCTAGTAACCAAGAACCAAAGCGACTGCCTAAACCAGTACGTCGGTTAAAGGCTTCTACCACTAAAACAAAAGGAGATGAACCAAGTTTTTGCATCATATCTTCATCGACCAGATTGAGAGTGGCTTTATTAATCAAACCAACATCAATGCCATCTTGTTTGAGTCGTTCGACTGCATCAAGAGAACGGTATAACGCATCGCCAAAACTGACAATATAACCGGCGGTTCCTTCTCGAATCACTTCATCTTTTCCTGGGGTAAATGTATAATCTCCCCCAAAGAAATCACTACCATCTTCAGTCAAGATATTAGGCACTTTAGAACGAGTAGAAAAGATAAAACGGAGTCCGGGGTCAAAGAAAACTTTGTCAACACAAGCCTTCATTTGATTAGCATCTGCTGGAAAATATAACCGAGTTTCGTAACCATCATCTAACCCATTATCGGCAAACATATTGTTTAATCCGAAGTGACAGGTATTGTCTGCCATATCATCAATTCCTGCATGGGAAAAGTGACATAAAACGTTAGAATAATTTAACCGTGCCATAGTAATTTCTGAGATACACATCTCTAAAAAGGCACTAAATGTGGCAAAAATACCCTGTTTTCCTTTCTCCATACCAAACCCTGCAGCCGCAGAAAAGTTACTCCGTTCCATAATGCCACCACTGACAAAAATTTCGGGGTAAGCTTTACGAATTTGTGCCAGTCCGCAAGAGCCTTCTAAGTCACTGTCAATGCAAACAATTTTTTCTTTACGTTCTGCATCGCTCATTTTACTCAACACAGAAACAACGCTTTCTCCGAAAACATTACGGTTTGACCCCATTTTGTCCCCAGACCCTACATAGGTGTAATTTTGTTTGGGTTTTGAGAGACTCTTGAGGTAATCTACCGCACCTTGATGACCCCGTTCCTCAAGGTAGGATAAAGCTTTGTCTAGGGGAATCACATCATGGCCGTGGGTAGACCCTTCTAAGCCTGTAATTCCTGGACACATTTTCCGATGGTTAATCACCGCCACAGGGCCAGGAGTTGCGACGGCTTCACAAATTCGCTGATATAAACTATCAATATCTTCTCCATCCCCTTCAAGAACCGTCAGTCCATGACCTTTGAGGGTTTTGACTAAATCGTATCCTGGGAGATAGTTAGAAGGATGACCAGCAATGGTGACATCATTAGCATCAATGAGTAACTTGGTGTTGAGTTGTTGAGCAACCGATAAACGGGCTGCTTCTGCGTCATTTCCCTCTTGTTGAGACCCATCAGACCCTAAACAAAATAGGACTTTATCGGGGTTAGCCAAGGCGATACCATTAACGTAAGGCCACATATGTCCCAAACGTCCTGAACTGAATTTGACCCCTGGAGTCAATCCTAATTCGGGGTGTCCTGGAAGATGAGAGTGGGCTTCTCGGTAGTGTAACAATTGAGTCACGGGGAGTTCTCCAGAGATAGCGGCCATTAGGTATTGAGTCGCTACCCGATGTCCGGCTTCATCAAAGAAAATAGGAACGAATTTCTCAGGAAGTCCTCGGAAAAAAGCATCGAGAATCATGACTTCTGGTACAGTATCGTAGGGTCCTCCTGTGTGTCCTCCTACCCCATGAGCAGCCCCCGTTGCTGTGAAAAAAACAATCGTATCACGACACAGTTTAATGTTAGCAAGGAGAGCGTCTTTATCTTGTGGTGAAAGGGTGGTATTGGTGGGCGTTAATTTTAGGGGTTGGTAAGCGTCTAAATTAAGGGGAAAAGTTGCAGTTTCTGAGGTCATAATTTCAGTTCTCTGAGGTTTTTGGTTTTCGGGAGTTCAAATCATCAATAGGTCAATGGATTTTGCCCATGAGAAGAGAAACCCTATATCTTTAAAGAAATGTTACCTAGTTTCTTTGGTTTTAAAACTACTAAATAGTGGAAAAAATGTCAACTAAGAAAACGTTAAAGAAATATTTGAGAAATCGATTAATTGTTAAGATTATCGACGTGATTTATCTCTAAAAAGCCCTAATAATGGACCGAGGATAAAGCCAAAAATAAATCCCCCAGCGTGCGCCCAATAAGCAATTCCTCCGCCTTCCATGCCAATATTAGAAGGAGTATTTAAACTGGCAAAGCCATATAAAGCCTGTTGAAGAAACCAGAACCCCAGGAAAAAAACGGAGGGAATTCTAACTGTTGTAATAAAAAATCCGATAGGAATTAAGGTTAATACCCTCGCTTGAGGAAAACGAATAATATAAGCTCCCATTACTCCAGCGATCGCTCCACTAGCTCCCAAAGAAGGAATAGAAGAATAAGGAGCAAAAAACCATTGACTTAACCCTGCTAAAATTCCACAGGCTAAGTAAAAAAATAAATATTTAAAATGTCCTAATTGTTCTTCAATATTATTACCAAAAACCCATAAAAATAACATATTTCCTGCAATGTGAAGAAAGCCACCATGTAAAAATTGGGAAGTAATTAAAGTCATCCATTCGGGGATAGGTTGGTTCGTGTTATATCCATTAAAACTGGCAGTTAACTCCTGGGGAACAATGGCATAGTGTTTAAAAAATAAAGTGAGTTGTTGAGGAGTAAGGGAAGTTTCATGAAAGAAAACCCAGATATTCGCAGCAATTAGTCCATAAGTAATAAATGGAGTAATTTCTGTCGGGTTATCATCAGATAAAGGAACCATGATTAGTTAATAGTTAATAGTCGATAGTTGATAGCTAATTTAACAAAAAATCCCTCTAGATAGTTGAGAGGGACTTTAAGAAATTTAGGACGAGTTGTATCTTTTGAATCAATTAGAAGTAGATAGTACCACCCCATCTTTCATCTAACTTAGGCGCGACTAACATATAACCAGCCACGTCATAAACATCATCCTCAGTAAGATTTTTTAATTCTGGATAGATATCAGGACGAGTCACATTGGGGTGTAATTCCGTGTAGTCGTCTTCTCCATCGTAACTGGTGGGATATTTGAGATAATCCACTAACGCTAATAGATTATCACGAGGAGGTTCTGCTTTAGACAAGTCCTCAAGTCCTAAACTAACGTTATTATTGGTTTTAGTTTTTCCTTGAAGATGGCATTTAGTGCAGTTTTGGATAAAAATTCGATTGCCATTAGAAACTTGTTGGTCACTCATGATTGTAGTTTTCCCTGTTTCGTCTAAAGCAATGGTTCGAGTTTCCTCATTGAGTTCTAAAGCGTTAACGGCGTTAGTCTGAAATTGAAAAAAGAAAAATACAGTGGCGATTGCCAGCAAAATGAATCGTTTCACTCTTGTTCTCCTCAAAGTGATTGATTGTCTCATAATCAGTAGTTCAACCTGATTCCATCTCAATCTTGTTTTGTGGCTTTATAGGGAAAATTCCCTCACCCATCACCATCAGTGATCAAAAGATTATATATAGCAGCAAGATCTTGCCGTTGATAACTTCCCAAAGCCCATACTGATGATGATTATTCAGGTAACCGAAGAAGATTGATAGATGGTTATCATAACTATCATGCCATCCTTAGACCCCTTTTTTGCTACTGACTTGGTAACTTTTCCTAAGAGATAGATTTTTCTGATATTTTGTGGCGTAAGGTTTTTTCTCTGACTATATGATTAACTAGAACTCCGACAACAGCTTAAAATAGAAAGGTCATGACACTAACAAGCTATGTCACCCCCAACCCTTATTGAAGGTGAAGAAAGAGAAGTTAAAACCCTCGGAGGAGCTTCTCTTGATGGAACTCCCTTAGACTATATCGTAGTCTTGGCCGCCGTAGTCACCGTTCTTGCGTTTATCCCTTTTTCAATCACCATTGGTTCAGGGGGCTTATTTCCCATGAGTCAGGGAATTTTTCCTTTAGTCGGTTGGTTGCTAGGTCCTATAGCCGGGGCGATCGCCAGTGGTATGGGAACCCTCATCGGGGTGTTTCTTGCCCCCCACACGGCAGGAATTCCTCTACTTTCGGTTTGGGGGGCAGTAGTCGCTAGTTTTACCGCAGGGGCAATGTCCTTAAGCAAAGGACGAAGATATTGGTGGTTTGGGTTAACCCTGATTTTTGCCATTGAGTTATTTTTATATAGCCGTCATGCCCTTTCTAATGGGGTTTCTCTTTCAACAATTATTGCCGGTTCTTTTTTGAATTGGTCTGGCCTTTTATTGTTTGCTTTGCCTACTCGTTCTTGGATTGTACGGTGTATTAATAGTCAAAAACCTTTCTTAGTAACTTTGGGGATATTTTTGGGAACTTGGATGGTGATGGGATTGTCTCATCTCAGTCAAATTGTTATTACTTACTATATCTTTAACTGGCCTGAAGAAACCTGGTTATTTTTAATCCCCATTATGCCTTTAGAAAATTTAGTCCGTTCTTTGGTGGGAGCTTTTATTGGTATTCGAGTAATTTCTGGTTTACGGGCTATTGGTTTGATGAAACCTAAACAAGCTATTTATTAACTAAAGGCAACTCTTTTGGGGAAGACAACAGGCAAAAGTTAATATGTCTCCCACTCCCCCACTCCCTTGGGCTGAGCGATAGTCGAAGCCCACTCTCCCCATCTCCCGAAAAAACTATGGACGCGATCGCTACTTTAGAAAATGTCTCGTATCTTTATCCCAATTCCCCTAAACCAGTCCTGGAAAATATTTCCCTAGAGATTACTCAAGGGGAATTTTTGGGCGTTATTGGTCCGACTGGTGCCGGCAAAACCACTCTATGTTTAACTCTTAATGGTATTGTTCCCCAATTTTACGGGGGTCGTTTTTTTGGTTATGTTACGGTGGGAGGACTTGATACCCTAAAACATCCCGTGAGTAGCCTTGCGCGATATGTGGGGGCAGTTTTTGAAGATCCTGAAACCCAATTACTCTCCACTTCGGTCGAAAATGAGATCGCTTTTGCCTTAGAAAATCTGTGTGTTGAACCAGATGAAATTATTGCTCGTATTCCCCAGGTTTTAGAAGCGGTTCGACTTGAAGGAACCCAAAATAAACATCCTCAAGAATTGTCAGGAGGACAAAAACAACGGTTGGCGATCGCCGCAGCATTAGCCTTACAACCCAAGTTATTGATCCTCGATGAACCTACCTCCCAACTCGATCCGATAGGTTCTATGGAAGTCTTGGCGACGGTCAAAGAATTAAACCAAGAATTGGGAGTCACTATTGTTATGGTGTCCCATGCGGCGGAGGAAATGGCCGAATTTAGCGATCGCATTGCGTTACTATCAGAGGGACGATTACTAGCGACTGGTTCTCCCCATCAAATCTACTCAGAAATTGAACTCCTCCAAGGTCAAGATTTACGTCCTCCCCAAGTTGCTCAAACTTTTTACTACATCACTCAAAAAGGAATTACAGTCCCCCAAATTCCTGTGACCCTTGATGAAGGACTCTCCATCCTTAAAAAGATACAACAAAAAAACGTATCTATTACACCACCATCTTCTTTCCCTTCACCTGATGCTTACAAAGAGGAAAAACCGGTCCTCTCGGCTGAAAATTTAACGCATATTTATGACGATGGTACACAAGCGTTACACCAAGTTTCTTTAGATATTTATCAAGGAGAATATGTATTAATTGTGGGTCAAAACGGTGCCGGAAAAAGTACCTTAGTTAAACACTTTTTAAATTTGTTATCTCCTACCAATGGAACGGTTAAAATGAATCAGCGAGATACTAAAACACTCTCGGTTAGTGAGTTGTCCTGTTTTATTGGTTATGTCGGGCAAAATCCAGACAACCAAATCTTTAATATGACGGTGGAAAAAGAAGTCTCATTTGCCTTAGAGAACCTCAATTATTCTCCCAAAAGAATTGATGAAGAGGTGACTAAAAGTTTAGAAGCAATGGGATTATTAAAACATCGTCACGCCCATCCCTTATCCTTACCAAAAGGCGATCGCGCTCGAATTGTCATTGCGGCTATTTTAGCGATGGAACCTGATATTATTATTTTTGATGAACCCACAACCGGCCAAGATTATCGAGGTTCGCTTGCCATTTTAGATGTGAGTCGTCAGTTACATCAAATGGGCAAAACTGTTATCGTTATTACCCACCATTTATATCTGATGCCAGACTACGCGCAACGGGCAATTGTGATGGGCAAAGGAACGATTTTACTTGATGCTCCTCTTCGCCAAGCTTATCATAAAATTGACTTATTAGAATCTACTTACCTAACCCCTCCTCAAGCAGTTTTCTTAGGGCAAAAGCTCAGTCAGCTTTCTGGACAAGATTATCCCTTATTAACTCCTTTTGAATTAGCTAACTGTTTTTAATTAACTATCAACTATTAACTATTATCCTATGTTTAAATTTGAAACTGTTGAACGTGACTCCCTTTTTACCCGTTTAGATTTTCGGACTAAATTGGTGATGATTATAGTTATTACAATCATTGCTTTTATTTGGGAAAGTCCCATTACCGGCGGGTTACTTACTTTATCTGTTGCCTCGGCTTGTGTAGTAGCAGGAGTAAGATTAGAGTATCTAAAATTAGTTTTAAAAGTGATGCTTCCCTTTTATATTTTTCTCTTAATAACAATGGGGTTTTTTAATATTCAGCAGGTTAAAACATTAATTAGTCAAGAAACATTAATTCCCATAGAAACATTAACCTTAACGCCTATTGTAACTGTTCCTGATAGTTGGTGGTGGATTGGGGGAGCCGCTATGAGTCAGGAAGGTATTGTCTATGGTTTAAATATTATTTTCAAAACCTTAACCATGATTTTAGTAATTCCTTTGGCTATTTTTACCACTGATATTAATCAAATGATCGTGGGAATGGTTAGGGTTAAAATTCCTTACAAAATCGTTTTTATTTTCTCGTCTACCCTGCGCTTTTTTCCTCTACTCCTTGAAGAAATAGAAACGATTATCGAAGCTCAAAAACTTAGAGGATTAGGGATTGATAAAATGGGATTAATCCGCAAAGCAAAAGTTTATTCAACCGTAGCGGTTCCTTTGATTCTCAATGCTATGGCTAAGTCACAAAAATTAGAAATCGTTCTTCAATCGAAAGCATTTTCAGGGAGTTCTAATCGCACTTACTTACACGAATCATTACTTAGCGTAAGGGACTATACAATAATATCTTTGTTAATTCTTTTATTGATGACGGTAATCGTTTTTTACATTAGATTTGGTGTCGGGAAATTTGCCTGGTTAATTTATTCTTAGTGATAAATATATTTATTGTTTAAAAAAACAGTTCATTCGTATTGTCAAAATAAACAACTTCAGAATTAAAATGTAAAATCTCCTGATTCTTAAGTTTCCGCCTCTTATTTCTAAAAATAATGGCTTTAAAGCCTCCTGTCCCTGAAAAATGTATTCTTTCTTCTCTTGTGAAGACTTGCGTATTGGTCAGGAAGTCGCTATGATTGATGCAAATTTTTGTAAACAATTTTTTGTAAACAATTTTTGGATAAACAAGCCTCTTACTTCCCAATTAATCCCTGAGATGACAGAGGCGTTCAATAAGGCAAAGGTTAAGATTATGAACCGACTCAAGCAACATAGAGTTACTGAGGGAGTCAAGCAATTCTCAGGTAAGTCTATAGCGGCTGACAGGAGAATGTTCTACGCGAAAGTCGTCGAGAGAAAAGACAGTGAGGAAATTCCTCATGCCCAATTTTATTGGGTAGATAACTGGAAACTGCCAAATTATAGTGTTCAGGCGGAGTGTGGTGAGGAGTTTACCTTAATTAAGGAAATCTTAGAATTTTTTAATGTTTTTAGCCTTAATCATTGGAATAACATTATACAGACAAAACAGCTTACTATTGGATACTAAAATTGTTTAGACCAAACAAGTCCAGTCCTCTGCTATCAGAGAAAGCAAGCTTGTTGCTAAACAACATAGCCAAATCTTAAAATGAATTCTTTTATCAGTAATTCTAATGATTAATAAAAATCCCATTAGGATCTTTATTTTGGGCGGTGGTTTTGGGGGCTTATATACCGCGTTACAGTTAAGTCGTTCTTCCTGGGTACAATCAGGAAAGTGTGAGATTGCTATTGTAGAGCGCAATGACCACTTCTTATTTACCCCCCTACTTTATGAATTGATTACTGGGGAGTTACAACGTTGGGTAATCGCCCCATCGTATCAAAAATTACTTGCTCAAACTCCCGTTAAATTCTGCCGCAATACCGTTAAACACATTAATTTTAATGACCGCCAAGTTGCTTTAGAAAATGGAGATCAACTCTCCTACGATTATTTAGTGTTAGGAGTAGGAACGGAAAACCGTTGGGTTGATATTCCAGGGTTAAAAACCCATGCCTTAACTTTTCGGACTTTAGATGATGTAGAACGTTTGCAAGGACAAATACATCTGTTAGAAAAGTCAGACTCTCGATGTCTTAGGGTGGCAGTTATTGGGGGCGGTCCTAGTGGGGTAGAATTATCGTGTAAGTTAGCTGATCGCTTAGGACAACGAGGAGAAGTCATTTTAATAGAACGGGGAACACAAATCTTAAAAGGATTTTCTCAAGGGGTTCGTTCTGCTTCCTATCGCGCATTAGGGAATCGTCGTGTACAAGTCTATCTACAAACCAATGTTAAGGCGATCAACGCCAATTCGATCACGATAACTCGCCACGAACAAGAAGTTATCATCCCGATTCACCAAGTAATTTGGGTGGCTGGAACTCAGTCAATACCATGGATTACAAGACTTGGGGTTCAATATAATGAACAAGGAAAAATCTTAACTGGTTCTAGTTTACAGTTAATAGATTATCCTAATGTCTTTGCTTTAGGAGATATTGCTGAAATTTATCACAGTACTCAAACAATTCCTAATACTGCCCAGGCAGCTTATCAACAGGCTAATTGTGTGGCTAAAAATCTTGTCGCGATCCTCGAAGGAAAAAAACTAAAGTCCTTCCGTTATTCTCATCTAGGGGATATGCTTACTCTAGGGAAATACTCGGCAGTTGTTTCTAGTTATTTTCTTAATATTGACGGACTTTTAGGGTTTGTTATTCGAGCCTTGGCTTATATTTTTCGCTTACCCACAAGACGGCATAAAATACAGGTTTTGAGAAATTTATTGCAAAAAGTTTTATTGAAAGTACGATGGTTCTTCCGATGGAGGCTAACTCAATTTTTGTCCCAAAGATCAGCCAAGAATTATTAATTATTCTTAGTTATTTGGCTTGTTTAAAGGGTTTTAGATACCTGAGTTTGACATAAGCCAAACGATAGATAACTGATAACCATTAAAAAAAATAGCGTTTCTCGCAACGAGTGGGGCTTCGCCGTGAGTTTCGACAGGCTCAACTACCGCTTCAGCCGAACGGTAGATCTTAAGTTGTTCTCTGTTCCGAAGTTCCCAAAAACCAGAAATCTTTATATTAGAACCATACAAATCAACAGTTGTCTTAAGATTTGCTTTAGAAATAACCTCTAAACTTCTGACTCCATCAACGGAATTAGTTAAAAGATTAAGAGATGAGATCTATTTTTAGAAGCCTGAAAGAAGAGCCGTTAGAATGTAGCGGGTATTTTCTGGAGTCATTGAACCAGTGAATAGTTAATAGTGAATAATCATCTAGTGAACAGATCATCATTAAACAATGTTCAAGCTGTCACTAACAACTAATAACTGATAACTATTTAACCAAACTCCAAGTATCAATGAGGACATTAGATAATCGCAATGGATATTGCAAATTTTCCCTGGTTAACTACAATAATTCTCTTTCCAATTGTTGCCGCCTTGTTTATTCCTATTATTCCTGACAAGGATGGTAAAACCGTCAGATGGTACGCTTTGACCGTCGGACTGATTGATTTTTCGATCATTGTTTATGCCTTCTACACTGGATATGATTTAAGCAATCCTAACCTACAACTGTTTGAAAGCTATGCTTGGGTTCCCCAACTCGACTTAAATTGGTCGGTGGGGGCTGATGGGCTATCCATGCCCCTCATTTTACTAACGGGGTTTATCACTACCTTAGCCACCATGGCTGCTTGGCCGGTGACATTTAAACCCAAGCTATTCTATTTCCTGATGTTGTTGATGTATGGAGGACAAATCGCCGTTTTTGCGGTACAAGATATGTTACTCTTCTTCCTCGTCTGGGAATTAGAATTAGTCCCCGTTTATCTCATCCTCTCTATTTGGGGAGGAAAACGCCGTCTTTATGCAGCGACTAAGTTTATCCTCTACACCGCAGGGGGATCATTATTTATCCTTGTGGCGGCTTTAACTATGGCTTTCTATGGAGATAATACCACCTTTGACATGGTAGCGATCGCGGGTAAGGATTTTCCCTTAAAACTGCAATTACTCCTTTATGGCGGGTTTTTGATTGCCTACGGGGTTAAATTACCCATTTTCCCCCTCCATACCTGGCTACCGGATGCCCACGGAGAAGCCACTGCCCCCGCCCATATGTTACTTGCGGGTATTCTGTTAAAAATGGGAGGATATGCCCTACTGCGGATGAATGCAGGGATGTTACCCGATGCCCATGCCTTTTTTGCTCCCATGCTCGTAATTTTGGGCGTTGTCAACATTGTCTATGCGGCGTTAACCTCCTTTGCCCAACGAAACCTCAAACGAAAGATTGCCTATTCATCCATTTCTCACATGGGGTTTGTCTTAATTGGGATAGCCTCTTTTACCTCATTAGGGACGAGTGGGGCGATGTTACAAATGATTTCCCACGGATTGATTGGGGCAAGTCTCTTCTTTATGGTGGGTTGTACCTATGACCGAACCCATACCCTGATGTTAGATGAAATGGGCGGGGTCGGGCAGAAGATGAAGAAAGTCTTTGCCATGTGGACGACTTGTTCAATGGCTTCTTTAGCCTTACCTGGAATGAGTGGGTTTGTCGCAGAATTAATGGTCTTTGTGGGATTTGCCACCAGCGATGCTTATAATTCCACTTTTAAAGTAATTGTGGTCTTTCTAGCTGCCGTTGGAGTAATTTTAACTCCCATTTATCTCCTGTCCATGTTGCGGGAAATGCTTTATGGCCCTGAAAATGAAGAATTAATCTCCCACACCAAATTAATTGATGCTGAACCGAGAGAAGTGTTTATTATTGGGTGTTTGTTAATTCCTATCATTGGCATTGGTTTGTATCCCAAAATTGCCACCCAAATTTACGATTCTAGTATTAATCAACTCACCGCGATGTTGCGTGATTCAGTGCCAAGTTTAGGGGAAGAAGTGAAGGAAGCGCAGATACCTTTAACTCAGCAAATGGCCTTAAAAGCCCCCACAATTAAGTAACGTTAAGTAGGGTGGGCATTGCCCACCTTTCAAAGTTGAGAAACTAGAAATCAGAATCTAATATTCTAAGGATAATTCCTAGTTTAATACCACAGATTTTTCTCTTGATTGTTGCATTTCTCTCGTCTTAAATTCTTGTAGCTGTTGTTCAATTTCATCCCGAACAATTTGACGATATTCCAGAAAATGTTCATTATGGGCGCAGACGGTTAAATAATGTTCCCAAACTGGAAAATTATGTCTCAAAATTCCAAAGAAATGGTGCCAAAATTTCCAACGAGTTCTCCGTTTAAATCCTTGTCGCCAAACAACAATCGCTAAAGCCCGTAAATCAACCCAACTGGGGAACTTAAAAGGGGGATGGCATTTAGGAACCCCTAATTTTAGAAAACAACGATAAGTCCGATCTAAGAAATTCTCCGCATCATATAACGTCCAGAACGCTTCAATATATTCTTGGGCAATGTCTTCAATCGGACGGGTGGGAACAAAGTTCATTAAGGTACTTTGATTAATGTCTTGTTTGGTATTAACCCGCAGTCGTTCTTCTTTTTCTAAACGATGCCATAAAGCAGTATGGGGAAGGGCTTGTAACATCCCAAACATAGCAGTAGGAATGGCGGCATTTTCGACAAACCGAATAATCCGAGAAGCCGCCCCCGTTTTTTCCCCATCAAACCCAATAATAAAGCCCGCCATGGGACGTAACCCAGCCCGAATTAAGGTATCGATAGTATCGGTTAAAGAGTCACGGGTATTTTGAAACTTTTTGGTTAGTTTTAAACTCTCTTCATCAGGAGTTTCAATGCCTAAGAAGACAGCATCAAAATTAGACTGTACCATCAAGTCCATTAATTCAGCATCTTGGGCTAAATCAACAGATGCTTCTGTATTAAACCTAAAAGGATATTGATGTTCTTTTTGCCAAACTTTTAACTCTTTTAGCAACAATTTGACATTCCGTTTATTGCCAATAAAATTATCATCAACCATAAACACTCCCCGTCGCCATCCCAACTCATAAAGGTAGTCCAACTCTCGTAAAAGTTGGCTAGGGGTTTTAGTTCGAGGTTTGCGTCCATAGAGAACAATAATGTCACAAAATTCGCATTGAAAAGGGCATCCCCGCGAAAACTGAACCGACATGGAGTCATAAGCATCCAACTCCAGTAAATCATACCGAGGAATGGGGGTAGTAGTAACATCAGGTTTTTCTGTAGTGCGGATCATTCCCGTAGTCTCACCCCGTTGTAACGCTTCGACAAACAGGGGAAGGGTAATTTCTCCTTCATCTAACACTAGGAAGTCTGCGCCCGCCTCTTGCACCTCTGAAGGGACGGATGTGGCGTAGGGTCCTCCTACAGCAACCCGTTTACCCCGTCGTTTGGCTTCTTGAATTTGTTGAAGTAAATCTGATTTTTGGACGATCATCGCCGAGAAAATGACTATTTCTGCCCAGTCCCATTCTGCTTCAGTTACCTCTCGAATGTTGCGATCGCACAGTTTAAAGTCCCAGGTTTGGGGTAAAATAGCAGCAACAGTAATTAAACCCAACGGGGGTAATAAAACCTTGCGATTGACCAATTCCAAGCTTTTATCATAAGACCAAAAGGTTGGGGGAAATACTGGATAAATAAGTAATGCTCGCACGTCCTAACACCCCACACAAATATTGATTTAGCTCCAATATAACAACTTCAACGATTTGCTAGAGTCAAAGATAAAATGGTATGATAATTTGTTTGGAAACAACTTAGTCAGTCTGAGGTGAGGGTTAAGCCATCACCCACTATCAGGATCACGAACCATCTATAATTTAAAGGAGTCCTAGAAACTAACATGATTAAACTACGCTTAAAACGGTACGGAAAAAAGCGCGAAGTCAGTTATAGAATCGTCGCTATGAACAACAGCAGTCGTCGTGATGGTCGTCCCCTAGAAGAGTTAGGATTTTACAATCCCAGAACCGACGAAACACGCTTAAATGTTCCAGGGATTGTTAAACGACTCAAAGAAGGAGCTCAACCCACCGATACCGTTCGTAGTATTCTTCAGAAAGCGCAAGTATTTGAACAAGTCAATGCCCAAACCTAATTCTTGGTCTAATTCATCAAATCCTACCGGCCCAGACTATTTGGGCTTGGTAGAATTCTTGGTAGAGCCGTTGTTAGAATCCCCCGATTCCCTAAGTGTAGATTGTGAACAAGTTAATAATAATCAACGGGTTTGGATTCGTTTAGCCTTTGAAGGCAGTGATAAAGGACGAATTTTTGGACGAGGTGGCCGCAATCTTCAGGCCATTCGCACGGTTCTACAAGTGGCTGCTACTGCCGCAGGTCAATCTTTGTATCTTGATATCTATGATATTCAAAGCGAAAATTCTCGGTCTAA
Source organism: unicellular cyanobacterium SU2 (assembly GCA_002110465.1). Taxonomy (GTDB): domain Bacteria; phylum Cyanobacteriota; class Cyanobacteriia; order Cyanobacteriales; family Microcystaceae; genus Rippkaea. The sequence continues at coordinate 153,616 of NEED01000071.1, read as the reverse complement.
CTATCGAACGGGTTACAGACCTGAACGAAAATTTGTGCGGAAAAAAACCAGAACAAACCGTCCTCCTTCCCCAAAACTTTCACTAAAATCTCATTGGGAACAGTAGGGGGAGCGTGGGAAGTGTGGGAGATTCAAAAAAGCTAAAAAATAACTTGAACTTCCAACTTCCGAAATATTTATTAAGTATCGCACTTATGGTTAATCTAGGGGAATCTAGTCCACAAAACTATCAAACCATCTGTTATCAACGCCAAGGGGATAAATTATTATCTCCCGAAAGTTGTACCGTGACCATGGAGTTTGATCACCCAGAACATGGTTTAACCTGGGAAATTGTCACTCGTAGCGGTCAAAAGCACCATTATCGAAATAAGGGTAAAGGGGTTGAACTCTGGAGTCATCTGGCGCGACAATGGTTAAAGGTTGAACAAGTAGACTGGTTTCCAGGGAAAGAAAAGGTGTTGTGTTGGGATAACTTTTGTGTACAGTGGAGCGATTTGCCCTTAGATTGAATCAGGGGCAAAATTTGAGATTGCTGAATTTGAGTATGATAGTTTTGGGAATTTAAGACTTTGATGGCTATTAATCACCTACATTTATAATTATCGATGTTTTAGAAAAAACTTTAGTTGATAAAGGTAACTCAGATTTAGTATATTCAATGTATAAACAAGCCGAACATAGTTATTATCAACAATGGTTACTCAGAAACTAAGTCAGTGGGGAAATTCTCTAGGAATAAGGTTGCCTCAAGCTATTATTCAACAAATTGGTTTAACCGAAGGAGATATAATATCTATTGAGCTAGAAAATAACCGTATTGTCTTGTCACCAGCCCGCCAAAAATACACCCTTGAGGCTTTACTCCAAAATGTTAAACCAGAACAACAGCATGATGAAATTGAATGGGGTGACGCACAAGGAGAAGAACAGTGGTAAAAATCGCAGGAAAAGTCCCTTGTCGTGGTGATATCATTCGGCTTTCTTTAAACCCTAGAACAGGTAGCGAACAAGCAGGTTATCGTCCTGCTTTTATTATATCCCCTCTGCTGTATAATCGAATTTCGAAACTTGTGTTGTTGTGTCCAATTACTAGCCAAGAAAAAGGATGGCCATTTGAAGTTAAATTACCGGATTCAATGCAAATTCAAGGGGTTGTTTTAGTAGATCAAATAAGAGCCGTTGACTGCCAAGCTAGGAAAGCCAAATTTGTTGAGAAAGCCTCAATCGAAACAATTCATGAAGTGATTGCTCGTCTTGAAACTTTGGTAGTTTTTGGAGTATAGACGATAGCACTACGCATTATGGTTAGGACATTGACAAATCCTGACCCCCTTTTCTAGCCTACTTTTGCCTTTCACGTAGCAGTATAACTCCCTAAAAATCATACCGTACAGTTTAGTCTAGTCACGGGAAAAGAGAATCTTTGCGATCGCTAAATCTGGAGAAATCAGAAGCAGCCAGTTAACGGTTAACAAATGTTAAGGCGAAAAAGATTTTTGCATGAAGGATTAAAATATATAGGATGAAAAGGTAAACAAAGTCTAGGAATGCCTGAAATAGAGTACCCTGGAGTATAGTTAAGATTATTTGTTTTCCTTAATGACCTCTGAGATCGCTACCCAACTCGAATCCTTGGTGGACTCTCCTAACGTGATGATTCCCTGGGATAACCTAGATTTATATTGGAAAAATTCGCTTGAAAATGCAATAAGTTCTCATATTTATCCCGATTATCTGATTTCTCCCCCTGATGTAGAAACTCTATCGAAGATTGTTCAGTATGCTAAGGAAAATCAATGGTCTATCCTTCCTTGCGGAAACGGGACTAAACTTCATTGGGGTGGCTTAATCTCATCACCTAAATTGGTCATTAGTACCCAAAATCTTAACCGTATCATTGACCATGCGGTAGGAGATTTAACGGTGACGGTGGAAGCTGGGGTTAAATTAAGGGACTTACAACGGACTCTCAGACAGGTTAATCAATTTCTACCAATAGATCCCACTTACCCCGATGATGCCACGATTGGGGGGATTGTCGCTACAGCAGATACGGGAAGTTGGCGACAACGTTACGGGGGAATTCGGGATTTAGTCTTAGGACTGTCTTTTGTGCGTTCAGATGGAAAAATTGCCAAAGGAGGGGGAAGAGTCGTTAAGAATGTGGCAGGATATGACTTAATGAAGTTATTTACTGGATCTTACGGCACATTGGGGATTATCTCTCAAGTGACATTTCGCACCTATCCTTATCCTGACGCATCGGGAACGTTAGGAATAACCGGAGACCAAACCGCGATCGCCACGGCTACTCAAACCTTACTCAAATCAGGATTACAACCCACCGCAGCAGAGATCCTTTCGGCTTCTGTTGTCCAAAAATTGGATTTAGGGAAAGGGATGGGGTTAATGGTTCGTTTTCAAAGTATTTCTGAAAGTGTAAAAGAACAAATTGATCAAGTGAGTGCGATCGCCCAACAATTAGGATTAAACACGGCTTTTTATGAAGGCGAGATTGAAGAGAGTCTATGGCAACAATTACAAGATTTTATTCGCGTTCCTTACACAAAATCAGCCTCAACCTGCAAAATAGGAATAATGCCGAATCAAGGGGTAAATTTTTTAAATCAACTAGATGAATTAACTCACAATCAAGGATGGGGAATGATTAATATTAATAGTGGGATAGGAAAGTTACAGTTAGAGATGGAACCCAGTTTAGGAATATTAAAACAACTGCGATCGCTTGTCCAAAGCTATCAAGGATTTTTGACGATTTTAGAATCTCCTAAATCTCTTAAAAAACAAATTGAACCTTGGGGTTATAAAGGGAATGCTTTACCTGTTATGGATAAACTAAAACAACAATTTGACCCCAATAATATTTTTAGTCCTGATCAATTTTCAACAAAGTTCTAATTAACAAACTTAAGTTATTATGCAAACTTCAGACCCTAATTTGTTTAACAAAATCAATACTAATATTAGCGGATTTGATGAAAAAAATCCTCCCCCAAAAGACCTAGTAGATGCCTGCGTTCACTGCGGGTTTTGTTTATCTACTTGTCCGAGTTATCGAGTAATTGGCAAAGAAATGGACTCTCCACGGGGACGAATTTACCTTATGAATGCCATTCACCAAGGACAAGCAACAATTGATGAAACAACTTCCCAACATTTTGATAGTTGTTTGGGATGTTTAGCTTGTGTTACCACTTGTCCTTCTGGGGTACAATACGATCAATTAATTGCTAAAACTCGACCTCAAGTTGAAAGAAATCAACCAAGAAGTTTAACAGACAAACTGATTAGAAGTCTAATTTTTAATCTGTTTCCCTATCCCAAACGGTTACAAATTTTTCTCCCTTTATTGTGGTTATATCAAAAATTAGGAATTCAAAAATTAGTTCGCGCTACAGGATTATTAACAAGATTTTTTCCCCGTTTAGCAGCAATGGATTCTATTTTACCAGAAGTCACTTTAAATCCAGTGGCTCAAAACTTTCCTGATATTATCCCCTCGCAAAATCAAAAACGTTATCGGGTAGGGATGATTTTAGGATGTGTGCAAAGGTTATTTTTCTCCCCTGTTAATGAAGCAACTGCAAGGGTTTTAACGGCAAATGGATGTGAAGTCGTTATTCCTAAAACTCAAGGGTGTTGTGCAGCGTTACCCGAACACCAGGGACAAGAAAAACAAGCGCAAACATTAGCCAAACAAATGATTGATAGTTTTGAAGGAACCGATGTCGATTATATTATTATTAATGCTGCCGGATGTGGTCATACTTTAAAAGAATATGGTCACATTTTAGCTGATGATCCAGAGTATAAAGAAAAGGCTAAACAGTTTTCTGAAAAAGTAAGAGATGTTCAGGAATTTTTGGCTGAAGTAGGCTTAACTGCAACGTTAAATCCTTTGACTGAAGGAAAATTAACAATGGTTTATCAAGATGCCTGTCACCTATTACACGGTCAAAAAATTAGCTTACAACCGCGACAATTATTAAAACAAATTCCAGGGGTGACATTAAAAGAACCCATTGATGCAGCGTTGTGTTGTGGCAGTGCAGGGGTTTATAATATGTTACAGCCAGAAGTAGCTAATGAATTAGGGCAACAGAAAGTTAATAATTTATTGAATACAGGAGCAAAATTAATTGCATCAGCTAACCCTGGGTGTTCTTTACAGATTAAAAAACATTTGCGGTTACAGGGTAAAGACATAAAATTAATGCACCCGATGGAGTTGTTAGATTCTTCCATAAGAGGAATTAAATTAGACTTTTAAATATCTTCAATTATCGTTATGACTGAACATCAAAACACCCAACTTCATCAAGAGCAATCTTTAGAAAAAGACCAACAATTGTTGTTTCGCCTACAAAGACTGTCTGATGGTATCTTTATGTTGGCAATGATGTTGATGGTTTTGCAATTTGATTTGCCTAATCTTGAACAACAAATGTCAGCAAAACAGGTCAGAGAGTTTCTCTTAGCTCAAGTTCCTGCTCTATCTATTTATTTAGGAACTTTTATCCTAATTGCGTTTTATTGGTTGAGTAATTTAGCTCAATTTAAGCATTATGAAAAAACAGACTCAATACACTTATGGCTAAATTTATTATCCTTAATGTTTGTTGTGATTATTCCTTATACCAATGATCTATCTAGCCTATATGCTTTAAACGCTTCGGTGCAAATTTTCTACAGTAGCAATTTGTTTTTAGTCGGTTTGCTTTCCTGCTTAAATTGGTGGTATGGGGCGAGTAACTATCGTCTAATTTATACTGATTTAGACCCCCATTCTATTACTTATATCGGATTAGAAAGTCTTATTGAACCAGTCATTTGTCTGTTAACTATTGTTGTTTCTTTAATTAATCCTGTCTATTGGGAGTGGACATTTTTATTAATTATTCCAGCCTATCTATCCCTAAACTTCTGGAGTAAAATAATAAATAATTCATGAAAATTCTAGCCCAAGGAATCACCAATTCCCGTCAACTAGCCCTATTAATTCTCAGAGAAATTGAACGACAGGGGGCTTATACAGATATTGCTCTTGATCGCGCCTTCAAGCACACCCATCTTAATCCAAGCGATCGCGCCTTAGTCACAGAATTAGTCTATGGAATTGTGCGGCGAAGGCGTACCCTCGATGCTTTGATTGATCAATTGGGAAAAAAATCCGCCCAGCAACAACCCCCAAATCTCCGTCTAATTTTGCAGATTGGACTGTATCAACTGCGCTATCTTAGTCAAATTCCCCCGTCAGCAGCTGTCAATACCAGTGTTGAGTTAACCAAAGAAAACAAATTACAACGCCTTTCAGGGGTCGTTAATGGCATTTTACGTCAATATATTCGGCTGAGTCAGACTCAAGAAAACCCCTTAACCTTGCCTGATAACCCGATTAAAAAATTAGGCATTCTCTTTAGTTTTCCTGATGCAATTATCGAACTTTGGTTACAGCAATTGGGGCAAGACACCACTGCACAATTGTGTGACTGGTTTAACCAACCTCCCAACCTGGATCTACGGATCAACCCCTTGACAACTACTCTCGAAACCGTTGAAGCACATTTGCAGCAAGCTAACCTTGAGGTAATGCGTCTCAACAATGTTCCCCAAGGATTAAGATTAAAGGGAAAAACGGGAGCAATTAAACAATTACCAGGGTTTAAGGAAGGATGGTGGACAGTACAAGACAGTAGCGCCCAATTAGTCACCCATTTACTCGATCCTCATCCCTCAGATGTGGTTATAGATGCCTGTGCTGCCCCAGGAGGAAAAACGACTCATATCGCTGAATTAATGGAGGATAGAGGCACAATTTTGGCTTGCGATCGCACCCCATCAAGGTTGAAAAAATTACAAGCCAATGCTCAACGATTACACTTAAACTCAATTAAAATCGTTCCAGGGGATAGCCGTCAATTTGATCAATTCACCGCAATAGCTGATCGAGTGCTTTTAGATGCACCTTGTTCAGGACTAGGAACCTTGCATCGACATCCTGATATTCGTTGGCGATATACTCCCGAAAACGGACAACAACTATCTACATTACAACAAGAATTGTTAGAAAGGGTAGCCACTTGGGTTAAACCCAAGGGAGTTCTAGTTTATGCTACTTGTACCCTTAATGGTTTAGAAAATCAATTAATTATACAAAAGTTTCTTAATACCCATTCAAATTGGCAAATTGAACTTCCATCCTCTGATTCTTTTCTATTTTCTTTAGCCAATCCATCAGGGTGGATACAAATTTTACCTCATCAGCATCAAATGGATGGTTTTTTCATGGTGAAGTTAAAGAAAGGTTGACGGAATCCCCATAAATTAGCAAAATCCATCATGATAGAAAATGGAGAGAGAACAAACTTATAGGTTTAAGCATGAAAAACGAGAATAAAAATAAACAACTTCTCAAGATTGTCATTGGTGCAGCTTGGATTGATGGATTAATTCAAAAAGAAGAACGGGAATATTTACACCAGATGGCAACTAATCAGGGAATCGCTGATGATCCAGAAATTGCTAACCTATTATCTGAGCTTAAGCCAGTTCAACCCGGTCAATGTTATCAATGGTTAGAGGAATATTTAGGGGATAATCCGACAACTAAAGATTATCAAGAATTACTCGAAACCCTCAGTGCTTTAGTCTATAGTGATGGTGATATACAGATGCAAGAAGCTCAATTATTAACTAAATTACAATTACTTGATCCTAATCAAGATTCTCCTAAATCAGCTTTTGATAAGGTCCTAAAAACAATTCAGAAATTATATCGACAAGCTATTAGCCAAAAACTCTAGGAAGAATCTACCTAAATAATAAATAAATACCAAAAATCGGTTAAGTCTTTTTAGTATTGTAACCCGCTTTTAATGGTTATCTAGCTGTTAGAAAAATTTTATGCTTCATAATTATTTCAATCCTTAAATGTTTGATACATCTCTAACTCTTTGCTTTCGACGCAAGAAATTATAGTTATAAATAGAATTAGGTAGGAATATGTGAAGTCAAAAAAAGTTGTTTTGATTTAACGATTAGATTAAGGAGTGTAAGAATGGGGCAAATTAGGGATGCAATTGAAGCTGATTTACCCAAAATTGTCAATATTTATAATGCAAGTATTCCCAGTCGGATAGCCACAGGAGATCTCAATCCGATCTCAGTAGAAAGCCGTTTACAATGGTTTTATGATCATTCTCCTGAGTATCGTCCTATCTGGGTTATGGAAATCAACAATGAAATTGCAGGATGGCTCGGTTTTCAATCATTTTATTATGGTCGCCCTGCCTACCATAAAACAGCAGAAATTAGTCTTTATATTTCACCCAATTATCAACGCCAAGGAATTGGAAAACAACTACTCCAAAGAGCAATAGAAAAAAGCCCTAGCTTTGACTTAAATATTTTATTAGGGTTTATTTTTGCTCACAACAAACCTAGTTTAGAACTTTTTGCTAAACATAAGTTTGAAAAATGGGGATATTTGCCAAAAGTAGCTCAATTAGATGGAGTTAAACGAGATCTCCTGATTGTAGGACGTACCTTACAAGAATAAATTAAGATTATCGGTTAAAAGTTTAATGTTACCCTTAAACTAGAAAAATTTTTAAAATTTCTGCTTTGTAATTTTTGTATGACTAAATTTCATTCCCCTGATCCTCGACTCTTACAACAACTCGATTTAGAAGAAGAAGAAGAACAAGATTATTTTGACTACTTCTATGATAAGCCAGGAAGTGAACCAGGCACTCTCAATATTGAACCCGATGCGAAACCATCGCGCATTGTTTTAATAGACTACGATGAAACCCACGCGATTCGCAAAGTAGATGTTACCCCCAAAGCTTTAATTCCCTATTTAGGCAGTAACACCATTTCCTGGATGGACGTTCAAGGGTTAGGGAGTGAAACTATTCTCAAACAAGTTGGCAGAATTTTCAAACTTCATCCTCTACTACTTGAAGATGTGGTAAATGTTCCCCAACGCCCTAAAGTAGAAGATTACAATGAACAATTAATGATTATTGCTCAGATGGTCTTTTCTCAACCTGATGAAGAGGGATTTCACAGTGAGCAAGTGGGGTTTGTCTTAGGAAAAAGTTATCTTTTAACCTTTCAAGAAGAACAAATTGAAGATTGCTTTGATATCGTTCGTAATCGCATTCATGCTAATCAAGGAAAAGTTCGTCAAACTGGGCCTGATTATTTAACTTATCTCCTCTTAGATTCAATTATAGATGGTTATTTCCCCGTATTAGAAAAATATGGCGATCGCATTGAAACTCTAGAAGATCAACTTGTATTACGGCCTCAAAGTAGTTATCTTGAAGAAATTTATACGGTACGACGGGAATTATTAGCATTGCGGCGAGCTATTTGGCCCCTACGAAATGTAACAGACTTATTAGTACGAGGAGAAAGTTCTTTAATTCATCCAGAAATTAAAATTTATTTTCGGGACTGTTATGATCACGTTATTCAATTATTGGATATTGTAGAAACTTATCGAGAATTAGCCTCAAGTTTAATGGATGTTTATCTATCATCTATGAGTAATAAAATGAACGAAGTGATGCAAGTTTTAACGGTCATTTCTACGATTTTTATTCCCTTAACGTTTATTGCGGGAGTCTATGGGATGAACTTTGAAGATATGCCTGAACTTAGTTGGCCTTGGGGTTATGAGGCCTGTTTGGGGTTGATGTTTATTATTGCTTCTAGCTTAGTCTTTTTCTTCTGGAGAAGAGGATGGTTTAACTCATTTTATTCCTTTAAAAAAGATTAGATTAATGTTCTAGGCTGGGTAATGTCAAAAGCGAAAACGTCAAAAAAGCGTAAACTAGGAATTGGAGAGAGTTGGCGAGGGAGTTGCGGGTTCGTCCTTGAGGCGAAGTCGAGGAAAGTCCGGGCTTCCTAAAGACCAAACTTGCTGGGTAACGCCCAGTGCGCGTGAGCGTGAGGATAGTGCCACAGAAAAATACCGCATTTTTTGGGACTTTCCCTCAAAAATGTAAGGGTGCAAAGGTGCGGTAAGAGCGCACCAGCAGCATCGTGAGGTGCTGGCTCGGTAAACCCCGGTGGGAAGCAAGGTCGGAGGGGCAAGGGTTGGTCTTTTCCCCGTTCCGTTGTTGGAGAACCGCTTGAGGCGTTTGGTAACAAGCGTCCCAGATAGATAACTCCCCCCATAGGATCATATTTTATGGGAACAGAACCCGGCTTATGTCCAACTCTTTCCTTAGACATCTCCTATTCCCTCTTCTGGTAACGCTCCTTTCATCTTTCCTAACCACTCAATTAAACTCTCTAATTGTTTTTGGGGTTTTAATACGCCTAAGCCTCTCACGGTTACTTTTTTAGGACTATAAACAAACCGCGATCGCAGATGATTGGGGAGATTTTCTTGTAATAATTTCCAAGCCGGTTCTTCCATGGGGGTTTCTAAAATAATATGTTGTTTGCCATCGGTTTTAATCCGAGAGAACCCTAAAGATTTACCAATTTGTTTTAATTCTATTACCTGTAAAAGTTGTTTAACAGGAGAGGGAAGGGACCCATAACGGTCTGTCCAAGCAGCAACAATTTGCTCTACATCTTTTTGAGAATTTGCCGTAGCAATTGCTCGATAAGCATCCATTTTTTGTTGGGGATCAGCAATATAATCCGTAGGAATAAAGGCGGTTAATTGTAAATCCACTTGAGTTTCATCAACTTGGGGAATTTCTTGACCTTGAATTTCTTTAATAGCTTCTTGTAACATTTCCATATATAATTCAAAGCCAATGGCCATCATTTGTCCCGATTGTTCAGCCCCTAATAAGTTCCCTACCCCCCGAATTTCCATGTCACGAGTTGCTAATTGATACCCTGAACCCAGTTGGCTAAATTCTTGTAAAGCCCTCAATCTTTTTCGGGCTGTTTCTGTTAATTCTCCTTTACTTGGATATAATAACCAAGCATGGGCTTGTATTCCAGATCGCCCGACTCTTCCCCTCAATTGATACAGTTGAGATAAGCCAAATTTTTGGGAATCTTCGACAATGATTGTGTTAACTCTTGGGATGTCTAATCCTGATTCAATAATGGTTGTACAAACTAAAATATCTCCTTCCCCATTATTGAATCCTAACATGGTCATTTCTAATTCATTAACATCCATTTGACCATGGGCTACCATAATTCTGGCACTGGGAACCATTTGTTTTAATTGTCCGGCGACTTCTTCTATTCCTTCGACTCTGGGAACGACATAAAAAATTTGTCCTCCCCGATCTAATTCATTACGAATGGCGGTTCTCACTACATCGGGATTATAACTCGATAAATGGGTTTTGATGGGACGACGAGACGGAGGTGGTGTGGTGATTAAACTCATTTCTCGAATACCTGACAGGGACATATATAAGGTTCGAGGAATAGGAGTTGCACTCAATGTAAGGACATCAACTTGGGTTTTTAAGGCTTTAATTTTTTCTTTTTGATTAACCCCAAATCTCTGTTCTTCGTCAATGACTAATAATCCTAAGTTTTTGAATTTAACTGTTTTTCCTAATAATTGATGGGTTCCGACAACGATATCTAATTCTCCTGTAGCTAACCGTTGGATAATGTCTTTTTTTTCTGAGTTGGTACGAAAACGATTGAGTAATCCGATATTGATGGGATAAGGAGCAAATCTTTCTTTAAGAGTATGGTAATGTTGTTGGGTTAAAATCGTCGTTGGCGCGAGTAAGGCTACTTGTTTATGTCCACCGGTAACGGCTTTGAAAATTGCCCTAACTGCTACTTCTGTCTTGCCAAACCCCACATCTCCACAGACTAATCGATCCATCGGGCGATCGCTTTCTAAATCCATTTTTACGTCTTGAACCGCTTTTAATTGATCGGGAGTGGGTTGATAAGGAAAAGAATCTTCTAATTCTTCTTGCCACGGAGTATCAGTCGGATAAGTAAACCCTGATTGTTTAGATCGTTTAGCATAAAGATTTAATAAATCAACGGCTAATTTTTTAATGGTTTTGCGAACTCTTTGTTTGGTTTTTGCCCAGGTTTTTCCGGTCATTTTATGGAGTTCTGGGGGACGATTTCCTGTCTGACGATAGCGAGATAAACTATCGACAGAATCTGCTGGAATTCTCAACAAACCATCAGAATATTGAATAACTAAATACTCACGAGTTGCTAAACTTTCTAGCTTTAAAAACTTCCCGACTCCATGACTTTTATGAACAACGTAATCCCCTGGACGGAGTTGATCTAAGTTAACTTGTTTAGAAGCAGCCCGACGGCGTTTTCGCACATATCCTGTTGGGGCTAAAACGTGCTGTCCAAAAAATTCCTTATCGGTAATGACAACAATGCGAAAAGTGGGTAAAATGAACCCTTCTAATTCCGCTAACCCTGAATATTTCAAAGCGACTGCTGTCCCTTGAATATGGCATTTTTCAATTCCTGGATAATCCCGAGGATTGGGAATAAATTGAGCCGAACAGTCATGTTCTTCTAATAAAGCAACGGTTCGGGATGGTTGAGCAGAAATCAACCAAGTTGAATATTTATTTAAAGTTATACCACTATAAATTTCTCGTTTTCCTCGTAATATTTCTGCTAATTTAGCAAACTGATGGGGGGTGCTAGGAATGGGACGACTTGATAAATCTAAGGCGGTTTTGTCTGTGCTTTCTGATAACTCCGAGAGATAAACAATCGGAAGTTTTTGGGCTAACTTTAAGGAGGCTTTAAAGGGACGATGAATCTTCGGTAACGGTGATTCTAATTCCTGCCAATTATCTTCTAGATATTCCAACCAGCGATCGCTATGGGACTGACATTGTTCTACTTCATCAAAAACACAAAGGGTATTGTCTTCTAAATAATCTAATAATGAAGCTGGTTCTTCAAAAGCTATTCCTAAAAAACGTCCCATTCCTTCGGGGAAATTATCATTTTCTAACGCTTCTATTTCTTCATCAGATAAATAAGTCTCTAAGGATTGATTTTGTTTATTAAGAGTGTTGACAATAATAGGATTAAAACTCGTAGGGGTAAGAACAACTTGCTCAATTTTATCTAAAGAACGCTGAGTTGCTGTATCTAATTCTCTAATTTTTTCTAATTCATCTCCAAACCATTCTAACCGGATCGGTAATTCAGAAGAAACTGGGAAAATATCAACAATATCGCCTCTTCTACTCCACTGTCCCTCTGTTTCTACTAACGTAACCCTTTCATAACCTAAGCGAGTTAATGCTGTATCAATTTCTTGAGATGATTGAGTTATCCCTATTTGTAAGTTTAAACAATAAGATTGAAAAATATCAGGAGGCGGTAAATGGGGTTGTAAAGCTTTTTCTGTAGTAACAATAGCGAATTGATTATGAACAGATAATGAATTATTTAGACTTGATAATACCTGCATTTGTCCCCAAATCATCTCTGATTCAGGGTTAAATGACTCATAAGGAGATGCTTCTGAGGTCGGGTAAAAACTAACCGTTTTCCAACCCATAATCTCTAATTGAGCCGCCCATCTTCCTGCTTCTTCTTGGGTAGCACAAACGACTAATAAATTCTGATTATCAGCTTGGGCTAAGGCTGAAACAACTAAGCCTTTAGGCAGTCTAGGAATACCTTTTAATCCCAAAGAACCGACTTTTTTTAGTTTCCCTAATAATTCTTTAGTTAGAGGAGATTTTTGTAGGTTACGAATCAGAGAAGAAAAAGTCATAATAAATCAGGGAATTTATTTTATTTTTTAGAGTAATAAACAAGAATAACTTTGATTATTTTTTGATATTTACTTCCTCGATCATAACACATTTTTGAATTTAGAAAATATTTAAATTGTCTCTAATTCTCTTTTCTTCTTAATTAAAACTTGAGATGTTTTAGTTTCCCTAACCTTAACGGGTAGTGCCATAACTGTTTTATTATGAAAAAGATATAAGCTTTTTCAAGGTAGTTTATCGATAGGATATAATGATTAAAAAGTCATTTGGTAACCCATCCCCCTCCTATCAATCAATTGTCCAATCTTACAGTAACCCCTCTAGATCTCATTGCGCCGATGAATATGTTAGAATTTTTCGGGCGTTTATCATTGGCATTAGTGATTGGAGGTATTATTGGCTTAGAAAGAGAAATCAAAAATAAAGCTGCCGGACTCAGAACAAACTTGCTCGTTAGCTTAGGATCGGCACTGTTTGTTATTATTCCTATTCAATTAGGAATGGCACAGCAAAACCCAGATATTTTAGGTAGGGTGATTTCTGGAATTATTGGTGGGATTGGATTTATTGGTGGAGGAACCATTTTACGAAGTTCCAAAGTTCATGGGTTGACTTCGGCGGCAGCTATCTGGGTATCATCAGGGTTAGGAATGGCCGCCGGTTGTGGCTTATGGTTAATCAGTTTAGTGGGTGCGATTCTGACTTGGATAATTCTTAAAGTTTTACCTAAGTTAGAACATTATTTAGAAGCTCATTTTTAAGTATTGTTCACAGAAAATTGTAAAAATAATCTGGATCAACTCATCTCATCAATCATCTTAGGAACCCCAGCTGTTAACACTTCATGGCCTGTTTTCGTTACCAATACATCATCCTCAATTCTAATACCAATCCCGCGCCATCTTTCAGGAATTTCTGGCTGTCCTTCGGCGGGCTTAATATCAGGACTAATATAAATTCCAGGTTCAACTGTTAACACATGACCTGGTGCTAAGGATTGCCAAGTTTCTTCCCCTTGTTTATAAACCCCCACATCATGAACATCCAATCCTAACCAATGACCGGTTTTGTGCATATAAAAAGGTTTATATTTTTCTTCTTTGATAAGTTCTTCTAAATCTCCTTTGAGTAAGCCTAAATCAATCAATCCTTGGACTAAAACACACACTGCCATATCATGAAACTCATTATAAGGATTTCCAGGTTTCACGGATTCAATAGCTTTTAATTGTGCTTCTAACACTAACTCATAAATGGCTTTTTGTTCTCCCGTAAACTGACCACTAACAGGAAAAGTTCGGGTAATATCCCCGTTATAATATCCATAGGAACAGCCGGCATCGATTAAGAGTAAATCATTTTCTTGAATCTGACGATGATTTTCTATATAGTGGAGAATACAAGCATTAGAACCCGATGCAACAATTGAAGGATAGGCAGGACCCATCCCACCATGTAGGCGAAAGGTGTGTTCAATTTCGGCTTGGATTTGGTACTCATAATGTCCCACTTTAACAAATTCCCTCGCACGGTTGTGAGCAGCCACAGAAATTTCCATTGCCTTGCGTAACATGGCTAATTCGGTAGGACTTTTTACCTGACGCATGGGATGAAGAATCGGGTTAGTATCTTCAATGGCAATCGGGCCAGTTCCCCGTTTAGGATAGGTCATCATTAACCGTTGCCAATGGGATAAAATTACATCATTAAAATACTTATCCCGTCCAAGATGATAATAGATACGATCAGCTTTTTCGAGGTACTCAGGTAGCTTTTCATCTAATTCATTAATGGGGTAAGCTTCATCGGCACCATAAAATTCTTTAGCCTTTTCTACACCACAACGATAGCCAGTCCAAGTTTCTTTTTCAGGATCTTTCGGTTGCACAAACAAGATAAAACGGTGTTCTTCATGATGAGGGGCTAAGACTACAACCGCTTCAGGTTCGTTAAACCCTGTAAGATAAAAGAAATCGCTATCTTGGCGAAAGATATACTCTACATCATTGTGCATAACTGCCGTTGGCGCACTGCGAAAAATGGCGGTTCCTCTGCCAATTTTTTCAATGAAGCGTTCTCGACGCTGATAATACTCTGTTGGTTCAATTCCCATGTTTAATTGCTATGCTGTTGGCTATTAGAAAACTTTAGAAATTATAAGGGTTTTACTACCTTGACAGAAAATTGTTTTTTCTTGTGCTGTTAGAAATGAAAATTAATTAGTACACAGTTATTACTTTTAGACCTTAAATTTAGTTTTAGACAGAACAAGCCTGGGATTATTCAAAATAAGCATATCATACAGGCCTCAAACGCCGCAACCTCGTTGTCATTTTTCTCAAATTTTTACCTCAAAAAAACGACGTTGATCTTTTTTTGGGTTTTAGGAGTTGTATTAGTAATTAAAACTTTTTTGCTATTTACTATAAAAAATAGTTATATATATCAGGAGATAATAGAAAATCAAGTAAGGTTATCAATCAAGAATTTGACGTTTAATTTCTAATTACCCTATTTAACTATAGTGTTTCTTAGCCTCACAAGTAGGGGAATTGCTAGATCAACGATTAGCTATCAGAAGTTAACTCACAAAATTCTTTAATTGTCACCCAAATGTCTTCCATGACATCGGTGAGTCCATGATCACTATTAAGGGTTTTTAATTGTATCCAAGGACGCTGTTCTGTAAAATCGTAACTGTAACTGATAGGGACAATTTCGTCGTGTTTGCCATGCAAAATCAGAGTAGGAAGAGGACGTTGCAATTGTTGATCTTGATATTGACTAACATCGGTGACAAATTGATAGTTTAAAGGAAGCGATCGCTTTTCTTTGTAGTGATAAATTAATAGTTCTCCTGTCTCACGCCATTGTTTAACATTGGCTTCCCCTAACTTGTCTAACCAACGGTCAAGAAACCCAAAAGCAGGGGCAAGTAAAATTAATCGTTGTACTTGAGGATATTTTTCTCCTAACCAGGCTGCGGTGAGTCCTCCCAAACTTGAACCAATAAGAGTAACAGGAGTTTGAGCGTTAATAAATTCCCCAGAGACTTGTTTTAGTTGTCGCGTTAGGGTTAGGTTAGAAAAATTCCCTTGATTAAGATCGGGAATAGTTAAGAAGATTTGGTGTTCCTTGAAGTGATCGTTGAGATATTGGGCTTTAATAGAATTGGGGCTAGATGCGAAGCCGTGGAGATAGATATATTGTGATGGTTTCACTGTTAACCTATAACTTTATCAAAAAATCAGTAACCACTGATTATATCTAGGAGTTCTTAGTGTAGAGAAGAAACAGTTAATCAAGTTCAAAGTTAAATTTAAAGAGATTTTTACTTATTGACTTGCACGACGGTTTAGGCTAGGGTCTAAAGATCTATTAATATTCAACTTCATTTATAAAGAGTGGTTACTGACTGAGTACAATTACCTTTTTTTCCTGGTTAATTCCCCCAGAATCTTGATCAGGTTTTTCTAGCTTTCTTCTCCTTTTTCTTGAGACTGACTGGGTGATGAATTGTACAACGCATCAAGCTGTTGTCTTGCATCTTCAACAGTCACCGAACGCATTACTAATAACGGTTCATTGATGGGATTTCCTCTATCATCTAATAACTCAGGGTGAACTGATTTTTGAGCATTTTTCCCGTTAATTTGTTGGGTTGCTGAGGGTTTCCCCTTCGGTGTATAGCGACGTTGAGAATCCATACTGACGGTAATTAAACTCCTAATTAAATTACTGACAGCCAGAAACGCTATCACAGTAAACGCTAAAATGTAAAGCAGATGTAACATTTAAAATCCTCCGAAAAGCAGCAGTCATTTGGGGTTAATCGAACAAGGTAGGGTCAGAAAAATGAATTAAGTTTTAAGATTTACTTAACTAGCTTACCAAGAATTGTGAATGGTAATAGTTGTTGGAGCAATTTCTAAGTCTTGAGGAGGAGTCAGGAAAATTACGATTTGTTAGCTTTGTGCGATCGCCACTGTCTTGAAACTTGCCAACATTCCGCCACTAATTTATGCCAGGGAACTAAGATAGCTGTATCAATTCCCGCTTTTTTATCGGTTGCTTTGAACAAAAATTGAGCTGTACTCACTTCTTTCTTGCTCTTGTTGACTCTGGCAAGAAGATCCTCTTGTTCTTCGAGGGATAGCAAGGTAATTCTTTCTGATTCCAATAAAGTTTGTGCGCGAGAAAACCAGTATTGAAAGTCCTCTAATAAAGGCTCAAGAACTGTTGTTAGTAACTCTGATTCGTTTGTTGGAGAATGTGACATTTGTTTAAAAACGTATTTTATATTAATCTTAATCTTAGCGTTTTTTACACTTCTTTACATTCAAGCACAAAAACTTTCATAAAATGAGGTGGGGCTGGTTGCCACAAATATTAGTGGCACGTAAAAGAAAAACGATTAAAAAGTCACCGATTTTTGATTAATCGGAAGAATCTCAACGATAGGCGCGCCAAACTCCTACTAAAACCCCCTGAATTTCTACATCTGTTGTGTTGAGTTCGATCGGCTCATACCGAGAATTGGAGGGTTTCAGGATTACCTTGTCACCCTTTTGATAGAATCGTTTTAACGTTGTTCCATGTCCTTGAACAATAGCGGCAACAATTTCGCCGTCTTTGGGATGTTCATCTCCAGACAAAGAGCGCATAATTACTAAATCGCCTTCGGTGATTAAATCTTCAATCATGCTATCTCCGGTCACCCGCAATCCATAATAATTTTTTGGTTGAGTGATTGCGGATAAGTCTAATTTCGTTTGCTCGTCAGCAAAAGGTTCCACTAATGCACCAGCAGCGATCGCCCCTAAAATGGGAATTCCCTTGGGTTTAGGACGCAAAATCCGAATGGTGCGGGCTTTTCCTTCTATCCAATCGATATAACCCTTGTTGCGTAGTCTTTCTAAACGACTTTGAACAGGGGCTGGCGATCGCAGGTTCATCGCGTGCATCATCTGACGAATTGAAGGGGCGTGTTGGGTTTGATCAATATACTCAACGAGCCAGTCAAAGAGTTCTTGTTGGGCAGGCGTTAAAGATTCCATAGTGTTAGCGATAACGAAAAGAGTCATCCGTTAGAGGTGAAGATTGCACCCCTGTTTAAACGAACATAGGTACTATGATAAACCTATTTTACTTATATTCATATTTTCCGAACATCTTTATTTCCCGTTTTGTTGCTGTCACAAGTGGGAATTATTGAACAAGACAGGGGAAACGATAATCCCTCCTCGGTTGATAGGAGATCCTGTCTGGACAAAACCTAATTTAAGATAAATAGGTAGAGCATAGTCCGTCGCATTAGCAGTAATATTCCCACAGATCTGACTTTTGGCATAATTGAATAAGGCTTTTCCGATCTTTTGTCCTCGGTATTTTTTTTGAACAAAATAGAGAAAAATATGATTTGTATTATTAATTTCAAGAACGCCAATTAATTCAGACTGAACTTTGTACACCCATATTTTAGACCCTCTTATCAATCTAGTTTTGAGGGAAATATAGGAAATAAAATGAAGAAAATTTTCATGTCCTTGGGGGGTTACTTGGGTTAACGTTTCTTCTAAAAAGATTTTTTTAATTAATTGATTAACGGCCAAAAGATCACTATCAGTTGCTAAATCAATCTTGACTACCATAAATCACCAGTCATCCTCCTCTAGGGTCGCTTTTTGTCTGATAGGTTCGTGAGAAAATTCTTCTTCTTCTTCCCAACTATCTGTTAAGGGTTCTACAACCTTCGCAATGGCATCTTTAACAAATCCCTTAATAAATTCATCTTTACGACTCAGTTGAAATTGACGCTGTACAACTTCGGTAATTCCCCCATCCCCCCAGTCTTGATCATGGCGAAAATATTCAACAAAACTTTTTCCAGCAATACGGGTTAAATAAGCCGCCGTCACCCCTTGAATGGCTTTTCCTACTAAATAAGTAGCGACATTAAATTGTAAGGCTTTACTTAATAAATCTAAAGCTCCTTTAACCACCCCTAAACTGACTAAGGTTTTCCCTAAAGATAGAGCTAATTCCTTACCGCGATCGCTGTTTAATTCACAACCATAAACTTGACCAATTTCAATCACCATTTGGGCATTCACCGCCGCCGTTGCTAACATATCTACTACTGGTAAAGGGGTAACAGCAATCACCCCCGCCCCAATCCATTGATAACGATCAATAATTTTATCCGCCTGTTGTCGTCTTTGACGATCAATCATTGTTCTGGCTTCTTCTCCCAGGCGTTGAGATTGCAATAAAATATTATCAGCAATTAAATCTTCTCCTTCTGCCCGTAAAACCACCGCAAGACGCTTAATTAGGGGAATAATGTCTGGTTCTGGTGTAATAATTTCTTTGGTTTCTAAGGAAAAGGGTTGAGGCTTAGCGGCGATCGCAATAATATCTGACGGAGAGATCAATCCCTTAACTCGTTGCTGTAACTGCTTGATCAACAGGGTTTGTTCCTCTTGAGGATAAAGGTCAATTTTATTCAAAATCAGCAGCGATCGCTTCCCGATATTCGCTAACGTTTGCAGAGGTTCATATTCAGACTGACGTAAATCATTATCTACCACAAATAATAATAAATCTGCCTCTGTGGCTAATTTTCGCGCCAATTTTTCACGCTCAGTTCCCTCTACTCCCACTTCTAGAATTCCTGGGGTATCTGTAATGAGTATGTCCCGTGCAACTCCTGGTAACTTCAGACGATAGGTTTCCCCCATTTTGGTGGTTCCCAAGGTTGCTTCTACATTACCCACGATTTCTCCCATTAAGGCATTAACTAGGGAGGTTTTCCCTGCCGATCCTGTCCCGAAAACCACTACTTGTAAATCCCCTTTCGTTAAACTAGCTTCAATTTGACGAGAACGACTCAATAGAGCTTTTTGGGTAACTTTATCTTGGATCTGCTGTACTTGGCGACGCACTGCTTTGAGGGTTTCCTGTGCTGCTTCTGTTTTTTGTTCAGGGAGTTTAGGGCGAGGGCGACTTTGACGACGGGGTTGACGAAATTTACCAGAGACACCTAGGTTAAAATAATAGATAAAAGCGTAGATTAATACCCCCAAAAGACCAATAATCAGAAGAATTAACAGATTTCCTAATACAGGTGCAGTAAAGGAGACTTGAATATAAAGCCGATAGATCGAATTGATTAACCAGATAATCAATCCCAGGATTATACTCAAACCAATAATAAGAAACAGTAGACGGGGCAGAGGCATTTTGGGCGGGGGAGAGAGGGAGAGGGGGGCTTCGACTGTCGCTGTCGCCCAAGGGAGAGGGAGAGAGGGAGACATCTTGACTTCTACCTTCTACCTTGTGCCTGTTGCCTTGGTGTTACTGACTGCGTTGTCTGAGGGCTTCTAGATAGAGAAACACAGGCAATTGATAATATTCAAGAAGTAGCCATAATACACAGGCAAGATGAGAGATAAAAGTCAGTCCAGTCCAAGCTAAGGGGAACCAAGACAGAGAGCTTCCAGGCAGAGGAGGGAATAAGTAGGCTCCTAAACCCATTATGGCAGTTGGGAGAACAACAAAAGCGATCGCCCCAAGGCCATATCCCCATCCGAGGGAATTTTTTGTGGCCATTCCTTGCCAATTGTGTCCTGTCCAATACCAGGTTAAGGGAAATTGACCATCGGCCATGGTAATCACTTGTTGTTCCAAATTGGCGGTAAAAATATGACGACAGAAATTACAGGCAAAGGCTTCCATTAACGCCAGAGCAGAAATTTTGCCATGACGACAAACGGGGCAGGTATAGGCATTGTAATAACTTAAGGGGTGTGAAGGGTTGTCCATTGATTAATCAAAGAATAATGCACAGTTCAGGCTAAATTATGGGGGATTTTTTCAGATTTTGGGTCAAGATCGAGTTTCACTTGTTGAAGTTGTTGTTTGAGCATTTTCTCTAAGTTGGCTCGCTTAATTTCAATTCCTTGTGTTTTATTATTGGGGGTATCCATTAGAATAATGCTATCAACTTGAGTGACAGCAAATAGTTGGAAGAGGAGGTGAGTAATCGGTAAAGAAATAATATCAATATTCGCCTTAACACTGTTTTGAAAAGTGCTTGCATCGTGATGGGTGGCAAAACCATAGATGACTCGCTTCGTTATTTGGGGCTGTTGACGGTTACTGAGGGTAGTAATCAGCCAATGGCGATCGCTTGTCCGTAAAACAAAGTAGTCTGTTTGTTGGTGTTGACTGGCAAAAAATTTCAGCACTGGACTAACAGCGTTTTCCATAATCTCGGCTGGAACACCATATTTAGGAGCTTCATTGACAAGAATTTCGAGTTGTTGGTCTATATTCATGACTTTTAATCTGACACTTTATCGGCGATCGCTTTGAGAATCAAGTTTACGAGATCTCGATTCTTGACTAATTCTTGAGCCAAGGTCATTTTGTCGGAAGTCCCTAAATGATTAATCATTTCAATAATCTCAGTTATTTCCGATTTTGATGGTAACGTATCCTTTTGATTTTCGGTTGCACAATCAGCCGATAATGTCATGAGATGGGGTTCGACAACGGTTTTGTCTTCGCTCTCGACTGCCACTGAATTAAATAAGTGTGTTTTGTTGTCTATTGAAGGCTCAATATCGTACAGTAAAACCTCCAAAGGTTCTTGAGGGTGGGAGGAATTAGTTTCGGGTTGAGATAGAGGAATTTCTATAGAAGGGGCAATTTGTAAATTAATATTTTCAGATAACGATGGCTTAAGGGGTTCAGAGTCGATGTGATCAAGTTCAGATAATAGGGAAATTAACAGATCTTCGGATGCTCCATGGGAGGGTAGGGGATTAGGCGGTTCGATTAATGCTTCCTCCCAGGGCAGTTTTTCTATGGCTGACGGGTCTTGGGAAACTTGGTCTAGGTTAACTTTGCGACTTGCCATATTTGGGGGAAGTCCTCTTAAGTACCAGCGATACATCTGAGCTAAATCTTCTTCTCCGCCTTTCCACTGTAGGGCGATCGCATCTTGGATTTCAAGGGGAATCAGGTCTCTAAGTTTAGCCAAAGATAGGTCTATCCATTGGTCATTAGGGGCTTTGAGTTGCCGATAATCCTCATCTTGGCAGTGATCTCCTTTTTTAATCAACTGAGCGATCGCCTTCCCTACCGAAGTTGCCTCTTTTTGATTATTCAAGGCTTCTCTAACACATCTTTGAACGGCAAATTGAGCCAAACAATTTTTTTCTGGCGTTATCCATTCGAGGGAAACATGGTCAAAGCTTTGGATTAATTGGATGACTTTGCGATGGAGTCTTTCTAATCTTTCGTCTGTGACGGCGGTTAACCCATTGACTTGGTTAAATACCAGTTCGCTATTGCCTTTGACTTCTAAAACGGGAATTTTCAACCCCTGTGCTTTTTTAAGTCCAATAATTAGTCCCATATATTCTGCTTCACCCTTGCTCGAAAAAGAGACTAATCGGCTCACAGTGTAGCGTTTGCCGTGGGGCATTGACACAATGGCCGCGGCTGCTCCTGGTTGAGATTTTTCTGGCGAGTTCCCATCAAAGAAAATAACGGGTATATGTTTGGCGGTTATGGATTGGTTAGGTGTATGGTTAAACATCGTTAATCCAATGAAAATCACTAATCAGACAAGATGGATAGAAGACAAAATAACAGCCGGTCAATTATCAATATTTCGTCTGTGACACTTGTTAATCTTTATTTCCCTTAACATAAATCACTTCTTGTCTATTATTGCTCCTGATCAATTATTTCTTTAGTAAACCCCATTAAAAATCTTTTTATTTTAGGGTTTTAAGTTTGTCTTTATGTAGAGAAATAGGGGGTTAACAGTTATTTTACTGGTAAGACATTCCACTCGGAGTTATAAACCAATTGTATAGTTGAGTGAATATTAACGGACAAAACCAGATATTCTACTAAGTATGACTGTTTCATGTTCATGCACGGATCAAACGATGCAACTTTCCAAAATCCTGATTGCCAATCGCGGAGAAATCGCCTTACGAATTTTACACAGTTGTGAGGAACTGGGAATCGCCACGGTTGCTGTTCACTCAACCATAGACCGTCAGGCACTCCATGTCCAGCTTGCGGATGAAAGTGTTTGCATTGGTCCGCCATCGAGTAATAAAAGTTATCTCAATATTCCCAATATTATTGCAGCCGCTCTGACGCGCAATGCTACTGCTATTCATCCAGGATATGGGTTTTTAGCTGAAAATGCTAAGTTTGCTGAAATTTGTGCGGATCATAAAATTACGTTTATCGGACCGAGTCCTGAAGCGATTCGCTCAATGGGGGATAAATCGACCGCTAAAAAAACGATGCAGAAGGCGGGAGTTCCCACGGTTCCGGGAAGTTGGGGAGTAATTGATACCGAACAAGAAGCTCTGGCTGTTGCCCGTGATATTGGTTATCCTGTGATTATTAAAGCCACGGCTGGGGGTGGCGGACGGGGAATGCGTTTGGTTCGGGAAGACAAGGAATTTTCTCGCGCTTTTCAAGGAGCTCAGGGGGAAGCTGAGGCGGCGTTTGGCAATGGGGGAGTCTATATCGAAAAGTTTATTGAACAACCTCGTCACATCGAATTTCAAATCCTAGCCGATAGTTATGGCAATGTGGTTCACTTAGGAGAAAGGGATTGTTCGATTCAACGTCGTCATCAAAAACTGCTTGAAGAAGCCCCTAGTCCTTTTTTAACCCCCCAATTACGCGCCAAAATGGGTAAAGCGGCAGTTAAAGCTGCTAAATGTATTAATTATGTGGGGGCGGGAACCGTAGAATTTTTGGTGGATAACCAGGGGAATTTCTATTTTATGGAGATGAATACCCGTATTCAAGTGGAACATCCCGTGACAGAGATGATCTTTGGGT
The DNA here is from genome assembly GCA_002110465.1 of unicellular cyanobacterium SU2. Classification (GTDB taxonomy): domain Bacteria; phylum Cyanobacteriota; class Cyanobacteriia; order Cyanobacteriales; family Microcystaceae; genus Rippkaea. Next base: position 129,980 of record NEED01000071.1, on the reverse strand, counting down.
TGGATTTAATCTCAGAACAAATTCGGATTGCTCAAGGGGAAAAATTAAGCTTATCTCAAAATCAACTACAACTCCAAGGTCACGCGATCGAGTGTCGCATTAATGCAGAAGATCCTGACCATAATTTTCGTCCTCATCCTGGAAAAATTAAAGCCTATCTTCCCCCAGGTGGTCCAGGGGTACGGATGGATTCTCATGTATATACTGATTATGAAATTCCCCCTTATTACGACTCTTTGATTGGTAAATTGATTGTCTGGGCTCCTGATCGGGAAATGGCCATTAAACGGATGAAAAGAGCTTTAAGAGAATGTGCAATTACCGGAGTTCCTACTACTATTAATTTTCACCAGCGAATTTTGGAAACGCCCGCTTTTTTGGCAGGGGAAGTATACACTAATTTTGTCGGAGAACATTTACTGAAAAAGTAACTAAACAATCACAATCAAGGAAAATATACTTTCCTAAATCCCTATTGATCGTTTCCATTAAACTGATTTGTCTCAATAAAAGAGAGGTTCGCTTCACCCCCCTTACCCTGTCTAAGGTCTAAAAATTTTAAAGATCGCATTATTAAAGGACTGAATGGAGAATTAGATGAATCTCGTTATGGACTCCCTTTTGCAGGAGATAATAACTTTTTGTTTGATGAGATTAAAGTAATCTCTAACAAAGAGATTCCCTTTGCCAAATGGTACTATCCTCTCGAAAATAATACTCGTCCTAGTCGTGGAATTTGTTGTCTTACTACATTTTTCGCTGTTGGCTTAGTCAACGAATGCGGGAAAAATTGCGTTGGGAATTGGAGAAAATTCTCACCACTGATGACGACCTGATCCTAATTCGTCTTTCCCAACAATGTGTTAGAGATTTGCCGAAGTACAATCGTCCTAATACTTGGTTATTGGATGAAAAGGGATGGAGGGTGATCTAAAAATGCAAGTACCTCTGATTGTTTCTTCAACAAAGACCCCTCAAATGATTGTAAGCTTGATTCAATCAGGGTTACAGGAGCGGTCAATTAGTTATAGGTGCTTGCAAAATTCTAAAATCCTTGCTGTGTCTGACTTTTAGGTCATGCAGAAATCTAATTTTCTCAGATTTTCTTGAAGCTCTAGCTATTTGTCCAGAGGTGCTTGTAAAATTAACTGAGAGAATACAGGAGCTAAGCTTTTCAGCCGTCGCTCTGTCTCAACCTTTGATGCCGTAAGGCGTTGATCACTAGTATCGTCTTGATTGTGGGTTGTCTTTTCCTGTTCTGTCTCAACCTTTGATGCCGTAAGGCGTTGATCACACGATCAACAAGCTTCGCCCATTCCTGATCCGAACGCCTGTCTCAACCTTTGATGCCGTAAGGCGTTGATCACTTCACCACCAGCCCGAAATTGACAAGATATCTTCTCCTGTCTCAACCTTTGATGCCGTAAGGCGTTGATCACGGTCATACTCATTATCACCTTGCTCAGTCAGTGCCTGCCTGTCTCAACCTTTGATGCCGTAAGGCGTTGATCACTCAAGAAGAACAGTGAGGAGGAAGTGAATTTACCCTGTCTCAACCTTTGATGCCGTAAGGCGTTGATCACAAATTATAGATTTCATTATTAAATTAACTGGTTTTTCTGTCTCAACCTTTGATGCCGTAAGGCGTTGATCACTTACTATACTAATCAATTTTACATCTCCTTTACTATCTGTCTCAACCTTTGATGCCGTAAGGCGTTGATCACTTCTTTTAGTTTTTAACTGCTCTTGGTATTGCTCCCACTGTCTCAACCTTTGATGCCGTAAGGCGTTGATCACAAACAAAAAACAGGGGAGAAAAAGTCTTTTCGCGCTCTGTCTCAACCTTTGATGCCGTAAGGCGTTGATCACGCACTGTCGTCAGCGGCAGGCCATGGGCGGAATTAGCTGTCTCAACCTTTGATGCCGTAAGGCGTTGATCACGGGCTTCTTTCTAGCCCGTCTAATAGATTGTTATCTGTCTCAACCTTTGATGCCGTAAGGCGTTGATCACCTTTTCCTGCTTCTACCTGTACAAATTGTCTTCAAACCTGTCTCAACCTTTGATGCCGTAAGGCGTTGATCACACCACTGTGGCTATCCTACCTATGGGGATCTCGGCTCTGTCTCAACCTTTGATGCCGTAAGGCGTTGATCACTTGACAGCGATCGCGTATCCCCGTGGCAATTCTGTCTCCTGTCTCAACCTTTGATGCCGTAAGGCGTTGATCACACAATCGTAACAATGATTCCCCTCTGGGGGAAGTTCTGTCTCAACCTTTGATGCCGTAAGGCGTTGATCACAGCGTCGTCACCGTGGACAAACTACAGGTACTTTATATCTGTCTCAACCTTTGATGCCGTAAGGCGTTGATCACACGATGGGCAAGGTTATCAATAGGATTAAAAGTTATTCTGTCTCAACCTTTGATGCCGTAAGGCGTTGATCACTACTGTGAGCCAATCGCGCCCCTCCCAATAGTTCCTGTCTCAACCTTTGATGCCGTAAGGCGTTGATCACCGATCATTTAGACCAATATCCAGATACAATTATTAACTGTCTCAACCTTTGATGCCGTAAGGCGTTGATCACCAATGATTAGTTAATGGTTGCGTGGGTGTTTTGTCTGTCTCAACCTTTGATGCCGTAAGGCGTTGATCACGATTATAATTTTCGGCCTGATCGCTCTCTTGAAATTCTGTCTCAACCTTTGATGCCGTAAGGCGTTGATCACAATATCTCTCAAATTTTATCGTGTTTTCCTCAAAACCTGTCTCAACCTTTGATGCCGTAAGGCGTTGATCACAATATCAAAGGGGTAATCGTAGGCGGTGGCATAGAACTGTCTCAACCTTTGATGCCTTAAGGCGTTGATCACTAAACCGCGATCGCTTAGCTTTACGCGACTGACAAACAGGCTGTGTAGACAGCCTTTGTGCTTATAGAATAAGGCTTTAGCCTGTATGAATTTATTTGTACATGGCAAGTTCGGTAGAACCTTTTTTCTTAACAAGAACCTATTATTTCTATTCTATCCATAGAATAATTACCATCACCCAAAATCCCTATCAAACCTAAAGTTGATCCCCTTAGACCTGTAAGATTGTTTTAAGACTTGCAGTTATCTAAACAGGATATTTAAAACTATGACAGTTGCTAACGCAATTCCAGCTTTTTGTCAAGGAATTCAACATTTTGGAAGTAATTTACCGAACTTTGATCAATACGCCACAGAAGCAGCGATTAAACCTGGAAACACAGCTATCACTTCCTCCAATGACCCTAACGCTGTTTATCAAACCCTTCTGGCTGCTGATGCGTTACGTTACCTAACCCTACAAACCACCGCCACCAAATCATCGGGACACCCTGGAGGGTTCGCTAGTATTGCTGATACCATTGCCGCTTTAGTGATGTTAGGCCACAAAAACATTATTACTGAAGTGGGACATCATGCCCCAGGATTTTATAGTAATATGTTTATTGATCGCTCCCTCGAAGATATGGGCATCACCACAGTCCAACAAATGGGGGAACGTTTCCGCGAAATGCACGGACTTCTAGGACACCTTTCAGGACAAATTCCAGGGTTATTGAACCCCGCAGGACCTTTAGGACAAGGACAGCATTTTGCGATGGCGGGGGCTAAATTACATCCAGGGGTGTTATTTCCGGTCACCATTGGAGATGGAGGGTTAGGGGAACCCTATATTATGAGTAGTTTTGCTCACTTCAATACGGCTTATCCTGAAACCACCAATTTCTTACCTATCCTCGTCTGGAATGGTTATTCCCAGGAACACCACAGCATGGTGTCTACCAAGTCCAATGAAGAAATGATTAATTATTGGCAAGGAAATGGCTTTCAAGAAGTTATTTTAGTCAATGCAAAAGACTTTGATGATACTAACCAGTCTGGAGAATATGTAGACAGTACCCAATTTTCTTTTGACAAACGGATAGCATTTACCCAAGCCATTTTAGAGGCAACACATAAAGCAGCTAAGTCTGCATTAGGTGGTAAATTAACCGTTTTAATTGTTAAACAACTCAAAGGGGCAGGGGTTCACAAACGAGGTGCAAAAGCCCATAATTTATATCCTGGGGATACCTTAGAAAAAGATTACATTGTGAGTGCTTTAAAAGAACGGGCTTTGTCTGCTGAAGCGTGGGAATTAGTGCGTACTAACTTTGAACGTTCTGCCGGAGGTCCTGCATCCCATCATGTGGTAACAGAAAAAGAATTACCTGTCCCACAATTAGGAAAATTACCCTTAACTGAATTTGAAATACACGGGGAGAAAAAAGTTGCCACAACTGCTATGGGTGAGTTAGTAGTTCATGTGGGAAAAAATGACCCTAATTTTGTTGTTGCTAATGCGGATGGTAATGCTGCATCGGGTATTAATAACATCAATATTGGTCTAAAAATTGTTCATCCTACTGTTGATGATTTATATTTTCAAGGGCCAGGAGGACAGGTTTATGAACCCTTAAGTGAAGATGCTTGTGCCGGGTTAGCTGCGGGGTTAGCTTTATTTGGCGCACGAACTTTATGGTGTTCCTATGAGTCCTTTGCGATTAATGGTTTACCTATTTGGCAAACCGTTACCCAAGCAATGGCAGAATTACGCCGTCCTACTCCTTCTACTATTACTTTATTTACAGCAGGGGCGTTAGAACAAGGGCGCAATGGTTGGACTCATCAACGACCTGAAATTGAAAATTATTTTGCTGGAATGATGAGAAATGGTAATATTTTTCCTTTGTTTCCTTGTGATGCAAATAGCATTCAAGTTTGTTATGAATGGGCTTTAGGAACGAAGAATAAAGGAATAACAATTACTGCTTCTAAGTCTCCATTACCTGTTCGTACTACCTTAGAACAAAACCGTCAAGCCTTGCAAGATGGGGGTATAATTTTACATGACAGTGAAGGCAAGAAAAAAGTGGTTTTTGCTGTTGTTGGAGATATGACTTTAATTCCAGTTTTTGATGCAGCACAACATTTAGAAGATGAAGGAATTGGGGTACGAATTGTGTCAGTAATTAGTCCCCGTCGTTTGTATCGTCCGAATGATGTTGCTTGGGAAACTTGCACTGAAAAAGATAGTCATTTCTTAGATGATCAAGGGTTTGAAAATCTGTTTAATGGTGATGCTTTAATTGGGGTAACTGGGGGAACTTCTGCTATGTTAGAACCTGTAATGTTACGCAGTAATTGTAAGCGAGATACCTTTGCTTGGAAACGTGGAGAAACCGCTTCTAGTGCCGGACAAATTATGTCATTTAATGGCTTAACTGCTGAAGCTTTAAGTAAGCGAGCAAATGAGTTATTGGGTTAATTTGCCTACACTAAAGAGTGAAACTAAATAAACAAAGCCCGTCTTCACGGGCTAAATTATTGATATGATGAGGCTGCGAAGGCAGCCTTTGTTTTGACCTGAGTTCGAGATAAGGTAATTGATAGACAAATTACGAAAATCAGTAGTCTCAAACCCTTATTCTTTCCTTGAAAAAATCCGCGCTTCCTAACACCGCTGCGTAGCACGACGTAGTCGCACTCCTAACACCGAACTCACGTTTGTTTTGATAACTTCAGGTTTTAATCGGTAAATTCTATGTATATCATGAAAGCCACACCCTAATGAGTGAAACTAGATAAACACAGCCCGTCTTCACGGGCTAGAATATTTAATAGAAATAAGCTGAGAAGGTAGCCTTTGTTTTTGTAGCATCAGGTTTTAAAAGGATTTCAAAATTGATATTTGGCGATCTCGAAGAGATCCGCGAAGCGGTGCGCCAAGGAACTAGATTTTTGCAGTCTTTGACTAATCTCTGCAAAAAACATCGATTAGAGAAATGCCCTGAAAACTCTATAATGTTGATCAAATATAGCTTCGAGAGATTTGAGACAAAGACAAGTAAAAACTGGCTCAAACACTAAAAACTGCAAAATTGCTTAGATTGCCGTATGACAGCCTCCCTAGTTTTTCCCCGAGGAGTCTGTCAAGAAAATAAATTGGATGAACTAAACCGATGGTGAATATCTGGCTTGACTAGGCATTCATCAAGCTGTTGTTGAATTAATGACTTATCTAAATTACGCCCGATAAAGACAAGTTCGTTTTTTGGATGAGTTGTCCAATCATCATCTTTTAGCTCGTAGCGAGGCCCGCTAAGTTGAAAAATATGTCGCGCGGGACTTTCTTGAAACCATAATATTCCCTTGGCACGAAATACATTATTTGGTAACTGTTGGGTTAAAAAATGTTCAAATTGCTCAATTTTAAACGGGAGATCGCTCTTGAAGGAAACGAAATTAAAACTATCACTACTTAAATGATTATTAAAAGCAGATTTATCTCGTCGGAACTCGGAAATTTCAGCTTGATAATCATCTACTTGAGTTAAACCAATGTCCAACATTAAAGGCAAAGGTACTTTCCCATATTCGCTGGGTAAAATCCTAAATCCTGGTTTAATATCTTCAATAAATGCTTTTAATTCCCTAACTTTATTTTCATTTGCTAAATCAATCTTATTTAAAATAACCATATCGCCATATCTAATTTGACTTAAAGCAGCCTGACTATCAAAATGCTTGGCATCAAAAGCTGCTGCATCCACAACAGTAACTACCGCATCGACGCGGGTTAAAAACTTTAATTCTGTAGAGAGAAAAGTCAAAATAATCGGTAATGGATCGGCTAATCCTGTAGTTTCAATTACTAAATAATCTACTTTCTCTTCCCGTTCTAAAACCCGATAAACTCCATCTACCAAACTGTCATTAATGGTACAGCAGATACAACCATTATCCAATTCTACCATATCTGTTTCTACTGAAATCAGTAACTGCTCGTCAATATTAATATCGCCAAATTCATTGACTAATACTGCTATTTTGAGATTATCTTTGTTCTGTAGAATTTGATTAAGTAAAGTGGTTTTGCCACTACCTAAGAAACCAGTAATAATTGTTACTGGCATTCCACTTTTAGGTAAGGATGGCAAAGCATCGGACAGAGTAAAGTTTAGACGAGTCATATTCTTGAGTGAATTGTTTTCCGAATATTTCGATAATGATTATCAATTTGTCTCGTTCTGCAAAGTCTGCGGAATTAAGACAATGCTACAAATTCGTAATCAATTGCCTTAAATTTTGGCGAGTCGCCAAATTTATCATTGTGTAGGGTTTGGTGCATCACCATAAACTGCTTGAGGGTCAAATTTTTCTTCTCTTACATAATTTACGTTATTATGATAACGATTATCATTACAATAATACACCAATGGTTAGTCAGTTAACTCAGTCTCTCTTACAAATTGCCAATCAAGAACAGCTAGAGCGCATTCGTCACACTTGCGCCCATGTCATGGCGATGGCAGTACAAATCTTATTTCCAGAGACAAAAGTTACCATTGGTCCGACTACAGATACGGGTTTTTATTATGATTTTGATCGCCCACAACCGTTTGCCCCGGAAGATTTGAAAAAAATTACCAAGCAAATGCGCTTTATTATTAAAGCTAATTTGCCGATTATTCGTGAAGAGATTACTAGAGAAGAAATTAAAGCCGAAATCGAACAGTTAGGGGAACCTTATAAACTAGAAATATTAGATAGCATTCCTGAAGGAGAAATCATTACTCGTTACTATATCGGCAGTCCCGACGGTGGTAGATTGCCCAATGTAGGAGAAAAGCTCAAAGCTGCTTTACCAGAGCCTTCTTTGATTAAGCCTGTCAAAATTCCTGCTACGGTATCTTGGTGGGATCTCTGTGCAGGACCTCATATTAACTATACAGGAGAGATTAACCCAGATGCTTTCGCTTTAGAAAGCGTAGCTGGGGCATACTGGCGAGGAGATGAAACCAAAGCCCAATTACAACGCATTTATGGGACTGCTTGGGAAACCCCCGAACAATTAGAAGCTTATGTCCAACAACAGGAAGAAGCTAAACGCCGAGATCATCGCAAACTAGGAAAAGAGTTAAAACTGTTTAGCATTCAAGAAAATGCTGGTGGTGGTTTGGTATTTTGGCATCCTCGCGGTGCAACGATGCGCTATATCATTGAAGATTATTGGCGTAAAGCTCATTTAGATGCAGGTTACGAACTTCTTTATACTCCCCACGTTGCAAACTTAGAATTGTGGAAAACATCGGGGCATTTTGACTTTTATCGGGAAAATATGTTCGATTCGATGGAGATTGAGCAACAGGCTTATCAAATCAAACCCATGAACTGTCCCTTTCACGTTTTAACTTATAAAAATGACCTCCATTCCTATCGAGAATTCCCTTTGCGCTGGGCAGAATTAGGGACAGTATATCGCTATGAACGTTCTGGGGTTCTACATGGTTTGATGCGAGTACGGGGTTTTACTCAAGATGATGCTCATATTTTCTGTTTACCCACACAAATTGCCGCAGAAATTCTCGGTGTACTCAATCTAACAGAGAAGATTCTTTCTGATTTTGGGTTTAAAGACTATGAAGTTAATCTTTCCACTCGCCCAGATAAGTCAGTGGGGACAGATGAAGGTTGGGAGTTGGCGACTCAAGCTTTAATAGAAGCGTTAAATACCAAAGGTTGGGAATATATTGAAGATAAGGGAGGCGGTGCTTTCTATGGTCCTAAAATCGATATCAAAATTAAAGATGCGATTGGACGGACTTGGCAATGCTCCACTATCCAGGTTGATTTTAACTTACCAGAACGCTTTGACATGGAATATGTCGCCGTCGATGGTTCTCGTCAACGTCCTATTATGATTCATCGGGCAATTTTTGGATCTTTAGAACGTTTTTACGGAATTTTAATCGAAAACTATGCAGGGGATTTTCCTTTATGGTTAGCACCTATCCAATTACGTTTGCTCCCAGTGAGTGATGAACAAAGGGAATATGGGGAAGCTGTTGTTGCTACGCTAAAAGAGGCTGGTTATCGGGTAGAAATAGACTGTACAGGGGAACGTTTGGGCAAACAAATCCGTAAGGCCGAACTAGAAAAAATTCCTGTGGTAGCCATAGTTGGCAAAAAAGAAGTTGAAACTCAAATTTTGAGCATTCGCACTCGCCAACAGGGAGATATTGGGACGATGACTTTGACTGAGTTAAAAGATAGTTTGGCAGAGGTTTTAGTTAATAGGACTAAAATTTAGAGGATATCCAAGGGAAAATATTTGATTTTCTTCATTTTCTTCATCGGGAATCTATCTTAAAATTCAAAAAGAAGACTCTCATTACACCGAGCTTGTTAATGGCGAGATGACTTGCGCCTGCTTTTGGTGAGGAAACCTCGCCAAGTTTGCTCGTCTAAATATGGTGTTGTTTTTGGTTAAATTTAGGTAAAAAAAGTATGTCCTTATCAAAAGATTTGGCAATCTCAAGTTGCTTTAAATTTTTCGATTTAGTTGGGAACAGAAAGAAATTAATCTCTTTTATTTCTGTCACAGCTTTGTTGATTGCTATGACTCCTCTATCCAGTTTTGCTCAAATGGAAAAAGCCGAAAAAGAGGTAGCAGAAATGACTGATATCTGGCTAAATACAGTGACTTCTGGTTCTGAGGAAGTAGTCGATGAGGTAGTAGCTTTATATGCGGAAGATGGAGTTTTGTGGGGTACTGTTTCCGAGCAAGTAAGGGATACCCCCGCAGAAATACGCGATTATTTTCAATATTTTGCTAAGCTTCCCGACTTGAGCGTTAGTTCATATAAAGGTTGCGTGAGAATGCACGATGACAATCTTGCTATTAACACCGGTTATTATACTTTCACCTATAGTAAAGACGGTCGAACCAAAGAAGTACCTGCACGCTATAGTTTTGTCTATCAGAAAGACGGCAATAATAAATGGGAAATTATCGAACATCACTCATCTGCTTTACCTGAAGCTCCTGAAGCATTGCAGAAAGTTGGTGCAGACCAAGACACTTGCGAAAACGGGTTATTGGTAGAAAGATAATTACTTAAAACTTGCTAATTATTTGGTACAAATATAATAAGTAGTCGGACGTAAATAAACAGCACTGTATTAAGAAAGATTAACTAGCCTAGCCTAAACCCCTTATCTGTTTCCTGTTCCCTTCTCTAACAATCAACGTTAAATATGTCCGACTACTTAGAGTTGAAAGAAAGTTTAGATGATGCGATCGCTAATAAGGCTAATATTTAGATTTTTTAGTCTGATACTGTCAATTAGTAAAGCATCAAAGTAACTATATCCCCTAAGTAAAAATGTTAACTATTGGAACACAAAAAAGCGATCGCATTAGCATAATTACTAATACAACTTGGGCTGAATATATTAGTTTAGATTTGCCCAGCAAACGAGTCTCATTTCGCAACGGAGTCATTACTATCGTGTCTCCAGGACGTAACCATGAATTGATTGGTGATTATATTAGGGCAATTATTTGGGCTTACTGCCGTCAAAACAATATTGCACTGTTTCCTTACAATCAAACTACTCTTAAGGAAGAAGGAAAAGAAGGGAAAGAACCTGACGTAGCTTACTGTTTTGAGATAGACAAAGACAAGCCAGATTTGGCAGTAGAAATCAATCTAACATCAGGGAGTATCGATGATTTAACCAAATATCAATACCTAAAGATTCCTGAAGTTTGGCTGTGGGAAAACAATAAAATTAGATTCTTTGTTTATGATGATTCAGGATATTTAGAATTAACGATAAGCAATTTTCTACCTAAGTTAAACAGCGATCGCGTTACAACAATTGTCAATAGTTGTTTTGGGAAAAGTGTTTTAGAAGTAGAACAATATTTTTCTTAAAAATTAATTTATAAGTAACAAAAATGAAACAAAATGAATCTTTAATTTCCTTAAAAATTGCCGTACTAACAGTTTCTGATACAAGAACAGAAGCTGACGATAAATCGGGCAAAATATTAGTGGATAATTTAACCACAATAGGTCATTTCTTAGCAGAAAAAACTATCGTTCCCGATAACATTTATCAAATTCGTGCTGTAGTATCTAGATGGGTTGCAGATGAATCTGTCCAAGTAATTTTAACCACTGGTGGTACGGGAGTTACAGGACGAGATGGAACACCGGAAGCCGTTAAACCACTCTTAGACAAAGAAATTGAAGGGTTTGGTGAGATATTTCGCATGATTTCTTATCAAGAAATTAAAACCTCTACCATTCAGTCTCGATGTTTGGCTGGCGTAGCTAACGGAACTTATATCTTTTGTTTACCCGGTTCTAGCGGTGCTTGTCAAACAGGATGGAGTATTATCAAAGAGCAACTTGATTCTCGTAATCGTCCTTGTAACTTGGCTCAATTGATACCGAGATTGACCGAGACTTAGAGAGAATAAACATCATTTGGTTTTTTAGCATTTGTTGATCTGGTTATTGACTAGGGGAATTAAAATGAGAACAATAATCATTATCATTGTACATATTTTCTCAAAATGGAGGGATTAATGGTTACATTAGAAGATGCCAGAAGAGTAATTAGTGCAGCCGAGAAAAAAGCACTCGAAATTGGTCAACCCATGAATATAGCAGTAGTGGATGGGGGAGGAAATCTGGTAGCCCATATACGAATGGATGGAGCTTGGATCGGAAGTATCGATATCTCCATTAAAAAAGCGTATACTTCGCGGGCATTCAATCTGGCTACTAAAGATTTAGCCGAACAGAGTCAATCAGGAGGACAATTTTTTGGGATTCATGCCTCTAACAATGGCAAAATCATGATTTTTGCTGGAGGAATACCTCTTTACAGTGACGGAGAAGTTGTGGGTGGAATTGGAGTTAGTGGGGGGTCGGGAGAGCAAGACCATGCTGTAGCCGAAGCTGGAGCCAACCTATTTTAGTTGTTGAAAACATCCTTAGAAATGGATAAGGTAAAATCAGGCTCAGAGGAGTCTATTTCTTTCCGCTTGATTCTACCTTCAGAGTTACAAGTGATTAAGCAGTCCCTAATCTTCGATTATCAAATCCGTGCTACCTTCCGTCGCAAGCATCATAATCCTCCAATCTGGATGGAGAACCATTGGCATGATTTTCAAGTTACGTTGCATCTTCGCGCTCAACGTAATCCCTCTGATATGTATGGATTAGATATGGTCGAGATGGAACAGCGATTACAGGAATGGGGAGAGTGTTTACCGATAATTGTCAACGATTCTCCTCTATGTCCTGGAGGAACGACTGAGGAACTCTGTTGCTATTTTGCTTCTATTCCTTTAGAGAGTCATGTGACGTTAATTGGAGTTTCTGTCGCTGAAAATTCAGAACGACTCACTTATCTATCCATTTGATAGGTATATTAATCCTAACCTAATTCCTGCTGACTAATCCTCCATTTCTAAGGGGTAACTGTTCACCACCCCCCCTTGAAAGCATCGAAGAAGATCATGTATGCTGACATACATTGCAAAACTCAACAAAGACGACTTGGTGCAAATGAATCGAGAATACTTTGACTCTTTGGACAAAGAGCAATTAGTCAAAGTAGCCAACAATCTTTATGACTTAGCAGTAGATCAATTAGAAAAATTAGAAGTTAATTCGAGCAATAGTTCTCAACCCCCATCTCAGGATAGTCCTTACCAAGAGGCATCAGATACTGAACCCAAAAAACAGAGCAAGAAGAAAAAATCATCTTCAAAGAAGAAAAAAGGATTTGCACCCATAGCATCAGAAGAAATTGAAAAAGAAAAGCGCAAGCCAGGAAAACAACCAGGAGCCAAGGGTTTTGGCAGAATCAGCCCTTTAATAGTTGAAGAAATTATCCCTCACTATCCTAGCCACTGCGCTGCTTGTAACCAGTCATTGCCAGAAGGAGAAACAGCAGACAAGCCTTACATGGGATATTATGTTCTCGAATTAGAACCTTACTCATTGCTCGAAATATTAGCTATGGAACGAAAACTCGTCAAGGGAGTTTGGCTTATTGTTCTCTGCTGAGTGTCATTGAACTCACGGGGTGACGAAGAAGCTAGAATGCTTGCTGTATGATGGACATAGCACGTTGACCCCTGAGATAAAAAGGAAGCTTATTCAGATTCAGTCTCATTAATTCCTCTACCCATTCTCTGACTTCTTCATGAGAAATTATCCAGCTTGTTCCATACATTCCTATCCAAAAATGACTGTTATAAGTTAACTTTTGTTTAATTTTTCGGAAACGATTGATATAGCTTGACTGACCTTTAATTCTAATTAATTTTCCTTTTAAAGTGGCATTTGTATAAGCTATAGCGATTAATAGAACTAAGCTGGTTAATCTTTCAATTGATGCTTTTGACCCTTCTAAATTATATCCTCCTGTCTTACAATCTTTAAACATAGCTTCAATCCCTACTCGCTTTTTATATGCTTTAACTGCCTCCGCTAAATTGGGTAAATTCGTTAGTAAGTACCAAGGTTCTTGTTCTCCCATCTCTCGATATTTTCTTCTTGCTCCGTCCTATACGCTGAGGAAACCTCAGCGCGGGCGGTGCGCTTTTCCAATACACTCCCATTGATATCTGAGTAACTTGGGTTTCCTTTGTCACTTTTATTTGTCTCAAAAATAACTGAAAACCTTGTGAAATTTTTAAGGCATCTAACCGATGATAATCTTGCCCTTGTCTTGAAATATTTGTGTTCTTTTTTTGTCTGAGGACAAAGTAAACTTTCTTTGCTTTGAGCCATTTTGCTAATTCTACACTGTGAAATTCTCGGTCGCCTAAAATCACTATTTCATACTCTTTAAAAAATTTAATCACTGGACGTAATATCGCTTTTTGTTCGGCTAGATTACTGGCTCCTCTCTTGTTCACAAACTGCTTAAGTAGAACCAATATTTTTAGTTAATTTGATTCAATAGCGATCGCCCAATTTCAATACATACTTTCAGACTTGTATTGGTTTTAATTGCTTGGGGGTTGATATGAGTTAAAACTGCTTGATATCCTTGATTTTGTAGTCCATTAATCAGTTGCGATCGCTTGGGAATATCTAGTTTACCTCGTCTTCCTATTTCTCCTAATGTATAAAAGTAGGGAGGAAAGTTACTTTCTTCTTCCATTATTGATAATAATTCGACTCGTTGTAACCATCCTATTTGTTGTGCTAATGTCTTCATTTTACTTAAGTATTCTCTCTCATGAAGATTCCCTAACCACATTGAACCTGAGATAATCACAGATGAATCACAATTACTACATTTTACTTTTCCTAGTTGATGATAGGAAACCGTTTTGTATTCTCCACATTGATGACAGTAACCAATAAATCCATAGTTATCTAAAGTTAAATTTGGTTTACTTAATAACCTCATCATTACTCGATAAGTTTGTCCCGTAAATAAGGAAAAAATTGGCTTAATTCCTAATCCTATTGTTACTGCTTGTTGTAGAGTTTTTCCAATAATTAAACGCAAAGCTTGTTCCTGGGATGCGGGATGAGAACGGGCATAAGATCCATAAACCTGTAAACTTTTTTGAGGTAAATGTCCCGTTGCTGTTCGTCCATCGGTACTGGTTAAATACAACAGTCCGCCTATTTTTGTTGCCCATAACATGGTACTTAAATAGGGATTAGGAGACCCAAAACTATCGACATCAACTAAATCATAATAGTCTTGATTATCATAACAGTTAAAAAATATTTTATTGGCATTTTTATAAGTAATTTTAACTTTATTTTGTGGTATATTATTAATGATATTCTGCTCTAAAATAGTGTTAATTTCTGGATTACTATCATTAGCCCAAATTGCATCAGCCCCACTTTCTAAGTAATATCGAAGAGAACGGACACCGCACCCTGTCATTACATCTAAAACCTTTAATTTACCTGTTTCTTGTTTATAAATTGCAGCCGCTAAAATCCCTAAATCTCTAGTTACTTTACTTTGGGGACGATAGAAAGCATTCCCAACAATAAAATTAGCGTTTCCTTCGGTAACTAAAAATTTATTATTCATTTTAAAATAGTTATAAAAAAGCCGAAGTCTAATTCTAGAATATCGGTGATGCTCAACTATAAAAAATCGTCAACTTAAACTCTTTTATAAAGCTATACAAAAAAGTTGTCCATGCTTTCACATTAGTTGAGTCCGCTTTCGCGGACTTGGTTCTTCCAGAATAAGACTTTAGTCTTTGATCAATGATTAGTTTAGCTATTAATTGTTAGCAGGAAAAGACCCTGGACGCACCGCCAAAATCTTAGGATTAGAATTTCCTTGACGAATCACTTCCACCTCAAGAATTTCCCCAATAGAACTCAATTCCACTTGTTCTTGAACATCTGTAGCCGTTTCTACTGATTTACCCCCAACGGTTAAAATTACATCCCCAGGTTTAAAACCAGCCTCAGCAGCAGGGGAATTACTTACCACACGCACCACTAAAACTCCTGATGTTTCAGTTACCTCAAAATCCAATTCATTTTCCTGACTAAGTTCTTTTTGTAACTCCTCATTCAACGTCACCATGTGAATCCCTAGATAAGGGTGATCAGCTTTTCCCTTAACAACTAACTGTTGGGCTACCCGTTGAGCGGTTTCGATGGGAATAGCAAACCCTAACCCTTGAGCATCGGCGCGAATTGCTGTATTAATCCCGATCACTTCCCCATTAGAATTGAGAAGAGGTCCTCCTGAATTCCCTGGATTAATGGCTGCATCAGTTTGAATAAATCTGACCCGCTTATCAGGAACGCCTACTTCGGAACTTGATCGCCCCAAAGCACTAATAATTCCTACCGTTACCGTATTATCTAACCCCAAAGGATTGCCAATGGCGATCGCCCATTCTCCAGGTTGTAAATTCTCAGCCGTCCCTAATTTAACCGTTGGTAGATCAGTGGCTTCAATTTTTACCACAGCCACATCAGTCATTTGATCAATCCCTAATACTTGTCCCTGATAGACTTGGCCATCTTTTAACGTCACTTTAACCTGTTTCGTTCCATCGACCACATGGGCATTTGTCAATAATTGGCCATCCTTACTAAGAATAAATCCTGATCCCGTTCCTCGTTCAATATGTTCTTTAGGAATGGGCATTTGTTGACCAAAAAAACGGCGGAAAAAAGGATTCTCAAAAGACTCGGGAAGATTGTTAGACACTTGTCTGGCTGCATCAATGCGAACCACCGCAGGGCCTACTTTTTGAGCAGCCTTGGCAATAAAATTAAGATTGTTTGAGCCAGAAGGTCGAGGAGGAAAAGACAAAGGATTCAGATTAGTGGGAACCACTGAGGGAGTTTGAACCGTCTGATCAACAGAAGATTCGTGTAAGTAGCGACTTCCCCACAGTCCAACACCGCTACCGACAGCTAATAATGTGACATAGACACCTACTTGTTTGATAGAAATGTTCATGACTTTTGCTTCAATATAAATTCAGGGTTCCCTATTTAGAAATTATGACAAAGTTTTTGATGTAGGGTTGACCTTTGCTTGTTCTTTTAAGATTTTCTGTATTCTTTGTGTCGTTTCCTTGCTCACTAAGTAGTCGGACATAAATCAACGGAACTCTATTAAGAACTGTTAACGAAGCTAAAACCTTTGTCTGTTAGCTGTTCCGAAGTTCCCTAACCTCACAGGTAAAATTTTTCTTGTACTTTATCCTTTGATAGTGCTATGATTATCAATGCCTATAACGCGGATGTGGTGGAATCGGTAGACACGCACGCTTGAGGGGCGTGTGGCTCACGCCATGCGAGTTCAAGTCTCGCCATCCGCATTTAAAGTACCTTAGTCCCATGGGAATCAATCGATAGCGATCGCACTTCAGCTTCAATTCCTTGATTCATCCAGACATTAGCCATCGCTGATACTACCTTTTCAGCTTGGTTAGGAGGAGTTAACCCTAATAATGTCGGTCCTGCGCCACTAATAACCATCCCATAAGCCCCCGCAGACAAAGCGGCTGTTTTCAGGTCATCATACCCCGTAATCAATTGCTGGCGATAGGGTTGATGAAGTTTATCATCCAAAGCCATGATTAACCAGTCTGAATTGGCTGTTTCCAAAGCTTTGATCAATAATCCTAGATGGGCAATATTGAAAATAGCATCCTGGCGACTCAGATGATTAGGTAAAACCGATCGCGCCTGTTGGGTAGACAGTTCAAAATTAGGAATAGCCACCACCGGAATTAAATCCGGATGCCAAGCAATGGGACAAATTTGCCAATTGCCCGTTTCCCCTACCGATAATTGACAATTTCCCAACAAAGCAGGAACCACATTATCTGGATGGCCTTCAATAGCGATCGCTAACTCCATAATCTCCGATAAGCAAAGGGGTTCACCAGCCAACTGATTGCCTGCTACTAACCCGCCAATAATAGCAGTAGCTGAACTTCCTAACCCCCTAGCCAACGGAACCCCTAGTTGAATATCAATAGCCACGTTAGGGGGAGTTTTCTTGAGGTGTTGATAAAATTGAACAAAAGACTGGTAAACCAAATTAGTGCGATCGCAACTTACCCTAGAGGCTTCTTTTCCTGTTACGGTAATACTCAGATCAAGGGTGTCTGTATCAAGGAGAGTAAACTCAAAGTGATTATACTCGGTTAAAGCAGCCCCAATACAGTCAAAGCCAGGGCCTAAATTGGCCGTTGTTGCTGGAACCGAAACCATAACACTAGACATCAGTAAGCCTCCGGGAAAAAAAATCCTTGCCCATTATAATAAGTCGTTGTAGTGGGATTCTAGAAATCAAGACTTTTGCTATTCTTACTAACGCCAGAACTATCGATGCACCGCCTTTAATTGTGGTGAATGCCTGTAGACAAGAACCTGCGTCTCTAGGTTCACGTAGGTTTTAAGAAGCAGGTAAGACTCCGTTGAGCAATATTCCCACGATACTACATAATCCAATTCCTTCAAGGGCAAACTCTCCAGCGTGAAAACTCATTCCACCGACCCCAAACACCAAAATTACCGAAATAATCACTAGATTTCGAGGTTTTATTAAATCCTCCCCTTGTCGCAGCAGACTTTGCATTCCCACTACGACAATTGAGCCAAATAATATCACTAAAATTCCCCCCATTACCGGCGCAGGAATGGTGCGTAACAAGGCGCCTAACTTCCCTGAAAAGGATAAAATTATAGCGGTAATAGCTGTCCAAGTCATAATGGCTGGATTAGTCATTTTAGTTAAAGCGACAGCCCCTGTAACTTCGGAATAGGTTGTATTAGGGGGACCGCCTAACATGGCGGCCATCGAGGTAGCGATTCCATCCCCTAACAGGGTTCGATGAATGCCAGGATCTTTAATATAGTCTTTCCCTGTGACTGAACTAATCGCTAAAATATCCCCAATATGTTCAATCGCAGGGGCGATCGCTACGGGAACAATGGCGATAATGGTGGGTAAATGAAATTGGGGAAAGGTAAAGTTAGGAAGGGCAAACCAACGCGCTTCAGCTATGGGAGAAAAATCTACCATTCCTAAAGGTAAAGCCACTAAATACCCCGCCAATAATCCTGATAAAATAGGTAATAAACGCCAAATTCCCCGAGCAAAAATCGTTGTAATAATCGTTGCTCCCAAAGACGTTAGGGATACAATAAAAGCCATTGAAGCTGAATAATTATCTCCGGCTTCTGATGCCATTTCAACTGCTGTAGGAGCTAAAGCTAAGCCAATTACCATAATGACTGGGCCTGTTACACAAGGGGGTAAAACCCGTCGCAGTATGCTAGGACCGCTTCTAATCAAAAGCAAACTTAATATTAAATAAACAACACCTGCTCCTAACAAACCTGAAAGAGTCTGAGGAATCCCATATTGCTTAATTCCTAAACTCATGGGAGCTAAAAAGGCAAAGGAAGATGCCAGAAAAACGGGAACTTTTCCTCCTGTTACTATCTGAAATATTAACGTTCCTAACCCAGCTGTAAATAAAGCAACACTCGGATCTAACCCTGCAATAATTGGCACTAAAACTAAAGCTCCAAACGCGACAAAAAGCATTTGAATCCCGAAAATTAAATCTCGAAAACGTAGTTGATAAACTGGTTCTTTTTCTAGGGTCATTTTTAGGAATAGACAGTCAAATTAAGTTTTTTAATGCTCAAATTTTTCATAAGCTTCTACAATCTTTTGCACTAAAGGATGACGCACAACATCCGCTTGAGAAAATTGACAAAAGGCAATTCCTTCGACTGATTTTAAAATCCTTCTTGCCACGACTAAACCCGAATCTTGATGACGAGGTAAATCTGTTTGCGTTATATCTCCAGTTACGACCATTTTTGAGCCAAACCCTAAGCGAGTTAAGACCATTTTCAATTGTGCTGGTGTTGTATTTTGGGCTTCATCGACAATGACAAAAGCATTACTTAAAGTTCGTCCACGCATATAAGCTAAAGGAGCAACTTCTATTTCTCCTCTTTCCATCAAATCTGGTATTCTTTGGGGATCAATAAACTCATATAAGGCATCATAAAGAGGACGTAAAAACGGGTTAACTTTTTGTTGTAAATCTCCAGGTAAAAACCCTAATTTTTCACCAGCTTCTACGGCAGGACGGGTTAAAATTAATCGTTCACATTGATCATTTAATAAAGCTTGGACAGCTAAAACGGCGGCTAAAAAAGTTTTGCCAGTTCCTGCGGGTCCAATACAAAAAGTGATATCGTGGGTTTGAATTGCCTTAATATATTGTCGTTGACGAAAGGTTTTTGCTCGAATAATTTCCCCTCGTCGAGTTTTGGCTAAAACTGACTTTTGTAAGTCTCTATATTCGTCAGTTTGTCCTGTATCTATGGCTTGAAACGCTGTCATTAAATCAGGACGAGAAATGGCTTTTGCTTCTTGCCAATAGGGTTGAAGCGATCGCACCACTTGTATGGCTCGTTCAACGGGTTTTTCTTTCCCATAAATCTGTAACTCTTGACCCCTTAAGACTAGATTAGCCCCTGTGTGACGGGACAAAAATTTGAGGTTTTCTTCCCCAATTCCCGCTAAAGCAATGGCACTATCATGACTCGGAAGTTGTAGGGTTTGAGAGATTTCGGTCATAAAATAGGTAAATTAAATTACTGACAAAATAGTTAAGAGGATAGGGACTAAAAGTTAATGTTATTAATCATAAGATAAAATAATCTAAAAAATCAATAATATAAGAAGGCTACCAATGCGATCGCGTTATTATCATTATTTTTTTTGAGCCATTAGACAGATAAAAAAACAGAGGGGAATGATTCCCCCCTAAGTAAGTCGGGATCATTCAAGGTCTAACATCAAAGTTCATCGTTGGGACTTGAGTATTGAGAAAGCAAGGATTTTTAAGCCCCCACAGTGTTATGACAACCTTGCGTTTATTCCTCTGACCTACTTATCAATGACAGATAGAAGACCCTAACGGTCAACTGACCCCATAATAATGTCGATGCTGCCTAAAATTGCCATAATATCAGCTACTTTTACTCCTTTGAGGAGATGAGGCAGAATTTGTAGATTATTAAAGTCAGCCGCCCGAATTTTCCAACGCCAAGGGAAAACATCATTATTACCCACAATAAAGATGCCAACCTCCCCTTTACCGCTTTCTAGGCGAACGTAATGTTCCCCTTCAGGAATTTTAAAGGTGGGGGCAACTTTTTTGGCGATGTATTGATAGTCAAAATCATTCCATTGAGACTTTTTCCCCTCCATCATCCGCTTGGCTTCTAGGTTTTCATAGGGACCGCCTGGAATCCCTTTTAACGCTTGACGGATAATTTTGACCGACTCGCGCATTTCCCGAATCCGGACTAAATAACGGGCAAAACAGTCTCCAGAGGTTTCCCACTGAACCTCCCAGTCAAAGTCGTCGTAACATTCGTAATGGTCAACTTTGCGTAAATCCCATTTGACCCCTGACCCCCGTAACATCGGACCGGATAGACCCCAATTAATCGCTTCATCGCGGGTAATAGTCCCCACTCCTTCAATACGACGGCGGAAAATCGGGTTATTAGTGATTAATTTCTCATATTCGTCAACTTTGGGGTCAAAGTAGTCACAGAAGTCTTCACATTTGTCAATCCAACCATAGGGTAAGTCAACGGCAACCCCTCCAATGCGGAAGTAGTTATTATTGATTAACCGCATCCCTGATGCTGCTTCCCACAAGTCGTAAATCATTTCCCGTTCACGGAAAATGTAGAAAAAGGGAGTTTGTGCGCCAACGTCCGCTAAGAATGGCCCTAACCACAATAAATGATTAGCGATGCGGTTGAGTTCTAACATGATCACGCGAATATATTGGGCGCGTTTGGGGACTTCAATATCCGCTAATTTTTCAGGGGCATTAACGGTAATGGCTTCATTAAACATTCCTGCCGCGTAGTCCCAGCGACTAACATAGGGAACATACATTACATTGGTACGGTTTTCGGCTATTTTTTCCATTCCTCGATGGAGATAGCCGATAACGGGTTCGCAGTCTACCACATCTTCCCCATCTAGGGTAACGATTAGACGTAATACCCCGTGCATTGAGGGGTGGTGAGGACCCATGTTGAGTACCATGGGTTCGGTTCTAGTTTCGATTTTTGACATAGGGCTGTTGGTCTTTTTCCTCCAATTCTATTATTATGACACCGCTATCGGGTATAAATCTGAGGGATGGGCGATCGCTGATTTTTACACAAAAGGTGAAGTGTTGACGGGTCTTTATTCCTTTCTGACAACTTATCTTCTGTCGGTATCAGACAAACGAATGAGATCTTAAGCCCTAAAATAATCTAAATTTTATCGATTGATGACCTTTACTATTTCCTCGTTAGTTTATCTAAAAATTAGGGGAAACTTATTAATCTTTTTAGCTTTTAGCATCGGTGGAATAAAAAATTTAAAGGGTTTAAGGACTTTTTGGGTCATTTTTCATAGTGGGACTTAAATTGGTTAGAATAAGTAGTTAGACTTGATAAATTATCATTCGACCCTTATGGTTACTGCAACCCCCATTAAAACTGAATACGAAGCTGTTATTGGCTTAGAAACCCATTGTCAACTCAATACGACCAGCAAGATTTTTTGCACCTGTTCAACCCAATTTGACAGCCCTCCCAACACCAATATCTGCCCGATTTGTTTAGGCTATCCAGGGGTTTTACCCGTCCTCAACGAAGAAGTATTAGCCTCTGCGGTTAAGTTAGGACTAGCAATTGACGGAGAAATTGCTCCTTACAGTAAGTTTGATCGTAAACAATATTTTTACGCTGATCTTCCCAAAAATTATCAAATTTCTCAGTACGATTTGCCCATCGTTGAACATGGTTCCCTAGAAATTGAATTAGTAGACAAGAAAACCAAGGAAGTAACCCGTAAAACCATTGGGATCACTCGTTTACATATGGAAGAAGACGCGGGAAAATTAGTCCATGCAGGAAGCGATCGCCTCTCAGGATCAACCCACTCCTTAGTAGATTTTAATCGGACAGGGGTTCCTTTACTCGAAATTGTCTCCGAACCAGATTTGCGATCAGGACAAGAAGCAGCAGAATATGCTCAAGAATTGCGCCGTCTAGTAAGATATTTAGGAATTAGTGATGGGAATATGCAAGAAGGTTCCTTACGATGTGATGTCAATATTTCCGTGCGTCCGGTGGGACAAAAAGAGTTTGGAACAAAGATAGAAATTAAAAATATGAACTCTTTTAGTGCCATTCAAAAAGCCATTGAATATGAAATTGAACGGCAAATTGAAGCGTTAGAAAATGGTGAACCTCTCTTTCAAGAAACCCGTCTTTGGGAAGAGAAAAATCAATGCACTGTGAGTATGCGTAAAAAGGAAGGATCTAGCGACTATCGTTATTTCCCTGAACCCGATCTTCCCCCCTTAGAAGTCTCTTCAGAACAGTTACAAACTTGGGAAAAAACACTCCCTGAATTGCCCGCCCAAAAACGGAAACGTTATGAAGAAGAATTAGGAATTTCTGCCTATGATGCTCGTGTTTTAACGGATGATCGAGAGGTCGCTAATTATTACGAAGAAGCAGTGGCTACAGGGGCTGATGCTAAATTAGTGGCTAATTGGGTAACACAAGATATTGCTGCTTACTTGAATAATAGTAAGTTAAATATCACGAAAATTGCTTTAACACCTGTAAGTTTAGGAGAATTAGTGCAACTCATTGAGAAAGGAACTATTAGCGGTAAAATTGCCAAAGAAATTCTTCCCGAATTGTTAGAAAAAGGCGGTTCTCCTAAAAAATTAGTTGAAGCCAAAGGAATGACTCAAATTTCTGATACTAAGGAACTTGAGAAAATCATTGATGAAGTCATTGCTGCTAACCCCAATGAACTCGAAAAATTCCGCAACGGGAAGACTAAACTAAAAGGGTTTTTTGTCGGACAAGTAATGAAAAAAACTGGCGGACGGGCTGATCCTAAATTAACCAATCAATTAATGGAGAAAAAGTTGAAAGGCTAACGGTTTGAGAAGTTCGTAAAAGACCTTGTCTAGAGCAGTTTTTGAGAGTTTAACCTAACTATAAAATTCACAAAAATTTGTCTTTTAATTGCTGTTTGGGGACAATTTGTCCCTCTTACTTTTTCTTCAATCCTTGCCAAATTTTCTTTAAATAAGATCAACCCTGATAAGTAGGTGGGCAAAAATAAAGAAAGGTTTTTAGTAAGCTCTTTAGAACAAGAATGACTATCTTAACTTTCTTTATTGTAAATGATATGATTGGCTGATAATATTAGCAATTTATTAAAATTTAGTCTTAGAAATTCTTGGAGTTAAAATTTTAATATTAAGTTATTCTATCAACAGTATTATTACAGAACAATGTCCAGGGAAATACTAGATTGGATACGCTTAGATAAGTCTCTTTCTATTGAAGCAGAAAGGGGTTATACTGACCTCCAGGGGAATCAATATCGCTTTAGTGAATTTTTATGTCTTAATTTCGGTCAAACTCCTCCTTTAGGGACTCCTACAAGCGATCGCCGTCGCTGGCAAGATTTCGCGGTTAAATATGCTCAATATCCTCAATTATCCCCCTCTCAACGCCAGAGTTTAATTAGCCAAACTCGACAGTTTTTGCATCAGCTAAAACTTACTTTAGAAACCCCGTCTCAACCCCCACCCCCTAAATTACCCCGTACTGTTTCTGTAACAGAAAAGCAAGTTTCTACTTGTGAAATAACGCTAGATCAATCCCTTAACACCTTACCAGAAGTAGGTTATAAAAAAGGGGAATTGTTAAAAAGATTGGGATTATTTACCGTTAAAGATCTATTATTTTATTATCCTCGTGACCACATTGATTATGCCCGTCAAGTCAGTATTGCTAATCTGAATCCAGGAGAGACGGTAACAGTAGTAGGAAGTGTTAAACGGTGTAATTGTTTTACCAGTCCTAAGAATAAAAAATTGAGTATTTTTGAGTTGATTTTACGGGATAATACTGGACAAATTAAACTTAATCGCTTTTTTGCAGGAACCCGTTTTACTAACCGTGGTTGGCAAGAAAGACAAAAAAGACTTTATCCGTTAGGTTCAATTATTGCTGCATCGGGATTAGTAAAAAAAAATAAATATGGTGTTACGTTAGACAACCCAGAAATTGAAGTTTTAGATAGTTTAGGTTCCAATATTGAATCATTAAAAATTGGGCGAGTTTTACCAGTTTACCCCCTAACAGAAGGAGTTCCTGCCGACTTAATTAGACAAGCTATTGTAGCCTGTTTAGGAGCCATTAAACAAATTAGAGATCCCCTTCCTGTGGGGTTAAGAAATCAATACGGATTAATTAAATTAAAAGAGGCGATCGCTAATATTCATTTTCCTGAAACGCCTGATCTTTTAACTCATGCTAGAAGACGGTTAGTTTTTGATGAATTCTTTTACTTACAATTAGGATTTTTACAACGTCGTCAAGAACAAAAAAAAGTAGAAAAAAGTGCCATTTTTGTTCCCCAAGGAAAATTAATAGAAGACTTTAATAACTTATTACCCTTTGCTTTAACCAATGCACAACAACGAGTAATCAATGAAATTTTAGAGGATTTAAACTCATCAACTCCCATGAATCGCTTAGTACAAGGAGACGTAGGAGCCGGAAAAACAATTGTTGCTGTATTTTCTATATTAGCTGCTATTCAGTCTGGTTATCAAGCTGCTTTAATGGCTCCGACAGAAGTATTAGCCGAACAACATTATCGAAAGTTAGTGTCTTGGTTTAATCTTTTATATTTACCTGTTGAATTACTAACGGGTTCAACTAAAGTAGGAAAAAGAAGAGAAATTCATAGTCAATTAGAAACAGGAGAATTACCCTTATTAGTAGGAACTCATGCGTTAATTCAAGATACCGTAAACTTCCAAAGATTAGGGTTAGTGGTGATTGATGAACAACATCGTTTTGGCGTACAACAACGGGCTAAATTGTTAGCGAAAGGTCAATCTCCTCACGTTTTAACTATGACAGCTACTCCCATTCCTCGAACTTTAGCCTTAACTTTACATGGAGACTTAGAGGTTAGTCAAATTGATGAATTGCCTCCAGGAAGACAGCCTATTCAAACGACAGCATTAATGGGAAAAGAACGCACCCAAGCTTATGATTTAATTCGGCGAGAAGTTGCCCAAGGAAGACAAGCTTATATTATTTTTCCTATGATTGAAGAATCAGAAAAATTAGATGTCCGTGCCGCAGTAGAAGAACACCAAAAATTATCAGAAACTGTCTTTCCTGAGTTTAATATTGGGTTGCTACATGGTCGAATGAGTTCGGCAGATAAAGACCTAGTTTTAACTAATTTTAGAGATAATAAAAACCAAATTATTGTCTCAACGACGGTAATTGAAGTGGGGGTTGATGTTCCTAATGCAACAGTAATGTTAATTGAAAATGCGGAACGGTTTGGACTGTCTCAATTACATCAATTACGGGGAAGGGTGGGACGGGGTTCTCATAAGTCCTATTGTTTGTTAATGAGTAGTAGTAAAACCCCCGATGCACGGCAACGTTTAAGTGTGTTAGAACAGTCTCAAGATGGCTTTTTTATCTCAGAAATGGATTTGAGATTTAGGGGACCTGGAACAGTTTTAGGAACTCGTCAGTCAGGATTACCTGATTTTGCTTTAGCAAGTTTAGTCGAAGATCAAGAAATCTTAGAATTAGCCAGAACTGCCGCCGAAAAAATTATCATAGTAGATAGTCATCTTGGGGGAATGCCATCTTTGAAAAAAGAGTTAGAACAACGCTATCAAAAATTGATGGGGGGAGAGATTTTAACCTAGAAATTTTTTAGAATAGTTTTGGCTATAATTTTAATGAGATTAGTTAAGCTCAGAAAATTAATGAATATGCCAATTGAAAAGGATAAAAAGCAACAGAAGACAGGAAAGAGTAGTTATGGGCGTTCAATTAATATTGGTTAACCTAGAGTTGTTTATTTATGTTTGACTACTTAACCAACTTTCGAGGAGAATTTGCAGCTTTATTAGCGGCTTTTTTTTGGTCTTTAGCGTCAGTGGTTTATAGTCAAGCTGGACATAAAATATCAGCCATTGGATTAAATTTAGTTAAAGGCATTATTGCCATTAGTTTGTTGTTATTAACGGTTTGGGTAAGGGGGAGTTTATTCCCTAATGTTGGACTGGTAACAATAGTATTATTAATTATTAGCGGAATCATTGGTATTGCCATTGGCGATAGTGCCTATTTTACTACTTTAAAATGTTTAGGACCTAGACAAGCTTTACTAATGGAAACCTTGGCTCCTCCTTTCACTGCAATTTTAGCCTTTATTTTTTTTCAAGAACGTCTTACCCTTTTCGCTTGGTTAGGCATTCTCTTAACCGTTTTTGGAGTAGCTTGGGTAGTAACAGAACAAGTTAGTGATAATACCATGGGTTTGACTAATTGGCGACGGGGACTGCTGTTTGGTTTGTTGGCGGAAGTCTGTCAAGCAGTAGGAATTCTCTTGTCTCATCTTGCCCTAACTCAAACTGAAATTAGCCCATTATGGAGTACCTTATTGCGGTTATTTGGGGGAACTGTAATGTTATTATTGTGGTTATTAGTTAAAGGCCAAAATGTAACCTTATTGTTAAAACCATTAAGATCTAAACGTACCTTTGCTGTTATTGGACTGGCAACCTTTTTAGGAACATATTTAGGCATTTGGTTGCAACAAACAGCCTTGAAATTTACCGCAGCAGGGGTAGCTCAAGCCCTGAGTTCTACCAGTCCTATTTTTGTTTTACCTATTGCCATTAGTTTGGGCGATCGCGTTAGTGTAAGAGGTATCTTTGGGGCAATGATTGCGATCGCGGGGATTGTTTTATTGTTTCAAGGATCATGAAAGGAAGTGTCGCTCGTAGTAAAGGCTTTAGCCTATTTCTTCCTGAAAGACTTACTACAAACTGTCAATATTGAACCAACTCAACTTATACTGATATCTTGCACCAGTGCATAAACACTCAACAAGAAACTAAAGAAACTAAATTCTCAAGCAGTTATAGTCAAAATAAACCCTGTTCCAACCTCCCCCCTTCTCAAGGGGAGTTAGGGGGTATGGGGGGATTAACTAGCTAAGTTGATCGAAGGTGCAAGATGTGAGTTATACACATCCACTAACAGAAACCGTATAAGTTTTACCCAAAGAAATCGGATCACCCACAAAAAAATTAATCTGATAAGGGATATTATCTCCTTTTGTTTTTCCTTCAATTTCTAAGACTTGTCCTTCACTAAAAGAACTTTGCTTATCGTAAATTGCCTCAGCAGTGTTATCATTATATTTTAGATAGCCTCTAATTTTATATTCCCCTGCACTTTTAGCCGTGAATTTAATAAGATACTTTTTATATTGTTTGAGAGGAACAATAGAAAAATCTGTATTCCAATTATTATTCAGATTAACGCCAAAAGGACCTCGAATAGGAATAGGCAAACTTGGTTGAGAAACAGTTTTAGTTACTTCAGTTTCTTGTTTATTTTCACTTCCAACTACTGGAAAAGCAGTACAATTTTCAGCTTGGCTGGGTTTAACATTCATTACCAATGTAGTGCTTCCCACTAAAAAGGAGATAGTTAATAAAGCTTTTAAAAATTTATTATGCTCAATTACTTTAGATTTCATTGGATTCAAGATATTTGTTTAATTATTTTACATTTATCTAAATTAAAGCACAATTTTCTAGAGGTGGGCATTGCCCACCCAAAAATCATATTAACCAGCAGAAACTTTGAGACTTGAAGGGTTAGTAAGATCCCCTTCTAATTTAACGCCCCTTCCATTGGCGGCTAAATGACGTACAATTTTATAAACTGCTTCAACTGCATCGGGAGCTCCTGCTTTTGTTGCTAGGGTGGCGATATCTAAAGCACCAACAGAGTCTTTAATCGCTTTTTGAACTTCTGTCTGCAAAGATAAAATAGATGCAGCCATTTTCTTCCCTGCTTCTACCCCAGGTTGGTGATAGGCATTAATATTAACTAAAGAAGCATAAAAGCTCACAGTCCTTTCATATAAGGCAATTAACGCCCCAACAGTGCGAGAATTAACGTCAGGGATAGTAATCGTCACCGAGTCACGACCATTTTCGTATAATGCCTGTCTGGTTCCTTGGATAAACCCGGATAGATAGTCTCCAGAAGTGACCCCAGGATCTAACTCCATCGACGATCCTTCACGATCCTCTAACACTTCAATAAAGGTGACAAAGAAATTAGGAACTCCTTCACGCAACTGCTGAACATAAGCGTGTTGATCCGTTGACCCTTTATTTCCGTAAACTGCAATCCCCTGATAAACTGTATTGCCATCAAGGTCTTTTTCTTTCCCCAAAGACTCCATGACCAACTGCTGTAAATAGCGACTAAACAACAGCAAACTATCTTTGTAGGGAAGGATCACCATATCCTTTTCTCCCTTCCCATTCCCTGAATAGTACCAAGCTAGGGTTAATAAGGCTGAGGGGTTGGTTTTAAGATCTTTGACTCTGGTGGCTTCGTCCATTTCCTTAGCCCCCGCTAACATCTCTTGGATGTCAATCCCCTGCAATGCAGCAGGTAATAACCCTACGGCGGAAAGTTCGGAGGTTCGTCCCCCGACCCAGTCTTGCATGGGAAAACGGGCTAACCAGTCTTGGGCTATCTGATCCATTTTACTCCCTGGCATGGTCACAGCGACCGCGTGGGGGGCAAAGTCTAATCCTTTAGCTTCGTAAGCCGCTTTGACTTCTAACATCCCGTTACGGGTTTCGGGGGTTCCTCCCGACTTGGTGGTGACTAAAACTAGGGTACTTTTGAGGCGATCGCCCAAGCGGGTTAAGATGCGATCAATGCCGGCTGGATCACTATTGTCAATGAAGTGAATGGCCATCGGGGGAAAGTCGGGGGATAAGGCCTCGGCGACAAATTGGGGTCCCAAAGCTGATCCACCAATACCAATTGAGAGGACATCGGTAAATTTATCGGCAGTGGGGGGTTTAATGGTTGCGTTGTGAACTTTGGTGACGAAGTCTGCAATCTGTGCCAGGGGTTCAGTAATTTCTTTTCTAACGTCGTCATTGGGGGCTAATTCGGGGGCGCGTAGCCAATAGTGGCCTACCATCCGACCTTCATCTGGGTTAGCGATCGCCCCTGCTTCTAGGGCTTCCATGTCCTGAAACGCTTTCTCAAATTTAGGCTTGAGACTGTCAACGAAGGCATCATCAAAGCGCATTCGGCTAATATCAAGGTATAGTCCTAACCCTTGGTGATAATATAGCCAATTTTGATAACGTTGCCAGAGTTGTATCTTATCCATAGGAAATACTGCACTATTAGATGAGTTCTTAGAGATGATTATGTATCTCTCCAACAATCATAGATATAGATCCTAGAGATAAGGGGTTAAGATTTCGTTATTTTTTAGGGGAATGATAACTTTATCATCATTAGAACTGCTTGCCGATTAAAACCTAATGGGATAAAAAAGAATCTATTTCTATTAATATTTTAGCTCTTGAAGTCAAATCATTCAATTACAGGTTGAAACCTGAAGCTAGAAAAACCAAGTCTAGCTACGCAGCCTATTTCTCTTAAATATTTTAGCTCGTGAAGACGGGTTTTGTTTATCTAGTTTTACTCTTTAGGGTGTGGCTTTCATGATATATAAAGCTGCTGCACAACAAGGTTGGATTGATGAAAAACAAGTCATTTTGGAAACCCTTACCAGTATGAAACGGGCAGGGGCAGATTTAATTTTGACTTATTTTGCCAAACAAGTCGTTTTAATGTTGCAGTAGTAAGTGAATTACAATTGATCGAGCAATGATTTAATAATTCTGGCATTAGTAAATAAAGGTATGAGAAGAGTGCAAAGCGATCGCTATTCGATCAAATTAAGTTGAAACCAACTTAACCACTGGTAATGATTTATTTTCTGCTCGAAACTGTAAAATTAATTCATCCATTACTTCCAAACCATTTTGTAAAGCCGATTGATAAGTATCTCCATGAGTTACAGGCTGCATAATTTCATCAGCGAAATCGGGGAGATAAGCTAAATAACACTCGTCTTCTTAACTCCAAGCGATTGTAATTTGATACTTATGATTCATTTTTGGCTCTTTCAATGGCTTGTTTGACCTGCTTTTTTTGAATATGCTTTAGCATCAGATCCATCTTTTCCAGGTAAGTTTACTCTTATTGTAGTCCCTGGATATTGATATATGGCATGACTGCCTTTACCTCGTTTTGGCACTAGCTCAAATCCTGCCTTCAACAATATTGCTTTTAACTGACGAATTTTCTTAGGCAAATTGCTGATTTCCTAAACTTATCTAACTTCAACATATTATAGCGATCGCCCATGAATTGCTGCTTTTTTTTAAGAACTCATACCAGTATGAAACGAGCAGGGGTAGATTTAATTTTGACTTATTTTGCCAAACAAGTCGCTTTGATGTTACGGTAGTCAGTCGAACTTTTGAATTTGGAACAAAAGCTATAATTAATTGCTAACTTATAATTATTGGCGTATGCTACAATGTTGTCTTGTTCGTTTATTAGTAGATATTATCATAGAGACTTCATGGCTAAAGTAAGTTTAGATGCTCTGATTCCAAGAGAAGATTTTGAAGTAGAAGAAAATAGCAGTCCAGGTAAGAAAAAAGAAACAATTTCTATTGAAGATATTAAGGTAGACTCATTTTTCTTCTTGAATGTTAGAAAGCCAGATTTTCAAAGAGAAACAAACGAATGGGATGGTAAAAAAATATGTGAGCTTATAAAAAGTTTTATTGAAGGTGATTTAATACCAGCAATTATTTTGTGGCGAAGTACAAGTGGTTACCTATTTGTAATAGATGGTAGTCATAGATTGAGTAGTTTATCGGCTTGGGTAAATGACGATTATGGGGATGGCAATATTTCAAAAGGTTTTTATGATGGAATGATTCCTGATGAACAAAGAGCAATTGCTGATAAAACAAGAAGGTTAGTTAATAAAACAGTTGGCTCATATAGTGATTTTAAGTTAGCTCTTACCCATCCCGACAAAGTCAAACCAGAAATTTTTAAATATGCTAAAAATTTAGCAGCATTGGCAATTCAGCTTCAATGGGTAGAAGGAGATTCCAGTAAAGCAGAAAGTTCGTATTTCAAAATCAATCAACAACACGCACCAATTGATCCAACTGAGCTAAAACTTCTTGAATCAAGAAGAAAGCCTAATAGTATTGCAGCACGTGCAATTATTAGAAAGGGTAGGGGTCATAAATATTGGTCTTCTTTTTCAGATGAAATACAGATTCAAATACAAAAAATTGCCGAAGACATAAATCGAATACTTTTTGAGCCTAAATTACAAACTCCAATAAAAACTTTAGATGTTCCATTAGCTGGAAAAATTTATTCTAATCAGACTCTATCCCTGGTTTTTGATTTTGTAAACATAGTCAATAATATTGATTTTAATAATAAAGAACTTGAAGATGATATAACAGGAGAGACAACTAAAGATTTTTTGTACAAAACTAGAAACGTTGCATATTTAATAAATAGCAATGATCCTTCATCACTAGGATTACACCCAATAGTATATTTTTATTCAAAAAACGGAAGATATAGAACTGTTTCTTTTCTCGCTATTGTAGATTTTATTGTCGAGCTAAAACACAAAAGAAAGTTAAATGACTTTATTGAAGTTAGAGAGAAATTTGAAACAATTATCTTCGATTGTGATGACTGGATAAGAAAAATCTATGAGAAGTATAGAAGTAATCAAAAAAGCTATAAAAAGATATCCAAGCTTTTTTGGGAAATTATTAATAATTTGAAGACAGGCAAAACAATAGATGAGACAATACAAGCAATTATATCGGCTGATAGTTTTAATTATTTAACAATTAGTAAAATTAATCAGAATATCAATCCATCAAAAAAAGACTTCAAGACAAATAATAAAAGCGAGATTTATATAAAAGATACACTACCTAATGCACCTCGTTGTAAAATTTGTAACGGATTTATTCATAAAAATTCAATTTCTATTGACCATAAACAACGCAGACAAGATGGTGGATTAGCAAATCTAGATAACGGACAACTGACTCATCCCTACTGTAATACTGGCTATAAAAATTAGCTATAAAAATTACTAAAATAAAAACTCAATAATTGCCAAGAAATTTATCTCTATTTTCCCTGTTTGCGATCGCTTATAATTTTAATAATGAAATCGACATTGAGCGATCAATATTGCATCTTTGTTCTACTGCATAAGCTAAACGATGTTCTTTAGTAATTCTTCTCGACCAAAAACCTGACCAATTATATTTAAGGGGTTCGGGATCGCCAATTCCTGAATAAGAATTCCGTTTAATATCTTTGATCAAAGTATTGATGCGTTTGAGAATTTTTTTATCTGTCTGTTGCCAGTATAAATAATCCTCCCAGGCTTTTTCCGCAAATGTCAGCTTCATTCCTCTATTAATTCCCGTTCGGTTCCACCTCCAGAACGAAGTTCATCGATCGCATCATTTAACCTGTCTGCATTATTTTTACTAGATAATAGATGAAAAGTTGCTTCGTAAGCTTTAAAATCATCTAAACTCATTACTACTACCGAGGGAGCATTTTGCCTAGTAACGATTAAAGGAACGCGATCTACTTCAATTTTGTTGAGATATCCAGCCAGCTTTTGCCTAAATTCTGTATAGGTAACAGTATCCATAGTTTAGTGGTTGCTGTGTGTACATATCATTGTACATAGATTAAACGGGATTTAGCTACAGAAGGTAATGGGCGATCTCCCAGAGATCCGCTAGACTTGATCCCTCTAGGCTGCGCCCCTCTTCGAGTCCGAGTCCGCGGTGCGCTTTGGTTTAAATTCTCCAAGAATACTATTCTGATTTTTGGATATAATGATAACCGTTATCAAAAATTCTCGTTATGATTATTGCTGTTGCTAGTCCCCCAGGTGCGGGCAAAACCTCCTGGATTCATCAACAAATAGCCCAAACCAATAAACCTGTAGGCTATTTCAGCCCCGAAACCGATTCTATCCCTATTGATGCAATATATCTCCAAAGTAAATATCCTCAATTGAAGCTTTATCACACAGGAAAAGAAGCAGCATTAAGTGACACCATCACTTATGTTGAAATTCCCTGGTATTTGGATTTAGCAGGAATTGAATCTTTACTGCAAACTGTTAACTCTCATCGAGTCGCTATCATTCCAGATGATACAGACAGTACAGAATTAAAGAGTTGGGCCGATGAAATTATTCCCAGAACTAACATCACTAACCCAACCACAGCTTTACAGATTCATCGTGGCGTTTTGACAGGCGAAATCCTCGATTTTGATAGTTTAGCTACTTTTTGGCTGGAACTGATCCAAGGTGCTTATGGTGAGGTCGTTCGGGCCAAGGGAATCTTTGATTTAGCAGATGGACAAAGTTATTATGGCGACTTTATATCGGGGAAAGCAGAATTAGAATTCAAACCCTTAGATTTACCCCGTTGGTTAGATGGTAGACCAGATCGTTTTAGTGGTTTTGAAATAGTGGGTAGTGATTTAGATAAGGCTGAAATTGTTCAGACTGTCCGAGATTGCTGCGTTCCCGAAGAGGCCATTAATTATTATCAACAACAAGTTAAAGAAGCTTTAGCAACTGAATTAGAAGTAGAGGTAGTATGAAAATAGCAGTAATATCCGATATTCATGGTAATTATGCCGCTTTAGATGCAGTTTTACTAGATATTGATCAACAAAAAGCTGAAAAGATTTATTGTCTTGGGGATTTAGTGGGTTATGGGCCTTTTCCTAATGCCGTAGCTGAACAAATTCGGTCTTTAGATATTCCCACTGTACAAGGTTGTTGGGACGAAGATATTGTGGAAGGACTCAACTCCTGTGAATGTAGTTATCCTTCTTTGTTGGCAGAAAAAAGAGGCAAAATCGCTCATGAATGGACAAATAAACACGTCAACCCAGAAGTTCGGGAATATTTAGCCCAACTACCTGAGACTTATAAAGAAGGTAATCTGTGTTTTGCCCATGGTAGTCCTCATAGTAACCACGAATATTTGTTACCGGAAATGGATGCTTTTACTGCTTTAGAAAGAGTTCTTTCGAGTGATGCAGAGATATTATTTTGCGGACATACCCATGTTCCATACGTTCGCACCCTAGATTCTGGACAATTACAGGTAAGCGTTCATCAACCCAATAAAAAGGAACAACCTACTGTTAGTTTTAATACTCCCCTGAAACGTATTATCAATGTCGGTTCGGTTGGGGAACCCCGTCACGGTCGTCCGAATGCTACCTATGTTATCTATGATACGGAGACACAAGGGGTCGACTTACGAGAAGTGGAGTATGACTATAAAATAACCTGCGCTGCCATTTTAGATGCTGGTTTGCCCCCCATTTTTGCTTGGCGTTTGGCTAGAGGTTTAGAATTTGCTGAAAAAGCTGACGATCCGACTCATGTTTGTGAGAGGTAAATATACCGCCACGCGGAAGGCAAAAGTCAAAAGGCAAAAGGCAAAAGTAGATTATGATAGTATTTCAGCTTTTGCCAATGTCCTAACCTTTTTGTGTACTGCTATAGTTTTGTTTTTGTAAAGTGCGATCGCTTTTTTAACTGCTTTTCAAAAATTGGGCGATCGCTTTTTTCAACCACTTGACAAACCACATAACGAAAATAGCAAAAAATAATATTAAACCAGATTTAAAGCGATTTTTAAAGCTTTTTGTACTTTAATAGACAAATCGGGTGATAAGTTGCCTAGTTTTCTTTGAAAAACCGATGTGCTAACTGTAGCTATTTTATCTGCCCTTATTAAAGATGTTTTCTTCAAGCCTGTTTGTGCAAATTGAGCATCACTATCTTGAATCAATATCCAGCTATTTTGCAACCCATCAGCAGGAATTTTGGAAAATATACCCAAAATAATGACTTCTTCTCGATGTACCGCTAGAATTAATGCAGGTCTTAACTTAGCAGAAGTTAGATCGCTAAAAGGAAATCTGACTAGCCATATTTCTCCAGGTTGAGGTTTAGGCTTCATAGATATCTTCTTCCTCATCGTTCCATTCACTAAAGCCAGTTTCAGCTAGTTGCATCATTTGTAGCGTTTCTAGTTTTTCTTCTAAATCTTCCATTAGTATTATTTGTTCTTGTATGGGTAACTGAAAGATCATTTGTTTGATTTCTTCTAATGTTGGCATAGTTTTTAACTCGATCTAGTTATCTTGATTATCAATCGTTGATAATATCTTCCAAGCTGTATTTTCGTTCTTGAGGAAAGCGATCGCCATTGATACTACTCTTGGTTTTTTTGACGGCAGCTTGATATGCTTTACTGTAGAGAAAATCTAAACGTTGAGCGAGATGCTTGCGTAAATTAGTGGTTAATTTATTGTTAAGTTGTAGTCTGAATCCTGTTATTTCTGCTTCCCAATGATTGCGATTCCACTCCGATTGTTCGTACCAGTATTCAATTAGTAACAGATGAAGCATAATTAGGTAGGCAAATTGCTCCACCGATGACTTTTCGCCTCTTACCAATGCTTCTATCTCCTCAACTAAATTATCGATGTCTAAATGTTGAAAATTGCGATCGCGCAATAATTGTGCTTGCTCCAATAGCCAGGAATCATATTCTGTATCAATGTTATGTTTTAACATAGTTCCTATGACTTTTAAAATTTAGCTGTTAGTCTTATTTTACTGTGTAACCTAGTGGTCTTGATGATTATTGTCTCAAATTAAGGAAAGCGATCGCAAAAATTTTACAAGGAAAATCTTTTAAACCAGTAACACACCCTTGATGTTAAATATCCTATTGATTGTTAGACAGGCTTCTACTTTCGTTATAGTTAACTACAACTCAAATAAAAATGTTATACTTATTTAGATAAAAACAGAGAAGAGTGAATAAAAATGCTTGATTTAATAATAGATATATTATCAGCAATATCATTACTAATACAGTGGATACTCTTTCTAGGTAGTGCAATTTTAGTTGTTTTTATATGTATTGGGTTATATCTTAGCAGTAAGGATCTGTCTTATCATCCAATTGTTAATTTTCTTGAGGGCATTGTGAATTTGATAATTGTTTTTATTATAGTACCTCTTCTTTGTATAGTTTTTATAGTTTCAAAACCTGATATTTTATCCTGGTCAATAAATCCAAGTCTTCCTCATATAGAAGATAGTAAAGAGCAAGAAATTAGTATTAAGCTTGAAAAAAAACCTTCTTATAAGATAATTGGATTTTCAAAAATACTTGCGAAAAATTGTGTAGGTTCAAAGTCTATACACATAAAAGACTCGACTAGAAAAGCTTTTAATAAAGGATATCAAATAGACTCTAGTAGTGAGATTAATTATAACTTAGCTCTGTTAGAAGGCAAAATTTCAGCTAAATATAACTTAAATGAAACAAAAACAGTTGAGCGAAGGATTGAGATAGATGTAGAAGCAGCACCAAAAACTAATACAATGTATGAATATGCTTGGAAAGAGGTATGGTATAACGGTTATATTGTTCTGAAAAACGACAATGATAAAGAATTGAAAATTCCTTTTAGTTTAAAAGATAACTTAGAATATGATCAAACTTCAGCTATTGATATAGGTTGTTCAGAAAATATTTCTTAGGTTAGTTTCTTTATCGTAAACATTACATATTATGAAAGTTAATTTTGTTAATCACTCGTATGATTATAAAACTTTAGGATCGCATAACTCCTCATTAAACGACACCTATATCAACTATGCGATCGCTCTGTTTAGGTTAAAATATGCTACTGTAAAACAAAGT
Source organism: unicellular cyanobacterium SU2 (assembly GCA_002110465.1). Lineage (GTDB taxonomy): Bacteria > Cyanobacteriota > Cyanobacteriia > Cyanobacteriales > Microcystaceae > Rippkaea. Next base: position 92,705 of record NEED01000071.1, on the reverse strand, counting down.
GAATTATAATTTTTATTCAATTGAAATGGTTGACAAAATAAATATTGTGGTTACTAAGAACTCAGATGGATATTCAGTTAATTTTCCTGAGTTAGATTCCATTGATTACCAAGATAGTTCTTTAGATAAGGTTTTGAATAAACTTAAAGAGACTTTAGAAACTCATTTGACGCAAGATGACCTTGGGAAAGAAACAATAGGAGAATCAATTTTAAACATGGTTAATAAGTATGATTTGACAGAAGAAGAACTTAATAGTATTCCTGTTGATGGGGCAGAAGAACATGATCATTATCTTTATGGAACTCCTAAGAAAAGTCAATGAAACAACTTTTTGCAGATACGTTTTATTGGGTGGCTTTAATCAATAAAAAAGATAATTGGCATCAACGAGTCATAGAAGTTACATCTACTCTGAAAAATGTTGAGATTGTGACAACAGATGAAGTTTTAATTGAGGTCTTAAATTTTCTGTCGGCCATCGTTCCTCTCAGGAGACGTACTGTACAATTTGTTGATGATATTATGCAAAATCCTCATATTAAAGTCATTCCTCAAAATAGAGAGTCTTTTCTTGAAGGTTTTAATTTATATCGTCGTCGCTTAGATAAAGAATATAGCCTAACAGATTGTATTTCTATGACAGTTATGCAACGTTTAAAAATTAATGAGGTGTTAACTCATGATAATCATTTTAAACAAGAAGGTTTTATTATTTTATTTTAATAAAGCAGTTTCAATGTTTAATTGTGCTGTTTTTGTCGTTCTAACTTGAAATGCCATATTTTTGCTGCATTTCGTCAATAAATTCAGTTACAGGTTGAGTTTTTCCTGATTCTATATCGGCTAACCCTTGTTTGATCCCTGCTATCGCTTCTAGCGTCTCAATTTTTTCTAAAAGCTGTTGATAAGATTTAGCATCTTGTACCACCACCTCAGCTTTACCATTCACTGTCAATACAATGGGTTCCCCCGTTTGTTTCATTTGGGCGATCGCACTAGAAGTATTGCGTTTAAAGTTGGAAAGAGATTGAATGTCCCTACTAATATCGAGCATAAAGTTAAATAAGCACTAAATTTGATGTTAATTTAATTTAATTTTATCTAGAATCGTAGCAAAAATACAACTAAACCCCAAATCGCACTAATTGTTTTAATTTTGACGCTAAAAATTAATTACATTCTAAGAGTGAAATAGCTTTCCTTGTAATCGAATCGCGATCAACCTTTTCTTCAAGCAGATCGACAGTTAGTTTTCCTTCAAATGCTTCAAAAGAAGCCTCTTTAATTGCTCGCGGATATGCTTCGTCAATTATTTCTTGCAAGACATCGCTATTGGCATAATACCCCCCTGACTTTCTTCTTCTATTGGTACGATTAATATTGTCAATTGAGTTAAAAATAAATCTATCCCAAGAATTAGTTGTTCTTTGCTCTGCCTGTTGTTTAATTAGATGAAGCAAAAGAATCACCATATAGCTGTAGATTTTATTAAGCTTATCTTCCTTTGACATTTCATCTATTTCATCAATAATTTGCAAAGCACCAATATAGTCCTGTGCTTCAATTTTTTTCCTTAATTCTTCGATTTCATACATACTTTTGATTTACCGATGGCGATATACATATACTGATTTTATCAATTTGTTATGGTGTAGTTATTAGTTATCAAGTAATTCTACATCTTGAGGAAAAGAACGGTTCATTTCTTGATATTCTTCTAATATCATGGCAAATACATTATCTAATTCTGCTCGTGCTGCTTCTGAAGTTTCACCCCAAGCATGACAACCTTCAATAGCAGGAACATAAGCAACAAATGTATTATTGTCATCGAGACGAATAACAATTGTGTAATCTTGCAGGGACTTCATTGGTTACTCAATTTATTCAAATATATTTTTCATTATTAAGTTTGAGATCGCTCTTTACTCTCCATAATGGGACCACATTCGGATAATTTTTATTGTGTTTTGCGACTCTATAACCTCATAGACTAGGCGATGTTGTACGTTAATACGACGAGAATAAGAACCTTTTAAATTTCCCTGGAGTTTTTCGTAACTGGGAGGTGAGGTAAAAGGATTTTGTCTGAGAATTTCTAATAATTGCTGTGCTTTAGGTTTCAATCCGGCCGCAGCAAGTTTTTTAGCATCTTTTTGTGCTTGCTTCGTAAACTTTAACTGCCATTGAACATCTACCACTTTAATTCATCTTCAGAAATACATTCAGACAAAGGAGTTGCCATACCTTCTACAATTGACTGCTGCATTCCTGGAATAGACTGTAAATATAATGTCTCCTGGATGTTTTCCCAATCATCTTTAGAAATTAATACCCCATCACCCTTACGAGAAGTGATAATACAAGGTTTGCTCTCTTGATTAACTTGTTCTAATAACTTAAACAGATTGGCTCTAGCCTGACTAGCACTGTGAATATCCATGATTTAGTCTATATATTGTACGTTTTATTGTACCACTACTAAAACTGCAAATGTACAAAATTTGGATTAGGACATTCATCGTTACCTTTTATTTCCCAGTTATATCAAGATATAATGATTATCATTCTTAAAAATAAGCAGATCAATGTGGGCAATTTTAAGTGGAATTGAAGGAAATATCGCAGCTTACGAAGCAGTATTGGCAGATATCAAACGCCAACGCATTCGAGTAGAAGCATTATATATTTTAGGGGATATCATCGCAGCTAACCCCAATAGCGAAAAAGTAATTAAACGCATTCAAAACCCTTTACCTGGAGAATTAGAACCCCAAGTGTGTGTTGGTTGGTCGGAAGAACAATGCTTTGCTTTACACGCTATCGGTTCCACCGCAGAACCCACAGAATTAATCGATCGCTTTGGTATGGACACCGTAAAACTGCTTTGGGATTCCGTATCTCGTGAAACGGTACAATGGTTACGCAACTGTCATTTTGGCTTCTTTGAATTAGATTGTTTGTTAATTCACGGTAGTACCGTTAGTGCCAGCGATGAGTTAACCCCCGAAACCCCACCCTGGCAAATGCTAGACCGTTTGCAAAGAGTAGAGGCCAATTCTCTTTTTTGTGGTCGTTCCGGTCAAGTCTTTGAATATGTATTACAAGGCGGTTCTGTTAATAGTTCGGTGATGACTTTAGATCGCCAGCAATCCATGCAAACGATGACTGCACCCAAAAGAAGGGTTGTAGGGGTAGGTAATGTCGGTAGAGAACTCGGAAACGCTACTTATACCCTTTATAGTCCCAATAGCGATCGCTTAGAATTCAAAACAGTTTACTATGGTGAGAAAAAGGGTTTTGGTAATTAAATCGAATTAATCCAATCCTTTGCCTTTGGTTGTGGTAGGAAGACAAGAATGAGCCGTCTCCCTTAGTATCTACAGGAATCGAACAACAAGCCTGTCTAGGTTTGTATAGGTTTCATGAAGCAGACAAACAATGCTCGATCTGTTGATATAATTTATCCTTATCCAAATTTTGTCCAATCAAAACCAATTGATTTTTGGGTGTCCCTTTCCGTTGATCATATTCTAAACTAAACCGCTTGCCACTGAGATGAAAAATGTGGCGATCGTCACTGTCATCGAACCACAAAATACCTTTAGCTCGAAAAACATTAGAGGGGAGTTGGTTATCTAGAAAATATTGAAATTTTCGGATAGAAAAAGGTTTATCGCTTTCAAAAGAAATGGAGGTGAAACCATCATTTTCTAAATGATGGGAATGGTGATCATGGTGATGATGATCGTGGTCATGATCAGGGTGATCATGGTGATGATGATCATGATCGTGATGGTGGTGATGTTCAACTTCTTGATGCTCAAAATACTTATCAGATTCAAATAATCCCACACTCAGAATTAAAGGCAAGGAAACTTGAGATTTCTTAGTGCGCAAAATTCTAGCAGATTCTTTAATATCTCTAATTCTATTTTCTAAAGAATCAACCTCACCTTCATCTACTAAGTCAGTCTTATTTAAAACAATAATATCTCCATAAGCAATCTGACTCTGGGCTGCTTCAGAATCGAATAAATCGAGGCTGAAATTAGCACAATCTACCATACTAACGATAGAATCTAGACGAGTCATATCTCTTAATTCTGTTCCCAAAAACGTCAAAGCAACTGGGAGCGGATCAGCTAATCCTGTGGTTTCGACAATCAGATAATCTACTTTTTCAGGACGATCTAAAATTTTATGAACTGCTTGGACTAAATCTTCATTAATTGTGCAACAGACGCAGCCATTGTTCAGTTCTACTACATTATCTTCAGTGCTAATAATTAACTCATTATCAATGCCAATTTCTCCAAACTCATTCACTAAAACTGCTGTTTTTATTCCTTCTTGATTGGTTAAAATATGGTTGAGCAGTGTTGTTTTTCCACTTCCGAGAAACCCAGTAATAATTGTTACAGGTAAGCCCCGTTTGGCTGCATCCATCGTGTCATTGTTTCCTGACTGTTTATCCACTATTTGCATAATTTTTCCTGTAGTTAACTTATGGGCAAGAAAACAACCAACAAGTAGATTTACTCTATCGGTTGATATACATTCTCTTTGTATATTAACTCATTAACTGCTAAAATGATAATGATAATCATTCTTGTAAAAGAAGTATCTCGAGGTTGTCTGCCGATGAATACCAAGAATCCCCAATTTGATGTTGTCATTGTCGGGGCTGGGGCTGCTGGAATTGGTTGTGGGGTAGTCTTAAAAGATTTAGGAATTGAAAACTTTGTTATTTTAGAACGGCATCAAGTGGGAGCTTCTTTTAGTCGTTGGCCTGAAGAAATGCGATTCATTACGCCATCGTTTCCCAGTCATGGTTTTGGACTCCTTGATCTCAATTCAGTAGTTTTAAAAACTTCTCCCGCCCTCACGTTTGGACAGGAACATCTTTCGGGGAAAGAGTATGCCTTATATTTGGAGACTATCGCCGAGTATTTTCAACTTCCCGTAAAAACCGAGACGGATGTAGAAACAATTGAAGTTTTACGTCAATGCAAGGGGTTTGTTATTCAAACGAATAGAGGTGAGTTCCGATCTCAGTTTCTAATTTGGGCAGCCGGAGAATTTCAATATCCTCATTTAAACCCCTTTCCAGGTGCGGAATTATGTATTCATAATTCTCAAGTACGTTCTTGGTCCGATCTCGAAGGAGATGAATTTGTGGTTATCGGGGGCTATGAAAGCGGTGTAGATGCAGCCTCAAATTTGGCAGCATTAGGAAAAAAAGTGAAGTTATTAGACCGCAGCAGTAGCTGGGCAAACTTAGACCCAGACCCCAGTATTTCCTTGTCTCCCTATAGCTTAATGCGTCTAGAAATAGCTTATTCTATGGATCGAGTCGAGCTAATTGGGGAAAAGGAGATCGAAGAAGTCAAGGCTGTGAAAAATGGATATGTGGTAGAGAGTGAGTATGAAAAGTGGTTTAGTTCTACACCACCGATTCTCTGTACCGGTTTTGATAGCAGTTTAAAACAGATTGCTCCTCTGTTTGATTGGTCAAATGGCTATGCAGCATTGACTCAAGAAGATGAGTCCACCCTAACTCCAGGATTATTTGTCGTCGGTCCTTCAGTGCGTCACGGCAATGTAATTTTTTGTTTCATTTATAAATTTCGGCAGCGATTTGCTGTGGTAGGAAATGCGATCGCTCAACGTCTGGAAATCGACAGGACTCCCTTGGAAGTCTACCGCCGCGAAGGTTTGTTTTTAGATGACCTTTCTTGCTGCGATAACGATTGTGTTTGTTAAACAAAATTTTTTGCGCAGTCCCCATCTATAATATTTGATTTAGATGTGACTTCCCAGAGCCAAGCTCTCTGATCTGATAGGTAATTATCAGATCAGGAACTAGAAACGGTCTTGAGACATGGATTTATGTAACTCCAAATAGGTAATCTGCTAGCCAGGCACTAAAGGTTAGAATCTCATGAAAAAATGCTGGTTCTTTCTGGCCTCCAAAGATTGTGCCCACCAGATACAGTATTGCCAGGACGAAAAATGTTCCCAAGAAGATTGGACTGAGAAGTCGGTTGCGCGCAGCATGCCAGGAAACCAGTAAAACTGATGGGATATTAAGTAATGTACACGAAAGAAAGCCCGGTGCATAGCCTTCAAAGGTGAATTGCCAATATACGTGCTGCAAAGAGTTTGAAAACGGAATCATCAGGAAAAATGGGAAAACCATGAGTCCAGTGGCACGAACACTAGGTAGAAGACAGGCAATTCCAGTCCACAGGAATCCGATCAAAGTGATAAAAACCAACCAAGTGTGCAATGCTAAATCTGAAATCACAGTCGCATTCGAGAAATGATCCAACCACCAGGGCATTATGTTCCACTCTTCCATCTCGTGGAAAGTAAATGCCACAGGCACGATCCAAATGATTTTACGAAAGGGGAGTGAGGCGACCTGATCAAAAAGTGTGTGATAGATTTTCTGTGTCATAAGTCCTTATGTCAAGAATAGTAAGAATTCGCGGAAAATATCCTAGTAAAAATCATTATTACTCTAACGAAGCCCAAGATGACTACCCCCCACCGCCAAAAAAGCTGCTGGACGTGGTTTAAGAAATGATTATCATTATCATATAGTCTTTATATTCAAGAATGAATATTTTTACACCCTCAAAAATAGAGCGAGATTGTGTTGTTGTCATTGGCAAAGAAAATACCGGCAAGTCCCAACTAATTGCCTCTCTGACAGGTAAATCTGCATATAGTGACAATTTTCGTGGCTCTACAATAGCTTGCGAAACTTATCAATCTGAAGTCTATACTTTTATTGATACCCCTGGAATTCTTTATCGTTCCGACACTGTAACCACCAGGCAAGCTTTGAGACAGTTGCAAGAGAATGACACCGTGTTATTAGTAGTCAAGGCAACTGATGTAGATCAAGATTTAGCAGATTTATTACCCTTGGTCGCAGATAAACGGGGTATTGTGGTGATTACTTTTTGGGATAAGCTATCCTCGACAACCCACAATCAACAAGTGGTTCGTGAGTGGAGCCAAACCTCTAAGCTGAGCATTGTAACTGTAGATGCTCGCTACCTGAGAGCAGAACAGCAAAACTTTATTGTAGATGCTCTAGGACAACCTCATCCTTTCCCCGCACAATGGATTCCTCAAAGGTCCGGCTGGCAGATTCAACCGCAACCGACGCTGCTAGAGCATCCGAACCTGGGCTGGTTAGTAGCGATCGCCCTATTACTTATTCCTGCCATAATTGCTGTTTGGGGGGCTAACTCCTTTGCCACTTTAGTAGACCCCGTAATGCAAGCTGGAGTCGCTTCTTTGATTGAACGGACAGCACAAGCTCCCGCGTTCGATGCGGGAGACGTGTCCTTACCTTTATCCCAACTCCCGATTGGGTTAAGAGAAATACTAATAGGTCAATATGGACTGGTAACGATGGGGCCGTTACTGTTTATTTGGGCAATGCCGACGGTCGTTCTTTATGCTTTATTCTTGGGCGCGTATAAAGCGAGTGGTTTGGTAGAACGGATTACGATTACTCTCGATCCTTTACTACGTCAATTCGGGTTATCGGGAAGGGATTTAGTGCGAGTCATTATGGGGTTTGGCTGTAATGTTCCTGCGGTAATTAGCACTCGTGGTTGTTCTAGTTGTTCTAGAGGAACTTGTATTTCGGCGATCGCTTTTGGTTCGGCTTGTTCTTATCAGTTTGGCGCAACTTTAGGGGTGTTTAGTGCTGCTAAGTTAACTTATTTGGTAATTCCTTACTTACTTTACCTAACCACAACTACTTTAATATATACTCGCATCATTTCTTCCCCTACAGCAAAATCGACTCAGAATCCCCTAGTAATTGAAGGAAGGGCATTTTTAGAATTTCCCCGTTGGTCGGTAATTTGGCGCGAAGCTAAGGCAACTATTCAGCAATTTTTGTTCAATGCCATTCCCATCTTTTTAGTTATTACGATTATTGCTTCTGTCTTGAATTGGTTAGGCGTGATTGTAACTTTAGCCAATATTATCAATCCTTTAATGGGATGGTTTAATCTACCCCCTGAAGCTTCATTGCCTATTGTTTTAGCTTCTATTCGCAAAGACGGATTACTGCTGTTTGCCGAACCAGAAACCTTGGCTATGTTGACCCCATTACAAGTTTTGACTGGGGTTTATCTAGCCGGAGTATTGCTGCCTTGTTTAGTTACGCTGTTAACCATTATGCAGGAAAAATCTGCTCGATTTGCCTTATTGCTGTTAGGTAAACAGGCGATCGCCGCGATCGTTTTTTCTTTATTTCTTGCTTGGGGAGGATTATTAATTAAGTAATAAGTAATAAGTTTTGCTTCTTTTTAATCTTTTATAAAATATCAATGGAAAGCACATCATGAATCAATTTCTGAACCGTTTGCCAGATAAATGTGGTCTAAAGATTCTCTGTAGCTATAAGAATAAAACTCCTACCGTGCAAATTATTCGCATTACCAATATTCCTAATTGGTATTTTGAAAGAGTAATTTTTCCTGGAGAATTGCTTTTATTTGAAGCTCTACCCGAAGCTGTATTAGAAATTTATAGCAGCGATGAAATTAGCCCGTTTTTGAGCGATCGCTTTCTCTGTGATTGGCTGAGAGTAATCCATACTGCCTATGTAAATACTTGAAGTATATGTTTATGATTAGAGCAAACCACTGACTTTGTTGCCCAATGTGCTACAAAATATCTTACATAAAGTATCACTATTCGCCAAAGCAAAGAGTTTTCGTTATATAGTACGATTAATTTCATTAAAGTTACTTTCGCCAACAGGATCAACACTGCTTTGCATGTGATAATGATTATCAAAATTACAAAATTTAGCTAACATGAATCCCCTATTTACTGCCAGAACTTCAGTCGAACAAGTAGAAGAAGGTTTGTTCCTTGCTCCCAAATTCGACTGCAATGGTTTGATTCCAGTCGTTACCACCGATGTCAACACGGGTGAAGTGCTGATGCAAGCTTATATGAACGAAGAAGCCTTGGTTAAAACCATTGAAACCGGAGAAGCTCACTATTACAGTCGCAGTCGTCAGCAATTATGGCATAAAGGTCAATCTAGTGGACTTGTGCAAAAAGTAGCGCAGTTAACAATTGATGACGACCAAGATTGTCTCTGGATGCAGGTTATAGTAGCTGGTTCGGGGGCTAGTTGTCACGTGGGATATCGTTCTTGTTTTTATCGTCGTATTCCTACGGGAAAAAGTGTTGTTTCTTCCCAGCAACCACTACAGTTGACTTTTACTGAAACCGAGAAAGCATTTGATCCCAAAGCTGTTTATGGTGATGCCCCTAACCCAACACAATTGTAAATAAACAAAAAGTATTTTTGTGTTATGTTAATTTTGAGAATAATGATCATTTTTAAAATTACTAGGACGAACTAACTCAAAAATATGACTCGTCTAAACGTTACCCTGTCCGATACTCTGCCATCCTTACCGAATGGTGGAATGCCAGTCACCATAAAATCTTAATTAGAAGGTTTTAAAAATTTTTACCTTATCCATTTTTTGAGTTTTGGATCATATCGCCATTCTAAGTCTTGAGGTGGTTGACGTTTTTGATTCGCCCATCTAGATACTGTAGCAGATTTCCGTGTCAGACTAAAGCGACTCTATCCCTCAATACAAACTTGATGAGCTACTAGGATATTGATGTTTGATGACCTAAAATTAGCCAAAACAGAAAAATTAACATTAAACTCATTACTCCAATTAAATGCTCAAACTGTTCAGCTACACGGGGTAGTTTAATTACCTTGCGTTGAAGAATTAAAACATAAGTTAACCAGCCTAAAAAGATAGTAATTAAGGGCTTAATAATATTGGTCAAAGTATAAGCTTGATAATAAACTCCATTGGCAATCAATAAGCCACCTAATAGTAAGCTAATTGCTGGGTAAAATCCAGATGTTTCTTTACTTACTCCATTTTTTGTGTGAGGTAAAAATATAAATTTAGCAAAAATGGTAGCTGTCCCTAACGCAGCAATATTCATGGCAATTACTTGCCAGGGTAATAAATTTTTCATGGTCAAAACTTTAGCCCCAAATCCTGATAATAAAGGAAATCCAGAAATTGAAAAACTTGCTATGAGTAAAGGTATCCAAATAGCAGTTTTCATGGGTTTATTTTTTAATTCTTTCAGGTTACGACTGGGGAGGATTCCTGCCATCAAAAATAAGGAAGATTTTACTAAGCCATGAGTTAAAGCATAAAATCCACCTACTTCTGGGGCGGCTAAAATAAAGCCTAATTGAGAAAGTGTTGAAAAAGCTAATATCCTTTTTGTGTCTTGCTCAAAGATAGCATAACTCACCCCTAATAATGCCGTTCCAACTCCAAAAATACGAATAATGGGATCAATTTCAGGAACCATTAACGTACAACGAACTAGAGGATAGATTGCCGCTTTAACTACAACACCTGATAACATAGCAGAAACAGGGGTGTCTGACTCAGAATGGGTCAAAGGTAACCATAACCCTGAAACAAAAATACCCCCTTTGGCTAACAGTCCTAAAAAAATAAGGGCAACGGCTTCTGGTGGTGATCCTTTTAACCCTTCAAAGCTAAAAGAATGGTGTGCCTGATAGACCAAAACTGTTCCCACCAGATAAAATAACATAGACGTATTACTCATAAAAAGGTAACGTAACGCCACCCAAATTGAGCGATCGGTTCTTGGGTAGGCAATGAGTAAAAAGGCGCCAATACTAATAACTTCTAAGGCAACATATAAACTGATAAAATCAGCAGCAATAAAAGCAGAATTAACACTACCATGTACAATGATTAGTTGAGTATAAAAAAAGCTAGTTTTATCACTATGCCAACAATAAAGAATTACTCCTAATGTAACCAAGGCATTCGTTAAGATAAAAAAACTACTTAAGTTATCAACTAATAAAATTACCCCGAAATTATCCAGTAAATCTAACTTCAGAGGTAAAGATGCACTGAAGATGTTGAAACTGTATACGAGAGAAATAATAGCTACTGCCAAAGCAAGATAGCGACATATTGAGGGCAGTAAATAAATACTAAATCCAATAAATAAGGGTAAAGCTATCCAAATAATTGTTAAAGCATTCATTAAAGAGTTAGGAATATCTAGTTTGACTCCTATTATAGTCTATAATCTATCTTAAATCAAATACCATTTATTTATGTATATGATAGAAAAACTGTTATCATTCCTGCGAATAACGTTGCCATAGATCAGTTAACCTTCTTTACGTGAGTTCGACGGAGAGTTATGAGACGAAACAGTACATATAAACTATACTAGAAGGATTATTCTTTAAAGTTGACGTAATGGATAAAGAAGATCGTATTGACCTGACTCAAGTTTTTTGTGAGAAAGTTTTGTTTCTTCCCAGCAACCACTACAGTTGACTTTTACTGAAACCGAGAAAACATTTGATCCCAAAGCTGTTTATGGTGATGCCCCTAACCCAACACAATTGTAAATAAATACAAAGCATTGTTGTGTTATATTTATTTTGAGAATAATAATCATTCTTAAAATAAATAGGACGAACTAACTCAAAAATATGACTCGTCTAAACTTTACCCTGTCCGATGCGATGCCATCCTTACCGAAAAGTGGAATGCCAGTTACCATAATTACTGGTTTCTTAGGGAGTGGCAAAACCACTTTACTCAATCAAATTTTACAAAATAAAGATAATTTGAAAATAGCAGTATTAGTCAATGAATTTGGTGATATCAATATTGATGAACAACTTTTAATTTCAGTCGATTCAGATATGATAGAATTAGATAATGGTTGTATTTGTTGTACTATTAATGATAGTTTAGTTAACAGTGTCTATCAAGTTTTAGAAAGAGAAGAAAAAGTAGATTATTTAGTCATTGAAACAACAGGATTGGCAGATCCATTTCCCATTATTATGACTTTTCTTAGTACAGAATTAAAGTTTTTAACTCGTCTTGATGCTATCATCACAGTAGTTGATGCAGCGGCTTTTGATGCTAAACATTTTGATAGTGATGCTGCTTTAAGACAAATTAGATATGGTGACATGGTTATTTTAAATAAAATTGACTTAGCAACTAACGATAAAATTAGCGAATTAAAAGCATTTATTGAAGATACTAAACCAGGAATTAGAATTTTAGAGAGTGAACATGGAAAAGTCCCTTTGCCTTTGATTTTAGACATTGGTTTGACTCAAGCAGATAACTATCAAGCTAAAATTTCTGAGTTTCGACGTAACAAATCTGCTTTTAACAATCATTTAGAAACCGATGGCTTTAACTTTGTCTCTTTTGAAAGCGATCGCCCTTTTGAAATGGAAAAATTTGAACACTTTTTATCTGAACAAATGCCCAATAATGTCTTTAGAGCAAAAGGAATATTGTGGTTTCAAGAAAGTCTTGCTCGACATATTTTTCAACTGAGTGGACTTCGCTACGATCTCCAAGCAGATGATTGGACGAGTCAACCAAAGAATGAACTGGTATTGATCGGGCGTAATTTGGATGAGTCTTTAATTAAACAACAGCTTAATGATTGTTTGGCTGGTTTGATTTTACCCAATAAATTTAGTCTGCCTAATTTACCTTGGTAAACCTCATGGATTTATTTTCTCGAAGTAATTTAAAAGCCGCTCCTGCAAAAGTGAAACGAGTAAAAATCTGGATAAAGGAATTTTAGCTCGTATTCCCCCCTTACCCCCTTTACAGATAGTTACATAGCTCGATGACTTTAAAAATTTACAATACCCAAACCCGTCGCCTCGAACCCTTTGCAACTCTTCTACCAGGTAGAGTAACGATGTATTGCTGTGGCGTGACCGTCTACGATTATTGCCATTTAGGTCATGCCCGTTCCTATATTATCTGGGATATGGTACGTCGCTATTTGCAATGGCGGGGATATGAAGTAACCTACGTGCAGAACTTCACCGATATCGATGATAAGATTCTCCGTCGCGCCCAACAAGAAGGGGTATCGATGGCGGATATTTCCGAACGTTTTATCGAAGCTTATTTTACAGATATCCGTCCCTTAAATGTTATGGATGCAGATGAATATCCCCGGGTCACCGATAATATTTCTGGAATTCAACAATTAATTCAGGTATTGCTGGAAAAAAACTATGCTTATGCTGTGGATGGAGACGTTTACTTTCATGTGGAAGCTTTTGGCGAATATGGCAAACTCTCTGGACGTAGCCAGTCAATGATGCAAGCGGGGGCTAGTGGTAGAGTAGCAGTTAGCGATCCTGCAAATAGCCATAAAAAACATCCTTCAGATTTTGCCCTCTGGAAAAGTGCGAAACCAGAAGAACCGGCTTGGGATTCTCCTTGGGGTGAGGGTCGTCCTGGTTGGCATATTGAGTGTTCTGCTATGGTGAGGGCATTGTTAGGAGAAACCATAGATATTCATGGTGGTGGAGGGGATTTGGTATTTCCCCATCATGAAAATGAAATTGCTCAGTCAGAAGCTGCCAATGGTAAACCCCTAGCTAAATACTGGGTGCATAATGGCATGGTAACGGTGAATGGGGAAAAAATGTCTAAGTCTTTGGGGAACTTTACGACAATTCGCGAGTTATTAAATCGTCCCCTCGATCCAATGGTAATTAGATTGTTTGTTTTACAGGCACATTACCGCAAGCCTTTAGATTTTACTGAAGAGGCGATTAGTTCAGCAACCAATGGTTGGCAGACTTTACAGCAAGGTTTACGCTTTGGGAAAAAATATGGCAATAGATTGAGTTGGCAGAAAAACCAAGAACTCGACTCTACTGTTATGGAACAATTTAAAACAGCAATGGATGATGATTTTAATTCTCCTGGGGGATTGGCGGTTTTGTTTGAACTAGCTAAAAATCTCCGTCGGCAAGGAAATCTGTTAACCCATGAAGGTAAAACCCCTACTGATGGGGAAAATTTGCAACGACAATGGCAAACTTTAGTTCATTTAGCAGGGATTTTAGGATTAGAAGCTAAACCTGAAGTCGGCTTAGAAGATACCCAGAACTTCGATGAGGCAGAAATTACCAGACTGATTCAACAACGTAATGCAGCCAGAAAAGTAAAAGATTATGCCCAAAGCGATCGCATTAGGGAACATTTACAAGAAAAGGGAATTACTCTAATCGATCACCCTAATGGGGAAACCAGCATAGTTTATAGCTCATAGCAGTTCTTCCCCCAACGATTAAAGCTTTAGATTTTTTTAAAAATAATAGTTCAAACAACCATAATTTTTAGACTTAAAACGAGAATAATTATCATTCTTGTTTTTGTTTAGGAGAAAACAAGATGTTCGATTTTCGGCAAAGCATTACTTTATCAGTCTTTGGAGCTTTGACAAGTCTCGTTTTTTGGGCAGATTGAGGGAGTCGGTAAGGAGATTTTTAGTTGGTTCTTGATGCCAGAAAAATGAAAAATTTTGGCTTATTCTTTAATCAAGGCCAATGTTGTTGTGCTGGGTCTCGTCTATTTGTGGAAGAGAAATGTTATGACGAGTTTGTAGCAAAAAGTGTGGAACTGGCAAAACAACGGATTGTGGGCGATCCCTTTGATGAGAAGACCACCCAAGGTCCTCAAGTAGATCAGACTCAATTTGATAAAGTCATGGATTATATTGAGTCAGGACAACGAGAAGGGGCTAAACTATTATGCGGTGGTAGCCGTGTTGGTACTCGTGGTTACTTTATCGAACCCACTGTCTTTGCTGATGTGCAGGATAGCATGAAAATTGCCCAAGAAGAGATTTTTGGTCCTGTGATGAGTATTATTAAGTTCAAAGACATTGATGAAGTCATACAAAGGGCTAATGATACTATGTATGGCTTAGCTGCTGGCATTTGGACTCAGGATATTAGTAAAGTTCATCAAATCGCTAATAGGTTGCGAGCGGGGACTGTTTGGGTTAACTGTTATGATGCCTTTGATGCAGCCGCTCCCTTTGGTGGCTTTAAACAGTCAGGTATGGGCCGAGAATTAGGGGAATGCGGACTACAACAATACACAGAAATAAAAACAGTAACCATAAAACTTTAAATATTATCCTAGTCCATTGTAAGAATTGGCATAGCCAGAGGATGAACCCATAGCGTTAACTATTGTATTTTGTCCCTGAATGGTTTTGAGCTTTTTCAGGGCTTTTTTATGGTTCATCATCAGGGTGGTGGCTCATAGAAATTAGTGGACTCAAATGAGCAATGTCATTGATCATTGATAAGCGATCGCCTCATAGCTTTAACCTCATCCTCTAACAGATAGAATTATGGAAATAGTATCGGTATTCTTTCCATCTTAGCTAGGTTTAATTTTTCGGTAGTGATTCCCATGTAGTGGAAATTCTAGAAACTGTTAGTAACCTGGGCATTATAATGGTGGATAAAATACCAAATCGCCCCAATATGATTCTCCACTTTTTTCGAGAAGGATAAGGTTTCTCGGACTAAGCGAGAGATTCTTTGGCGGAGGGTATTATTAAACCGTTCAATATGAAGATTTTCACCACTATCTTTATAAACGGGTCGATGTCTTTGAGGAGGAATAACCGTATCATAAGCTTCCCAGAAATCTGTATAAGCTACGGCACATTGACGATAAACTGGTGGCAGTGAAGCCCAAAGTTTTTTGGCCGATTCTCGGGAGCGCGCTGGCTCCGCCAGATCCGCTTGCGGATCGCCGATATAGCAACCAATAATTTCTCTAGTTTTTCTATCAATAGCAAGCCATACCCAATATTTATTATTTCTGCGGTAAACAAATGACCATAATTCATCACATTCAAAAGAACTACTGAAGATTTTTTCACTACATGGGAATCACTACCATTCTGTTATAAAGGTACAGAATGAGCTACACGCTGATAAAGCTTTCTAACTCAACGAATCGCACTTTGCCCTGTATATTAAGATAGTTATACAGCAACTACTATCTAATTATAAGTTAGCAACAATGTCGTATCGATCTAAACCATCTGCTGACCCCTGTGTAACTACCTTCGATGAGTTTGTGCGACTGGCGGATTATTCTCTGATGGATACCTTAAATGCCGACCCTGACGCCACGGTCGATGGTGATGATCACCGTGCCCGCCAGGTTTTCTCTGGTCATTTCGTACCTGTGACACCTACGCCGCTTGCAGAACCAGAATATGTAACCCATAGCAGCACCTTCTTTAAAGAACTTGGGTTGATTGACGAGCTGGCGTTTAATGAACAATTTCGCAAGGTATTTTCTGGTGATATCTCTGCTACCCGTGAGCCTATGCGACAGGTTGGCTGGGCGACTGGCTATGCACTGTCGATTTATGGCACCGAATATATCCAACAATGTCCATTTGGTACTGGGAATGGTTATGGCGATGGTCGGGCGATATCTGTATTTGAAGGAATAATCAATGGCCAGCGCTGGGAAATGCAATTGAAGGGTGGCGGACCAACGCCTTATTGCCGTGGTGCCGATGGGCGCGCAGTCCTACGTTCAAGTGTGCGTGAGTTTCTGGCGCAAGAATATATGCAGGCTTTAGGTGTTCCAACATCACGTTCTTTAACACTGTATGTTTCTAAATCTGAGACCGTTACACGGCCTTGGTATTCTCAAGATTCCCACTCCACCGACCCTGATATTTTGGTGGACAATCCTGTGGCTATTTCAACTCGCGTTGCACCATCCTTTTTGCGCGTGGGGCAGCTAGAGTTATTTGCCCGTCGCGCTCGCAGCGATGCTCATCCAAGAGCATTAGAAGAGTTGAGCATGATAGTGTCGCATTTAATTGAGCGAGAATACAAAAACGACATTAATCAAAACCTTGTTTTTGCAAAGCAATTGGTTGAGTTAGCTAAGCTATTTCGCGAGCGTCTTACTTCACTGGTGGCCAATTGGCTACGTGTTGGTTACTGCCAGGGTAATTTTAATAGTGACAACTGCGCCGCTGGTGGCTTTACCCTCGACTATGGACCTTTTGGGTTTTGTGAAATTTTTGACCCTTGGTTTCAACCTTGGACTGGTGGCGGCGAACACTTTGCATTCTTCAATCAGCCCATCGCAGCAGAAGCGAATTATTATATGTTTTGGAAAGCTGTGAGACCGCTACTCGCAGAAGATGCTGGAGCTTTAGAACATTTCGACCAAGTAGGCCGTGGATTTGCAGAAGCAATGCAAAAACAAATCCAAAAAATGTGGGCGGCCAAACTTGGCTTGACTGAATTTAACCCAAAGCTATTTAAGAAATTAATGCAGTTAATGACCCACTCAGATGTGGATTACACCATTTTCTTCCGCGAGTTATCCCACATACCAGACGATGTCTCAGCATTGAAAAAGAGCTTCTATGGTAAAACGTCACGACAACTCGACGAACAATGGCAAACTTGGCTAAAAAGCTGGCGCGACCTTGTTATTAACGACGGCAATTTGGCTGAGATATCAACAAATATGAAACAGACTAACCCAAAATACACATGGCGAGAGTGGTTGATTGTCCCTGTCTATCAACAAGCCATGCAGGGTGACTACACGTTAGTTAAAGAGTTGCAAGAAGTGCTTAGCCATCCGTATGATGAGCAATCACAAGACGTAGAAGATAAATACTATCGTCTAAAACCTAAGGCGTTTTTTGATGCTGGTGGCGTATCTCACTATAGCTGCTCATCTTGATGTTCAATTACAACTCTTTTAGGAGATTTAATACCAATAATTCTGAAAGCGAGAAAGTACCCGAAGGAGGCACTTAATAACCTACACCATCACATTGACCTGGAGTGGTTAAAAGAAGCCTACCAACGGACACGCAAAACTGGAGTGCCAGGAATCGACGAGGTAACAGGGAAGGAGTACGGGAGCAATCTAGAAGAGAACCTAAGAGGTTTACTCCATAGAGCAATAGGCTTAGTACCCTGAGCCCAATAAAAATATGTATCTAAGTGGTTGGATTATTGAGTGAGCGAAGTTTTGATGCAGCTTTGACCATGTTTGTCAAAGAAAGTTTGACCTCTTTCCACTCCCTGGTTTTAAGACCACAGTCAGGGTTAACCCACAAGTGTCCCCGTGGTAATACTGCTTCGGCTTTGTTCATAAGATTCACCATCTCTTCTTCAGGTGGAACCCGTGGAGAGTGGATATCATATACTCCAGGTCCAATCTCGTTCGGATACTTGAACTCTACGAAAGCGTTAAGCAGTTCCATGTTTGAGCGACTCGTTTCGATTGTAATTACATCTGCATCGAGATCAGCAATGGAATTGATTATATCGTTGAATTCGGAATAGCACATGTGGGTGTGAATCTGGGTATCATCCTTTACGCCGCTTGCACTTAGTTGAAAGGCTTTGACTGCCCAGTCTAGATACTCATCCCATTCGCTCTTCCGTAGAGGCAGTCCTTCGCGGAAGGCAGGTTCGTCTATCTGAATAGCGGCGATACCTGCGGCTTCGAGATCCACCACCTCATCTCGAATGGCCAAGGCTATCTGATGTGTCGTAACTGAACGAGGCTGATCGTCTCGCACAAAGCTCCACTGCAAAATTGTTACAGGACCTGTAAGCATTCCTTTCATAGGACGGCTGGTAAGAGATTGTGCGTACTTTGACCAGTATACAGTCATGGGACTGGGGCGACTTACATCTCCGAAGATAATGGGAGGTTTGACATACCGGGACCCAAAGCTCTGCACCCATCCATTACTGGTGAACGCAAAGCCCTCGAGATTCTCACCAAAATACTCCACCATGTCGTTGCGTTCAAACTCCCCATGAACCGGCATATCAATGCCTATATCATCTTGGAAGGTGACACACTTGGCGGTTTCCGCCTTCAGGAACTGATCGTAGTCAGCGTCACTCATTGCACCCTTTTTCCACTGTGCGCGAGCTTTACGAATCTCTTTAGTTTGGGGGAAAGAACCGATGGTGGTAGTAGGAAATTCAGGAAGCTGAAGCTTTTCTTGCTGTTTGGCCTGCCTGACGGTAAATTCTGAAGCACGGTGAAAATCCCTATCACCTACTCCGGCTAAACGAGTTTTTACCGCCTCGTTGTGTATTCGCTGGCTGGTTGCACGAGCGTTAATAGCTTCACGATTAGCTTGAAGAGCTTTCTCACTACCTGTACCATCGAGAAGTTGACGTAGCTCCACAACCTCCTGAAGCTTCTCATTGGCGAAGGCCATCCAGCTTTTTAGTTCTTCATCAATCTTACGCTCATTTTCAAGAGTTACTGGGGAGTGAAGCAGTGAACAGGTAGGAGCGACCCAGAGACGATCAGCGCCGACAGCTACTGTGGCCTTCTGTAATACCTCCAGTGAACGATCGTAGTTATTTTTCCAAATGTTGCGACCTTCAACGATACCCACCGAGAGTATCTTATCACTGGGGAAGTTTGCCAGTACCGTCTCGACATCCTCTGCTCCACGGACAAAGTCGAAGTGAAGAGCATCAACTGGTAAAGATAGATAGGAGCCAAGATTCTCTCGAACACCACCAAAGTAGGTCGCTACAAGTATCTTTGTGCTTCCCTTGGCTGCTTGGAGACGATCATAGCTTTTCTTGAGGGCATTGATCTGCTGTTTGCTGAGATCGGTAGAGAAGATAGGTTCGTCAAGCTGTATCCACTCAGCTCCAGCGGCAGCAAGTTTCCCTATAACCTCTTCGTATACGTCAACAAGATTATCGAGTAATGAGAAAGGGTCAAAGTCTGGGTTCTTCGTATCCTGGACTTTCCCGAGGGAGAGGTAGGTGACAGGACCGACTAGCACCGGTTTGGCATTGATACCAAGTGCTTTCGCTTCGGCAAACTCCTCAAAGACCTTATCGCTACTAAGTTTAAAAGTGGTATCAGCTCGAAACTCCGGCACGATATAGTGGTAGTTCGTATCAAACCACTTGGTCATCTCACTGGCGAATGTGGAGACTTTACCGGTTTGACAATCTTTTTCATCTTCTACCAGGGAAACACCTCCCTGAGTACCGCGAGCTACAGTGAACACTGTATCAACATCGGTCTTTCCACCTGTCCACTTAAAGCGAGGAGGCACGTTACCGAGCAAACAACTCATATCGAGCATCTGATCGTAGAATGAGAAGTCATTGATGGGGATGAGTTCTATCCCAGCGGACTCCTGCTTCTTCCAGTTCGTTTCTCTTATTGTCTTTCCCGTGGCAAGCAACTCTTCTAATGTGAGGTCACCTTTCCAATAAGCTTCTGTGGCACGTTTCAATTCGCGCCTTGCTCCGATGCGCGGATAGCCCAGGGAGTGGGTTTTTATAGAATTCATTTGACTACTTGACATAGTTTATATGTACTTTTTGGTATTTGTTGTAATTGCTTTTGAGCAATTTTTAATAGTGTACTAAGCTGAAGCTATGAAGTAAAATGATAAATATTAAAGTATAGATGAATCTAATTCATACTAAAGATGCAATGTCAGTCCTCGAACGAATCCATTTTGAGATTATTGTGGCAGTAGAGAAATTAGGAACGGTAACAGCCGCCGCAAAGAAACTACACCTTACTCAGTCAGCCTTAAGCCACAGCATGGCAAAACTAGAAAAATCACTGGATGTAGATATCTGGCGGCGACAGGGTCGTCGACTTGTTCTAACACAAGCAGGAGAATACCTATTAGCAGTTGCCGAGCGTTCCCTGACGCAGTTTAACCATGCTGAAGAGCGTCTTCGTCAATTTGCCCGAGGACAGAAGGGTGTTCTGAGAATCGGAATTGAGTGTTACCCGTGTTATCAATGGCTCCTAAAAATTGTGGCACCATATCTAATAGCATGGCCTTCTGTGGACCTTGATGTAAAACAGAAATTCCAATTCGGAGGGATCGGAGCATTGTTTGGTTACGAGATCGACATGCTCGTTACCCCCGATCCCCTCTTTAAAAAAAAATTGTTATTTGAGCCCGTGTTTGATTACGAGCAAGTGCTTGTGGTAGGGAAGTCGCACAAACTATACGGTTTGGATTTTATAACTCCAGAAGAGCTGTCTAAAGAAATTCTGATTACCTATCCAGTATCAATTGACAGACTAGATATCTTCTCACAGTTCATGTCCCCAGCCGGAATACATCCCAAAGAACACAAAGTGATTGAGAATACCGATATCATGCTCCAGATGGTTGAGAGTGGGCGAGGTGTGGCTGCTCTACCGCGGTGGCTCGTTGAGGAGGTTTCCCAGCGGTTTCAAGTCGCTCCAGTTGCTCTTGGAGCTAAAAGGGTTCAAAAACAAATATACCTCGGCATTCGGGAGAATGAAGCGGAAATCGATTACATTAGTGCGTTCTTGCAACTGGCTCGCGAGAAGAATAATAGGTCCCCCTTGAGACAAGGTAGGGACTCAGCTTAATATCCTGCAAAAATGGATGGGACATGCTCAGATGGAATCTGAGCTTATGTACTAATTGACGGCGATCGCAGATTGATCATTGCCAACTGTTTTTGAGCGCGCCCCTCTTGAATCCTATTCTGATTATAATTGGCGTATTTTTATACATCAGAAGATAAAGTCTATTACGTTGTCGTTTTCAAGACAACATTGCTGATATGCGTAATGTAAACCGTTTCGGCGGTTATAATTCGTACAAACCCACTCGCAATGCAGTATTCAACTTCCGTTGCAGTAACTTCATTGTTCTCGCAATTAACACATTTACCTGCTATGAAGCAAACAGTGGCATTGGTGATTTTTTGTGTCGCAAATGATTCCATGAGAAGCTCCTTGTTATATGATATTGTTCTGAAATGGCTACCCAGCATATGAACTCAATCAGTGTTTGTTCAGCGTGTCAAGCAATCCAGAGAGCTTGCGGTAAATGATTTCATGTCGCCCCCGGATCTGCTCGTGCTGCCGGGCGACCTCACCGTGAGCTTGGTGCTGCGACACATGTTCGGCATGGGCCGCGTCGTGTCCACGTTGATCGCCTGTGAGATCGTGTTCAAGGATCTGGGACTCGTGCCGAGCGATCATCTGCTCATGCTTCAGCAGGAGCGCCTCATGTTCGTGAAGCTCGGCCTCGAGACGACGTAGGCCGGCGAGCAGCTTGCTGTGCTCGATGCGCCAGGTTCGATGGTCCGCCAGCCAGCGCTCGTGATCCGTGTGGTCGTGGTCGTGTTCGCTCTGATCATTTCCGTGTTCGTTGCTCATGCGGTACTCTTTCCTTGTTTGTTGGTGGTGTCTAGAACGAGAGTGTTCTGATTTTTGTGTCAGCAGTATGAGGCTCAGTAAGAAAATCTTTTACTTTAATCTTGTCTCCCTTAATATAAAGTTGTTTTTGCCTAAATCACGCCCGATGAAGACAAGTTCGTTTTTTGGATGGGTTGTCCAATCATCATCTTGGATATCGTAGCGAGGTCCGCTCAGTTGAAAAATATGTCGGGCAGGACTTTCTTGAAACCATAGTATCCCCTTGGCACGAAATATATTATTAGATAATTGTTCAGATAAAAAATGTTCAAACTTTTCTACTTTAAAAGGGCGATCACTTTGAAAAGAAATAAAATTAAAGCCATCTTTTTCTAGATGATTGTTAAAAGCATATTTATCTTGTTGAAACTCGGAAATCTCAGCTCGATAGTTATCTTCTTGAGTTAAACCAATATCTAAAATTAAAGGTAAAGATACTTGACCATATTCACTCTCTAAAATTCTAAACCGTGGCTTTATATCCTTCATAAATGCTTCTAATTTATTAATTTTTTCTTCAGTTGCCAGGTCAATTTTATTTAGAATAACCACGTCGCCGTATCTAATTTGACTTAAGGCAGCATCACTATCAAAATGTTTGGCATCAAAAGCGGCTGCATCTACAACTGTAATGACAGCATCAAGACGAGTTAAAAACTTTAATTCTGTTCCTAAAAAATTCAAAATAATTGGTAATGGATCTGCTAATCCTGTGGTTTCAATAACTAAATAATCTATTTTTTCTTCTGCTTCTAAAACTCGATAGACAGTATTAACAAAACCATCATTAATGGTGCAACAAATACAACCATTGCCTAATTCTATCATATCTGATTCTACTGAAATTAGAAGTTGCTCATCAATATTAATATCCCCAAACTCATTAACTAATACCGCTATCTTCAGATTATCTTTATTCTCTAAAATTTGATTAAGTAAAGTGGTTTTGCCACTACCTAAGAAACCAGTAATTATGGTGACTGGCATTCCACTTTTTGGTAACGATGGCAGTGCATCGGATAGGTTGAAGTTTAGAGGAGTCATAGTCTTAAGTTAATTTGTTTCGGGATATTTCAATAATGATTATCAATTTATACTAGCACGAGAATGATAATCATTCTCGTGCTAAGATATCGGAGATGGATTTATGATCATCGGTAGCGATGAAAGTGGCATGGATGCTGCGTCCATTTTAGTTACAGCGTTAATCATTGCTCGTGAGCAACCAGTGGAACCTGGACTTAATGGCACGACAGTTGGTCGCAGCGATTCCCTTGAGTTTCCATTTTCTGAAATAATGGAAACTCAAGGGAGTGCATGGTCGGAAATCTTAATCCCTAACAAAAAATCAACAGGAATTTATTTTGTAAGATTAATTGATTATGAATATAAACAGTTGTCGTAATACCCATGATTTTAGAGCGTTGGCTAAAGCCAGATTACCTTCTGCCGTCTTTCATTATATAGATGGGGCTGCCGATGATGAAGTCACTTATAGAAGAAACACTACAGCTTATGAACAATGTGATCTCATTCCTAATGTCTTGGCAGGGGTTGAAACTATAGATACTTCCGTGGAAGTCATGGGAATGAAACTAGCTCTGCCTCTATTTTGTTCCCCAACTGCCTTACAACGATTATTTCATTACAGAGGGGAAAGAGCCGTTGCTTTAGCCGCCGAAAAATCTCGCATCCTGTTTGGGGTTTCGAGTTTGGGGACAGTGAGTTTAGAAGAGATTGGTCAAACAATCTCCTCACCAAAAATGTTCCAATTCTATTATCACAAAGACAAAGGTTTGAACGATGCCATGATTGAAATGTGCCAAGAGGCCAACTTTGATGCCATTGCTTTGACTGTGGATACCATCACCGGAGGAAACCGAGAAAGAGATCTTTGGACAGGATTCACTAGTCCTCCCAAACTGACATTGAATAGTTTAATTAGTTTCGCCTTACATCCTCATTGGTCATTCAATTATGTTTTCCGTGAAAAATTTGCCTTGCCTCAATTAGAAAAATATGTTTCCCAAGGCAGTAACATAGCAGTATCTATTGGAGATTATTTCAGTAATATGCTCGATCAATCAATGGATTGGAAAGATGCCGAGGAAATTAAGCAAAAATGGGGGAAAAAGTTTTGCCTGAAAGGTATAATGAGTGTGGAGGATGCAAAAAGAGCTGTTGATATCGGTGCTGATGCCATTATGGTTTCTAATCACGGTGGTCGTCAACTAGATGGTTCAATCTCCCCTTTTGACCAGTTAGCAGATATAGTAGATGCGGTGGGAGATGAAATTGATGTCATCTGTGATGGTGGCATTAGAAGAGGAACTCATGTTCTTAAAGCTCTCTCAGTTGGAGCTAAAGCCTGTTCTGGGGGAAGATGGTATTTATACGCTTTGGCCGCTGGTGGTCAACAAGGGGTGGAAAAAGCGATTTCAAATATGAAGAATGAGATAGAGAGAGATATGAAACTAATGGGAGTTACTAGGCTTTCCCAACTCTCCAGAAAAAATCTTAAGTTTAGATAGGAGAAGTCGCTCCCGATCTGTCCGTCTCGTCATCGCCTACCACCACTTACTGTTCCTCGTCTAGTGTGCTGAGACTCCTCTAAATAGAGAACAAATCGTCACTAATGATTAAAAGCGATCGTTGGATTAAAGAACAAGCTCACAAGGGAATGATCAACCCCTTTAAAGAAAATCTCATTAGAGCTATCAACAACATCCCTGTAATTTCTTATGGAGTTAGTAGCTTTGGTTATGATATCAGATTATCAGACCAAGATTTTCGGATTTTTAAACATATTCCTGGCAAAGTGGTTGACCCTAAACACTTCAATCCTTTGAATCTAGAAAAGGTGGAATTAAACATTGAGCAAACGGATAAATATTTTATCTTACCGGCTCATTCTTACGGTTTAGGAGTAGCACTCGAAAGGTTAGAAGTCCCTGATCATATTAGTGTACTTTGTATTGGAAAAAGCACTTATGCCAGATGTGGCATAATAGCCAATCTTACCCCGGCTGAAGCGGGATGGAAAGGACATCTCACCTTAGAACTCTCCAATAGCTCAAGTGCTGATTGTAGAATTTATGCTAACGAGGGCATTGTTCAGTTACTATTTTTTGAAGGAGAACCATGCGAAGTTCCTTATGGTGCCCGCCGAGGAAAATACCAAGAACAAAAACAAGAAATAACCTTGCCAAAAGTTTAATTGCCTTTGGAGTAGAAAAGGCCCCTCCCCATCTCCATGGGTCCCAGGGGGAAAAGCCTAATTCCCCTTCAAAGGGGCTTTATTTACTCAATGTCCCATCTGCAATCGACCTTCTCTAATCTTCTGTCAATCAACCAACTTAACGATTAAATTAGGGGTTGAGAAGGTAATCGCTTACCTCCCCTCCCATTCCAAACCGTACATGAGACTTTTACCTCA
This sequence comes from unicellular cyanobacterium SU2, assembly GCA_002110465.1. Classification (GTDB taxonomy): domain Bacteria; phylum Cyanobacteriota; class Cyanobacteriia; order Cyanobacteriales; family Microcystaceae; genus Rippkaea. The sequence goes on along the minus strand of NEED01000071.1, from coordinate 67,058 downwards.
TACGGCTTTCGGTAATCAGTCCCTTTACATGGGTACTACCAATACATCGTCGATTGTATATTGTGAATCAGCTTTCTGATAAGGTTTAACCAAAAATTCTTTAGTTCCATAATCCAAAGCTCCATAATAAGTTTGCTTGGAACGTTGATTCGTCATAGGAATTTCTACTCTCTCATCAGTTTTACCCCAGACATAACCACATAAATTATTCCATAATAAATGGCATTCATCTATCATAAATACGCTCAATTTCCCCAAGCTAATCTCTTCTTGCCAGTTGAGAATAAGCCGAGTGACTTCCTTCTTTTTCTTAGCTACGAGTTCTGGGTCTTTCTTTGGATTCTTTTTCTGGCTTTTTTGCCAACTTATCCTTGCTTCTTTAAATAAATTATAGTAACTTCGTTTCGCTTTAAATTCTATTTGAAAATTGATTTTTATAGAATTTTGAAGTTCTCTGAGATTCCAATAATTTTTACTCTTCAACCAGTTAATTACTGTTGATTTTTGCTCAGAATCAAAAAAGAAATTCTTCCTTGATGACTGAGCCTTAAAGCTTTTATTCCTGATGAAAGAAAAGCTTGTTTCCACTATCAATGGGAGTGTATTGGAAAAGAAAATATCGAGAGATGGGAGAACAAGAACCTTGGTACTTACTAACGAATTTACCCAATTTAGCGGAGGCAGTTAAAGCATATAGCGAGTAGGGATTGAAGCTATGTTTAAAGATTGTAAGACAGGAGGATATAATTTAGAAGGGTCAAAAGCATCAATTGAAAGATTAACCAGCTTAGTTCTATTAATCGCTATAGCTTATACAAATGCCACTTTAAAAGGAAAATTAATTAGAATTAAAGGTCAGTCAAGCTATATCAATCGTTTCCGAAAAATTAAACAAAAGTTAACTTATAACAGTCATTTTTGGATAGGAATGTATGGAACAAGCTGGATAATTTCTCATGAAGAAGTCAGAGAATGGGTAGAGGAATTAATGAGACTGAATCTGAATAAGCTTCCTTTTTATCTCAGGGGTCAACGTGCTATGTCCATCATACAGCAAGCATTCTAGCTTCTTCGTCACCCCGTGAGGGGGCAAAATTTAAAATTGATTGACAAGTTTTTTGCCCTTGTTTGCTTTCTAATAATCAAGGATGTTTCCCTAAAAATTAACGTTGATTAACCTCTCGAAAAATTAGAAATCATCAAAATACTTGCAGTTTATTATTGATTATTTATAAATTGATTTGTTCCCTGTCTTCTGTAGCTGCTGGTAATCTTGTGGGGTATCAATATCAATGACCCCATTAGGAAAAGCAATACTAAATACGTCTTTGTGATATTTTTTGATTAATTGTTTGGCACCAATTGTCTGATCTAAAGTGGCTAATTCCGAAAAAAATTTATGATTAAACAAAACAGGGACTCCTAAAGTATCTGCATATTGACAAGCAATGATCGGTTTTCCTGTAGAATGATAGACCAAAACTAGATGATTAATAATTTCAGGAGAAAGAAATGGCTGGTCACAAACACTAATAATAGCTGCTTCTATCGTTTCAGAAAAAGTTGCAAGGGATAGAATTCCGCTACGAATTGAAGACCCCATTCCCAAAAGCCAATCTGGGTTTTTAACTACTTTTACTAACGGTTGATTAACTTCAGAACTTATCTGTTGTGCATTAGCTCCCAAAACCACGATGATAGGCTTGCACACTGAAGCTATTACCGTTTCAATGGTACGACTCAGTAAACTGTATCCCTGATAAGGTAAAAGTTGTTTGGGTGTTCCCATGCGAGTTGATGCACCAGCGGCTAAGATAATAATCGCAATATTTGACTTTAACTTCATATTTTATCGATAAAATAGATTTTCATTGGTCAATTCTATTTCCCTAACTCGATGGGGTTCGTGAATTGATTTCATTCGATGTTTTAAAAAGCCACCATTCCTATTAGCTAACACCGCTTGAATCTCAGCGATAATGGATAAAGCGATCGCTTCTGGTGTATCAGCCCCAATATCAATACCAATCGGCGCGTATAATTTTTGTAGCTGTGTGGGGGTATATTCCACTCCCTCTGTGCGTAAATCTTTCAGTAATCTTGCAGTGCGTTGCTTTGATCCTAAACATCCCAGATAGGTAATATTGGACGGTATTAGCAGTTTGAGAATTTCTAAATCATCGAGATAGTTATGAGTCATCACCACAGCAGCCGTGTGATTATCAACAGATATTTGCTGGTGTAAAATATCTCTACGGGTCAGTATTACCTCATCAGCCATGAAAAAACGCTCTTTTGTCACCTCACTCGCTCGACAATCAATAATAGTTACTCGCCAACCTAAACTTTGAGCTAACTCTACTACTGGTACAGTATCACGACCCGCACCAAAAATGATTAGGTGTGGAGGTGGCTTAATCAACTCAAGAAAAATATTGACTTTACCTAGTACTAATTGATAGTTGTGGAAGCTTGAATATTGATTTTGTAAACAAATTTGAGCATCTTTAACTAAAGTAGCAATCAAATGGGGTTCTTTGAGATCAGTTTCGATACTATCATCTAATTTAAGTATTAAACGTTCCCCAACCTGAACATTCACTGTACCTTCAACATTAACAACAGTGGCAATAATTCCTAGTTGTTGATTACGGAAACATTGATCAATAAATGTTAAGGGGTTAAGAGGATTATCTTGATCTAAAGGTTCAATTAAGACTGTAACTATACCATTGCAACCGAGTCCAAATCCCCAGATAATATCCTCATCAGCCGTGGTGTCATAGGTAACAACGATGGTTTTTCTCTTTGTCATGGACACACGAGTATGTTCTAATACATCATTTTCTAGACAACCACCGCTAATAGTTCCTATCATTTTACCTGTTGATGTCATCAGCATCCGCGCACCAGGTTGGCCATAGGTAGAACCTTGAACGTTAACAATAGTTGCTAGAAACAATTGCTCGTCAGGGTATTGATTTTTTGCTAATGCTGTCAAAATAGAATTGAGTTGCTTCATCGGCTTTGAATCTTTTAAACTCCCAATAAATTTAAGTATGAACCCAAACGCAACCCCAAAAGAAAAAACCGAAATTGAGAATAAACCCCAACCATTGGTCGAAAAAATAGCAGTTATTGGTGCTGGACTTGGAGGCTTAGCTGTTGCTATAGCACTGCGTAAACAGGGTTATGATGTCCAAGTTTACGAAAAGGCAAAAGATTTTCGCCCTGTGGGTGGTGGTTTTGGGTTGCTACCTAATGGCTTAAACTTTCTTGATGCTATTGACCCTCGAATAGTAGAAACGATCAAAAATTCAGGGTGTGAAGTCAAGTCAAGTGTTTTAAAGAATACTCAAGATGAAACCATTCGCACTACCCCAAGAAGCATATTTAGGGATAAATACGGTCAGCCATTGATAACGGTTTGGTGGTGGCGTTTGCAGCAAATTCTGGCCTCTAAGTTACCTTCTGAAACGATTCATCTGAATCATCGCTGTATCGGTTTTTAACAAGATGATCATTGTGTGTCAGTCTATTTTGAAGGTGGAACAAAGATCAGTCCCGATTTGCTTATTGGAGCCGATGGAATAAATTCTATCATCAGAAATGAATTAATAGGAGATGGTAAACCTCGGTATTTGCGGAGTATGTCTTGGCGTGCTGTGATTAAATGTCAGCAAGCATTACTAAAACCAGGGCAACTTTACGGCGGTGAGGATGTCAACATATAGCAGACTGGGGAGACTCATTGCGATCGCTCGTAGAACGGACACCCGCCGAGCAAATTTTAGAAACACCGATTGGCGATCGCTTACCCCTCAAATCTTGGAGTCGAGGGAGAGTAACTTTATTAGGAGATGCGGCTCATCCTATGGCCCCGGCGTTGGGACAGGGAGCAAACAGCACCTTTGAAGATGCCTATGAACTGGCGTTGTGTTTTTCTCAAGCATCCAACATTCAATTTGCTTTGGCAACTTATGAACAGCGTCGTATCCCCCGCACACAGTTGATACAAACCCGTAGTGCTTTGGGGGAAATGCGTTACTATGCAACCGATAGAGAGGCTTCTGAGCAGCAAATGCAGGAGCAATCACAGATGAGTAGTGAAGAATATCAAGATTGGGCTTTTAACTACAAGCCTAGTTGTTAACCAGGAACTATCACAACAATTTATCAGGTGTAATTGGCAAATTGCGGATACGTTTACCGGTAGCATGATAAATTGCATTGGCGATCGCGGCTGAAACTCCTGTAATACCAATTTCTCCCACCCCACGTACCCCTGCTTGATTAAAGTTATAGTCGGGTTCCCCCACAAAGGTCACCTGAATTCGGGGAATATCGGCATGAGAGGGAAAATGATAAGTAGCTAGATCATAAACCACAGGATAACCCAAATTAGGGTCAAAACTGCATTCTTCCATCAAAGCTTGCCCAATACCCATAATGACACCACCCCGTACTTGAGAGGCTGCGGTTTTGGCATTCATCACCCGCCCAATATTCATCACGGACACCCAACGAGTCACCCGTAAGCGGGCAATTTCTTCATCAATACTGACTTCACAAAAATGCGCCCCCCAAGACTGGAAAGCCCATTTATTCCCCTCGTCTCCAGGTGCAGAGGAAGCTGTGGCTTCAAAAGCTTTTTCTCCTGATTGTTGTAAGACGGCAAAGGCTGATTGTGCCGTTGTTGTGTTAGCGGTTTTCAAAACTTTTTGACAAGCTGCCATGACGGCTGGGACAAGGGTTGCTGTCATCTGAGATCCGCCAGCCATACCACCGTTGGGTAATAAAGAGTCTCCCATCTTCACCTGTATCTGCTCTACAGGGAGTCCCAAAACTTGGGCGGCTGTCCCCGCAACAATGGTATAGGAACCAGTTCCCATGTCATTACCACTGGTCAGGATCTCAACCGTTTCCTCAGCTAACAACCTTACGGTGACTGAAGCCATACCGCGTAAAGCAGGAAAAGTTGAAGCGGCCATTCCCCAGCCAATTAGTTTACCCTCACGGGTCAGCGATCCTACTTGTTTAGGTCGATCTTGCCAACCAAATTGTTCTGCCCCCACCCGTAAACATTCACCAAAATGTTTCGCCGAAAAAGGTAAATTCCGACGTTGATGTTCTGTGGTTTCATTTTTTAACCGCAGTTCCACTGGATCTATATCTAACTTCCACGCTAATTCATCCATCGCCGACTCTAAAGCCCATAACCCAGGATTTTCCCCTGGCGCACGCATAAAGGTTGGCACTCCGACGTTCATTACCGCTAATTCCTGTTGAAGTCGCAGATTTGAGGCAGCATACATCGCGGGTGTGATACCTGTACAAGGTTCTGTAAAAACATCCACCGGTGAGGTAGAAGATTTAGCCAGATGGTCTATTCCTATCAAGCTACCATCGGTATTTGCTCCCAAGCTAATGGTTTGTTCAGTTTCCGAACGATGTCCCGCGTTAGCGGTCATTTGCCGACGACTGAGAACAACTTTCAAAGGACGTTGTAGTTCACGGGCAACTGCGGCACAGAGAATTCCGTGTGACCAAGGAAAGGCTTTAGAACCAAAACCTCCGCCAATAAAGGGGGTCACAATTCGCACTTGTTCTATAGGAAGTCCAAAAAGCTCCGCATAAGTACGCTGGCTGCCAACTACCCACTGAGAAGGTTCGTATACTGTCAGAGAGTCTGAAGCTTGCCAATGGGCAATGATAGCATGGGGTTCCATCGGGGCGTGTAGTTCGGGAGCCGTAGTGTAAGTGGCTGTGATGGTGGCGGCAGCACTTTCCATTGCACTAGCCAAGTCTCCAGAAGCAAAGTTACCCTTTTCAAATTTCATGGCTTCCCCAAACATAGGAGGAGCTTCTTTATAGGTCGCTTTCGCTGCTTCTACAATGGGTTTTTGGGGGGTATATTCCACTTTAACCAAATGAGCAGCGTGACGTGCTTGCTCAAAAGTATCTGCTACCACTAAACCGATAATTTGACCTGCGTAGTGAATTTGGTCATCGGATAGGGGTAGTCGCGCCTCGTAGATTTTCGAGGTCATGAAGTTGTTAGTTGGTTTAGATATGGTAGGCGCGTTTTTATGGGTGAAAACCGCAATTACCTCTGGGATAGCCAGTGCAGCTTGAGTATCAATATGAGTAATTTGCCCATGAGCAATATTAGCCGTCACCAAATAACCATGAACTAAACCCGAAATTTGATGTTCAGCCCCGTAGGTTGCGGTTCCTGTAACTTTTGCTCGTCCATCCTTGCGGTTCATCCCAGTCCCCGTTACTTGATTCATGCTAAACCTCCTCCTTGGACAGAAAGCGTTAGTGCGCGGCGAATTGCCCGCTTTGCTAGTTCGACTTTATAACCGTTATGAGTTAAGGGTTTTGCCTCTTGTAAGGCCATTTCTGCTGCTTCAGTCAATGTTGCTACATCTGCTGACTTACCTATCAAAAATACTTCTGCTGCTGTTGCGCGCCAAGGTTTATGGGCTACGCCCCCCATTGCTAAGCGAACATCCTGGATTTTTTCCCCTTGCAAGTTTACCGCCGCCGCCACAGAAATTAAGGCAAAGGAATAGGAAGCGCGATCGCGTATTTTTAAGTAAACTCCTGATTTTCCCCAAGACAGAGGGGGAAGAATCACAGCAGTAATTAACTCCCCTGACTCTAAATTGGTGTCTTTCTCTGGTGCATTTCCAGGTAAACGGTGAAAATCTGCAAATGGGATTTGTCGTTTCCCTTGAGGACTGATCACTTCTACCACGGCATCTAACGCAGCTAGAGCAACACACATATCTGAAGGATGAACCGCTACACATTGCTCACTAGCCCCAAGAATAGCATGATTACGGTTAATTCCGGTGACTGCCGGGCAGCCTGTTCCTGGGATTCTTTTATTGCAAGGAAAAGCCGTATCGTAATAGTAGGGGCAACGGGTACGCTGCATGAGATTACCCCCCACCGTTGCCATGTTGCGAATTTGTTGAGACGCTCCAGAAAGAATTGCTCGCGCTAACATAGGATAATTATGGCAAATCTCATAATTGTCGGCTACTGCGGTATTACTCACTAATGTCCCCAGACGGAGACTTCCATCAGGGATTGTTTCAATTTCTTGTAGCTGTAGCCTAGAGATATCAATCAGTTGGGATGGCTGATCGAGAAATACTTTGAGGCGATCAACTAAATTGGTTCCTCCAGCAATAAAGAGGGAATTTGGGTCTGTAATTCCCTGATTCACTGCCTCTAACGGCGAGGTCGCGCGGGTATAGGTAAAGTTATTCATGATGATATTTCTTGATTCCCAGAGTCACTCACTAGGACTTCTGCCATAGGAGAGGGAGGGTTTTGTCCCATGACCTGCTGTACTGCTGCTAGAATTCCGTTATAAGCACTACATCGACAGAGATTTCCACTCAATCTTTCTTTAATTTCAGCTTCACACAGTTCAGCTATTGATACAGGAGTAGATAAATCTGGTGTCACGGCACTGACACAACCTCGTTTGACTTCTTCTAATAAAGCCACAATGGCACAAATTTGTCCTGGCGTACAGTAGCCACACTGGAAACCATCATGATCAATAAATGCCTCCTGTACCGGATGGAGAGTCTCCTGTGTAGCCAATCCTTCAATGGTAATAATTGCTTTACCTTCTTGCATTACTGCTAATGCTAGACAAGAATAGACCCGCTGACCATCAATTAAAACAGTACAAGCTCCACATTGTCCATGATCACAGCCTTTTTTGCTGCCTACTAATCCTAATTCCTCTCGTAGCGCATCTAACAGGGTTACCCATGGTTCAATGGCGAGAGGGTGTTGTTCACCATTAATGGTAAGAGTTATATTCATTGTTAAATATCATCAACTTAAGTTGACAATAACATTTGGACGGTTCACAGAGCAAACTAAATTTAATAGCGCAAAAAGTCTCCAAATCATCAGGTCTTCAGCCAGAGATCTCAATTTATAAAGATTTTTCCTTTCACTTAGATGATCGCCGTCTTGTCGTTTTTTTTGTCTTAGTTGTCTTAGCTGATGAAGTTTTCTTGTTTTTTTTGTGAGGAATGGTATCGAGGAAAATAGGAACCGTAAAATGGAATTGACTGCCTAGATCTTTCCCATCTGATTCTGCCCAAATTTCACCGCCCCACCCCTGAACAATCTGACGACAAATGGCCAATCCTAACCCCGTTCCCCCTGTACTACGCCTTAATGCGCCTTCTTCTTGATAAAATCGATCAAAAACCGTTTCTAAGCGATTAGGTTCAATGCCTCGCCCCGTATCAGCCACCGTCACTTCTAAACTAGCAGGATGGGTACTACTTACTTCAATGGTAACCCTTCCTTGGGGACTGGTAAACTTGCAGGCATTATCGAGCAATTTGGCTAACACTTCCACCAGCCATTCTCCATCAGCTTGAATTAAAGGCAGTTCAGAAGTCACTAAGTTTTTAATGTTAGGTAAATTGCTATCTCGGTTACGGGCCTTAACATTGCTCAGAGATAGTTCCACACATTCAGCTAAATCTAAGGGTTCGGGATGCCATTCTACCCGCCCACTTTCTAACTGAGAAAGGGTTAGAAAATCTTGCACTAGCTTACGCATCCGTTCGGCATCTTGCAGGGCGGTATTGAGCATCACTTGGCGCAATTCTGGGGACATATCTGGTTCAGTCGCCAAACTTTCTAAACAAACTTGAATCGTAGAAAGAGGGGTTCGCAATTCGTGGCCAGTTATAGCGACTAGATTAGAACGGGTGCGGTCGAGGGCTTCGAGTTGTTCATTAAGATCTTGTAGGTTAGCATAGGCTTCAGCTTGAATGAGGGCTACACCAATTTGAGTAGCGATCGCATTAACCAAGGCCACATCTTCATCTTTCCAGGCTACGGGATCAGGCCCGCAATGATGTAATTCCAACATCCCCAATAGTCTGCCCCGATAGAGAATGGGAACCAGTAGCCAAGATAGGATCGAACACTTAGTGACAAGACTTTGAAGCGATTTTGAATCTGAATCAGACGTTGTCCGATTGAAAATGCGCGGATCATTATTAGCATCTTCAATCATCAAAGCATCTTGTAATTCCACCACTTCTTGAAATAAGGGATTATTGCGTAACGGCCAACTTTCTCCCTTAATTGAAGCAATTCCTGCATTTAAAAATTCATGTTGAATTCTAGCGGTGGTATCGGTTTCCCGACAGCGATAGACAAGACAACGACAGACTCCCAACCCTTCCCCTAATTTCTGAACGGCTAGGTGTAGAATTTCTTCAGGATCTAGGGAGAGTCGAATGGCGGTGGTAACAGAGTTAATTAAACGTTCTTTATGTTCTTTTGAGGCTAGGGAACGATTAGCTTTAAGTAATTTATATTGGCCAGCTTGTAGATAACTAACAAGGCGTTGCACAAAGGGATCAGGATGTTTATTAGGGCAATCCCAGGTTAAATTATTGAGTTGATTGTTTTGAAGATTGACCACTCCTTTGCTTAAGGCGGTTGACGGTAAATATTCCTGACGAGCTTTTTTAATTTTTGCTTTCAATTCTGGTCGATAGGCGAGAATGCGCTTTAACAAGATATCTGCTGCTTGTTGACTGACTTGGCGATCAAATGTCCAAATTCCTTCAAAACGTCGGTTACTGTCCATAGCCGAATTAGCACTATTGCTGCTATCTTCACTTTCACTATTAATCCCTACTCGTTCTTGACAAACTAAACAACTAGCATAATCTTGAGCGATGACGATTAAATGCCATTCTTGAGCTAAGCTATCAGTTGGTTTAAAAGCGATAGTTTCGTAAACTTCGGAACTGTTTTTAAAGTCCGTTTCTGGAGCAGCTAACACATAAACTTGGTCGGTTTTTTGAGCAATTCGCCGATATCGTTGAGCTTCTTGCCGATAAAATCGTTCTCTTTGAAAACTCGCAATAACCAGAGGAGAGCCATGACCAGCCAACACCTGATCTTCCATTGCATGGGATAGGGCTGTCAAGGAAGCCTTGAAATACATTTGAGGCCGCCAATGGGAAAGAATCTGCAACAATTCTGTTAAAACCGATGTTGAGTTGCTCATCGATGTTTTTTTGAGATCTCCTGACAAAATCAATGTTTGATCACCGTTATAGCCTTTATGTTGCCATTGCTAACCGCTAAAAATGGGTGTTTGACCATCAACAACCATTCCCTGTTTTGGTCTCTCCCGATTTTAGATCGATTGCTATGGTAGCTGGCGATCGCACGACTAGGATTTACTTAACTTGATGCCAATGGCTTCGGTAAGTAGTTTTGTCCTTAAATCTTATTCTATTAGAAAAACCTGACATCCTTTCATCACTGAATTTCTAATCCTTAGATATGCGTCGAAAGAAATAGCTCAACTGAATTATGATTAAATTAATAGGATAAAGCCCTTGGACGTCTTTCCGTGTTTCGACTCCAAGGACTTTTCCTGCACGTTTTTTCTCCTCACACAAGTTAAATATAACCCAGTCTTCTTCAAACTCTTTCTTAGAACGTGACGCTTTTGCTATTGTCACCCCGAAGCCAAATAAAATTTAATGATGTGAGTTTAGTTACTCTGGTGTGTTCTGTATTGGTCATTTGTTATATTTCCATGACATTGTGTGAGGGATCAAAGATTAGAGTTGGGGCATAAATATCAAGAAACAATGACAATATGATCCCCGAAAGCCTCATCAATTCGTCAATGACCCTGTAAATTAACCTTTACACCCCTTGACCATTTCCCCTAATCTTTTGTTACATAAAATTAAGCAAACGATCCCCAGCGATCCCACAATATCTATGAGTTAACCATGACGATCATGAAACTCGTTAAACTTTGCCAAGAGCTATTTGCCGTCCAACTTATCGGAGAGTGTACCTCATGGCACCAAATCAACAACCTTTAGAGGAGATGACCCTCAGACAGTTACGGAAAGTAGCTAGTGAATATAACATCTCCCGTTATAGCCGAATGCGTAAAGCGCAATTATTGGCTGCGATAAAACAAGCGATTCAAGAACAAACCGTTCAACAACCCACCATACAACAGACAAATATATCTAATCCAACGCTCGTTCAGGAGGAACAAGAAGTGGAAGCATCTAAATTTGAAGTAGGTCAAGACGATACGATTGGCGGGCCTTTGTCCTCTGTTGACGATGGACTCGGCGATCTTCCCGATGGTTATGGAGAAAGCCGTATTGTCCTATTACCTCGTGATCCCCAATGGTCTTACGCCTACTGGGATATTCCTAATGAAGCTAAAGAGGAATTGCGTCGTCAGGGAGGACAACAGTTAGCTTTACGCCTTTACGATGTCACCGATATTGACCTCAATTATCAAAGTCCCCACAGTGTTCAAGAATATCTTTGCGATGAATTAGCACGGGAATGGTATTTACCGATCCCAGTGAGCGATCGCGATTATGTTCTCGATATCGGTTATCGTTGTTTCGACGGACGCTGGTTAGTCCTAGCCCGTTCAGCATCTGTCCATATTCCCCCTGTCTATCCCTCTGACTGGGTAGAAGATATCTTTGTTACCGTGGACTGGAACGAAACATTAGAAGCCAAGACAGTTTACCAGTTAGTTCCTCCCACTCATCGTCAAGGAATGGCTACTGGGGAAAGTCCTATCTACGACGAAATCTGGGGGATGGCCCAAGGAATGGAAGCACAGCGTGTGGCTGGTTCAGTCTTCGGTTCGATGCAGCACGTCCCAGGATCAGTCGTTAGTTCCTTTGTACACCAAGAAACTGTTAGTTCCTATGTCTTCCCCTCTGGTGTAGGAATGTGGGCATTTCCTACGGTTTCTGGCTTAAATATGTCTGGTGTGGGCTTAGGAGCTTCTGCTTCTGCACCTCCTGAACGCTCTCGGAAGTTCTGGTTAATAGCTGATGCTGAGTTAATTGTCTATGGGGCTACTGAACCTGATGCGACGGTTACAATTGGTGGTCGTCCCATTAAACTTAATCCCGATGGCACTTTCCGCTTCCAGATGTCCTTCCAAGATGGCTTAATTGATTATCCCATTGTTGCGGTGGCTGCTGATGGAGAACAAAACCGTGCTATCCACATGAAGTTCACCCGTGAAACCCCTGAACGCCGTACTAATACTAAGGAAGAAGCGGTTTTAGAGTCGTACTAATACCAAGGAAGAAGCCGTTTTAGAGTGGCTTTGGGTTACTTCTAAAATTGATATTCAAATTAGTCATCATGATAGCCTCTGATAAGTTAATTGATCAGGGGCTTGTTTTTAAACTTAATAAAAGAAGCTTTTGGGTTTTTCTATTCTTTAATTTCCCTTTTATAGTCATTTCAAATAAGAATGATACAAAAATTGAGCTATGAAGACTATTATTACAAGCAGCAGGTGTCTCACTTTTAATTGAAATGACTATACAACTAATTATGTTTGTCATCTCTTTAAATTATGAACCTCGCTGATATTCTCAAAGACTCAAATTATAAGTTGTCGCAGTTTACATCGGAAGAAGTTGAACAACTCGAACAAAGTATTACTAACAAAGAAACGAAAAAAGGGACGGTTCCTTATACTGTTTGTTTAGTGCGTCAAAAAGGCATTAAATTGACCCCTGACCCCAGAAGAAGTGATTCGACAGTTATATTTACGGGTTTTAAGCGATCGCTTTCACTATCCCCTCAGTCGTATTCAAGTAGAATATGGGGACAATTTTGGACGGGAAGTAAAACGGGCAGATATTGTCATAATGGATAAAGATCATCCTAATACGGTCTATATCGTTGTGGAGGTGAAAAAACCAGAATTAAAAGACGGAAAAAATCAACTTCGTTCTTATTGTAATGCTACCGGCGCGCCTATTGCTATTTGGACAAATGGGGATCAAATTTCTTATTACCAACGCAAAGATCCTAATTATTTTGAAGATATTCCAGGTTTACCAAATGCAAATCAAACCTTAGCGGATATTCTGCAAATTAAATTCACCCTGGAAGACTTGATCGATAATGATAAGTTAGAGAAGGAAAAGAAATCCCTCAAAACTTTGATCGAAGAAATGGAAGATGAGGTGTTAGCTAATGCAGGGGTGGATGTATTTGAAGAGTTGTTTAAACTGATTTTTACTAAGCTTTATGATGAGTGGTATTCGGGACAAGGAAATAGGCGATCGACTCGTTCTTTGGAATTTCGTAATACGGGACAAACCGAAACAGCATTAAAAACAAAAATTCAGGATCTTTTTTGATCAAGCTAAGAAAAAATGGGAAGGAGTATTTACTGAAGATGCAAAAATTAGCCTTACTCCATCCCATTTATCTGTGTGTGTGTCTTCCTTGGAAAATGTGAAACTATTTAACTCTAACCTAGATGTTATTGACGAAGCGTTTGAATATTTGATCAACCAAAGCAGTAAAGGGGAAAAAGGACAATTTTTCACCCCTCGCTATGTTATTGATATGTGTGTGAAGATGCTAAACCCCCAAGAGGATGAGTACATGATTGATACTGCGGCCGGTTCATCGGGGTTTCCGGTGCATACTATTTTCCATGTGTGGCGAGATATTTTAGACGATGAGGGGTTACAAGCAAGTCATTTGTTTTCCTTGGAAGAGAAACCCCCTCGTTGCAAGGAATATGTGGAAGAGAAGGTATTTGCGATTGATTTTGATGAAAAAGCGGTACGGGTGGCGCGAACCCTTAATTTAATCGCAGGGGACGGACAAACCAATGTGCTGCATCTCAATACGTTAGATTATGAACTATGGGATGAAATCACGAAACAGGAGGAATGGGACGATATTTATCATACGGGGTTTAGGCGACTGAAAAAACGACGGCCCAAGGGAAATAAAGACTATCGGGAGTTTCAGTTTGATGTGTTGATGGCTAACCCACCTTTTGCAGGGGATATTAAAGAACCTCGTATGATCGCCCGTTATGAGTTGGCAAAAAAGCCCAATGGGAAACAATATAATAAAATTGGACGGGATATATTATTTATTGAACGAAACCTGGACTTTTTGAAACCTGGGGGACGAATGGCGATCGTTTTGCCTCAAGGCCGGTTTAATAATTCTTCGGATAAGAATATTAGGGAGTTTATTGCCGAAAGGTGTCGTATTTTGGCGGTGGTGGGGTTACATGGCAATACCTTTAAACCCCATACGGGGACAAAAACCTCGGTGTTGTTGGTGCAGAAATGGAACGATGATCCCAACGTTGGGGCCTTGTGTCCTCGTCAGGATGATTATAATATCTTTTTTGCGACGATGAGAAAGTCTGGTAAGGATAATTCTGGGGAAAAGATTTATGTGAAAAAAGGGGATGATTCGCCGGAGTTATTGTTAGATAAGCATAAACATTGGATTGTTGATCATGATTTGTATAACCATGAAGGGTTAAAGGAGGATGGTATTGCTGAGGCGTTTATTGAGTTTGCAAAGAAGGAGAAGTTAAGTTTTTTTGAGATCCCCCCGGCTAACGCCACCCCCCTTTTTAAGGGGGGACGGGGGGGATCTTTTGATGCTTTAAAGTATCAAGGGTTAATGGATAGGCTGGAAGTAGCAGAAGTTAAATTTAGTGAAGTTGATCTTGGTGATAGATTTGATGCTGAATATTTCTGGAAAGATAGTTTAGCAATTGAAGAAACCTTAAAAAAGAGAAATGCTATTCCTTTTAAACAGCTAGGTACTTTTGTGGCTAGTGCATTCTATCCAGCAGCTACACAATATTATGAGTTTGGAGATACCCCTTTTATTAGATGTGTTGACTGCATAAACTATCCATTAATAACCCATGATCAAGATGATCTTTTTGAAAAGCTTCCATACTCTTTTGTCGAAGAAAGTAAAGGGATTAACTTACTAAAGCAAGGTGATATGATTATTACAAAAGTAGGTAGTCCTTGTTATGCAAGTTTAGTTCAAGATCATAATATTGTAGCTTTATCTAGAACAGTTCTAGGTATTAAGGAAATCAAAAATATAGATCCTTACTACTTACTGACTTTTTTGAGATGTAATTATGGATTTAGTCAGCTTTACAGGGCTAGAGAATTAACAATCCAGTATCAGTTAACTTTAGCAAGAGTTAAGAAAATTAGGATATATAGTCATTTCAAATAAGAATGATACAAAAATTGAGCTATGAAGACTATTATTACAAGCAGCAGGTGTCTCACTTTTAATTGAAATGACTATATAAGGCAAGTTCAGCTTTTCAGGAATTAATCAGAGTAATGGTTATTGAATATATAGAATTAAGTCAAAAATCAAAAAAGCTTTATCAACAAGCCGAAGAATTACTACTATCAGAACTGGGTTTACAAGATTGGCAACCCCCAGAAGAAACCATTACAGTTAAGTCTTTTTCGGATTCGTTTTTGTCCTCTGGACGTTTTGATGCTGAGTATTATCAACCGAAATATGATCGACTTATTGAACCACTTAAAGAAAAAGTTAAACTAACTCGACTTGGTGATTTACTTACCTTTAATCAAAGAGGAAAACAACCCCAATATATTCAAGATGAAGATAATTATAAATTAGGTTTACCTGTTGTTAATTCCAAGCACGTCCGAGAAGGTGAGGTTATATTAATAGATAATCGTTATGCTTATTTTCCACACACTAATGATCCTGTTACGATTCAAACTGATGATGTTTTAATTAATGGTACTGGTGTAGGTACAATTGGACGTTCTGCACCTTATCTTTATGGTCAAAAAGCTTTACCAGATAATCATGTTACATACAATTTTGAGAACTAATTCACTTGATGCAGTTTATTTGTCAATTTATCTTAATAGTATTGTCGGAAAGTTATTAGTTGAAAAGCATTTTAAAGGATCATCAGGACAAATTGAATTATACCCTAATGAAATTAATGATTTTTTTGTTTGGGAAGCACCTAATGTTATTCAACAAAAAATAAGAAATAAGGTAGAAAGTTCTCATCAAAAGCGTGAACAATCAAAACAATTACTAGAAATTGCTAAAATAGGAGTAGAAAAAGCCATAGAAACCGATGAAGAAACCGCTACAAATTGGATTAATGAACAGTTAGAAACAATGGAAATTAAGGATTTATAATGTAGTATTTAGCGTTAAAATACTTGATAATTTATGATATTTTGGTGTGCAATTTGTAGGGGTCAACGGCCGTTGACTTCTACTTCACCCGACGCAAAAATGTAATGTTTATGTTAAAATAATTATCTTATTACTTTCTTTCCTTAGCTTTTTCATAAGCAAGATCATGTTCTGCAAAACTTAAAATAAACACTCGTTTAGGTGTTGGTTTTTCATAAATACGATAAACCAGACGATAACTAACCCCATTTTCATCAATTTCTAACCCACGATATCCCCTTAAATCTCCTTTAAGAGTATGATTATCTAACCCTAAACAATTGTAAGGATCTTCGACAAAAATAGAATTACAAAAATCCTCAAAGTCTTTCCTTAACCCTTCAGATAATTTAGGTAAATCTTCCTCTCTAACAAGATGATTGACTTTTACTTGATACCTTGACTTTGTACCCACGTTTTCTTAAATTCTCCAAACTAGATTCAACATCAACTTCATCACCAATATCAACAACAGTTTCCCATTTATCAGGGTTATCTGGATCATCAAGATCCTTCATGCGTTCAATGGCTAATTCTTCAGCAGATTTTCGAGACGTTTCTGGTTGATATTTTGTCATTAAAAACTCAATAAAGTCTAAAACCTCTTCTTGTTTATCAGGGGGTAATAATTGGATTTTTTGTGTAACTAAATCAATGGTATTCATTTTTTATGTTTCTACTGAGTTGACTAATTACTATTTTAACTAATATGGTGGGTTACAACGGATTCTTATATTTCCGTAATAACCGTGTATTATAGCCGTCTAACCCACCCTACCTTTTATTTTTCTAAAATTAAGTCTATTCCTTGCTCAATAATAGCAGTTTTATTCACCATTTCTGCAAGTTCTTCCGCTTCATATTTACCTTCAAATGATTCTTTTGCAGCAGCTTTTAATCCTAAATCATAAGCATCTTCTAAAGTCTCGTATAACTCTTCTCGCGTAAGATAAGTTCCTTTCGTTTTCCGTCGTTTATTAGTTCGTTGAATTTCTTTTACTGCATTAGCTATAGATAAATCCCATGAACGAGTTTTTCTTTTTTCTGCTGCTTGTTTAATTAAATGTAAAAGTAGAATTTTACTAAAGCTAAAAATCTTATTTAGTTTATCATCTTTGCTCATTTCTGTCAATTCATCGACCAATAATAAAGCATCATTAATATTACCTGCGAGTAACAAATCTTTTAATTCAAATAACTCTTCCATTTGACTATTTCTCCTTAACTATTCAACGAATAAATTAAAATCAGGTAACACATCTTCCCCTGATAAAGAAACAGGTAAACTTAAAACTTCTACTGATTGATTGGGACGATAAATTTCTACGTTATTATCTTGAGGATTGATTAACCATCCTAATCTTAAACCAGCATCTAAATATTCTTGCATTTTCTCTTGTAACGGTTTTAATCTATCACTAGGAGAACGTAATTCAATCACAAAATCAGGACAAATAGGGGGAAATTTTCGTTTTTGTTCAATCGTTAAATTTTCCCATCTTTCTTTTTTTATCCAAGCAACATCAGGAGAACGATTTCCTCCATTTGGTAAATCAAAAATGGTAGATAAACTAAAGACAAATCCTAATTAAGTTTGACGATTCCAAACAGTTACATCAGCAATTAAATTTGCTTCTTGATTTCCACTTTCTCCACCCACGGGTGACAGAATAATTAACTCCCCATTGCGATTTAATTCTAAGGGTAAATCTGGATTAACTTGACAGAGTTGATAAAAATCTTCTGATGTCAACTTAATTAATGGTTTTAAATCTAATATAGTAGTCATGGTGTCTATTTTTTGACTTCTAATACTATGATAATCTATTTAGAGTGATTACACTTGTAGGGTGGGCAATTTCTAAAATAGATAATATTGGTAATCTTTTTATTAGCATTGCTCACCTTACGTTTATTTATAATCATCTATTTGAAATTAAAATAATGTATTATTTATTCTCTTATTAGTTGATTAATAATCTCACCCTAAAACAGCAATTTGTCACAAAGACAATCAAATTTTCTCAACGAGACTAACCTGTCACCGATAACAAATAATTACTTGCTGTAGATATACATTTAAACTCCCCAGGTAGGATTCGAACCTACGACCAATCGGTTAACAGCCGACCGCTCTACCGCTGAGCTACTGAGGATTGCTCATCACGATTATTAATCATAACAAGAGCCTGGTAAATTTAGCAACCCCTTGATTAATATTTTGTGACAATCTTCACCATATAGGGCGTTGTAGATTGTTACCATAGGGCTTTATCGTAGAAGTATGCCCCTCTCGATTCCCATCTTTTATGCTTACCCATCACCGCTATCCTATTTCCTTAGCTTTGATTTCAACAGATTTACCCATTCTTTCCACCATTGAAACTTCCGCTACAGTCTACCAAAAGGATCATTTACGGTTTCATCTGCTCTTAGATCAACCTGGTAATAGTGAATCGGGGTTTCCCTTGGAGTCAACCTCGACTATCGGCACAGTAAAACAATTACTTTGGCTTGAGGTTTCCCCCTCTCGTGTCATTATGACCCTACAGGGACAAGGACAATTTTCCTACCGCCATTTTTGGGAAAAGGGAGTTTATGGACTCAGCCGCTATTGGTTAAATAATGATGAAGGTGAACTAGGGGATGCCTTCCGTTTACGAAACTACACCCGAAATTTGCAATTAGATGGAGAAACCATTCCTGAATACCTACGGGTCGAATACGAATTATGGTCAGGACGGGTTCAAATGGGACACTATATCCTTCATTTGGAAATTCATCACTAAGGAAATCTTTTTCCATTTTTGTCTCATTTATTCGGTTACGTTAGCCTTAAACAGTCAGTCTTGGTACTAAAAAAGCCCCCTAATTCTAGTAGTTTTAGAGGGCTTAATTCATGAGATTCAATTAATCACAGTCAAAACAATCAACCTAAGACTTCTTTAGCCTTAGCAACGACATTCTCAACAGTGTAACCAAATTCTTTGAGGACGACACCACCAGGAGCAGAAGCACCGAAAGTATCAATACTCACGCTTGCACCTTCATCTCCCACATAGCGACACCAACCAAAGCTTGTACCCGCTTCAACAGCAAGACGTTTTTTAACTGCTTTGGGGAGAACAGATTCTTTGTAAGCTGCATCTTGCTCTTCAAAGAGTTCCCAAGTAGGCATAGAAACTACGCGAACCTTTTTCCCTTCACCAGTTAACACTTCTGCTGCATTGAGACAGAGTTCGACTTCGCTTCCGGTTCCAATCAAGATAATATCAGGGTTTCCGTCACAGTCGCTAACGATGTAAGCACCCTTTGCTACTGCATCAATAGAACTTCCGGCTAAATTAGGTAATCCCTGGCGAGATAACGCTAACAAAGTGGGACGATGACGATTTTCCACTGCAACTTTGTAAGCACCAGAGGTTTCATTACCATCCGCAGGACGAATCACAATCAGGTTAGGAATTAACCGTAAAGAGGCAATATGCTCAACGGGTTGGTGAGTCGGGCCATCTTCTCCTAAAGCTACAGAGTCATGGGTCATGACCCAAATTACCCCTGCTTCAGCTAAGGCAGAGATACGAATAGCGTTACGCATATAGTCGGTGAAGACGAGGAAAGTTGCACCGTAAGGAATTAACCCTGAACCATGTAACGCCATCCCATTACAAATAGCTCCCATCCCGTGTTCCCGTACCCCAAAACGGACGTTACGGTTTTCGTATTGGCCTTTTTGGAAATCTCCAAGACCTTTAAGTAAGGTTTTATTAGAGGGAGCTAAATCGGCTGATCCACCGATTAATTCGGGTAATACTCCTGCGATCGCATTCAAGGTGGCTCCTGATTGGTTACGGGTTGCGTCCTTTTTGCTTTCGGGGGTGTAGGTAGGGAGAGCTTTGTCCCATCCATCGGGTAACTTACCACTGATCATCCTTTCTAGGAGAGCAGCATCTTCAGGATATTTGGTTTTATACTGAGCAAATAACTCGTTCCACTCTGCTTCATAGCTGGCACCACGATCAACGGCTTTGCGGAAGTGAGCTAAGGCATCAGCAGGAAGGTCAAATGGAGCATATTCCCATCCTAAATGTTCACGGGTGGCTTTAACTTCATCAGCCCCTAACGCTGCCCCGTGGACATCATGGCTGTTGGCTTTGTTGGGGGAACCATAGCCAATAGTAGTGGTGACTTTGATTAAGGAAGGCTTATCGGTAACTGCTTTAGCCGCTTCAATGGCTTTAGCAATGCTATCTAAATCCGTGTTTCCATTTTCAACGTGCTGAACGTGCCAACCGTATGCTTCAAAACGCTTAGAAACATCTTCGGTGAAGGCAATATCGGTAGACCCATCAATAGAGATATGGTTATCATCATAGAGTGCGATCAGCTTGCCTAAGCCCCAATGTCCTGCTAAAGAACAGGCTTCTCCAGAAATTCCTTCCATGTTGCAGCCATCACCCAAAATCACGTAGGTATATTGGTCGATGAGCTGACAATCTGGTTTATTAAATGTGGCCGCTAGATGGGCTTCAGCAACAGCTAACCCAACTCCATTGGCGATCCCTTGTCCTAGGGGTCCGGTGGTGACTTCAATTCCTTCTGTAATATGGTTTTCAGGGTGTCCAGGGGTTTTTGATCCCCATTGACGGAATTGTTTAATGTCATCGATGGAAACACTGTTATATCCCGTGAGATGCAACAGGGCATAGTGAAGCATACAACCATGTCCGGCGGAGAGGACAAAGCGATCGCGGTTCAACCATTTAGGATTTTTGGGGTTGTAGCGCATGAACTTATCCCACAGGACAAAGGCCATTGGAGCCGCTCCCATAGGCAATCCTGGGTGTCCAGACTTAGCTTTTTCAACCGCATCAATAGCCAAAAAGCGAATAGAATTAATGCACAGTTCTTCGAGTGACTGGGTGGCAACGACCATAACTTTTCTTGGAATAAACTACGATAATAAGACAACAATGGGTATGGAGTTTGATACCTGCTAGCTGTAGGCTGCCCCAAGGTTTGTATTTATCATCCCATTCTTGCGTAACGATGGGAAGACACAGCCTTAGAATTTCTTGAGATCATCACTGTTGTAATGATTACTCTAAGTGTCCTCAGACTTGACCTTCCTCTCCTCAATATAAACAATCCCCATCCGTCTCCACGGTGGGGCAGTGTCATGGTTAGGATAGGCTTCTACTAGCAAAAACCAGATGATCATCTAGATTATCTAGTCTAATCTTGATTCATCCCCAACAAAAGGGTGAATGACTCGAGGTTATTTTGGATTTTACAAGACTGTTAATAACCCTTGTGGTATACAGAGTTATCCCCACCTAAGTTAATCATCTTGAGGTTCAACACAGTAACTTTTGGTGGGGACTTCTGGGGATATTTTTTAAACTGCTACCGGTTTAGCGACGTAACCCATTTCTTCGAGTTTTTGCCAAACTTTATCAACACTTTCTTCAAGGGTTTCTAAGTCAGTGCGGCATTCTACTTCAGGGTTTAAAGGAGCTTCGTAGGGGTCATCAATTCCCGTAAAGGCTTTGATTTCTCCAGAGCGAGCGCGTTTATACAATCCTTTAACGTCACGATCTTCACAAACGTTTAAGGGTGCATTAACAAAAACTTCGACAAAGTCGCCAACTTTTCCGCGAATTTCATCACGAATTTCGCGATAGGGAGAAATAGCGGAGACGAGAACGATCACCCCATGACGAGTTAATAAACCAGCTACAAAACCAATCCGACGAACGTTGGTGTCGCGATCTTCTTTAGAGAAACCTAATCCTTTGGTCAAATTTGTTCTAACAATGTCTCCATCAAGAACTTCTAAAGGATAGCCTTCTTCGCGCAGTTTCTTTTCTAACGCATGGGTGATGGTGGTTTTTCCAGCACCACTCAATCCAGTTAACCAGATAGTTACGCCTCGCTGCTTCATAGTGATTTTAGAGTCCTAAGTATGTAATGTTTGTATACAATTACAAAAGAGGTTAACCTGGATAGGAACAAATGGCAATAGATTAGGGAAATTTTTTGTTAGCCAAGGTCAAGTTTTTCTCTTACAGTAATTGAGCGATCGCATGGGCTAAACTATCTGAACCTCCTTTTTGACCGACTCGTTCCCGACCATTTGCTTGGCATTTTTCTAAATATTGGGAATCTTTAAGAATGTTTTGAATGGTGTAGGCAGCATCTATCCAGAGAGTGGGATTATTCGGCGTTTTACCAATAGTTTTTACCGAAATTCCTAATAGTCGCATTTGGGCATTCGCAAAACCATAGGTAAACTGAGGACCGTTCCCTGGAAGTTGTACGACGGGTTTACCTAACCCAACCGCTTGTTCTACAGCGGTTCCTGCCATTCCTAACACTAAATCACACTGTTGTAAAATATCAGCAAAGGCATTCCAATAACACTGTACTATAATTGTTTTATTCTTTTTGATTTTGCTTAATGTTCCTGATGATTGATATTCCCATCCTTGGTTTTTAGCAATAGTTTGTAAGTCTTTTTCTGTAATACTAGGCACTAGGGGAACCCGAAATTGTACAGTTTCCAGGTCACTAATTGCCTCACATACCTTTAATTGTAATTGGAGATTATTAAGGGCTTCAGGAAGACGACTTCCTGGTAATAAAGCAATAGTTGGTATCTTCGGATCTAGGTTTAAATCCTTACCGGTGGGAGACAAGACATCTAGGATAGGATAACCAGCAAAAACTGCCTTTTTCACTCCTTGCTGTTGTAAATCTTCGGCAGTGAAGGCATCCCGTGTAAATACTGCCAGACATCGCGGCGATCGCAAACACCATCGAGTTAACCTTGGTAGTCTTAATTTCCCTTCATAATAGCTAGAAGTAGACACCAGAAAAGCAACAAAAGGACGGTTAGTGAGATAAGCCATAGTTACCGGAAAAATATCCCCCACAGCCACACAAAAATCACAATACTGGCGATAATTGAGCAGGAATTGAATTTGGCGTAAGGTCAGTCCCACCAGTCCCGATGCTAAATCTTTGACTAAATTGAAGAAATGTGTGTAAAAAATTCCGCCAGATGGTAGCATTTTCCTTGGACCAATAAGAGGAATTCCCAAACGCTGGTAAGCATTTCCTGACCCCACTAATGCCATCGCCACGATGTTAATTTCGGGAGCAATTTTTAGTAAGGATTGGAGAATGAGATTGGCGTTAAGGTCTTCTCCTGTACCATTACTAATAAATAATACCTGCTTTTTTAGCATGATAGTTTTTCGAGAATAAATCTTGTCTATTGTAACTTGCAAGTCTAAATAATCTTCTATCATCTACCCCAACTTGATAGCCTTCATGGGAAAAATACGGCTAAGAGATTCAGTTTATTCATTTTTTTTGTTTGCTAAAATAATTTTTATTTAATAGGACAAATAAGTCATAATTTATCATTAAAGTCCTTACTCTCAATATAAACTAAGGGTTTCATTGATGCACTCTTTTACCGATCAAGTTCAACTTAAGGTTACTACTCGTCCTCTTCGTTTAGCTTATTTAGTGGAAACAACTGAGGATTTAAAAAATGCAGTTAAACTCTATACTCATACTTGGGGTGGTGCAGGTAATGCGATTATTCCCATTCCTCAAAATGAAAATGAGGTTGAAGAGTTATCGTTTTATTTAGATAAAGTTGATCCAGATTATATTTTTATTCCGTCTAATATTACACTTCCTAGGTATGTTGATGTAATAATTAATCAACGGTTTAGTAAGATTCGACCTATTTCTAAAGATGAAATTGATAAGTATATAGAATTGAAAGAAGAGATACACATACCTGTTAATATTCGTAATTCAAATACTATCTCATATGCTAAAGGTTATTTGCCTCATATAATGACAGTTTTATCGACTTTATCTTCTTCTACTAATCTTAACTTATATGTTAGAGAATTAGATTCCCCATACGATTTTTATTTAATGCTACAAAATGGTTTATTATATAAAGAGTATCAAAACTTTCTTGTTAAGGATTTACATTCACAGCTTTTACTAAAAATAGATACTCCTGAACAGCTTTTCAAAACTAGCTTAATCAGTGCAGGCAAAAATCCAATTTATTTAACGTTAATTAAAAATAGAAAAACAAAAAGTTTATCATTTACTGCAAATAGTTGGATTGATCAACCATCCGCTTTATGTTTCTTTCTTGATGATCAAGAAAATATAAAATTGGCTTCAGCTTTTTGGAATTCACGAAGTTTTTATCCTGACAATAAATTATTTTTGCCTAAAAATGTATTTTTAGAAAATCTTGAGCTTTATATTCAACTGGCTTTGAGTATAATGCCCTCAATTAAAGCTATTTATATTGCTATAGTTCTCGAAAATAAAGAAGAAGCAGAGACTTTATTAAAATTAGTTCAAATAGAATTGAGGCAACAGAAAAGACAAGATATAAAAGTATGGATAACTTACGAAAAATTTTATCTGGAATTTCAAAAAACACGATTTTATTGTAATTCTCCTAATACGAATAGCCAAAGTGTTAATCCAGATGGTTCCATCTACTTGACACCGACTATTCCACTACAAATCAACCAGAAAGAATTTGTATTTAGCTTTGATGTTGAAATCACTAACCGTAATGGACATAAATTAATTCTTCCAAAAAATAATAATTCATCCATTCTTTTATCTAATTCATTAGAAGATATTGAATATCTTGAAGAAAGCGAAGAATTACCTCCTCTAAATCATTTTAGAGCAACTAATCAAGAAATTTCAGGGATGACTCTTTTAGGACAAGAAACGGGTTTTTATATCCATAATGATACTACTTTAATTACGAGACATCTGGAAGCTGAAACAGGAATTAAAATTGAACCTAATCGTCATACTCGCTATGCAGAAGGATTTATTAAACGTTTAGGAGGGTTGGAAAAAATTCATTCTTTAGTAGACAAAGGAGGGTTAAATATTTTGATTTCTTTAAGTTCTGATAAAGCTCAACAAAGTGGGTTTACACAGACTCAAATTATAAGTTATTTACGAGATAGAATAGGACTAGAATATAAACAAGCACAGGCAAATGTTTATCAACAACTTCCAAGTTTACTAGCTAATGGATTAGTTAGACGGGGTTATTCTTTACAATGTCCCGTTTGCGATCTTGAAGATTGGTATTCCATTGATAAATTGAGTGAATTTATTGAATGTCACGGTTGTCTAGAGAATTTTCAGTTACAGGAATTCAAACAACAGGAATTTTATTACAAACCTAACGAATTATCATTGCGTCTTATTCAGAATGGAGGAGTCGCAACATTAATGACGGCTAAATTTTTTAGAACATTTTCACCCACTCCATTTATTCAGTTTGGAGGAGATATTATTGAACAAAGGAAAAAACCAAATAAGAAAAGCAAAAAAAATGACAATACAAACAAGAATGAAAATGAAATTGATCTAATTATCCTTCAGGGAAATCTATATGCGATCGCAGAATGTAAATATTGTCCTGCAATTGATCAGGATAAGCAGATCAAGAATATTACAGAATCTCTTGAAAAAACTATTAAAGTAGCAGAAAGACTTAAATGTAGGATAATATTTCTAACAGTTATTTATAATGCAAAAAAATCAGATGAATTAAAAGTAGAAGCATTATTTTATGATATAGATATTTTACTAGAAAAAGCTAAAAAGGAAGAAATAAATATTATTGTTTTGACAGAAAAAGAAATCAAAGTATTGGAAAGTGAAAAATTACGTGATTTAGATCAATTGATTATACCTAAAAACCATCCACAAAACATAGTAGGAATTGGGGAACGTCCAACGAGTTATAGTCCTGGGACTATCCAACCCTTTGATGAGACTATACTAAAACAATGGAGAGAAGAACTTATAGATTCTAATTAATCAAAATAAAAGCATTCACAGAAATATTGTGTCTCGAATCTTACAGAAATTTGTGACTTAATGGGATATCAAATAATATGTAATTAAAATATATTTCAATGACTCGCTATCTACTATAACTTTAAAGTTTCGCTTCGATGACATAGAAATTAGTAAACTTACTGAAATATATTGTAAGTATAATCCCTGAATTACCTTATTGATAGCCGCTTTGAAACCTGTTTATACTTATGAACTGGGTTAAGCAAATTTCCATTATTTAACATAAATCAAGATAAAAAGTTTTATTAGACCATAATCTAGCAAAATTGAGGGTTTTAACTATGTTGCCCTTTCCTAAACCTCTTCAATGATTTGCTTGAACACTCATGTTTTGCCCCATTACTTTTTAGCTGTATTGCTTTCCTAGCAAGACTTACAGCGTTTCTGTATTTCCGCAAAGATCAAGAGAAAAACAACCTTATATTAATCCCGACAAAAATAGTCGGGTATGTTTGACGAGGTAAGTTGACCATGATAGTATGTTGAAAAGTCAGAGATAGATTCACGGAAAATCAGGATCGAAACCCATGACCCAGGCAACTCAAACCCAACCCCAGACAAAAACCGCCACCTTTACTCATCTCGTTTCCAAAGAAGGTGGCGTTAAATATCCCCTGAAAGCCCTTCATGTGTGTGAAGAAACCTTCTCTCCTCTAGAAGTGGCTTATGACTACGATGCTATTCGCGCTCAAGTAAGTCGTGAAACCATCGAAGCAGGACCCAACTCCATCTGGCGTTATAAAGCATTTTTGCCCGTAGAAAGCGAAAATCCCATTGATGTTGGCACAGGGATGACTCCCCTCGTTAAATCTCATCGTTTAGCCCGTCGCCTGGGTCTAAAAAATCTTTACATTAAAAACGATGCGGTAAATATGCCCACCCTCAGCTTTAAAGATAGAGTGGTATCTGTCGCGTTAACTCGTGCTAGAGAATTAGGGTTTACGACCGTTTCTTGTGCAAGTACGGGGAATTTAGCCAATTCCACCGCCGCGATCGCCGCCCATGCAGGGTTAGACTGTTGCGTTTTCATTCCGGCTGACTTAGAAGCAGGTAAAGTCTTAGGAACCTTAATTTACAACCCCACTGTAATGGCTGTTAAAGGCAACTATGACCAAGTTAACCGCCTTTGTTGTGAAGTCGGCAATAGCTACGGATGGGGATTCGTTAATATTAACTTACGTCCCTACTATTCCGAAGGTTCTAAAACCCTAGGATTTGAAGTAGCTGAACAATTAGGGTGGAAACTCCCCGATCATGTGGTTGCACCTTTAGCTTCTGGTTCCCTCTACACCAAAATCTATAAAGGGTTCCAAGAATTCATCAAAACCGGGTTAGTCGAAGATAAAGCGGTTCGCTTCAGTGGCGCACAAGCAGAAGGCTGTTCCCCCATCGCCACCGCCTTTAAGGAAGGACGAGACTTTGTAACCCCTGTTAAACCCAATACCATTGCTAAATCTATTGCTATTGGAAATCCGGCTGATGGTTACTATGCGCTTGATATTGCCCGTAAAACTAACGGAAATATTGAAAGTGTTACCGATACGGAAATTATCGAAGGAATCAAACTATTAGCAGAAACCGAAGGTATCTTTACCGAAACTGCCGGCGGAACGACTATTGCTGTCCTCAAGAAACTGGTAGAAGCTGGAAAAATTGATCCTGAAGAAACCACCGTGGTTTACATTACCGGAAATGGACTAAAAACCCAAGAAGCGGTACAAGGATATATTGGAGAACCCCTAACCATTGAACCCAAACTTGATAGTTTTGAACGTGCTTTGGAACGTTCTCGCACTTTAGAACGTCTAGAATGGCAACAGGTTTTAGTTTAGTCTCCGCGCAGTCGTCAGGGTTTCCTCATTTCTTAATCCCTGATGGCTGCATTTTTTTGCTGAATGTCAGATAATTGGTAATTATTGGTTATTGCTCAACAACTATGGCTGTTAAAGTATTAATTCCTACTCCCCTACAAAAATTCACCAACAATCAAGCAACCCTTGAATGTAGCGCGAGTAATTTTAATGAGTTGCTAGATTCCTTAGAAGAAAGTTGTCCTGGAATTAAAGCACGTTTGTGTGATGAAACGGGAGTTCCCCGTCGCTTCCTTAATTTCTATGTGAATAGTGAAGATATTCGCTTTTTGGATAATACAAATACTGTCCTAAACGATGGGGATGAAGTGAGTATTGTTCCAGCTGTTGCTGGCGGTTAAATTTAGGTATTCGTGAATCAATAACAGTGAACAGTGTCTATGCTGTTTGCTGTTTCTTTATTTATGGGTAGATAATATTACGTTTTGATTGGTTAGAGTAGAATAGCAATCATTGATCGAGGTTAGTTAAACTCAGTTCGGTTATGGAAAGACTTATTGTAGATAATTTCTTAAATTTAAAACATATTGAACTAGATTTGAATAAATTTAATATTATTATTGGTCCTCAAGCGCAAGGGAAGAGTATTTTAGCTAAACTTGTCTATTTTTTTGAAGATTTTTTTAAAGAATACAAACAATCCATCATTAATATTAAAAGTAACATAGAGTTTAATGAATTACTACAAGAAAAGTTCAAGAGGATTTTCCCCAAATATTCTTGGGAATTAAAAAAATTTAAAATCATTTATTACTTTGATGAATATGAAATTGCTGTTAGTAATAACATAGAAGAACTTGCCTCAAATTTATCTAAATTTAATATTAAATATTCAGAAAATTTATCTGAAAAAAGAGTAAAAATAATTAAAGATATCAATAAAAAAACAACAAGAAACTTGGAAAATATGAATGACATTGATAAAGTCATTGAGAAAGTATATTTCATTCAAGAAAAGAAATATGTTGAAAAGTTAGTTAATGAGACTTTATTTTCCTCTAAGACAAATATTCCTAAAGAAGTAATTTTTATTCCAGCAGGAAGATCATTTTTTACTAACATACAGAACAATATATTTTCCTTAATGTCTGAAAATATTTCTATTGATTATTTTTTAATTGAGTTTGGTTCTATTTATGAAACCATGAAAGTAATTTATGAATTAGATCAAGCTTTTAATCAGCATTATCATTCTATAAATACTGCTTTTGAAAATTTAATTAATGGTAGTTATTTATATGAAAATAAAGAAGATTATATAATTGATAAATACAACAATAAAATTAAGTTAATTAATGCTTCGTCGGGACAACAAGAGATAGTACCAATAATGGTTATTTTAGCAAACTATCCCTTTAGTAGTTCAAATAGATTCTTTTTTATAGAAGAACCTGAAGCACATTTATTCCCAACATCTCAAAAAGATATTATTGAGTTAATTGCTTTGATTTTTAATTTTACTGATCGAAGACATAACTTTTTTATTACAACTCATAGCCCTTATATTCTAACTGCTTTTAACAACTTAATTCAAGCAGGGAATGTTAAGCGGAAACTAGAACAAACTAGAGAAGAAAAAACCAAACTCAAGAAATTATTTGAGATTATTCCTAAAGAACAAATTCTTGATATTAATGATTTTGGGGTTTATACTTTAGAAAATGGAGAACTAACCAATATTATCAATGAAGAAAATCAGTTAATTGATACTAATGTCATTGATGAAGTTTCTAATGATTTTAGCGATACATTTGAACAATTACTTGATTTAGAATTTGAGGAATAATCTTAGATGAATTTTGATGAATGTAAAGAAATCCTCAATGATAAAAACAAAATTGTGCTTGATGATAAAAAGGGGGAAAGTAAATTTTACTTAGAAAATAAATCTAAATTGTCTATAAATAAGATTAAAGTTGATGGCTGTTTAAAAATTGAAGGTAAACAATGCGATTATCTGATCGTTATTAATGAAACTAAGAAACCCTTTACAGAGATTTATATTGAACTAAAAGGGTGTCGAGTTAAAGACGCATTAAAACAACTTGAAAACACCATTAAACAGCTAAAGAATAGTATTAAACAACATTTTTCTATTCAATCAAAAATTATTCGATTTTGCTATATCATTTATATTCGATGTCCCATTAATTCTACAGAAATACAAAATCATCAAAAAAAGTTTAAAAAGCAATATCAAGCAACCCTTAAGTTTAAACGTTCCAACTCTACAGAAAATTTAGATAGTTTAATCATGAAAAATAATACATAAACAAAATTAGAGAATGTTTGTTAAAAGAAAATTTTGGAAGTCGTAAAGGTTAAAGATTGGAAAAATATTATTGGTTTTCAATCTAGCTTCTCATAAAAAAGCTAAATACAAAAGTTCGTAGTAAGGGCTTGAGCATCGATGATGCAAAACTTTCAAGCTCTTGCATAGCTTACTACAAACCTTCATTTATTTATGCCGACCTACTTACTAAGATTAACATCCCATCTCCAAAAGAATAAAATCGATAACGTTTTTCAATTGCTTCTTGATATAAATCCATCAATCTTTCCCGTCCTACCAAGGCACTAACTAACATTAATAAACTCGATCGCGGCAAGTGAAAATTAGTAATCATTCCATCAACAACTTGCCAAGAATACCCTGGATAAATAAACAAATCTGTCTTACCTTGAAACGGCACTAACTCTTGTTGTCCCTGAGCTTGCGCCATTTGTGCTGCCCCTTCCAGAGATCTTACCACCGTCGTTCCCACAGCTATCACCCGCCCCCCTTTCTTTTTCGTTTGAGCGATCGCTTCTACAGTAGTTTGGGGAACCTCTACCCATTCCGAGTGCATCGTATGTTGGGTAATATTCTCCACCTCCACGGGGCGAAATGTTCCCACCCCTACGTGGAGCGTAACATAAGCTTGAGCAATCCCCCGATCACTTAACCGTTGTAGCAATTCTGGAGTAAAGTGTAATCCGGCTGTCGGAGCAGCCACCGCCCCAGGTTTTTGGGCATACACTGTTTGATAAAGATCGCTTTGATCTCCCAAACCAGTAATATAAGGAGGTAGGGGAATTTTACCCAGATGTTCGATCGCTTGCCAAAATAAGTCTGGTGAAGACCCCTCAAACTGTAAAAGTCTTCCTCCTGTGGCTGCATCAACATCAATTACCTTGGCTTTTAAATAAACAGGACTTTTTGTGTTTCCTTGTGGGGAGTCAGGGAACCAAATTTCCGAACCGACTTTAAATCGCTTTCCTGGTTTAACCAAAGCAAGCCAACATAATGGAGCTTTTTCCTCTAATAACAAAATTTCAACTGGCGCACCTGTCGATTTGTGACCATACAGTCTAGCGCGAATGACACGAGTATCATTGAGTACCAATAAATCCCCCGGTAACAACCACTGGGGGAGCTCTCGGAACACACTATGAACCTGATTCGTCGGGGAATTGACCACCAGTAATCGAGAACTATCTCTAGGATTAGCAGGGGTTTGGGCAATCAACTCAGGAGGTAATTGATAATCGTAACTCGATAACAAACGGTCATCACTCATATCAGTCATAGGGAAAACACGAACCTTAAGAAATTGGGTAGTTTCCCCCATTGTAAAACTTCAGAAATGGGGAGGAGTCCCCTAGGAGAATGGGTTAAGTTATTGCCACACTAAAGGTAGAGGAATTGATACGCAGAAGAATTAGGGGGAAATAATGGACTATATATATTTTCTTGGTAACGCAAGCTTAACCTTACGGGTCATTCAATACTTAAAATCTATGTATGACCCGTCATCTTGTTCAATGACAGTTATTCATCAAATTAATGGTTGGATCGTTAAAGTCAAATTTAAGCAGCCTTTAACCCCGTACCAACACGGAAACTTTAAAGCATTTATGAATGAAATTGGAGTTCCTTATGAACTCGAAATCCGTCTCCAAATCGTCTTCTGGAGCTTAGAAACAGGACAATCTCCCATCGATGTGATGCGTCGTTATCAAGTGGCGATCGTTTCTCACGGTTCCCCTGATATAAATGATATTGAAGCGTTTCGCCAACAGTTCACCAGAGGGCTAGGTTATTGTCCAGAAACCTTAGCTTAGTTAATAGATAGTTTTCATGAATAATGTTGAGACTAATCTAATGATGTTTGATTTGATGTTTTGTTAGGTGTTGAAGGGATTTTCATCAGTAAAAAACTTAAGAATACATCCCCCATTTGTTAGAGGCGTTATCTTGCAACGTCTCTATTATTTTTAGTCAAAAGAGGTCAGGACGCGGTATACTCCACTCGGGGATATTGATTAACAAAGAAAGCAATGGTAGCGGTAGCAATTCTCGCAGCAGGACGTGGAACGCGAATGAAGTCCAACCTTCCTAAGGTACTCCATCAATTGGGGGGACATTCATTGGTAGAGCGGGTACTTAACAGTTGTCAACTACTCGATCCATCTCGAAAACTGGTCATTGTCGGTTATGAAGCACGAAAAGTACAAGAGTCCTTAAATCAGGTTGACTCTCTAGAATTTGTTGAACAAACGCAACAGTTAGGCACAGGACACGCCATTCAACAATTGTTGCCTCATTTACAAGACTTTACGGGAGATTTATTGGTTTTAAATGGGGATGTACCCTTACTCCGTCCAGAAACCCTACAAAATTTATTGAATACTCATCAATACCATCAGAATGCGGCCACATTACTCACAGCCCATTTACCTAACCCGAAAGGCTATGGACGGGTTTTTTGTGATGGTAACAATTTAGTGCGGCAAATTGTCGAAGATCGAGACTGTAATGCCGCCCAAAAACAAAATCATCGTATCAATGGGGGAATTTACTGTTTTAATTGGCAAAAATTAGCTCAAGTGCTGCCTAAACTCTCTTCTAACAACGATCAGCAAGAATATTATCTAACCGATGTTGTCAAATATCTATCTCCTGTGATGGCGGTGGATGTGGAAGATTATTTTGAGATTAGCGGTGTCAACGATCGCAAACAATTGGCCATGGCTAATGATATTCTACAAACCCGTATTAAAGATCACTGGATGGCTCAAGGCATCACGATGATTGATCCTGATAGTATTACCATCGACGATACGGTAGAATTGCAGCCTGATGTTGTCATTGAACCCCAAAGCCACTTACGGGGAAATACCGTGATTGGCAAAGGAAGTCGCATCGGACCTGGAAGTCTCATTGAAAATAGTAATGTGGGTGAAAACGTTACGGTACTTTACTCGGTTATTACTGACAGTCAAGTAGCGTCAGGATGTCGTATTGGCCCCTATACTCATTTGAGAGGTCACGCGCAAATAGGGGAGTCGTGTCGTGTTGGTAATTTTGTGGAGATCAAAAAGTCAGTGATCGGACAAAAAACCAATGTTGCCCATCTTTCCTATTTAGGGGATGCGACCCTAGGAGATCGGGTTAATGTGGGGGCTGGAACCATTACGGCTAATTATGATGGAGTCCAAAAACATCCCACAATTGTTGGAAATGGTACAAAAACAGGAGCCAATAGTGTATTTGTTGCGCCGGTTACTTTAGGGGAAAATGTCACTGTGGCTGCGGGATCTGTTGTCACCCATAATGTCCCTAATCAAGCCTTAGTTATTGCCCGTCAACGACAGCGAATTATTGAGGATTGGAAAACGAGGGTTAAAGATAACAATAAGTAATTAAGTCAGGAATTGATCGGCAAAACCTGTGAGTAAACAACGTCTTGATACTTTATTAGTTGATAAAAATCTATGTTCTTCTCGCCAAGAAGCCCAGGGATTTATTCGGGCTGGAGAGGTTAAGGTAAATCAACAGGTTATTGATAAACCAGGAACCCAAGTCGATATTAGGGCTGACATTCAACTGCAAGCTAAACCCCGTTATGTTTCCCGTGGCGGTTTTAAGCTTGAAAAAGCCCTAAATACTTTTAAAATAGTTGTTACGGGGCGAATTTGCTTAGATGGTGGCATTTCTACCGGGGGGTTCACCGATTGTTTATTACAGGCTGGTGCTAAACAAGTGTATGGGGTGGATGTGGGTTATGGACAAGTGGCCTGGGGTTTACGTCAAGATGAGCGAGTGATCTTGAAAGAAAGAACCAATTTCCGCTATTTAACCCCCCATGACTTGTATGGAGAAAGTCCTCAAGCTGACTTAGGGGTGATGGATGTTTCTTTTATTTCTTTAACTAAAGTGTTAGAACCCCTTTGGAATTTGCTAGTGGTTCCCAAAGAGGTAATTTTATTAGTTAAGCCTCAGTTTGAAGTCGGGCGATCGCGGGTTGGAAAAAAAGGGGTTGTTCGTAACCCCAAAGATCATGCTCAAGCGATTAATCAAGTTTTACAAGGGGCTTCCCCTCTCGGTTGGTATTACTGCGGGTTAACCCAATCTCCTATCACTGGACCGGCGGGAAATGTAGAATATCTATTATGGTTGCGCTGTGATCAATGCCAGGAGCGACCTAAGCTTAAAGACCTTGAGGAATTTACCGAATCTGTGGTAATTTAGGATGAAATAAAAGCTAGAAAAGCTAATCCCGCATTTATTAAATAAAATAAACCAACAATTTGAGTTTCAGCCCAACCACTTAGTTCTAGATGATGATGCAAGGGAGCCATTTTTAACAAACGCTTACCTTGTCCATCAGGTCCTTTAGTGGCTTTATAGTAGCTAACTTGAGCAATTACGGAGAGAGATTCTACAAAGAAAATCCCACTCACCATAAATAATCCCCAAAGGTTGCCACTAAGGATGCCCACAGCCCCTAAAGAACCCCCTAAAGCCAGAGAACCCGTATCTCCCATAAAAA
The DNA here is from genome assembly GCA_002110465.1 of unicellular cyanobacterium SU2. Classification (GTDB taxonomy): domain Bacteria; phylum Cyanobacteriota; class Cyanobacteriia; order Cyanobacteriales; family Microcystaceae; genus Rippkaea. The sequence continues at coordinate 32,302 of NEED01000071.1, read as the reverse complement.
CAGTAGCAGGGTTGCGGTTGTGAACAACAAACCCTAAACAGCCTCCACTCAGACAAGCACAAAAAATCATTAATCCTGGGTTGCTAGAACCAATTAAAGCCCCTAACCCTAGAAACGCTAAAGCCCCAGTTCCTGCGGCTAAACCGTCTACTCCATCGGTGAGGTTAGTAGCATTACTTTCTGCTACCATAACAAACCCTGCGAGTAACCAAAAGAAAAGTCCTAGGGGCAAAACTAGATTACCAGGAAGAGCAATATTTGTGATATTAGGAGGCTGACTCCAAAATACCCAAAGACAGAACCCAACGGCGATCGCAATTTGTAGAATTAGTTTCATTCGAGGACTAATTCCTTTATTAGATTTTTGCCGTAGTATTTGCCAGTCATCTATCCAACCAATAGCAAGATAGGCCAAAGTCACAGCAGAAACAGCAACTACAGTCGGGTCAAACTTTGTCGAAATTAAAGCGACTGCCACCCCAACAGGGACAAAAAAGATTCCCCCCATGGTAGGAGTTCCTGCTTTTTTGAGATGGGCTTGGGGACCGTCTTCTTGAATAACTTGTCCAGTTTTGAGTCGTCGCAGCAGGGGAACGACCCCATAACCAAGAATTGCACTAATAGCAGCAGAGACACCAAGGGGAAGGATGACGGCTAAGTTAAGAGGGATGAGTTGCCCTATAGGTTGAGTTAAACCCAAACCCAAAAGGCTTAATAATAGAATCAGTAAGAACAGCAGAAGGGTTCCTGACGGTTTGGCAAAGGGGGTTGAAAGGGAAAATTTAGCGTCCACAACTAGCTCAAATATTACAACTGAGAAATAATTAACCAGACAATTAATCTTCGTCGTCTAAATTGATATCATCATCATCGTCATCGTAGCTATCATCAACATCCATTAATTCCGAGATTTCCTCATCTTCTTCTAAACTACTTTTAGATTCTTCTTGTTCACGGGGAATTAGACGGTTATTAGCTTCCAACCAATCTAAAATAGAGGAATCATATTTAACGGGAATTACCACAGCAGGTTCATAACGTGGCTCTTGACGCAAGGAAGGATTATACATAGGTCAGTTCTCGAAGTATATGTACTTTAATACTTTTTTTGAGAGGAATACTTTTAGAGTTTACCACTCGAATTCATCTTTTGTCTCCATAGCCAGCAAGTCCTAAATCGACTCTATCTATCAACTGTTTCTTTTCTGTAAATAATTATGATAGTCAGCCCTCTTGTTTCATGACTAATCTTAAAATATCTTAGATTAACCATTCATGTTTAATTATTTTCCGTTCTAAATTCAGTCGTATTCGTTTGTAAAATAAAATAATAATATTCTGATTGTTTGTCTTTATACTATGACCTTATCTAGTCTGCCTCAAATTCCTAGTGTTAATTTATCACACATCCGCTTAGACATTCGTTCTCTTCAATCAAAATTAGTGCAATGGCGCAGACAGTTTCACCAACGGCCAGAATTAGGGTTTAAAGAACAAGCGACAGCCGCCTTTATTGCCAAAACATTAACTGAAATGGGCATTCCTCACCAAACCGGTATTGCTAAAACGGGAATTGTAGCTACTATCACCAGTCCCCACCAAGGCCCAGTATTAGGGATTCGGGCTGATATTGATGCTTTACCCATCCAGGAAGAAAATCAGGTTCCCTATCGCTCTCAAAACGACGGTATTATGCACGCTTGCGGTCATGATGGTCACACAGCGATCGCCTTGGGAACCGCTTATTATCTCTGGCAACATCGGGAGCATTTCAAAGGTACGGTTAAGATAATTTTTCAACCTGCTGAAGAAAGTCCAGGGGGTGCAAAACCCATGATTGAGGAGGGAGTCCTGAAAAATCCTGATGTAGATGCCATTATTGGATTGCACTTATGGAATAATTTACCTTTAGGAACGGTAGGGATACGCAGTGGGGCATTGATGGCTGCGGTAGAGTGTTTTAATCTAGATATCTTCGGAAAAGGTGGTCATGGGGCCATGCCTCATCAAACAGTGGATTCTGTCGTAGTTAGCGCGCAAATTATCAATGCTTTACAAACGATTGTTGCTCGTAATGTTAATCCGCTTGATTCAGCCGTGGTTACTGTAGGAAAACTTCATGCAGGAACCGGGTTAAATGTGATAGCAGATAAGGCTAGGATGAGTGGAACAGTACGTTATTTTAATCCTGATCTTAAAGGCTATTTTGGTCAACGTATCGAAGAAATTATTGCTGGAATTTGTCAAAGTTTTGGAGCAACTTATGAGTTAGATTATTGGTGGTTATATCCTCCGGTAATTAACGATGAAAAAATAGCTGATTTGGTAAAATCTGTTGCTTTAGATGTGATAGAAACGCCAACTGGAATTGTTCCTTCTTGCCAAACAATGGGGGGAGAAGATATGTCTTTCTTTTTACAAGAAGTTCCTGGCTGTTATTTTTTCTTAGGCTCAGCTAATCAAGATAAGGGGTTTGTTTATCCCCACCATCATCCTCGTTTTGATTTTGATGAAACTGCCTTATCAATGGGAGTAGAAATGTTTGTTAGATGTGTTGAAAAATTTTGTTCTTGATAACTTTTAATTACACCGACCTAATTAGGAAATTTTATTTATTACCATATCTTTGGTTGACCATCAGATGAATATAGAAGTTTACGAAGAGGTTTTGTTTGTTTTTTTATTTTATCGACTCCCTATTCTATTTTTCTTTAGCTTAGCTACATTAATGATGGAGTGGGTGAGAAGTCGAATTTATCAAGGTAAATTTTATCGACCATTTCTGTTAAATATCATCCTTGCTTGGATTCCTCTTATTCTTTCTTTAGCAGCTTATATACTGTTTCTTAAAAATAGGTTCAATGATCCTTTACTGATTTTACTTTTGCTAGGAGTTTGGTTTGTATTTTTTCCGAATTCAATTTATTTAATTACTGAGGTGCATCACTTTAGATCTCGCTTTAATGATAAAGCCAAACAACCTTTTTGGTTTGATAACATTGAAATTTTGTCTGTGGTTGCTATTGGGCTATTGATTGGAAGTTATTCTCTGGCTATTATTCACTTTTTTTTGCAAAATAGTTTATCTAATTATGGGAGTTGGATCGCTATCATAGCTTATGTATTTTTAGCGAATTTTGGAATTTATATCGGTCGATATTTCCGATTTAATAGTTGGGATATAGTTACGAATCCTATTAATTTATTTAAACGAATTGTCAAGGAAATAAGTTCTTTTTCTACCCTTAAAGCTCTCATACTCTACACAACTTTATTTAGCTTTTTTATTCTTATGTTTTATCTCTTGACTCACTTAAATATTAGTAATCTTTATACGTTAGAACTTCGTCTTAAGGAACTCCAAAATGCAGATTAAATAGGCGAAAATTAGGCTAGACTCAAGGTTCAAATCGATCACCAGCTCTAAGTTAAAAGCGGATGATGGGACTCGAACCCACGACATTCACCTTGGGAAGGTGACGTTCTACCACTGAACTACATCCGCAACGGATAATGATACCCTAATATATTATCGCAACTGATTTAACGTTTCTTCCATAATTTCAGTAGTTTGTCCCAATACGGTAAAAACTAATGCCTCTCGATAAACACGCTGGGCTGGATGGGATAGGAAATTCGCCCCCCCACTAGAAGCGGTAACCGCCCCCTGAGTACATCTTTGCGCTAAATTAATCGCCCATCCTCGTAATTGTAACCGCTTTTCGTAGGGAACCCGCTTAGAGGACAAAGAGCCTAACATCGTTTCCGTACAACGAGTGACTTCTTCTGTCAAAGAGTCCAAAACTTGAGACAAGAAAGGTAGAGTTTTTCTTTGATAGGCTTGTTTAAGGATATCTAAGCCAGCTTGAGCGCATCCTAGAGCAAAAAACCCATGATGAAGGACGTTTTTTCTGTCATTTTCTTGAACGGTTCCTGGGGGATGCAATGACACTAAGCGATCGCTTGGTAAAAACCAGTCTGTTAGGGTTGCACTCACCGTATTGGTGACTCCCATCACGGCTAATTCCATAGGTTGACTGAAACTTAACCCCGTTTCTTCTTGAAAAGGAACCATTCCATAGAGGCTTTCTGAGGTAGGTAAAGTCGCTCCGATGATAAACTCTTCAAAGATGCCCCATCCCGTAATCCAAGGGACTTCACCAGTTAAGCGATATCCTCCCTTAACTGGGATAGCTTGCATTAATGGTTTTCCTTGGCGACGTAATTGAGAAAACCCGACCCCGACTAAGGTTTCTCCTGTAGCCATTAAAGGTAAATAGGTTTGTTTTAAAGGGGCATTGGGACTCGATATCAATTTTGAAACAGCCCCTTGGTGTTGGGTTTGTAGGAATGCTAAAGCTCCAGAATATCGGGCTACTAAGATTTGAAAGCGACGATAAGTAAGTTCTGATACCCCTTTTCCGCCCCATTGTTGAGGAACATTTAACCCCAATAACCCGCGATCGCCCATTCCTTGAAAGGCTTGTTTGAGAGCTTTAGTGTCCCTATCCAAAAGGGCTGCTTGCGGCAAAACTTGTTCGATAAAATAGGTTTGGGCTGATTTTAATAAGTTTTCTTCTATGCTAATCTTGGGAGAAATGTCTGTCTGCATTTTTCTATTTTTGGGGTTGGGTTTCAGTCCAGATTAATTGTAGGCGTTGGCTAAAACTGCCTCGTTCTTGTCGTTGTTTGTGCTGCTGATTAATTACCATTTCACGGGGGATTTGATAAGCTATCAAAATATTCTCAATAACTTCAAATAAATCCCCTAACTCGTTCAATAAACTTTCAGAATCAGCCTCAGCTACTTCTTGAGATTCTTCGATTAGTTTCTTCTTTAACGCTTGTAAATATTCTACCTCAGCTAATCTTCTCACTTCAAATTTATTTCCAGATTCTTCGATGATTGCTGGAATTTTGTCTCTAACTAATTTATTGACATATTGACGCAATGTTTTTCCCTATTAACTATTAACTATTAACTATTAACTATTAACTATTAACTCCTAACAAGCTGGCCATCAATGCTTTTTGGGCGTGCATTCGGTTTTCAGCTTGATCCCATACCCGTGAGTGTTTTCCTTCAATTACATCATTAGTAATTTCTTCTCCACGATGAGCAGGTAAACAGTGTAAAACAATGGCTTCTTGATCAGCATGACTCAGTAAGGTTTCATTAACTTGATAGGGTTCAAATAAAGGAATTCTTGATGCAGCTAAATCTTCTTGTCCCATACTTGCCCAAACATCAGTGTAAAGCACTTGAGACCCTTTGGCTGCTTCGATAGGATCATTCGTTATCATGACCTCAAAACCATCTACTGCTAATTCTTTAGCTTTTTCAATAATCTGACTATTGGGTTGATAACCATCAGGAGTTGCAATACGAACTTTCATCCCCATTAATGCCCCTCCTAAAATTAAAGAATGGGCAACATTATTACCATCTCCAAGATAAGTAACCGTAATGCCAGATAGGGTGTTGAAATTTTCTTGAATGGTCAATAAATCCGCTAACGTTTGACAGGGATGTTCTAAGTCTGTTAAGGCATTAATAATAGGAATATCGGCATAATTGGCAAAGGTTTCTAGGTCTTCTTGTTTATAGGTGCGAACAGCCAAAATATCTAAATACCGATCTAAGACTCTAGCGGTGTCTGTAATGGGTTCGCCTCTTCCGACTTGGGTAACGCTGGGGTTAAGATCAATGACTTGTCCTCCTAGCTGATACATGGCAACGCTAAAGGAAACACGGGTGCGGGTAGACGCTTTATAAAATAGGAGTCCGAGGACTTTTTGACAGACGGGCGATCGCTCCCCACGTTTAAGGTGGGTGGCTAATTCTAGAACGTTTCTAAGTTCGGTAGCACTAAGATCAGCAATACCTAAAAGATCTCGTCCTGTTAGGGTTGTTATGGTCATTGGCTATTTATGTCGTCAGCAACTAACTATTATGGTTTCTCAACCTTCGTGCTTATTCGCACTGGGAGGACTATTATTATATCGACTCCCTCAAGGTCTCTTAAGGATTTATAAGGCATAATTCATAATTGACGAAGCTTAAGAAATTTAGGTAAAACAAGATATATAGTTGCTTTTCAAGGAGCAGTCAGGATTATATCCCTTAACCTGACCGAAGATTGGAGATTGCCGATTGGAGATTGGAGATTGAGTAAATACAAGCCTTTGCTTTCAAGCATTGGTAAATCTACAATCTACCCCCAAGAATCAACAATAAATGAGGGCGCGGGGTCGGAATTATTTCCGACCTTTAAGCCACCCGTCTGAAATCTACCTTCTTCAATCCCAAGCCCTTGTTTTTTAAGCAGGGATCAATCTACAATCTGCCCTCTGCAATCTGCAATTGTTTGACTCACAAATTCACAATGATCACTTTACAAGCGGAAAAAGAACATGAGCGAATCTATTGCGTTGCTCATCTACTTCATCAAGCCACCAAGCCAATTAAGATTTTAAGAGGAATTGGTTGGTCACAACAAGCCAAAGCTGACTTTTTTGCCAAGAACGCCCGAGAATTGCCCCAAGTTACTTATCCTAGCTTTGATCTCCAACCTACCCTTGAATTATTAGAACAAGCTCGTGTTGAGGCTTTTTTCAAGCTAAAGTGCTTTAATAATTTGATGGGTTGCCCGTCTCTGGTTGATAACCGAACCGAATTGAGACGGATTTTACCCTTATTAAAAGGGGGTTTAATTTTTACATTTCGTTACAATGAAATTAAGCAACAGTGAAGTCACCAACAAAGATTTCACAAATTAGATAGGAGGTTCGACCCATGAATAATAATATACGGGTTGGCAATTTATTTGGGATTCCTTTTTATGTGAATCCTTCTTGGTTCCTAGTTCTGGGGTTAGTCACCCTCAGTTATGGGGGACAACTAGCATCATTTCCTCAATTAGTAGGAATTACCCCTTGGATTTTGGGATTTGTTGCTGCATTACTATTATTTTCTTCGGTAGTTGCTCACGAATTGGGACACAGTTTTGTCGCCCTTTCTCAAGGAATCGATGTTAAATCTATTACCTTGTTTTTATTCGGGGGATTAGCCAGTTTAGAGAAAGAATCTGAGACCCCTTTAGAAGCATTTTTAGTGGCGATCGCAGGTCCGGCTGTTAGTTTAGCTATCTTTTTCTTGTTAACTTTAGTTTTAGCTAATGTATCTTTCAGTGCGCCCATTACTGCCATTCTTTCCTTACTCGCGTCAATCAACCTAATCTTGGGATTATTCAATTTAATTCCTGGTCTACCTTTGGATGGTGGTAACATCCTTAAAGCGTTAGTTTGGAAGATTACTGGTAACCCTAACAAAGGAATTATTTTTGCTAGTCGTGTCGGACAAGTTTTCGGTTGGTTCGCAGTTGGAATCGGTGGTTTAGCGATTTTAGGAATTAGTCCAATTGGTAATTTCTGGACACTATTAATTGGTTTCTTCCTCTTACAAAATGCAGGATTCTCTGCACAATCTGCTAAATTCCAAGAAACCTTGAGCGGTTATACAGCACAAGATGCTGTAATTCCTGATAGCCCCTTAGTTTCTGAGAGTTTAAACTTAAGAGAGTTTGTTAATGATTATGTCATTGGTAAGAGCAAGTGGAAAAAATTCTTAGCCACCAATGAAGAAGGAAAATTATCGGGAGTTCTTGAACTTGACGCTTTGAAAAAAGTTTCTACTTCTCAATGGACTGAGTTGAAAATTGCTGAGATAATGCAGCCTATTGATACCAGCATGACTCTCATTGAAGCTGATAAATCTTTGTTAGAAGTGGTGAAGATGCTAGAAAATGATCCTCGTCAACAACTTACTGTTATTAAAGAAAATGGTGTTGTGCTAGGGTTATTAGAAAAAGCTTCAATTATCAAGTTTCTGCAACAACAAACCCAAACTAAAGCTGCATAATTTTCTAATTTCTGAAAATTTCAATAACAAAATTATTTGAGGATGAATGAATACTTTATCATTCGTCTTCTTTTATTTTATTTATCGTTGCTCATATCTCGCTAAACAATCATCTAAAGCATATTCATAAGCAGCGCGACGATCTTCTAGATAAGCATTGTTATCAGACTGTCTTGCTACAGAAGCAACAGAACCTACGGCGGCTCCAATAGCTGCTCCTTCCCCAGCATCTCCAGCAATAGCTCCCCAAAAGGAACCATGCAATGCTCCTCGAGTAGCTCCCCTAAGTAACCCACCACGACGCTTTTGAGGAACCTCTCCGTAGTATCCTGTTTGACGTTGAGCTAAATTGACGCAATATTCGTAACGATCCTGAGCTTTAACGGGAAGCAGGCTAAAACTAAGGGTTAAGATGGATAAAAAAGCACAAGAATATTTCATAAGATTTCTGATACTACGTTGATCAATGTTGAATAGACTATATTGAATCAATGGCTGAAAAGATCGTCTTGTCAGGATCTTCAAGACAAACATCCATCAGCCTTTGTGTAGCTGCTTGCATCTGTTCCGAGTCAAATTCTAGGTTATTCTGTTTGCCAGCGACAAACCCCCAGTACATCATCAAGACAGCCATGCGGTCAAAATTATTAGCATCGAGCAAATTTTTACAGGTTACTTCTGATAAGTTAAAACGGGTGACAGTGGGTGTGTTTGTTTGAGCTAAAACGTGAGTAGGAAATCCTACAAACAAGCTGAGGAAAATCACGAAAGGTTTCCAGTTTAATTTTTGCATAGGTAACATTTTTCCTAATAATTTAAGGGTTAATGGGTTAGTTGAGTTAGATTATATACTGATTTTTAGAAAATTACCCTAATCTCTTGTGATTGCATGGACATTCAATGATTAGAATCTCTCTACTCATCATAAGTGTCTAAGATTTAAGAAAAAACGTGATTAATTACTTAAACATTTGATAGCTATTTGATTACCAAACGTTTACCTAACTAGCTTAGGCTGGTTGATATATTATTGCTACTTTACAGCAGGAATACTTTCATGCCTATGCTGCTCACCTATGAACCTCTTCAACTTCCGTCCCCCCACGAAGGCAACGAAAGACGGCGGCTACACTTTTATGATCGCGGTGAAGAAATTCCCATGGCATCTCAAGGAGTATGGCAAGTATACCGAGGAATTACCCAATTAAGTCAAATCACAAATCAAGGAGAAGAAATTTTATTAGGATGGGCTCAACCCTCTACCTTTTTTGGCTTATGGTTAACTCACATGGAATCCTATCAAGCTAAAGCGTTATCAGAAGTTTATCTGAGATGGTATCCTCTGACTGAAATTGAAGCCTCTCCTGAATTAGCCCAACAGGTATTGGGTAAAGTGGTTCAGCGAATCAGACAGACGGAAGCGTTATTAGCTATTGCAGGAATTAAACGAGTTGAAGATAGATTACAAAAACTTTTAAATTTACTTAAACAAGAAATGGGAGAACCCACCGATCAAGGGACTCGTTTAAGGGTACGTTTAACTCATCAAAACCTCGCTAGTGCTATCGGAACCACCAGAGTCACTATTACTCGATTACTTGGAGAATTTCAACGTCAGGAATTGATAAAAATTGACAGCGATCGCCATATTTGTTTTCCCAATTAATTGAAATCATTGACAAGTATATCGTTGATAACCATACCCATTAATTGAAGGAAAGTTTTGTTGGTCAAGAGTGCATTTTTCTAATTCAATAGGAGCATTAAAATTAACTGCCCACACTTCTACAGGACGAGAAATGGTATTAACAATCTGTTTTAAATTTTTTGTTGCTTCAGGGGATTCGAGTTGTTTTTGATGCGCTAATAAAAATTTTGTATCTTGTAGCTCTGAACGTTTTTGCATTTCTAGCGCAATTCCCATAGTTTCTCCTGTTTGCACTAAGCTTTTATGAGTTGTCGCAATTAAAACCGGATTAGTCGCAGTATTTTTAATGACTGTTACTAGACGATCAGGAAGATAATATTTTTGATAGCCTAAATTGACTAATACAGTAATCGCTCCTATCAATCCCATCAACCAGACACAATAAACGGCTAATTTTCCATTAGCATTGAGTTTACTATAGATTATTTTTAACCAAGAAATCGGATTAAAAGTTGTTGTATCCATGTCTTTAACGATTGAATTTTCAAGGTTAGATTGATTCCAGAAAATTCCAAGACTTGCTGCAACTAAAACAATAACAGCCGGGAAATAGACAAAACTATATCGCGCACCACGGGTGATATCTAATCCAATAATATAGGTAATTCCTAAAAAGAGAGCGATCGCACTAACAATAAATCCCATCAAAACAGTTAGCGGTAAATAATAACTTGAATGTTTTAATCCTTCTTGAATTCCTTTTTTGACATAGGGAATAAACCAAATAAAAAAGAGTAACAAGATTAAACCCGACAGAATAACAATAGCTAAAGAAGAAGATTCAACGGGTAACAAGGATATCATGGGGACCCAAACGGCTAACAATTGGAATGGAGGACTAATCATATATAAAATATGTTCAATTGGATGAATCCAGGTGATCATTCCATTGCCATATCCTTGAGGGATAATAATCGCCATCCAAGTTAATCCAGCCGTTATTGTTCCTAAAAACACTAAACAAATATGAATTAAATTACGAGTAATAAATGGTTTTTTGTTATCTTGCTTTCGGTAACGATGATAAATTAAAAATAATACGGTCATCCCTTCTGCTATTAAGGTTAGTCCAAAGAAGTAATGAACTGATAAGCCAATTCCATTAATACCTATCCAGAGAAAAACCAACCATAAAGGTAATACGCTATTCTGCCATAAATGCTTTATAGAAACTATCAAACAAGTTAAAGAAGCAATCACAAAAAGAATTGCTAATGTATAATGACGTGCTTCTTGTGCTAGAAAAATTCCATAGGGAGAAACTGCCATTAAAGCTGCACTAATTTGTCCCACTCGTTGAGAACTAAAAGCAATTTTTGCTAAAAAATAAATAGCCAGAATTGATAAAACTCCCAACAAAGCAGGAAGCGATCGCATCACCCAAACATCTACATAGTCTCCTAATGGCGGAAACAATTTAACCCATAAATGTACCAAGACAAAATACAGAGGCGGATGGTTATCTTCTTGCAATAGCAATGACACGACATCTCCAATTCCTGCATCAGGATTGAATTTTAGAGGTTGTAACAAAACATCAATCGGAATTACTTCATTAAGAGGAACTGAGGTGAAATCATTCCCCAAACTAAACACCATCGTAGCAAATTCGTCTGTCCAAGGGGGCTTAGCGGTTAGTTGAGTAAACCTGAGAATTCCTCCAATGACAACCCAAACACCCAGCAATAACCAGTTTGTTGACTTGGGTAACTGATCAACCCATCGTTGAGACAACTGCACTTTTAACACGAACTACCTCACAACCAACTCCCCATAAAATAACTCATCTGGAGCTTAAATGTTGAGGCTTTGAAAATACAAGCACTTCTGATTGTTGTTAGAAAAAGATTCTCCAAAACCGCTACAAACTTTAGTTAATCATGGTTACAGGGCTTTCCTCTAGAGCTAGAGGTGCTTGCAAAACCTGATAATCCTTGCTGCGTCTTATTTGTAGCCAATAGACAAAAGAAATTTTTGCCGCATTTGTGCAAACATTAGCCATTTGGTCACAGGTGCTTGTAAAATTGACTGGGGGAATACATCAGCTAAGGCTTTCAGCCATCGCTCTGTGTTAACCTTTGATGCCATAAGGCGTTGATCACCAGGGTTAGTCCAAAATCGATTAGACACAAACCATTTTCTGTGTTAACCTTTGATGCCATAAGGCGTTGATCACGGCTTACAGTCTATTTAGGATCGCCCCAATCGAATAATCTGTGTTAACCTTTGATGCCATAAGGCGTTGATCACGGATTGTCGTCGTGATTGGCGTTTAGTTAGGTGGACTGTGTTAACCTTTGATGCCATAAGGCGTTGATCACTACTGTTTTGCCTGATCCTCGTTATAGGAAATATCTGTGTTAACCTTTGATGCCATAAGGCGTTGATCACAAAAAGCAATGGCAACAATTAATAAAGATCTGCTAAATCCTGTGTTAACCTTTGATGCCATAAGGCGTTGATCACGTAAGTATCAACAAATAAACAAGGATCGTAATGTCCTGTGTTAACCTTTGATGCCATAAGGCGTTGATCACCAGATCGGCGTGAAAAGCAATTAGTGTGCAGCTTTGCCCTGTGTTAACCTTTGATGCCATAAGGCGTTGATCACTTTTTTTCTTTTGTACCACCTGAGCCTCAAGTATCTTCTGTGTTAACCTTTGATGCCATAAGGCGTTGATCACCAGATCCGAATCCTAACTTAAATCCTGATCCAAATCCTCTGTGTTAACCTTTGATGCCATAAGGCGTTGATCACGTTCGTCTCTGACTAAGCGGATAGGTCTTAGAGATTCTGTGTTAACCTTTGATGCCATAAGGCGTTGATCACATATCTCGATTTGAAGAGATTTTTAGGGAATTTGGCTGTGTTAACCTTTGATGCCATAAGGCGTTGATCACACAAAAAACGAAACCGAGGGAAGAATTCTTGCACTTCTAGGGCGAGGAGTTTTTCAACCATTAGTGCTACCTAGGAAACACGATCAATCGTGTCTCAAAGTGGTTTAAAATAATCGATTATTGTTTATTGTTTACTGAATTAATGGTTTCTCTTCCACTAGATAGTAAAAAATTAACTGAAATCACCTCAATTAATCTTATTCAACAGATTAATTGTGACTTAATTTTAACCCCTTTATCTCCTGAACCTATCCCCACTACCTACGTCTGTCAGAGAACAGAAGGAACCCCAATAGTATTGTTACATGGCTTTGATAGTTCCTTATTAGAATTCCGTCGGCTTTTTCCTTTATTAGTAGAAGCTAATCAAACCTGGAGTCTAGATTTATTAGGATTTGGCTTTACCCAAAGAATGGTAAATTTATCCTTTAGTCCCCAAGAAATAAAAACTCATCTTTATTATTTTTGGAAAACGTTAATAGAAAAACCGATTATATTAGTAGGAGCTTCCATGGGAGGAGCAACGGCTCTTGATTTTACGTTAACCTATCCCGAAGCTGTCAAAAAACTGGTTCTAATTGATCCTGCTGGACTGACGAACCCTCCCATTTTAGGAAAATTGATGTTCCCTCCTCTAGATTATTTTGCTACCGCATTTTTGAGTAACCCTAGGGTCCGTCAACAGATTAGTCGTGCTGCTTATTATGATAAAAGTTTAGCTAATTCTGATGCTCAATTATGTGCTGCCTTACACCTACAATGTCCTAACTGGAGTCAAGGGTTAATTGCGTTTACCAAAAGTGGAGGTTATGGTTCATTTAAACAACAATTACCTAACCTGAAAACAGAAACATTAATTATTTGGGGAGAAAATGATCAAATTTTAGGGACTAAAGACGCAAGGAAATTTGAACAACTAATTCCTAATAGCCAATTAACCTGGGTTCCTAACTGTGGTCATGTTCCCCATCTTGAACAACCTAAAATTACTGCCGAAAAAATTATAGAGTTTAGTCTGATTTGAGCTAAACAATCATGAATACTGATACTTAATTATATTTCTTCACCTTTATTTCAAGAACTTTTTGAGAGAGGAATTACAGCAGTTTGCGAGTCATTGAAGTACACTTAAATACTTGTATTCTGGCTCAAACTTTAACTTCTTGTATTATACAAAGTCGCAAATTGCTGTAAGTTCATTTTTAGGAATTTACGGCTCTTGCTTATACCATTTTCATCAACTTGGACTACAAATATCGATTTTGTAGGGGTCAACGGCCGTTGACCCCTGCGAAAATGTGTAGCTACACTTTAGGAAATTGGTATTACATCGAACTCAGGTTGTAAAATCAGCAACGCCAAAAGATCGCTCTCCAACAAGTTATAGTTTTTACGATGTAAAATTACCAACAATCAGCATATCCCCAGGAAGAGCGCTTGATTCAAAGTTAATGTAGTTATTTGAAGGAAAGAGCAGATTTTTTAGGGCGAAAACCGAAATCGCTTCAAAATTAAACACAAGCTTACTAGCAATTTCATCTGGTATTTGAGCATCAATTTGCTGATTTAATAGAGCCTCAAAATTATCTGAGTCACTAGGTCCACCACCAGAAAGACGTCCCGTTATGTTAATTGCCTGACCAGAAGTTGAAATATTAATTGTTTGTTCTCGACCTGAACCACCTATCCCAAAACTAAGAGTGGCATTAGATTCGATGCTAATATCAGTCGACAATTCTTTCTCCCTGGATGTGGAACCAAAGCTAGAAGAAGTAATGCAATACTCCGTATACTTTAAGGCACTTGCTTGACTACCATTATAAGCAACTTGTCCATCATCTTGGGCAGTAAGGGTTGTCCCTACTAGCGACCAATCAACTGGATTATTCTCAGTTGAGTACCGACAACTCGTCGAGCTGATACTTGAACCAAAACCCGAAGTAGTTGATGTGAATAGCGAACTCAAATCTACTGATGCTGGGACAGAAGCACTGGTAAATCTACTAGACCATGCTTGATTTTGCGCTTGTGGCTCAACCCCTTCAAGAGCCCAACCGTTATTTTGAATACTTTTTGGTAGCACATCTTTAAACATAATCTTAGAGCTTATCATCATACTACTGTTCTGCCCCAGGGACAGTGGCTCAGGAATATTATTCAAAAATGCCTGAGAAAAATTAAGTAATGCTCTTCCCCCTGTCATGATAAATAGCTGGAGCATTTGTGTGCCTAATGCTGATTCGTAAGGCTTGAATAGAAAATTGCTTGGTTTTAGAGCATCAAGAGTAGGAATGTTGGTTAAATCTAGTTCATTAATTAGGAAAATCACAGGATTACTCACAAAATAAGCTTTAACTGCCTTATTGAACTCAACTTTTGTCGGATCGCTTAAGTCAATATTACTGATCGTAAATGCTCCTTCTGACATATCAAGCTGTACTTTAAGTACGTCATGGAGTTCGCCATCTACTGTGGTCTGACCTGCCACCTTAGCCAGGTCAACTATAGCAGTCATAGTTTCACCACTAATATCTTCGAGGGGATCGCAATTTAGAGGCCCATTACCGACCTGTGAACATCTTTGAAGCGAACCGCTAAGAATTTCCATATTGAGTGTGGCACTATTGGTATTATTGACACTAAAGGTTAATAAAGGATAGCCATAGTCAATAGTAAATTTATTAATTACTTTGACATCCCCAGGATAAGTCTCAGAAGTCTCAACACTAATCGTATTTTTGTAGGTGGTATCTGTTTGCAGCGTGTCATATTGGTCTCGAAGTGCCTTATTAATTTGTTCTAAGCCCATATTAAAAACAACGTCCCAACCATTAGTGCAGCTTCCTTGGGCATACATCTGTGAAATAAGCTGTGGAGTTGAAGGAGGTGCTGAGGTTACGAACTCCATTGGTGATTCTGACGCTAGTTGACGCTCCATAGCCGCGGTAGGCAATGTACTAAACATCATTCTCCGCCTAGTAGCTTTTTGTAGCATCATAGTCTGGGCATCAATAATACGAGCTTCTAAGACAAATGAAAGAGTAATGTTGAGAAGATCCTTGTTGAATTTAATGTCTTTATTAGTTTGAGTATCGGGAAAAGAGATATTCCAGGTAGAAAAAGGTGTAATTCGGCTAACTCCATCTGACCATGATCTACCATCATCAGAGAAAGTAGGTCTGTTGCCATCGACCTCATACTCATAAACTCTCTCACGCCAGGGTGTTCGGAAGTTGAGTGCATCACGTTCAATGTTGCGATCGTGAAATGGAGTACCATCATAGGCTAGTTTTAACAAGTATTTACCAGTCTCTGTCGATTCTACACCGTCAATTTTTACTACAACTGAGACAACCCGAACATCAACATAACTGTAAAACAATGGCGTATCAAGAAAGATAGTCGTGTTACGAATTGCTCCATTAGTCAACTCAGACGGTTTTACATTAGATATTACAAAGTCGAGTGAGTTGGTAGTAGTTTGTTGATATTGAGCTAATAAAGATTTTGCTGTTATCGTAGCAGCGTTTTGTTGCACAATAGCGGCACTAAACTTTAACAAGCTAAACGAAGGAATCAATGTTGCTGGCTGGAGATTCTCGTATTGTAATGCCAAATCTTTTTGCAAGAAAGCTTTAGAAAGTATGGTTAACATTTGATTTTGAATAAATTCAAGATACCCAGTTAAGCCCACAAGGTCGATCGCTGATTTATCCAGGTCTTGAATCTCTTGCGGATTCAAATTGTCCTGAAGCTCACTAATCCGTGCTGCTTGATTTGTATTAATCTGCTTTTGCTGCTGATTTGTATAAATATCACGCTCAAGAGCATGAAGCGATGATTCAGCGTTCGTGACTGCTTTACCTCGCAAAACAAGGATTGCAAATGCCGCCTCAAGTGCAGCTTTCTCTTGTTTAACATCTGGTCCTGTCGCGAGAATTTGTTTAAACTGAACAGCCATTTCGTCCCAAGCTAATGTCGAAGGACTACCAAATGAAATACCTTGAAGATCATCTAATGCTGTTTGCGCTCCTTGAATATCTTTGAGGTCGGAAGCAGCGTCAGTATAAAGCGTGGAAGTAGCATTGAGCACATTAAGAGTTTTTTGAATCATTTGCACTGTTGACCCCAGCGCTTCAACAGCACCAATCGAGGAAGCAGGAATCGCGATCGCTGTACCAAGGGTAAAAAGATTTGTGGCAACATCTAGCCCAAATTTAATTGTTGTGATTGTTTGCCATGTCTCTACCGCAGATTTATATTGTTGTACCGCAAAATCAACATCACCTTGCGCTGAGAATAGTAAGCCTTTTAGCTCATTAATCTGGATTCTTTGCCTTTGTGCTTCTTGTTCTTGTTGAGAGATCAAAGCATCATAAAATCCTTCCATATCTTTTTGCTGTGCAAGATTAGCATCGATAATGCCGCTTACAAGGTTGCCTGTATCAATAATATTCTGATTAAGTGTTTCAGCTACATTTATCACCAGCTCTTCCAATCTTCGATTAGCAATTTCCTGATTGTTTTGGGCAATTTGAAGCTGAATACGATCCAAGTAATCTAGAATACTCGTAATATATTGGTCGTACTCTTCTGCTGGTAGTATGGGGACGAAACTTCCATAGTTAGGATCAACAGCATAGTTGGCAAGATCCAAAGCACGTATCCGCAGAGATAAAAGCTCTTTATCAACTGTCGTAGCAGGAATAATAGTAGCAAGCCACTGTAAATAATTACCTATCAATTGCTGAACAGAGGTACGTTGCTGACCAGTCTGATCACTCATGACTGCTTCGGCAAAGGTCATAGAATATTGAATACTATTGACTAACAACGGCAGAGAATCGGCAGCAGGAACCATCCGCACGTCGCAATCTACTATTACATTTACATTATTATCATCAAGAGCAAATTTAATGCCGTCAACAATTACGCTATGTTTAGTTCCTGATTCGTTTTGAATCATTAATGCTCCCAAAAACTCGCTACAACCAATCTCCAGAGAATCAAAAGCGCGATCGCTAATTTTGATATTTTTCGGCTGGGCATCAGTTCGTAGATCAAGAATCTGACCAAAAAGCTTTACCTGGCTACCTGGAATAGCGACTTTGTTACTTCCTGAAAGCATCAAAACATTGCTAAAAAGAATAAAGTTTTCGACCTCCTCTTCTGCGACAAACTGCATTTGTGATAGATCCAATCTCGTCTTATAGACATTGATCGTCGGGGTAGCAAGAGAAGAAATTAATCCAGGAGCATCTTCTGGTAAAAGTGAATTAAAGTCGCGATTATCATAAATTGCAAAGTTTGCCTCAATATTTGTGCTGTATTTTTGCACCATGGCTGCTTTAAAAACACGTTGCCAAATTAAGCCTCGCTTTTGTTCCATCATTACGCTCATACTCGCCAGTTGTACTTGCATGACGGTTTGCGCTTTAAACTGTTGTTCTAATTGGACTAGAGATAGTTTCGACTTACTATTAAAAAGAGAAAAAACACTATTTTTATGAGACCAGAGGGTATCTAGCCAATCTCCATTTCTCAATGTTGTCTGAAAAATTTCTGAATTACTCAAAGAGATAATGTTGCCGTAATCAGCCACATAGCCAAACGCACCAGTGTTACTGTTAGTAGTAAACTGAGCAAAATCTTGCGAGCCTGGTCCACTAAGCGGATTTTGACCATCAGTATACGCAAGTTTTAAGCGTTCAAAATTTTCTTGACTATAAGCAAAAACCTGCAAAATAGTATCACCTAATTGAACGGAGGAGACATAATGTGTTCCATAATCGGCAAAAGACTCGATCGCCTGTGTAGCAGTTTTGACATTGAGTACACCATCAAAGTCATGAGATCTAACTTTTCCTCCATGACGGAGTTTGATAACATCCGACTTAAAATCTTCTGTTAGATTATAGGCAGGATCAGGGTTTCTGGGTCGAACATGAACCAAAATACCGCTGGCAGCACAAGCATGGGTGTCTAAGCCATCAAGACGATTTAATTTCACTAGAGCATAGCGGTAATTAGGATTTGTGAGGTCCACCCCAATAGTTTTCGATAACTCAGTTAAGGCATCATGATTATTAGACATCCCAACTAAAAGTGCTCCAGATCCAATGTGAGGGGCATCAATCTCACTACTAGGGCTGATAATCTTGTAGGGAATTAACTCATCTAATAAAGTTTTTGCGGATTCATGCAATGTAATATCTGGAAAAGACCAATTTCCACGATTCTCGACTGGTTCTACCTCTTTGGGCTGTATTGCTTGTTTCTTGGTTTCTAATAAAATGTTTGTTTTACTGTTGCCAGGATCCCAAGCAGAATTTAGTCCGTCTAATAGATTGGTCGTCAAACCTATTTTGATTTGGGAAAAAGACTGAGACATCATTAAATTACTCCAGAAAAAAGTTCAACAACCAATTTTAGAAGATTTTGGGCAATATTTATTGAGGGAATTAATTTTTTCTTTTATGAGGTCTGACAGTTTTTTTAAAAGTTTTCTCTAAGTACAGAATTTTCTTTGATATGCTGAGGATGTGGAACTTTTAACGTACTTTTTAATTTATGGGATTAGAGACTAAAGCTAAAACCACCCCTTCAACGTAGCGCAGGGGTGGAAATATCAAGGGTTAATAGCAGTTTACCGACGAGTTCCTGGAAGAGCAACCCCTTCAGCAGCAGCACGGAAAGGTTCAACAGCTTCGCTATAATCGATGGGGAGAACCCCTACCACATTATCATGGGGACGAGGGATAATCACCCAGGTTTCTAGGGTTGCCCCTTCAGTTCGTTCAATCGCGTCAATTCCTGCAGCCATCGCTGTCTTAACTTCTTGAACATCTCCACGAATATTCAAGGTAAAACGTGCGCTTCCGGCTCTAATATAACCCACAATGGTAATGCGAGCCGCTTTGACCATCGCATCAGCAGCAGCGAGAATTCCTGGAAAGCCTTTCGATTCAATTGAACCCACAGCAGGTTGTGATGGCATAAATTTTAAGTCTCCTAAAATTTTGATGGTTAATTAATTAGAATTAGCAATACATCTAACTATAATCAGCAACGGACAATTCCTAACGGTCAATGATGATATAAATTGAGAACATTTAGCAGGGAATTTTAGACACGAAATTCTTCTATGTCTTCCGTGTAGTCAACAGGTAAAACGGTTAGGAGATTTTCTGGGGGGTTAGGAACAATATAATGGCTCTCTACCGTTCCTCCAAAAGATGCTTCTGCTGCTTCCTTTCCCGCTTCCATGGCAATTTTTACCTCAGAAACAGGACCACGAATGGCTACCACAAACTGTCCCCGTTCAGCTTTATCAAAATAAACTAGAGTAACTCGTCCCCCTTTAACCATTTCATCAGCCGCAGCTAAAACGGCAGGAAATCCTAGGGTTTGAATAACACCAACGGCTTGAGGCATAATGATTCTCCTTAGCCTATAATCCTAACCGATTATGTTTACGGCTATACCTTAGCTATCAATCCAAATCATATCACGGCTATGGTATCTAAAAATTAGACACTTTATTTTTTAACCAGACCGTAATCTAGATTGTTAAGCAAAACTTGAGAAAATCACCAGATCGAACGAAGTCTTGAGAGCTAGGGATCAATTAAACTATTAAAGTTAAAATATTTCTAAAAATTGTTTGAAGAACTGAGAGCTAGGCTAATGACCAAAAATATCTACATACTGGGAGTTTTAACGAGTATCCTCACCGTGAGTTCTGTTGTATCGGCGAGACCGTTACTACTATCTCAACAACCGAGCGACTCCACCACTGAATCAACCCCAAACACGCCGTCGGAGAAACCGTCTCCAGATTTAGATGCGGTAGAGTTGTATAACCAAGGAGTCGATAAAATTGATGAGGGAGATTATCAAGGAGCGATCGCCGATTTTACCCAAGCGATTAAACTCAATCCCCAAGATTCTGATGCTTATTACAATCGGGGCTATGCTCAGCACGTTTTAGGGAAGCTTAATCAAGCTCTTGATGACTATAATCAGGCTATTGAGCTTAATCCTGAGTTTGCCTACGCCTATGGTAATCGTTGCTATGCCTTCTTTCAGTTAAAAAAATATCAAAAAGCTTTGGCCGATTGTTCAGAAGCGATTAATCTTAATGCAGAGTACGCTGATTTTTATATCTATCGGGGAAATGCTAAAGATTATCTTGGTAACCACCAAGAAGCCATTGCTGACTATACCGAAGCCATCCGGCTCAATGATAATAATCCCAAAGCCTATTATAATCGCGGTTTAGCTTACACTCGCGCTGGAGAATCCGAATCGGCGATCGCCGATTACAGCAAGTGTCTAGAATTAGATCCTGATTTTGCCGATGCTTATTACAATCGAGGCGTTACTCAATTTAAGTTAGGAAATCAGACAGAGGCTGTAACTGATCTAGAAAAAGCCGCAAAATTATTCGCGGCTCAAGGAAATTCAGACAACGCGAAGCAAGCCCGTGATACCCTTGAAAAATTACAAGCTCAAAATGATACCTAAGCTAAGCCTTTAATGGTTCCTACTCTACATCATGAATCAAAGCCCCAGGCCGTTGTTGTCCCCATTCCATTAATTGGTCAAGAACCGAACGAGGGACTCCTGAACGGCGAGATGCTCCTTCTAAACCGGCTCCCCGTCTTAATAAATTAATAGCGGTTTGGACTTGACGATACATTCTTGTTCCATACCTAATTTGTTGATTTTGGTGAGCAATGACTAATCCGTAGGCAATATCGTTAGCCAAGCGGACTGATATATATTGAGCTTTTTGCCGATTGAATGTCGGATCTACCTTTAACTGAGCATTCGATAGTTTAACGGTTGAATTTAGGTCTGGGGAAACTTTGTTAAACTGAGATTCGTCTCTGGGAACAGGAGTTCTAGCAATAAGGTTTTTGCTCAAAACAGGGGAAACAAAAAATAAACAACTGGCCGATAATAGCCAAGCTAGATGTTTCATCGATAGTTAATGATTCGACTCTTAGGGGTCGGAATGTTTGTGTGTATGAAGATCAAAATTTACCTGTGGATCAATGTAGCGGATCTCCTGATTTTTGTCTAAGGAATTAGGGCTGCTCAAAGAAAATTGCTCGTTCTTAGACCTAAATAGCCATAGCGTAAATTACCATAGACTTATTTCCCAAATTGAGACTCAGTTGAGTGTATTGTTGCTGCTATAGTATGTTAAGCAAGGATAAACCCTAAGTCTGTCTTTCATTGAAGATAATGAGTAAAAATCGACTTTTTTCTCAAAGATTATTGCGCCAACTTCTACAAGGGTTGACCCTCGGAACTCTTTCAGCTTTGTTAACAGCCCTTCCTCTGTATGCTAGTCAACGCCTTTTCTTCATTTATAATCCCATTGTTCGATCTCTAGGCATTGATTCTTTGACTACTTTTGCTGAAACAGGAGTTGTTAATAAAGAATTAGATTTTTATATGAGTTTTGCGGGGGTTAATGAGGAACAAAAAGCCGCATTTCGGGAAGCTTTGCTAAAACAGGTTGATGTTCCACCAGTTCAACTTTCACGCTTTTTCAATTCCCCCACAGGAGAAGCAATTTTACAAAGGTTAGGCATCCTAATTTCAATTCAAGGGGGACGTAATGGGAAATATGCCTTAAGGGGGGCAACTGTTCAAGCAGCTTTTGATCCCAAGGAAGGTTTAACCCTTCTCAATTTCTTTGAACACTTAGCAGTCAATATGCAATTTAATTTAGAAGAGATTTTTGTTGCTGCTGACTATGTAGAAATCTTGGGACGAGGAACTAATGCAATCGTTCAGGAAATGAAACGATTAGCTGGTATTGAAGCAGAAAATGACCCACCCGCTAATTTTGCAGCTTTACCTGATATTCGTCAACCTGGGCCTTATGATGTTGCTTCTCCACGGATGCTCACTTTAACCGATACCAACCGCGATCGCACGTTTGATGTGATTGTGGTACAACCCCAACGATGGCGTGATGGGCAAACACCAGTCATTATTATTTCTCATGGTTTAGCTTCGCGGCCTGAAGATTTTGTTGATCGCGCTCAACAATTAGCTTCCTATGGTTATTTGGTGGCTTTACCGCGACATATCGGAAGTGATGCTCAACAGCTTCAAGATATGTTAGAAGGGTTTTCTCGGGAAATCTATAAAGTAGAAGAGTTTATTGATCGTCCCCTTGATGTTAGCTATGTTATCGATGAATTGGACAGAAGAAATAATCGGGAATTTCAGGGACGTTTAGATCTCCAAAATGTGGGGGTTATGGGTCATTCTTTTGGGGGTTATACGGCTTTGGCTGTGGGGGGAGCATCTCTTGATTTTGAAACGTTAGAAGACCAGTGTGGGCGTGAAATTTGGGGACCTAATCTTTCTTTATTGTTGCAATGTCGAGCTTTGGAATTGCCACGAAAAGTCTATAATTTCCGAGATGAACGGGTTAATTCAGTTTTAGTAATTAATCCAGTTACCAGTGCTGTTTTTGGGCAAAAAGGTTTAAATCAAGTCAAAATTCCTGTGATGATTGGGGCAGGAAGTAGTGATCCTGCTACGCCAGCAGCAGTAGAACAACTGAAGGCGTTTGTTTGGATTGATACTGAGGATAAATATTTAGGTTTAATTGAAGGACAAGCTCATGTTAACTTTTCTAAGTTAGATGCAAGTACCAAAGCTTTACTTGATTCTTTACCTAGTTTAAAAGTTCCTAAACAAAAGCTTATCGATAGTTATGGAAATGCTTTTTTAGTTGCCTTTGCTGAGGTTCATGTCTCTAAAAATAAAGCTTTTCGTCCTTTTTTAACCGCCGCTTACGGTCAATATATTAGCGCACAACCTAATCCTATCCATTTGGTAGAAGCAGAAGCGGATGTTCCTTTGAGTGAGTTATTTAATCGTTTAAGACCTGCTAGTTTTCCTCCGATATATTCTCCAAGAACACAATAATAAGTAAAAATTGGTAGCAGACTTATACAGCTAATTGAAAATGAAATCAGTAGCATCAATCTGATCAGGAGTTACACCTTCTAAAGTTGCCAAAGGAAGTTGATAGTCAGGTAACAATTGACCATAGGGGGAGATTGAGATTTGAGAATCATTGCTACCGATAGCTGTAACATTCACTAAATCTTCAAACGGTGTTTCTCCAATAATTCACTCTAAATTATATCCAAAAACAGTATAGGAAGTATTGCTAATTACCAGACAGGATCGGAATAAATATTAATCGTTAAAGAATCTGTTCCAATGGGAATGGCACTAATACAAGAACAAACCGGTGTTCCGTCCCCTAATTCCACTTCGCAAGCATGGCAAGATCCCATTAAACACCCTGTGGGAATAAATACCCCCGCCCGTTGCGCTACTTCTAACATAGGCTCACCAGGTTGAGCATCAATGGTAATATCATCGGGTAAAAATCTTACTTTAACTGTCATAATTTTATTTGAACTATTAACTATTAACTGTTAACTATTAACTATCAACTATTAACTATTAACTAATTTAACACTGGTTTTAAATTAACGAATTCCTCCACTAAATCAGCTAATGCGTCAAGATGTTCGTCTCGTTGTTCGGGGTAATTACTAATTCCTGTAGGCAAAGCAGATAACCCTCGACGTTGACGCAGAAAATTCAACCAAGTCCGTCGCCAAACTCCATTATCAAATAATCCGTGTAAATAACATCCCCAAATAGAATAAGCATCATTGACAACTCCTAAACTTGAATCATCAAATAAACCATATAAAGTCATATTTTTTGTTTTTAGAGAATCAACTAAACGGGTAATTCCTTGGTGAATTTCATATCCTGTAATAGGAATCCTAGATTGAGGATAATTAGCCATGACTTGGCGTTGAGAAGTGATTTTTTTAGGGGTAATAACTGTATTCATAGGAAGCAAATCTAAGCCTAAATAAAAATCTTGATCGCCTTCTAATTTCTCGGGATCTAATACCTGTTTTCCTAACATTTGGAACCCTCCACAAATTCCCATGATAACCCCTCCTGATTCTACATAATCTTGTAATTGTTTGGCCATTCCGCTTTGATGAAGGGCTATTAAATCAGCAATTGTTGTTTTAGAACCTGGGATAATTACTGCATCGGGATGGTTTAAAGAATCTTGGAGATTGAGGTATTTTAAAGTAACTGTGGGTTCGGCATCGAGGGGATCAAAATCCGTAAAATTAGCAATGTGGGGTAGGCGAAGAACATTAATGGTTAAGTCAGTTTTCGTATGAGGTGATCGCCGATCTAATAAATTCAAAGAATCTTCTGAGGGAAAGACAACATCACGCCAAGGAATAACCCCTAAAACAGGAATTCCAGTATAATTTTCTAACCAATCAATTCCTGAATCTAATAGCGATCGCTGTCCCCGAAACTTATTAATAATAATGCCTTTTATTAATGCCCTTTCTTCAGGTTCAAGGAGTTGTAAGGTTCCTACCACATGGGCAAATGCCCCCCCGCGATCGATATCCACCACCAAAATAGTGGCTGCATTCAAATATCGGGCAACACGCATATTCGTTAAATCTCGGTGTTTTAGGTTAATTTCAGCCGGACTTCCTGCCCCTTCACAGACGATAGCCTCATATTCTGTTCCGAGGCGATCAAGACATGATTTAATAGCATTCCATCCCTTATCAAAATACTTTTCGTAATACTCAGCCGCATGGGTTATTCCTACCGCTTTCCCCTCCATAATGACTTGGGAAGTCATATTTCCCTGGGGTTTAAGTAAAATGGGATTCATTTTCACTGTTGGGGTAATTTTAGCTGCCCACGCTTGTACTGCCTGGGCATGACCCATTTCTCCCCCATCGGGGGTAACATAGGCATTTAATGCCATATTCTGCCCTTTAAACGGAGTAACTCGCCATCCTTGACGGGCTAGAATTCGACAAATGGCTGCGGTAATAAAAGATTTGCCAGCGTGGGAGGTGGTTCCCACTACCATAATAGCTTTCATCGATAAGCTGAAATTGTAGATGGATATATTATTAATGGTTACAGTTATAGCAAGGGTAAACGGAACCAACGAGTTAGGAAGTTCGTTAAACGTTCCGACCATGAAGGTTGAGGAAGTTGTCCGCCTTGGGTTTCCCATTTAGCAATAATTTGTCGTCCTAGGGGAGTTAAACGAAAACTATCAGTAATTCCTTGCCCATCCACTTCTCGTCGCAGGATACCAACAGTAATTAACCACATCAAGTCTCTTTCGGTTTTCTGTTCAGAAAGGGATTTTTGAGTATATCCTTGTTGAATCCCACCAGTCCCCACAATTTTAGGCAAAGGAACACTATTGTCCCTCATTGCGATAAATAGAGGTAATTTAAACCATGTACAGCATAGGGCGCGTTCAGCCCGTTTTAGGGTATTACTTGAATACGTGAGGTCAGAGGGAGTTACAGGTTGAGTAGAAGTAGCCATAGACAGCGATCGCTAAAAATAAGCTTATTTTACTAATTATTAAACAAATATTCAGATAACCTTGAGTTGGCAATAAGGGCTTTAGCCGTCCCTGATTTAGTTCTTTTAGGGAACCACTACAAACTGGAAATCCTAACCTATTTAGCTTAACATTTTGTTTTTAAATAATATCCAAGAAACTCTTTATGAAATCTAACACTTCTGATATTGGTAATGACTTGTGTTGTCTTAGGGTATCTCAGATATTCTTTATATTTACTTTATAAATACTCCCTAAGATTGGGTCGATAGAGCATCTATCAAGTTTGACACTTTGTCTTTTTACTTGTCGAAAAATGTGTGTTAGCTTTTAATCGAAAATTCAAGAATGAACTAGATTATTATTTCATGAAAAATAGAGCAAACCACCCATCTTTTATCCCTAGTATCCTTACCAATCTGACTGTTACTTGCTTAACTAATTTGACCTTAATTGCGGGAATAACACGACAAGCTGATGCAGCAAGTGTCATTAATTTTGATGCAGCAACTTATGACTATTCTAATACCAATACTTGTACGCCACAATTGCCTGATACAGGGGGTAAGTGTTTTATTGAGGATGGTTTTAATGTGGAAGCATTTTCTGCTCAAGAGATAGGGACTACCTCAGCTTTTTTCAGTGACCACGCACATTTTCATGCTAGTCATTCCTACGAAGGGCAACACTTTAGTGCAGTCAATAAACTCTTAGGAGTTTATTTAACATCAGTTAATGGTAGTCACTTTTCTCTAGAGAGTTTAGACTATCAATTTCGAGATGCTAGCAATATAATTGATGGATTTGGAATGAATGATATTAAAATTCTAATCAGCACGAAATTTGATCCCACTATGGCTGTTAAGTCTCAGTTTATGGAGTATTCAATTGGTAATGATACAACTTTACCTTTTCAACCTTTAGAATTTTCGGAATTTGAGAATATTAATCAAGTTTACATTGCCAGTTCAGCAGGGGTTAACTTTGATAATATTACCGTTAACGCGGTTCCTGAACCTTTGACCATTCTAGGTACAGTTGCAGCAGCAAGCTTAGGTACTGTCTTTCAACGAGAACTTAAAAAGAACAAGAACAAGAGATAAACTCTCAGAAGTTAGGAAATGCAGGGAGAGGGGGAGACAGGGAGAAATAACGTAGAGGGAAAAATTCCAACATCTTCAATATTAAAGATGTGCAATGGTCATGTAAAGTTTTATGATCAAAACTGATGAACTTTCAATCCAAGGATTTAAGGAACTATGGTTTTATCAGTTGGAACAGTAGCACCAGACTTTACCACCGTTGATGATGAGGGCAACACCGTTTCCTTATCTGATTTTAAAGGCAAAGTAGTGGTCTTGTATTTTTATCCTAAGGACGATACTCCTGGTTGTACCAAAGAAGCGCAAAGCTTCCGCGATAACTATGAACAGTATCAAGGGAAAGAAATGGTTGTCTTTGGGGTTAGCATGGATGATCAAGCTTCTCACAAACAATTCAAGGAAAAGTATGGCTTACCTTTCCAACTTCTTGTTGATAGTGACGGCAAAATTACTAAAGCCTATGATGTAGATGGTGGTGGGTATTCCAAGCGTGTCACCTATATTATTAACGCTGAAGGCAAGATTAGCCATGTAGATGAGAAGGTGAAAACTGACACCCACGCTCAAGATATTTTGGCCTCATTAGGATAAATGAATGATTGTAGGGTGGGAAATTACCCACCTTACTTTTAACTTTTAACGGAGAGGGAGGGATTCGAACCCTCGTCTGAGTTGCCCCAGAAGCGGTTTTCGAGACCGCCGCATTCAACCACTCTGCCACCTCTCCAAGGTTTAGGGTTTTCTCTAGAATATTATATCTTGAAATTTTCCTCTCACGAGGTAACAATCAGCTTCACATTGAGGCGGGGTGTACTTCAATCAGCTGAGTTTGACTCAGATCTTGCACCAGTACAAAAAAACTTGAGAAACTCTGCTATAAATTACCCATAGATATAGATTAGGAAAAAATAGTAAAGTTTGGGATATTAGCTAGTAGTTTGTTAAACAATGTGCTACTTTGTAAGAAAAAATTCGTGTGAGATCGAGTGAAGTTATGAAGAATAACAGCTTATTTTTGAACGGAATTAATGAGTCTGTTTCATTGCCCAATAATCTTGGAAATTTTGGCGGATCTCAATTTAGTATTGAACTGTGGTTTAAAACGACTGATGGTAACGGTGTCTTAGTTGCCGATGAGGGTTCTGGTAATGATTTTGTGCGAATTGAACTAAAAGATGGCAAAGCTCAATTTGCATTTCTGACTGGTGGTACTGACGTTGTTGAACCTGTGGTGTCTGACGATACCTTTAACGATGGACAATGGCATTATTTAGTAGCAGTAAGAGATGGGGCTAACTCTGGGAAATTATATGTAGATGGAGAACTAATTGGTAATTTTAATCGGGATAGTCAACGGACCGGAATCAATACCAATGGGGAGATCACTATAGGAAGAGATGCTAATGGTAATTTTTATCAAGGAAACATTGACGAAGTTAGAATATCTCGCGGAATAGCCCTGACTCAAGAGCAAATTAAAGCTAGACAATTCCAGTCTCTCAATGGTGATGAACAAGGATTACAGGCTTACTATAAATTTGATAATGATTTTGATCTAACTATTGTTGATGAAACAGCTAACAATAATGATGGAACAAAAATCATCGGTAGTTCATTCAATTTATCATCATTGAATGGAAGTAATGGATTTGTCATTAATGGTATTGATTCTGATGACAGATCAGGCAGATCAGTAAGTAATGCAGGGGATGTCAATGGAGATGGTATTGATGATCTCATTATTGCTGCAGACGATGCAGATGCTAATGGTAGTAATTCAGGGCAAACATATGTTGTATTTGGTTCTTCTTCTTTTGGGGATACCTTAAATTTATCATCACTGAATGGAAGTAATGGATTTGTCATTAATGGTATTGATTCTGGTGACAGATTAGGATCTTCAGTAAGTAATGCAGGGGATGTCAATGGAGATGGTATTGATGACCTTATTATTGGTGCAAGTGGTGCAGATGCTAATGGTAGTAATTCAGGGGAAACTTATGTAGTATTTGGATCTGATTCTTTTGGGGATACCTTCAATTTATCATCCCTGGATGGAAGTAATGGATTTGTCATTAATGGTATTGATCCTTCTGACAACTCAGGCGCATCAGTAAGTAATGCAGGGGATGTCAATGGGGATGGTATTGATGATCTGATTATTGTTGCACCTTTTGCAAATCCTAATGATATCGATTTTGCAGGGGAAACTTATGTAGTATTTGGATCTGATTCTTTTGGGGATAGCTTCGATTTATCATCCCTGGATGGAAGTAATGGATTTGTTATTAATGGTATTGATTCTGGTGACGCCTCAGATAAATCAGTAAGTAATGCAGGGGATGTCAACGGAGATGGTATTGATGACCTCATTATTGCTGCAGATGATGCAGATGCTAATGGTAATCGTCGTGCAGGTGAAACATATGTAGTATTTGGTTCTTCTTCTTTTAGCGATACCTTCAATTTATCATCACTGAATGGAAGTAATGGATTTATCATTAATGGTATTGATAGAGATGACTTCTCAGGCACGTCAGTAAGTAATGCAGGGGATGTCAATGGTGATGGTATTGATGATCTGATTATTGGTGCAAGTGGTGCAGATGCTAATGATAATGAGAATGCGGGGGAAACATATGTGGTGTATGGTTCTTCTTCTTTTGGGGACACCTTAAATTTATCATCCCTGGATGGAACTAATGGATTTGTTATCAATGGTATTGATCCTTCTGACTTCTCCGGCATATCAGTAAGTAATGCAGGGGATGTCAATAGAGATGGTATTGATGACCTTATTATTGGTGCAAGAGTTGCAGATCCCAATGGTAATGAGGATGCAGGGGAAACATATGTGGTGTATGGTTCTGATTCTTTTGGGGATACCTTCAATTTATCATCACTGGATGGAAGTAATGGATTTGTTATCAATGGTATTGATTCTGGTGACAGATCAGGGGTATCAGTAAGTAATGCAGGGGATATCAATGGGGATGGTAGTGATGACCTTATTATTGGTGCAAATTTTGCAGATCCTAATGGTAGTAATTCAGGGGAAACATATGTAGTATTCGGTCCAGACAACAGTTCCTTGGTATCGGTAACAGCAGAAGTGAATAGCAATAGCTTAACCTTAACCGAAACTCCTTTAGTCAGAGATCAAGGAGAAGATACAGAAGATACAATAGAAACTTTTTTCATTGAAATTAAATTAGATGAACCAGTTGCAGACTTACCTGGATTAATCATTAACTATGATGTCAAAGGTACAGCTACTTTAGGAGAAGACTATTACATATCGCAAACAGATATTAGCACCACCGATGGCGCGTTACCCACAAATTCTATCTTCATTCCTCAAGGTGCAGACTCGGCTAAAATTTATATCACTCCTTTAACAGATGCGATCGTCGAAGGAGATGAAACCATTGAAATAACCATTAAATCAGAAACAGTCTTTGGTGTATTTGGCGATTCTGTAGATAATAATATCTTCGTTAATACTACTCCCATAACCATAACCCTTACCGATAGTGACAACTATACAGCAGGAGTCGCCATCGTTGATATTTTTGGCGAAGAAGTAACCGCAAATAATCCTCTTGTGATCAATGAGAATGGGGAGACTATTTATTTTGTAAAATTAACCAGTCAACCTCTTAATGATGTCACCGTTGATTTTAATGATAGTGGTACAAATTTAACGACCATCGCCTTTAATGAAAATAATTGGGATAGCTATCAAGAAATCATACTTACTGACATTGAAAACCCCCTCGATATAGATGTTAATGTCAGCAGTGACGACTCTAATTATCAATTAACCTCCACCATAACAGTTACGAATGAAAGCGATCGTAACAGAATCAGAGTCACAGAAGGAGGAGATCCTCAACCAGAAGAAGTCCCCATTGTCAGCATTGTTGCTGTGGAAGATGCCACCGAAGGAGATACAAATCCTGGGGAGTATTTAATACAACTGAATAAACCAGCGCCCGAAGGAGGGTTAACTGTAGAATATAGCATCACCTCAGAAAATGCAGTTTTAGATACTGATTTTCAAGTCTTGCCAGTTAATAACGGTCAGTTTCAAGTAACAATACCAGAGGGAGAATTAAGCCAAAACATTACAGTAACTGTGACCGATGATGATGTTGATAACGCCATTATCGGTACAGGAGATATAGATCGTAATGTAACTGTAACCTTAACGGAATCATCAAACTATACCATCAGTGAAATAACTTCTAGTGACACAATCAATCTCTTCGACAATGATGAAGCAGGAATCGAAATAGTTAAATTTGTCAACTCAGGTGCCATCAGTATTAGTGACGAAGATGCAGAAACTTTAGACATCAATGTTAAATCAGGTACTTTTTCTATTACAGAAACAGAGGCGATCGCTACCATAGAATTAAACTTAAATTCTCAACCCACTGCTAATACCACAGTCACTTTAACAGATGTAAATAACCCCAACATTACCGAGACATTTATTTTCACCCCAGAAAATTGGGACACCATACAAGAATGGGATATTAGTCAACAAATTACCGGTCAAATAAGCGAAGTTTTCGATGAGACATTAGAATTAACAGCCTTAGTAAATGGTAATCAAACCATAGAATTAGAATTACTTTTGTTACAACAAGCGATCGTCGTTGACTCCCTTGCTCTTTCCGAATCAGGTGCAGAAGCAAAAGAAGTATTTGGTGTCAGACTAGCAAGTGAACCCACTGGTAATGTGACTCTGGAGGTAGACAATGATCCTGATAAACTGAACCTAACTGTAGGTAATGGTTCAAGTAACGACTTAGTATTTGATTCAACTAATTGGGATAGTTTTCAAAGAGTAGTAATAGAAGCGGTAGATAATCAAATAGACACCAATGAAGATGAAGGATTTGTTATCAGTGATATTGAAATAGAAGTTGATATCGACCCAACTAATGATCAATTGTATAGAGAATTAGGCCAAGAAATATCAGAAACACTGGAAGTAACCATCAATGATGATGACAACACCATCGAAGAAAATCCCGATGTGATTGTTAATGATAGTGATATAGTTCATAAAAATATAGACAAATATGACATATCTTTATTTTGGCGGTATTACCCTGACTGGGTGAACTACAACACCCTCTATCCCATAGCTAAAGGCATTTGGGACTGCTTTTCTCATGATGTTC
>NEED01000070.1 GCA_002110465.1 unicellular cyanobacterium SU2 | reverse complement strand
TCTCTAGGGTATTTGTTAGCCAAAGTTCTACAAATACGCTGCGAACGCCAGTTTGTCTGGAGACATTGAGAAGTTTAGCTACTTCTTAATGCGAATGAATCCCCAACTATAATCTCCGATTTAGTTGGGGTGCGTTCAAGACCATTAGATTGAATCTCAGATTGATAGTGTTCACTAAGGGCCTAAATCATGCATTCTATTAATCACCGTCGCACACTGTTCGGTAACCGCTTCTAAAACAGGACGCTTCACCGATGGAGGGGGATCAATTATTTTTCCAATGCGTAAAGTCACAGGAACCGGAAGAGGGAAAGGAACCCCTTTGCGTAGAATCTTTTGAGTTCCCCACAAACACACCGGAAGTAAAGGAAGTTGGGTTTTAGCAGCAATCATAGCTGCCCCTAATTTTGGGTTATGAATTCGACCATCGGCGGTGCGGGTTCCTTCGAGGAAAATTCCCACAATCCACCCTTGTTTTAAAGAATTAATTGCTGCCCGAATTGCTCCGCGATCGCCTGAACCGCGTTTCACCGGATAGGCCCCATATAACTCAATTCCTTGCTTGAGAAGAGGCACTTCAAATAACTCTTCTTTAGCCATAAAAGCAACGGGACGACCGACCCCACTTCCTAAAATAGGCGGATCAAAATAACTGGCGTGGTTACTAACAATCACTAAAGGCTTTTCTACGGGAACATTTTCTATTCCATAAACCTTTCCTTGGAAATAAGTATGAAAAATGGGGGCAATAATAATTCCCTTAAACAGATAGTAAGGAATTAAATTTAAAATCGGTTCTCGTTCGCGAAATTCACTGTTGATCATGGCGATCGCTGCTTTTTTCCTAATATTTTAAATTTTAATCAAACCAACCTATATTCTCATCAGTCAGTCCTTCATTTGATGATGGTGGTGCGATGTAACGGCCTAGCGATCGCGGATGGCTCATTCTAGCTTCTTGTTTTTGTAATACCATTGCTTGAGACTTAGGAGAAGACTTAGATATTTTTTGGGTTTGGTCTAATTTAGCTGTTAGGTCTTCAATTACTTGTTGTTGTTCAGCTAATTTAACGGCCATCTCTTCTCCTTTTTGGAGTTGAGTATAAAGCTTTTCAACCAATTGTTTTTGGTTTTCTAATTCTGTTTGATATTTCTGAACTTTTTCTGTTTCTGATTTTAACTTTTCAACCAATTGTTTTTGGCTTTCTAATTCTGTTTGATATTCCTGAACTTTTTCTGTTTCTGATTGAAGGGTCATTGCTAATTTTTTTTGTTCTTCTAAGCTAGTTTGTAGGACACTAACTTGTTGATTGGCTATATCTAAAGCTCCAGTTAATTCCTTCACTTTAGCTTCGAGTTGGGCTTTAGTCATGCGACTTAGATTAGAATTTCTACTAGCTTTGACTGAGGGGGGAGTTTGGGAATTTTTCTCCCCTTTACTTGTGTCAGATGTATCTTTTCTAACATCTTGAGACGCTTCTTCCCTTAATAAATCAGATAAACTTTTTTTTGTCATAATTTGCTCCAATCTCGTTGTAATTCTTCTGTTACCCTGCGATAATCTGCTTGAGCTTCCTTGGCATTTTTTCCTCGCCATTCTGTGATGGGAACTCCTTCTAACACCGCCCGTTCATGGGCTTTATACTGACGAACAAAAGCATGACACGCAGGAATTCCCAATTCTAGGAGGGTATTTTGTGCCTCTAACGTTTCTTTTAGGCTACGGGAATCCACCTTGGTTAACAAAACCCGATGGGCAGTTTTAAGCGGCATTACCATCGTTCGTACCGTCTCAATCAAGGCGGTTAAATCCATGGGGGCAGGTGGGGTCGGTAAGACGAGATAATCCGCAGACTCAATGACGGCTTTGAGGGCTTCTGAACGTAATGCTGGGGGCGTATCCACAACTATAAGTTCATATTCACTGATTTGACGAAGTTTTCCCAACAATTCAGGCTTGTTTTCTTCAGTCAAATCAAAATCCATCCCCGTTTTACTCCGTTCCGTCCACCAGGTTGCAGACCCCTGGGGGTCAGAATCTACTAACAAAACTTCTTGTTTTTCCGCTAAAATAGCGGCTAAATTAACGGCTGTGGTGGTTTTTCCTACCCCTCCTTTCCCATTAACCACAGCGAGAACGGTAGTTTTTGACGAAGATGATGCTAAGGAAGATGTCCCCTGGCTCATGGCTTATGATTGCTACATCGGTAATTGTTTTCACCATATCACGGGGATTCCCTTTTGTTAATTAATAGTCGTTAAGAGAATATCATAGATGCTAAGTAGGTAGGTGTAATAACAAACAAAATAAAAAGTTTGTAGTCTTGGCTTGAGCATCAGATTCTTTGAAGGCTTCAAGCCTTAAACAGTTTATTACAAACTTATCTGTATTTTTACTCACCTACTTATTAATCAATTTCTTTGAGCCTATAATGATTCGTAGAATTAGTTTCACCCTTGTTTGGGTTGGTTTTATTACTTATGCTTTTGTTTTTGCTCCTCCTGATCAACCCGAGACATTGGAGTTAATTAAGTCCCTCTCGATTGGTCAATGGGATGATATTAACCCGATAATTATTGCTTTATTTAATATTATGGGAATCTGGCCAGTAATTTATAGTGCCTTGTTACTTCCCGATGGACAAACACAGAATATTTATGCTTGGCCTTTCGCGGTAATTTCATTTGCTTTGGGGGCTTTTGCCTTATTACCTTATCTCATTTTGCGAGAACCCATAACAGACATTAAGGTTGAAGAAATTACCCTGTCTGAATCTAAAAGCAAATTACTAGAAATATTAGAGTCCCCTTGGCTAGGAGTTGGGATACTAATCGGGGTCATTGTGTTGCTAAGCTATGGTTTTTGGCAAGGAAATTGGTCAGATTTTGTACAACAATGGCAGACTAACCGTTTTATTCATGTAATGAGTCTAGATTTTTGTCTGTTGGCTATGGTGTTTCCTGCACTCTTAGGAGATGACATGAAGCGACGGGGTCTATCTAGTCCGTTTTTATTCTGGTTTACGGTTTGCCTTCCCCTATTAGGCCCAACACTTTACCTGATAATTCGTGATTATTTTGATCACAGTACAATATATCAATCATAGCAGTGCGTGCTTGGTGTGTTTACTAAACCCTATGGTGTGAGGCTTGTCTGTAAATATTTCCATGCTCATTGCCATCACTATCACCCTTTTAACAGAGCCGAAACTTGAATAATATCGATACACTAGAAAGTAAAGTATGTGGTTTGTCACCCATCGCCATCGAAAGAAACAGTCATTATTGTATGTATAAGAAAATTAAACCCTTTTTGAAATCCTTACTCATTATTACTCTTGTCTTTACCTTCGCCCTAAGCAACGTTAGCAGTGCCTTAGCAGCCCGTAGTGGAGGCCGCATAGGGGGGGGATCATTTAGGAGTCCTAGTCGCACCTATAGCCCTCCTGGAGGTGGCTATCGCGGGGGTGGCTATGGTTATGGAGGGGGTGGTTTTGGCTTTCCCTTTCTACTTCCTTTCTTTGGGTTTGGCGGTTTTGGCGGTTTATTCAGCATCTTAATCTTCTTTGCTGTCGCCAATTTCCTAGTAAGAACTATTCGCAATGTGGCAGGAGGAGGAGACAATTACAATTATGATAATCCTCAAGTGTCTACTGCTAAAGTGCAAGTGGGATTATTAGCCCGCGGTCGTTATTTACAACAAGAATTAAATGAATTAGCACAAACGGCTGACACCAATACAGCTACAGGACGGGCGATGATCTTACAAGAAGCAAGTCTTGCTCTATTGCGTCACCCTGAATATTGGGTTTATGGTATAACTGAATCGGAAACGGCTCCCTTGAATGCGGCAGAATCTAAGTTTAATCAACTTGCTTTAGCCGAACGCAGCAAATTTTCTGCTGAAACCCTCTCGAATGTCAATAACCAACTCCTCGAAAGTTCTCAACCGAGTTTATTAGAAGGGACAGGAAATAAGTCTGAATTAGCTGAGTTTGGGGAATATATTATCGCTTCCTTGATTGTGGCTACTGAAGGTAAGTTAGAATTGCCAACCATAGATGATAGTGAAGATTTGCGCCGTGCGTTACAACAAATTGCTGCAGTAGGAAGCGATCGCCTATTAGCTATTGAAATTCTGTGGACTCCTCAAGCAGAAGGAGATGTCCTAACTCGTGAGGATATTTTAGCTGCTTATCCTAATCTCAAATTAGTCTAGGCTAGATTTTTTGAGAGGCGTTCCCATAACGTCTCTACACTTTTAATTATTGCATTAATTTATGGTACAATAGTGAATTGTGTCGAATTTTAAAAAAGTTCATGCCTAAACTAAAAACTCGTAAAGCGGCTGCTAAGCGTTTTCGTGTGACAGGAAGTGGTAAAAAGATTTTTCGCCGAAAAGCCTTTAAAAATCATTTGCTGCAACATAAAAGTTCTGAACGCAAGTATCGTCGCTTGTCTCAACTATCTTTAGTTAGCGAACAAGACGAAGACAATGTACGTCTGATGCTTCCTTATTTGTAAGGGAGAGCGAAATTAAAAAATTATCAACAACTTAGAAACTTAAGTAGAGATTGACTTATGACAAGGGTAAAACGGGGTAATGTAGCTCGTAAACGCCGTAAAAAAGTTCTCAAACTAGCGAAAGGATTTA
This sequence comes from unicellular cyanobacterium SU2, assembly GCA_002110465.1. Lineage (GTDB taxonomy): Bacteria > Cyanobacteriota > Cyanobacteriia > Cyanobacteriales > Microcystaceae > Rippkaea. The sequence continues at coordinate 47,761 of NEED01000070.1, read as the reverse complement.
GAGGATCTCATTCTAGACTTTTCCGTACAGCTAATCAACAGGTAATGAAAGCGTTACGGAATGCTTACCGCGATCGCCGCAAACGGAAACGGGACTTTCGTCGTCTGTGGATTACTCGAATTAATGCCGCAGCGCGGATGCAAGGAATATCCTACAGTCAGCTAACTGGTCAATTGAAAAAAGCCAACATTGAACTTAATCGTAAGATGTTAGCACAATTAGCGATTATGGACCCTCAAGCATTTGAGAAAGTCGTTGAAATGGCAAAAACAGCTAAATGATTAAACTTGAGTCAACAGCGAAGAAATCTCATCAATGAGAACAAGCTTCGCTGCAACTCATCAAGCGATGATGTAGGTAAAAGTAATAATTTAAAGCTTTCATGGGACAATAACGAAGGCGGTATGTGAAATAAGCATGAATACTAGACCCCCCAAAATTATTGTCCTCGATGATGATCCTACCGGTTCTCAAACCGTACACAGTTGTTTGCTATTGATGCAGTGGGATGTCGATACCCTACGCTTAGGGTTAGCCGATGAAGTTCCCATTTTCTTTGTCCTCACTAATACTAGGGCTTTAACGCCAGAAAATGCGGCTAGTATTACCCAAGACGTTTGTCATAATCTAAAATTAGCCATTGAAGCTGAAGGAATAGAAGATTTCCTAGTGATCAGTCGGTCTGATTCTACTTTAAGGGGACATTATCCCATTGAAACTGATGTTATTGCTCAGGAATTAGGAGGGTTTGATGCTCATTTCTTGATTCCCGCCTTTTTTGAAGGGGGACGAGTCACCCGCGATAGCATTCATTATTTACACATTGATGGGGTTCCCACTCCCGTCCATGAAACAGAATTTGCGAAAGATTCTGTCTTTGGCTATCGTCATAGTTATCTCCCTGATTATGTAGAAGAAAAAACTAAGGGACGTATTAAAGCCACAGAAGTCCAACGGTTTTTACTCTCTGAGATTCGTCAAGGAAGTTTAGAGAGATTAATGGAATTGAAAGGAAATCAATGTGGAGTTGTTGATGGGGAAACGCAACAAGATTTAGATCAGTTTGCTCAAGATTTATTAACCGCAGCCGCATCAGGTAAGCGATTTTTATTTCGCAGTGCCGCTAGTATTTTAACCTCTTTAGCAAAATTGGGATCTCAACCCATTGCACCTAAAGAGATGGCTAAGTATAAACCTACCTCAAAGCCAGGTGTTATTTTGGTGGGATCTCATGTAAAAAAAACCACCCAACAACTTGAAAAATTACTAAAAGAAGAAGGAGTTGGGGGAATTGAAGTCGATGTTAAACGGTTGCGAGATAACCCAAATGAACGAGAAAAATTGTTAGCAGAAACTTTAGATCAAGTTAAAACAGTTTATCAAGAAAATAAAACTCCAGTCGTCTATACCAGTCGAGAAGAATTAACCTTTGAAACAGTGCAAAAACGATTAGATTTTGGGGTTGAGGTATCTGCTTTATTAATGGATGTGGTGCAAGGATTACCCCATGATATCGGATTTTTAATTAGTAAAGGGGGCATTACTTCTAATGATGTCCTTAGTACCGGATTAAAGTTGCGATCGGCCCGTTTATTAGGACAAGTATTAGCCGGATGTTCCATGGTTAGAACGGCAGCAGATCATCCCTTATTTCCCAATTTACCTGTCGTTTTATTTCCTGGGAATGTAGGAGATAATCAAGGGTTGGTGACAGTATACAATCGGTTAAAATTGAATAATTAGAAATGGCTGAATTCTTTTGAGGAGATTTTTTGCTTCTGTTGTAAACCTTTGTTAACTTTAATCTTTGATCATAAGATTTTTCCGATCACCCCACACCCTACACTCCGTCTACACTTTAACCCCCAAGCTCACCCCGTCAATTAACCTAATCTATCAAAGAGATTCTGCTGATACGGTAACGGGAGTCAAAATGGGTTTAGCATTTTGAGGTTCAATGGTAAAGTTAACGCGATTTAGGGTCGAAGGACAACACAAAGCATCCGTTTTCGTGTAGCGTTTAAAATTAACCCATAAAGAGGAATGATTGGTGAGAAAAATCTGTTCAATATCCCCATCCGTTCGAGAATTTATCGGTTCAGGAGATAAAGTTCCAGCAAATTGTCCTTCCACAAAAATAAACCCTTGATATCCCAAAGGGCGACACATTCCATCTACCCCACTCATGGCCGTAATTACAGAAGTAGATTCATAAACTTGTACGGGTCCAAATAACTCCCATCCAGCCCGAACAATTGCCCGATCTTCTGGCGTGATAGGTTGACGAATATTCTCTTGACAACGATCAACCCCAGGAGGATCAACATTTATTTTTGGTGGGTTAGGAATAGAACCGCCGGCTTCGTTCCAATTTTCTAAGGAATCATCTAACCAACTTTGAGGATATTCTTTAACCGGAGTTTTCTTGATCACGTCAATTAATGACCAACGAATGGAACTACTATCGGCTGGCGGGTTAGGAATTTTTGTTTTGACAACTCTTAGTTGATAATTATAGCCAGGTTCATAGTCAAATCCTTCAATAGATTGGTATAGCAAAGTCCATTTATCATTAGGTTTTTCTTTGATTTGTAAACATTGTTGAGGGGCAACTCCTGTACAAGCCACTGTTTCAGGTCCAATATAAATGGTAGTTTCTGTTTTAAGTTTGTTGGCCTGGGAAGCGGATTTAAAGGTCATTAATCCTAGCCCTTTTTTTGTTTTATAGGCAATTTGTAGTTTATTGTCGGCGGTAATGGCATAGAGTTTTGTTCCCTGTAATGCTTTTAAAAAAACCGATTCTTGGTTCATTAAGGGGTCAGGACAGGCCATCCTAGTAGTGGCTACCGGACTTAGGGTTAGAAGATCTTCGGTAATTTGGTAACTGGTTTGATAACGGTTACATCCTGTTGAACCTGACAGTCCTTTTTGACTGAAGGAAAGGGTCACGGGTTTTTCTGTTAAGGAAAGGGTTTCATCCCAATCTGCTAATTCCCATTCGGTTCCTTCTAATGGGTTCCCTACTTGAGTTTGGGCGATCGCTGAAAGCGCGCCTCCGGCGACCGCTGATTTTTGAGAATAGGGATCAAGCCCAGAGACGATATTGAAAACAAGGATTATTCCTGTTTGGGCTAGGATTTTATTGAGTATTTTGATCATTTTAGTCACACAATCTCCCGTTTATTTCTAGCTTAAGGCGTTAACCCCTTCTTAGTTAAAAAGTTTTGTACCACTTCTGTAATTGATCCTTGGCGATCGTCTACTTGATAATTTAATTGTTGCATTTCTGCCGCAGAAATTTCTCCTGCTAATTCTGTGATTACTGCTTTTAATTGGGGATATTCTTTAAGGGTTTTTTGATTGAAAACAGGAACCGCTTCATAAGGGGGAAAATACTGTTGATCATCTTCTAAAATATTTAATTTCAACACGGGAATTGAGCCATCGGTGGAATTTCCCGCCACTAAATCCACTTTTTTATCGGCTAAGGCGCGATACATTAAGCCTAAATCCATTGCTCTAGGGGGACGGGCAAAATTTAAGTTATAAGTTTTAGCTAACCCTGGATAACCATCTTCTCTGGCTAAAAATTCATGGCCAAAACCAGCTTGCCATTTAGGAGTATATTTTCCCACTTCAGAGATAGTTTTTATCTGATATTTTTGAGCATCTTCTTGACGAATTACAATAGCATAAGTATTTTCAAATCCTAGAGAAGGCATTACTTCTAAGTTAAATTTTTTATCATAAGATTTTTTGACTTTTTTGTAGACTTTTTCAGGATTGCTAATGGGTTTTTGATTAAGAATTGCTGTAAAAGCAGTTCCTGTATATTCTACATAACCATCAATGTTTCCGTTTTTGACTGCTTCGTGACAGATAAATGTTCCGCCTAAATTGAATTGACGTTCTACTTCAATATTAGTATTATACTCAATATTTTGGGCAATTATTTCTCCTAAAATCAGACTTTCTGTGAAATTTTTAGAGCCGATCACTATGGTTCCACTCCCTTGATTTCCTAGGAATACTTGCTGGTATAAAAGCCCGAAAAGACTAAATAAAATCACCCCAACTGCCCCTAAAATAATTGAAATTCGTTTTTTTGATTTTGGGCGTGGTTTTTCATACTGGGTAAAGGATTTTTCTAACTGGCCAATTCCCCAATCAGCCACTAAAGCAATTAACGCTGACGGAATTGCCCCTGCTAAAATTAATTGATTATTAACCGTTGAAATCCCTCGAAAAATAAAAACCCCTAAGCCTCCCCCACCAATTGCCGCAGCAATAGTTGCAATTCCCACACAAATTACTGTAGAGACTCTTACTCCTGCTAAAATAACTCCTAAAGCTAGGGGGATTTCAATTAATATTAGGATTTGTTGACCTGTCATTCCCATAGCTTTTCCTGCTTCTTTAAGTCCTTTTTTGACTTGTTTCATTCCAATATAAGTGTTACGAATAATAGGAAGTAAAGCGTAAAGAATTAAAGCAAAAATGGCAGGGGTTTTCCCAATTCCTCCAATCAAAGGAACTGTAATTAAAAAGCCAAACATGGCTAAACTAGGAATGGTTTGAATACTGTTGACAATGGTAAGAATGGGATTGGCTAATTTAGGGTATCGGGTAATCAAAATTCCGAGAGGAATTCCTATCAAAATTGCTACCGTCATGGCGATGGAAACTAGAATTAAATGTTCTCCAGTCCTTTGCAGCAATTCAGGACTATAGGGAATCGATAAAAACTCAATCATAATAAGTGATAAAGACAGTAGACTTTGATTTTTTCTAGGGTTAATTATTGACTCACATCTTTCATCAGAACCAAATACTTAATCATTAGAGACAGAAGTACAAACTTCCTACCCAACTCCCCTACCCGCCCACAAAACTAGGATTAAGTTTGAAGGGGCAAGATCTCACTCAGTTTAGGTTTTTAGTAGAGTTGCTTAATTTGACTTTCTGATCAACCTGTAATTTGAGCAACTTGTGTTACTTTTATCCTTGGTTGTCAGAGATTTTTAGCTGTTGGTTGAAGTTAAGCGATCGCTTGTTGGGTTTCATTTGTTGCTTCTTGTGCGTCCAGGGTAGCCCAAATCATCCAAGTCGTGTTAATCGTGTTATCAGTTTCTTGCCAATCGGTTAAGGTTAACCCTAATCTTTAACTAACAAAACTTTTGTCTTCTTTGTAATTGTTCTAAACTAAAATAGATAAATCTATTGCCACTAGCCTATCCCTTTTCTTGGTCTTTCAACCATACATTAACAGTGTCTATCAATAGTTCCATTTAAGTATGATGACATTGACTTTCCATCAGGAGATTATCTGTAGTCGGAAGTTCATCTTGGGTTGGTAAATTAGGGATAACAAAAGAAGTCAGGGTTGTCATCGTTGTAATTTTCTATCTCAATCGAGATTAGTAAATAAACCTAATAAATTAGCTAACTCAATGGAAAAAGCTAAAAAAGGGAGTTACCGAGTTTATTATGACTCTTCATCAATAGAATGAGAAGACTCACTTTCAGAAATTGTTCGAGTACAAACCCAATTACTGGGAAGGGAAGATGGCCACCCCATACGGATCGCTTCTGGGCAAATGGCCATCACCGTCAGTTGACAATCTATTAACTGAAACCCCTCTTTTTCAGTTTGTTTTAGACTTTGTTTCAGGATAGAATCATTTTTAAATTCAACCGTTTTATTGCACTGAATACACACCATGTGATGATGATGGTTAGGAGAGGGATGGTTAAGTTCATAATGTTTGTGTCCTTCTGCCAGTTCTAATTCTCGTAGAATTCCCATGCGGGACATTAACTTAACGCTACGGTAAATTGTTGATAAACTAATCCCCTCTCCTCTTTGTTCGAGAAGTTCGTAAAGTTCTTCGGCACTAAGATGATTTCCTCTGGGAAGATTTTGAAAGACATGAAGAATTTTTTCCCGTTGAGGTGTCAAACGCCAACCTCTGGCATTCAACTCAGCCTTTAGGGATGTAGCAGTGTAGGGAGGCATGATTAATTACTCTCAAACAATATTCTCTCATTGATAATGATAATCTCTGGGAACGCTTATTTGCAACAAGCCTTATTTATTGCAAGTATTTATCAACTAATCTTGACGATAGACTTACAATCCTCTCTGTTTCTGGTTAACATCGTGCTTTAGAACAAAACCATGATAGGCATGGAGTCCATGTTCACTGAGATCTAGTCCCTTAAGTTCGGCTTCTGATGAGACCCTTAAGCCTACGGTCATTCTGATTAAAGACCAAATCAACCCACTGACAATCACAGTAAAACAACTAACCGAGGCAAACCCTAACAGTTGAATAAAAAGTTGCTGAAAACCCATAAAGCCACCTCCTAGGAGTATCCCTCTAGCCGGTCCGTTGGTGTAAAGAATACCATTGCCATTAAGACTAACGTCTGGACCTAGGGCAAAAAGAGACACAGCGAGGGTTCCCCACATTCCCCCGACTAAATGGACTGAAATTGCCCCCACAGGATCATCGATTTGCATTTTGTCAAAAAAGTCTACTGATAAAACCATTAACACTCCAGCGATTAAACCAATAATCCCTGCCCAACCAATGGTAACAAAGCGACAAGGAGCAGAAATGCTCACTAAGCCCCCTAAAATGCCGTTGATCATCACTGATAGGTCTGGCTTGCCAAAGTATCGCCAAGCGGTTAAGGTCGCCCCAATTGCCCCCATAGCTGCGGCCATATTGGTTGTTAGCAGAACATGGGTTATGGTCTGGGAATCTGCTGCCATACTACTCCCTCCATTCAAACCAAACCATCCTAACCACAAAATAAAACAGCCAAGGGTAGTCAGGGGTAAATTGTGTCCGGGTAACGCAAAAGAGAGGCCTTCTCGATACTTACCAATTCTAGGCTCTAAAAGAACCGATCCCACTAATCCTGCCCAACCGCCAACGCTGTGAACCACTGTCCCACCAGCAAAATCCCAAAAGCCCATTTGGGATAACCATCCTCCTCCCCAAATCCAATGACCGGTTATCGGATAACTAATTCCTGTCAAACCTAGGGTAAATAGAAAAAAGGCTAAAAATTTAATTCGCTCGGCTACCGCTCCAGAAACGATAGTTGCCGCAATTCCAGCAATCACTAATTGAAAGAAAAATTTCCCTTCTAGGGGAACGGCGATCTGACTTAGGGATTCAAAGATGCCTTGATAAGCTTCTCCTATGTTAGGGCTATTATCGATTCCCTGTAAAAAAAATCCCTGGAGTCCAAAAAACTCTGTGCCGTTGCCAAACATTAACCCAAACCCTATCGCCCAAAAAATAACAGTTGTTATGGCAAACGCTATCAAATTTTTGGCTAAAATATTGACCGTATTTTTTTGGCGACAAAATCCCGCTTCAAGCATGGCAAAACCACCATTCATGAAGAAAATTAAACATCCTGCCACAACAACCCAAATGGTATTTAATCCCACTTGAATGGTGTCAGAGAACTTGTTTGAAGAAATTTCGGTAACAGCGTTAGTAGATTGAGCAATACTGACTTCTATTGAGAATAATAGAATTATTATCCCTGGAATTAGACAAAAAATTAGACTAAATTTCCTAAAAATTTTTTTTAATTTAACTCGCTTTTGATGAGGCATTAGTGTCAAAATTTAAAAGATAGAGTTCTTGACTATCTAGGATAGTTAAAATTAACAATGAGTGCATTATCTAAAAGTAAGATTCCTGTTTTTAATATACTGAGTCTAGGTCAACGAGGAGTTGGTAAAACTGTGTTTTTGGCAGGGGCTTATGTACAGTTAAATTACATTTTTGGGCAAGTTTATTCCAAAGAATTTTGGTTAGATTGTTCTAAAGATAAAGATCGAAAAAACTTACAGGGAATTCTTGATTATGTCAGTCAAACTGGAAAATATCCCCCACCAACCCTTAAAATTACCGACTTTCTTTTTAGGGTTCAACAACGTAACCGTTGGACAAATAAGATGACTCCTGTTTGTCAGCTTCGGTGTTGGGATATCCCTGGAGAAACTTGTAAGTTCGAGCATCCTGATTTCCAAGAAATTATCCTCAATTCCCATAGTTGCTGTGTTTTTATTAATGGGTATCAACTCGCAACCGATTCAAGTTATCTGGCAACGCTTGACGAAATTATTCAACAGGTAATTGCTATTGCTTCGTTAATTCAACACACCCATCATTACTATCCCTTTGCTTTAATTTTTACCCAGTGCGATCGCCTCAATCCTGAACCCATTGGCCGACTACAAATCGAGAAAAATTTACAACCTTTGATTAAGGCTCTCAAAGCTGTAGAGGCTAAATATCAGCGTTTTTATACAGGAATTCCCATTGTTCGCCAACAAAATCGCTTCCAACTAGAAGCATCAGGGGCAGAAGGTCCTTTTCTGTGGCTAATTGAAAAGCTATACTCTATCCATTGTGCTCAATCAAGTCAAACCTTAGCAAGTGTTATTAAACAAGATGCCCCACCCCCTCGGCGTTTACCCTCAATCAAGGCTATCTTATCGAATACCTCAACCAAGGTAATTTTATCTAGCTTAGGATTATTGGTTCTTACCGGGGGAATCTGGTTCTCCTGGAGTCGGTTAACTTCGAGTTATCAACAATCTCAAAACAATGATCCCCTAATGACAGAATATCTCGAGACTTTAAAAGATGATCCTGAGCATTTGGGAAGTCTCGTCGGATTAGCCGAGCGTTACCTAGCTCTGCAAGAATTAGATAAAGCGATTCCCATTATGGAAAAAATTGTCGAGATAACACCTGAAAATCTCAATTGGCAATTGAATTTAGCACAACTTTATAAACTAACCGAACAAAGAGAAAAAGCAGAAACTCTCTATGACCGTATTCTTGCCCAAGACACAAAAAATTTTCAAGCTTTAGTCAATAAAGCATTACTACGGAAGGAAGACCAAGATTATCAAACAGCACAAATTTTTTTCCGTAAAGCTGAACAAGCTGCTCCTAACCAGGCGTTAAAAGAAAAAGTTCGTCAAATACAAAAAACCCCAGACTAAGAAGGCTTTTTACAATAGAGCGAAGCTTTTCCCTATCTAAATTATGGGGAGTGATTTCACTCGTGAGAGCATCAACACCAAGAATGATCAAAACCAGATTTAGTTTCGTTAATATGAGACTAAGTAGTTGGACATAAATCGACAATACTAGATTAACTTATGTGAAAAAGCTAGAACCTTGACCGGTTAACTCTTGCGGTGTTCCCTATTCCCTGTCTTAATAAGTAACTTTAAATTTGTCCCATCACTTAAATATAGTGAAATGACAAATTGATTAAAGTGGGTGAAAACTACACTTAGGCTCGGTAATAAAATACCTTTTTTAGGTAAAAAATAGATAATTTCTATCCCTTGACTTCAGGAATTAATTGTGAAATATCTCGATATTTTAAGAAGAACCCATTATAATTTTTATTAACGTTAAAATTGATTAGGCAAGATCATCAATTATTAGAATAAATACAAAAATAATAATTGAATTGTATGTTACTCAAAACTAGACCTTTCTTCTTACTTTTTGCGATTGTCATCACAAGTATAATCTTAGGTATGGTTTCTGGGTTAGCACTTTGGCAACTTGGCGTTAAACCCTCAAAAAATTCCCGATTTAAACCAATTTTTTCAGGAATATCACCGATCCCAACCTTTGAGTCTGTTCCTAATGTTCCTTCAGGATTATTTAATTATGGTGGTAGTACAACTTGGGTTCCTCTTCGACAAGAAATTGATCCAATAATTCAAAAAACCTTACCTCAATTTAAGTTACGATACACCGATCCCATTACTGGCGATCCAGGTTCTGGGACTGGCATTAAAATGCTATTAGATAATCAGTTGTCTTTTTCCCAGTCTTCTCGACCCCTTAACTTAAAAGAATATCAACAAGCAAAATCTATGGGGTTTACCTTAGAAGAAGTTCCAATTGCTATTGATGCTATTGTGGTAGGGGTTCATCCTCAATTGAATGTTTCAAGACTAACCATTGAACAATTACAAAAAATCTATACTCAAAAAATTACCAACTGGAGTCAAGTTGGTGGTCAAGATTTATTAATTACTCCCTATAGCAAAGATCAACAAGAATCAGGAACAGCAGAATTTTTTGTTAATAATGTTTTGTTAGGGCAACAATTTGGAAAAAATACTCAGATTATTTCTACCACAACCGAAGCGATGAGAAAAGTCTCAAACAATCAAGGAGGAATTTATTATGCATCTGCCCCAGAACTTATTCCCCAGTGTGGGATAAAACCTTTGTCATTAGGCTCAAAACCAGGACAATGGGTCACTCCCTATAAACTCCCTCTCGTTTCTCAATCTAATTGTCCTAAGCAACGTAATCAACTTAATCACAACGTCTTTCGTACTGGAGATTATCCCATGACCCGTCGTTTATTTGTCATTATTAAACGAAATGGCCAAGTAGATGAGCAAGCTGGAACGGCTTATGCCAAGCTTTTATTAACGGATGAGGGTCAAGCGTTAGTTGTTAAAGCAGGATTTATTAGTCTTCGTTAATCGCCAATTTTAGTAATGATAATCCTTATTTTCTATGCCTTTATTGGTTGAGCAAATCATTTATACCAGTTTTTCAAGGGTGGGATTTACCTCTTGTGTGAGTCCATCCATTTCTCCAGAAATACAACAAGCTTTTATACAAAACATTGTTTATCAATACTGGAATCCTTATCATCCGCCGGCTGCTGGATATCGAGGAGTCTATCTTCAGCAACTTTCTTTTGAACAGACTCTGTTTGGTTGGCTATATAATGATGGTAGTGATGATTTAGGACGCTCCCATATTCCTTATTTTATCGGTTACTTTTTAGTTGGACGACTAGATATTTCTCAATTGAATCTTCTCTGGAATTGCTTAGAAGCCGGTCCTGTTCTTGTTATTGATAGACATAATCCTCCCCCTAATATAGAAAGCATTATTATTCCTGATAGTTGTCATTATCAATCACCTCGTTTAGGAGTTTGTATTAATAGAAATATTCGAGAGCAAAGTGCAAAAGCTTGGCAACAAGGACAATTAATTAATCAGTTTATTGCTGAAGATATTAAAAACCCTAGTCTTAATCGTGATCCTTTGAATCATAAATACGCTGATCACGCATTAATCCCTTTGCCATCTAGTTTACAGTTTAGTCAGAGGACATTTATGAAGACCCCGACGATTGATAACATTCTCCAAGACCTAGCACTTAAACCGATTGGTATTCAAGGAGTGGCCTTAGTTTCTCAAGAAGGACAACCCATTAGTGTTCCTATCGGACTAGATGAACATAGTACGTCAATCATATCGGGAACCATGCTCTACCTCGCTCAAAGTACCCAAAATGAATTTAATTGGCAAGATATTGAAATGATTTCTATTCGAGGTAAAAAGGGTCATATTATCTTGGCTTATTGTAGTCAAGAAATCTGCTTATTGATCAAAGCGGGTAAGGTGCTGACAGGTCTTCTAGAAGGGGAAATCAGTCGCACCGTCAAAAAATTACAGACTGCTTTACAATCTTTAGATACAACACCGTTACAGTCAGAGATCTTACCGCAACTATTCGATAACAGTGTGCCATCAGAGCCTGAAGTTCTCGGAGACTTAAGACAAGAAATACACTTAGAAACAGATAATGAATTCCGTTATCGGGGTCGCCCTACTAATGGGACTTAAATCAACCTGTGTTCGGCGTTCGTAGTCAAGTATTTTTAACACTAATTTTTAGCCACAGAAATTAAAGCAACCTCAACTATATTTTCTTCCGTTTTTTCAATCTTTACATAAATCTCTGGACCAAAGAATTTTTCGATTTTTTCTCGTTTTTCAAGCCATTTTTCTAGGGAAATAAACGGAGACTCAAACTCTAGGATTAAGGAATAGTTATCATCAATTACCCCTTCTCGCAAGGCGACTAATACCGGTCTTTCTTCATCCGTCGGACTTAACCCCAACCTTTCTAGAGACTCATCAAGATGAGCTTCTTGTCCGTAACGATAACGGGTAACGTCTTTGCGAATCTGGTTTTGAGTCTCGGTAGCCTGTTTGTCTCTGAGGACTAATACGTCTGGGGATGTGGGTTGACTCCATGGTGTTGGTTTCAATTCTGCTGCTTTGAGGGCTAACCCCCCCAGTAAAATAGGAACACCATAGAAAAATCCTGCTAAATTAAGAGTGGCATTTCCCTGAGCGTAGGCCACAAAGCCAATCAGGGTTAAAATTCCTCCTACCGTTAGTCCTAATGATGCTAGTGAAATTTTTCGTAACATAAAAATCCTCTGATAAATGCGATCGCTCCAATATTTATTATCCTTGCTCGGAGTAATAAAGAAAAGCACTTGTTCTAGACTCGGAAAAACTATTGGTTCGTTGTGGGGCTGGCTTCATCTTAATCAACAGCATAATATGTCATTAAAATAGACATTTTGCTTTGGAAAAATTTTTGAGACCCTAGCGGAGAATTACAATATTGGTTATGCTAAAATTGACTCTAGTTTTAGGAAAGATAAAATGAATCCAGATACCATTCGGGAAAAAGTTAAAGCCATCGAAAGTAAGCGAGAATTTTTAGTACAACTCCTTGACAAACCCAATTTAGGTATTTTGAGCGTTGATGTTAAGCAAGCAATTGAAGAACTTGATGAATTGATTGATGAATTTGAATTCACTTTTCCAGAAAATAATGATAATTTAAGTAACTAGAATAGTAGAAACGAACTTAGAAAGGGCTTAGATATCTGCTTTTTAAAAGCTCTTTCTAAAAAAAATATTTACTTGCATCATTAACAATTTGAATTTTACCTAAATCTTTTTGAAACAAAGTAACAAAAATCAATTAAAAGCTAACGTAAAAAAACCAATTATCTTCAGGATAAGAAAAACAAAAATAACTCAAAGCTTAATTCTTATAAACCTTCTCTTTTTTCTAGGAGAAGTTAGTTTAGGTGGCAGTGAAAATCTTGAAACTTTATATCATTTGGGAGCTTTAGTCCCCCGTATCGTCTGGCAAGGAGAATTTTGGCGGTTAGTCACTGCTAATTTTCTTCATTACGGTTGGCTACACCTATTAGTTAATATGATAGGACTCTATTTTCTGGGAGGGTTGGTAGAATCAAATACGAGTATTTATTATTATTTGATTGTCTATTTCTCTAGTGGGATAGGAGCCATGTTTACTTTTTCTTATGTAGCTTTAAAAACCAACAATCTAGATTATATTTTAGTGGGGGCTTCTGCTTCTATAATGGGATTATTTGGCAGTGTTTTAGCTCTACTTTTACGTCACTTTTTGCAAGCAAGATCTCAAATTTCTACGAGACGCTTGCAATTTATGTTACTAGCCATTGTCTTTCAATTTACCCTAGATCTATTAATTCCAGAAATTAGTTTTTTAAGTCATTTATTTGGTTTTATTATTGGGTTTTTTATGACCCTAATTCTATTAAGATTTTTTCCCTAAAATAGCTCAAATTCATAAACTTTTGCCTCCTTTTATCAGCAACTTAGTAATAACTAAATTTAGTAAAAAATGCCCTTAAAACTTAACCGAAAACACAATCGAGGTTTTGTCCTCATTGATCTGATGATTGGAATTATAATCCTTACAATTATAGTGGTTATTGCCCTTCATAACCTCCTAGAAACCCCTGAAAATCGCCAAATTAGAAAACCGGCTGTCAGGACCCTGAGAGCTTTTTCCCACGGTAATAAATTGGATGCCTTGAAATGTGAGGGGCAAGATAAGGATGGGAATGGGTTAGTTTTGTGTGAAGCAAAGGATAGACAAGGACAAACCGTGATGCTTCAGTGTGGTTATGATCAAAGGCATTCAGATTGCAAAACTCAGGGAATCGTTGATGGGGAATAGGGAATAAGATACAGTTGTTCTCAAAACATAATACTGAACCCCAAACCCCAAACCCCAAACTCAGGTTTTATCAGGGTTAGGAATCGTAATATCAACGGTGGTGATGGTTTTTCCTAAACGAGAAAGAGGGGGTTCGATCCCTTCGCCATTACCCACGACTAACAGAACCATCTTTTCAGGAATCAGGTATTTTTGAGCAACCCGTTGAATATCTTCGATGGTCGTGGCTTTGACTCCCTGTTGATAGCTAAAAATAAAGTCTTTAGGATAGTCGTAATATTCATAGGTCATCAGACGGGATAAGGTTTGACTGGGGTTCTCAAACTTAAACACAAAAGAATTCAGAATCGATTCTTTGGCCTGGGAGAGTTCTTCGTCTGTGATGGGTGTTGTCCGTATCTGTTCAATTTCTTTCATAAACGCTTCCACAAAAGGAACGGTCGTCTCTGAACGAGTTTGGCCTCCCCCATAAAACATCCCTGGATAGTCATAAGCAGCACTCCAAACGCCATAGACTGAGTAGGCGAGTCCTTGACGCGATCGCAATTCATTAAATAGTCGTCCCCCAAACCCATTGACAACACCATTTAACACACTCAACGCTGGATAGTCAGGACTATCCAATTCTCCTCCCAAATGTCCGACAAGCACATTACTTTGGGTTAATTGGGGTTGATTGACTAAAAAGAGTCCTTGAGTATATTTCTGTTGAGCAGACGGGGTGGTAATGTCTGGTTTAGGGGTTAGAGGTTTCCAGTCTCCAAAGGTTTCACTAATTAAAGTTTTCATCGCTTTGGGGTCAAAATCTCCTACAATTCCCAAAATCATTTGATCGGGGCGCACATAGTCTTGATGAAAAGCGATTACATCTTCGCGGGAGATATTATTAATGGTGCTGTATTCTTCTGTTCGTGCGTAAGGACTGGTTTCACCATAAACTAACTTACGGAATTCCCGACTAGCGATGTCTTTGGGGTCATCATTGCGTCGTGAAATAGCTCCTTTATATTGAGTTTTGGCTAATTCGAGTTGTTCTGAGACAAAGGCTGGCTGACGAATTACTTCCCCAAATAAGCTAAAAACCTTTTCGAGGTCTTCTGTCAGGGTGTTAAAACTTGCTTTCCCTGACCCTGTTCCAATATTGGTCTCTATCTGGGCTGCCCGTTGTTCAAGAAGTTCGTTGAGTTCGTTGGGGGGATGATCTTGGGTTCCTCCTGTTCGCATCACCATTCCGGTGATTTCTGCTAATCCTAGTTTATCTGGGGGTTCTAGTCGTGATCCGGTGCGAATGATAGCGGTTCCACTCACTAAAGGTAACTGGTGATCCTCCATCAAATAGACCACCATTCCATTATCGAGTTCATAGCGTTCGTAGTCGGGAATGGTAATTTCAGGGAGGGGCGGGAATTCTAGTTCGGTATAGTGGCCCGGAGTTTGGGCGATCGCGGGAACTCGCAAGATCAAAACTAAGACTGTGGTAATACAAATTAGGCTAAGCCAGCGAAGACGTTTCAGTGGTTTGTTTTGGGTCATGGATAGATTAAGTGATGTTAATCTTTTTCATTTTTACACTACTCACATCTTGCACCAAGCTTAAAAAGTACACAAAATCCCATTTTGAAGGGCTGAAACCCCATTGACTTCCTTGCCATTGAGGTCAGTCAAAATCGAGTTGTCAAGGTCAGGTGCAAGATCTCAGACTACATAATATTATATAAATCTGTGATCGGACTAAAGTCTTGACTACGAATCTTGAACCGTTCGGAGTTCGGCCAGGCTCACCGAAGCCCTTTGATTGACCTGTCTCTCATCCGAGTGCTGATTTTTCGCTACAGTGCCGGCATTCTCGGCGGTTAGCTAAAATAATTTTAACCCAATTTATCAGGAGGTTTCTGTGGCTTTATACGCGGACTTACATCGTCATTTAGGAGGATCTGTGGTTCCTCGCATTCTCTGGCGATATTTTAAACGCCATGATGTAGAAATGGCACAGCGATTTCCTGAATACCCAGGATTTGAAGAATTTTACACTCGTGAACGCAATACCCTTGATGAATATTTAGAGTTACACACTCTTGTTGAGAAGGTTCAAACCGAACAAACCCTTCCCTATTTTATTTATCGATTAATTCGGGGGGCTTATATTTTTGAGAATTTAGCCTATTTAGAATTGCGCTACACTCCTTATTTACGCACCCCTGACCATTTGAGTCAATCAGAACGCATTGACAGCATGACAAATATTGTGGAAATTGTCGGGAAAGCCACTCAAGTTAAGGAATATCCCATCATTATTAGCCAAATTCTCTGTATGCACTCTCGCTTACCTTATGAAGTGAATAAGGCGATCGTTGATTTGGCAGCTAATATGAAGGATTATGTTTGTGCCATTGATGTCGCAGGGGGAGACTCCCATTACGGAGAAAGATTAGAAGAATTTACCAGTTTGTATCAGTATGCCCATTCTTTGGGATTAAAAACCACCGGACATCTTTACGAAACCCCGAACGGTTGTTATCGAGAACTTTTACCCTATCTCATGCGAATTGGTCACGGCATTCAAATTCCTTTAAAGTATCCTGAATTATTGCCAGAAATTGCTCAATCAAAGCAATGTTTAGAAGTCTGTCCCACCACTTATTTAAAGACAGGAACACTAGAGGATTTAAAAGAATTAAAAGTCGTATTTGATCGCTGTTTTGATGCAGGAGTCGATATTGCGATTTGTACGGATAATGCAGGATTACATAATGTCCGTCTTCCCTTTGAATACGAAAATTTATTGACTCAAGATGTTATTGATTTTCATCAATTACAAGCTTGTCAAGATGCAGCGTTTCGTCATGCGTTTGCTTGGCCTTATAAAGAACCTCCTGCTTCTTTACTCATTGGATTACTTCAAGATCATTCAACAGAAGAGGAATTACTATCGGTTTAACTCCTAATTCATTAGAAGATTTCTCGGACTCATGAGGTAAACTTTAATGTATTACCTATTCAGGCGTTCCCAAAAATTAAAAAACTTTGCACCTCATAAGTATGGGAATTGCTATATAACCATTAAGTACGGGAGAGCCAAATTTTACCTCAATGAGCTTAACCCGAACTTAAGGTTAATTTTAGATAATATTAAATCAAATTTAAACTCATCTGATTTTTTAGGTTAACTAACAATTTCTAAGTTCCCCATCATTCCTAAATCTTCATGGTCTAAAATATGACAATGGTAAACGGTTTTACCGGTAAAATCTTGGAAGGGAATCCGAATTTTAACCGTTTCTCCTCGACGAACTAAAACCGTATCTCGCCAAGTAGGATAGGGTTCATTAATCCCATTACGACTAATTACTTGAAAAGAGTTTACATGAAGATGAAAAGGATGATCCATGACTCCTGTATTAATTAATTCCCAGTCCTCCACCGTATTCACTTTGACTTGGGTATCAATTCGTTGATGATCGTAAGGTTGATTATTAATTAAAAATGCCATTCCTACCCCTGGAAACATTCCATGATTAAGGGTAAAACGTCTGGTTTTATCAGATTTAGATAAATTATTAATTGATGTTAGTTGAGTCGGTAAAGATATATCTTCACTAATCCCATCATATTGAATTTTCCCTAGGACAGTGGGATTATTAAAGTCTTGTCTTCCGTGCATCATCCCCCCCATTCTACCACCCATCATACCACCACCCATCATACCCATTCCTCCTCGATTATAAGGAAGATTAAGCAAACGATAAGGTCTGGGTGTTTGCTTCCCTTTTACTAATATTTCTGCCCTTTGTCCAGGAGTTAGGAGTAACTCTGTTTGTTCTATTGGGTTTCTAATGGTATTACCATCCATCGCAATGAGATAAAAAGGATGATTTTCTAAAGAGAGATTGTAAAAACGAGAAGTAGAAGCGTTGAGTATTCTTAGGCGTAATAACCCATTTTTATTGAGGCTAAAAGTCGGATTTATTTGGCCATTAATCGTAATGACATTTCCCTCTCTTCCTGCCATAAGATTCATGTAATCTGAGGAATATAATCTACCTTGATTGTCCAAAGAAAAATCTTGTAATACTAAAAATTCTTCTTTTGCTGTTTTAATTTCGGGGATCTCATCTAAGTCTCCTCTAATAATAAATAACCCCGCCAATCCTCCTGATAATTGATCCGCCACATAACCGTGTACATGAGGATGATACCAAAAGGTTCCTGCTTTGTGAGTTGAGGGAATTTCAAACTCATAGATAAAGGTTTCTTGGGGATTAATTCTAACAAAGACATTATCCGCTTTACCGGTGGGGGGAAGATGTAACCCATGATAATGTAAATTCGTTGGTTGCTGTAATTTATTAGTTAATTTAATCCGAACGCGATCACCAGGTTTTACTTCTAAACGAGGAGCGGGAATTTGTCCATTGTAAGTTAACAAATAGGCTGTCTTACCTGCTAAATTCACCCTCGTATAATTAGCTTCTAAATTAACCTCTAATAATCCATCCTGACTTTGATAAACTTTAGGAGAATTCAAAGATTCTTTGGTTCTATATTCCTGAGAGTTACTTTTTTTGAACCAAAGTGTTGTTCCCGCAGTGATACTTCCACTCCCTATCGCTAAAGCAATAAATTGGCGACGATTAAACTTATTCATTATCTTAAAGTTAATAAGTTTCGTATTGTTTAAATACTTTTACTGTTCCCCCATCATCAAAAGCAAGAACTGCAAAAGGTTGTTTTCTTTCCCCTGCTTCCATTCCAGGGGTTCCTAATGACATTGCTGGAACCGTTAAGCCTGTAGCATCAGGTTTTTGTTTAAGAAAACGTTTAATATCATCACCAGGAATATGTCCTTCCATGACATAACCATCAATAATTGCTGTATGACAAGAGGCTAAATTGGAAGGTAAATTATATTGTTTTTTAATAGCTTCCATATTATCAGTTTTGATTTCATTAACTTGAAAACCATGTTTTTGCATATGTTCAATCCATAGCCCACAGCAACCACAAGATGGACTCCGATAAACTGTAATATCTTTATTTCCTGAATAAGATTCAGTTGCTTGATCCCAGACACTAGCTAAAACAGTATTACCATTTGTTCCAGCAATCGTTTGATTGTTATTACTAGATGTTAGATATATCCCGCCAGCAAGAGTAATAACACCAACACTAATCAAGACTGTTAATAAATAAGGTTTTAACATCAATTTTTCGACTTGCTAAATTTCCTTGATCATAGCTAGTTTATTAGAAATGTTCAACCTCATTATAAAAATTTACACATTGAATCAGGCTAACCCTATAGAAGAAAAAAGAGAAATAACTTGTTTCCAGAAAACAGACATGATATAGGTTATCATGTCTCGATAAAATAGCTAAATCAGGAAAGAAAAGCAAAATATTCTCGGATTAAAACTCTTGATTAAAGATGAATACTAGAACTTTTATTGCTGAGATTTTTTTATCTAATAAATCTTTTGAAAACTCACTACTTAATCGTTATAGTTGGCTCATAAATCTGAACTTTACTAAATTTTTTCCTAGGTAATCAGATTTCTCAACAGAGGAGATTTTGAGGACTAAGTATGGGACAATAGAACCGTTGAGAGGGAAAAAAGCTTATGTTTAAGTTGGCGAGAATCACCATAATCATCCTGCTAGTTGGTAGCTTAATCAGTTGTTCAACGGGAATTGCGTCACTGCAAAGCTACGTTGACAGTAGAGATGGGTATCAATTTCTTTATCCCAATGGCTGGGTTCAAGTAAACGTTCCCAATGCTTCTGAAGGGGTAGATGTGGTGTTTCATGATTTGATCGAACGGACAGAAAATCTGAGCGTAATTATCAGCGATATTCCCGAAAATCAAACCTTAACAGACTTAGGAACTCCCACAGAAGTTGGTTATCGATTCTTGCAAAAAATTAATCAAACCTCTGAACTCAACCGCGAAGCTGATTTAATTAATGCCGAAGGGAAAGAAGTCGAGGGAAAAACCTATTATATCTTGGAATATCAAGTTAAACTTCCTAACAACGAAGAACGTCATAATATCGCTAGTGTTGCCATCAGTCGAGGAAAACTTTTTACCTTTAATCTCTCGACTTTACAACAGCGTTGGAACAAAGTAAAAAATCTATTTGAGACGGCGGCTAATTCCTTTTCTGTTTATTAACTACACAGAAGACTTAACCTGATGAAAAAGGAGAGTTTTTTATGAGTATTCAAGAGCCATTTGATAACCAAGAACTAAACAATAGTGATAGAAAAAAGCGAGCCGTCAAACAAGCAAAAAAGGTTTTTCTTTTTCTATTAGCTGTTGGCTTATCAGTAGGAGTCTTGGTCTCTATTGGGGTGGTCAAATTGATGAATTCTCTAGGATTAACTGAAAAAACGAATCAAATAGAAATTATTCAAGAGAAAGCTCAATAATAAATGACTGTTGTTTCAGGTTTATGAGGTGGGTAATGCCCACCTTACTATTAGGATGATAATTCCCGAACATCAGCCACTTTTCCGTTAATTGCGGCGGCCACCACCATCGCTGGACTCATTAACAAGGTTCTGCCCGTAGATGACCCTTGACGACCTTTAAAATTGCGGTTAGAGGAGGAGGCACTGATTTGATCTCCTTGTAACTTATCGGGGTTCATCGCCAAACACATTGAACATCCAGCCTCACGCCATTCAAACCCAGCCTCAATAAAAATTTTATCAAGACCTTCTGCTTCGGCTTGAACTTTCACCCGTTCTGAACCTGGAACCACAAAGGCTTTAACCCCTGGAGAAACCTGGTGTCCTTTAGCGAACTTAGCCGCCTCTCGTAGGTCACTAATGCGACCATTGGTACAACTGCCAATAAAGCAAACATCCACCTTAGTACCTTTGATGGGGGTTCCTGGGGAAAACTGCATATATTGGTAAGCCTCTTGGGCGATCGCGCGATCGCCATCGGGTAAACTATCAGGGGTAGGAATCGTTTCATTGACTCCAATTCCTTGACCTGGGGTAATGCCCCAAGTGACTGTCGGTTCAATCTCAGCCGCATCAAACACCACGACATCATCGTACACCGCATCTTCATCAGACCGAATACTTTCCCACCATTGCACCGCCTTATCCCAATTGTCCCCTGTCGGAGCAAAATCTCGCCCTTTTAGGTAGTCAAAGGTCACTTGATCGGGGTTAATATAACCACATCTGGCCCCCCCTTCAATGGACATATTACAGACCGTCATCCTTTCTTCGATCGACATTGCTTCAAAGGTGGTTCCAGCGTACTCGTAGGCGTAACCTACGCCTCCTTTAACCCCTAATTTGCGAATAATATGGAGAATAACGTCCTTGGCATAGACTCCAGGGGCTAGGGTTCCATTCACTTCAATTTTGCGAACCTTCAGCTTAGATAAGGCTAGGGTTTGAGAAGCTAAGACATCCCTAACTTGAGAGGTTCCCACCCCAAACGCGATCGCGCCAAACGCACCGTGGGTGGAGGTATGAGAGTCCCCACAAGCGATCGTCATTCCTGGTTGGGTTAACCCTTGTTCCGGGGCGATAACATGAACAATTCCTTGATTTCCTGATCCAATCCCATAAAAATTGATACCATTTTCTTTGGCGTTGGTTTCCAAGGCTTGGATCATTTCTTCAGCCAGATAGTCAGCGAAGGGACGGGCTTGGTTTTCAGTGGGAACAATGTGATCAACCGTGGCAACGGTGCGATCGCGGTACAATACTTTAAGCCTTCTTTCGCGCAACATAGCAAAAGCTTGGGGACTGGTGACTTCGTGAATTAAATGGAGTCCAATGAAGAGTTGGGTTTGTCCTGATGGTAAAACAGTAACGGTGTGGGCATCCCAAACTTTATCGAATAGGGTTCCTTGACTCATGTAAGTAGATTAATGTTTACAAGATAATCGTTTGCATATATCGATTATTTTAGCGGTTTGTTGGAACTGTCGTTTGATTTATCTTTTCCCTTCTTGGCTTCATCACTCTCTGAGAAGTTTGACACGGGACAAGAATAGAGGCGATCGCTTCGAGTGGAGGTTAATATTGATAAATTGTTTGCCAATAAAATATTAAGTTGATTTGGTCGTATTATCAGTTAGTAGTCTACCTTTTAGGCTGAATTTCTAAAGGCTAAAGCCTTGACTACCAGCCTAAAGATCATTGCAAAAAATAGTTTTTGAGAACAACATTTATGGCTATAGCAAGTTCAAACATTGACATTGCCAGTTATATCGATCATTCTTTACTCAGTCCGACAGCGATCGCCCAAGAGGTAGAACAATACTGTCAACAGGCTGATCAATATGGTTTTCCCTCGGTTTGCGTTTACCCCTCGATGGTACGTCAAGCCGCCGAATTACTCCAAGGAAAGCAGCCTCAAGTTTGCACAGTCATTGGTTTTCCTACAGGGGCTACCACCTCAGCCACTAAACTCTATGAAGCCCAGGAAGCGGTAGAAAATGGTGCAACGGAACTAGATGTGGTCATTAACTTAGGGTGGCTAAAAGCAGGACAATCAGACAAAATTTATCAAGAAATTGCTGGGATTTGTACAGAAACCCAACAAACTGTCAAAACTATTCTTGAAACCGCCTTATTAACAGACACAGAAAAACGACTGGCTGCCGAAATTTGTATGGATGCAGGGGCAACTTATCTGAAAACCAGTACCGGATGGTTTGGCGGGGCAACGGTAGCTGATGTTAAATATCTCACAAATATTGCTAAAGGACAGGTCGGAATTAAAGCCTCTGGGGGAATTAAAACTCTAGACCAAGCGTTGGCATTAATTGAAGCAGGGGCAACTCGTTTGGGAACTTCCCGTGGTATGGAGTTAATCAGACAACAGCAACAATCTTATGAAGTTAGAAATCAGTAGGGATCAATGGTCAAAATAAAAATACAGTTAAGTTGGTAGTAAGCCCTTTAGGGCAAAAAAGCATTTTATCATCGATACTCAAGCCCTTACTAGCAGCTTTTCTATTTCATGTTTAATTACATACCTAACAGCGTAGCGACGTGCGTGGGTAGTTTACCAATGAGTCAAACTTACAAGACATTAGGAATTATTTTAAAAGGCAGGGCTTTCGGGGAAGCAGATCGCTTAGTCACCATTCTTTCTCCAGAATTTGGTTTAATTCAGGCGGTGGTTCCAGGGGCAAGAAAACATAAATCGAGACTACGCGGACGCAGTGAATTATTTGTGGTTAATGATTTGCTAATCGTCAAGGGGCGATCGCTCGATAAAATTATTCAAGCCGATACCCTTGAATCCTATCCTAAGTTAAGCAGAGATTTAGGAAAATTGGCCGCGAGTCAATACTTAGCGGAGTTGGTACTGTGTCTAGGGTTAAGTGAACAACCACAACGGGAACTTTACGAACTTCTCAACGAACATTTATATCGCCTGCAAGAGATTTCCTCTGGACAAAGCATACACAGTCATTTAGCCCAAGGAGTCTTTCATTTACTGGCGATCGCAGGAATAGGACCAGAAGTTCATACCTGTTGTCTGACACGAGAAACCTTAATCGCCAATTTTAGTGATCCCCACTGGCGAGTAGGGTTTAGCTTTGAAGGAGGTGGATTAATCAAATTAGCAATTCCCGAACCTTCATTATCAACCCAGAAAAAATTCACCCGAGTTAATCGACTTTCAGTCAATCAAAAACTTAATGCTGTAGAATTAAGTCTTCTACAACACTTAGGTCATTCGGTTCTTCCTCAACCTCGACAAGTTTTACCGCCACAATCTCTGAATGATTTGGTATCAGTTGCCTGGGTTCGCATCGAACATCTGTTACGCAATTATGCCCAATATCAATTAGGAAAATCTTTTCGGTCAGCCGATCTCGTCGATACCTTATCCCCGTTGGAGTTTTAAGGTTTAATGGAAATTGTGTGATTAATTACAAAATTTTTGGACTGTTTAATACCAATCAAGCAAAATGCCTGTTTCTAACCCTGACTCCATGCCATCATCTCCGACCCAAGATCCCGTATCTGATGACCCTACGGATGATCAATCGTCCGCCCCGAAACAATCAGTCAACAGAGGATTTGGTCCAGTCCTACGAAATCCCCGTTTTTTAATTCTGTGGGTTGGACAAATTTTCTCCCAATTGGCTGACAAAGTCTATCTAGTTTTGATGATTGCTTTAATTGCTGGTCACTTTCAAGGGGAAAATCAACCCATTAGCGGTTGGGTATCAGCCATCATGATTGCTTTTACCATTCCAGCCGTCTTATTTGGTTCGTTGGCAGGAGTTTATATTGATCGCTGGTCAAAAAAAGGGGTTTTAGTTATCTCCAATTTAGTACGAGGGGTGTTGGTTTTAGTTATTCCTTCCTTAATCTGGTTATCCCAAGATCAAACGTTGGCTTTCCCTGTCTCTTGGCTTCCTTTATGGTTGCGTCAATGGCAGTCCCAAGTTCAAGATCATTTTTTTGTTCCTTTAGGGTTTTTAATCCTACTCACTTTAACCTTTGTTGATTCAACCATTACCCAATTTTTTGCCCCAGCAGAACAAGTTACCATTCCTCTGATCGTCAAACGCCGTGATCTGCTTTCGGCGAATTCTCTATTCACCACAACCATGATGGCCATGACCATTATTGGGTTTGCCATTGGCGATCCGTTATTGGAAGTGGCAGCTACCTTGGGAAAGTCTTTAGGATTATCATGGGAAACTGGTAAATCCTTAGTGGTTGCCCTATCCTATCTGTTAGCAGGTGTCATTTTAATCTTTTTGCGAACAGGGGAAAAACGAAAACACTACGAAAAAGAACGCCCCCATGTTTTGGAAGATATCCGCGATGGAATTCGTTATCTCAACAATAATCATCGGGTTCGCAATGCCCTGATGCAACTGGTAATTCTCTTTAGTATCTTTGCAGCATTGTCTGTTTTAGCCGTCAGACTGGCAGAAACCATTCCAGGGTTAGAAGCGGAACAATTTGGCTTTTTGCTGGCTTGTGGTGGCTTAGGGATGGCTCTGGGAGCAGGAATTTTAGGGACTTGGGGTCAACAATTTCGTAAGAATCAATTGGGATTATGGGGCGCGTTGGGAATGGCAGTGTCTTTGGTGGGGTTATCGTTTTCTACGGATAGCCTCTGGTTAACGCTGTTGATGACAACATTGTTAGGATTGTGTGCAGCTTTTGTTGGGGTTCCTATGCAAACCATTATTCAATCTGAAACCCCTGTAGACATGAGAGGTAAGGTGTTTGGATTACAAAATAATGCGGTCAATATTGCTTTGTCGTTGCCCTTAGCCTTAGCAGGAATTGCAGAAACTTTAGTAGGATTAAGACCGGTTTTACTTACTTTGGCAGCATTGGGTGTCCTAGGAGGACTTTTCACTAGGTACATAGAAGAAAATTAAAAGAACTATCTTTGCTGATAACTAATCATCTGATTCACTCGCGGTTGGTTAAAACGCTTTGAGGCATTGCCACCGCGCAGAAATAACTCCATCCATCGAACCTTTGTTCCATCTTTACGAGTCCATCCAGAACTGCCAGGGGCAAAGGCTAAAGTTCCTTCAGGGACTTCAAAGGTTCCATCGGTGTAAAGGGCATCACTAACCACATCCCCTACCCGAACGGTTACATGGCTTTTAGGGGGTAATTTGATAGAATTAGCGGCAATCGATGTTTTGATATTTCCATAACCATCACTCCACACTACCCGATCTTTGGGGGGATCAGGGATGCGATCGCGGTCTATTTCATCTCCTAAAAGCGTTGTTTGTCCATCTAATATACTGGCTACAGCCGAAGGAAAAACATCCCGAGAACGAAACTGAGAACCTCCACGAGATACATTGATATCACGTATAGACAAAGCACTATCTTTGAGAAAAGATAAACTATAACCTGCCCAAACCCCAATAATTTTCACTCCGTTAGGAAGCTGTACATAAGTTAAGCCTTCCCCTTCATTATCAATTCGGGCTTCTTTTTTATCCTGACGCGGCGCGCAGTTATGATAGATTAGTCGGTCAGTTGGACCGGAATTCAGTCCGAGTTGGGCAATCCAAAAACCTGTGGCTAGGGTACTAAATGCAGGAACCGAAAGGCATTGAATTTGTGCGGATGGACAAATTTTCCATAATCTTTGGCTTACTTCAGCAAATGCTGGATCATTGATGCCATAGTCAGCAATTAAATGAATGAGCATGACTTTAGACCTTGATATAGATCATTTCTGATGATAGTCAACTGACGTTAAGGAAATTATAAGATTTGTTTTACTGATATCTTGCACCAGTACCAAAAAACTTGAGAAACAACGGGAGCAAAATCAATTGGGGATCAAGAAATCATCAATTTTTCTCACTATTGCCTTGTTGCCTATGGCCTATTGCCTGACCCCCTTCTCAAGGGGGGTTAGGGGGGGATTGCCTCCTCTCCCTAGCTAATTTTAAACAAGGTACAAGATCTGAGTTTTATCACCATTGGATATGACGATTTTCTCGATCTTATTTTTAGCTAACTATGGGGTTAAATTGAATAAAATCAAATCGTGTATTTTCTAAAAGATCTTCAAAACCATTCACTGTAATAGTGTCTCCTGGGGTTAAATTTACGCCAGTTGCCCCTGTTGAAGTAATAAAGGTTTGTGCATTGGCCAAATTACTACCAAGATCCTTATTTAACTCAAGAGTCCCAATTTCAGTGGTTGTGCCAGTTTCAACATCATTAAGTTCTAGTACAAATCTAGCTAAACCGTCATTTTCATCGAAGGTTCCTACAATAATATCGTAAATTCCCTGTGGTCCATTAAAGATAAATACAGCACTGCCTTGCTCATTTGGACTGCTCCCAAGAAAACTAAGCACTTGAGTCCCAGAAGCTGTGGAAAGATTTTGCAGACGGTAGCCAGTAATTATGTCAGCCGCTTCAGCTTCGATAGTAATCGGTGGGGGAGGCGAATCATTTTCAATCGGCCTGGTAAATTGCAGGTAGATTGGTTGTGTAACCGGTCCAATGGGTAAATTGTCGTTTGTTGGATCAATTACGCTTGCTACCAAACCTATTGGCAAACGATCTTCTTGTGCAAAGTCATAGTTAGAAACGCCAGATAAATCAAATTGGTCAGAGATATCTTGATCTTCCCCTGTTAAAACAATATCTACCGTCTGAAATTCTACCGCGTTATTCGCTGGGAAGTCCGAAGCAGCTAGGGTATCGAGTTGTGCCTGAAGAATAGAAGCATAATTTTGTTCTTCAAGATTACCGTTAAAAAACTCGTTAGTCACAGGTTGAATGAAACCTTTAGTCAAAACTACTCGTGCTGTTTGACCCGTAGGTCCACTAACGATAACTCTTAAACCATTATCATCATAGGTTCCCACCTCTCCAGCACCTAGTCCATTGACTGTCAGAGAAGATAATAAATTGGGTGACTCTTGTGACGCTAATCCTTGGGAACCACCTTGGTTGGCGACACCTTGCAATTGTCCAGTCGCAGCGGTGCCATCAGTGAAAGTAACCGTAAAAGTTGATCCAATCAATTCTGCACCAGAAACACCACCAACATCCCAAAAGGGATCAGTTCCTGACTCAAGAATTCGCTTGTTAGCACCTGCAATGGAATTAGAGTCCATATCAACAGAAAAACTAAGAGTTTCTCCTGACTCGAATCCACTATTAACCTCTTCGTCAAAAGCAATTCTCAAACCTTTGTAACCTGCGTTACCGCCATCACCAATATAAGCTTCATTGCTTGGCCTAACAACACCCGTATTACCATCACTATCAATAGTTAGTGGTTTTGAGACAGTATCTCCTGCTACTCCAAAGGGATCAAATACAGTACCTGAGTAAAAAGCATTAGTAACATCGATATCAACTTGGGCGATTTTCTTTTGACCAGTATTGGTAAGTTGGAATGAGTTTTTAATAAAGGTTGAAGTTTGAACATTATTATTACTGTTAAGACTAATGGTTAGAATTGCTTCTCCTGTCTCATTGTCAGTTACATCATCAGTAACAGTCACCCTAATAAGCTGAGTATCACTAAGTCCAGTAGAATCAGTAACAGCAACTTCAACCTCATAGATGTTGTCTAAGTCACTATCGGTAGGATTTTCAAAATCTGGTGCTGTGATAAAACTTAAGACCCCTGTCTCAGCATTGATAGTAAAAATTTCTTGATCTATCCCTCCGATTAGACCATAAGTTAGATTACTATTTTGTGGGTCTTCATCAATATCTATCCCATTGACATCAACAACCTCTGTTTGATTTTCAACGGTGGTTACTGCGTCGGCGGTGGTGATGGTAGGGGGAGATTGAGGCAATATTTCTGACGACCCATCTAAATCAATAATTTCAATGGCTTTCAAGGCTGGATTTTGAAGATTACGAAGAAACTCTAGACTTAGATTGTCATCGTTAACGGTTACTGTATGGGATAAGATAAATCTGCCGTCTTCAGCTATCTGATATTGGTCAATATCGTTAAACACGGCAGGAATTACCCCTTCAACCGAAACATCAAAGACCCGTTTTTGAGGAGCAAACAGGGGTTGATAGATTTCTGCTAGGTAAAGTCTGACTTCTAGTTGGCTACCTGGTTCGACAGGAAACTCCCATTTCATGTTCGGCGTTGAGGGATGATGCCATCGTTCAGTGTTGAAGATAGTGTCAGGGAAATTCGCTGGTAAAGTTGGATCGGTTAAGTTAATGGCATGAGGAATATTATAAATTCGATTGCCACCCTCACCAATTCTGAAAGAGGAAGGATTTGTCTTTGTATCTGCGCTCCAGTCTTGGTTTGAGCCATCGGTTGATGCTACCTCTTCACCCCCAACATTGATACGGTATAAGATTACAGGCTCTTCATCAGTAACAGTCACCCTAATAAGCTGAGTATCACTAAGTCCAGTAGAATCAGTAACAGCAACTTCAACCTCATAGATGTTGTCTAAGTCACTATCGGTAGGATTCTCAAAATCTGGTGCTGTGATAAAACTTAAGACCCCTGTCTCAGCATTGATAGTAAAAATTTCTTGATCTACCCCTCCGATTAGACCATAAGTTAGATTACTATTTTGTGGGTCTTCATCAACATCTATCCCATTAACATCAACAACCTCTGTTTGATTTTCAACGATGGTTACTGCGTCGGCGGTGGTGATGGTAGGGGGAGATTGAGGCAATATTTCTGACGACCCATCTAAATCAATAATTTCAATGGCTTTCAAGGCTGGATTTTGAAGATTACGAAGAAACTCTAGACTTAGATTGTCATCGTTAACGGTTACTGTATGGGATAAGATAAATCTGCCGTCTTCAGCTATCTGATATTGGTCAATATCGTTAAACACGGCAGGAATTACCCCTTCAACCGAAACATCAAAGACCCGTTTTTGAGGAGCAAACAGGGGTTGATAGATTTCTGCTAGGTAAAGTCTGACTTCTAGTTGGCTACCTGGTTCGACAGGAAACTCCCATTTCATGTTCGGCGTTGAGGGATGATGCCATCGTTCAGTGTTGAAGATAGTGTCAGGGAAATTCGCTGGTAAAGTTGGATCGCTTAAGCTAATGGCATGAGGAATACTATAAATTCGATTGCCACCCTCACCAATTCTAAAAGAGGAAGGATTTGTCTTTGTATCTGCACTCCAGTCTTGATTTGAGCCATCGGTTGATGCTACCTCTTCACCCCCAACATTAATACGATAGAGGATCACCGGTTCATCGTTATCAACAATATTGACTACTAAATTGGGGACACTGACTTGAGCATAATCGTTGTCATTAGTGGTAATCTGATGAGTAATCTGGCCGACATGGTTGCCTTCAACGACACGATCATTCTTGGCTCCAAAGGTTACTGTTTGGGGTTGAGCCCAGTTTGTAGGCCTAAAAACAATTTCTGTTTTATCGACAGCAATTTGAGAATCTGGGGATAGGGTTACTGTTACCTCTGATGTGGGTTGGGTAGTAAGAGCTAGTGAATAAGTCTCAATTAATCCTTCTTCAAGAACATCTGTTTGAGTGCTAATCTTTTCTACTAAAACCTTGGGAGTCGCGATCGCCAAATCAAGAAAGTCTGCTGTAAAGCCTTGGGAACCTTCTGCGGTTGAGATTAAGCTGACTACTGGACTACTCTGAATATTATTGATGAAATGTTGTCCTTGTAATGCCTCGACAATTGATCCTTGGCTATTTAACTGTACGGGAGAATTACCAAGCTGGGTGATAGCAGACCAAGAATTCTCAATTTCATACCGCCAGGAAGGAATGATCTCCGATGTTTCTGTATCAACGGTCAGAAATAATTCAATTCGGTCATCATCAACAGCATTTAAAAGATCTGGTACATCAATAGACAGATTATTGATGAGATTATCGTTTTCTTCATAAATAAACGATACTTGGGGTTTAACAGGCAAATCAGATGAATTACCGGCTCCAACTACGATCCCTACCCAATTAGACATAGTGCCATCTCCGAGAGAAAATCCCATCGAAGCCGACTCACTAAAGGTTATGTTGCTATTAGCATCACTGGTGAATGGATTAAAGATTGGTACTTTAATTGTGAATTTACTAACATCACTCCCAGGAAAAAAGCCGGTTTGCATGGCATCTTGTTGATCATTACTGGTTCCTTTGAGGTTGCCAGCAGTAACTGTCTTAACTTGAATAATGCCTGGTGCGCCACCGCGAATTGTATTATCAAGATCAACTAGAGGAGGATCACTAAAAATAGTTGAAGGTATTCCCTCATTTTCTAAGAACCTAGAGCCATTAACCATCCACCCCGTCATCCCGATGTTATATTCCCCAGATGGACTTGGATGAATACCACTATCAGCAGGATTAAAATCCCAGAAAAGAGTTTCACCAGGGTTGAGTTCAGTGTTTGTTCCATTATCAGGATCATATTGAAGTGGATCAATATTATCGGCTAAACCATCATTATCTTTATCTATGTCTGTTGGCCGAAGAGTCCCAGGAACCAAAGCTGTTATGTTATTTCCGCCAAAATGAGCAATAAATAGGGAGTCTTTAAACTCTTCAATGCCAACGGTTACATCGAGTGGCGTTCCACCAACTGAGATTGAAGAGATATCAGTCAGATTAGTTTCCTCCTGAGTTCCATCTCCCACAATTTCCATAAAATAAATGTTGCCGTTAAAAGATACTACCGCAAGAACTTCTGCTCCTGGAATGTCGGTTATGGGATAACTCCCAATTTGTGTACCTGCAAAATACTCAGTCAAACCATTCGATGAGCTATTAATGGTAACTAGAGAACCATCGGCTCCTTTGTTGGTTCCATCAGGATTTATACCTGGACTGACGTAAACTCCTGCTTCAGAATAAGTTAAATTACCAGCAATTTCATTCCAGTCAGAGGGAAGATCATCATTGACTGTGGTTTGATCATTACTTAAATTACTAGAATCTGTTAATTGTGTAACGATGGGAGAATCGGTACTGGTATCGACTGCATATAAGCCGGCTGCTGCACCTGAAGCATATACTGGGTTTGGATGGCCAGCATAGAATCCTTGTGTTACTAAGTGTAAGTTATCTGGATCTGTATCATTACCAGTATCTATATTAATGTTTGGATAGTTAGTCGCCACTTGGCCATTGTTAAAGATAGGAGTAATCCCATTCGCTTCTAATGGGATATCCCCCCAACCATTATTAGGACCGTTATCAAAGGTGTAGATATTATTATTTTTAGTAATGACTAGATCATAACTATTTCGATAACCCATCGAATAAATTTGCACCGGTCCATCTGGGTCATATTTGGCTTGATTTAGTCCATTGTTCCCTCCAAAAGTATCTGCTGCTTCTGCATCGCCTAATCCTGTGGTTCCTATTGCTGTGTCCTGTCCTTGGGGGTTATCAGGACGAGTGGGATCATTTAATGTTGGCAAGGCATAAATGTATGGATCTACATAGTTAGTTCCTCCTTTTAAACCTTCTGTCGCTTCTATTTGTTCTAATTGAGTTAGGTCTATTCTTAATACTGCTGCTGAATAATAGTATTCTGAACTCCAAACAAAGTTGTTACTGGGTGCGCCCTTGTTGGTATTTCCGCCTGATACAACATACATAATTTGGCGCGGTTCGCCATCTACTATTTCTGTACGAATGTCGAGTCCATTAGTGGAGTGATTTTCTTCTGATCGAGGTAAGCCGATGATCAGGTCTACTTTTTCCCATTCACCATTGGTTGTTTTAGTAAGACGAGAAATAATCCCAGAGTTGGTGTCTAGATTTCTGTTATTACTATTAAAACCGCCACCAATACGAGGATCGCTAGAAGAAACATATAAAACTGTTTCCCCGTTAGTTCCTTCTGTGACGACTAATCCAGTTACTTGACGTCTATTTAAAGTTGTGTTGAGAGTCCCATCATCATCATGATTAGGAATATTTTGTACTAGATCTATCTCCTCAAACTCTTCTGATTCGTTAATCTCAAATTTAATAATATTGCCATCGTCATCTCTTTTTGCTGTGAGACTAAAAGAATAAATTAGTCCATTTAGACGTGAAACATAAAGACGATTATCGTGACCAAATTGAAGTGAAGTAGGACTGTTGAAACTAAATTGTCCTAAATCTACTTCAACTTGATTGAAGTTAGGTGATAGAGCCATTTTTAAGTTTTCTACTTTTTTTGAATTTATTAGTTTTTGACCGACCTTCGGTCGAGGGAACGCCAAATTGGGTAACGGGCAACCGTTGGGTTAATTGGTCACAAAAAAATGATTGCAAAAAGGGATGAAAGCTTTTATTTAAGTGAGGTCTGATACAAGTTAAGCGTCTTAATATTAGGATTGATTGAGTGGTTTTATTCTCCTTTTAGGACTAGGCTTAAAAAGCATTTTTAAATTTGCAAGACCTAATTGCCTACCATAGTTGACAGTAGGGGAAAGAATCGGTACATTATCAAACCATTTAGGAGAAATATCACTTTTTGAACTTCGTTGATTTCCAAAACTTTGAACTGTCATCAATCTATTGATATGTGGATGTTGTTGTGGGAAAACATTGAGAACTCCATCGGGTGACATCGGTCCACCATCAGGATGATTGAATGGTCGCTTCAACAATACCTCAAAAAAGTTAATTAATTCATCAAAAATTTCTGCTTTTACACCATAGAAATGAGCTCCAATTATTTCTTTTTTCTCAAAGCATGGCTGAAGAATTGGAAAGTTAACTTCGGTGTGATTTTCATCACCACAATATCCAAAATGAGCTATGTCCCACTTGCTTTCAAGTAACTCTGTGAGAATCATTCCCTCATACTGTTTAAAATCTTTTCGTAGTGTCAAGTCATCTTCAATGATCAAAACATTTTTTAATCCCTCTGCTCTGGCTATCTTCAAAACACTTAAATGACTGAGAAATGCCCCTTTATAGCCAATTAATTCAAATTCACCCCGATATTTAGGTTTAATAGCCTTAAATAGCTCAACTTTGCCTGAAATCAAAGGCATTCCTATATTTTCGAGTTCTTTTGTTATTTCCCGACGACGGTCTACTCGATGTGGCAGATTGATGATGTAGGTACGATCAAAAAAATCTCTGAACTTCATTGGCTTAACTTAATAATTTTTTAATACTTTGATTATTACATAAAGTTTATTATATGATTGGGGTATTTTGAATATTTTTGTACAATAACCCCACTTAAGTAGTCAGACCTAAAATAAACAGCACTATATTAAATTATGTTAACAAGGGTACAACCCTTACCTGTTGCCTAACCTCACAGTTAACTTTACTTGTGACCAACTACTTAGTACCGAAAGACAGTGTATCAATTTCGTCTCAGTAAATCTACTCAAGCTTGAATAACAATAGCACGTTAGTCCCCATTCTTCGCAAAAAAGACGGGAAACGTTGATTCTACAACCCTAAAACTGCCATAGCTTCTTTGATTAAATGGTAATAGTGAGGCTGAGTAATATTAACTTTTTGGGCATTTTCTCGCTTTTTTCCTAATAGTCCTTGTCGCTGTCCTTTTCTCACGGCTAAAACTTGTCCTTGCTCATTTCTAATTCTTAATTCTTGTTCAGTGGGGGAAAAACTACATTGATAGTTTCGTCCTTGATAGTGAAACATAGCTAGTTGATTATTTGAGGCAGGGGCAGAAACTGATGGTAATCGTATTCCGACAATTTCCAATTCAATATTAGTCTGATGATTCCAGTTATTTTCTGTTAGTTTATAAGCAATATCAACTCGTTTTGGTAAAGGAAAGTATTCTCCCCAACGCCAAGCGATCGCCCTCATTTCTACCTCTTTAAGATTCTCTTGGGAAATGCCTAATTTTAGATGATTTTTTCCAACGACTTTTTGGTCAACAATATAAACATTAGGAGTCCAAAAAACAGGGAAATCATTGCCAATCCCCCAAGGCTGTAATTGATCAATAGACTGATATAAATAGGGAGTTAATTGTTTGAAATTAGCCTCAGCATCGATCATTACTAAAGGTTTAAGATGTTGGGGTTCCAAACATTGATAGGCAAAGGTACTCAATCTTTGTTTAAAAGCCTCTAAATTATCAACAGATAAACTAAACCCACCGGCGGCTTTATGTCCTCCATATTTCCCTAATAAATCTTGACAAAAATCTAAAGCTTCAAAAATATTAAATTCTCTAATTCCCCGTGCAGAACCTCTAATTCTACTATTATCTTCTTCATAGGTTCCAATAAAAACGGGAATTCCATAACGTTCCACTAAACGAGAAGCCACAATGCCAATAACCCCGTGATGCCATTGAGATTTAATCACCACTAAAACGCGATCGCGTTGCCAAAGAATAGGAGTATTTTCGACTAAATGAATAGCTTCTAAAAGAATTTGTTCACACATTTCCTTTCGTTTGGCATTAATTTGTTCACATTGCATCGCCCTTTCTAAAGCCATCCCAGGATCATCGGTAGTGAGTAATTCAATGGCCATTTGGGGATCACCAATACGTCCGACTGCATTAATTCTGGGTCCTAACCGAAAGCCAATATCATCCGGTTTAAGTTGTTTTTGTTCTTCACTGACCCCTGCTACTTGCATTAAGGCTTGAATGCCTGCTAACTTAGATTGGGGTAGCTTGCGTAACCCCCGTTTTAACCAGCGCCGATTCACACCAACCAGGGGGGCTAAATCTGCAATGGTTCCCAAAGTAAATAATTCTAATAAAGGGTCTACTAATCCTTTAATTAACCCCAGATTTTGGGCTGTGGTTATGGCTAAAATATAAGCAACGCCTACTCCCGCTAAGCCTCGATAGGGAGAGGTTTCGTGAAGTAATTTAGGATTAAGAATCGCATCAGCTGGCGGCAATTGTTCAGGGAGATCATGGTGATCGGTAATAATCACACTTAACCCTAATTCTACTGCTCTTTGGATGGGTTCATAAGCGGCAATCCCATTATCAACGGTTAAAATTAACCCAACTCCTTCATTCGCAAAACTTTCCACAATACGTTGATTAATCCCGTAACCGTCCTTCATGCGACTGGGAATTTCATAATAAATATCAGCCCCTAATTGACTTAAAGCGCGTAATAATAAGGCGGTACTCGTCATCCCATCAGCATCATAGTCCCCACAAATCGCAATTTTTTCCCCAGTGACGATCGCTTCTTTTAACAATTCCACGCTAATCTCTAAATCTCGAAATTCTTCGAGGGGGGAAGGAAGGGGTTGGTTTTCAGGATGAAGATAAACTTGGGTAGCTTCAGGGGTTTCGATGCCTCGATTCAGGATAACTGAGGCAATTAAGGGCGATAGTCCTGTGGTCTCGATGAGTTGGTTGACTTGTTCAGGGTTAGGGTCTGCAATTTGCCATCGTTGATTAGGCAGCTTCATAGATTTTATAGATTAAAAAGTTGATTATATATTAAGGATTTTGCCATCTCTTTTAACATTGAGGATTAATTCATTTTGATGGCATCACTTTATACAGCAACACCCAACCTGATAGGATAAGTGAAATCGCCGAATCACCTATTCTATTGAAACCTTCATGATGTTTATCAAGTCTTCCTTATCTCGTCTTCTAGCCGTCGTACTTGTGGCTGTCATTTCTCTGGTAGGTTGTACAAGTAATGCTAGTGGACTATCAGGGGATTATGCCCAAGATACCCTAACTGTCATTGAAACCCTAACAACTACTATTGATTTACCTGACGACGCAGACAATAAAACGGAACTACAAAATTTAGCACGAGAGCAAA
This sequence comes from unicellular cyanobacterium SU2, assembly GCA_002110465.1. Lineage (GTDB taxonomy): Bacteria > Cyanobacteriota > Cyanobacteriia > Cyanobacteriales > Microcystaceae > Rippkaea. Next base: position 11,605 of record NEED01000070.1, on the reverse strand, counting down.
TTAACGACTATATTTCTCTCTATCGCCGTAATGAAAAGTCTGGAGGATTGCGTTCATTCACCACCATGCAAACGGCTTTAAATGCCCTTGCTGGCTATTATACTTCCTATGGAAGTCGTCCCCTTCCTGAAAAATTGAAAAAACGTCTACTTCAAGAGTTTAAACAAGCTAAAATTGCTGTCAATCGTGGGTTTTAGTTCTTTTTTTTAATTAAATGACCCCAACTAAATCCTAGAATTGTAGTTGGGGATAATTATTCATTTTTTATTATTAATTACCATAAGTATTCATTAAGTTGATAACACTATCATATTTTTCCGAACCCTCCTGGCCAACATATTCGAGTAACCCTCGATTGCCAAATTGATCGGATCGACTAATATCATCAAAATGCACAAATAAACCACCTCCTTGGTCATACCAATTAGTCAACAAATCTTCATAAATTTGTCCCATACGGGGATCACGGTTAGCTCTATGAAGTAGATCAATGATCGTTTCATTGTCTCTAGCTACGTGAGGTCCAGCTAAACCGCTACCTCCTTCATAGGCCAAAAGCTGCAAATTTTCTCTTCTGGCTAGGTTGGCGTAAGCACCAATTTGTTGACTTATTGCTTGCATTGCACCACCGTCTGGCCCACCAGACAATACGCCTCCTTCAGTTAACTCATCGAAGACTTGGTTAAGATTCCAATTTTCTACTTGACCTTCGTTTCTTCTGTGTGCTATGTAATAACCAACATAAGGAGCAACACTAATGGCATCAATTCCGTAATCTTCATGGGTTTTATTTTCATTAGACCATACATCATAATCGAGGGCATCTCTAATAGGTCTCATCCAAGTAAATTGAGCGTTTAATACGCCGATAACTTTTTCTTTATCTTCCCCAAACTCTTGATCCCAAATCTCCATGACCTCAGTTGAGCGTTTTCCATACCAATTCATCACATTCCCAGTAAAATTAGGATCATTGTTAATCTGTTGTTGTATCCACCTACTCTGCTCGTACTTGCCGTTCCAGACTTCATTAGAATACTCAACATAAACTTTCCGTTCTGGCTCAAGATTCTCTCTAACGTACCTAGCAAATCCTCTCACATATTGATCCGTTGCTTCATGAGGGATATTAAACCAAGGGTCAACATCAGCAGCATTGGCTAGTTCTACCATCACTTCAATCGGGGCACCATCTTCAAACCAAGTATGATCATCCAAAGTGGGTCGGTTCCACCAGTCTTTTTGTGTTGAATCAACCGTTTGCATCCAGTTCATGAAACGAAAGGCACTAAACGGTTCAACCTTTTCTAAAAAAGCAGGATTGAATCTCTGGGTTTGATACGTTGATTCATAGGCTTGAGGAATTACCCGAATATTACGAATATAATCTCCAGTGTTTTGAGGATCAGTATTACGTATTTTTAAGCGGATTCCTGTATCAGTAGGATTAACATTAATCACATCTCGACCTGGCCGAGACTGATGCCTTACTATTCGTGCATCCCCTTGATATTGAATATTGCCTTTCCCTTCGTAAAGGACTACATACCTTCCCCCTGGATAACGGCCATCAATGCCGGTGTGCATATTAGTGACGATCGGAATTTTAGATCCGTCTCTGCTTACCGGTAAAGATTTGACCCAACCATTGGGATCTAAATTCAATGAACGGTTCTGGTTTTGGCTTCCGGTTATCCACCAAGGACTAGCGGATTTAAAGCTATCAATAAATGGTAATTGAGTTGACCAAGCATTAATACTGGCTAGATTTACCCCAAACGGAGCATTTGTTTCTGTCGAAACAGTCGATCTAAGCTCAACATTGTCAAGTGCTTGATACTCAGTTTGTTGATCAACACCCTCTGTTATCAGTCGGGTAACGATGTAATCATATCCTTGCCCTAAATCTATCTGCCCTTCAATGGTCTGCCAACCAAACCTACGGGTACCAATATTCCCTGTATCAAATAACTTGCGCACAGTACCATTGTTTGTCGTTGGCTCCCAAGTGCCCCAATGACCTACTTCAAAATCACCATTGATGCCAAAGACTTGTACTTGTAATGTATTGTCTAACAATGTATTTGGTGATCTCAGGGATAGATTGAGAGCATCAAAACTAAAGGTGTGTAGTCCTTGATGTTGCCCGGCAATGACTTGGATTAAACTTTGTGAGTAGTCATCATTAACAGCCCTGAGATTTTGATTGTTAGCAGCAATATCCCAATTACTCAGACCGGCGTTGAACACCATCCAACCTTGGTCAGCATGACTCGCATTGACCTTCCTCCAATGGCGATTTAAGTCATCTGGATTATCAAATGTTCCGTCGACAATAATATTTCTCATAATTTCTATCCTTAAATCCTAATTACAGAAAAGTTCTCACTCAGGTAAAAATTATGTACAATTTTGTCAAAATTTACCATAAAAAAAATACAAAGGTTATCTCCCTTCGTGAGAGGGAACGCCGGAACAGGCAACAGTAAAAATTTGAATTCTCGCATCTTGTACGACAGTAAAGAGCTTCGGAGCTTCGGAGCTTCGGAGAAATGTTTAAAATTGACGTTAACTATAAGAAAATAGATTTTTTCACCTTTGTTTATTTAGTATTTATCTACCAAAACAAGATATAAGAATTGTTTTTCAATGATTATTTATTAGTTTCCCTATTAACAACAATTTAGTGAGATACTTAAACCCAGAGAAAAAAAACTGGTGAGGAGGTTAGGAAGGGAAGCTTATGACTGATGACTGTTAAGATAAGGTTAAGTTCCTAACTAGAGATAGATTTTGGATGACAGACAAGGAGCGTTAAACTCGTAATAGCCTAATGTTAGATACCCTAGACTTAAAATTAACTTTAAATAAAGAAACCTATCAAACAGAGAGCGAGGCGTTAATGCGTCAGTTGCGATCGCTCCAAAAGTCCTGTTGGGAGCAGAAGCTTCCCGTGATTATCGTTCTTGAAGGGTGGGCAGCAGCCGGAAAGGGAACACTATTACAAAAAACGATTGGTTACATGGACCCCCGTGGGTTTGAGGTTCATCCTATTTTAGCCGCCACTCCCGATGAGAAAAAATATCCTTTTCTTTGGCGATTTTGGCACAAACTCCCTGCTAAAGGCAGTATTGGAATTTTTTATCATAGTTGGTACACCCATGTTTTAGAGGATCGTTTATTTGAACGGGTGAAAGAGGGTCAAATTCCCTTATTAATGCGAGATATTAACGCTTTTGAACGGCAGTTAGTGGATAGTGGCCTAGCGATCGCGAAATTTTGGATTCATTTGAGTCGTAGAGAGATGAAAAAGCGACTCAAAAAGTATGCGTCTGATGAGTTGGAGTCTTGGCGGGTACGCCCTGAAGATTGGCAACAGGCGAAGCGATATGATGAATATGCAGCCTTAGCGGAAGAGATGTTGACCTATACCAGTACCGGCCACGCCCCCTGGACTCTGGTAGAAGGAGATTGTCAGCGATGGGCTAGAATTAAGGTATTATCCCAGGTAGTAGGGACGATTACCGAAGCATTAGATCGTCTCAAGTTTCCTGTATCAGATATTCCCTCCTTACCGCCACAAACCGAATTACAACCAACAGAACCGAACTTTTTAGAAAAGGTTGACTTAACCTTACAGTTACCCAAAAATGATTATCGCCAACGCTTAGGCGAAGCACAAGTTAAATTACGTCAGTTACAATTAAAAATTTTTCAAGAAAAGATCCCTGTTTTAGTTATCTTTGAAGGTTGGGATGCGGCAGGGAAAGGGGGGGCAATTAAACGCCTCACCAATACATTAGATCCTCGAAGCTATAAGGTTAATGCTTTTGCTGCACCAACTTCAGAAGAGAAAAAATATCATTATTTATGGCGGTTTTGGCAACATATTCCAGGGGCAGGAACCATCGGTATTTTTGATCGCAGTTGGTATGGTCGAGTGTTAGTCGAAAGAATTGAAGGCTTTGCCAGTGAGTTAGAATGGCGACGATCTTATAAAGAAATTAATGAATTTGAAGCCCAATTGACCACGGCTGGTTATGTCTTGGTTAAGTTTTGGTTACACATTAGTTTAGATGAACAATTAAGGCGGTTTGAAGCCAGACAAAATGATCCTTTTAAGCAATATAAATTGACGGAGGAAGATTGGCGTAACCGCGATAAATTTCCTTTATACAATGTCGCGGTTAATCAAATGATTGCTCGTACCAGTACCCCCGCTTCTCCCTGGTCTATTGTTCCAGGAAATGATAAATATTACGCCCGTGTTTTTGTGATTGAAACAGTCATTAATGCTATTGAAGGGGCATTAAAACGACGGAATTAATGGGAAAATCCCATCTTTGTAAAAAGGTTTCTTTTCGTTCATAGAGGAGGCAAATCATTTGTTAACCTGAGTTCAGTGTTAGGAATTGCGAAATCTTTAGAGAAGGAATAAGGAATACAGACTGGCAATGGTTAGAAGTGATCCCTAGTGTGGCTTATGTCAAACTCAGGCGATGGAAATTTCACCAATGATACAATTGGGTCACCAACTGGTTATAATTGAGGGCATATTACATTGACTCTTAACCCCGATGTTCAACTGCTTGACTCTTGTGTTCGATGTTAAGGCAAAATTTTTAAGTGTGTTGTGAGGAAATTCTCAATGAAAGACTATAATAAATCATCTATTATTCCCCTAAAAAATCAAGATAACAAGAACCGTTTCTATCTGAATAATACGCTTGATCCTTCAAGGGAGACAAGAAAACAAAGGACTGGGGAACGTATGGGGGAAATGATTGGAAACCATTGGCCTCTTATCGTTTCTGTAACCTTAGGAGTGACAACAACCGTAGCAACTTGGACATGGCAACAACCTCCCGTTTATCAAGGACGCTTTCAAATATTATTAGAAGACCCCAATATAAATCAACAAAATTCGCCAAAAACACGGATTGACTCTCGGACAAAAATTGAAGTTTTAAAAAGTTATAGTGTCCTGCAACCACTTTTATCAGAAATTGCTCAACAACATCCTGACCTAGGATACCACCGCCTAACGAAAGGAAACCAAGCCCCATTAACAATTAAGCCCTTAAAAAGAGCAAAAATAATGGAGGTAACCTTAGAACATGAAAGCCCGAAAAAAATTAGCTTGGTGTTAGATCATTTAGCTCAATCCTATCTTCTTTATGGTAAAAATCAAGAAAATATCCGAGCTAAGCAAGGGATGGACTTTATAACGGCTCAAGTATCTCAATTGCGTCAAGAAGTCACCGAAAATCAACAGCAACTACAAAAGTTGCGTCAGCAATATAATTTTCTACGTCCTGAACAAAAATCTCAAGAACTTTCTCAACAATTACATCGGTTAAAAGCGTTAGATTTTGATACTCAAACCAGACTACAAGAAGCTCAGACTTTGTACGATGCTTTGCAAAAGCACTTAGGATTATCTCCTCAAGAAGCGATCGCCGCCAGTGTCTTGAGTGAATCCCCCCGTTATCAAAATCTTCTCCGTCAACTCCAAGAAGTTGAAATTGAACTCGCTAAAGAATCGGCGAGATTTTTAGAAGGAAGTCCAGTGATTGAAGCTCTTAAAGAGAAAAAAGCTAATTTAATTCCACTACTAAAACAAGAAGCCTTAAAAGATCTAGGAAACCAAGCCAACGGTCAAATTGACCCAAATTCTTCAGGATTATCTCCTAGTAACCTACGACTTTCCCTTCAGCAGCAATTGCTAGAAACAGCTAATCAAATCAGGGTCTTGCAAGTAAGAAAGATGGCTATTGGGAAAGAAAGCCACAGTATTTATAGAGAAATCAAGAAGATGCCCTTTGTTGCCCGTGAGTATGATAATCTAAACCAAAAATTGACGACCGCTACCGATAGTCTCAATCGTTTTGTCGCCGCTTCCCAACAGATGCAAATAGAAGCCATTAGCCAAAAAACTGCTCCATGGCAACTGATTACTCCTCCTGAAGTGGAAAAAATGTCTATTGTCCCCAAAATGGTTCAAAATGTTAGTTTAGGAAGTATTGTGGGATTATTCTTAGGAATCGGGATGGCTAATGTGGTAGAAGTCAGAAATCAGCAGTCAAAAGTTAAACCCCTATGGGCTGTTAAGTTTTAAGTCCGAAAACTTGATGCGCTTAAGAGTGGAATAGTGGAGGAGTGGGGGAATGGAGATTACTAAATAACCTTTGACCTTGCATCCTCCGAAAATTCACGTCACAATTAAAGAGTGTATATTTCTTAATGCTTTTCTAAAGAAATCCTTAAAAATGACTGTCGAACAGCTAGAATCTTCTCTTTCACTTCCTAACCCGACTTTAGATTGTGATCTTGTTATTGTGGGAGGAGGAATTGTCGGGGCAACCTTAGCCACAGCCCTAAAAGCGTCTGGGTTAAGGATTGTTATGATTGAAGCTCAAGCCCAGGTAAAAGCTGCCAGCAAACCCCAGGCTTATGCCCTCTCACTGCTGTCTGGACGGATTTTTGAGTCAATTGGGGTCTGGGAGAAAATACTGCCCCAAATTGGTAAATTTCGCTCCATTCGCCTTTCCGATGCCGATCACCCACAGGTGGTTAAGTTCCAAACTAGCGATCTCGGAACCGATTATTTAGGCTATGTGGGAGAACATCGGGTGATCCTAGAAGCCCTACAAACGGCGATCGCTGAATCTTCTAAGATTCAATGGTTATGTCCGGCTGAAGTGATAGCAGTGGACTACCAAGACACAGAGGCGGTAGTAACGGTTAAAGCCGAGGGACAATTACAGCAAGTCCGCAGTAAATTAGTGATAGGAGCCGATGGAGCGCGATCGCCAATGCGTTCAGGGGTAGGGATTAAAACCCAAGGATGGAAATATTGGCAGTCTTGCGTTGCTTTTACTGTTAAACATAATGCCCCCCGCAATGACATGGCTTTTGAACGGTTTTGGTACTCAGGACCGATGGGCATTTTACCCCTTCCTGGAAATCGTTGTCAGATTGTTTGGACAGCCCCCCACGATCAAGCTAAAGCAATTAAGGAATTAGACGAAACAGAATTTTTATCCCAGTTACAGCAACGGACTGGGGGACTGTTAGGGGAATTGGAATTAGTCAGCGATCGCTTTTTATTTTCGGTTCAGTTAATGCAAAGTGAACGGTACACGAACCCTAGACTCGCTTTAGTCGGAGATGCGGCACACTGTTGTCATCCATTGGGGGGACAGGGGTTAAACCTGGGTATTCGCGATGCGGCGGCTTTAGCAGAAGTCTTAGGAAAAGCCCATCAACAAGGGGAAGATATCGGAAGTCTAAAAGTGTTAAAACGCTATCAACGCTGGCGCAGGAAAGAGAATTGGATCATTTTAGGGTTTACTGACTTTTTGGATCGTTTATTTTCTAATCAGTGGTGGCTGTTAATGAGAGTGCGTCGGTTGGGATTATGGTTGATCAATACCCTTCCTTTCGTTAAACGTTTGTCTCTGCAATTAATGACAGGATTATTGGGAAAAATGCCTCAACTAGTTAAATGAACAATTTGTTCAGAACCTTGTGTGAGGTTAGGAAAACAAGCCAAATTTCTCCTCATTCAATTTTCATGTTTATCACGTAAATCTTAAGAGAACTGTAGGGTGTATTATGCCACCCTAATACACCAAAAAAACCATTTGGGTGGGTTACGGCAGAAACAAAAGGAGAGAAATTACCTAAAAAATTGTAGTGTGCCTAACGCACCCTACTAAACTAACCCTATTACCGAAGATTGGAGATTGAGTAAATACAAGCCTTTGCTTTCAAGCATTGGTAAATCGACAATCTACCCCCAACAATCAACAATAAATGAGGGCGCGGGGTCGGAATTATTGCCGACCTTTAAGCCGCCCGTCTTAAATCTACCTTCTTCAATCCCAAGCCCCTGTTTTTTAAGCTCCGGGTCAATCTACAATCTGCCCTCTGCAATCTGCAATTGTTTGACCTGTTTCCTATACTTACTAGCTACTACATCACCTCTAAGTAATCTTCAAATCGTTTTCTAAGTTGTTCAACCGTTAAATTTTGCGTCCAAAATTCTACCAATGCTTGACCAAATGCCCAGGCATTTTGTTGACTTGACCCTGAATGATTTAATAATAAAGGCCACAAAGCTAATAGATTAAAATCTTGAATATTAGGATCATCAGGGCTAAATAAACAAAACAGATCGTAAGCTATTTGTAGTTTACCTAAAACAATGGGTAATTGTTCTACAGGAATTTGTTCTGCTAATAAATGAGCTAAGGTGGGAGAACCTGTCGTCATAGTAGAAATAAATTGCAGGACAGGACTTTTTAATAAAGCCGTTACACCTTCAGTTGTCGCTAATCTTAAGGTACAATTTTCAATGATTTTAGCAGCCGCAACAGAACGGGCTTCTTGTTCTTGAAAAAAACGGGCTAACCGTAGTTTTTTAGCGGGTTCTATTAGCTCTAATAAAGCTGTTGTTAAGGCTTCAATTCCCCAACTTTTACGCTCAAGATTAAACTCACGAGTCACAACAGGTAAAACCATTTCACACTGTTCTCCAAACACTTGTAAGCGGTATTTTGTTGCTTCTCTAATACTAATTTCTTTAGGAATATTTCCCTGTTGCCAATCATAGGGAGGTTGCCATTCACGAATAGGACGTAAACGATCAACTTGGGTCATAATAACAATAATTGGTAAATTTAATCCATCAGATTTGACAGCATCGATAAAATTAACATCCATTTCTAAAGAAGGATCAAGGGCAGGAGTAACTAATAGTAATAAATCAGCTTTTTTACAATAATCTAAAACTTGTTGACGAAATTCAGGACGGTTAATTTGTTCGTAACCAGGGGTATCCCAAAGGGTTAAACTTTCTCCTGTGGGATGATTCCAATAATAAGAATAAAAGTCATCGGTACTCGGTAAAACATCAACTTCAGCCTGTTTTGTGTTAAATAAAGTATTAATTAAACTACTTTTCCCCGCACCTGTTCGTCCCACTAATAAAATGTTGACAGGTTTTTCTTTTATTTCTGTAACAGGTTTTGCCTGGGCAATTATTTCTCGCAAAGTTTGAGTCTTTTCTGTCGGTAAGTTTTTTGTTTCTTTAGTTAACAAATCTGACGGGAGAGACGTTTTTTCACTGTAAAGTAAGATAGCTTGTTGGGCTAAAGTTTTAAGGGCAACTTCTCGAAAAGTTTGGCTTAAATTGATCAGTAACTGTTGATTGGCTTGTTGGCTGTAGCCTTGACTGGTTTGTTTGGCGATCGCAGCAATTGGGTTTAATAGCCACTGACTCCAATTCCAAACCCGCCACAATTTTCGGGCAGATGGCTCTAATTTTTGATAGACTTCATAGGCTTGGTACGCTTGCGCCATACTGACTTGATTTAGGACAGGAGAAAGCTTTTGCATCCAGTGATCAACATCATCAACTGTTCCTCGAATTAATCCATAAGCTTGGGGTATGTAGATATTAAGTAGGGGATATTTGATTTCTGGATAATAAATTTGAGCGATCGCACTCACTAGGGTTTGACACCGTTGCCAAAATAGTTGCCAATCTTCCCACATGGGGGGATCATCTTGGGTTTTTTTCAGGATATCGTAGAGGACGGTTTCAATTTGGTTAACGGTTTCGGTGTCAGTAACAGTTGTTGAAATTTCACCCGTATTGTTTTCTAAATCTTCAGTAACTTGAGTAATAATTGCTTCAAGTTGTTGTTCCATGGGTTGCGTCCATTTTACTAATAACCAACGCCACCCTAATAACAATAAAATAAACACCCCCCAAATCCAATTAAGTCCCCATTGATGAATTTGTATTCCGCCAGCAATAATTATAAAACTGATAATAAAAACTAAGGGACTTGCTAAGATTACCCATTGCCAAGTTTTCAATCTCATCATATTTTTTAGGTTGACTTTTTAGTCAAACAATAGTTATCTTATCTTGATTAAGAACTCTGTTTTTTAAAGCGTTCTTGTGCTGTTTTAAATGCCTCTTGCATTACCATTTGGATTTGTTCAGGGTTGGGTTTTTTCCCTCCCATTAAATCCCCAAAATAAACACAAGCCCCTTCTCCTAATGCCCAGGTATAAGCCCCCGCCCAAGACGCTGCGATAACACTACCAAATCCTGGGATAAATTTGATTAATTCCCGTCCAATAGACTGCGCTAAAAATCCCCCCGCGATCGCACTAACAATTCCTCCTGCTTGGGAAGGGGTTAAAATTTGTCCATATAATTTGCCTAAAAGAGTGACTTGAGAAACTTGTAAAGCGGTCAAAACTGGCATCGTTGCAAAAGGAAGAGGAACAGCCGCTAGAGTGGCAGCAACGATAGAAAAACCCCAAATATAACGCCGTGCAACTTCCCGATAGAGACTCCCGATTTTTTGTTCTGGTTCTCCTTGTAATAGTTGATAAATTGCCTGGGATTCTGCTTCGGGTAATTGTTGGGCTAGGGCATTTGTAAAGGCTTCTAAACCATAAAAAATAGGGGTATAACCATCTTCTTCTAGGGTAAAATCAATTAAGACGGCCTGATCATAAAGTCCTTTAAATGTCTCTTGTAGATGATTAAATGGGCGATTTATTTCTTCGATGTCAGGGGGATAAGCGGGATGATTTTGAATTTGATTGGGATAAATTTCGTGTAAACAAGTGACTGCTAGAATACAAGGAATTTGAGGAAATAACTGGCGTAATTGTTGAGCAACTTGGGCTAAGGTTTCGGTAGCAAAATCATTGATTTTAACCGTTAAAATTAAAACTCTACCCTGATGCTTAGACTGTTGTAAATTCTCTCCTAGTTCTTTAATAATTGAGTTAGTATTTTGTTTAACGTCTCCTAAGCCAACGGTATCAGTAAAAATAAGTAAGGGAAGGTCATCACTCGGATAAGCATATTGGTTAGTGTGTGCTGTATGGGGACGAAATCCTTGCCCGACAATTTCTGCTGAAACCCTTGTTAATCCTCGAACTATTGAACTTTTTCCTGATTGAGTTTTTCCAATGAGAATTGCTTCAGTGGTAGGCAAGTTTTCCCGAACCGTTTCTAAAATATTGGCAACTTGTTCGTCACTTACTTGAAACCATTGAAGGATTTTTTCGGGAACTTTTTTAAAAGGTAACTTATTTTTCCAGAGGGAAGTAGCTTTTTTCCAAAGATTGGTCATTTTATTGTTTAGTCAATACGCAGGAAATTGATTTATTTTTAATTTTAGAAATAGTGATTTTAGAAACAGTAAATAAATTTTGAACAGATAACTTATAATGGCTGTTGATTCCTCGAAATAGGGTTTTACCGTATCAGTTATTCCAAGCTATTGAAGATAATAGATTTAAACTCTGAAGCGTTAATCTATACCAACAAAGATTGCCTATAACACCTATTAATTCAGTCCGCGAAGGCGGACTTTGTTCTTATAGAATAAGGCTTTAGTATTTTATTGGTGATTAGTTTAGCATAGTAAATACCGTAGAACCTTGACCTACTCCCCCGATTAAAAATACGGGGGATTCGAGGATCAAACAAGAATTGCTGCCTTTGGCAGACTGACATCCTCTAACCCCAAGGCTGAAGCCCCAACCTTATGAATTACTCGACTACTAT
>NEED01000069.1 GCA_002110465.1 unicellular cyanobacterium SU2 | reverse complement strand
GAGAAACTTGGTTATATACTTCAGTAATCGAAGAAGCTCAAGATTTAACTACTACCACCACGGCTCAAGATATCCGATTTAATCTCACGGGTTCTAGCAGTACAACAGGTGATTCTGGTAACATTCGCTCTTTTACCCAAGATGGTGTTTCGGTAGAGGTCAGTGGCTTCAGCTATAATAGCCATGAAGGCTGGCAAGACGCTTATGTTGGTTCTTATGATGGGGGTTTAGGCGTTATTAACCGAAACCATGACTCTGACCATCGTGTGGACAATTATGGTAGCCTTGATTACTTGCTTTTTGAATTTGACCAGGATGTTACAGTAGACAAAGCTTTTCTTGATGCTGTAGGCCATGACAGTGATATCTCTATCTGGATTGGCGATCGCAATGGGACTGACATTTCTAACTTTGATGATGATTTACTAGATAGCTTCGTCAAAGAGAATGACTTTACTAATCATGGGGGCGATCGCTGGGCTAACTTGAATCATGATGAGTTAGCAGGGGATACCTTGGTGATTTCTGCCTACACTGATGGTAGTAATGACTCGTTCAAGCTCAAAAAACTTGATATTTCTGTAGCTGGGGAAGAAACCATCGGAGTTTATCAAAATACAGCCACAGTAACTGCTGGCGATGTCAGCGATAGTGATACCAGTGGCTACATCAACCCAGAAACAACTCCTACTCCTACTCCTACTCCTGTTCCTGAACCTTCTGAGTGTATAGAAACCACTTTAACCTTTACTGGTGGTAGTTCTTTGGATGGTTCTGATGGGAATGTTCGCACCTTTAGCCAAGATGGACTTTCCGTAGATGTTCGTGGTTTTAGCCGTGGGAAAGACGAATTAACCGGACAGTGGAAAGATGCTTATGTGGGTGTTTATGGCTCTGGTTTAGGCGTAACTGACCAAGATGAAGGGACTCACGCACACCGTGTTGATAACTTAGGTCATAACTTTAACTACGTCATGTTTAAGTTCTCTCAAGAAGTCACTGTTGATAAAGCTCGCTTTAATGCAGTGGTAGATGATAGTGATGCTAAGTTCTGGATTGGTAATACCAACGAAACTTCTCTAAATGACGATCTGTTGGCTAGTTTCTATAGTGAGATTAATGATACTCCTGGTACTGGTGAATATGATCCTCGTTGGGCAAATATTAATAGTAGTGGACTCAGTGGAAACACTCTTGTGATTGCTGCTAATCCTGATGAACACACCTTTGAGGATTCCTTCAAAATTCATCAATTAGAAGTTTGTTACGTCTAAATGAATGAGAAGAACACTGATTCAGTTTCCGAGAGATCAAATGTAGAAGGAATTCTATAACTCAGGGTAAATACTTAAACGTTGAATCAATTTGTTCGATTTTTGGGGGTGTTAACAATAAACACCCTCTTCTTTGACTATGGGGACTACAATCGTAATGGCATCACTGATAACGGTGAAGATACTCTCTTCTATACGACACAAGAAGCCTTAACACTCCTTAATTCTTCTATATTTGGAGTTCAAAACTTAGATAGTCAAGCTAACTCTCTGCATAATCTCCCCGATACCTACAATAACGGAAACTTAGCTGGATGTCCTGAACACCGCAATTAATCCTTAGCTGATCATGAAAGTGGGTCAAAATAGGGTAGAATTGGAAGCATCAATTTTATAACCTTATGATCGAAGGGGTAAGTTTGATTAAACTTACTTTCAATGAGTTGGTCTAATAATTTTACTTAGTGGGGGTCAATAAGCTTTGACCCCTCATTTTAAAAATAATAATGTCCTAGGTAGTTTTCGTCATCTAATTCCTAATCTAAATTAATACTTATTGAAAAATACTTAAATTTATATTACCTCCCTTAACATAATACTGTCAAAATGGTTAAAGCTGATATAACGACATCTTTTATTAAGTTAGAATTACCTCTAGATTCTTCTTATCTTTTTGAGAAACAATTACCTGATTATCGTCAAGAAGTTTTTCAAGTATCTTTACTGAAAAATCAAAAATTAGCTTACTCATTCGCGTTGCTTTTATTGACAAGTTGGGTTTGTTTAATGTACCGATATCACCAACAAGAAGAGGTTACTATTGGGATTCCTCTTACTTATTTTAATGAGAAAATATCAACTAGATTACCTGATACATTATACCCTTTAAAAGTTAATTTTAAAAACAAAATAACAGCTTTACAAGTTTTAACAACTATTCAAAAAAAAGTCCAAGCAGCATCTTTAAATTCACCAGATAGTCTGTCACAATTTAATGTTGCTTTAACAGATTTAAAATTTATTAAAACATCTCCAGTCTGCTCTAATGTGGATTTAGGATTAAGTTTTGATTTTTCTGCTAATTTAGAGCAATTTAACTATCAATTACAATTATTTTATAACGCTAATTTATTTAAAGCCTCAACGATTAACCGAATTATCAATCATATAAAAACACTTTTATTGGGAATAATAAAAAACCCTAATCAGTTAGTTGATAAATTACCTTTATTAACTCCATCAGAAACCACAACACTGTTGCAACAATGGACAAATACGAAAAAAGATTACCCGAAATATAAAACGATTCATGAATTGTTTGAAAATCAAGCAGTTCTAACTCCAAAGGCTGTTGCCATTGTTTATAATGATCAAGAAATTACTTATCAAGAACTGAATGAAAAATCCAATCAGGTTGCTTACTATTTGCAAAATATTGGAGTAAAAAAAGAAAGTTTAGTTGGTTTATATCTTGAGCGATCTGTTAATACAATTATTGGAATATTAGCTATTTTAAAAGCAGGAGGTGCTTATTTACCGTTAGATCCTGCTGCACCCCCTGAGAGGTTAAAAACTATTATAGAAGATGCTGAAATTTCCCTGATTATCACCCAAACTTCTTATTTAAACTCTCTTCAAGAAATCCCTAAAACGATTAGAATAGTATGTCTAGATAAAAACGCAAATTTCAAAAATTTTCCTCATAAAAAACCTCCAATCAATCAAGTTAATGAAAATAATTTAGCCTATGTAATGTATACATCAGGTTCTACGGGTAAACCCAAGGGAGTTTGTATCTTACATCGTGGAGTTATTCGACTGGTTAAAAATACAAACTATGCGGAATTTGGTAAAGATGAAGTAGTCTTACAACTAGCCTCTATTGCTTTTGATGCAGCAACCTTTGAAATTTGGAGTCCTCTGCTAAATGGAGGGAAACTGGTTTTAATACCAGAAAAAATGCCCTCTTTACAAGACATTGCTACAGCAATCCAAACACATAAAATCACGACAATTTGGTTAACTGCTGGCTTATTCCACGTGATGATAGACGAAAAACTAGAAGCTTTGCAACCCTTAAAACAACTTCTCGCAGGAGGAGATGTTTTATCTGTTCCTCATGTTAGAAAAGTTTTAGAAAATTTGCCTAATTGTCAATTAATTAATGGTTACGGTCCAACAGAAAATACAACCTTTACCTGTTGTTATAAAATTACTAAAAATGATGCCATTAAAGACTCCATTCCGATTGGTTATCCCATTGCTAATACTCAAGTTTATATCTTAGATCACCATTTACAATTAGTTCCTATTGGTATCCCAGGAGAATTATACATTGGTGGTGATGGATTAGCACGAGGTTATCTTAATAAATCTGATTTAACGAAAGAAAGATTCATTCAAAATCCTTTTAGTAATGATCCTAATTCTCGTCTGTATAAAACAGGCGATCGCGTTCGTTGGAATGAAGATGGTAAGATTGAATTTATTGGTAGAACTGACTTTCAAGTTAAAGTTAGAGGCTATCGGGTTGAATTGGGAGAAATTGAAGCTGTATTAGGGAAACATTGCCAAGTTCAGTCATCTGTCGTTTTAGCAACTGAAAATAATTCAAATGGTAAACAATTAGTTGCTTATATTGTTCCCAAAACAGAAATAACATCAACAGAGTTACGTCAATTTTTGTCTGATAAACTACCTGACTACATGATTCCGTCTCGGTTGATTTTCCTTAAGCAGTTCCCCCTAAATGTTAATGGAAAAATAGATCGTAAAAAACTTCTCGCTTTAAGTTCAAGTGATCAACCAGTCAAGAAAAATATTATTTTTCCTCGGACTCCCATTGAAACAAAATTAGTAAATATTTGGCAAGAAATCTTAGGAAAACCCATCAGTATTGATCATCGTTTCACTGAATTAGGAGGAAACTCTTTACAAGGAATACAGATTATTTCCCGTATTCGAGATCTTCTTAATATAGAGTTACCTGTTCAAATCCTATTGCAAGGTTCTACCCTAGAAGAATTAGCAGCAATTATAGAAACATCGACTCCCCAAGAAAATCTATTGAATTGGTCTACTCTATCCCTGAAATCCCTTACTAATAACCTATGTCAAAATAACAAAAATTTTCCTTTATCATTATATCAAGAAAGAATGTGGTTAATGAATCAACTGACAGGAAAAAGTCCAGTTTTTAACCTACCCATAATTTTTCAACTTGAAGGAATCCTAAATATTGCTAGTTTAGAAAAAGCAATTAATCAAATTATTCAACGTCATGAAACGTTACGAACTTTCTTTCCTGTTATAGAAGGATTTCCTGTTCAAAAAATCTTGCCTACTTTTTCTATTTCTCTCGAATTAATTCCTAACCTTGAACAAGAAGAAATTAAACAGCAAATCAAATCAGAAATTATTAAGACTTTTGAGTTAGATAAAAAACCACCTATCCGTTGTTTTTTAATCCAATTAAGCGAAAAAAATACCATTTTTGTAATGGTAGTCCATCATCTCATTGTTGATGGTTGGTCATTGGGGATTATTGTACAGGAAGTATCTAGTCTATATAACGCTTTGATCAATAATGATAGTTGTTCCTTACCTTCTTTATCATTACAATATAAAGATTTTAGCAGTCAACATCGTCAATGGTTACAGCAAGCTAACGTATATGATTCTTTAGTAGATTATTGGAGTAAAAAACTAAATAATAGATCTCCCTATCTCGATCTACAAACTGATTATCCTCGCCCCACTTTACGAACTTTTGAAGGGAGAATAGAATCATTTCATATCGATGCAAACTTAACTCAAAAATTACAAACCCTAAGTCAAGAAACTAACGCCACTTTATATATAATTCTCGTTGCAACCTTTTTACTTCTTTTATACCGCCATAGTCACCAAAAAGATTTAGTGATTGGGGTTCCTGTGGCTAACCGTAATCGAACTGAAATTGAATCAACGATCGGTTTCTTCTCTAATGTAGTCCCCTTAGCAGCTTCTTATTCTGAAAGGATAACTTTTTTACAATGGGTAAACGAGGTTAAAAAAGTCATATTAGACACTTATTATTATCAAGAATTTCCTCTGGAAGCAATGTTAAATCAATTAGGAGGATCACGAGATTTTAGTTCCATTCCTTGGTTTCAAGTAGTCTTTAATTTCCTTAATGTCCCCAGTAAATATTTAACATTGTCGGGTATAAAAAGTCATTCAATGATTGTAGAAAAGCCTTCCGCATTCTATGAAATAATGGTATTATCATGGGAAACACCTGAGGGAATAGAGGGAATTTTTGAATATAATAGCAATCTATTTTCACAAAATACTATCAAGAAGTTCATCAAAGAGTTTAAATTTTTACTACAAGATGTAGTTAAAGATTCTCTCCAAAACATTAATAAATTAGCTTTAATAAGTGATGAGAAAAAAACGGTTAACAGCCATCAGAGTAGACTCAAAATCATTAATAATAAATCAATCCTGAATAAAGAAAAAATAAATTTTTTCCAACTACAAGATCCAGATGAAGTGCGTCTGACTAATATTTGGAAAAAAGTTTTAAAAATCGATTGTCTTACAGTTCAAAGTAACTTTTTTGAATTAGGGGGAAATTCTCTTTTGGCAATGGCGATACTAGCCAAAATCGAAAAAGAGTTTAAAGTTAATTTATCCCTATCTACATTTCTCCAAAACCCAACAATTGAAGAAATCAATAAGCTTATAAAAGATAAAGATAAAAACAGTAATCTTGAAGAATCTTCAGTTCTTCCAATTCAAACTAAAGGCAATAATAGTCCTTTGTTCTTCATAAATTCCCTGAGTCAAGCCAAAAAAGTTGCTACTCATTTAGATAAAGATCAACCATTTTATATTCTCAGCATTTTAGGAATAGCGAGATTTTTAGACCGTAAGCTAAATCAATTAACTCTAGAAGAAATTGCAGCAAAATTCATTGCAGATATGCAAAAACTTCAACCAGAAGGGCCCTATCACTTAATTAGTTACTGTGGAGATTCTTGGCTAACCTTTGAAGTAGCGCAGCAATTAGAAAAGAAAGGCTACAAAATTCCCCGACTAATTTTGATTGATGCTTTTTGGAAACCCCAGCATTTAGGATTATATCTACACAGGTATAATCTTAGTCAATTTGGAATCAACTATTTAGTTGAACTCTGTAAAAGTAAACTTTTTTGGACTCAAGAAAAATTAATTGCCCGTTTAAAACAGATACAAACTCAATACTATTATCGAGTTCATAAACCTTTACCTCGTGCCTTAGAAGATATTAAGATACTAAAAGCTTTTGAAGCGGCGCGAAATAACTATTCTCCTCAACCCTATTCAGGAAAAATTATTTTATTTGTGTCTCAGGAATATCGCTTACTAGGTTCATCTAAATTAGCTGATTTAGCGACAGAAGGGATTGAAATTCAAGAGATACCTGGGTATCATCATACCTTATTTCAAGAGCCTTATATTAACGTATTAGTTGACAAATTAAACGATTATCTGTAGATAAGGTTTGCAGCAAAAAGTCTTTTAGATAAAAAGTATAAAAGGGTCATGCCCTCAAACCCGAATCTTCATTGAAACCCCTTGCACTTTTCTTACAACAAAAAAAGGTGCAAAACCCTGATCTAGACTACTTTGTAGTATTTGTTCAGCAGGCCCTAAATAAGGTAAGATATTGTGGGATCGCCTTACCGTAATATAAGAATCACATGACCCAACTTACCCTAAATTTGCTTCAAGGAGCAGTTACCTTTAATTTTAGTCCTGAAGCTGCTCAAAATCTTAAAGAGGAAATTGATCAGTTAATGGGAAGTCTGAAAACTATTGCTACTCAGGCTAACAGTGGTGGTAGACCTAACCCTCAAAAACCCATGGAATATACCCATGCAGGGGAAGTATTTATCGAACTGTTTTGTAACCCTAATATCTATCCCAGTCCCTTTGCTGCTAAAGTATTATTAACCGTACGGGATGATCGGATACGACTAACCACAGAAGCAGAATTGACCCGCATTATCGAAGATT
This sequence comes from unicellular cyanobacterium SU2, assembly GCA_002110465.1. GTDB lineage: Bacteria > Cyanobacteriota > Cyanobacteriia > Cyanobacteriales > Microcystaceae > Rippkaea. Next base: position 325,244 of record NEED01000069.1, on the reverse strand, counting down.
TAGGACAGTACCTCGAACAAGTTGGTTAGTTCAACTAAACGCTAAGTTAAGTTAACCTAAAGCATTTATGAATACCGATAAATTTATAGGACTACTACAACAAAGCTTTCGAGTTAGTGTGGGGGCGACAGTTTCTTTTATAGAAACCCTTCAAGACCCCCAAAAACGAGCAGAAACCCTTTCTGAGTTACAGAGTCAATTCACACAAAAGGCGCAAGAATGGGCGCAAAAAGGGGAGATCACAGAACAAGGAGCCCGTCGCTTGGTAGAAGAATGGTTAAATCAACAACAAAGAACACAGCCATCAGCACCTACCACCGACAATGGTAATCAAAAGCCTACATCTTCTTCAGGGAGTAATGGGAATCTTCACAACGAGATTGAGCAATTAACGCAACAAGTGATAGCGTTGAGAACGGAACTAGAAAATTCCCGTCAGTCCAATTAAACAAGTTACAGAAGTTTTAGGAAATTAGTCACTAGACCAACTTTCTGAACCAATTAGATCCCCGATGCGATCGCGTAATAGATAGTTGCATCGTTCGAGTTCACACTCAAGACTAACCCATTCACGGGCGGGAATATAATCACACAGAATGTAAATAGGTTGCTGGCGACTAACATTCCCCTGATCCACGAGTTGTCTCGCTTCATCTTGGATCATCTCGATGGAATAGAGGGTAGAGTGAGGAGTGGGTAGAGTTTTGGTATTCATAAGGCACCAAATTAATTGGTATGAGTGATCAGCAATTTGGTATTGACAGCTTTTAACCTAAGCTTAAACTGCCTAGGACTGAGCAGTATCAATAGTTACATTTTGGGTGCATTTTCTACAGAATTTAACTAACCTTCGGATTTTCTTAATATTTATATTTATATTTATCTCATCTTTGATAATTTTCAAAACCCGAATCCCCAAAATTTTCGCTAGAATTAAGCCACGACTTAGGCAATATTTTTGACAATCATGGGTTAATCTTCCATTTTATAATGTTAAAGCCTCTAGGCTGATCCTAAGTTTAAGTTATCGTGTGAGGAACAACCGATCATGTCTAAATCTATTGACTCGTTGTTATTGCTAGGTTCAATGCTAATCGTTGGGTTAACGGTTTCCCCTGTTCAAGCTGACGAACCCTTAACATCTCCTGTCCCTTCATCCAACCCTGTTACCACACAAAACCCTGAAGGAACTCCTTGGTCTTCAAATTCAGTAGAAGATTACGAGACCACCCTGCAACAAATTCAGAGTATTCAACAATTAAGGGATGTTTCCCCCGTGAATTGGTCTTATCAGGCCTTAAAAAATCTGGTGGAAAATTATGGCTGTATTGTGGGTTATCCCGATCGCACCTATCGAGGTGAGCAAGCTTTAAGCCGTGATGAGTTTGCAGCAGGGTTAAATGCTTGTCTTGAACAACTAGAAAGACGTTTACTCGAAGCGCAAAATTTTCGGGGAGGGTCTCCTGGGACTTCTCCAATTACACCCAGTTTACAAGCGATCCCTGAATATCGAGGAGATACCTTACAAAATGTTTTTGATCGGGCGTTTGCTAATGAAACATTGACCTTCTATGATAGTACCGATCTCTCTGGTCAAACTAATAGTATTTTTGGAGTCAGATACGCCCCTGGTTCCTTTTTTGATAATCAAATTGCCAATGATGGGAAAACCTTTGAAACAGTCTATCGGGATGCTTTGAGTCAACAAACCGCAGGACCCAGGATTCTTACCCCAGATTTACCGAATCCCTTTAATACCTCGGTACAAAGTAACCCCTCTTATTTACGGACAACTAATCCTCAGCCTGAAATTAACATCAGAATGCAACAAATTCCCATTATTCCCTAACTTATTAAATGGCTTAGCATCCAGGGTGCAGGAGTTGAACCTGCCTAGGGCAAATTATGAGTTTGCTGCCTCAACCGCTCGGCCAACCCTGGCAATCCCCTGAATCGTGAGAAATTAACGGTATTAGTTAACTTGCTCATGGTTAGGGTATAACTTTATTATAGCTTGCACGGGAATCCTACGTCAGTTTTATTTAGGGTTTTTCTGTCATCTTTTTCAAATATTGACTACATCATCAATCATGGCAATCTCAATTAATTCCACCATTAAATGGACGATATTTCTTTTACTGATTATGTCTGGAGTCGGAACAGCTAGTGCTTATCTAGCTTATCAAACTGGACGTGAAGCCCTACAAGGGGTTAATCAACCAACGTCAAATCCCGCTAAAAAGTTGACAAAAGTTAAAAAATCATCAACTCAACCGACTGAATTTGAACCTATTGATGAAAAAACAATTTTAATCAAAGTGTATGATCATATTCACGCTGAAGAAAAGAAGTCTGACTCTAAGTCATCATCAGAAAAAGCAAAGGACAAGAAATCTCAGGAAACTTCGCAAAATAAACCAGATTCTTCTGAGTCTAAGACTGTGTCAGTTGGTAATTTACCTCTCAAAGTCCAAGATGGTGGGGTTATGTTAGAAGTTACTGAATCTAACAATCAAGGAGGAAATGTTTTATTAAATGTTAATCTAAAAAATCAGGGAAATCAAACGGTTAAATTTCTCTACAGTTTTTTAGAAGTCAAAGATAATCAAGGACGTTCTTTGAGCGCAATTACAGAAGGTTTACCCGATGAATTACCGGCTAATAATGAACGCTTTACAGGAACGATAAAAATTCCTAGTGCGTTGATGAATGAGGTGGAGAGTTTATCGATTAATCTCACCGATTATCCTGACCAAAAACTTAACCTGAAACTGGCTAAAATTCCTGTGATTAGATAACAGTTTCTAATTTACATTGAAGGATGATATTGTTGACTAACATTCATTTCATTTAAGTTTAGAACCCTTAGTCAAGACTAACCCATGAACAGTTCTATCAATTGTGCATGGTCAATAAGAATGTGCCAATGGAACGGAGTTCAACAGGAGAATTGAGTATTATGCCCCCAGGCGGCGAGAGTAGGATTGAGACAACTTTAAATCCCTCAAACTCAGCTCACGACAAGGTTATTCATTCTAAATTCGACATTCTGCTATACAATCACTGTTAGAATTATCAAGATTTTCAAAATTGTTGCTCCCTTCGATACCAAGCTCTTACTAATTTAATTTCATTGTAGCTATAATTGTCTCCTAAATATTCTTTAATAGGAGTTAAAGCACCGTCTCCAATTTTCTTAATAGCTTGAATAATAATATCTTGTCTCACCGGAAGCACTAATTTCTTGATGTCTACGGGCTGTCTCATTTCAATCAATTCCGAGAGGTGAGAGTAAATGGTACTTTCTTTTAACCCTCGCAGTTCCGCAATTTCTGCCGTATCTAATCCCTGTTGATAAAGCTGCAAGGTAATCATGTTACTCTGAGTTGGTAAGGGATTTGGAGGAGCTTGTTCTTGACAAAATGCCCTAACTTCTGAAACAAATCTCTCTCCATATTGATTTATTTTATAGTCAGTTACTCCAGAAATTTTAGAGAAATCTTGTAAAGTTTGGGGTTTCAATTTCGCCATTAATTTTAATGTTGAGTCGGCAAAAATAACATAGGGAGCGATATTATTCCTATCTGCTAATTGTTTACGCAAGTTTCTTAATCGCTCAAAGAGTAACTCAATTTCAGCCGCCCTAGGATTATAATCTCCTAAGACTTTCGAGGCAGATTTTTGAGTAATCGCAATTTCTACTTTTCTCTGTTTTCGTAATATTTCCCAACTTCTTCTATTGAGTTTTAAAATTGAGAAACCATCGCTAGTTTCATCTAATAAATCTTGATGAATTAAAGAACGCCCTAACATTTTCCATTCAGCTACACTTTTGTCTTTGCCAATGCCATAGGTTGACAAAAGATGATGCCCATATTGTTCAATTTTACGTTTTTTTGATCCCCGTAAGACATCAATAATATGAGTCATCCCGAATCTTTCATTACAACGGGCAACACAAGAGAGAAATTTTTGTGCTTCAATTGTCCAATCTTCTATGGGTTTCGGGTGACGACAATTATCACAGTTACCACAATTGCCTGAAAATCTTTCCCCAAAATATCGTAAGACAATGGTACGACGACAGTCATTGCCTTCAGCATAATCTACTACTTGACGTAACTGTTGACGAGATACTTTTTGTTCTTGAGGAGAAGTTTTTTGATCAATTAAATATTCAATTCTTTTGAGGTCAGATAAACTAAAAAATAAGGTACATTCTGCGGGTTCTCCATCCCGTCCTGCCCTTCCTGACTCTTGATAATAACCTTCTAAATTACGGGGTAAATCATAATGAATAACGAAGCGAACATCGGGTTTATTAATGCCCATACCAAAGGCAATAGTTGCCACCATCACTTGTACATCATCTCGAATAAAACGGTTTTGATTTAGTCTTCTTGCCTGATCATCCATTCCCGCATGATAGGGTAAAGCATCAACCCCATCATTTTGCAGCCGAAAAGCAATTTCATCCACGGAACGACGACTGAGACAATAGACAATTCCTGAGCCTTTTTTTCCGCGAATACAGGTTAGTAGTTTATTATAACTGCGGCGTTCTTTGGATTGAACGTCATAATAAAGATTAGGACGATTAAAACTATTAAGATGAATGCCTGGTTGTCTCAATCCCAATTGTTTGATGATGTCTTCTTGTACCCGCTTGGTTGCTGTTGCGGTTAAGGCAAACATGGGAACCTGGGGATAGCGTTGACGAATTTGTCTTAGTTGTCGGTATTCAGGACGGAAATCATGCCCCCATTCAGACACACAATGGGCTTCATCAATTGCAAAGGCAGAAATGCCAATTTTCTGAGCAATAAAATCTAGAAAAGGGGTGAATTTTCCATTTAATAATCTTTCTGGGGCGACATACAGCAGTTTGATTTTACCATTAACAATCGCTTGTTCGCGCGATCGCACTTCTTGGGAACTGAGACTACTATTGAGAAAAGTTGCGCCGATACCATTGTCCAACAGGGTATCTACTTGGTCTTGCATCAGGGCAATTAAGGGGGAAACCACCACACTTAATCCTGGTTTGAGTAAGGCAGGAAGTTGGAAGCAAAGGGACTTTCCTCCTCCTGTGGGCATAATTACTAATAAGTCTCGGTTTTGTAAGGCTTCTTCGACAATTTTTGCCTGTCCAGGGCGAAAACTATCATAACCAAAGAAGTCTTTTAACCACTGTTCAAGAGGGTTAGGCTGAGACATTATCATAGAAAAAATTAGAAAATATGTATATTTTTTGCCTCATATTTGATGTCAAAAAGTTATTTTAATAGCAATCAATTCTATTAGCTTCAGTTAAGCATTCACTATCCCTAATTTTACCATCTGTAACCTGTGAAGGACTAGTAGGAATTTAATGTCCCTTGAAATCTACAGCTTCAACCTATTTAACCTGTACATTTATCTGTCAAGATTAATTTACAAAAATTATTGTTGGGTTTAAATGTACTATTGAAAATCACTCTCACCAACTAGCTGTTTTTCTCGTTTCAGGAATTATTTAGAGAGTTAAAACAACGCAATAATAGCTGTTTCAGCTTATATAAATATTTTTAGTCATATACCACTTAGCATACCATAAAATATAATAGCATGAAAATCATAAAAATGTCATTATCGAGGAAATTTAGAAAAAATCTAGCAAAGTAGATCCTTAATTAAGTTATGTAACAGAGGCATATGATTGAAAATTGCAATTAATAGCCACTCATCAATAAAATTTATTTATATAAAACCCTAAATGACTAACTTATTCTATCTTCATATCCAGCTTACACAATCACTTCTGACTATCATGAAATCCTCTGCTTCCTATGGGAATATAGGCTTTAATTTAATATTTATTAAGCAAAAAGACAACTCAAAGGAAATAGTAAATACTCCAAGAAAAAGAGTTTCCAAATAAACTGATAAAATTGGGCAATAGCAATCTTATCTTCTAAATCAACCCCTTGACTACGCAACCCAAGTAAAACTAATAAACTCAAATGGGAACCAATGGTTAACCAAGGATTAATCCCTGGAAGTTTTATTAATCCTGCTGTTATCATTCCTAAATAACAAAAAGTAATAATTCCTAAAGTCACCTTAGAAATTGTAGATTTACCGAGTAAAATTGTAAAAGTAGTGATGTTATATTGCTTATCTCCTTCGAGATCAGGAACATCTTTAAAAATAGCGATCGCCACAGTAAAGATTAAAATAAATAGGGTTAATAACCAGACTGAGGGGGGGATAAATCCTGTCCCTGTTAAGGCTTCACTAAAATATAAAAACAGTCCCAAATTAACAATAACACCTCGCACTGTAAAAATACATAAAGCAGCCAGAAATGGAAATCGCTTTAACCGAATAGGAGGGAGAGAATAAGCAGTTCCAATGGTCAAACTAATAGCTACTGTTGCTAATAACCATTTTCCAAAAATAGCAGCGAAGCCTAACCCGAGAATTCCTGTGAAACTAACAATAATGCGGCCTTGTTTTAAAGAAAATTCCCCAGCAGCCACTGGAAGATGAGGTTTATTAATTTGATCAATGTCTACATCTTCTAATTGATTTAAACCAACGATATAAATATTCCCACATAGACAAGCCATTAAAGCCCCTAATAAATAGCCAAAAGTCTTGACAGTTATCGAACTTTTCGTAGCAGCTAAGGCAACAATTGATAATGCCAAAACGCTTAAACTCGTACCAACAATGGTATGAGGACGAGAAAACTTCCAAAGACTATAAAACCATGAAAAAGGGTCTTGTAAAAAATTTTTAGGTTGATTCAGAGAGATAGGAGGCATAGATAATCAAAACAATAATTAAAGATCTACTAAATTAGAACATACTAATCAATAGTAGTGATGTACACAAGGGCAAAATTAGCCATTGTTCATTTTCTACCTTAACCCAAAATCAAATCTAGATCTACACGATGATTATTGTTTAAGATTAAGCAACGGGGCAACTTTAGGAGCGTATTTAGTGTCTTAAAAATCTTAGTCAGAATAAATTTTCTTGGCTATTATGACAAAAGCGAAAAGTTTCGCTACCGTATAAAGTTAAACTTTATTCATTAACTGTAATTGACCCACACCGAATCTTTATCAAACTTGCAACAAGCTAGATCTAAACTGGTATGAGAAAGAAGAAAACAGGAGTAAAGTTAGGTTAAAAGAAACAGTAGAGTCCTAAAAGGGTGTTTGAGGAGATCTTTATCAAACTATCGATTTTTATTCCTGTTTACAATGAAATACATCCCATAGATAGTGCTGTGACGAAAGTAGCCCAAGCACTTCCAGGGTTCCTAAAGAAATTATTCTGGTTGATGATGGGTCTACTGATGGAACCAGAGAATGGCTAGTTCAAACTTTTGGAGAGGCTAATAGTCAGGGGATAAACGTTCGACTCGGTAGTGATCAGCAATTAATGGTTCAAAATGGACTCGAATACCAAACCCCTTATCCAAGATCAGAAGTGGCAATTTCTGATCCTTGTGCCTTAGCAATGAAGGTGCTGGCATGGTCTTGGCGGTGCGGCAGCACTCGCGGAGCGAGACCGCTGATAACTTGATTATTTCATTCCTATTATAAAAATGTCCTAACCATACATAATGCGTAGTGCTATAGTAAGTTCTTTAGGGCTTAAAATCCTTATTGCATAAAGGCTAAAGCCCCAACTACGAACTTTTATGTTTTACGTTTCAATCGACTAAGCAAAAGCGACTTGAGGTTGACTCCAACGACCCACCGTATTTCCCATCACCGATAACTCTTGCATCAAACGGTCAAATCTTTCTGGGGTTAAAGATTGGGGTCCATCAGATAAAGCTTTGGCTGGGTTAGGGTGAACTTCAATCATTAGTGAATCGGTTCCTGCTGCGATCGCTGCAACAGCCATAGACGGGACATAGTCTGATTTTCCTGTTCCATGACTCGGATCGATCATCATCGGTAAATGAGTTAAAGATCTCAACACAGGAACTACGGATAAATCTAAAGTATTGCGGGTATATTTTTGATCGAAAGTGCGAATTCCCCTTTCACAGAGAATAACGTTACTATTTCCTGCCGCTAAAACGTATTCAGCTGCCATCAACCAATCATCAATGGTTGCTGCCATTCCGCGCTTCAGTAATACGGGTTTATCTTGAGAGCCAACTTTTTTCAGCAGCGCAAAGTTCTGCATATTTCTCGCGCCCACTTGTACCACATCCGCAACTTCAGCCACCTTGTCCACATCAGCAGTATCCATCACTTCAGTAATAATCCCTAAGCCACTCGCTTCTCGTGCTGCAGCCAACAGTTCTAAGGCACTTTCTCCATGACCTTGGAAGGCGTAGGGAGAGGTACGAGGTTTATAGGCTCCTCCACGTAAAAATTTAGCTCCTGCGGCCTTAACTCGCTTAGCCGTTTCGATGATCATTTCTTCGTTTTCTACCGAACAAGGACCGGCTACCACTACCACAGGATGATTTTGACCGAAGGTTACGGCTCCATTGGGAGTATTGACCACGACTTCACTGTAATGACCGTGGCGAAATTCGAGACTTGAGCGTTTAAAGGGTTTACACACTCGTAATACTTGTTGAATCCAAGGACTTAACTCTTCAATACGAGAGATTTCGAGAGTAGCTGTTTCCCCCACTAAGCCAATAACAACTTGGTGCGCGCCTGTGATCTTTTCGGGGGTTAAGTTTATCTCTTTAACTTCTTCAATAATGCGTTCAATTTCTGCTTCTGGGGAGCCTGATTTCATAACAATGATCATTGTTTCATTCCTCTGGTTGTCAGTGAACCTTCTCTGATTGAGCCTTGGGTCAATGGTGTTTTGATGAAGTTACTTCAAGTGTGCGATAGTTTGCTAGGAGTTTCTTGTTTTGGAAGTACCATACCCAGTCCACCTTAATTTTTCTAGTAAGGGGGTCAAGGGTCAATCCAAATACAACAGTCCTATTAATTCTATTTACCGTATTGAGAGGGTCGATTGCCTAAAACAGCTAATTTTTTTTCGTTTCTTGCCTAGCAACACGCCAGGCATTTACTGTACGGCTAAAATTAGTCGTCAACTCTTGCCATCCCCACCAACTACCGACTCTATGTTCATCCCAAGACGTTGAAAAAATGCCGTAGCTTAAGCCCAATACCCCTAAGCCAAATAATCCTAAGCTGACTGCACCAACGGCGGTGGTAGGAATATCGAGCCAGTCATGACTGACAATCCAATAAAAAATAAAAAATGAAGACATTCCTAAAGCTGTGGGGATGCCAGAAAATAAAGCCATCCGTCGCACCATCCGTTGACTAACAACATCAGGAATAGCACTAAGGCTTGCGTCTTTTTTGTTTTTAGCAGTCTTATTGGGGGATTGAGGTGTGGTTGAAGTCGCCGGAGCTTTCGGGGATTTTTTCTTTTTTTGACGAGGTTCAAAGGGTAAGGGATCTTGGGAAGATTTAGAAGCCATAGGTCGTTTTTGAACGTAGAAAGTCTTTTAATGAGAAGTCGGAAGCATATCTTTTAATATAGTTTCAAGACTATGTCCGTGTTCTCTTGCGGTTATCATAAAGCTTAATCTAGCGGCGGATACCCAAGCTCTTAATTAACGCTTGATACCGTTCTGAATCTTTATTGTTAATGTACGCGAGTAACCGTCTACGACGACCAATCATTTTTAGCAGTCCTCGACGAGAAGCGTGATCTTTAGGATTTTTTTTGAGATGTCCCGTCAGTTGGCTAATCCGCTTCGTGAGTAGGGCTACCTGTAAATCAGGCGATCCTGTATCGGTTTCGTGGATTTGGTAGGAACTCATTAGCTCCTGCTTTTCGCTGGCTGTTAAACTCATTAGAAAGAATGGTTATGAACTAAGGGTTGCAGCCTCTCATTCTATCATTTATTTTTTGGATTTTGAAAGCCCCCAAGGGAGCATCCCATTTTTATAAAAATGTTTCCTCGCCTTCATAGAAGGCGAGAGTGGGCTTCGACGGTCCCTCAGCCCAAGGGAGGGGGAGAGAGGGACAATAACTTGTCGTGACGCAACCTAAAATTTTCAACCCCCAGATACTCCCGTCCCCAACCATGAGAAATTGGCAACAGAGGAGAAAAATTCACAAATTAAAATATTTTTTTGAGATCTATTCTGAATCTGGAAACCAACATTGTTGACTTGATAAAACTGAATGAAGATGAACTGTTTTACCAATGACAGCGATCGCCGGGGCTTCAAATTTTGTCTGTTCGATCTGTTGGATAATGGTTTTTAAGGTTCCGATTAATTCCCTTTGTTCGGGTCGGGTTCCCCAACGGATTAGGGCAATAGGTGTATCCGAATTTAAACCCCCTGCTTGTAATTGTCCTAGTATGTGGGGCAAATTGTGGAGACCCATATAGATGACGATCGTTTCTGAACCTTGGGCGATCGCCGACCAATTTACATGAGGGCGATACTTTCCGGCCGCTTCATGACCCGTGACAAACGTGACAGAAGAACTATACTCCCGATGGGTCACAGGAATTCCCCCATAAGCTGGTGCCGCTATTCCTGCTGTGATTCCTGGAACTAATTCAACAGGAACCTTTGCTTTAATTAAATCTTCCATTTCTTCGGCTCCTCGACCAAAAACAAAGGGATCACCTCCTTTGAGTCTCACCACAACTGCATGGGTTTGGGCTTTTTCAATTAATAACTGAGTGGTTTCACTTTGTAATTTTGAGTGACGACCCCGCCGTTTTCCTGCGTGAATTTTCTCGGCGCGATCGCTGATCATGGCTAGGATCGGAGGACTGACCAAAGCATCATAAACCACGACATCAGCGTGTTCGAGAAGAGCTTTTCCTTTGAGGGTCATCAGTCCGGGATCACCAGGACCTGCTCCAACTAAGTAAACTTTTCCTAAACACGGTTGGTGAGGGCTATTAGTCATTGTTTTACGCTATGGTGCATTGAAGCTAAAGTTTTTAGAGAATTAAAAATGGTTTTCGTTGATTATCTCGACAATGAATTGAGCTAATTCAGGGGTAGCTCCCAAAGGACTGCCCATCTGGAGTTTTATCTGGGGTAAGCTTAACTGTAATTGTTCGACTTGTTGGGCAATGGCTCTGGTAATTCCCCCTGCAAATAGAAAATAAGGAACGATGGTGATACTGGTTTTTCCTTGCTGGACTAAAATGTCAATTTGTTGAGCTAAACTCGGTGAAACAGACCAATAGGCTGGCAGTGCTTGTAGACGGTTAGCGATGGCTTCAATGGGCTTATTTCCTCCTCGATAGCGACTTCCATGGGCAATCACAATTTTGCCAACGGTGGAAGCCTCCCCAAATTGATGAGCCAAAAGGTTGACTAATCTACTATCCTTTCCAAGATAGGGCATCAATTCTAAAGTTATCCTTTTTCCTAGATACCGTTGGGCGATCGCCACTTCTTCAGGGATATCTTCTCTGACGTGAACCCCAGGTAATAAAAATAATGGGATAATCTTAAGGTTTTTAATGCCAATGGTTTGAGCGTTGTCTCCTAATTGTTGAATGCGTTGACTTAACGGGACAGGGGTTAATTCTAAAGAGGCGGTTTCGACAACTGGAGAGCAAACACAGGTTAGTACCGCCGTTGACCCCCCAAAAGATGTTTCTCGGGTTTGGTTTTTAGACCGAGAAATCCCGTTCTGTTGCCTTGGACTTAACCTTTGTTTGACTAAGTGTGCAAGGCGTTCGACCGCAATTTGGGGACGAGGATCACGGCTACCATGAGTAACCAGGAGATAAGCTGAAGTCATTAGGTATAAAGTTATATAACGTGAAAAGTTACTGGTGATTATCTTAAAAGAGCAAGGAGGTGATTTTTCCCTTACCGTCAATAGTTTGTCAACAAATCTTATTATTTAGACTAACTAAAAATTCGTAGAAATGGCTTGGACAGGACAAGCAGGGAGACATTGTTCACAGACAATACACCGCGATCGCTTAAAGGTTAGACGAAATGTTTGAGGCTCAAGGGTTAAAGCTTGGGTTGGACAAACCCCCGTACACAAGCCGCAGTCTACGCAACTTTCTTCGTCAATCATAATTTCCTGATTGGCTAAAGATATTCCAATTTCTTGCGCTCTCATCCATTCGAGTGCTGCTTCAATAGCATCAATATCCCCTAATAATTCTAAAACTAACTTTCCCACTTGATTAGGGGCAACTTGGGCGCGGATAATATTGGCAGCAATGTTAAAATCTTTAGCGAGACGGTAGGTTACTGGCATTTGAACCGTTCGCTGGGGAAAGGTTAAGGTAACTCGTTTTTTCATCGATTTATTAAATAGTTTTAAACTAGATTAAAGACCATAAGCTATAGTATCTAACTCCATTATGTCTGAAACCACCAGTGTCAGTCGCCTTAGAAATCTCTTAATTGCTTTTGCTGCGATCGCTCTCAGTACAGCTATTTTTTTCGGGTTTCAAACTCAAGCTAATTCTGTATCTCTAGAAGCACAAGCTGAACGGTCTACTTCCCTAGAGGTAGCTTTGAACAATGAGAAACCTACTTTGACTGAATTTTATGCCAATTGGTGTACCAGTTGTCAAGCGATGGCTCCAGACTTGGCACAAATAAAACAAAAATATGCTGATTCTGTGAATTTTGTCATGCTCAACGTAGACAATAACAAATGGTTACCTGAAATCCTTCGTTATCGAGTCGATGGAATTCCCCATTTCATTTTCCTCAACGCCACAGGAGAAGCGATCGCCCAAACTATCGGAGAACAACCGCCATCGGTGATGGAAGCTAATTTAGATGCTCTTATAGCTAACCAAACCTTACCCTATGCCGCTTCTAACGGTCAAACATCCATGTTCAACGCCCCTGTTAATACTTCTTCATCAAGTCAAGATGATCCCCGTGGTCATGGGGCGCAGGTGAGATAAAATTCCCACGTCACGAAGTCACCAAGTTCAGAAGTTAAAATCGGAATATGGCAATTATTGTTCAACATACCTTGACAGGGAATTACTATCTTCTGTTAGCAACGGGAGGGGGGGCGGATCAAAAATTAATGCCGTCTCGTCTTCTCAAGAATTTATTACCGGCGATGGTGACTGTGTGCGATCGCCAGGGTAATATTTTTGGCTTTCCTGCTACTGAAGTGATGGTAACAGAAATTGATGGTCAATCTCCCTCAGATCTTTTACCTGAACCTGAAGTTATCCCTCCTCCTGAAGTTGCAGAAAGACAAGTAACATCAGAGACAGAAGTAGAAGTGTGTGATGATGATAATAATGAAGAATGGATTTAAGATGATCATTAAATCTCAGGAGAAATGCGATCGCATTTTTCCTTAAATGTGGCTAAACAGTCAATAACAGTTGTCGCTAATTCCCTATCTCCATTTTTCCATCCCAACGGGGCTAAATGACCCCCAGGTAAATCAATACATTGAATTAAACGATTAGATAGATTAGCTTTAATCCAATTGACTGTATCTTTAGCAATATCATCATTAGCAAAAGCGATCAAACTAAACAAATTAAATAAGCCACTTTTCAAGATTAAACAATGGGTTTGATCTACCGTGGGATTAACATCTAACCCCAATCTTTTAACCAAGTTAGCTACCGGTTTAAAAGGAATAGCACTTTCAATTCCTGTAATAGCAGGGGCTAGTAATAAAGTCCCTTGGTTTTTTAGAGAAATTTCTTGAAAATCTACTCCTTCTAAACATCGTTTAATTTCATTTTCTTGGTCTTTACCGACACATTCCCCTAAGATTTCTTGAATCCCTTTAAATTCTAACTCGCTTAATAATTCTAACAAAGCAATATATTTTGAGCCTAAACTATGACCCAACCAATAATAATTACCTTTGGGGTCAGTGGGTTTTTCTTGATAAATTTTATAATCATAGCCTCGTCGTTTGGCTTCCTCTACCATCATTTGTCTTAGGTCAACTTGATCACGCACTAAACTAACTGACACAGACCAATGACGAAATGTAAACCGATAGGGAATCGCAATAATGGTATAGCCTTGCTCAAATAATTGTTTGAGAAGATAGCGATAAAAAATAGTAGGAAATGTTCCAAAAAATGCTCCACCAATCACTTGCACAACCCCTTGAGGTTGAGGATGTAAAGCTACCCAATTAAAATTAAGAGGAATAAACCTCAATCGAGTTTCCATAATTAACCTTCTCCTAATCAACTATTCTATTTTTTTTGAACTTCTATTCAAGAGTTTGCTCGTAGAAAGATAATTATACTAAAACCAGTTTAATTAATAAATTAAGATTTTATAAAAACAGTATATTGCTAAAGTAATTAGCTAAATTTAATGGAAGTCATAGAAACTGATTGCTAAGTTATAGCAAAATCTAGAAAAAACCTTAAATATCGAGAGATTTTTGGTTCGTTTTTCTAAACTCAAGGGACAGTAAACCACAAATATTACTGTTGTTTCATTATTGTTCAAACTCCTTAACACATAGCAGTATAAATGATGGGGAAAAATAACCAAACGCAACAATCGAGATGGAGGTTTTTTCGCTTAGGAAGAGACACCAACCCCAAACGACTACAGCGTATTTTAGCCTCCTTATCCCTCAGTTTTCTGTGGGGAGAATTAGTCTTAACCGCTTTACCAACAGCAGCAGAACCACCTCGCAACCCAGATGAAACCATAAGCTGTGATTTACTTGTTGTTGGGGGAGGACTAGCAGGGACAGCTGCCGCGTATGAATCCTTATTAGGGGGGCGTACGGTCTGTTTAACAGATATTTCTGACTGGGTAGGGGGACAAATATCATCCCAAGGAAACTCAGCCCTTGATGAAGGGAAAAAACAGCGATCGCTACAACACTTTCCTAGGGGATATCAACAATTACGCAATACAATTGCCAGCATTTATGGAACTCTCAACCCTGGAGACTGTTGGGTGAGTGAAAGCTGTTTTCTCCCTAGAGATGGCCACAACATCTTGTACCGACAATTAAAAGAAGCTGAACGCATCGGAAGAGGACAACTCAGGTGGTTCCCCACAACGGTCATTAAAGAACTAGAATTGAGTGAAGACGGAAAACAGATTCAAGGGGCGATCGCCATCCAACACAATAACGCGATCGAAACTCCTCCTCTCAACCAGGAACCCCTATCAGCGATCATCGACGATGCTTACAGTTACCAAAATTCTCAACGGTTAACTAAAAAGATTATTCATTTTAGCCCTAAATCTCAGCAAAAATCTCAAAAAGCGGATTGGTTTGTCGTCGAAGCCACAGAAACAGGAGAAATTGTTGCCTTAGCAGATGTTCCCTATCGGCTTGGCTTAGATCCTCGTTCTCATTTAAACCCTTCAGCCCCCAACGAAGAAGGCGATCCTTATTGCACCCAAGGGTTTACCTATACCTTTGCCATGGAACGAACTGAGGAACCTCAACCCCAGTATAAACCCCATTTTTATGACCAGTATGCCCCTTACTACGGTTACGATCCCAGTCGGAAATTAGCCTACTTCGATTTAGTCTTCACCTATCGACGTATTTGGAGTCCTCAAAAAGGAAAACCCGTCCGCGCTGGACGAATGACCGTTAACCGCCCCACGCCAGGGGATATCTCCATGCAAAATTGGTTATGGGGGAATGACTATCGTCCAGGAACCCGTTACGATAACCTAGTCTATACCCGTGATCAATTACAACAAACTGGACAACTCGAACCTGGAGGCTGGAAAGGAGGGTTACGTCAAGAAACGCTTCGGAAAGGGGAAGAATTAGCCAAAGGTTTTTACTATTGGTTAGTAAAAGGAACCACTGACTCACGCCTGGGATATGGTGTGAAAAAACCCTATCCCAACCATCGGTTTTTAACGGGGTTAGATTCACCTATGGGAACCGTTCATGGGTTATCGAAATACCCTTATATTCGAGAAGGACGACGTATCATAGGACGACCTTCCTTTGACCATCAAGAGGGATTTAGCATTAATGAAATTGATATTTCTACGCGAGATTATTGGCAGGATTTTTACCGCACTAATTTACCTCGTCCTATGTATAAAAATGTTCAGGACACCATTGCCAAACTAGAATCAAGGATGGTTAATATTAGTAGTCGTCCTTCCTATTTAGTCACTCGACGCACCCATGCGACCGTGTATGATGATTCGGTGGGAATTGCCAATTACATGATTGATTTTCACCCCTGTATGGTGTTTTCTCCCCCGGAAAAACCCAGTAACCGCGAACGGGAAGACGTTCGTATTGCTCACGGAGGCTCTCATCCCGCCCAAATTCCTCTCAGAGCCTTGATTCCTCAAAAAATCGATAATCTGATTGTGGCGGGTAAAAGTATCGCTACTAGCCATATCGCAGCAGCGGCCTATCGGGTACATGGGTTTGAATGGTCTGTGGGGGCTGCAGCCGGAAATTTGGCTGATTTAGCCTTAGAACGCAATACGTTACCCTATGAATTTGTGGATAATTTGCCTAACCATGAACCCTTGTTACAAGAGTTGCGTCAGCGACTTGAAGCTCAAGGAAATCCTACCACTTTTCCTCAAACTTTGTTATCTGATGCTCATCGCAATCAATAGTTATCTTTTTTGATATTATTCCTCGCCTTAAAATGGCGGGGATTTCTTATGAAAATATCAACCCTATATTAGCCTAACAGATAATCTCAAAAGAAACCCAAATTAGACCTTAAGCTGTTTTTCTAAAAAATGAATAATATTCTGGTCATATAAATAAGATTCAATATCACCCATACCTTCTAAAGCAATTATTTGAATATTATGAATTCCTTTAAATTTTTTATCCATACCTTTTCTCAAATTAATAATGGAACGAACAGGCGGTAATTCATGAACTCCAAATAATTCGTTAATTGTTCCTCCACGAAACAAGAAATTTTCTCTTAAGATTTCATTACCAACAATTAAGTTAATTGTTTGACCAACATCTCTTAAATTAGGAATAAATGAAGTCATCTTTCTTTCAGCCTCAATAATTTAAAAATGCCACAACTAAGTCGATTTATGTTTGTCTTCTGTTAACCCATAGGTTTGAGGTAACAAGATTATGCAAAATGTTGATAAAGAACGGGTGATCATTGAATGAGTAGAACGTCAAAACTCATGTTCTCAGCTTCTACCCTTTAACAGAATTCTTTTGAATCGGAAAATTTAGGTTAACTTTTCGTCTTATAATACAAAAGACCTGTTTAAGAACTGACTCATCTAGATGGATATTCTCAACAACGCAGAATTTACAGATTACACCCAGTGGTTAGGAATTTTGACCCTGGTTAGCTTTTTTCTCATGATTTCAGCTTTTGTTTTTCGTTGGGGGATTCGTTTTCGCCTGGTGGGAATTACCAGCTTTATGGCTGTATTAACCATAGGATTGTTTGGACTGGGATTGGGATTATCGACTCGTACCGAAATCCCTGGGGCGGTTCGCTTTTCTCGTGTCTATGATAATGGGGCTAATCAAGTGGTAATTAATGTTCCCCCACAAATTACCGAATCTGAGTTAGAAGCAACCTTAAAACAAGCCGCTAGTGATTATTTTTCCTATGGAAGAACCGCTAGAGGTGACGATAATCGATTAACCATTCGAGTCCGCACTTTACTCCATCCTGAACCGGGTTTATCAAAACCTCTATATCTGGGACAAGTTAAGCGATCGCTGACAGTTCGCAATGATGAAAATCTTCAAATAGACATTTTTCCTGATCAATTAGCTCAACTTCTTCAAGATCAAGATAAATTGTAAGAAGAATAATCTTAACCATCCCAAACACTTTCCTTTGCCTATCTCTAATCTAAATTCTAATTATTTGTCTTATGCGGTCTTGCATGAGAGCATCGATAATTAAACTTCTGGAAACAGTGGAATCTTATCACCCTCAGCTAGAGTAACAATAGCTTTTTTGTAATGGGACTTATAACCGATAAAGTTTCCTCTTCTTGTCTTTTTTTTAGGTAGATGTTGGGTATTCACTTTGATAACTTTCACATCAAATAGAGTCTCAATTGCTTTCTTTATATCTGGTTTGATTGCACTAGGTTTAACAGTAAAAACATATTTATTATTTTCAAGCAAAATAGTAGCTTTTTCTGTAACAATAGGATATTTAATTAAATCTGGTATTTCCCTTGGAATTATGGTAGATGTTTTTGAAAAATGTATTATTGGATTCCGTCCTTTAGAACTAGGTTTTTCTTTGTTTATTTTCTCTGTTCTATCTTGAATAGTTGTATTGATAAACGTATAACCTAAATCACTATATAATTTCGTTGCTTTTTCTTGGAATAATAAATATAGTCTTTTCGGTGCATAATATTTGACTCTATGACCAACTACCTTAGTATAAATTGAGGAGCGACTGACGTGAGAGTGAATTTTTTCAGACAATTCACAAGATTTATCATCAAATAAATTATAGTTTTTTAAGACATCCATTATTGCGGATAAAGTATTAGCTTGTCCTAATACATCATCAATTTTATAAAATAAATTTAGAGCAGATTCATAATACCCCAAAGACTCTCTACATATTTGTAATTTACAATATACTGTACCAAGAGACTGTAGAACATTAGCTATATTTAAACTATCATCCTGTTCTTTATATAATTCCAAAGACTGATGGTATTTTTCTCTTGCTTCTTGATATTTATTAAGAGATATTAATGTATCACCGATTGTTTGTAAAATATCAGCTTGAAGGTTTTTATCACGATATTTGTGCAATATTTCTTCAGCTATGTATAAATTTTGTAATATTTCTTTCAAGACTTCAGAAGGTTGATCAAGACGTAAAGCTGCTCTTGCTTGACGGTAGAAGATGACAGCTTTAGCTAATCCTTGAACACGATTTTCTTCAACTTGTTCTAATAAAGAATTTACTAAATATTCTAGTTCAGCAAAACAAAATTTATTATTCCATTCAGCACATATTTCTCTTATCTCTTTTGCCCCTTGCTCAGAATTAACTACAACTAAATGATAAAGGTATTCAATTTGAGCTTCAGTTTTTTTCTCACGATATTGTTTAAAATATTCTTTAGCTAGTGTTGATATATTTATAAATTTTTTCCTATTTTCTTTCCATAAATTACGTAAAATTGCTTGACGATTTGATTGAAAAATATTATGACCTCTTTCTGGAAAATCTTGAACAAAAGGAAGCTTTACCAGTTGTTGATATATTTCTCTAAGATCATTCTTTGAGTCTGGAAATAATGCTCGTAAAATCGACTCGTTAAACCAATGAGGGACAGCGATTGTCCACACAGCTTTTGATAATTTTTCAGGAAGAGTTTGAAAATAACTTTGAATAATTATTTTCCAGCTTTCTTCCTCAGTTTTTGCTTCAGTTAGCTGTGCTAAAAGATCATCGCTCATTTTTACTTAAGTTTTAGTAGATTATCAACAATCAAGTACATTTGATCTGTAATTAGAGATTTTTCTGCCAATTCTCGTATCTGATTTTCATTTACTTGGTATTTCTTAGCTTGACAATACTCTAACCATAATTGTAGTGGAATCCTGGATTCAAGAATGTCAAGTTGAAAAACTTTACATTGCTGTTGTTCTTCTGTAGAAGACTTCCCAAAAAGAACCCAAATCATGGTTTTAGTCTCATTAATCTTAGAAATAAATTGTTCTTCTAACCACATTACTGATTCAAATAACTGTATTTTAGAATATTTATCACAATAACCATCTATGATTATCAGTATCTTTTTTTGACATAAATCTACTTTCTCTTGATTAAAGTTAAATAAATCCTCAAAAAATGTTTGAGTTAATTGTGATAAACGATTTTTTCGCTCACGATTTGCATAATCTTGTCCAAACTTTTGTAGTATGCTTTGAAGACAGTTTTCTGAGAGAATTTCCGAATCATCCTCTGATAGTTCATCATTATTTAATAAATTTTTTACTTTACTACTAAATTCAGGAAAATTTTCTATTCCTAATTGTTGAATTACTTGACTAAAAATATAACTTATATAACTAACTCCTGGATTAGCTAAATTAAGATTAATTTCGATTATCTCTCCAGCTAAGTAATGATTGTAACGAGCTTCTTCTTTTAAACGTTTTATTAACAAATCTCGTTCTGTCCCTTGCGGAACTCTTATTGAGAGAATTCTTTCCCTCTGCTTGCTCAAAATCATTTCTCGAAAAAATTGTAGAATTTTATCTCTATCAGCTAAAATTGTTTTAGGTTTATTCATGAACTGGTTTATTTTGTCGACATTCTTGTTGAAGCCATAAGTATCAGATTTCGATTGTCCATAGATAAACTCTAATGGAGGTTGTAAATTATCAAGATAGGCTTTGAACCCCTCACTATTTAAAAATAGACTAGGTTGTTGTTCAAGAAAGTCTAAAAAAGCGTTTGACAGTTTGCCTTTCGACACTCCAAAATTAACTGCACCGTAAAAAATCTCTTGATTATGAATTGGTACTTTTAAAGATAAACCAGGATTATAACGACACGGAATTTCATCTGATTCAAAGCTTGCTACTGAATCGTTATCAGTTACAAGAGTTGCACAAGAATCAATTAAAAACACTTGCTTTTTGAATCCTAGGTTTTTTGGAGACTCTTTTAGTGCAGTTATTAGTTTTTCTACATTAAGATTGTAGAAGTTTTCGTAATTAGAATTAGAATCCTTAACAAGGGAATCTTGACACAAAAGCCGTCGAGTAGTTTTTCCTGAAAATCTCGTTAGACAACCATGTCCACCCCAAAAGATATACAATAAATCTCCACATTGGCTTGATGAAAATAATTGTGTATCTAAAATTGATGCTATGTTATTTCTAGTAGGCTCTCTAATCTCTACATCAATATCGACTGATGACTCTTGTTTTTCTAAAAAAGAGACAAATAACCAAATATTATTTGCTGGAACCTTCTGGTTTCTAAGCCACTTAGCAAACCTTATGGCTTCACTACTTGGACCAGGGAAGTCTGTAAAATCTTGAAAGTCATATTTCTCAATCCCCACTATGAAAGCATAAATATTACTGGAATTAATGTCGATAGTATTCATGGCAACCTCTTCACAATCTATTCACGATTTCTTCCCACATATTTTCATTAGACCAATAAGCAAGATGAGCTTCTGGAAAAGGTTGTTTATTATTAACTGGCACATCTTTCACTCGTCCAGGAAACGCTCCTTCGGCATAATAGCTTAAAATGTCTTTAGTATCATAAATATTGAGCCATTTCTCTTCAGAAAAGAAGTGCTGTGGTAGAAGAGGCAATTGATCAGTGATTGGATCTGGCAATAAACTTTGTAATGCACCAATTTCATACAAAAACGGAGCTTGAGATCCAACAGTAATTAACAATTTAACTTTCGGTAAATCTTGTTCAACCAGCAAGTCGACACAGGCAATTCCGCCTAAGCTATGAGCCAAAAGAACAACAGGTGGTTCAATTTCTTCTTTTTCAATCTCGTCTTTAATAAATTGGCGAATTCTCTTGCCATTAGCTTGATAAACTAAAATATCTCCAGCAAGAGGAGAAAAATTATCAGTAAGCGATCCTCTCTTTGAATCCACAAAGATACATTGAAGTCCTAATAAAGATTGTTTTTTCAACCAGTTTATTCCTAACGCTCTTTCTGGTTTTTCAGTCAATATCTGAAAACATAAATCTACAAGCTTATTCCGTTGCTTTGCATTGTAACAAATAGAAGCAGAGCTATATTTTAAAAGATAAATAACTTTTGCTACAAATAATCTGGAAAGTACATCATACGAATCATTTAAAGACTCTGATGCATTATTCTTTAACTGTTGATAAAAATCTAATTCTATAATTTCTTGATAAGTTTGCTTAAATATATCCTCTTTAATTCCAGATAATAATGTTAAGTGATTGAGATCTTTTCTGGTTGTATAGCTTTCCAATAGTCTCTTTAGACTCGCATCAAGTTGCTGAGATGGAGTGAGTTGATCTCCCGAACGAATAGATCTTCTAACTTGAGGTTGTTTTTGTGATAAGAAACGAATTTCGTAATATGGATCTTTATATAGCTGTTCCCACAACAGATATTCATCTAGATTCTCTTCTTCAATGGTTTCATCATATCTAGGAGTAGAAACACTTATATTTTGTCCTACTCTATATTTAGCACCATGATCATCTCCCCAAAGACAAGGTTGTACTATAACACCTTGTCTACGATCTTGAATCGCTTTTTTAATTATCTCGAATGTCTCTGGATAGTTATGCAGTCTGCCACCTATACCATGAATGACAATTACAGTAGTCATAAGTTGTATTTTCTGCTTTTGTTAGCAAATCTTATCATATTAGGAAACTTTAGCACAATTATTTAAACAATTCTATGTATCTTCTCAGATCCTGGGTAAATTCTAATTTACAATAAGTAGTTTAAATGCACAACAGCTTAAACTCCAGAGCTAATTTTGCTTAAACAAAAATACATCATCTTTTTCATAAACAGAGGTAAATTTTGAGTTTTGTTTTAATTGTTCAACTAAATTAATAACGGTTTCTTGGGAATTTGGCCAACTCGGATGACGAACATTGAGTAGAATAGAATCAAAACTATTAATATCAATAGGTTCTGCATCTTTGATCGCTAATTTTACTACAGGACGATGGGTTAAATGGGGTGCAATTTGAGGGGAAGTTAAAACTGTTACCTGGGGAGGAACTAACTTAACTGCTTGTTTCATGGCGGATAAAGTGTCTAATTGTTCTAAATATTTTGAGCCAAAATAACTATATTTAGCTAATGCCAAAAAGCAAATTAATGACCAAAGTATTATAAGCCTAGGACGCTTGATTAAACTTTTTTTTGCTGCTAATGTATAAATAACTGAGAGTAATAGAAAAGGTAAAATTGGCAAAGAATATTGATGAACTAAATCTTTTTGGGGTTGGTAATCAGTCAGTAAATTTAATCCTAACTGAGGAATAGCTGCAACCATTGGGGTTAACTGACTTGGGAATAATCCCCAAATTACAGGAACCACTAATAAAACTAAATATTCAAGATTAGGTAAGGTAAAAATTCGACTAAGAATAACACCAGGATTTAAAAAGAGGTTTTTGATAATTTCTCCGATAGAATCTCCTAAAAAGGAATAACGTCCCACTGCGGCGACTTCATCCCCACTAAACTGAGGAATAATGACTTGAGTTGCGATTAAAAACCAGAAAACTCCTAATCCTAATGCCACACTACCACAAAGACGTTTTCTTTCAAAAATTAATAACCATAGTCCCATAGCTGCAACAGTTAAAGATAGTACCGCTTTACAACTTAAGATAATAATAATTGCTAATAAAAATCGCCAAAATTGATTATTTTTTGCCGCGAGAATTGCCCAAAGTACAAGAGGTAAAGCTATGACTTCTGAATGAAAATCAAATAGGTTTAAATTGAAAATTAGGGGATAAAGTAAATAAACTCCTGACATGGTTAAAGCTAAATTTTCTTGTAACCCTGATTTTTGGGCTAACTTATAAATAGGAATTGCCCCTAAACCAAGAGCGATCGCTTGAATAGCAAACAACCAATGTACATTGGGATAAATTACATAAAATAATGCCAAAGGATAAAAAATAAAAGCCGCGTGATCTCCTAAAATATGATCATCTACAAAAGAAACTATCGGAGGTTGTCCTTGACTAATTAGATAAATTGCTTGATCAAACCACCCCAAATCTAAAGCATTTGATTGAAATAAAAAATGACGTAAACTGGCACATAAAAAGAGTATTACAATACTCATACCAGTAATAATCCAGAGCAAATAAAGGTTAATAGACTTCTGTTTCATAAGTTAATTATAAGTTACGGATAAGTTCCTAAATAGTAGTTTATTTTAACCATCTTAGTCAAAAATATTCTACCAAACCTAGGATATGAAACTAGACAGGTTTTTTATTATCCCCTCATACTAAATCCGCCTTTAAAAGTAGATTAACAAACCTAGAGAATAAGCGAAGTTCGTTAAGATTTTTATTCCACTATCATAGGCAGATTTGATATTAGTCACATCTCGCCAGTCGTATTTAGAAGCTGTGACTCCTGAAGAAAAAGCCCAAGCAACAGGAGAAATCAAGCGATCGCCCGTTTATAAGCGTATGCAATCACCGATTCAAACCTGCAATCTAATCAACTTTTTATTAATCTTTAGTATGAAATTAAAGGAACTCAAAATCGTCTAGCAGTAGAAATAATGTGCTATAACCAAGCTATACAAAAATACAATCAATATGTCAGCAACTCCTGAAAGTAAAGAAAAGTTTATTGATTTTTTTGACAACATATTTTTAGGGATCAAAAAGGGTTGATCCCTAATTTTTTCTATCAATTAACCTAAGAAACGACTTGCCAAAGATAAAGTATCAGCCAGATCTATATCTCCATCATTATCCGTATCTAAAAACGTACTGAGAACAGAATTTTGTTGACTCGATGATGTTCCTGGTTTACTCGCACCTGCTTGTAATAAATTGAGAATAATAGGCACTAAAATGGGTAACATTGCTTGAATTTTAGAAAAATCTAACCCTGTTTTTTGGGATGCAACTTGGGCAACTTCTTGCTGTTGTTGGGGTGATAAAATCGCTTGTACAGCTTCTGAATTGGGTTGAACCCCACTGTATTGATTGACTATTTCTTCCGTTGATCCTGTTCCTAAAGTCTCTCGTTTTTCTTGAAGTGATCGCCGTACAAATTGACCAACCACAGCAGCTACTGTTTGAGTAGTTTGGGGGTTCACCCCTTGACTTTTAGCAAGCTGTTGAACCGTTGTCAAAATTTGACTTAGTTGATCTGGACTTGCTTGTTGAGTTGGACTGTCAATAGCACTCAGAATTTGCTCTAATAATCCCATTTTTAGGCTCCTAATAAGATAAATTACTTACCGTTGTCATCTCAAGGAGTCAACAGCCGTTAACCCCTATTTGTTTCTTTTTAGATACACCATTAACATTATCGGCCAAAACCGAAGTCAGCATAAATAAATATTTCCACTGCTTTATCTCGCATATTACTAGGATTTAAATTAGTATAAGATCTAACAGCCATAATTGTTTTGAAGGCAACTTCTGCTTCTGCAATAATTTGAGCTTGAGCGTTCTGATTTAAAATAATAGCTAAAGCTAAACCACAGACAAGAATTCCTCCTACAAAAACAAAACTAAGCAAAGCAGTAATTTGTTTCCTTAGATGAAAATTGTTGATATATTCTTGAATTTTTCTCAACATACGGTAGATTTTTCGGTAAAACTCTAATATACAGGCATACTCGGAAAGTATAATTTTCCTAGAAGAATTTGTCAATTTTTGTTTTAGTCATCTTAAATATTTGCTAGGGATTTGATTAAAACCGATCAGACCTATTGTTACTAATTAAAAGTTTAAAACAAGTCAGAATTTAATGACTAAAAATAACCGTAAATGGAATATCTAATGTCTAAAAACTAAGAAATTAAAATCAAAATCTAAATTAATGTTAATTATAAGTTGAAACCTCAACGGAACTTCCCTAAGTTCGAGTCGGTCGTCTATAGTTAAACAATAGGTGCGATCGCTGTTTAGAAATAAGGAGTATCAAGAATGACCAAATTACGGGTAGGATTGTTGTTTGGGGGACGATCAGGAGAACATGAAGTTTCCATCAAGTCGGCCAAGGCGATCGCAACCGCTTTAAACACCGCAGATAACCCCCAAAAATACGAGATATTACCCGTATACATTCAAAAAAATGGAGTTTGGCAAGCGGGAAATACCGCACAACAAATCCTTGATCAAGGAACTCCCCTACCCTGTGAAGAAGCAACCGCGCAACAATTATGGCAATTTCCCCCTCAAGTGAGTGAGGTGGATGTGTGGTTTCCCATCTTGCATGGTCCCAACGGGGAAGACGGAACGATACAAGGGTTATTAACTTTAATGCAAACGCCTTTTGTGGGAAGTGGGGTGTTAGGATCATCGGTAGGAATGGATAAGATTGCCATGAAAATGGCCTTTGCTCAAGTAGGATTACCCCAAGTTGAATACACGGCGGTGGATAGGGCTGAAATTTGGTCTAATCCCTGCGTTTTCCCCAAGCTTTGCGATGAAATTGAAGAAATAGTAGGTTATCCTTGTTTTGTCAAACCTGCTAACCTAGGGTCATCCGTAGGAATTGCTAAAGTGCGATCGCGTTCCGAACTTGAAGCCGCGTTAGATAATGCAGCAAGTTACGACAGACGCATTGTTATTGAAACAGGAGTAACCGCTCGAGAGGTTGAATGTGCGGTTTTAGGCAATGATAACCCCAAAGCGTCGGTAGTTGGGGAAATTACCTATAATGCTGATTTCTACGACTACGAGGCGAAATATACCGACGGTAAGGCACAATTACACATTCCTGCTCAACTTCCTGAGACTATTATTACTCAAATTCAAGAAATGGCTATTCTTGCTTTTGCCGCAGTCGATGGGGCAGGACTAGCTAGGGTAGACTTTTTCTATGTCGAAGATAGCCAAGAAGTGTTTATTAATGAAATTAATACCCTTCCTGGGTTTACTGCGTTTAGTATGTATCCCCAACTGTGGAACGCAACAGGGGTGACTTTTCCAGAATTAGTCGATCAATTGATTCAATTAGCCTTAGAAAGAAATAATTGATAGGCAATAAGAAGTAAGCAAAATTAATTCTATGTTTGTCGTAAGTCATGTTTGGACTACTCTAATAGGACTAAAGTCCTTACTACAAACCTTGAAAAAATATACCAATAATTTGGCTTAGCTATGACTATATTTTTCTAATCTTTTCAACCCAAGAATTAATCTGATCGCAATTAAGGCGATAACTTAGGGGATGAGCAATTAAATGAGCGGTACTTTCAAATAAAGTATCAATTTCCATTAAGCCATTTTGTTTTAACGTCCGTCCAGTGGAAACTAAGTCTACAATTGCTTCTGACATTCCGGTAATAGGGCCTAATTCAACTGACCCGTAAAGGGGAATAATTTCCACAGGTAAATCTAAATGATGGAAATAGTTTTTCGCACAATTAACGAATTTAGAAGCCACTTTTCCGTGGGGAGGAAGATCCAGAGGACGCTTATAGGGACTAGCGGTAGGAACCGCAACGGACATCCGACAATAGCCAAAAGTGAGATCTGCTAAATCCGCTACTATAGGAGTTTTTTCTAATAGTAAATCATAGCCAACTATCCCTAATTGCGCTTGTCCATATTCAACATAAACGGGAACATCAGTCGCCCTCACCAATAAGGCTTTGGCAGTATTGGTGGGGTCTGTAATTTGTAATTGACGGTTTTTGGAGTCGAGAAAGGCACTAAAATCTAATCCAATACTTTGGAATAGCTTGATACTATCAGATAACAGTGCGCCTTTGGGGATAGCAACGGTTAGCATAAATCATTGATTAAGATTAGTAATCAAATTCTCTCACAGATTTCTTGAGTTTATTCCTTTTTTTTCTAAAATTATTATAAATTATTTCTCTCAGTTAAGGCGACCATTCATGTTGTGAATCAAATTGAGAATTTAGAATAAAAAAATACTATTGTGAAATGTTAGTTTGATGATTGTCTAAACTTAGATTTATTATATAAAGTAAGAAGAGGTGGTAAGTTTCCACCCCCAAAAAAACGCAGGCTAATCTTAATTATTACATCATTTGAGTGAAAAAATCTATGGTTTCTTTTAAAGCCAAAATAAAGCTATCAATTTCGGAGCGGGTATTGTAAAAATATAAACTCACCCTGGCACTTCCCGACGCATCAAATAGGCGATGTAAGGGTTGAGTACAGTGATGTCCTGACCGAATAGCAACCCCTTCATTATCTAATAAGGTTGATAAGTCACTCCCATGAATTCCTTCAACATTAAAGGAAGCTAAAGCTGCCCTACCTTTACCGTCTAAAGTAGGTTTAGGTCCATAAACTCGTAAGTTAGGAACTTCTTCTAATTTTTTAAACAAATAGGCGGTCAATTCTTCTTCATAAGCATGGATTTGATCAAAGCCAATACCAGTTAAATAATCCACTGCTACCCCTAGGGCGATCGCCTCCCCAATAGCGGGGGTTCCTGCTTCAAATTTGTGGGGTAATTCTCCATAGGTAAACCCGTCAAAAAATACCTCTCCTATCATCTCTCCTCCCCCCAGGAAAGGCGGCATTTCTTCTAATATTTCTTTTTTACCATAAAGAAACCCAATCCCTGTAGGGGCGCACATTTTATGACCACTAGCCACCAACCAATCACAGCCCATTTGTTGGACATTAATAGCTAAATGGGGAACACTTTGACACGCATCAATTAACACTTTTGCCCCTACTTTATGGGCTAAAGAAGTGATTTCTTCTACTGGATTAATACAACCTAACGTATTAGAAACATGGACAATGGCAACCAGTTTTGTCTTCTCTGATAATAAGGCTTTAAACTGATATAAATCCAATTCTTCTTGTTCCGTTAAAGGGACATATTTAATCACTGCCCCTGTCTTTTGGGCTATCATTTGCCAAGGAACAATATTACTATGGTGTTCCATAACAGAAATAATAATTTCATCTCCAGGTTTTAAGTTAGTTAACCCCCAACTATAAGCGACTAAATTAATGGCTTCTGTGGCATTACGAGTAAAAACAATTTCTTGAGATGATTGGGCGTTGATAAATTTGGCGACTTTATTCCTCGCCCCTTCATAAGCTTCCGTTGCCCTCACACTTAAACTATGTGCCCCTCGATGAACATTGGCGTTATCTTTTTCATAGTAATGACGCAGGGTATCAAGGACGATTAGAGGTTTTTGAGAAGTAGCAGCATTGTCGAGATAAATTAAGGGCTTTCCGTGAATTTGCTGCTGCAAAATTGGAAAATCAGAACGAACTTTAGCTGCGAGAGTTTTTTCTTGTATAGCAGTCATGATGAAGTGAGAAGTGAGAAATTAAAGGTTAATCAGTTAGGGCTTAATTCTCTTTAAGTCCGTCTACTACGTTGTCAAATCAAGTCACGAAGTTTTTAGGAGTCAAGGGTACGACAGGCAACACATTGAGTGAGTCTTTCACGGAGAGATTTGAGGGGAAGCCGATCTAAAATTTCGGCAGCAAAGGCATCAATTAATAGGTTACGGGCATCGTTTTCACTTAACCCCCGACTTTGTAAATAAAAGAGTTCATCAGATTCCAATTGACTAATGGTTGCCCCGTGGGAACATTTAACATTGTCGGCAGTAATTTGCAATTCTGGTTTAGTATTGATACGGGCTTTAGGAGACAGCAACAAATTCCGATTTAATTGGGTTGCATTGGTTAATTGTGCTGGTTTGGGGACGAATATTTTACCGTTAAATACTCCATGACCATGATCATCAATAATATATTTATGTAATTGATGGGTCGTCCCATAGGGATAATTAAGATTGATTGCACTGTGGGTATCTGAAACCTGTTGACTTCCCACCATCGTTAAACCATTCAAATGGGTTTCAGTTTGCTTTCCTTGTTGAAAAACCTTGAGGGTGTGGCGAGAAAGTTTTGCCCCCAAACTAATTTCGTTACAAGTATAACGACTATCTTGGTTTTGAGTTACTGCGGTTTTTCCGATGTGGAAGCTGTCCCCTAATTCTCGTTGAATTCTACTATGGTTAACGTGGGCGTTATCTTCTAAGAAAATTTCCGTTACCCCATTCACTAAATAGGGCTTATTCTGGGCAACATCAGAACATTCTTGGGTAAGACTAGCATAGTTTTCGACTAAAGTGACATTTGACCCGGTTTCAGTTACCACTAAAACACGGGGTTGAATTAAACTATGGGAATGAGTCGGAACGGATAAAAGCAGTAACTGAATGGGGAGATCAACAATAACATTAGGATCAACCCAAACGATAGCAACATGATACAGATCTGCCGTATTAATCAGGGTGAAAAAATCTTCTGAGTCTTGATGTTGTCCTAAATAACTAACAATTTTTGCTTTCTTTTCTTCGGGAAGTCCCATCAAATTTCCTACATAGACTCCTTCAGGTAAAGCAGATAGGTTCGATAATTCAGGGGCATATTCTCCGTTGACGAAAACGAGGTGACTGTCTTGGGCTTCAGGTAAGATAAGAGGGGATAAAGCTTGGGATAAAATCGTAGCAGAGTTAGCAGGTTTAAACTCAATCTTAGACAATTCAGATAAATCAGTAAATCTCCACTCTTCATCTTGCTTCGTCGGAAAGTTTAATTCACTTATTTCAGAAGCGGCTTTTTCCCGTAAAGTTACCAAAAACTCGAAACCCATTACTGCTTTTTTAGATTTATATTTTTCAAACAATCTTAGCAGATTATTCTCCCAAATTAGGTTAATATTTGTGCTTTTTTCTATCGTCGATGTTGTCATGCAATCGCTATCCTTATAAGTAGTTCAGATATGGGAAAATTTATCACTTGTTGGGGGATATTTTTAGGCGTTAGCCAGCAGTTTTTCTTCAACAAAATCATACCCACTTTCTTCAAGTTCCAGGGCTAATTCTTTACCCCCTGTTGTCACAATTTGTCCATCGTGCATTACGTGAATATACTGAGGTTCAATGTAGTTAAGTAACCGTTGGTAGTGAGTAATGAGTAAGAAAGCATTCTCATCGGTGGCTAATTGATTGACCCCGTTAGCAACAATTTTTAAGGCATCAATATCTAAGCCAGAATCAATCTCATCTAAAACGCCTAGGGTGGGTTCTAACAATGCCATTTGTAAAATTTCATTACGCTTTTTTTCTCCTCCAGAAAACCCTTCATTTAAGCTTCTGTCTAAAAAGCTAGGGTTCATTTTAACAATCTCTAGCTTTTGTTCTACTAAATCTTCAAAATCAAAGGTATCAATTTCTTCAAGTCCCTGATACTTGCGGTGGGCATTATAAGCTACCCGAAGAAAATCTAAATTACTCACCCCAGGAATTTCTAAAGGATATTGAAAGGCTAGAAAAATTCCTAAATTTGCTCGTTCATCGGGGTCTTTATCGAGAATCTCTTCCCCTTTATAAATGACTTGTCCCCCAGTAATTTCATAATCAGGATGTCCTGCCAAAACTTTAGATAGGGTACTTTTTCCCGATCCATTTCTTCCCATAATGGCATGAATTTCTCCTGCTTTTATTTCTAGGTTAACGCCTTTAAGGATAGGGGTTCCCTCAACATTAGCAGTTAAATTTTGAACTGATAAAATAACGTCACTCATGGTTTAATTTTAGATTTTCGATGGTTGGTACTTAGACTTTTCTATAGCTATTAGCTACCCTTAAAGAATAACTAATAACTATTCACTAATAACTATTCACTATTACCCGACAGTTCCTTCTAGTTTCAAGCTGAGTAATTTATCAGCTTCTGCGGCAAATTCCATGGGTAATTCACTCAAGACATCTTTACAGAAACCACTGACTAACATAGACACAGCATCTTCTTCGGAAATACCTCGTTGGGCAAAGTAAAATAATTGGTCTTCTCCAATTTTAGAGGTTGAAGCTTCGTGTTCTACGGTAGCCGTATGATTGTCTACTTGAATGTAAGGAAATGTATTGGCTTCGGCATTATCCCCAATCAACATTGAATCACATTGGGAGTAATTTCTTGACCCTGTGGCTTTAGGTCCCATTTTCACTAAGCCACGATAGCTATTTTTAGAACCGCCAGCAGAAATACCTTTAGAAATAATGGTGCTACGGGTATTTTTGCCAATATGAATCATTTTTGTCCCCGTATCTGCCTGTTGTTTATTGTTAGTTAGGGCAATAGAATAAAATTCTCCGATAGAATTATCTCCCACTAACACACAACTAGGATACTTCCAAGTAATAGCGGAACCGGTTTCTACTTGCGTCCAAGATATTTTGGAATTAACCCCTTTACACAGTCCGCGCTTAGTAACAAAGTTGTAGATTCCCCCTTTGCCATTTTCGTCTCCTGCGTACCAATTTTGAACCGTAGAATATTTGATATCAGAATTATCTAAAGCGACTAATTCTACCACGGCTGCATGAAGTTGATTACTATCATACATGGGGGCGGTACATCCTTCTAAATAGCTTACCGAAGCCCCTTCTTCCGCTACAATTAAAGTCCGTTCAAACTGTCCTGTTTCTCCTGTATTAATGCGGAAATAAGTAGATAATTCCATGGGACAAGCCACCCCTTTGGGAATGAAGACAAAAGACCCATCACTGAACACAGCAGAATTGAGGGCAGCAAAGAAATTATCGTTCACAGGAACGACGGTTCCTAAATATTTTTGAACTAAGTCAGGGTGTTCTTGCAACGCTTCAGAAATAGAACAAAAGATAACCCCAGACTCTGCTAGTTTTTCTTTAAATGTTGTGGCGACAGAAACACTATCGAAAATCGCATCTACGGCTACATTTCCTAGTCGTTTTTGTTCCGATAAAGGGATGCCTAGTTTCTCAAACGTTTCGAGTAAAGTCGGGTCAACTTCATCGAGACTACCTAGCTTTTCCTTCTTTTGTTTTGGGGCAGAATAATAAATAATATTTTGGTAATCAATAGGCGGATAAGTGACATGAGGCCAGGCAGGTTCCGTCATTTTTTGCCATTGTTGATAAGCTTTTAGACGAAACTCCAACATAAAGTCTGGTTCATTTTTTTTTGCAGATATTAAGCGAATAACATCCTCATTAAGACCACGAGGAATTGTATCAGACTCAATATCGGTAATAAACCCATACTTATAGGGTTGGTTAACTAACGTTTTGACTGATGTCGCACTCATAAGTTTTGTGTTCTCCGTTTCCATTCAATAATTTCTCTCAGGATGTCTAGAGAGTTCCCAGCCTCAAGGATGACAAGTGTACCGCACTCCGAGGCCAAAGTTTCAGGTTTTGCTCTTCCCTATGCTGTCAAAAACGCGCCTTAATTTGTGCGGTCGATAACGACGGGTTCAGGTAAAGGGGTTTTCAAGAAAGACCCCGATGGTTATTAAAACAACTTTTTTGTTGCTTAACTCTATCTTACAATAGAATAACAACGGGATTGTTGTCAAAGTCACATTAAAATCTTTTTTGAAGATTCGTTGACAACGGCGCATCAGGAATATAACCATAATGGCTAAGCTATTCCTAGCGTTTCTACCCACGGCCTATCTCAGTCTCACTCAACCAGCCAGTGACCGAAACGATGACTATTATTCACCCCCCTTCAACTAAAGAAGATATTCTGAACTATTTGCTTAAACAGGGTCAAGCCACAGCTTCTGAATTAGCCCAAGCGTTGGATATCACCCCCCAAGCAACTCGCCGCCACCTCAAAGACTTAGAAACTGAAGGCTTAATTGAGCATGAGTCTCAACAAGTTGGGTTGGGACGGCCTCAACATATTTATTATCTTAGTAAACAAGGACGCGATCGCTTTCCTAGTCGCTACGGAGAATTTGCTGTTTCTTTCCTTGATACCCTCACTGAAACGGTAGGGGAACAACAGGTTGGGGAAGTGTTACGCAAACAATGGGAACGCAAAGCCGAAGACTACCGCCAGCGCATTGGCAAAGGAACACTCAAAGAAAGGGTAAATAAATTAGTTCAATTGCGGCAAGAAGAAGGCTATATGGCTGAAATACACCTGGTTAATGGGAAACATGGCTACTCATCTACAACGGAAGGGTATATCTTAGCTGAACACCATTGTGCCATTTCTGAGGTAGCAGAATCTTACCCTACGGTGTGCGGTCATGAATTAGAAATGTTTGCAGAGATTTTACCTGATTGTACCGTTGAACGAACCCACTGGATTAATGAAGGGGAACATAATTGTGGGTATTTAATACAACCAAAAAACAGTTGATAGTTGATAGTTAATCGTTAATCGTTCTATCTATTTTGATAATATGAATCCATCACAATCTCCCGATCAATTTATGAGTCCTGAAGCATCAGCCGATGTGGATAAAGCTTTATTAACATCTTCAGAGAAGTTTTTAACTCGTTTAACCATTTCTTCGTTAGGATTATTAAGAATAATTGCTAAAGATACAGGCGTTGTTATGAACGATCTAACCCACCATCAAATTATAGAATGGGTTGAAAAAGAAAGTAAAATTCGTCGAGAACAGGGCATAGATGCCTCGGTTTTAAAATGGTGATCATTAGTTAATAGTGAATAATTAATAGTTTCTTAGTTCTTTTTAGCTTGTTTCTAAGTTACAATCGAAATGTCATTAAATTATACGATTCTATTGTGCTATGAGTATTACATTGAAAGTTCCTAGTATTGCCTGTGAAGGTTGCGCTGATACTATTACTAAAGCTATTCACAGTCAAAAACCAGAAGCAACAGTATCAGTAGATGTTTCTACAAAAGTTGTTACCGTTGAGACAGAAGTTTCCGAAGAAACGATCAAAGAAATTATTGAAGGGGCTGGCCATACGGTTGAAGTTTAATTGCTGAGGATGACTAGGTAGGGTGGTCAATATTGACAATATTTATCTAATTAGAGTTTTAGTATTTTTGTAGGCATTGCCTACCCTACAATTGACTTTATACTCACTCACGACAAAATTATTCATTCTAAATTCTGCATTCTTAATTCTACGTTCTGCCATAACTTATTTGTATCTAGAAAGATGGATGCTATTACCCTTGATTTAAAATCGGTTATTCAATTAACTGATGATAAATTTTATCAACTCTGTCAAAATAATCCAGAGGTTAAATTTGAGCGTAATGCTAAGGGAGAATTAGTTATAATGTCACCTACAGGAGGGGGAACTGGAAAACGAAACTTTGATATTAATATTGAGTTAGGAATTTGGAATCGTCAAAAAAAGTTAGGGGTATGTTTTGATTCTTCTACAGGTTTTAGACTTCCCAATGGCGCAAATCGATCTCCTGATGTAGCTTGGATACCTTGGGAAAAGTGGAATAATTTAACATCGGAACAACAAGAAAAATTTGTTCCCCTTAGTCCTGATTTTGTGATTGAGTTGCGCTCTACTTCTGATACGTTAAACCCACTACAAGAGAAGATGCAAGAATATTTAGATAATGGGACTCGTTTAGGTTGGTTAATTAACCGTCAAGACAAACAGGTTGAAATTTATCGTCAAGGTAACGTCAAAGAAATATTAGATAATCCTAATTATTTATCAGGGGAAGATATCCTACCTGAATTTACTTTAAATATGGCTTTGATTTGGTAAATATAAAATAATGAGGGCAAAAGCCCTCGCTCAAGAGGTTAGTAAGCTAATGTTTCTAGGGTTTCTCGGAGGTAACACCGCACTTGTTGATCGAGGGGAGAGGAATCATTATCTGGGATTTGGCGAGACTGCCATTGTTTAAATCCAGAACAATCGGCGATCGCCTGTTTTAAGTGATCCCAAACTTCATGATCTTGATCGAAGTGACGATCACAAGGAAGAGTTGAGCTTGTCATAGGAATTTACCAAATAATAAACATTATCCTTCTTCAAGAATAACTCAGACAATTGAGAAGATTCTGATAACCTTGACACAAATCGGAAAAAATTATGAAGTTTTCGGATAAGTTTCCTCAGAAGTCCCAGAAGACTCCATCTTAATCGGGAGAATTTTACGGACACGAACCCCAAAAACTGTAAAGTCTTGTAATATTTTTTCGATTGGATAAGGGTCAATGGTTGACCATTGTTGTTGAGAAGTCAGGAAAACCCCAATTACAGCAACGGGAATTTGAACAAACAAATTGCTTAACAAAAAAGCGATCGCTGCAATCAACAGCCCTAAAATACGCCATTGAGGAAGTATGGCGGCCATCATTGCCCCTAGGGGAGCGAGGAGATAAAGTTCCCAGAGAATTCCTAGCAGAGCAACCCCTGTGATCGTACTCAAAATTCGGACTTTTCGAGTTTTCAACAATTTTAAAATCTTACGTTGTTCGACACTCAAACTATCAGGACGAATAGAGACCACTAGGACACTAAAAATATCAAAGGGTCGAGCGCACTGCATCCAGAAAATAGGAAGAACACCAAAAGCCCCAACAATTAACAGTTCTAGCCAAAATAAAGGTAAGGGATCGCCTACAGCGAGTCCTAACCAGACCAATTGTAAGGTTAAAGGAGCAACTGCAATTCCGGCCAGATGAATCCATAAAAACGGTTCCGCACGAAAATTAGTCATAAGATCAACCAAAGATAGTCAGCCAAAATTGAGGTTTGTAGACATCAAAAAACAAACTAAAAAGCCCACAGTAGTTTCTAAATAATACAATGTGGGCTATTGTTCTATTTCTCTTACCTTCCTGCTAAGGTACGGCGTTTCATCACCATTTCGTAAGCTTCAATGATGTCACCTTCTTGCCAATCATTAAACTTATCGATGCCGATCCCGCATTCGTAGCCGGCGTTGACTTCGCGGGTATCTTCTTTAATCCGTTTGAGGGAATCGAGGTTTCCTTGGTAAACCACATTATCACCACGCCGAACCCGAACAAAGCGGTTCCGCACCACCTTACCAGACTGGACATAACAACCGGCTACCGCACCCCGTCCCACGGGGAAGACTGCCCGAACTTGAGCTTGTCCGAGAGGAGATTCGACTTCTTCGGGTTCGAGTAACCCTTCCATCGCCCCTTGAATATCATCAAGTAGTTTGTAGATGATGTCGTACTCTCGAATATCTACTCCTTCGTGATCAGCCGCCGACCTTGCGCCACTAGCCAGGGTGGTATTGAACCCGATAATCACCGCACCACTGGCAGCCGCTAAGTCTACATCGGTTTCGGTAACTTCGCCAGGGGAAGCTAGAAGAACACGGATTTGAACCTCATCTTGGGGTAACTGTTCGAGGGAGCCAAGAATGGCTTCTACCGAGCCTTGAACATCCGCTTTGAGGATGAGATTTAGTTCTTTGAGTTCTCCTTCTTGAGCTTGGGCTGAAAGGGTACTGAGGGTAACACGACGGGAAGACATGGCCTGTTGCAGACGGGTCTGACGTTGGTCTGCGGCTCCTTGTTCTGCCACAGCGCGGGCTTCTTTTTCACTCTCGTAAACCTCAAATTCATCCCCGGCGGAGGGAACGTTATTGAGTCCGAGGACTTCAACCGCGAAGGAAGGAAAAGCGGCTTCCACTTTTTCTCCGCGATCATCAATCATGGCACGGATTTTCCCGAAGACTGAGCCAGCAACGATCGCATCTCCTACCCGTAGGGTTCCATTTTGAATTAGTAGGGTAGCCACAGGGCCTCTCGTGCGATCAAGGTTCGCTTCAATGACTGTTCCTTTAGCCAGGCGATCAGGGTTAGCCACCAATTCTTCTACTTCCGAGACTAGGAGAATCATCTCTAGGAGGGTATCGAGGTTATCGCCTTTGAGAGCACTAACGGGAACCATAATGGTTTCGCCCCCCCACTCTTCAGAGAGTAATCCTAATTCGGCCAATTCCTGTTTAATGCGATCGGGGTTAGCTTCGGGTTTATCAACTTTATTGATAGCCACTAACAAGGGAACCTTTGCTGCTTGAGCATGACTAATGGCTTCTCGTGTTTGAGGCTGAACCCCATCATCAGCAGCCACTACCAGGATCGCAATATCTGTCACCCTAGCTCCTCGGGCCCGCATAGCGGTAAAGGCTTCGTGACCGGGGGTATCTAAGAAGACAATTTGTTCTGAGCTACCGTTGTGTTCAAGATCTACATGGTAAGCTCCGATGTGCTGGGTAAT
The DNA here is from genome assembly GCA_002110465.1 of unicellular cyanobacterium SU2. Lineage (GTDB taxonomy): Bacteria > Cyanobacteriota > Cyanobacteriia > Cyanobacteriales > Microcystaceae > Rippkaea. The sequence goes on along the minus strand of NEED01000069.1, from coordinate 287,539 downwards.
TCCTCCTGCTTCCCCTTGAGCGACCTTAGTTTTGCGGATCGAGTCGAGTAACGTTGTTTTTCCGTGATCAACGTGACCCATAATGGTAACTACAGGCGGACGACGCTCGAGATTTTCGAGATCTGCTTCATCAAGCATTTCGGTTTCTTTGGTCGCTGCCGCCTTTTCTTCGGGTATATCTACGATTACCCCTAATTCTTCGGTAACCAGTCGGGCGGTTTCAAGATCGAGGGTTTGGGTAATATTAACCGCAATTCCCTTAGAAAAGAGATTTTTAATGATTTCAGTTTCAGGAATTTGTAGTCGTTCAGCCAAGTCTCTGACGGTTAAGTTGGCATCGAGAGTAATGATCTCAGGACGCTCAGGAACTTCTTGACGTTCACGACGTTCTGTTTTGGGACGTGCTGTCCCCCCACCCGTATCGGGTTTAGGCATGGGCTTTTTCGGTTTGCTGGTGGCCGCTGGGGCTTTCGTCTGGGATTGGGGTTTGGGTGGACGAGCGGTGGAAAGGCTAACCGATACAGGAACTGGCGTTGTCCCAATTGCTGCCTCAAAGTCTTCATCTTCTTCATCAAGACGTTTAGTGCGGCGTTTAGCTTTAGCAGCCCCTTTGTTTTTCGCCTTCGTTTCCCGTTCTTCCTCATCTTCTTCCCATTGTTTCTGTTTTGAAGGCCGCGCTGACGTCGGACGTTTTAGGGTGGGTTTTGGTTTGAGGACTGTTTCGAGGGTATCGTCTTCTATATCAGAGTCATCAATTTCTTCTGAGGCTGGTTTGACCGAGGGAGCGACCAATTCGGGGGATTCTTCTTTTTTTGGAGGTTTCGGAGTTTGAGGTCGCTGAAGATCTGGTTTGGCTTTAACTTTAGCGGTTTTTTGGCTAGTAGACGACGTTTCAACAGAAGCTGTTTTTGATGTTGGAGAAGTCACCAGCGAGGGTTTTTTCGGTTGCTCAACTTGATCAACTTTACTGGTTGGCTCAGGTTTGGGAATAGGTTTAGCTGTTGATTTGTCTGAAGAGGGTTTCTTGGGTGATTTAACGGAAGGTTTGGACAGTTGGGGGGGAGCTAGAAGGGTGGGAGTAGGTTCAGACTCTTGAGTGTCCTCAACCGGGGGAGTTTCCGATTTTGCTACGGGTTTTTCAGGGGGTTTGGGCTTCTCAGGGGGTTTGGGTTTCTCAGGAGGAGTCACCACTGTCTCCCCTTTGTTGGACACTTTTTGAGGGGATTCTTGGGGGGCTGTGGGAGCTTGAGGGGGTTTAGGTTTAGCGGGTGGCCGAGGGGGAGCCACTAAGGTTGGAGACGAGCCTTGATGGGATCTTGGGGCTTCGGCAGAAGATTCCTTACGGGTTTGTTTATGATGAATGGCTAATATTTGTTGTTTCTTTTTTCCTTGGGAGGGCGGCTTTTTCTGGTTAGTTGCTTGGTTGGCCACGTATTTAGTGGCCATGGCCTTAATTCGTTCTGCTTCGGATTCACTAATCGTGCTACTGTGGCTCTTAACCGGAATGTTAAGCTGTGAGCAAATTTCTAGGATATCTTTGTTTTCTAGGTTCAATTCTTTCGATAAATCGTAAATTCTAACTTTTTGTGCGTTGTTCATCCACTATCCCCCTGACTAGGTTTGTGCTGGTTTAATGGCTTACACCCCTGGCTTTTGATGAATGGGTAAGCGCTGAATTTGATCAGTTCCATCTAACTGTCATCATAATGATCTTAAAAATGATCTTACTCCTATGCTAACGACCAAAGACGTTGAGATCATCACCCATGACCTAAATGTTAAGGTTTGGGAAATTTGTCTGGAGTCGATTGGGAGTTCATTGTCTCCCAACGCTCCCATAAACTTTGATAAATGTTATCAGGGATATTAGCCCTAAGAACTTTTGCCAAACGATTTTTTTTGCTGGCGTTTTGTAAGCAACTTTCTTGAGGACAGATATAGGCAGATCTTCCCATTCCCTGATCTAATTGTACCTGTCGAGATGGATGAACTCTCACAATACGCCAAAATGTTTGTTTGGGTGCTACTTTGCGACAACTAATACAACGTCGGTAATTAGGCTGCATAACTCCTAAAATAATTATTCACTCTCGTTAGCTTCGGTGTCTAATGAGAGGTCTGTTTCCTCCTCATCGTCGTAGTTGGGAAGATCCGGCTCATCGGCGGGTTGTTGTTCTTTATCGGCTTCTGCTTGATAGGTGGCACCATCTTTGATGTCGATTTTCCAGCCGGTTAAGCGGGCGGCTAAGCGGACATTTTGTCCTTCTTTTCCGATCGCCAAGCTTAATTGGTCTTCGGCCACTAAGACTAGGGCATGACGTTCGTCGGGGTTGATGAGAACGACTTCATCGACGCGGGCGGGACTGAGGGCGTTAGCGATATAGGTGGCTGGATCTGGAGACCAGCGAATCACGTCAATTTTTTCTCCCCGCAGTTCGTTAACCACCGCTTGAATCCGCGATCCCCTCGCTCCAATACAAGCTCCGACAGGGTCTACGTCTCGTTCTAGGGTGTCTACAGCTATTTTGGTTCTTGGCCCCACATAGCGAGATGGGGGGTTTGCTTCACGAGAAATAGCGACGATCCGCACGATTTCTTCGTCTATTTCGGGGACTTCTACTGTAAACAGATCCACGACTAAGCCGGCGGCTGAACGGGATACTATTAACTGAGGGCCACGATGGGACCCTTCACGCACTTTTTTGAGAATGACTTTGAAACTTGAATTAGCGCGATAGTTATCGTTGGGTAGCTGTTCCCGTTTAGGTAAGACGGCTTCAACTTCGGGTTGTCCAAAGGCACTTTGCACCGCGACGATCGCATCTTGGCGTTCAAATCGTAAAGCCCGAGCGTTCAACACCGTTCCTTCGAGGTCGTTAAATTCTTCTTGAATCAGTTTGCGCTGTTGATCCCGAAGTTTTTGCAAGAGAACTTGTTTGGTTTGAATCGCAGCCATGCGCCCAAAGTCTTTTTGGTTTGGGGTGACATCTAACACCACTTCGTCCCCTAATTGAGCTTCTGAAGCAACTTCTTGGACTTCTTTGAGGGAAATATGGTGATCGGTATTATCGACGGCTTCAACTATTTTTTTGGTCGAAAGAATGCGAAATCCTTCTTCTTCGGTGTCGAGTTCTACTTCAAAGTTATCGAAGTATTCATCATGGAATTGCTGGCGATCAAGACTTTGGGAACGGCGATAACGCTCATATCCTTTGATTAATGCTTCTCGTAAAGCTTCTTGAACCGCAGATTTTGGTAAGTTGTGGCGTTGGCTAATTTCATCGATCATCTTAGCCAGACCAGGTAAACTGACAAGGGACATGGCTATGCACCTCCTTGACTATAGGATAAATTTTGATTTAACGATGGTCATCAAGTTGAACTTTGGCAATTAGGTCACGGGGGATGGCGATCGCCCGTCCTTTCTGATTTAGGTAAACGGTCTCCTCATCTCGTTTTTGAAGTCGCCCTCGCCATTCTTTTTGATCTAGGTAGGGGGCATAGGTTTTGACGATGACGGCAAATCCTTTAAAGGCCATAAAATCACGATCACTATTCAGTTGTCGAGAAATCCCTGGACTAGATATCTCTAGGACGTAAGAACCTGGAATGACTTGGGACTGATCAAGTGCTATTTCTAACCCCCGACTTACCCCCTCACAATCATTTAAGCTGGTGTCTCCTTGGGGGTTACGAATATCAACCCGCAACACAGGAGGACGCTTGTTTGTCTGAAAAACAATATCTACCACTTCTAGACCGAGATTTTCGGCAATGGGGGTCGCTATTTCGATAATTTTTGGGATCAGAGGGTGAGTCATTGTTGCTTAGGCACTAAAAAAAGCGGGTTTTAGCCCACTTCCTTTGAACGTCAGTGATTGGGAAGGGTAGTAAGGGTTACTACGATTACGGATTATTTGTCCTAAGTTATCAGTTTAGCAAACTTTTAGCCTCGTTGTTTTCTGGTGTGGTGTTAGGGATATTTTGGGGAATTTTGAGAGTCTATCGGTTCGTTACTCTTTGGTTTTCGCTTCTTGACGTAAGGCACGAGTCTGTTCTAGGATTTTCTCTACGTCTTCAGCAGAAAGCCGCTCAACATAATTAATTTTTACTTCTTCTAATAAATCATTCAGTAGCATTTCTATCTGGTCAATACTTTGTTTTCCTTGTAATTCTATGGTCATTGTTTTGGTGAATTTGTTGGCTAATTTTTCTAAGAGTTCATCAAATCTAGGATCTTCGATTAACAGTTGTTTTAGTCCTTCGGATAATCCTTGATAAAGTTGGGAAACTAAGTTTTCCGTTAGTTGAGTTTGTAGGGGTTTAAATCCAGGTAAATTTTCTAGGTTATGATAGGCGGGAGTCTGACTCAAAGCTTTTTCAAGATTATATTCAATAAATGCTTCTGCTTCTGGTCGAATTTCTGGGATCACTTTTTCAATCAATAAATGAGCAACTAGCTTGGCAATTTCTGCGGTTTCATTGATATCGTTAACATCAATGTACGTGTGGGTATTCGTCCTTGTTAAAGCGTTACGAATACTGCCTTCTTGAACAGATGATTGAACTTGATTAATCACTTGAATAACCACCACTTCGGTAATATCTTGGGCAATTCCAGCCACAAATCCTTGACTGGCTTGTTTTTTAATTGCTTTCATATCAATTAAATTAGATTGATCCAAGCGAATAATTAAGGGAATAATTCTCAACCAACGAAGTACAGGAATTAAAAGAAAAATGTCATACCAACGCCACAACATTGCATCAAACCAACTCACCCCTGTATGACGACGGCTAATATACCAAGTTCGGGCCATAAACTCTACAAAAAAGATGAGAAAAAAAGGAAAATCAATTAAGCCAAAATTATCAACAGGTTGTCCATTTTCTCCCACCGGACGAAAATAGTTGGTTTCTAATAATGGTTTTATTTGATTATCAAAAAAATTCAATTCATTTCTCAACCCATTTTTTTTCCAGTTTTCTCGACTCCAAAATATTTCAAAAGCCTCTCTCGCTGAAGCATCTTGATTTCCAAAAACCTGTTGTCTCATTTTATTTTTAATGCGGGCTAAAGTTCCCGTTTTATTGGCAATTTGGAAGGGATTTTGTTCAATCATCTCTATGCTCTGTTGACGCAGTTCAGCTAAAAGATTATCAATTCTTTGATCCTGAATTGGGTCTCCTGGTTGATTGATTGTTTGATCGATTGCATTATTAAGTTTGTTGACAGTGTTCAAGTAACTTTCTGTATCTCGATAAGGTTCAATTCCTTTCACCCAATCATAATATTTTGTTAAATTAAAAGGTAAAACTTTTAGAGGTTGCTTGGGGATTTCTCTTTCAAAAGTACCGATTTTTATATATAATTGAACTCTTCCTTGTAACCAAAAATCTCTCAAGGGAATATAGGTTAAATCGAAAACAACAAATCCATAATTAACCAAGACTATTAAAGCCATGATTTTTTCAAACCAGCGTTGAGGACGAGAATATTTTTGGCGGGACTTTGAGGAAACTTTTGTTAATGTCATAGTAAAAGAAGTCAGGGATCAGCAATCTCTTGCTGAGAAGTTTCAAACTAACTCAGTTTACCTTCTTTTCTGTGAAGATGCTATAATCTCTCAGTTGTTTAGTCCATTAGGTTACTTGATTAAGTAATTATATTTAAGTCATGATATTATACCTTTTTATTTTAAGTGATAGTCACAAGGCAATCCTAATAAAAGTTGTGAAGAGTTTTCTTGGGTTGTCTGGTAAATTATCTGTGATGATTTACAATAGAAATATTATTTTTACTGTTAGCCATTCGTGGTTGTATTTCAAAGATGAATGTATCTGTTCAAAAAAATCATAATTATAAAGTTGGTGGAAGTCTTTCTTTTGATCATCCCACTTATGGGGAACGTCAAGCAGATAAGGATTTATTAGAAGCCTTGAAACTAGGAAAATTCTGTTATATTTTTAACTGTCGCCAGATGGGAAAATCTAGTCTGAGAGTTCGCACAATGCACCAACTTCAAGCAGAGGGAATGAGTTGTGCTTCAGTAGATATTACCAGTTTAGGAAGTGATATCAGTCAACAACAATGGTATAGCGGCATTATTACCCAATTATTTTTAGGATTTAATTTAACTGGGAAAGTTAACTTGAAAGTTTGGTTAAAAGAACGACAAGATTTATCGGGGGTTCAAAAATTTAGTCATTTCTTGGAAGAAGTCCTTTTAGTTCATTGTAAAGGAGAAAAAATTTATATATTTATTGATGAAATTGATAAAGTTCTCAGTCTTAATTTTTCCCTGGATGATTTCTTTACTTTAATTCGATTTTGTTACAATCAACGGGCAGAAAATCCAAACTTTGAAAGAATTGTTTTTGCATTGTTTGGAGTAGCAACCCCTTCAGATTTAATTCGTGATAAAACCCAAACCCCTTTTAATATTGGTCAACCTATTGAATTAACCGGATTTACTATTGAAGAAGTTAACCCATTAGTTCCTGGATTAACTGCGATTACAGAATCCCCAAAAAGAGTTTTAAAGGCGGTTTTAGATTGGACAGGAGGACAGCCTTTTTTAACCCAAAAACTCTGTCAATTACTTTTAAAAAAAATTGATTTTATTCCTTCAGATCAAGAAACTGAAACCATTGCTAATATCGTCGAAAAATTTATCATTAAAAATTGGGAATCTCAAGATGAACCCGTTCACTTAAAAACTATTCGCGATCGCCTACTTCGCAATGAAAAAAGAATTGGTAAATTACTAGGATTGTATCAAAGAATTTTAAAAAATGGAGCTATTGAAGCGGATGATAGTCCCGAACAAACAGAATTACGTCTTTCAGGTTTAGTCGTAAAACGTGACAGCAAACTTGTGGTTTATAACAAAATTTATCAAGAAGTTTTTAACCAAACTTGGGTTAGTAAAGAACTCGAAAGAATCCGTCCTTATTCAGAAGCTATTACCGCTTGGATTAATTCTAATTATGAAGATACCTCCCGTTTATTGCGAGGTCAAGCCCTAAAAGATGCCCTAAGTTGGGCAATGGATAAAAGTTTAGGTAATATTGATTATCAATTTTTAACGGCTAGTCAAAATCTAGATAAACGGGAAGCAGAACTTAACTTAATTGCTGAAAAAAAAGCGAATGAAATTTTAACTCAAGCTAATCATAAAGCCCAAAGAATGATACGGTTTGGTATTGGCATTTTAGCCTTTTCATTAATGGGAGCAATTATTTCCTTTGCCCAAGCCAGAATAGCGATTCAAAAACAAGAAGAAGCCCAAAAAGGAACCCAATTAGAACAAATTGGGGATAGTGCATTACGACAATTTGAGTTTGAACAAATTGAAGGGTTATTATCAGCAATGGAAGGAGGTGAAAAATTAAAATCTATTGTAAAAGATCAACGAATACTAGAAAATTATCCTGCCACCAGTCCGATTTTAGCCTTAGAACAAATTCTCGATCGCATTCACGAAAAAAATAAATTAACCGATCATCAAGATGCCGTTAATAGTGTGAGTTTTAGTCCCAACGGACAATTAATTGCCACCGCATCGAGTGATGGAACCGTCCGTCTGTGGGACTGGCAAGGACGAGAACAAACAGTCATCACAGGTCATCAGGGAAATATATATCGTGTAGCCTTTAGCCCAGATGGTCAACACATAGCCACAGCTTCCCAAGATAACACCGCCAAAATTTGGACTTTAGAAGGAAAAGAATTAGTCACCCTCAAAGGTCACGAGTTCTCAGTGTATAGCGTTAGTTTTAGCCCCGATGGGCAACGTCTGATAACCACCTCTAGGGATGATACCGCCAGAATTTGGGATCTCCAAGGACGACAACTAGCTATTTTAAAAGGTCATGAAAAATCGATCGATCACGGGATATTTAGTCCTGATGGGCAACGGATCGCCACTGCTTCACGAGATGGAACCGTTAAGGTTTGGGATAGTCGAGGAAATCTTCTCAAAACCTTGAAAGACGATGTTAACTCCTTTTATAGCGTCAGTTTTAGTCCTGATGGTCAACGGTTAGCGGCCTCAGCCAAAGATGGAACGGTCAGAATTTGGGATAATCAAGGAAATTTAATCTTAACCCTGAAAGGCCATCAGGAATTGGTGAAAAATGTCGCTTATAGCAAGGATGGTCGATGGATAGTGACCGGATCAAGTGACGGAACCGCTAGGGTATGGAATAGTCAAGGGGAAGAAGTTGCGGTTTTTCAGGGACATCAAGACCCCATTTATGACGTGGCTATTACGGATAATGGTCAACGCTTAGCCACCGCATCAAGTGATGGGATAGTGAAACTGTGGGAGATAACGTCTCCAATTACTGATGGGTTTCAGACCATAGATAATTATGTTACAGGGGTTAGTGTCTTTCCTGACCGTCAATTATTAGTGATCGCGGCAGAAAATGGTCACGTTTATCTTTTGAATTTACAGGGTCAACGTTTGCGAGACTTTGAAGCCCATAATAGTGGAATTAATAGTTTAAATTTTAGTCAGGATGGCCAAAAAATAGCAACGGCTGATAATAATGGTCGAGTTAAGGTATGGAATTTACAAGGAAAATTATTAATAGAATTATTTGATAATTCCGTGAGGGTTTATGGAGTCACCTTTAGTCCTGATGGACAATTACTAGCGATCGCCACTCGTTCAGGAGAAGTTTGGCTATGGAATATTCAAGAAATGTCTCCCAAGTTAATTAAGAAATTTACCGCCCATCCAGAAACAATTTATCATCTTAGTTTTAGTCGGGATGGTCAAAAAATAGCAACTGCTTCAACCGATGGGACAGCTAAATTATGGGACTTAGACGGAAATTTGCAACAGGAATTTGTCGGGCATCAAGATCAGGTTAATTGGTTGACTTTTAGTCCTGATGGTCAATATTTATTAACAGCTTCTAAAGATAGTACCGCTAAATTATGGGATCTTAATGGCAATGTTTTAGAAACCTTAAAAAGCGATCTTTTTCCCATTTCTCGTGTAAGTTTTAGTCCCGATGGTCAAAGAATAGCAACTGCTTCAACCGATGGGACGGTTCGCTTATGGGACATTCAAGGTCGTCTTCATACTAAAATGAAAGGACATCAGCAGTCTATTGGGGGACTCCAATTTAGTCAAAATAGTCAACAGTTGATAACAGTAGCCAGGGATGGTACAGTTAAAATTTGGCCAGTAGAAGAAGAGTTTACTCGCTTAGAAAACTTATTAGATAAAGGGTGTCAATGGTTAGAGGATTATTTGGTTACTCGTCCTCAAGAAAAGGCTAAACTAAAAGTCTGTGAATAGTTAATAGTTGATAATTGATAATTGAACGGAAAATATAAACATTAGTAGTTGGGGCTTTAGCCCTCATCTGTAATACTTTAAATCTCTTTCATAGCTTACTACAGACCTTCGTTTATTTTTGATGATAATTTACTTATTTTTTGAATTTCTCTTAGGAGTTGAAAATTAATGGAAACCCAAACTCAAACTCAAACTCAAACTAAACTTACTCTAGATGAATTTTTATCATCCCCTTTAGCTAACGAAAACTATGAATACTTTGATGGAGAACTCATTCAAAAAATGTCACCTAAATTATCTCATTCCCGTGTTACATTAGCCTTATCATCACTTCTCGAAACTTGGAATCAAGGTAAGGGAGAAGTTGGGGTAGAGTGGTGTATTCGTTTAAAAAGAGAGGGAAAAGACTGGTGTCCTATTCCTGATTTATTATATATTTCTTTTGAAAAATTGGGAAACATTGAACTAGAGGATGATGCTTGTCCTATTCCCCCTGAATTAGTCATCGAAATTATTTCTCCTGATCAATCATTTAGTGATCTCAGTCAAAAATCAGAAGCTTATTTAAAAGCTGGGGTTGATCGGGTTTGGTTAATTGATACTCAAGTCAAAAAAATAACAGTTTTTTATCCCGACTCTCCTCCTAAAACAAAACAAGATAATGATAGTTTAGAAGATGATTTATTGTCAGGATTAAAATTAAATTCTCAGCAAATATTCAAGAAAGCAAAGTTAAGCTAAAGTGTATTTAGAAACGTAATATAATTAAAGAATTAGTTTCTAGCCATCAAACCTGGAATGGAAAAATCTAAAAAATTAGAGGTTTAACTATTGAAAATGTATAATCCAAAACTCTTTACTCAGAATTGTATTAATTTAACTTTTAGCCTTCGATATATTTATCGTGAGTCAACTTTTGACGAAAAAAACAAAATAATCTTTATTAACTTACCAAAATGCGCCTCAACATCGTTACAATACCTTATGCTCAAGGATATGGGTAAAATCGATGAAAGTAGTGACTTCAGGCAAATTAAGACATCTGTTTTAAACAATTCTGTTAAAGCAAAAACTCGAAATATGGTTGAGGGTTTTCTTACCATTCGCAATAGCTTCGTGTTCTCTGTTATGCGTGATCCAATCAAAAGATTTGTTTCCGCTCATAATATGATTATTACCAGACAAGGCTATCGAGAAGAAATCGAAAGAAGACTAAGAAAACCTCTTAATGGCTCAAGTTATGTTGATGACTTAATTGACTACTTATATCACACGCGACTCCCTGATTGGCATTTTAGACCTCAATCAGTTTTTCTTAGTGCGATCCAAAATATCACCATACTCCCGATGGATGAAGTCAAGATACAAAAAGCTTTATCAGATAAGGGATATAATAGTGAATGGATTTCTGGGTTTTCCAAAACACGTCTAAACCCTAGTGAGTCGAGCAAAATTGAGTTATCTTCAAAACAGTTAGGAAAATTGACTGACTTCTATCGACCTGATTTCGAGCTGGCAGAAAAACATGGTATCGAATTTTATTAAAAAACTTGATATGATTGGCAACGGTTGAGGTTTTTGATGATGAGAAAGTCAAACCACTTCCAACTTCCGACTTGTGACTTGTGACTTCATTTTGACTATCTCTACTCTCTTCCGAAAAGTTCGAGTCTTAGACCCTGTCGCTAATACCGATACTATCACCGATGTTTGGCTAACCGACGGAAAACTTCAAGCCATTGACTCCCATATTGACTCCTTAACGCCAAATACAACGATTATTGAAGGACAAGGATTAATTTTAGGGACAGGTTTAGTTGATCTTTACAGTTATAGTGGAGAACCTGGGTTTGAAGACCGAGAAACGTTAGCCTCCCTTGCTGCTTCGGCGATCGCCGGAGGGTTTACCCGTTTGGCTATCTTACCCCAGACAGTCCCTGCGATCGATACGTTAGGAACCCTATCTTTTCTACAACAAAAAGCCCAAACCCTGCAACCATCTCCTCAGTTTCAGTTTTGGGGAACGCTAACAGTAGGAGGCCAAGGAAACCAGATGACAGAATTAGCAGAATTAGCCACTGGGGGAGTGATAGGATTTACTGATGGACGGGGAATAGAAAATTTAGGGTTATTACGGCGACTATTAGAATATCTTAAACCCCTAGGCAAACCGGTAGCCTTGGTTCCTGAATATCCGTCCCTGAAAGGAAATGGGGTGATGCGTGAAGGCCCCTTATCCATCCATTATGGACTCCCTGGAAACCCTGGAATAACAGAAGCAACGGCTATTGCAGCTATTTTAGAGATGGTAGCCGCTATTCAAACCCCCGTTCATCTGATGGGAATTTCTACCCATCGGGGAGTAGAATTAGTCGCGTGGGGGAAAGCGAGGGGAATACCGGTAACGGCGAGTACCTCTTGGATGCACTTATTATTAGATACTCAAGATATCGCTAGTTATGACCCCAATTTACGCTTAGAACCTCCGTTAGGCAATACAGAAGACCGTCAAGCGTTAAAGGATGGAGTTAGACAAGGAATTATTGATGCGATCGCTATTAATCATCGATCCTTTACCTATGAGGAAAAAACCGTTCCCTTTGCAGAAAGTCCCCCAGGGGCGATCGGGTTGGAATTAGCCTTACCCTTATTATGGAAAAATTTAGTGGTTAGTGGGGAATGGACTCCCCTACAGTTGTGGAAAGCGTTAAGTAGTAACCCCCAACGATGTTTAGGTCAACCAGTCACCCCGTTAAAGGTGGGACATCCCGTAGAATTAATTCTGTTTGACCCTCAAAAACCCTGGACGGTCAACCCATCTAACCTTCATTGTTTGGGAATGAATACTCCCTGGTGGGGTCAAGAAATTAAAGGACGGGTTGTGATGTCGGTGACAGGATAAACTAGGCTAAATTTTTGCCCCTTTAACGGCAAAAAATATAAATTTCAGTGCATACAATTCATTACTTGTTCGGCAATCGTCTCCACATATCGTTCACTTGTATAGTATTTTGATACCGTTTCATAACCTTTTTGTGCCATAGCTTGTGCCTTTTTCGGGTTATTTAAGAGGTCTAAAATAGCAGATCGCATTGCTTGGGGATCACCAGCTTTAACTGCTGTGATCAACCCTGCATCAGCAAAGTCTCCCACCAGTCCAGGGGTTCGGGTCATAACAACCGGCCGTTGACAAGCTAAAGACTCAAACAACGTAGTCAGTCCTGCTTGATAATTATGATTTTTCAGACTAATCACGACTACATCAGAGTCTCGATACAACTGCACTAAATCTGGCCAATCATAATATCCTACTGACATATTTTTGGGGAGAACCTCTGGGAAGGTATCTTTCATCGCTGTTGCATTGGGAGAAACAGCACAGACTTTAACATCAACGTCTAAGGGTTTGATCGCTGTAGCGAGAGTTTTATAGTCCCGTTGTTCGAGGCCGCCACTACCAATGATAGGACGGGTTTTCTCAGGAGATTGAGGCCCAGGGGTAAAGAAGTGGGTGTCGGTTTGTTCGGTGACCAAAAATACTTTTTCGGGTGGCAAGTTGAGATAATCTCGCAGAAAATCAGCTTTAATTGCTGTATTTGTCATAAATAAATCAACTCGCTGCCCTAAGTTAAACAGCTTCAAGGTAAGACGACCACGCAACCGATCAGGGTTATGAACAAAAACAACATTTTTAGGTCCATTTTCTTGACGATGAATGGCAATGGGAAATCCTGAGTCTTCTCCAATAGAAAAAACAACATCATTCTCGGTTAAAGTCTGTCCTAGAAAACGACCTAGGGCAAAATGATCGGGATTACTTGCCCCTGTAATTTTAGGTAAGATTTTATCGCTTAAAGACAGAAGACGACCTCCTGGTTCATAAACGATCGCCTGAAGCTTTTGACTCAACAAAGACATGGTATGTCTAGGCCGTTTTTTCGCTTTTGCCTCTTCATCAAATTTATTCAAGTCAAAGATGCGACTAAAAGCAATATGATATTGATAGTTTTTCATGATATTTCCTAATTTTATAAATGGACAATTTTAGTATCAACGCCCATCTTTTGTAGCATTTGTCCTATTTCTTGACAGTAGATGGCATTCATCACAATTACTTCATCCGGTTGGTATTCTTTGAGAAATTCAGGGGACATAATTTCTTTTCCAACTCCTGGAATAAATTTGCCGTGACGATGGGGATTAATATCAACGATGTATTCAATTTGATCTTTCATTCCCAAAGTCGTTAAAAATGCCACACATTTAGATCCTGATCCCCAAACCACAACTTTTTTATTGGTTGCTTTAATATTGGCTAAATAGTCTTGCCAGTGCTGTAATTTTTTCTGAATATGACTGGCAAAATAGTCAACATCTTTTTTGACTTGTTCGGGGGTTTCTTCTAGGGGATGAATTTTTTGACTAGGAGTGATAACAGGGTTAGCTTCAATTAACAAATATTGATCCCCATAAGCTAAAGATAAATCTTGAACCTCAAAGCCACACAAACGGAATAAACGTGCTAAAGTTCCTGGGGTAAAATAGGAACAGTGTTCATAGTAAATATCCTCAAAAGCCAACTCCTTTAAGACTCGTCCCATATCGGGAATTTCAAAAAAGACTGCCGTATTAAGGCGATCCCCAATAGAACGTCGTACTGTATTTACTAAGTCTGCTGTGAGATGAATATGTTCTAGAGTATGGCGACAACAAATTAAATCACCATAATGATCAGCATATTTCTCTGAATAGTAATCTTGAATAAAAGTAATGCGTTCTGTTGCCTCACTCTCAATTCTTCCTACTACAGCACTAGGGTCAATTCCTGTTCCAGAGTTGTTTGCTAATTCACATAAAAGAACTAAAAAATCTCCTTTGCTACAGCCAATTTCGACAATGTTTTTTTCTTGTAAATCATATTTTTCGATTAATCCTTTGGCAAGATTTAAGGCAAACTGATTAAAAGTCGGCGAAAAACTTTGTTGATCTTCATAGTTAGGTGCATAAGCTGACCACTTAGCATCAAAGTCAATATTGGTAATAAACCCACATTTTTCACAGAATCCTAAGCTAACATCTCCACAGGGAAAATTGATAGCTTCTTCTTTTGTAGACATCATCAAACAACTGTGAACGGGTACGTTTTCGACTTCATAAAATACCTGAAGTTCTTGATAACCACAACTAGGGCAAGTGTGTTCCACAGTTCGGGTTATAGGCTGTAATTCTGAAGATAAATTTGCTAATGGCATGATTAATTAATTCCTTGAAATGCGGTCTTATTATTCTGAAATTCAAATGATCTTGGGTTCGGGAATAGGGATAATAAATTTCCCCCCTTGTTCTTGATACGCCTTTTGTTGCTTAATGATTTCTTCGGAAAAATTCCAAGCAAGAATTAAAACATAATCAGGCTTATCTTCTAATAGCTTAGAGGGAGGTAAAATAGGGATATGATTGCCTCCCATATAACGACCTTGTTTAAAGGGATTAAGATCAACAATATAGTCTAAGATTTGCTGATCAATTCCTACATAACTGAGCATGGTTGTTGCTTTAGCTGCTGCCCCATAACCCGCAATCTTCTTACCTTGTTTTTTTAAATCTTCTAAAATTCCTCGTAAATCTTTTTTGATTTGATGGACTCTTTCAGCAAATTGATAGTAATAATCTACTTGATCAATTTTCCGTTCAACTTCCATCTCTAGAAGAGATTTAACTGAGTCTTTTACGTTCTCTTTTGGTTCAATAAATAGACGTAATGATCCTCCATGTATTTGTGTGCGTTGAACATCATTCAAATACAAAGAATGTCGTCGGAATAATTTATCTAAAGCAGTAATAGAAAAGTAGCACAAATGTTGATGATAAATGGTGTCAAATTCACACTTATCTACTAAATCTACTACATAGGGAGCTTCTATTACCGCCATCCCTGTTTCTTTTAAAAGGATAGAAATTCCTTCGACAAACCCATTAAGATCTGGAACGTGAGCAAGTACATTATTTCCTAAAAATAGATCGGCTTGCTTTCCTTCTGCTTTTAGTTTTTGGGCTAATACTTGAGTAAAAAAGGTACACATTGTAGGAATTCCTGCTTTTTGAGCAGCTTCAACAGGCCCTGAAGCTGGATCAATTCCTAATACAGGGATACCTTCTTCTGTGAAGTTTTTGAGCATATACCCATCATTACTTGCTGCTTCAATCACCAGACTATTACTATCAAGTTTTCTCAATTTTATTAACGCTTTAGCACTATCACCAAAGTGTTTGAGTAATGAGGGTGAAACAGAGGAAAAGTAAGGATAATCCTCACAAAATAGGATTTCTGGTGAAACCTTTTCGGTGATTTGTACCAGTTTACATTCTGGACAAAATGCTAAATCTAACGGGGCTGTGTATTCTGGTTTATCAAGTTGTTCTTGAGTTAAAAGACGATCCGCTAACGGGGTATCTCCAAAGGAAATGATCGGAGTTAACTGAGAACAAGCACAGGAAAGACAAGACGGAGTCGGATGAGTCATTATGTTGAGAACTAAGGCTAAATTGGTACTAGACTAACCAACGTAAATTTGTGTCTAATCGCTGACCATTAATCAAGTATTTAATGTGAGCAATGCGTTGATACTTTTCCCCTTCAAACTCTTCCAACGTCAATCCAACTTTTTGATAGACATCGTAGAGTTCTTTGGCCCCTTTTTTTGCATTCCATTGGGGTTTAAATTCGGGCAAAACTTCAGTTATTTTACTGCAATCAACTCGATAACAACGCTTGTCGGGTCCCCCATCTTTTGCATATTCAATTTGACAATTGGGAACAACTTCTCCCACGATCTCAGCAAGTTGCCGAATCTGATAGTTGTCTTCATTACGCCCCACATTAAAAGATTGATTATGAACCAATTCACGAGGGGCTTCTAATACAGCAATAAAGGCACGAGAGATGTCCTCAATATGAACGATTGGCCGCCAAGGAGTTCCATCACTTTTGATATAGATGCGACCTGTCGTAAATGCCCAAGCGACTAAATTATTGAGAACTAAATCAAACCGTAGGCGAGGGGACACGCCATAAGCTGTTGCATTGCGTAAAAAAGTAGGGCTAAAGTTATCGTCTGCAAGTTGGGAAACTTCTTGTTCCACACGCACTTTAGACATCCCGTAAGGAGTAACTGGATTAAAGGGAGATTCTTCGGTTAGCCAGTCAGTTCCTCCTGCTCCATAATTACTACAAGAAGAGGAGAAAATATAGCGGGTGATTCCAACTTCCTTACACAATTTTGCTAACTTAACGGATGCTTGATGATTGATGGCATAGGTTAAGTCAGGATTTAAGTTTCCTAGAGGATCATTGGATAATCCTGCTAAGTGCAAAACTGCTTCACAACCTTCAAGATCAGAAGCTTCAACATCTCGAACATCTTTTCTAATATCAGGAATCTCAGGGAGTCCATCACCAAAGGTACATTGTTCAAATAGATCAGTATCAATTCCAAAAACTTGATATCCTTTTGCTAACAACATCGGAACTAAAACCGTTCCAATATATCCTTTATGTCCAGTTACTAATACTTTCATGAGCTTTTTTTAACCAAAAATTTCAGACACATTAAGAGCCTCAATCACTATTTTGCTGTGGTTTCTAACTAGATCATCAGAGATTGTTTGTCAAATAAATATTAAAATGATAGGTACGCTCTTAGTAAAGGCTTTAGCCTTTAGAAATCAATCCTAAAGAGTTGACTACCAAAATCAACTTAATGTTTTATTTACAAAAAGTTTCTCAGTGAGAAAATGGACTGCTACACCGTGCTTCGGCAGCATACAAACTAAAGCTTAATTCACTAATAATTTCGACTTTTCAGCCATTTTGGGAGCAGAATAATGCAACAATTTCTGTTTCTCCTCCCAAGTTTTCCAGGGAGCGTTTCCAGATGCCCAGAGTTCTTCTAGTTTCTTTTTATCCTTAACAGTGTCCATACATTGCCAGAATGATTCATGATAATAAGCCATTAGTTCACCCTCTTGAGCTAAGGTTTCTAATGGTTCTTTTTCAAACAGAGTATTATCTCCAGCGATGTAGTTAAAAACATCGGGTTCTAAAACAAAAAAGGCTCCGTTAATCCACCCTTCTTTTGATTGAAGCTTCTCAGCAAAGTTGGTAATTTTATGCCCTTCTAATTCTAAGTGACCAAAGCGAGCCGGAGGACGAACAGCGGTTAGGGTGGCTAGTTTTCCATGGGCGCGATGAAAGGCTATTAGCTCGTGAAGATTGACATTTGACACCCCATCTCCCCAGGTTAATAAAAAGGGTTCATTACCTATATAAGGTGAAATTCGTTTGATTCGACCCCCTGTATTTGTTGAAAGTCCTGTTTCCACCAATTGCACTTTCCAATTAGGTTGATCGCTTTTATCTTTGGCAACTGTCTTAGATTGAAAGTCTACTGTGATGTTCCCTTCTAAGTGGCAGTAGTCAACCATATACTTTTTGATCACTTCCCCTTTATAGCCAAGGGCAATGACGAAGTCTGAAAATCCATATTGGTAATAGTGCATCATGATATGCCAAAGAATGGGACGACCCCCAATTTCTACCATTGGTTTTGGGATGGTTTCCGTTTCAGGTGCTAAGCGCGTCCCTAACCCACCTGCTAATATTACGACTTTCATAAGACTTGGTTATGGTTTGAGTAAGTTTGTTAAGGTTTGAATAGATTTGTTTAAAATATAACACCTTTGTTAAAAATTGCAAGGAACAATAATTATATTTTTTTATATTTTTTTGATAAAGTTAATTTATTTTAATCAATAATTAAAAAAACATTAAGTTTATTATTTTTTTTTCTTTATGATATACACTATATGTTTTTTGCATGAGTAAAGCTAAACGGTCTTTCATTGAACGACATTCTTTTAAAAAATAAAAAACCTCGGCACGCCACCGAGGTTATCTAGGAGAACTTAATTCAATGAGAGATACGGAAATCACACGATTTTAGCTGGCAAACAAGACCCCTGGCAATTAAGACTTTGTTTACTGCTCTATGTAAATAAATGTAACACTAATGTTAAAAAGTGTCAAGATAGATTGACAATCTATCTTAGTGATGTGTAATTTAGGAGCCGAATAGGGATAAAATCCCCTAGCCAAAATTTTAGTTCACTTGAACTGGCCATAGAGTTGAGTAGACTTGGTATATAGATTAGTTATTGAATCCGTTAAAAGTATTGACCAACGGGTAAGGTTAACCCCTGAGCAACAACATTATTTAAAGCGAGTTTTGCGATTAAAAGAAGGCGATCGCTTTGTGGCGATGGACGGTCAAGGTCAATCCTATCTAGCCCAATTAACAGGGAATTCAGCCCAAATTTTAGAAAGTTTAAAAGAATCGACAGAACTCCCCATTGCGATTACTTTAATTGTTGCCCTTCCTAAAGGGAATGGTTTTGATGAAATCGTCCGTTGCTGTACTGAGTTAGGAGTAACGACCTTAATGCCAACCATTAGTCAACGTACCCTACTTAAACCCAGTCCTCATAAACTTGAAAGATGGCGTAAAATTGCTACCGAAGCAGCAGAACAGTCGGAACGTCAAATTGTCCCCACGATCATCGAACCCCTTCCGTTTGATCAAATTTTAATAACTGTAAACAAAACCACTACTGATCACTATATTTGTGTTACCCGTAAAGAAGCAAGTCATTTATCAGCTTACTTGGCTAATTCCCCTCAAAAATCTATTGTTATAGCTACCGGATGTGAAGGGGGATGGACTGATCAAGAAGTGGAAAAAGCGATCGCCTCTGGATTTCAACCCGTTACCCTAGGTCGTCGCATTCTCCGCGCTATAACGGCTCCCATTGTTGCCTTATCCTTAACGACTGCTGCTGTTGAAAGAAATTTTAGTCCCTAGGGGAACTATAAGAGAAGAAATTATTTTTTACTTGGAAGCCCCTAGATTTCTATGCTTGAGCCAATTACTGAAGCTATCAACCGTCAAGATTATTCTATGGCGCACCAACTGCTCCAACAATTAGGGCAAAATGAACCCGATAACCCTTGGATTACATTTTATACAGCCCGTATACAGGAGCTAGAAGGTCAGTTAACCTTAGCCAAAGAAAACTACCATAAATTATTACCTCAAGCCATAAATCCTAAACTGATAGCCCAAATACGCCAGGGAATCAAACGAATTAGACAACAAGAAGATAGTGAACGTCAACAGATCTTAGCCGAGGCGATGGAAGCTCAGGACAGTCAGGAATTAGGACTATTAATTCTAGAAGCGATTCCCCAGGAATTAAAGCAAGCAGCGGCTCAGAAACTTGGGAAAATTATGGAAATTGACCCCTACACAGCCCGTCTACAATTACCCAGTCGGTCTTGGCGATTATATCGCACCGGAGCCATGGGAAAACTGCGTTTTTATGCTCAACAACTCCAAAAAGCAGATATTCCCTGTTTTACGGGATTACTCAGAGATATTACCACCTTGACAGTCCATCGAGTGCTGTATATCGAGTCGGTGACTCCTCAAGTCACTGTGGTTTATCAACCCCAAAAAAGTCAGAAAGATATCTTAACATTCCATTGGTCTGATGTAAGTCAACGAGTAGAAGGAATGCTTCCGATGTTTGAAGAATGTGTCGAGATGGGGTTACGGAGAAAATTGCAACGCAAAACCGAAACCCTCGACTATGCTAAATTTTGTGATCTCCATTTACCAAAACAGAAGAGCATTATTCGATTTTGTGACCAGACCTATCATTTTTTAGAGGGAATGTCCTTTTGTGACACCCAGCAAGTTACTGACGGGAGAGGAACAGCCCATCATAGTTGGGTTCATCTAATAAACTTTATTAACCAGCAATTGCCGAATCGTCAAGTTTGGTCAGAATTTACCCCTTTTGGAGAATCAGCTATCAATTTTCAAGAATTCCTTAAGTCCATTCCTCCCCATGTAGACTTACTCCGTAGAGAAGATACTCCTTGGGATGCAGCCTTTCAACTGTATAGTGGATTAGCCTTTATGAAAGAAATATCTCGGGGTTAAGGACTCAACCTTAATTCATTACTTCGATTTTTGAACAGGACAAGACGGCGAAAACCTGGTTAAATGGTTGAGAATGGCCTATCCTAACAACTATGCACGACGACGACCTCAGCGTAATTGAGACGGCGGATCAATTTGATGACCCATTGGATTACTTAGACTCTGCTGGTTCTGATGAATCACCTCCTGATCCAGAGGTGATGTTACCCTTGCTAACGGATCAAGACCCATCACAACGAATGTTAGCAGCACGGGTATTTTGTGAACTACAGGATCAGCGGGCGATCGCTCCTCTCATTGATTTATTAGATGACGTTTGTCCCCTAGTACGAGTCAGTGCGGCCTACGCCTTGGGGAAAAATACTAGCCCTGATGTGGTGGGGGCGTTAATTGAGTTATTAGCCAAAGACTGGAACGGCTATGTCCGTAAAGGAATTGTTTGGGCATTAGGAAATGGGGGCGATCGCCGTGCGTTAACTCCTCTCATTCATGCCCTCAGAACCGATATTTCGGCAGTACGTCTGTGGGCAGCCAGTAGTTTAGCTCAAATCGCTAAACTCGAATATGAAGACGTTGTGGCTACTATCGCCCCTTTAATTGAAGGGCTAAGACGGGATTCTGTCGCTGCGGTTCGTAGTAACTGTGCCTGGTCAATCGGTCAATTGTGTCGAGAAATGCCTTCTAATGTAGTTTATGCGACGGCGATCGATGCTTTGATTGAAGCGTTGGCTGAAGATGAAGATTTAGGGGTTAAAGACGATGCTAGAAGTGCGCTACTCAAGGTTGGTGATCCTAGAGGACTACAAATGATCGAAGAACTTGAACTTGAAGGACTGATTTAATAGTTAATAGTTAATAGTTAATAGTTAATGGTACGACAAATATAGAGGTTAATGGGAGTTGACACCTATAGATTAATGATTTAATAGGGTTTAAATGAGTGTAATGACAAAACCGTTAATTTTAGGCATTAGTGGCGCATCGGGGTTAATTTATGCCGTTCGTGCCTTGAAGTTTCTCCTCGAAGCAGACGCTGTCGTTGAAGTGGTCGCCTCAAAAGCAACCTACATGGTGTGGCAAGCGGAACAAGGAATCAGAATGCCCCCTGAACCAGAAGAACAATCCCAATTTTGGCGCGAACAAGCAGGAGTTTCCACAAAAGGAAAACTTCAATGTCATCGTTGGGGGGATGTGGGAGCAACTATTGCTAGTGGCTCTTTTCGGACCTTGGGGATGGTGATTTTACCCTGTAGTATGAGTACGGTAGCCAAATTAGCCACGGGGTTAAGTTCAGATTTACTCGAACGAGCGGCCGATGTCCAAATTAAAGAGGGTCGTCCTTTGGTAATTGTTCCTCGTGAAACCCCTTTGAGTTTGATTCATCTACGCAATTTGACAACGTTAGCTGAAGTTGGGGTGAGAGTAGTTCCAGCCATTCCCGCTTGGTATCATAATCCCCAAACTATTGAGGATTTAGTCGATTTTGTGGTAGCTCGAACCTTAGATCAATTAGATATTGATTGTGTTCCCCTGAAGCGTTGGCAAGGGCATTAATTATTTTTTCAAATTTAAAAGGTTTAACTTCTACATTAATAATAATTGAATGTTCGGATTAACTAGGTTTATTTTCTTAATTTAATTTATTTATCAAAATTAAGACCTAACTTTTTTTCGCCATTCCTCTGCTAAATTTTGGATTTCATTTAATTCTTGTTCTTCCATACGAGAGAGATGGGATAAAACAAGATTCATGCGTCCAAGAGATTTGAGTTGTTGTTGATGACGGAATAAAAAATTCCAATATAAAAAGTTAAAAGGACAAGCATTTTCTCCTGTTCGTTTACGGTGATTATAAACACAATTAGAACAATAATCGCTCATTTTATTAATATAATTGGCTGAAGAAGCATAGGGTTTAGAAGCGAGTATTCCCCCATCGGCAAATTGTCCCATTCCAATTACATTAGTTACCATTACCCAATCATAAGCATCAATAAAAGCACAGTGAAACCAATTTTCAATTTCTGAAGGATTAACCCCAAAAATAAGAGCGAAATTGCTTAACACCATCAATCTTTGAATATGATGACCATAACCAGTTTCTTCTACTTGTTGTAACACTTGGGATAAACAATTCATATTAGTTTTTGAACTATCCCAATAAAATTGGGGCAGTGGTTCAGTATGATAAAACCAATTATTTTGAGCATAATCATCATCTTGATAATGATAAATTCCGTGCATATATTCTCGCCATCCTAACACCTGACGAATTAATCCTTCTATACTATTTAATGGTAAAGATTTATCATGATAAGCTTTTTCAACAGCTTTAATGACTTCTATTGGGGTCAGCAATCCTAAATTAAGATAGGGAGAAATCAGACTATGCCACAGGGTTTTTTCTCCTGTTATCATGGCATCTTGATATGGTCCAAAATTGTCTAAACAATGATTAATAAAATGGTCTAGTACAGCTAACCCATTTCCTCGTGTGACTCCCCAACGAAAAGGTTCTAAACTTCCGTGACCTGGCAATTTTTTTTGTTTAATTTCATCAATCACAGTTTGGGTAATTTGATCAGGTTCAAACCATAATACGGGAGGAGTTTTTAATTTTTGTTTGGGAGGTTTACGGTTATATTTATCAAAATTCCATTGTCCTCCTACGGGTTTTTTATCCTTCATTAAAATATTAAATCGTTTTCTCCCTTCTCGATAAAAGTCCTCCATTAAAAGACGTTTACGACTGTTTGTCCATTCTTTGAATTCTTGCGAACTCCACAAAAAATGATTATTAGGAACAAAAGTAATAGGACAGGCTAATTGTAAATTTTTAATTAATAAACTAAAGGGTCGATCTGTTGGAGTCATAACCCTAACTTCAGTGATTTTATTTGATTTAATCCAATGATTTAAAGGGGTTTCAAAATCATCAGCAATTTCATAAGTAACTGGCCATTGATTAGCCTGTAATTCTTCTGCAAAATGACGCATTGCTGACCAAACTAACACCAACTTTTGATAATGATAAAGTCTTTGTTGGCTATAAAAATGAGATTCGATTAAAATAATCGGAGTTTGTTCTTTTTGCTGTTTGCAGGTAGCTAATGCTGCTTGTTGCAGCCATAATTGATTACCTAAAATCCAAATACCAATAGTCATAATAAGACTTAAATTAACTTTTATTGATTAGAATTTTATACTGATTTCTTTCATCGTTTCTATTATCGTCAATTACTTTTGAGAAAAGAGATTTTTAGATTGAGTTAAATACTCATTTCATTTTTGATAGAGTCTTTGCTCATTTTCTTGGTAAGTATATTGAGAGAAATTATAATTATCTGTGACTGGCATATATCTGACACAATCCTTTATTTCTTTAGGGTAATCAAAATCAGCATAAACTTCTTCAAGTTTACCACAACTTTACATAAGCGTTTTAAATATACAACACCTTAGAATATACCCCATGTTAAACAAACTTTATCTAAAATATATAAAGCTGAAAATAGTTGATGACTAATCGTTGATTGAGAATCTCATTATGTTTATTAATTCCTCAATGACAGTGACTAAATTTTGCCTAACTGGAATTAAAATCGCTATTTTAATAGTATTGGGAGGATGTGGGAAAATACCAGTCTCTTCTAATGTTTCTCCAACTGATTCAACCACAACTTCTACTCAAAATTTAGACCCAACCAAACCATTAAAACAGTCTCAAGCTTCATCTTCCCAGGAAGATATTAAACAAGTTACTGTAGTCCAAGGATTAGAACACCCGTGGAGTATGGACTGGCTTCCGAATGGGGATATATTGATTACAGAACGTCCAGGGAGACTTCGTTTAGTTAAAAATGGGGTACTAGAACCGAAGGAAATTACAGGCGTTCCTGAAGTCTTAGCCTTGAGACAGGGAGGACTGATGGAGGTGTCATTACACCCAAATTTTGCTGAAAATCGTCTTGTTTATTTCACCTATTCCCACGGAACCCCCCAAGCGAACCAGACACGCATCGCTCGTGCTACCTTTGATGGAAAAGCTTTACAAAACTTAGAAGTAATCTTTGAAGTCTCTCCTCTCAAGTCAGGGGGACAACATTTCGGTTCTCGTCTGGTTTGGCTTTCGGACGGGACAATGCTTGTTTCTATTGGAGATGGCGGAAATCCTCCCTTAAAACTCGATGGCCAACTTATTCGCCTACAAGCGCAGAATCTTGCTAGTAATTTGGGTAAAATTCTCCGATTGAATGATGATGGTAGCATCCCTGATGATAATCCTTTTGTCGGGGGAAAAGACGCTGATGATGCTATTTGGAGTTATGGACACCGCAATATTCAGGGGTTAACGGTTGATAAAGCAACTGGTCAGGTGTGGTCAACTGAACACGGTTCTCGCGGTGGGGATGAATTGAATTTAATCAAAGTAGGAGAAAACTATGGTTGGCCAGTCGTTACCCACAGTCGTGAATATACAGGAGGGGAAATTTCGTCAGAACGCTCTAAACCTGGGATGATTGACCCTAAAATAGTATGGACTCCAGCAATTGCTCCATCAGGGTTAGCTTTTTATGATGGTACTCAGTTTAATGATTGGCGCGGAGACTTATTTGCGGGGGGTTTGGTAGACCAAGCAGTCCGTCATATTGATTTAGATAATTCCGGTAATATTTTAGGACAAAAATCGATTAAATTTGAGCAAAGAGTACGGGATGTCAAACAAGGGCCAGATGGGTTACTTTATGTTTTGACGGATGACTCTAATGGACAACTAATTCGCATTGAACCATTAGAAAAATAGGGAGTTTAATTAGGTAAGTCGGCAAAAATAAACCTAAGTTTATAGTAAGTCTTTGATAGACAAGAAAGCTAGTCATCATCAAGGCTAAAGCTTTGACTGCAAACTTTTCTAGTTTATATTTAATGACACCTATCTACTTATCTAAAAATTTAATCATGTTACTGAGGTAAGTTATTGCACTCTCCAGACCCTGAAATGATTTTAAGATTAATTTTAAAAACACTCTCTAAAGATTATAGGAAAAGGAATTTCGTTATCTTCCCAAAAACCTGAATCAGTTTTATAAGCTGTATTTATAAACATTAATTTTTGAGCTTGAATAGAATAGACAAAAGGTTCAATTTCATCACTATTCGCATCATATAAACCCGATAGTTTTATGAGAAACTGGGGACAAGTTAACTCTTTTATCCCTAAGTCTTTAAATTGATCAAAAAAAGCGATGGTAAAGTTAGGAACTTGATACTTGAATTGAAGATTGTAAATATGATCATTATCCAGATAAATAGTCCGATAAATGCGATCATCTAGCAAATCTTTAACACCAGTAATCATGGTATTTTCTGCAAAAGCACATAACCAAGACTCAGATATACGAGAATAATTAATTATTGAAATTTCTTCAATATTGACCATATTTTCCAGCAAAATAGTTGGGGTAAAAATATTTTCAGCTTCCCAAATTATTCCTTTACTATCAATAATCCGAAGATAACAAGCTAACGTATCAATTCCTTCCTCTTCATTTCTATGTTTAAAATCAAACGCAACATTAAAATCAACTAATCCTTCATCGAGGATAAGTGTTTTATTTTGATCCGTTGGGTAAAATATTTTCTGATTATTATCAAGGCTAACTGTAACAAATTTTCTAGATTTGGTACTCATTAATTAATTAGTTTTCTATATTGAAGTTGATCAACAATAAAATAATAGTAAATTGATTTTTAAAACCGTATTTACCTATTCCTTATTCACCAAAATTAAATCATCTAATTCTGAATAATCGGGTAAAGTAGTATCAATAGATTTTCCGTGACGTAAAACAAGGCGATCGCTTTGAGGACGTGATAATAATTCACTAAAATAACGAGCTTTAAATAAAATCAAATCTGCACTTAAACCGACTGCAATTCGACCTAAATTAGACAGTCCCATTAAGGTTGCAGGGGTTTTAGTAACACTACTACACCAATCACTATAAGGGGTATCTAAATGAGCAATTCTCACCGATTCTTTCAACACTTCTAACCCATCATGATCGCCAAATCCATAAAATGGATCTCGACAATTATCACTGGCAAATGTAACAGGAATTCCCTGTTTTTTCAATTCATGGACTTGAGTAACACCGCGCCAATAAGGCGTTTGTTTAGGGGTGCGATCCTGAAGATAAAGATTACACATCGGTAGACTAACAATGCCAATATTTGCTTGTTTAACTAACTCAATGGTTTGATTAACGCTTTCTGGAGGTTGAACTGCTAAACTACAACAATGACCACAAATAATCTGATTTTTAAATTGATATTTAATAGCAGTTTTAGCGACTTTTTGTAAACAAATCGAATCAGGATCACCATTTTCGTCTACATGAAAATCCAGGTCTAAATTACGTTCTTTAGCCAATATGAAAACCTGATCAAGTTGTCTATCAATATCGGGATTCATATAAGCAACGCCACCCAAAATGCCTCCATAATCAGCAACTTTATCTGCTAATTTAACCCCTTCATCTGTCAAAAAATAATCTAAAGAAACCAAACAAACCGCTTGAAGAATAATTTTCTCTTGCCATTGAGTTTGTAAAGTTTTAAACACATCAAAAACGAGATCAGCTTGTGAACCAAAAGAATCTAAATGCGTTCTAATTGCTGTTGTCCCATGAGCATAACTACACTTTAAACCAAACTCCATACGACGATAAACATCTTCTGGTTGCCAAAACTGTTGAGCATCTTTTTGAATAGTAGTTAATGCTGTATCAAAAGTCCCCTCTAAATTCGGCGATCGCTCCCAAACATGACCTTTATCTAAATGTGTATGAATATCAACAAATCCAGGAAAAACAATCCCCTTTTTTAAATCTACCGAGGGATTTTCTATGATAGTAGAACCAGAAGGAACAATTGAGACAATTTTCCCCTGAGAAATTTCTAAATCAACGCGCCATAACCCTTCTCTAGTATGAGGAGTAAATTGGCTATGATCTAATAAGCAAAAGGGAATATGGGCATTTTTGAGCCAGTAGCGATCGCTCAGAGAAATTTGAGAGAGAATAGACATAGGAACAACGAAAATTTATTTTAATCAATGCTATAAGCTATAGTAATTATTAGTTTAAACACCAGTCTCTTAAACGAAGCGCATAATATAGAATTTAGGTTAACCTATCCCCAATGTTATCGGAGTCTACCCTCAATCAACTTAAAACAGCCCTGCCTGATGGTCAACTTCCCTCAAGTTTCGGTGTTTACTTCAAAACAACCCTAGTTGCCCTCTGTCATGCCTTAGAAGATCATATCCTACAAACCTGTCCCGAATCCTTAGAACAACGTCCCCTCGTTCTCGTTACCTTTCAACAGGGTAAATGGTACTTACAAGAAGCTGATCGCTATTGGGATATCGCCCAATGTTCTCGCCATATCGTGGTGGCGGCGGTTCCTGATAGTGGCTTTGCCAGCCATAAAACGGGACAATTAGATCATGTTTCCCTGGTTAACTTGGACACAGAAGATCCGATAGTCGAAGAGTGGAATTTAGTGATTCTCGCCCCAGGATATGCTTCGATGGTCTTGTGTCATGAACTCTCCCCCGAAGAATATCGCGCGGATACTCAACCCCAAGTAGATACCGAACGTAAATTTTATGGACTATGGACGTTTGATCGGACTCTGGTTGAAAAAACGGCGAAAATTCTAATCGAGAGGATGCGTCCCTATAACAGGGAATTAGCCGATAGTTTAAGCCAACAACAAGCCGAAATTGCTACCACTCCCCAAGATGTCTCTATTGATCTCACAGGCGTTGTCTCTCGTATCGTTAATTATCTCCAAACCAGTCAACAGCAACTGGTGACAGTAAACCGTCAAACCAGGGAATTAGTAGACCTAGAAGGGCAAGCTCGTCGTGTAAATCGTAACTTAGCAGCGAGTAAGTTACAAGCCTTTTTAAGGATGGCGCAACGAGTCGATGAACGTGATCGCTATAACCCTTTAGCCTCCCTTCAAGTCGCCGCTTTGTCGGAAACTCTGGGACAACTCCTCGACTTACCCACATTAAAGCTAAGACGGTTACGCTTAGCTGGGTTACTCTATCGTATCGGGTTAGCAGAAGCCCCAACTGAAGTGTTTAACCAATCCCCAGAACAGTTAGATGAGGCAAGTTTAGGATTTTGGCGCGATCGCTCCTATTTGGGGGCGCGACTCCTGGGAACGATGCCTGAATTAAGCGCAATTAAGGAAATTGTTTGTCATCACTTAGAACATTGGGATGGTAGTGGGAAACCGAATGGGTTAAAAGGGGAAGACATTGCCATCGAAGCCCGAATTCTAGGGTTAGTCGCCTACTTTCAGGAATTGACCCAACAACGAGGTGATCGCCAAGCCTTGGATTTAGGGGAAGCATTGGAGAAGTGTTACGATTATCGAGAAACTCGCTTTGATCCCACTTTAGTGGATTCTTTGGCTAATGTGGTTCGTTTGGCACAAATGGGGTTAATGGCGTTACCCGATCGCCCTAGCCAACTTCCTGCGGTATGGTTGGAAGAGGCAACTAAGTAAACTGAGTTAGGAGTGAGGGGTTAGGAGTTAGGAGTTAAGAGTTAGGAGTTAGGAGATGACTTGTAGTAACTATTCTGAAGTCGTCCAAAAATTTACCTTAGGTAAGTAAGTTTTGTTCAAAGTTCAAGATACAGTTAAATTGCGGTTTTTTTATGTCTTCTAAACGTCAGTCTTCTTCTAAGCGCATCGCCTATCAAGAGTTTGGTTCATCCTCCAACTCAGAGGCGTTAGAAAGGGGAATTCAAGATCTACCTCCCCAACAACAAAATATTCGGGTACAAGCTACACGATCAGGACGAAAAGGCAAAACTGTGACCGTTATGACTGGTTTTAAGCATTCTCATGAAGCTTTGACTAAATTATTAAAACAATTAAAAAATCAATGCGGTAGTGGGGGAACCATCAAAGATAATACCCTCGAAATTCAAGGGGATCATCGCCAAAAATTAGTGAGTGTTCTTTCCCAATTAGGCTACAAGGTTAAAATTAGTGGCGGTTAAAACTTACTTGGCTTAATGTCTATTTCTTGTGAGCTTTATCCAAAGTTCGTAGTAAGGACTTTAGTCCTATCACAGCATTCTTAAAGGACTCACTACAAACATAAAGTTAATTTTGCCTATCTACTTACTGTTTGTCAAAGAAATCTAAAAATATTAGACATAAAAAAATTAACCCTCTCCCATTGAGGAGGGGTTATGGATATCATCGAATTCTCCGTGATATATCAATAACTTCAAGAAAACCTACTTAACTGAGGAATAGCTTCTTCACAAGTTTCATTTCTAACGACGACGCGATCGCTGTCTTCTACGAGTCGCTTCTTTACGCTTCCGTTTCTCTTGCGGCGTTTCAAAGAATTGATGTTTTTTATAATCCGTGTAGATTCCGGCTTTAGCAACCTGCCGCTTAAACCGACGCAAGGCAGATTCAATGGGTTCGTTTTGACCGACGACGACTTGGGTCATTGATTAACTTTTACACCTCCTATTTGTTTAGCTAACGACAAAAAACCAGCCAATAAATAATATAATTATCGGCCTTATCTATTAAAGCATATTGAGCTATCATTTCTCAACCCACCAATTATACCCGATCTTGATTGGAAAAATCTCAATCAACTTTCTAGTTAATCAGCTTGAGTGAACGAATAAGCCAACGATCTTGATCTCGAAGTAATTCATAACGAACCTGTAATTGATCATCATAGGAGCGACCGGCGTTCCGTTGACCGTTTTGGTAAAAATCAGCCACTTCCCTGACTTTTGCGTCAACAGTTGCTTGATTAGGATTATCTTTCGAGATTTTCAAAGATTTTATAGCGACATCATGGTTATATTGCCAATAATGTTGGTATTTTTTCAGATTTTCCGCTCTATTTTTCCAGAGACTGAGCAAAGGAGCCGCTAAAATTTGATTTAACGATTCAACCTTATAATTTGAGCCAAAAGCATCAGCTTTACTCGATAACCACGTTTCAATAACTTGCTTAGCCCCTTCAGGCGTTAATTGTCCTGACTGATTCTTGAGCAGACTCTCAGTCGATGGAATTTCAATCGGCGGTTGACCGAGATCTAACACCAATTGATCCTCTTCCAAAGCCGCCAAGGGAGACATTATATGTTTAATTCCTTTGACTGACAACCCTACCATTCCTAAAACGGTCAAACACGACACCAGCACAAACCAAGGTTTGGGTTTAAACTTCGTTTTCTGGGGTTTTCTCCGTCGAGATAACCGTTGAGACCCTTTTCCTGGTTCTTTTGTTGTGGGAGATTGGGTAAGTTGCCGATGAGTCTGTGGTTTCTGGTGGGGATCACGGTAAGGCGTTGTGACATTCGATCTGTTCCTAGTCCCTCGTCTTGAAGAATTTTCTCGCAAATTACGACGATAGGAGTCCATGGGGATAGCAGCTGAATGACCTACGGTAGGAATGCCACCCCCGCCACTGACCAATAATTGAGGCTCTTGGTATTGGGAGTAGCCTTTTCTAGAGTAACGCCCCTGAGCAACCGACCTTTTATGTTGAATCACCTGATTGCTTTGAGAGACTTTTCTAGCTATCGTTACTTCTTCTTGTTTCTGTTCAAGGATCGTCCCTTGAGCTTCTATCGGTAATTGTTCTAAGTAAGTTTGAACAGCTTCATCAGCAAAATAATTTTCTAACGAATCAGCGCGCTCTTTTAAATTACGAAAATGAGAAAATACTTCTGTTTGTAACCAATATTCTCCATATAAGCACAACCCAGGTAAGAGGTCAGGCGCACCTTGGGACTGTTGTCGTATAAAGGCTAATACTTCCTCATCTTGACATCGTTCTAATGCTAAGGTCGCTTCTCGGGTTTCTCCCAAAAGCAAGGCACAAATGGCTTGTTCTAAAGAGACATCTTGAAGCTTTCCTAAACCATCGAGAATGGTTTGAGCTTCAACAATAAAAACAGGTTGCTTCTCAGCAAAACCACGCCCAATTAACGCATATACTCCCAAATAGGCAGCGACAGGGGAAGGACGATGGGCTTCTCGACAGAAAAGTTCCTGTTGTTCAGAAGCGGTTAGATAAGTCCGTAATTGTTGAATAAATCGTAAAAAATCATCAATATCAAGACCTGAGCGGTCATCTCCTTGACCGTCAATTCCCTGCCTTTCCTGTAACATTTCTTGAAGTAATGCCTTTCCCTGCTCTCGGTCTTCCCGATTGTTTCGGGGTTGAGCCAATAATTCAAGAATTCGGTAAGGACGTAGTTTATAGATTTCGTTGATGATTTCAGCTTGTAACGAGGGAAATAAGCAATTTTCTTGAAGTATACTCAGTCCCTTGTCCCCAGCAATCCCTGCCTGCTCATATTCTTCTTGCTGCCATCGTTCTCTGCTTAATTCAAAAGCGGCTAGAGCAATGGTGAGGATAACATCTGTTTTCTTTTGTAATAGACTTTCGGGAGCTTGTTCTGATAGAGAAGTTGAAAGGGTCTCCAGATAAGATTGGCCAAACTTAATCACCAGTTCATATTCTCCCAACTCTTGGAGAATCATTAAAGCCCCTACCAATTGTTCAGGGGTAATGTCGAGGGTTGAGGGCTTGGCCACAGGAAACCTAGTCGGAACTTCTGTGTCTGATCCATCTACTGACGTTGATGGTAATTCATCCGATAAAGTATTTTCTATAAATGATTGTTCATGAGCGGCTCTTTTTTCTGAGTTTGATAAAATTTCGTAGGCTTGAGTGAGCAATTGCTTACGCGATGCGATCGCCATGTCACTATATTCCCGACGGGGTAACTGCAAACGGCGATCTTGATAAGCTTGACTAAGCTGCTCATCTGTTGCTTGGGGAAACACCCCCAGAATTCTGTAGTAGTCGAGCGGAATGCGCACGGTTGATGTCCTCAGAGCCGAGTCATGATAATAAATCTATCTTTATCTAGATAGCTTACATTAAGATGTATCTCTAGTTTAAGATACTTAAAGAACAGATTGAATAACACCATAGTAGACTAAGAATACTAAAATTGGAATAAATTCATTAGTTATTGATCAAGTTGGAATGGTAGTAGCCGAAGGACTAAGATTCGGTCAAGATTTGTTGCTAACCTTAACTTAAATTAATGTATCTTAATTTTGGAAACTTTCGATAGAATAAACGATCAATCAACGCAAGATCTTAAAAATATCGATTTCTAGTCCATATTTAGGGTTAGGAGTGCCAAGACAAAGACCTCATCTACGCTTATAATTTTTGGGGTCAATATTTTTTGTTCTCCGTGAAGGATGGCGGTTTATGTAACTTAACCCAATGTCCTTAGTTTTGTTAATGTAGTAATTTTTCAAATTTTATGGTTTCTCAAAGAACAGTACCAGAATTTAACCAAGCTTCCGTCAAGATAACCAAGGAGGAAGGTCTTATCCTCTATGAAGATATGATGTTGGGACGCTTGTTTGAAGACAAGTGTGCTGAAATGTACTATCGCGGTAGGATGTTTGGTTTTGTTCATCTATACAATGGGCAAGAAGCCGTTTCTACCGGAATCATCAAAGCCTTACGTTCTGACGAAGATTATGTCTGTAGCACCTATCGTGATCACGTTCATGCCCTCAGTTGTGGGGTTCCTCCTCATGAGGTGATGGCGGAATTGTTTGGAAAAGAGACCGGATGTAGTAAAGGACGAGGAGGCTCAATGCACTTGTTCTCTGCTCAACATCGATTATTAGGGGGTTATGCCTTTGTTGCTGAAGGAATTCCTGTGGCGACGGGGGCAGCTTTTCAGAGCAAGTATCGACGAGAAATGATGGGAGATGAGACAGCCGATCAAGTTACGATTTGCTTCTTTGGCGATGGGGCAAGCAATAACGGTCAATTCTTTGAATGTCTGAATATGGCTTCATTATGGAAATTACCCATTATCTACGTGGTAGAAAATAATAAATGGGCCATTGGGATGGCTCATGATCGGGCAACCTCTCAACCGGAAATTTATCAGAAAGCGAGTGTTTTTGATATGGCTGGCGTGGAAGTTGATGGTATGGATGTTCTTGCCGTTCGCAGTGTTGCTCAAGAAGCGATCGCCCGCGCCCGTGCCGGACAGGGACCGACCTTAATTGAAGCTCTTACCTATCGCTTTCGGGGTCATTCTTTAGCTGATCCTGATGAACTGCGTTCCCCTGATGAAAAGCAATTCTGGGGAGGGCGAGATCCTATCAATAAGTTAACTGCTTACTTGATAGAACATAATTTAGCTGATAACCAAGAACTCAAGCGTATTGAAAGCCAGGTTCAAGAAAAAATTGATAAGGCAGTAAAATTTGCTGAAGATAGTCCAGAACCTAATGCTAGTGAACTTTATCGCTACGTTTTTGCTGAAGATTAAAATCGCAATGACTAATCTCTCTCTGCTTTTAGAGAGAGTGATTTAACTTTTTTTAGGTTGAATCAACCTAACGTCTCAATTTAGGTTTTTCTCAATACCAAAAACAAAACCATCAGTTAGTCAGGACGCTGACCGTTAGTTGATCTCCTTCATAAAACCAAGACAAACTTAGATGGTTTGCCGTTCAATTGAATTTAGTTGGCTGTTTTAACTCACATTGGTTGTACTTGACGATCTAAGGTAGGAATCAGGCGAGAATCTGAACGAGATGGCTCAATTTGATATTTAACCAAATCAGCTAACTCCTGCAATTGGCTAATTGCTTCAGCCCCTTCAAGCTTCATTAATTCACGATCATCACGCATCTCTGTCCAGGTAATTCCATAGTCAGACACCAAAAACCGAATGAGGTGATTTTCTCCTAGGCTAACCATGAATGAGCCACTGTTCATTTGTCCGCCACAAGTATAACAAGACGCAAGATAACCTTGTTTTTCAAGTACAATTGCCAGTGCTTGGAGATTCATCACTAAATCCCTTACAAAGTCGCGGTGTTGTTGAGCTAGTCGGGTAAACACGTTTCTTCCTCCAAGTAACACTCCTCAATTATAAAACCTTAATACTTTTTTAAGATTCTATTTTGGTCATTTAAGGTATGGTAGATACCAATTTGGGTAAAGGCTAAAATCACTGTATGGTTAAGTTCAGGATTATAGTAGCCTGGCACTAGCCTAGTCTAGTTTGACCGAAATTCCCAGTATCAAGTGTTACACTTAATAATACTGTCTATGATTATTTAGAGTTTTGAACAACCTAAAAAGTTTCTAGAACAACCTTAGGTTGAGATTAGGTAAGAATTTTGTGGGTTATATTGAGTATTTTTCAAGAATTTTAGGGAAAAATGTCATTCCCCATTCGGTTTTGAGTTGATCATTTTCCATGGCTGTTAGAAATGATAAGATATTTTTGAAATTTAGCTGATCACCTTTCTAACCTAACGTGTCTTACGCCATTGACTTCGGGACTAGCAATACAGTTATTACTCACTGGAATACAGCAACAGAACAGGCTGAAATTATAAAATTATCAAAACTTTGTCAGCAATTGGGTAGTAATCCCCCATTAGTTCCCAGTTTGCTTTATCTAGAAAATGCAATTCAACCCAAAGTAGTGGTAGGGCAACTGGTTCGTGATGGGGGGTTAGATTTAAAAAATGATCCCCGATTTTTTCAGGGGTTTAAGCGGGGAATTGGGACAGATGTTCAAGGATTTTTGCCAGAATTAGATGAAACAATTGTCACCTTTGAGCAGGTGGGAGAATGGTTTCTAACTGCCTTAATCAAACAACTTAAAGCAGAACAAACGCCAAATCTTGACTCTGTTATTTTAACGGTTCCTGTTGATAGTTTTGAAAGTTATCGCTATTGGTTAGGGGAGGTATGTCATCGTTGGTCAATTGAACAAGTGAGACTCCTCGATGAACCAACAGCCGCAGCTTTAGGATATGGAACAATCGAAGAAAATATATTGTTAGTGGTAGATTTTGGGGGAGGAACCCTTGATCTATCCCTGGTTCAGTTAGATCTAGGAAGTCAATCCAAAAAACAGGGATTTATTTTAAAATGGGGTGATAAATTATTTGGTTCAGGTTCAGGACAAAAAACAAAATTAGCGCGGGTGTTAGGAAAAGCTGGTTCTAATTTGGGGGGGGCTGATCTTGATAATTGGTTGGTGGATCATTTTTCAATTACCCAAGATTTACCCAAGTCTTCTTTGACCTTGCGTTTAGCAGAAAGATTAAAAGTTAAACTTTCCTCCCAACCTGAAGCAACAGAAGTTTATTTTAATGATGAAACCTTAGATAGTTATGAGTTAAGTCTTGATAGAGATGGGTTTCAAGAAATTTTAAAAAAACAGCAATTTTTTGAGCAATTGGATAATTTAATGACTCAAGTATTGCAACAGGGAAGAAGAAATGGAATTGAAACGACAGATATTGATGCTGTGTTATTAGTGGGGGGAACCTCACAAATTCCGGCAGTACAAACTTGGGTAAAACAGTATTTTGATGAAGAGAAAATTAAGTGTGATCGCCCCTTTGAAGCGATCGCCATGGGAGCCTTACAATTAGCCCAAGGATTTCAATTAACGGACTTTCTCTACCATAGTTACGGAATTCGCTATTGGAACCGTCGCCAAAATTGCCACAGTTGGCATCCTATTGTGAAGTCAGGACAACCTTACCCGATGAATGAGCCGATTGAGTTAACCCTCGGAGCTTCTGTAGATAATCAACCGAGTATTGAGTTGATTATCGGAGAATTAGGCTCGGAAACGGGAGGAACAGAGGTTTATTTTGATGGTGATCGCCTAGTGACTCGTTCTCTCAACCAGGGGGAAACGGTTGTACAACCGTTAAATGATAAAGATGGTGCAAGAACCATTGCTCAATTAGAGCCTGTTGGGGTTCCAGGAAGCGATCGCGTTAAGCTTCAATTCTGGGTAGATAGAGAGCGATTTTTGAGGATTACGGTTGAAGATTTATTAACTCAAAATATCTTAGCGCGTAATCAAATTGTTGCCCAGTTGAGTTAAATTATTTTTCCTACAAAGAGAGAGCAAAAATTGTCACTACTCACCGCAACAAAAAAGCATTAGTAATTTTTGGGTAGGACTTTATGGGTCTCTTTGGATTCATTCCTGGGATTTTTGTGGTAATTTTGTGTCCATTATGATGAATAATCCCCAGAAATTAAGGAATTATCCAAGAGGTTTAATTCTTCTCTCTTATTTTAGCTTAAATTGAGCCAGTTTTAGTTTTTGATGAGGGTTCAATAGTCCCCTTTTTACTGTTGCCCGTTCCCTCTCCCGAAGGGAAATAAAAACGTTTTGAAAAGGGAACTACGTCAACAGACAGGGGAAAGAAAAGCTCGTTCTTATTTTCCGATTGATTCAACAATTATTAGTTTGACAAGTAAACTATTATGGAGTCAAGAGTATCATCAAGTCAAATTATTCTGTGGATTAGATAGTTGGAAATCAGAAACAGGAGGAATAGTTATTCATTTTGGGCAAGGACATGACCATAAATATGGTCAAGAAACAGTAGAAGCAATTCCCGAAAATTGTGTAGGGGTAATGGATAGAGGTTTTGCTTCTGGTGAAAGAGTCAAAAAATTAAAAGGGCAAGAAAACAAAGCATTTGTCTTAAGAATTAAAAATAATGTTACTTGAGAAATGTTAGAGAATGGTGATAGCAAAGTAGGCAAAGATAAAAGAGAAGTAGAAATTAGAGTAGTCGCTTTTTGTGATTTAGAAGAAAAAACAGAATTTAGATTAGCAACTAATTTGCCAGAGTCGGGAGAAGAAGGAGTAAACAACGAAGAAAGCGGATGCGACCCCGCGCCGTCGTACGGCGCAAGGGAACGCGCACCAAGAAGCGGAGATATATGTACAAAGATGGCAAATAGAATTACTTTGGAAGTTTTTAAAGATGCACTTAAAGCTAGACAGACTAATGACGAAGAATGAGAATGGTATTCGCATTCAAATCTATAGTTGTTTAATTGCTTATTTAATTTTACAACTTATAGAAATCCCTCAAGAATTTGGGAAAACAATATTAGATAAACTTCGTTATCTCCAGGCTTATATGTGTCAGGAAATTAGTTATGTACATTGGTTCAAAAAACTGATTTGGTTAAGGTGAAATTTTAGCATTGTAGGGGTGGTATAATTCAATATGTAAAGTTTTCTAACAACATTCAACATTTCTGAATACCTTCTACTGTTCCTTGAGTCGTACCTTGGTCAAAATAGGCAATAATTTCTCCTATCCAACGCCTAATTGTCCCGTAGCTGTTTGAATATAACGAATAAGCTTTTTGACACCAATCCGCTAATTCCAAATGCCTGAGCTGTACAACTAACAATTCTGAAAACGTTACCGTCAATGATTTTTTAATTAAGTTAGAAGACCCTTTTCTTACAAAAGAAGTTAAACAACTTGAACCGCTTTTATTTGGAAAAGGTAGCGACGAAGGGATAAATTTGAAGTGGTCAGGAATTAAATTCTATCAAAGTCTTTGTCGAGTTAGAAAACGTTGGTTGCGCCTATCATCTGAACCCAGTCAAAAGCACTCAATATATCTGTTCCCATCTCTTAATCCACGCTTTTCCCCTAGTTTGTAACACGGATTTTGTATAAAAGGTGTTGAAGTTGTAATGCGTAGTGTTATATGACAGAGATTTGGTAATTTCAATAACTCCAAACTCAGGTTCACTGGAATATCGGCCATAAAACTAAGCCGGTTCCCAACAAACAGAGAAACCCAGATATCCCTGCTAGAGGTTGTTTTCTCCAACCAATTACCCAGGTTGGTCCCTTATCAGTATAAGAAATCAATTCAGCCCCATCGAGGGACGCTAACCCCCAAACCCAACCCGCATGAAGTCCTGAAGCGAGTCCTAAACTTCCCTCGTCCATTACTCGCGCCCAAACTAAAACCATTCCCATTAGCCATAAACCGGGCAATTGAGGAATTGTTTCTTGTCTTTCCCACAATAAATGTAATAGGGCAAAAATACTACTAGAAATAATTGCGGCTATCACGACGGAGTAGTCTTCTTGGAGTACATTAAGTAAAATTCCCCGAAAAACTAATTCTTCAGAAATTCCTACCCAAACTCCTAATCCGAATAAGGGTAAGGCTAATTTTGCTAGACGAGATAAATTATTTTTTTGCCAGACTAACCAACCACACCATCCTTCCAAGGCGAAAACGATTGCTAAACCAGCAACACTTAACCCTATTCCCCAAAATAGGGAGATAAGAAATGTTGGTTGCCCTGATAGGCCGTAATCTAATATTGAATTTTCCTCTACCGAAAGGATTAACCATACCAGAAGAGGAATTGTAATATACAAAGAGGCGACTAAAGGAAGCTTTTGGGATGGTGTTAGGGGGTCAAAGGGTTTCCAACCAATTTTTTGAGCCACTGGCCAGGCTAACGGTAGCCATAAGAAAACCCAGGTGAGAAGAAAGACGCAGACCTTAACGGTTGCGGAAAACGTCGAAAAAAGATTGAGCCAAAACGCCAATTGAGATGACACAGTTATTCTCTATAAAGTTTAGTATTTCAAGATAGAGATGGTTATCAAGGGGAAAATTCTTTCATTTCCCCTACTATAAGTAATGTTTAGAGAGCATCCCAAAGTTATCAATTATCCTTGATTGATAATAGGTTTTCTGGTAAATTCCTCCCCTGGGCTGAGAGACAGTGAAAACCCTCTCTCCTTCAACATCAAAGGACAATTTTTATTGTTGTGCAAAAAGGGGATGCTCTCAATTTTTAAGCTGCGTCTTCTTCAACTACTTCTCCATCATCCCCAATTTGTTTGAGGTGAATGTGTTTGTAGCCTAATTTAATTTCAAACTCATCTCCAGGCTTTAATCCCATCTGTTCAGTATAGGTTGAACCGATGACAATTTGGCCATTTTTGTGAACACTAACGCGGAAAGTCGGTTCCCGTCCTCGGCCATCTTTTGCGGTTCCTGGTTCAAGGGGAACTCCTTTTGCACCTAAGACGGCATCATAAAAGTCCGTTAAATTAACACGAACTTGTCCGTCTTTTGTCACTGAGTAATAGCCACAGTCTTTAGCTGTTTCCCGTCGTGGTTTGTGGGATAGCTCTTTTACTTTTTGAAGTAAGGCCTTTCCCGTTAAGGGGATTGGTTTTTCAGTCATAATGTTGTCAATGTTCCTTGATTGAAGTTTTAATGATCGTTGATTTTATTGATCATATCAAAAATATTAGCGTTAACTTCCTAATAAGATCAAGAAATTTTTCAAGAATTATGAACGGGAGAACCAGAGAGTTCAAGAGGACAAAATTGAAGGAGAAGTCTTCTAGGCTAGGAAAATTCGCGCCTACTATCGGGGGAAATTTGAATTACCTAGTCCCAAAAGAAATGATCTAAAGTCATCTGTAAAACCGTTGATAGCCTGGCTAGGATTAGATTTGAGATAATATACTTATGGTCAAACAACCCGATAAGAGCGTCTTATGCACAGAGCATTTGCTGAGATTTGATGCTCTTGGAGTGCGGGGGAAGTTAAGATAATCTCATGATTGAATCTGAGAAGGTCAAAAGAGAACTGACCAGGAGGATCTCTAGGATGATGGTTTACTTTTCCCCATCTTTTTAACCGCTTCAGGGGAATGGGGATTCAGAAATCATGGTTGATGTGTTAGTGTACTAAACTAATAATATAAAGTTCCCTTGCTATTTGTTTAAAAAATCCCTCTATTGTGACTATGCAAGTTCAATTTAAAGTTCTGCGACAAAAGTCTAATAAGAAGCCCCATCTCCAAAGTTATACCCTAGACGTTGAGCCAAGCACAACTATTCTAGATTGTCTCAATCGGATCAAGTGGGAACAAGATGGAACCTTAGCCTTTCGCAAAAACTGCCGTAATACAATTTGTGGTAGTTGTAGCATGAGGATTAATGGTCGTTCTGCCCTAGCTTGCAAAGAAAATGTTGGGAGTGAACTGCAAAAATTTCCATCAGTGAGTCAAAAAGACTTACCAACAATCACGATTAGTCCGTTAGGAAATCTCCCCGTTATTAAGGATTTAGTCGTGGATATGTCCCGTTTTTGGAATAAATTAGAAACGGTGGAACCTTACGTCAGTAGCAAAGCGCGAGCCATTCCTGAAAAAGAATTTCTGCAAACCCCTCAAGAGCGATCGCGTCTCGACCAGACAGGAAACTGTATTATGTGTGGCGCCTGTTATTCTGAATGTAACGCTGTGATGGTTAATCCCGACTTTGTTGGACCCCACGCTTTAGCCAAGGCACAACGGATGGTAGTCGATTCACGGGACACAGAAATTGAACCCCGTTTAGAAACCTATAATGAGGGAACTCAAGGGGTTTGGGGATGTACTCGTTGCTATTTTTGTAATGCTGTTTGTCCAATGGAAGTCGCCCCCATGGATCAAATTGGTCGGATAAAACAAGAGATTTTAGCCCGTAAAGACGCTCAATCAAGTCGTGCGATTCGTCATCGAAAGGTCTTGGTAGACCTAGTTAAACAAGGGGGTTGGATTGATGAACGGAAGTTTGGGTTATTTGTGGTTGGTAATTATTTGTGCGATCTCCAAGGACTACTGAGTCTTGCTCCCTTGGGGTTAAGAATGATAGCTAGTGGCAAGTTTCCTCTTTCGTTTGAACCATCAGAAGGAACCGAGGAAGTGCGATCGCTCATTGAACGGGTACGGGCAGAGAATGGTAATTAAGATCAAAAATACTGAAATTTTTGTGATATTGTCTCTTGATTGTGGATATTTTTGCAGTATGTCCCACTCAGAATAACCTGAGCTATTGTTGGAGCTTTATTTGAATTCATCA
The DNA here is from genome assembly GCA_002110465.1 of unicellular cyanobacterium SU2. Classification (GTDB taxonomy): domain Bacteria; phylum Cyanobacteriota; class Cyanobacteriia; order Cyanobacteriales; family Microcystaceae; genus Rippkaea. The sequence continues at coordinate 246,299 of NEED01000069.1, read as the reverse complement.
GATTCTCCAAATTCATGATTTCTGAGTCGTTTTTGTTCTCGAATAGATGATTGAAAGGCTCCAATGACAAAGCCAAGGGTTGCGCCCCCAACAACAAGAATCGGTTTGCGTTGCTCCCGTTGAGATATTTTTGTTATTGCTAATCCCAACATAGCACCGATTAATGCCGCCATGATTCCTGAAAAAATAATAACTCTAATATTCATCTTTATTATCCTTAACAAACTTGTTAATTAATGTTAATTAATCGGTTGGTAATTTATTTTTATTATCTCAAAATTTTTTTAGGTTTGATTTAAACAAAGACAAAAGAGTAAATCAATAATAAAATAGTCCCAACAAACAGGATATGGTTCATCCAATCATCAAACGTCCACTTTTTAAACATTTTAGGTAATATTTGATAGTTGATGGTCTCTCCTTCATGAATCTATTCATTTTGGGGAGTCGTTTTGAACACAGAGGTTGGTTGTTCCTCTGGAGATGAAGGTTGGGGAGGTGGGGAAGGTTGATTCCCATTCCCCGAACTGGGTGGGGTCGGGGGTTTTGTGTCTCCTTCAAGGATATATTTTTCAAAGTTTTTAATCACAATATAAAGGATGGGAACTAAGACTAAACTTAACACGGTTGCTAAAGCTAATCCACCAAAAATTGCGGTTCCTAAAGACCAACGACTCACTGCACCCACACTAGACGCACTCAACAGAGGTGCAAACCCCACAAGGGAGGAAACCGCCGTCATCAGAATGGGCCGTAAACGCTGTTCGGCTGCAAAAGTAGCAGCTTTAGTAATATTCATTCCTAAATCGCGGGCTTGGTTAGCAAATTCTACAATCAAAATCGCGTTTTTAGCAGCTAACCCAATCAACATGACCAAAGCCACCTGAGCATACATATTATTATTGAGTATGGGCCAGATGCCATTTCCTGGGTTAAAAGGAGCCGATTGGACAAACGTTACCCGTAACCAAATCATCCCCAAAGCCCCTAAAATCGCTAGAGGAACGGTAAGTAAGATAATAGTGGGGTCAACATAACTTTCATACTGAGCAGCTAAAACCAAGAATACCATCACGAACGCAAAGCCAAACACGATAGGAGCCGCCCCTCCAGAGGTTTTTTCCTCGGCGGCAGTATTTGTCCATTCATAACCAAAACCAGGCTGTAGGGTTTCGTTAGCGACTTCCTCGATGACTTTAATGACCTGACCAGAGCTATACCCAGGAGCAGGGGAAACAATCAGTTTAATAGCAGGATAAGTCTTATATCGTGTCAGAATGGGGGGATAGGTCACTGTTTCAGGAGTAACTAGGTTGCTAAGTTGAATAATTGCACCATCTCGTGAGCGCACATACAAACGGCCGATATCTTGTGGATTATCCCGATCTTCAGCTTCTGCTTGAGCATATACTCTATAAAGACGACCTTCAAATACAAATTGATTAACGAAATTAGAACCAATGTAAGTTTGTAAGGTTCTTAAAATCGTATCAATGTCCACATTTTGGGCTTTGGCCTTTGCTCGATCAATAGACATAGTGATCAAAGGACTATTAAAAGTAAAGGTTGTAAATATAGCCCCAATTTCTGGTCGTTCATTGGCTGCGGCCATTACCCGTCTCACATTATCAATTAGCACGGGCATTCCTTTCAACTGGCGATCTTGAATAAAGATTTCCGACCCATCAAAATTACTCAAGCCGTCAACAGCTGGTGCATTAGTGGCGATCGCCCTTGCTCGAGTGACTTCTCTGGCATAAGTTTGATTAAGATATTGAATAATTCCAAAAGCTGATTTTTCAGGGCCCGGACGCTCTTCCCAGGGTTTTAACTTTATAAATGTAATGGATTTATTGGCATTTCTTCCTTCAAAGGAAAATCCCGTCAACGTTACCACATGATCCAATACCTGATCTGCGTTAGGCATATTTTGAATGATTTTAGTGGTTTGTTGATCAATGTCATTGGTGTAATTGAGGGAGACTCCTGGGGGGGCTTCGGTAATACCAAAGAAATAACCCTGATCTTCTGCCGGAATAAACCCTGATGGCATGGTTTGATAAATCCATCCTGTAGCAACCAAACCCGCAATAAACAAGGCCATGACCACAATGCGAATGTGGGTTAGAAAATTAATAAAGTGACTATAGCCTTCTCGAATTAGATCAAATACTCGGTTAAATCCATTAAAAAATACCGCTAATGGACCATGTTTATCTTCGGGGGGACTCAGTAAGATAGCTGACATGGTGGGGGAAAAAGTCAGGGCGTTGAACGTCGAAAACGCTACCGCAAAAATAATGGTCATAGCGAACTGACGGTAAACAATGCCTGTTGTCCCTGGGAAAAAGGTAACAGGAATAAATACAGCCATCAATACCGCCGAGGTGGAAATAGTAGCCCCAAACAATTCATCCATGGAATCCATCGCGGCTTGCATGGGGCGCATTCCTTGGGATAATTTACTCGATACGGCTTCTACAATGACGATTCCATCATCTACCACTAATCCTGTTGCTAAAACGCAAGCAAATAAACTTAACTGATTGAGACTATAGCCAAAAGCATTTAACCCAATCATTGCCCCTACTAACGCCACCGGAATCGCAATTCCTGGAATGATTGTAGTGCGCCAATCTTGTAGGAAAATAAAGATAACCAGGACGACTAGAGCGATCGCTTGTAAGAGAGTAATGGCTAAATCTTTAATCGAAGCATTAACAAATAATGTATTATCTAAACCAATAACCACCTTTAAGCCAGGGGGAAAACTCGGTTCTAATTCCGCCATCTTAGCTTTAGCCGCCTCTGCGGTTTCTAGGGCATTACTTCCAGGTAGCTGATAAATGAGAAAAGCGACCCCAGGATTCCCATTGACATTGGCCAAGGTATCGTAGTTTTCCATCCCTAATTCAGCCCGTCCGACATCTTTGATGCGAATTAGGGTGCCGTCTGTCCCCACTTTGACAACCATATTTTCGGCTTCAGCTACTGTTGCGAAGCGTCCTTGCGCCCGTAAAGGAATTTCAAACTGTTGATCAGGTGGGGCCGGTTGCTGTCCAATTCTTCCTACCCCTGTATCAAAGTTCTGTTCATTGATGACATTAACCACATCTATAGCAGTCAGTCCTCTAGCGGCTAATTTATCAGGATCAAGCCAAATTCGCATGGCATATTTAGCCCCCCCGAACAAGTTAACCGAACCTACTCCTGGCAACCCTTTCATCTCATTCCAGATGTAGCGATCAACGTAGTTGTAAAGAAAGGTTTTATCGTAGAGATATTCTCCGTCAGGACCTTTTTCGGAGTAGAACGCATAAATTAGAGTAATACTCGGAGATTGTTTATCGGTTTTTACCCCTGCTTGGTTTACTACAGACGGTAGGGTAGATTGGGCTTGGGAGACTTTATTTTGTACTAGAACTTGAGCCGTATTCCTGTCTATCTCTGTCGGAAAGGTAACGTTAACCGTGACGTTTCCCGTATTATCGGTGAAGGAGTCAATCCATCTAACTTGTTCGGTTCCGTTGATTTCTCGTTCAAGGACTGTGGTGACGTTATCTTCTGTGGTTTTGGCATCCGCACCAATATAGTTAGCCGTCACGGCCACTTTTTTTGGGGCAATTTCTGGCAGTTTATCCAGGGGTAAGACAGCCATTGAGATCGTTCCCAAGAGGATAATCACAATGGTACAGACGGTACTTAAAACTGGTCGTTTAATAAAGACGTTTGAAAGGGAGAGTAGCATAAGCCGAGTCGGTGGACTAGGAGCTAAAATAAGTTTAGTACGATTCTAGACGATTATCTTAAACTAAAATCAATTTATAATCCATATTCTCTTAATTCTCTTAAAGATAACAGTTTTGAGCAAGATATTTCCACTTTCAGAAAATATTTGTGAAGCAAATATCCCTTCTGCCCAATTCCTATGATTTAGAAGTGTCCCAAAGTTACTTTCTTTCAATTTTCCGTTCACCAGTTATTTCCCCATTCTCTGCCTTGATGTTAAACAATATACAAACCTTCGTTTATTTTGCCTAACTACTTAGTCCTAACCTTAAGGTGTATTGCGATAGCTTATATGAAATCTCCTTGGATATTTTATTCTCGAACTACTGGTTATACTAGACTGTTCATTGACCTAATTATTTTATTTTTAATTGCTCCGTTAGCTAGTCTTTCTCCTTTTCTTGAATTATTGATTAGCTTTTTCTTTTTTATCACACTTTTGTTAGGGGTGAACACCCTTTCTTTAGCCCCTAAAATCATTGGAGGGTTACGAGTCATTGCCACAATTTCTTTTACAGCCGATGTAGCTGTTATTCCAGGTTCTCCATTCTTAACTGAATTGTTATCTTTGATTTCTTATGTTTTTGGGTTCTTCTTTGTTTTTTCAACTATTATGGCAATTGGATTTAGAATTTCCCATGAAGAACGAGTTAATGGGGATGTTATTCGGGGAGGAATTTGTGTCTATTTTCTCTTAGGTATTTTGTGGTTTTTAATGTATCAAATAATTGTTTTTTTTGCTCCTACAGCTTTCTCAATGCCTGAAGAATTCACCACAAGTAGTCTATTTTATTTCAGTTTCACGACTTTAACAACCTTGGGTTATGGAGATATTACTCCGACTAATTCTTTTGCTATGGCTTTAACGAATGCTGAGGCATTAGTGGGACAAATTTATCCTGCCATTGTTATTGCTAAGTTAGTTAGTCTTTACAAAGCTGATTAGATGTTATTTTCCCCTCTGAAGTAGGATGAGTATATTCACTTAATTAAATTTACTTAAACTCGAATACAAATAATCAGCTATTTGACATGAATTCACAAGAACTTTTGATTAAGATCACACTAATGATTTTTCAACCGGCTAAAATATAGTATATCAAAATTAGTTTTATGTTAAGGTTTTCTAAGCCATCATGAACAAGTCACTTATCATCAAACGATCACTCATAATCTTGTTATTTTTCATAACAGCCTGTGATCGACAGACCAATACAACGGTTACAAATAACCTACCGACATCAACAATAACTACAACTGAAAACACACTTCCAAACTCCTCGAATCAAGATATAGATTTTGGAACTAAAACAACATCACAAGATATAACATCCCAGGCTGTTCCAGAACCTTCGACTATACTTGGTGTCATTACAGCGTTAAGCTTTGGCACATTATTCAAGAAAAAAACATTCAATATCAGCCACACCAAGCATCAACACGAAGAAGAAAAATAACTTGTTTTGGGATAATAAATATTTAGAATAATGGAGAATCAAAGATGACTATTTAATCAATTCTTAAGGGATCAATATTTAGGCTTAAACTAACAGATTGAGAACAAACTTTTTTTAACTCATTAATATCTGGTATTATTACCTCAGAATTAGGCTCGAACTTCAATAAAATATGCCAGCGATAACGCCTTGCTATCCGCATAATATTCGCTGGCGCGGGTCCTAAAATTTCGCAGCCTTGTCCTACTTGATCCCGAAAAATATCTCCTAAGACTTGTGCGCTTTGCTGAACTTCTATGCCATCAGTTCCACTTAATCGAATTAAAATTAAGCGTCCATAAGGAGGATAACTTAACGCTTCTCTTTGGGGTAATTCAGCCTCAATAAACCCCTGATAATCATGGGAACGAACTGATTTGATTACAGGATGTTCCGGAGAATAGGTTTGAATAATTACACGGCCAGGATCATCTCCTCTTCCTGCTCTTCCTGCTACCTGAGTTAAGGTTTGAAAAGCCCGTTCTGCTGCTCTATAATCAGATAGGTGTAATAGTCCATCTGCCGCCACTACTCCTACTAAGGTAACTTGAGCTAAGTCTAACCCTTTGGTTAACATTTGAGTGCCTACTAATAAATCTGCTTTTCCCTGAGCAAATTGAGTTAATAAATGACGATGCGCTCCTTTAGTTCTTGTTGTATCACTATCAAAACGAAGAGAACGTAAATTAGGAAATTGTCGGGTTAATTCTTGGGTTACCTTTTGGGTTCCACTCCCAAAAAATTTCAAATAGGGAGAACGACATTCAGGACATTGACTTGGTTGACTTTGGCTAAAATTACAATAGTGACATCTGAGCAATTCTGTTGCCCCTTCGTGAGTATAATGATAGGATAAAGAAACATCACAATGGGGACATTCTAAAACATAACCGCAACTTCGACAAGACACAAATGTGCTATGTCCTCGACGATTGATAAACAGAATTCCTTGTTTTCTGGAGCTTTCTAAATCGGCTAAAGCATCTTGTAAAGATCGACTAAAAATAGAACGATTCCCTAATTTGAATTCCCGTCTCATGTCTACAATTTCTACGGGAGGTAAAGGACGAGATTGGATTCTTTCTGGTAGGGAAAGATAGTGATGGGGAGAGGGAGAGTTTTCTGGAGCTTTATTAACTATTTTTACCCAACTTTCTAGAGAGGGAGTGGCTGATCCTAAAACCACGGGACAATTATCTAATTCTCCTCGCCATAGTGCAACATTACGGGCGTGATAAGTCGGTAAAATTTGGGTTTGCTTAAAACTAGAATCATGTTCTTCATCAAGAATAATTAATCCTAAATTAGGTAAAGGGGCAAAAATTGCAGATCGGGTTCCAATGACGACTTGGGGTTCTCCTGTTAACATTTGTCGCCAAGTGTCGTATCTTTCCCCATCTGATAACCCACTATGATAGACACAAATTTTGTTCCCAAAACGGGCGCGAAATCTATCAGTAAGTTGAGGCGTTAAACCAATTTCAGGGACTAAAACTAAGGCAGATTTTCCTTGATCTAATAAAGGGGCGATCGCTTGTAAATAAACTTCAGTTTTCCCTGAACCGGTTACCCCATGCAATAAAATTTGGGCAAAACTTTCTGATTGTGTAATAACATCTAACGCTTCGGTTTGAGATGGGGTTAATTGTTTAGGGCGATCGCTGTTGACGTGAGGCTGTTGTAATAACCTTAACCGTTCTTGATATTGAATAACAACACACCCTTTTTCTTCTAGTTTTTTAACGACTTGGGTACTTGTGTGACAAAGTTTAACCAATTGTGTTAACCAACATTCTCCCCCCTGCTGACGCAACACCTGTAACACTTCTAGCTGTCGTTTCGTTAAGTCAGTGGGAAAGCGATCAACCACTAAAGTAACAGCTTTTTGTTGTTTCGGTTGACTGGTTTTCGGCGGTTCGAGGTAACTTTCGATCCAACCTCGTTTGATCAATTCCCGTATTCCCCGACTTGCCCCCCTAATTTCTCGGTGTAAATATTGGCTGCTATAGTTTCCCTCTTTTTGCGATCGCAATAACCTTACAATTTTTCCCGCCACCGGACTACAAAATGTTTCAGCCCCAGGGGGTAAGGTTTCTGGTTTTAAACGAAGGCGACGTTGCGATCGCCCCAATAACCCTGGTGGTAATGCACCTCGAATTACTGTCATCAAATCAGTACAATAATACTGAGCAACTTGATTCAGTAACTGCCAATATCCTGAAGGAAAGAACCCTGATGTAATCACATCATCTACATCTCGAACTCGCTGAGGATCAAGATCATCACCAAGATTATTCAGGCAACGGATAGCAATACCGCCGACAATTTGGGAACCAAAGGGAACACTGAGGATATCCCCTGGTTTTAGGCTTAATTCTGGAGGAATACGGTAAGTATACAATCCTTGCACCCCTGGACAATCCACCAATACCTCGATCCATTGTTCCTTGGAGGAGTTTACGTCATAAGAGGATCTCGGTTCAGCTACAACAAAAGTTCCCATGCGATCAGCCATACTCCTTAGATGCTTGCTAACGGTCAACTATAGTCATCCTAATAAAATTAATGGAAAAAATTAACCTTTTTCCCCTGTTCAGAGTATCCTCAAAAGCCAAGATTGTTAACCTAACCTAAAATCCTTGCTTCTCAACATTGATAATTTTCTTTTTTTTCGATTCATCTACTCTCCCGTTCTCTTTTGTCAGGGGGCGAAATTTTTTTAAAACTTAATGTCTCAATGCCAAAACTATTTTAATTCGTTAAAGTATAAAAAGATACCATCCTTATTTTTCGTTAAGTTTTCCTGTCCCTAGTCTAGATTTTTACTGTAACAAAACTTTATCAGAATCCTCAAAAATAACAATCTCAAAAATCCGATCACCTACCTCTGATCTGATTTCCCTCTATCCTTGATTATTCCTAGGATAGGGAACTGTATTTGCTATTCAATTATCCGTTAAGTTTCTGGAGATTGATAGTAATATTGCCCTGGGAAATTTACCATTTTGTAATTAGACAAACAAAAACATCAAATAATTCTGGTAGTTTGGTAGACATAATTCCCGCTATAGCAGAATTGCTACAAACTCAAATGGTAAGTTAACCTAAACCTGAGCAATGATTCAGTTCTTCTCTTCTATTTCTGTGTCATAACTTTATATTCTTTTTATTGTTGTTTTCACCGAGGAGAATTACTTAAGAAAACATTAAATATCTTCACTAAATTTGATTTGATGTCACAATCGGCTCCATAGAAATCTTAATCTAGATATTTTTGCTCACCCTTATTGTTCGTGACCCTAATTAATCTTTTTTTCACCCTATCCTCATCTGATTTATGGACATAACTAAAATGATGCAAAACCCTTCTCTAAGTTCCCCATTTACTTCAGACACTTTTGACTCAGAAACGATGTCTGAGACTGACACTGATCTTCAGGGAGTTGAAGTGGAATTTTCTGTATTATCCGATGACTTAGGCAATCAATACCCCCCTGGATACCGTAAGACCGTCTCAGATGACACAGTGGGAGCATTTTTCAAAGAAATGTCACGCTATCCCTTACTTGAAGCAGAAGAAGAAGTAGAGTTAGCTAAAAATGTTCAGTTTTTAGTAGAAACAGAAGAAAAACGTCAACAACTCCAAGAAGAACTGCAACGCCACCCAACTAAAATAGAATTAGCTAAGGCGATGGGGTTTGACAATCAACGCCAGTTTGAAACCCGTCTTTATCACGGACGTACTGCCAAACGGAAGATGATTCGGTCTAATTTAAGGTTGGTAGTTTCCATTGCTAAACGTTACCTTAATCGAGGAGTTCCTTTTCTAGATTTGATACAAGAAGGGGCAATTGGTTTAAATCGGGCTGCTGAAAAATTCGATCCCAACAAGGGTTATAAGTTTTCTACCTACGCCTATTGGTGGATTCGCCAAGCAATTACCCGTACAATTGCCAACGACGCGCGGACGATTCGCTTACCAATTCATGTTGTTGAAAAGCTGAACAAACTCAAAAAAGCGCAGCGGGTTTTGAAGCAAAAGTTACAACGTAATCCTAATGAGAAAGAACTTGCTGCCGAGTTAGAAATGACTCCTCCGCAACTACGTCAATTATTACAATTACGCAGACAGTCTCTGTCGTTAAATCATCGCGTTGGCAAAGGAGAAGATACGGAATTAGTGGACTTACTTGAAGATCAAGAATTACAACTTCCTGAAGAACAAATGAGTGAGGGAATGTTACGTCATGAAATCTCGGCGGTGTTAAGTGATGTGCTGACAGAACGAGAAAAAGATGTTATTTCTTTACGCTATGGATTATCCACTAGCCAACCGTATACCCTAGAAGAAGTGGGAGGAATGTTTAATTTATCCCGTGAACGAGTCCGTCAAATCCAAAGCAAAGCGATGCGGAAATTACGCCGTCCCCAAGTCGCCCGTCGTTTAAAAGGATGGTTAAATTAGTTAGTGAATAGTGAATAGTAAATAGTAAATAGTAAATAGTAAATAGTGAATTAGTAGGTTTTCTTAGTTAAACTACAATCAACAATTAAAAATATCTCGAAATTCTACTATTTTCTGTTTTCTATTTCTTAACAAAAAATTCATGAACAAAAGTCTTAGAATACGCCCCGCTCATCCCTCAGATGTTGCAGACTTATTTACCTTAATTCAAGCTTTAGCCGAGTACGAAAAGCTCTCCCATCAAGTAACCGGGGATGCAGAGGCGTTAAGGGAACATTTGTTTGGAGAACAGCCCTACGCAGAGGCCATTGTCGCAGAATGGAAAAATCGATGCGTCGGGTTTGCTCTTTTTTTCTACAACTATTCTACCTTTTTAACTAAGCCAGGAATTTATCTCGAAGATTTATTTGTCTTACCGAATTATCGTCGTCAAGGTATTGGTAAGTCTCTATTGATTTATTTAGCCCAATTAGCCCTTGAAAAAGGGGCAGGACGCTTAGAGTGGAGTGTCTTGGATTGGAATAACCCGGCTATTGAGTTTTATCAAACAATGGGGGCTGATGTATTACCTGATTGGCGAACTTGTCGGGTAACTGGGGGAAACCTATTTAAGCTTGCCGATAATTCATGATATTGTGAATAAATTCACGATAAAGATATTATATTAATGCAAGTGCCAATATTTTAAAGATTATAAACAACCTCAAGACTTTAACGATTTTGGTGGAGACAGCCAACAGGTGACAGTATAATCATTGAATATCGGTATCAATATCGTCCTCTTCAAGCAGTTGATTATCCCCGTCTTCAACTACAATAACCACCGTGATATTGTCTGATCCCCCTGCTTCTTTAGCTGCTTCGACGAGATTTTTAGCCACTACTTCACAAGATTCTTGTTGTTCAAAAACCTGCTCGATCGTTTCATCAGGAAGTTCTTCGGTTAACCCATCACTGCACAATAACAAGCGATCGCCAGCTTTAAGATCAAGACGAGCAATTTCAACAGTATTAACATCCTTACGCCCTAGACATTGGAAGAGAACGTGCCGCCAAGGATGGGTTTTAGCCTGTTCATGGGTAATATCCCCCATTTTCAAGGCTCGTGCTACCCAAGTATGATCTTCTGTAATTTGTTCAAGACGAGTTTCACGAAGGCGATAAAGACGAGAATCTCCAATGTGAGCCCGCCAAGGCTGGTGATTACGGAACATGATGACAACTGCTGTTGTTCCCATATCCCCCCGTTCGGGATTTTCTTGTTGGTCGTTAAGAATTCCTTGATTAGCTTCTAATAAAGCTTTTTCGAGGAGAATATGAGATGGAGTGTCCGAGTCCCAGTGAGTATTAAGATAGGTTTTAATTTGTTGGGCTGCAATTTGGCTGGCTTCTTCTCCTCCTGCATGGCCTCCCATCCCGTCAGCTACAATAAAAAATCTCCCCTCGGGGTCGATGTAGAAATTATCTTGATTAACTGATCTGAGGACTCCCGTATCAGTAAGACCCGTGAAGCGACGATTCATCATTGGTGATTTAGTTACTAACGATTTACAAAAATAATAAACAAAACACTAAAACATCCGATCTAAGCGATCAAGACGGCGAAGCAGGCGAAACAATGCCCAACCTGGAGCCAATGCTACTATGATAGCGGCTATTGCCCAGGAAATAGACCCATTAACAAATAAAAGGGTTGCCGATACCACTAAAGTACTAATAAGAATAGTGTAGTTAGTTCCCATTTGCATCAGGCTTAGGCGACGTAATAAACGGTCAGACTCAACTGAACGTACCCGCAAACGAATGTCACCGCGATCGAGCTTTCCGATTGTATCTTCAATGCGTTGGGGTAATCCTAAAGCGGTGCTGCTCACTTGAGCTGCTTGTCTTCCTAATTCATCGAGAATACTGGTTTGGCCATTGCCATTAATATCTGTCATAAGCTGCATGGCAAACGGTTGTGCCACCTCCATGAAGTTAAATTCTGGGTCTAATCCTTTACCCACCCCTTCTAGGGTTGAAAAGGCTCGCATAACAAAGGTAAAGGTGGCCGGAAATCGAAAAGGTTGATCGTAAGCAATTTCATACAAATCATCGCTAATTTGACTAACGGACTGTTCCTCAAAGGGTTTGTCCATGAAATTGTCGAGCATAAATTGAATCGAACGACGCACTGGCCCCATATCATCTACTGGACTTAATGCACCCAGAGCTACTAAGGACGATACCACGCGATCGGCATCTTTTTGAGCAATGCCAAATAAGGTATCCATTAATTGTTCACGGACATTGGTATTAATGCGCCCCATCATACCAAAATCATAAAAAATTAAAGATCCATCCGTACTTACTGCAATATTTCCTGGGTGAGGGTCTGCATGGAAAAATCCACTATTGAGCAGTTGATATAAATAGGCTTTGGCTCCAAGTTTAGCCAAGGTTTTACGGTTTAATCCGGCCGCTTCAAGACCTTCGTAGTGGCTAATTTTAATCCCTGGCATATATTCGAGGGTCAAAACGCGGGGGGAAGTGTAACGCCAGTAAATTCGGGGAACTTTGACCCAATCTTCGCCACGAAAATTACGACGGAAGGTATCGGCATTTTGTCCTTCGTTGAGGTAATCTGTTTCTAACCATAAAATACGGCAACATTCCTCATAAATGCCAATCCAATCCCGTCCTTTACCCCAACGGGGATGATTCTGGAAATAGTAAGCAATACGCTTGAGAATAGCTAGATCAATGGTAAACAGTTGTTTTAATCCGGGTCGTTGTACCTTAACCACCACCTCTTCCCCTGAGTGAAGTTGAGCTTTGTGGACTTGACCTAAGCTGGCTGCTGCAATGGGAATTGGGTCAAAGTTACTGAACAGTTTGGGAAGGGGTTTGCCAAAATCGCCTTCGATGATGGCTGTCACTTGCTCATAGGTAAAAGCAGGGACTTCATCTTGAAGTTTCGATAATTCGGCGACGTATTCAGGGGGAAATAAATCGGCACGGGTGGAAAATAATTGACCAACTTTAATGAAAGTCGGTCCGAGATTAAGTAGATTTTCTCGGATCCACACCGCTTGTTTTTGCCGTCGAGCAGCTAGTTTTTCCTCACTATAGCCCCCTTGATAGCTCCACTTTTTACCATTGAGCCAAAATTGGGTGAGTAAGGTTAATACGAACCGCCAAATATCTAGACGACGGCGAGTAATAGAATATTTTTCCCGATTCCAACGGTATTTTTTAGCAGTTTCTAATTGAGTCACGCGATTAGGGACTGAAGTTCTTGTTGAGGAATGGGAAGGGTTGACATTGGAAGACAGGGCAGACACTCGGTTTTTGGGGCTGAGGGTTATTGAAATTGATCACAAAGGAAAAAAATAGACGGGAATAGACAGTTAAGTTCTTTGGGCGCGATAATTTTTTAATTCGGCTTTGAGACGGGCAATTTCAGCCCGTAAATCGTCTATCGTTTCTTGTAAATCCGTGGGGGAGTCTTCACTGGGGGTTGTTGTCGTTGTTACGGTATCCCCTTGAGCCACATCAACTTGCGCCCTAGCTTGCACTTCTTCGATGAACTGTCGTAGTTCTTCGCGCTGTTGAGCGTCAAACTTCCCCAATTCACTGAGGGCGTTGGTCAGGCTATCTTCTATTTTCTCGCTGAGAACTTCAGCGAAAGCTCGACCGAGGAAAAAGGCATGAAGGACGGGATTACTCATTACAAAATCTTTTTGAATCGGTTTTGTAACAAATTATATCTTGCTTCTCTAAGACTTACCCAGTCAACCGAAAAATTTAGTTCCAATTTCGGGAGTCACTAGGAGCTAGAGAACACCCAAGTAGGAGAGAAAGAAATTTAGCTTTAGTTCTGCCTTCTACCCTTGATCAAGCCTAACTTCCTAAGTAGCGACGGAGAAAGCTTTCTAACGATTCTAGTTTCATGTCATAGGTTTCTTCTAATTTTCTAATTTCTTCGGGTGTACAGAAAAATTCATGAGCTAATAGGGTGCGAAGAGTTCCCAAAGATCGTTGAAGTTGCGGGTTAAATAATCCTAACCCCGATCGCAAACCATCGAATACCACAAGAGGAGTATTAATAATTAAGGGGTCTTTTTGAAAGATACGACCAAAAATTTTCGGAATTTCTCCTCTGGTAATAACTTGAGGACCACCCACCGAAAAAATTTGATTTTTGGCTCCTTCTACCCTCACTGAAGCAATGGCAATTTTGGCTAGATCGTCGGTACTCACAATAGAGGAACGATTTTGGGGATCGCCAATTAACAGATAAATTCCTGTTTCTCGGAATCTCTCAGCTAGAGGAAGAAGGTTATTAGCAAATCCCGATGGCCGTAAAATTGTATAGTTTAAACCACTAGCCATCAAATATTTTTCTACTTCCCGCTTTGCTTTAAATACCGGTGCATCTTCGTAACCTCGATCCACCCCTAAAACGGAAATATAAACAAAATGTTTAACCCCGTTTTCTTTGGCACAATCAATCAATTCAATATTGGCTCTATAATCTAATGCTTGGGTATCTTCTCCTGAACCATGACTACTGATGATATAGTCTATATCTTTAGTTGATTTAGCGATATCTTTGTCATTTTTTAAGTCTCCGATAAAAATTTCTGCGCCACGATCTTCTAATTCACGATAGTTGGAGAAAAGGCGAACAAACCCACGAATAGGGGTTTCTATATCTCTCAGTTGTCTAACAATTCTCCGTCCGAGAGAACCTGTTGCACCAGTGACTAAAAACATTAATTTTCCTCTTTTTGTTATCGATTAATCTGGAGAATAAACTATAGAAAAATAGTCCTTTTTCTTAAGATAATGGGTTAGGCAAACTTTAGCTCGGAATGTTCTCTTTTTTTGTCCTGTGAACTTCTAAACATTAAGACATGGTCTGAGTCAAGGATTTCACAGATTATTGTCGTATTTTCAAACAGCAGCAATCCTAATTTATAGTTTAGAACATGAGTGAACTACGCGATGCTCTATTGGCACAATCGTGTAAGTTTGAGATGTTGGGGTATTATTTTTGCGTTTCTGCTATTTTTGATTATTAGGTTTAATGATTAAGATTAAGATAAATAAGTTATGTCTCTCCCCACCTCTACTCCTCACTTACCAGCTAAAGCTCAGCAAATTTTACGGGGAGCCTTACCAGAATTCCTGAAAAATGGTTATACTCGGACAAGTATGGATAAAATAGCCAAAGTAGCTGGTGTTTCTAAACAAACCCTGTACAATCATTTTTCTGATAAAGAAGCACTCTTTACTGCTCTGATTAAACAGATAGGAAGTCAAAAATTTAAGTTGGTGTGGTCTCAACCCCTTACTGGCGAACCTCAACAAGTCTTAACGGAATTAGGGTGGCGAATTCTTGAACAAGTTAATGATCGTGAGCATCTCAGTTTCGTGAGACTGCTTATCGCTGAATCAGAACAACATCCTGAATTATCCCAATTATTTCTACAAAATGTCGCTCAACCGGCGATCGCTATTCTCACCGACTATTTCCAAGAGCATCCGGAACTAAAAATTAGTGATCCTGAAGTAACAGCAAGAATTTTTGTCGGAACCTTAATCCATCATCTGTTAACCCAAGAAATGCTTCACGGGAAAGAAATTATGCCCATGTCGCCCGAACGATTGATTAAAAACCTTGTGGATTTAGTTGTTGGAGATAGCTCGTAAGTCAGAATTTATTAACACTGTTAAACTTTATGCGATAATTTGTAACATAGATTTTAAGATTTGCTTCATGTGTTCTGATGAATGAGCGACCCAAAGAACAAACTTTAGCCGAACAGGCTCCAGCTAATCATGAATGCCGCCTCTGTGGCTACGTTTATGAACCTAGCAAAGGAGACGGAAAGGGGAATATTGCCCCTGGAACCCTTTTTGAAGCCTTACCGAGTGACTGGCGTTGTCCCGTTTGTGGAGCGCGTCCTGCCCAATTCACCAACATTGGTGCGACTAATGCTCCCTCTGGATTTCAGGAAAACCTGAACTATGGGTTTGGCGTTAATAACCTGACCCCTGGCCAGAAAAATTTGTTGATTTTTGGAGGATTAGGCTTATTCTTCCTCTTTTTCCTCAGTTTGTACGGTTTAAATTAAGATTCTAACCCTGACACTAGGGAATTGTTTGAGGCCGCCATTGGCCAACATCGCCAGATCAAAAAATAGTTCTCTAGTTCTAAGTTTGAGATGTTTATGAAAAAATTGAAACAAATCGTCATATTACTAGCCATTTCCTTATTTTGCATCAGTTGTAGTAGCGTCCCTTCTACCAGTTACAATCCCTGGAAACCCATCGTCCTCGAGACAGATGCAAGTTTTGCAGATCTAGCCTTTACGGATGACTTAAACCACGGATGGCTAGTGGGAAGTAAAGCGTCTTTGTTTGAAACCACCGATGAGGGGGAATCCTGGGAAGAACGGAAACTCGACCTCCAAGCCGAAAAAGTTAGCTTTACCGGAGTTAGCTTTGATGGAGAGGAAGGGTGGATCACCGGGAAACCAGCCATTCTGCTACATACTACTGACGGCGGTGAAAACTGGTCTCGCATTCCCCTAAGTGAAAAACTCCCTGGAACTCCCTATGGTGTGACTGCCCTAGGACCCAAAACAGCAGAGATGGTCACCGATTTAGGAGCGATTTATAAAACGACTAATGGGGGAAAAACCTGGCAAGCCTTAGTTGAAGGGGCGGTTGGGGTAGCCCGTAATATCACGCGATCGCCCGATGGTCGTTATGTAGCGGTGTCAGCACGGGGGAATTTTTATTCTACCTGGGAACCTGGCCAAAACGAGTGGACACCCCATAATCGTAATTCCTCCCGACGACTACAACAAATGGGTTATAGTGAGGATGGTGGTCTCTGGTTACTTGCTAGAGGGGGTCAACTCCAATTTAGTCCCCCTGAAGATCTAGAAGATTGGCAAGAGGTTATTTATCCAGAACCGTCTACCAGTTGGGGTCTCTTAGATTTAGCTTACCGTACCCCAGATGAACTTTGGGTGGC
Source organism: unicellular cyanobacterium SU2 (assembly GCA_002110465.1). Taxonomy (GTDB): domain Bacteria; phylum Cyanobacteriota; class Cyanobacteriia; order Cyanobacteriales; family Microcystaceae; genus Rippkaea. The sequence goes on along the minus strand of NEED01000069.1, from coordinate 229,519 downwards.
TGGCGGTAGCGGAAATCTTCTCACTAGCCCCGATGGTGGGGAGAATTGGGAGAAAGATCGGGACATTGAAAGTGTGCCATCTAATCTCTATAAAATTGTCTTTGTTACCCCAGAGCAAGGATTTGTTTTGGGACAAGATGGAGTGTTGCTTAAATACGAAGCTCCCGAAGAAGCTGCTTAGTAGCTTAAGGTACTTTGCTTGCAAAAGCATCGGTCTGTCACTGATCGTAGTAGACTAGATTTTGCCATTTGTCGTTGACTTGTAAGGAGAACATTAATGTCAGGTACTACCGGAGAACGTCCATTTTCAGATATTGTTACTAGCATTCGTTATTGGGTTATTCATAGCATCACCATCCCTATGCTCTTTATTGCGGGTTGGTTATTTGTGAGTACCGGACTCGCTTATGATGCTTTTGGAACCCCTCGTCCTGATGAATATTTCACCCAGGAACGTCAGGAATTACCCATTATTCAAGACCGTTTTGAAGCTAGTCAACAAATTGAGCAATTTAACAAGTAGTTAATTCAAAAAAAGGTTAGAAACCATGACAAGTAACAATCCCAATCAACCCGTTTCCTATCCCATTTTTACCGTTAGATGGCTGTCTGTTCATGCGTTAGCTGTTCCCACAGTTTTCTTTATCGGTGCTATCTCCGCTATGCAGTTTATTCAACGATAAGAGGAACCCATGGAAAGAAATACTAATCCCAATCGCCAACCGGTCGAACTTAACAGAACATCCCTGTATCTAGGGTTACTCCTAGTTGCTGTTCTTGGTATTCTTTTCTCTAGTTATTTCTTTAACTAAGTGAAATTATTTTAGGAGAAATTAGGAGGTAAAATCATGTTTGCAGAAGGAAGAATCCCCCTTTGGCTAGTCGGCACTATTGCTGGACTTGGCGTTATTGCTGTTGTGGGTCTTTTCTTTTACGGAGCTTATGCTGGTCTAGGTTCTTCGATGTAGAAGTTAAACCATTCATTTTTCTAAGAATCCCATTTCAGTAATCGATTAAACCGCCAGTTTTAATAGGCTGGCGGTATTTTTCAGTAATCCCGTAGCAGTCGTAATTCGATGATTGGCTAATTTTTTAGTTAATCGAGGGAAGACTCAGAAATCGACAAATTCTGGAGAAATTTCTGGAGTTTCATCCGTTCAATATAAGGCCATCCTCCAGTTTCTTCAATATCTCGTAGAACCTCATACAAGTCCTTGCGGGTGTTGGGTAAAGAAGGTTCAAATAGATCTGAGCGAATTTGTTGGTGTAAAGTTTCTAAAGTACGGAGTACAGTAAGCAAGTCATAAGTATTGCCGTCACAGTCAGAAGCTAAGGTTTGTACAATAGCTACCATTTCTTGAAGACGTTGGGACAGGGGACTATTTTCTGGTTTAGGTAAGTAGTTTGCTTCATCTGGTGTTGCCGGTTGCGTCATCCTTACTCCTTGAATCTTTTTCCCAATCATCCTCATCATAAGGGGAAGATGGGAAGAGTAGTTACGAATTTTTGGTACAGTAGATCCCGATACCATTAACCGAACTTGTCCAAGAAGCTATATATTATCTCCTTTACGAGTAATGCCCATAGGGACAAGAGATTTTTAATTTGAGATTGACAAAGAGAGGTTGAGTATGAAATTTCGCGCCTTAATAGTTGCCTTTCTGGCACTATGCTTGGGGATGTTAACGGCCTGTAGTGACGGCCCTGCTAATGCAGTTAATCCTCAAGAATTGACCTATGATGAAATCCTAAATACGGGATTAGCTAACAAATGCCCCCAAATTTCTGAATTTACTCGGGGTTCAATTCCCATTGAACCAGGTAAAACTTATATGGTGGAAGATTTGTGTCTAGAACCCCAAGAATATTTCGTCAAGGAAGAACCGGTTAGTAAGCGTAAGGAAGCTGAATTTGTTCCTGGTAAGCTTTTAACTCGTTACACTACTAGCCTAGAGCAAATCACCGGTAAAATTACCGTTGATGAAGATGGGGTACTCACTTTCGTCGAAAAAGGTGGGATTGATTTCCAACCAATTACCGTTCAGTTACCTGGCGGTGAACAAGTTCCTTTCTTCTTCACCATGAAGAATCTAGTCGGTAAAACTGAGCCTGGATTTACCTCTATCAACAGTTCTACTGATTTTGAAGGTGACTTTAAAGTTCCTTCCTATCGTGGGGCGACTTTCCTTGATCCTAAAGGTCGTGGGTTAGCGACTGGTTATGATAATGCGGTTGCTCTCCCTGCTACAGCCGATGAGGAAGAATGGGCTAATGTTAAGCAAACTCCCATTGGTAAGGGGTCTATGTCCCTTCAAGTCACCAAGGTTGATAAGGAAACTGGAGAAATTGCGGGTGTCTTTGAAAGTGAACAGCCTTCTGATACTGACTTAGGAGCGAAAGAAGCTGTTGAGGTTAAAATTCGCGGGATTTTCTACGCCAGGGTTGAACCTGAAGTCTAGATCATTGACACTGATTTTAATCGTAAAGTAAATTATCTTTAGGGGCTAATTGCCCCTTTTTTTAGACCTGATTTTTCCCAAAGATGACTTCATTTCGGTAAAATTTTAATGAAAAATTTTCTAAATTTATTTCAGTTTTTGTCTTATAAAAAACATCAATTAAACATTAATTTAACTCCAAATTGGTATGCCATATTGGGTGATACGAGCGGTTTTATGATTTCTGAAAGTTATTGTATCGAGGATAATTTTACTATCATTAATGCTCATTCTTGTTGCTATAAGGAAAAAAATTTAGTGATTGTGGGAGACCTTTGGTTAACTAATAGAAATCAATTAGATGCTCAATTTAAGTTAAATGAAGAATCCACCCCAATAGACGACTACAAACTAATTTTAAAACTCTGGAAAAAATTTAGCTTTGATTGTCTTCACTTACTCGAAGGAATGTTTGCTTTTGCCATTTGGGATAAGCAAGAAAAAAAGGTTTTTTTAGTCAGAGATCGTGTGGGTAGTCGTACCCTTTATTATGGCAAACAAAATAGAACTTATTACATAGCACCTCGATTAAAAAATTTATTACCTTTTCATTCTAATGAATTGAACTTAGTTGCTCTGAGAGACTATTTAACTTGCTCATTTATTCCTGGAGAAAATACGCTATGGCAAGATGTTAAAGAATTACGTCCTGGAGCAATTTTAACTTTACCTACTGAGCAAATAAATGTTTATTGGCAACCTCAACAAGATATTAAACATCCCGAAGAACCTTTAGAATTTCATAGTGACAAATTGCGTTCACTGTTAGAACAAGTAATGCTTGAATATTTACCACTCAAACAGCCTATTGGTATTTATTTATCAGGGGGATTAGATTCTAGTTGTATTACTGCTTTATCAGCTAAATTTCATCAGGAAAAAATCCATACTTATTCAATTCATTTTGGTCAGGAGTGTCCCAATGAATTAGAGTTTTCTAATTTGGTAGCACAACACTGTCAGACTGAACATCATATCTTAGAAATTACTCCCCAAAAAATGTGGGATAATTTAGCAATTACCCTAGCCAATTTAGATGATCCTATCGGTGATCCCTTAACTGTTCCTAACTATTTATTAGCTCAAATTGCTCAAGAAAATAGTAAAATAATTCTCAATGGAGAGGGGGGAGATCCTTGTTTTGGAGGACCGAAAAATCAATCTATGATTTTAAGTCAATTATACAATAATTCAACCTTAGATTTTAATTTATTACATGATTACTTGACTTGTTTTAAAAAATGTTTTATTGATCTAAAAAATTTACTAAAACCTGATGTTTATCAACAAGTCAAAACGCAAAAATATATTTTTATTGACCATTTAACTTCATCTGATGAATTTGTCAATCGTCTTATGTTGATTAATATTAAGTTTAAAGGTGCAGATCATATTTTAACTAAAGTTAATAACTTAACAAGTTCAGCAAATTTAATCGGACTTTCCCCTTTATTTGACCACAGAATAGTTCAATTATCCATGGAAATTTCCCCACAATATAAGTTAAAAGGTTCTGAGGAAAAAGCGGTTTTAAAACAAGCAGTTGCTGATTTATTACCTAAAGATATTATTGAGCGTCCTAAAAGTGGCATGAGAGTACCTGTACAGCTTTTTTTCTATCAATACTGGCAAAATAAAGCAAAAAGATTACTACTTTCTAAAAAAGCAAAAATTGCTGATTATCTTAACCAAGATTTGATTAGAGAATGGCTTAATTATCAAGGGGATGTTTGGGGACGTTATGGAACAAAGTTATGGTTATTGGTTAGTTTAGAAATGTGGTTACAAGTTAACCAAAAATAAAATTTAACCAAAATTATCGGTGCTAAACACAATTAAAGCTTCTCTCGTATCGTCTAGCTCTGATTCATGCCAATTATTAGGTAATTCTCCTTGATTCAATTCAACTTTATTCGTTTTAGTAATTCCTTTTTGGACTACTTTTAAGAGAAATCTGGGACTAAAAGATTCTAACTCCACATAATACCCACTTTCTAACCATTCAATTTCTTTTGATGATAAATGTTGACGAACTTCAAAAGGTAATTGTCTTTGTTGCGAATAATTATCTTTTCTTAGAAAAGTATTGGGAATTTTCATTACTTGCTGATAAGATAACCCTAAGTCGTAAATTTGTATCTGATAATTTAAAAACCAATCTGGTCTAGTCTTTAATTTATTAACGACACTAACTCCTGCTAAGCTACAATCATGTAAGGCATAAACTTTTAAATTTGGATTTTGTCTAGCCATGTCTAAAATTGGCTGAAAAATGTTTTTAGGGTAACCCGTAATACTTAAAATAGCGCAGTTATTTTCTATATGGAAATTGTTGGCAATCAGAAAATTAGCAATTTCATCTTTTTCACAAACAACTAAATAATCAAAGCTATACTTTTTAAGTTCAGGATTAATAAGAGTATTTGTATTTTTTGACTGGATCAATGACAACAAATTAATAGGTAAGCTACTATTAATACTATTCCAATCATCTTGCCAATTTTTTAATTGAAATGGTTCAAATAAAAATGTTTGAACTATTGATTTTTTTTTAAATAATGCAATAATACCAAAATAAATATATATCATTCCTAATAGAGTTGTTACGACAAACCCGAAAAATGACTGAACTCTAATTAATATTATCAAACCCCCTAAGCTTAAAATAAGACCACCAATAATTAACAATAGTTTAGCGATTTTTGAGCGATGTTTAACATTTTTTTGAGTAGATTGACTACTTTTGAATAACAAACCTAAATAAATTGTATTGTAGAAAATAATAAACATAATAAAGATAGTATTTGTTAATACTAGACTTCCTAATCCTACAGAAAAAAGGAATTGAAAAAGTGACCCAACTATCGAAAACTTAGCGTTACGACTTTTAAGAACTTTATCAAAATAGTAATTAAACTGCTTTTGAGTATAAAGAATATAGTCATTATAGGATATATCCTTGATAATTTTAGCAAACAGACTATCCGTGACTTTAGTAGATTTAGGTTCAAAAATAAATTGGTGACCGCACTTTTTACATTGTTTCTTGTAATACTGACGATCTTTATAGTTATTATCAGTACCACAATTAATACATTTCATAAAATACCTCTACACTTCATCGACAATTTGATTAGTTAATAAAGTATGATACTGTTCTCTTTTGCGAATCAAACGAGGTTGATTATTATCTAACAAAACTTCAGCAGGTAAAAGACGATGTAAAAAATGAGAAGACATTGCAAAACCATAAGCACCCACATCTAAAATACCTAGAATATCTCCGACATTAACAGCAGGTAATTGACAATTTTTACCTAAATAATCCCTTGAATAAGTAGTATTGCCACAGACATCTGTTAAATATAATTGCTCTGAATTTTCATGCCAAGTAACAATTTCTCGATAGCCTCCATGAACCGATAGAACTGATAAATTAGAAATGGTTGTATCAACACCAACAATTTGCTTATCTCCTTGCCACTTGACGGAAACGACTCTAGTTAAAAGAGTACCACACTGAGCGATCGCGGCTCTACCTGGTTCAATAATAAGTTTGATTTTTGGTTCTGATTTATTTAAAGCTGCGGTTAATTGTTCTCCAAAATTTTCCCAATTAAAAGCGACATTATTATCTTGATAAGGATATCCAAAACCTCCACCAAAATCTAAATATTGCCAGTCAGGTAATTGTTTTCCAACATCTAATAATTGATTAATAACTTTAGTAAAAGCTTCGGTTGCATTAGTTCCTGTCCCTCGATAAAAATGCAATCCTGTTACTTGCAAACCATATTTTTGCGCTAACTGAATTACTAGAGGAAATTCCTGAGGATTAATTCCAATACGACTTTCTCCTGTCAATTCTGGAATATTCAATCTTACTCCTAATTGTCTATTTGAATTGGTTTGATCTAATTGTTGATTAACTTTACAATATAATTCAATTTGAGAAATACTATCTAGATTTAAGGTATTAACCCCCAAAATTAAAACTTGCCGCATTTCTTGAGCATTAAGATTACTTCCACTATAAACAATATTCTTCGGATTAAATCCCGCTTTTAATCCTAAATAAATATCCCCAGGAGTATTAGCATGAAGTCCCCAATAATAGTCTTTAAATATTTTCAGTAGGTTAATATTACCGTTCGTCACTGAAGCAAACTTAAATTCTGTATGAGGATACCTAATAGATTGAGTTATTTTTTGAATTGTTTTAACTAAAATATTTTTATCGTAAACATATAAAGGAGAATCGTAATTCTCAAGTAAACCAAGGGCTAAACTTAAATTGAAAGGAAGATTTTTGTTATGTTTTTTACTTTTTTTTGGACTGGAAATACTGTTGAACATAATGATTTATTTTAGTGAATTATTAGTAATAACTATTTGACTTGAAAAGTTTGAGATCTTAATAAGCGATCGCCAGAAAACATTTTAACTTGCCAAGTACCAGGAATAGAGGTCTTACCAATTCTGTATCGGCAACGAGTATGCCAAATGTCCTTTTCCACGGGGCGAGTTTGATAACGATTTTGATGAATAATTTGTCCCTGAGAATTAATCCAATCACAACCCAATAATAAAGGTTTACCAACAGGAGTATTTTTGAAAGTTACTCGGAAATGTAGTCGAGGCGAATCTTGACGATTAATTATTTCTAAATTATTTTTATTGTCTTCTTCTAAAGTAATTCGTCCATCAATTGCTATCATGTTGTGTAAGGCTTTTTGATGATTTTTCCAACTGATATTTTCATAAGCAATATAACCAATAAAACCAATAAAAAATAGGACAAAAATAAAACTTATTTTTTTCTTATTACGATTGGCTGTTTGTTTTTTTTTGATGATTAGTAGAGCCTCATCTAATTGATCAATTGGTAAACTTAATTCTTGTAAAATCTCAATTAATTCTTGACGATTAATTTCTTGCTCTTTTTGTTGAGATAATCTTTCAATCTCAGCAATAATTAAATCTAGCTCACTTTTTTTTATTTTATTCATTGTCAATAATCATATTAGTTATTTAATATTTTAAATTTTAGTTAACAACTGCTTTCATTGCCTCCCAATGTTGATCAACAGAAGCTAAAGTATTAGCTACCATCATTCCACTTGCCGCAACCGCAGGTAAACCAATTCCGGGAAAGGTAGAATCTCCACAACAAAATAACCCTTCAACTGGCGTAGTTGGACCGGGGAACAAGGCTTTTCCTGCTTCAATTGCGGGGCCATAAGACCCCCGATATCTTCTGAGAAAGCGTTCATGAGTCAAAGGAGTTCCGACTAACGTTACCTCACATCGAGAACGAATATCAGGGATAATTCTTTCTAAGGCTTGCCACATTACTTGAGAACGTTGCTCTTTAAGTGTTTGGTATTCTTCACTTTGACGGTTCATTCCTTCCCAAAGGTGATAGGGTTCATTTCCTGGGGTATAAACATGAATAACCTGCTTTTGGGGCGGGGCTAAACTAGGATCAATTAAAGAGGGAATAGAAACTAAAACCACATTTTGCGAGGCATTAACTCCCTTTTCCCAGTCATTAACAACGATATGGTGACACGGCAAGTCTGATGGCAGTCCTTCCCCATTAATTCCTAAATGAAGATGTAAAAAACTGTCACAAGCTGGTGTTTTCTGTCGTTCATGATGAAAATTTTGAGAAATCGTTCTTATAGGTAGAATTTTCAACGTATCCCAAACCGAAGCATTAGATATCACTGCTGTACGGGCTTTAATTTCTTGTCCATTTTTTAACCGAATTCCAATTACTCGTCGATTTTTCACTAAGATTTCATCTACATGGGTATTCAATTGTAATTTTCCGCCATTTTTAGTCAATCCTCTCACCAAAGCATCAACTAACCCCCCACTTCCCCCAATAGGATAATCTAACACCACCCCAGGACGATACCAGTCGGCAAACATAAACGCCATTTCTGCGGCACTGGTTCCACTTGCCGGAAGACCTGATAATAGAAAACAGAGTAAATCTAACCAATTACGAATAAAGGGGTCCGTAATCACCTCATCCATAATTTGGCTAAAAGACCCTGTTAACTTCATTACTTGGGGAATTTGGGCAATTAACGCGGGTGCAAACCGTCCTACAGTGAATAAAGCATTCCAGTCAAAGCGAATAGCCGCAGGGGGGATGGCGATCGCAGCTTTGGCTAGAGGAGACATTACCCGTTGTAATTCCTGCCATTGCTTAACCGCTTCTGGCCCGCGTAATTTAGCGAGGATGTCACAAAATTGATTAGCACCCACAGACGTAGGAAAATCTCCTTCAGGTAAGCAACAACCCCAAGTATCATAGGTGACACAGGGTAAGGGTTCCCCAATAATATCAAGGACTTGTTTGAGGGGGTTAGGGGAAGGAGAATAAGAAAGACCCGAATAAAGGGAAGGGCCAGAGTCAAATTTAAAGCCATTTCGTTCAAAACTATGGGCAGCCCCCCCAGGAATACTATGACTTTCGCAGACCGTCACTTCAAAGCCATAATGTGCCAACAGGGAGGCACAACATAACCCTCCAATACCACTGCCAATGATAATAACGTCAGTTTCTGCGGTTTTAATCAACTCAGGTTCTCCTATCTGTAATGAATTGGGTTATTTGTTTAGTTAATGAGACTAATTAAGTAGCCATAATTAAATATAAGATATAGACCTTTATCGTTGAGTCTTTATGGTTTTTTAATAATCAAGGATAAACCAATTTTTAATTAACCAATTTTTAATTGAATTTTAAACATCAAACGTCAAAAATAAATTCGGAGATTTTTTATTTTCTTTAATCTTCCGGTGTTTGTCTTTGAATGGCACTATTGTTGGAGTTTTTTCGTTAATTAAATATTAACGATTAACTAAGTGTAAGGGTTAAAGCCCTGACTAGGAACTTGGCTATTTTGTTAAAACATATTTTACTAGAATATTTTCTAAAAATTTGCTTAAGAAACTAAGAAGTTTGGGAGCAATTTCCAATTGAATGAACCATAATAACAATAGTGATAAAACATTATTCAATAATATTGATTTAATGGCGATCGCCAACAATGAATATTTTTTCAGATACAGTAACGCTTTCTCGGATGCAGTTTGCCTTAACTGCTATATTTCATATGCTTTGGCCAGTTTTAACCACAGGGATGGCAATTTATTTAGTGGTGGTTGAAGGATTATGGCTGAAAACCCGCAATCGTGATTATTACCATCATGCCCGTTTTTGGTCAAAATTATACATCTTAAATTTTGGCATTGGGGTAGCATCCGGTCTACCAATGGAGTTTCAATTTGGCACCAATTGGGCACCCTTTTCCGAAGCAGTTGGGGACTTTTTTGGCAGCATTCTCGGATTTGAAGGGGCTATGGCCTTTATGTTGGAAGCTGGATTTTTAGGCATTATGTTATTTGGTTGGCAACGAGTTCATCCGGCTATTCACTACTTAGCTACCATAATGGTGGCCTTTGGGGCTAATCTTTCTACCTTCTGGATTTTAGTGGCTAATTCTTGGATGCAAACCCCATCAGGAGGAGAGATGGTGAATGGCAAATTTGTGGTTGCAGATTACTTTGAAGCCATTCTCAATCCGTTTATGGTTAAAAGCATTTCCCATATGTTTTTAGCTACCTTAGAAACCTCTTTATTTGTCATTGGTGGGATTAGTGCTTGGTATCTTATTAATCAACGACATCCAGAATTTTTTGCTCGTTCGTTAAAAATCGTTTTAGGAGTGGCGATCGCGGTTACGCCATTGCAAATTTATGTGGGACATTTAAGTGCTGAACAGGTTTATCAGTATCAACCCACCAAATTAGCCGCGATGGAAGCCAAATGGGATACTTCGCCAGCCGGACAACCTGCTGATTGGAGTTTACTAGCATTCCCTGATGAAAAGCACGAAACTAATCAATGGGAAGTCACGATTCCTAATGGACTTGGATACATTTTAGAATTTAAACCTAATCTCTCTGAACCCGTTTTAGGATTAAAAGAATGGCCAGTTTCGGAGCGTCCGAAGATGGTGGGATTAATTTACTATTGTTTCCGTATTATGAGCGGGATCGGCTTTTTCCTAGCAGGGTTGATGTTATGGAGTCTTTTACAATGGCTAATCGGTAATTTATCTACTGAAAAAATTGCTCAACAAAAATGGCTCTTACGAACCTGGATTTTTGCTGCCCCATTGGGTTACATTGCGGTTGAATCAGGTTGGATTGTACGCTGTGTGGGACGACAACCTTGGGCTTTGTATGGGGAAATTCGTACCGTTGATGCAGCTTCTCAGCTTCCGGCAAGTAATGTGTTGACTTCTTTAAGCAGTTTTGGCGTTATTTATTCGACGTTGTTGATAGCAGCACTGTATTTTGGCAGTCGTATTATTCGTCAAGGGCCTGATCTCGCGTTATCACCCCCTGGGTTAGACGATGAACTAGCGATGACAACTCAACCAGGAGATTTTGTGAAAGATCAACGTCCTATGGAAGCGCAACAGTAAGGAGTTGAGATGGAAGCGTTATTACACTTTCTACCCCAAGTTTGGTTTGTGATTTTAGCCTTGTTTTTGTTTCTTTATGTCATGTTAGATGGGTTTGATCTTGGTGTTGGTATCCTCTCGCTGACAAGTTCTAACGAAGAGCGAAGAAGTCTTTTAATGACCAGTTTAGGGAATATCTGGGATGCTAATGAAACCTGGTTAGTATTGATGGGAGGAACCCTATTCGGAGCGTTTCCTTTAGCTTATGGCACAATTCTTAATGCCCTATATTTTCCCATCTTTATGATGATTTTTGGCTTAATTTTTCGGGCGGTTGCCTTTGAATTTCGAGAACACGCTCAACGTAAACTGTTCTGGAATTTTGCTTTCGGGATGGGGAGTTTTATTGCTGCCCTAGGACAAGGGTTTGCCCTTGGTAGTGTTATTCAAGGAATTCGAGTAGATGAAATGGGACATTTTATCGGTTCAACTTGGGACTGGCTAAACTGGCGAACTTTGCTGGTGTCCCTGACATTGATTCAAGGTTATGTGTTAATTGGTTCGACCTACTTGATTTTAAAGACAGAAGGAGCATTGCAAAAAACTCATTTTCGCACCGCAAAACTAGCGACAATTACCACGTTAGTTGGGGCAATTTTAATCACCATTACTACCCCAGTTTTCTACGAAACTGTTAGAAGTCGTTTGTTTAGTCCCCCTTTAGTTTATATTTTTGCTATGATTCCTGTCATTGGAATCTCTTTAATCTGGTTACTGCTACAAAGTCTGAATCAACAGGAAGAACGCACTCCCTTTATTTGGACAATTCTTATCTTTTTACTGACGTTTATTGGTCTAGGATTAATTGTATTTCCCTATATTATTCCTACAAAAATCACGATTTATCAAGCAGCCGCCGCTCCGAGTGCTTTAGTTTTTATGCTGGTCTTTGTTGGCTTTCTTATTCCTATTATGTTATTTTACAACATCTATAATTATGTTGTGTTCCGAGGTAAGGTTGTTAACAATATTGAAGAAGATTAAATGAATACCATCAAGCATAAAAGATTAAACCAATAAACTCCCCTAAAAATATTCGATTAATGAAAGACAAACCCCATTGGCAAACCCTGGAACGTTTTATCGAAATCAAGACTCCTTGGCTAACTTTGTTTGGTGAAAAATTAGAAGATGAAAGTCAACAAGTCTTAGATTATTGGCGAGTGGAAAAAGCTGATTCTGTTATTATTATTACTATTCAAAATAATCAGTTGATCTTACCCCCTCCCTCCTATCGTCCAGGTATTAACCAAGTAACCCTTGATTTTCCTGGGGGAAGAGTTCCTTCTAATGATACCCCAATAGATACAGTCCCCTTTATCCTTAGTAAAGAACTTGGAATATTAAACTCAGATATTATTACTTTAACGCCCCTTAATCAAGTAGGTTGGGCGATTAATAGTTCTTTTTCTAATCAAAAACTTTATGGATTTGTAGCAGAAATCTCACCTTATACTATTATCAAAAAGGAACGGTTAGCACAAAGTTATCCCATAACAGATAAAGGAATTACTCAATTACTAAAAGAGTTGAATTGTCTTCAATGTCGTGCTGTTTTGTGGGAGTGGCTAGGGCAAAAGATAAATTGTACATATTCTTAATAAAAACTATTTAAAACTGACCAAGTGTAACAATTAAAATATCTCTAAATGAATTGAAACCTATTACAAATAATGGACTCAAACTTTTATTAGTTCATAGTTCATAGTTCGTAGTTGAGGCTTTAGCCCTAAGAAAAAAAATTAATGGTTCTATTTCAATGAAGCTAATTTCTTCTTCGGTTAAGCAATATAATATTTATTTTTACACATAATATAATCTCTTATAAAACTTATAGCTGACAGAGCTATTAAATCCTCCTGTTATGCCTTTTGCTACAATAAGTCATTGCAATAGGAAACAGCTTATAATAAAAAGTTGGACTCTTCTACAAAACATCCAGTCTAAACCTAAGCTATGGACTCTTCCCAACGTCACTACCACATTACTACCTTTGGTTGTCAGATGAATAAAGCTGACTCCGAACGCATGGCAGGTATCCTTGAAGATATGGGGTTTATTTGGTCAGAAAATCCCAATGATGCTGATCTAATTCTCTACAATACCTGTACCATTCGGGATAATGCCGAACAAAAAGTCTATTCATACTTAGGAAGACAGGCGAAACGGAAACACCAAAACCCTAATTTAACCTTAGTAGTAGCTGGTTGTGTGGCGCAACAGGAAGGACAACAAATCTTACGTCGGGTTCCTGAATTAGATTTAGTGATGGGACCCCAACACGCTAACCGTTTAGAAGATTTATTACAACAGGTGTTTGATGGGAATCAAGTAGTCGCCACAGAACCTATCCATATCGTTGAAGATATCACAAAACCCCGTCGAGACAGCACGATCACTGCTTGGGTTAATGTCATCTATGGCTGTAATGAACGCTGTAGCTATTGCGTGGTTCCTAATGTGCGCGGTGTCGAACAATCTCGAACCCCAGAAGCTATCCTCAAAGAAATGGAAGTCTTAGGACAACAGGGATATAAAGAAGTGACCCTCTTAGGACAAAATATTGATGCCTATGGACGAGATTTACCAGGAGTGACAGAAACAGGAAGACACCAACACACCCTTACTGATTTACTGTACACCGTCCATGATGTCTCTGGAGTTGAACGGATTCGTTTTGCGACGAGTCACCCGCGCTATTTTACTGAACGTTTAATTGTTGCTTGTCAAGAATTATCTAAGGTGTGTGAACATTTTCATATCCCTTTTCAGTCAGGAGATAATGACATTCTCAAAGCCATGAAACGGGGTTATACTCACGAAAAATATCGCCAAATTATTGCTAAAATTCGGGATTATATGCCCGATGCTTCCATTAGTGCCGATGCTATTGTGGGGTTTCCTGGGGAAACAGAAGAACAATTTGAGAATACCTTAAAATTAGTGGCTGATATTGGGTTTGATCAACTGAATACGGCAGCTTATTCCCCTCGTCCTGGAACGCCTGCAGCCATGTGGGAAAATCAATTAAGTGAAGAAGTGAAAAGCGATCGCCTACAACGTCTTAACCATTTAGTGGCACAAAAAGCGGCTGAACGATCTCAAAGGTATTTAGGACGCATTGAAGAGGTATTAGTTGAAGATCTAAACCCTAAAGATAACACTCAAGTGATGGGACGAACTCGCGGAAATCGTTTAACGTTTCTTAAGGGTGATGTTAATCAATTGAGGGGTCAAATAGTCCAGGTAAAAATCACTGAAGTTCGGGCGTTTAGTTTGACAGGAGAGTTAGTTTAGAGATTATTTTAACTGGAATTAAAAAACTTATTTCGATGTCAGAATATCGTGGTACATCAAGAATGGGAACTTTGGCTATCCTAGCTTGGTCACAAATTTTAGGAAATGATGTTCCAACTTCCTTGACGTTACTCTGGGCTATTCGCCATAAGTTAGGGAAAAGCGTCGGAGAAAATGCCACCCCACTTTACAATTCCCTAATTAAGGAATTACTGTTCAAATTGTGTCCCCCTTACCCTCTCACTTCCTTGCTTTAAAAAATGCCGTGAAAATTTTAGATAAAAAAACATGGTAATTCCCTTTCTAATCTTTGCTCAAACTCCCTCGGTTCCTCCTCAACCTCCTCAAGAGATCGTTCAACCGCACCAGGTTTATCCGTTACCAGGAAAGTTAAATTCAATTCCGGTTTTTAATAGCAATAGCCCTGAATTAGTGCTAAATGAAGGAATTTTATTGTCTACCTTTCCTCCCAAAGGGAAAGCCCACGAGAACGCCCACTTAAACTATCCTTTCCCTGGAAGATTTGATATTTTTGCCCATCATGTGGCCAAAGCTCCTACCCCAGAGGATTTACGGACTCTATATTTAGGTATTCTGATTCATAATCCCCGTAAAAATCCCGTAAAGCTACAAATTCTTCAGGGAGCAAGTTATCTTAGTCAACCAGATGCTCCATTTATTGAATTACCTGCCCAGGTTGAAGATCCTCAAGGAATGGTTTATGCCGGGCCGGGAAGTCGAGTGATGGGAGAGCTTTTACGCCGCGATCGCCAGGATATTTTTCCTCCCCATTTGGTGATTCCAGGGGGTCAAAGTCAAATGTTAGTTAATTTGCCTATTCCCGTCAAAGATCTTGATCCCCCCTTAAACGGACGGTCTACTTACGTTCGTCTGCAAACTAATGGGAATGTTTATGTAGCGAGTTTAGCCAAATTTGCCCCTGTTGATGAAAACGGAGAAGAACGACCACCCACCTTAAAAGAATGGGAAACGGTACTACAAGCGGGCAAGTTAGTGACTCCCCGCGATCGCCCTCCTACTCCCCCTGGAACTCAACCTATTATTTACGGTCGAGTAGCCGGGGTTTCTCAAGGGTCTCTTTGGGAAGGACGGTTAACAAATCGAGGCAACTGGTTGATGATCCCGCCCAAAGGATCAGCGATTTCCTACCCATTAAGTTCCCTTCAAGGAGGAACCCTAGGAACTCAACAAGTGCAAACCGCGCCGATGTTAGTCCGTTATCCTGACACCGCTTATCAAGCTCATGGCAATTACGGCATACAATATAGCCTGACTCTTCCTTTATATAATCCGACTCTAGAAGCAAAAACGGTTACAGTCAGACTGCAAACCCCCATCAAACAGGATAAATTAATAGGAGGGTTACGTTTCCTTGACCCCCCAACTTCACAGGTCTTTTTTCGAGGTCCAATCGCCATACGTTATCTCAATAAACGCCAGACATGGCAAACCCGTTATTTTCATCTGGTTCAACATAGAGGACAATTGGGAGAACCCCTCATCAAACAAAAGATTTTTCCCCAAAGATGGCAACTCGTGAGAATTGATTTTCTCTATCCCCCTGATGCTACACCGCCTCAAATATTGACAGTCAAAACGGAACTAGATTAAAAAAAACTTTATGTTAATTTACTAACATTTACAAAGCTTCATTTTATATCGCTTAAATGTCATTTAATTTAGCATTGATGTGTTTTTGACTTATCATGTAATAGATGTTTACCAAGATTTTTAATAAAGATTTAAGATTTTGTGACATTTTAGTCTGGACAAACCAATCGGACTTATTGTAGAAGAAAAGCAAGCAAGATCAGTTTAGTTCTACTAGATCATGTTTGACAGATTCGGAGATGACCATTGTGTCTAATTTATTTCGTTCCCTTTTGCTGACCGCCCTCTTAAGCTTTCTGACGCCTCTGCTATTGCTAGGAGTTGGGTTAGTTTCGCTGTTAGGGGTTAGCTATATTCCTGGAGTCGCTGAGCTTGGCCAACTGGGTACCGCACAACTTTTAACATTTTTGTCTATTTTTGGTGATGGCTATCCTATTCAAGGAATGTTAACTATCGGTATTACTTGCAGTACAGTCGCGGGATTATTTGATGTCTTTAACTTTTATCTATATCAAGATCTACGAGGTCATTAGGGAGTCTAAAACTAGCTAGGGGTCAATAACGGTCAACCCCTACACCAAGTTATGAAGTCAGCATTTCAAATATCTAACCTTTTTGCTAAACACCCTATCCTTATCTGAGGAGAGCTTAGTTTTGCATTCAAAGGAGACCTAACTAAATAGTTTTAGAAACAAATCCCTGTAGTTTATAGTTCTTTGACTACTGCTTTACCATCAATAATTTCTCCGACTAAGACCAAATCTGTGACCCCAACAAATAAACCGTTTTCGAGAACCCCTGGAATATTGTTAATGGTTTTTTCTAAAGTTGCTGGATCATCAATCTGATCAAATTTGACATCAATGACTAAATTACCTTGATCTGTTACCACAGGTCCTGCTTTTTTAACTCCCATTCTGAGTTCAGGTTTGCCCCCTAGTTTTTCTAACTGACGCATCACAGGGGTGACAGCTTTGGGAATTACTTCTACGGGTAATAAAAAGGTTGAACCTAGTTTATCCACCAGTTTGTTACTATCGACCACCACAATAAAAAAATCAGCCAAGCTGTCTACTAATTTTTCTTGGGTGTGGGCTGCACCGCCCCCCTTGATTAAGTTTTTTTGGGGATCAACTTCATCGGCTCCATCAATGGCAATGTCAATGTGATCAATGACATCAAGGGTTGTCAGAGGAATATTAAATTTTCTAGCTAGAACTTCTCCTTGAAAAGAAGTTGTTACCCCAACAATATTTTTTAAGTCTCCTGACTTAAGACGTTCTCCAATGTATTCGATGGCATAGGCTGTCGTCGAGCCTGTGCCTAACCCGACAATGGAATCAGATTGAACACGGGCGGCGGCCGCTTTTCCGACCTCTTGTTTCATGATCACAACGGGATCATTAGTCACTGACATGGCTCAACTCCTTAACGACAAGCTATTTGCTTCAATTGTTAGATTTCAATCTCAAGAATAGGGGATGAGTGATCACTTAATCAACTATCGTTCAAAAACCCACCCCTTATCTTAAGGTTGTTCTAATTAGATGAAGCAGCCAGCATTTCTTTGAGCTTCGCTAACTCATCAGCCCAACGGGGATCAGGTTGGAAACTTCCGTCTCCCGAAGAACTCCCACCACTACTTTGGCCACGAGACCGTTTTTTGCCTCCGCCTTTTTTCCCTGATGACTTCGGAGATGGAGTAGAAGTAGATGCGGTTTTTTCTCCTTGAGTTTCCTCTTTATTGGTATTTTTAGATCTTGGTAGAGCTTTTTCGATTTTAATGGGATTGTCCATAAAAGACTGACCATTATATTTTTCAATAAACGCATCAGCCATTTCATCCGTTGCTACGGTGACAAAAGCGAACCCCCGACATTTTCCCGTTTTGCGATCTTTGATCACTTTTGTGGACATAATTTCGCCACCATCAGCAAACATTTCTTGCAGAGCTTGGCGTTCGATAGGTTCTTTGGGTAAGTTACCGACATATAAGCGAATGGGCATAAGATATACCTCCAGTGATTGGTTAGAAAAAAACTTGTTAATTCAGCACTGACTAGCCATATTACATATGACTTGAACTGGTTTTGGCCTGAAAATCTATAGCTACGCATTTCCAGACAACTCAAATTGTTGCTAGTAGTATCGGCTCGTGCCGTCAAAATTCCCTTACCTCTAACTGTGCTGATGGGGTGATCACTAACGATTCTGTTTCGATCTTGAGCAGTCTTGCCAATGAATGAAGACTCAATTTTATACTGCCCTATTAGATTATTACAGATTGTTTACAGTATTCGTCAAATGATTTGAAAGAAAGTTATTAGGATTTTTTGATTTTTTGGGTAGATATACTCAAGGTTTTGTTCACTCTGAGCAAATCTTTGAGAAAAGTCTTGCTAAAAATAATGTTATATGCTTATGGTCTCTACGGATAAAGGAAATTGGTGTGGGACAAACAAACTATCTGTAAATCACAATTGACTCAACTCAGTAAACATAAGGTAGACATACTGTCAAATATTTGTTACATTGCTTTATATTAAAAGCAATATCTTTAGGAGGTCAATTTCCTCAAGGTAATGTAGATAATTTTTCATTTGATTTTAGGAGGTCTGTATGGAATCTAAATCTTCTAATCTGAGCTTAGCGCAGCAGTTTGAGATGAAGCGGATGCAAGATGCGGCGACTCAAATGAGTCGAGAACAAGCATTAGAGCTTTTGATGCAAGCGTCGCGTCTACTGATGATTAAGACCAATGTTGTTCGTAATTTGGCTAATAATGCCTCAGTCAAACCATTAGGTTAATTATTCGTTTAATTTTAAGGAAAGGAGATTATTATGGACGCAAATGCTTTTGAATTATCATTAGAACAACAGTTTGAGCTTCAATGTTTACAACAGGAGTTTCAAGGTCTAGAGCGAGAACAAGTTATTAACTATCTGCTAGATACCATGCAAGAGTTAATGATGCGGGATAATTTAATCCGGGATTTGATGAAGAATTCCCTAATTTAATAGGTTGGGATTAAGGCCATCTCCATCTCTGGTCAAGCTTCTTTCCCATTATCATAACTTTGGATAGAAGAGGGACAGGGGATGCTGGGGTGTCACTCCCGATTATAGTAGAAGTGAATTCCTTATATCCTAGAGACATCACTTCTAAGAAAAACTTTATTGATCTATAAGTAATTTATATACAGCAATTAGTAATCAGTTGTGAGAGTAAAATCTCAGTCCAAGACAAGAGAAAATACCTCCTGCACCCCTAAGAGCGTTTTTCACCTTTGGTGGCCAATATTTCTAGTTAGGTTGAGATACGGAAGAGAGGTATGAAACATTCCTTATCGCTCTATAACTGCTAAATTTTTATTGAGTTTTCTTGATTATATTCTGATCTAGAGAGCGATCGCACACAGGTTATTCTCCTTACTTTTGATTTCAGTATAAATAATAACGTTTGGTTCATCCAAATTCTTTATATAAAATTAATAAATGAATACGGGTTGAAATCTGATTCTATAAAAACAAAGGTTTTGTAGACAGACTTAGATTGTATGGCTTGATTCTTTAAGGATCAAAAAAGGATCAAAGCTATAATTTTTAATATATAACATCTCATCCTGTGCATTTTTTAATGCTCTCCTTCAACCAAGATAAATGACAGACTTTATTATAGTTGACACAGAAGGAAAGAAATTATTAAGGGAAATTGCTGTTATTAATAACCAAGGGAAATTAATTTATGAAGCTTTTACCCAAGAATATCCTGATAATTACAATATTAAATTATATCTAAAACCCCTCAGTATTATTATTCAAGATTTTTTACAGATTGCTGAAGATAATCTGATCATTTGTCATAATGTTAGCCACGATATAAAAGTTTTACGTCATAATTTTATGCTGGCAGGGATTCCTTGGCGTAAGTTTAAATTTAATTGTAGTTTACGATTGGCTCAGGTTTACTTTCCTGAATTTCCTAGTTACTCACTAGAATATTTAAGTAAACGACTAAAGCTTAAAGTTAACAATCAATATTTTAATCCTCAACAGGCTCATAGTGCGAGATATGACGCTCAATTTACTTATCAACTTTATGGCAAAATACAACAAGAAAAATACATGAATAAATTCAAAAATACAGTTAATCCCTTTGGAACAACTAGAGTCGATAATCCTTTTCAAGATCATGTTGATCTCCCCTCAATTTATGACAATGAATTTAAAATCCTTGAATCAATAATAGATGACATTAAATATGATAAAAACCGCCAAAGTAAAGGGGCGGTAGTCATTGGAGAACCAGGAAGCGGAAAAACTCATTTAATAATGAGACTTGCAAAAAAAAGATTACAATTTAATCGGTTATTGTTTGTTAGGTGTCCTAATAATTCCGAATCTGTACTATATCATATTTATGCTCGAATTTTAGAATCTTTTATTCATCAAGTCCCTAATACAGGATTCAGACAAATCGAACATCTATTAGCTCATAGCTTTGTTAAATTAATTAGTCATAACCAGTTTATGACACTCACTCAAAAAGATAAAGATATCTTATCATCAGTTAAAAATAATTATTTAGGTTTATATGAAAAGTTGGGGGCTGAAGGAACTGGAAAAAAATTAGCTTATTGGGAACACATTGAAAAAAGAACTAATGAATGGTGGTTAAATCAATACGGTATTGCTGATTATTCTCCAAAAATTATTAAAGGTATTATTAAATTCTGTTCTTATAAAGATCCTAATAAAAAACAATTAGTTGCCCGTTGGTTAGCTGCTGATGAGTTAATAGAAGAAAAGCTTAAGTTAATTGGATTAGATAACTGGAATGAAGAGATGAGTCGGGAAGCTTTCTCTTTAGAAGCAATTTCAGTCTTTAGTAAACTTTCTTTATTAGATGAACCCCTAATTATTGTTTTTGATCAATTAGAATCTTTAGGGTTAGAATATCAAACGAAACTGTTGTTCAAATTTGTTGAAGCAGTCAAAGAAATTTTCACTCATGTTCCTAATAGTTTAATTATTTTAAATTTATTTCCTGATAGATGGCAGCAATTTCAAACACTATTTGATGGTTCTGTTGTTGATCGAGTCTCTCAATATAAAGTATATTTAGAACCGCCATCTAAACAAGAGATAAAAGAAATTTTAGCATTAAAAACAAGAGACGTTGGAATTGATTTAAAACAGTTATTTTCTGAATCAGAACTAGAGGACATACTAAGTCATAATTCGATTCGTCGCGTTTTGAATCGTGCCGCTGATTATTATCGGTTTAAAGTTAATAAAATTTCTCTTCTCCACTATCCTAGTCTAGAACCAGATGAAAATAATGCTAATAGTCAACAAAGTATTCAGAGTGATTCAACTAATTTAGAAACAAGACTAGAAAAATTAGAAAATGAATTTAGGCAAATTAAAACTATCTTTGAAGAAATTGGTAAGGTTTTAATGCCACCTTCTACCATAAGCGAAGAGACTATAGAAGAAACGACAGAAGATATTCTTCCAATTCCTGAACTACAAATTTTAGATACTCCTTCCATACAGAATAAAATTCAAGATTTTTTAAGCAAAAATAAAGAAATACTTGATCAAGAATATAAACAGCTTCAAATTATTACTGATAGTGATGATATCGGAAAACTAATCATAATTCTGGAATCATTTAAAACCGTTATTGACTTAGACATTGATCACATGATATTAGGGAAAAAAAGAGTTCCTGAAAACTGCTTAGTCAAAACAAACTCTAAATTCTATTTAATCGGATTTTTACAAATGGATGGTTCATCTTTCACATCTCGAATTAAAAATTTTAATGAATTAGTGATTAACTATAAAAATATTAATTTTCAGCTATGGAGAGATATTAGAAAACCAGCCATTGAGGGAAAAATAGGAAAAGAACAAATTGTTATGTTAAATAATGCTCCCAATGGTCAATTTTTGGTTATGAATCAAGAAGATAGAATCCAATTTGAGTTAATTTATAAATTGATTACAAATATCCAAAATCGGGATTTAGACGTAGAATTAGAAGAAGGAATAGAGTTTTTGTTTTCCCAGATGAGAAATTGTTGGTTAATTAAAGGTTTAATTTAAGAGATAGTGGTTAAAATTTTTTATAGCTAACCCCTTACAATTATTACGTTAAACTATCCATTAAAAAAGCCCACTTATCAGCAATTTCTTCAATAATTTTTGTCGTTGGTTTTCCTGCACCGTGTCCTGCTTTCGTTTCAATGCGAATTAACACAGGATTATCCCCTTGATGAGCATTTTGTAAAGCGGCTGCAAATTTAAAACTATGAGCAGGAACTACCCGATCATCATGATCTGCTGTAATAATCATCGTAGCAGGATAAGCAGTTTTTGGCTTGAGATTATGTAAAGGGGAGTAGGCATAAAGTGCTTTAAATTCTTCTTCATTTTCAGGCCTACCGTATTCCCGACACCACGCCCAACCAATGGTAAATTTATCAAATCTTAGCATATCTAAAACCCCAACAGCCGGTAAAACTGCCCCAAATAAATCAGGTCTTTGGGTCATACAAACCCCCACTAATAATCCGCCATTACTTCCTCCTCCAATAGCTAATTTTTGAGGTGAAGTATATTTATTTTGGATCAACCATTGAGCGGCACAAATAAAGTCATCAAAGACAGTTTGTTTATTTGATTTCATTCCTGCTTGATGCCATTCTTCCCCATATTCTCCCCCACCTCTGAGGTTAGGAACTGCATAGACTCCCCCCATTTCCATCCAGACAAGATTACTAATAGAAAAATTAGGGGTCAAAGAAACATTAAATCCTCCATATCCATAGAGATAAGTAGGGTTATTTCCATCAAGTTCTATCCCTTTTTTATGGGTGATAAACATGGGGACTTTGGTTCCATCTTGACTGGTGTAAAAAATTTGTTTGCTTTCAAATTCTTGAGCATTAAAATCAACTTTTGGCTGACGAAATAGGGTGCTTTCTCCTGTTTCTAGCTTATAGTGATAAATGGTAGACGGAGTTGTAAAATTAGCAAAGCTATAGAAAGTTTCTGTCTCGTATCTTTTACCGCCAAATCCTCTGACTATTCCTAAATCAGGTAAGTCTACTTCTCGGATAAAGTTTCCCTGGAGATCAAATATTTTGATCACAGATTTTACATCTTTTAGGTAATCACAAACAAATTGATTGTTTAAGATTCCTACTCCATCTAATAGATCGGTTGTTTCAGGAATGATTTCTTGCCAATTTTCTTGACTTGGATTATTAATATCAATGGCAATAATTCTTTTTTTAGGTGCATTCAAATCAGTCCGTAACCAAACAACGGACTTATCATGATCAATAAACTCATAATCAGCTTCAAATTGGTCAATTAATTCAATAACTTTTGAATTGGAATCTTTCAAATCTTTATAAAATATTAAGTTTTTTGGATCGGTTCCTCGCCAAACATTAATAATTAAATATTGTCCATCTTCAGTCACGTTTCCATTGAAACCCCATTCTTTTTGATCAGAACGTTGATAAATTAGACTGTCTTCTGTTTGAGGAGTACCTATTCGATGATAATATAGTTTTTGATAATAATTACTGTCTTCTAACTTGGTTGTTTCATTGGGTTCATCATAACGACTGTAGAAAAATCCTTGATGATCATGAGTCCAAGATACCCCAGAAAATTTGATCCATTTTAAATGATCGGATAAATCTTCTCCGGTTTGAATATTTTTAACCTTCCATTCCACCCAATCTGAGCCAGATATAGATAACCCATAGGCTAAATATTGAGCATTTTTGGAGATAGAAAGTCCTGCTAAAGCAATCGTTCCGTCGGGAGATAACGTATTAGGATCTAAGAGAACTTTCGGGTCATCATTAAGATCTTTCAAGGTATAAAGCACACTTTGATTTTGCAGTCCGTCATTCTTGAAATAAAAATAGCGATCGCCTTCTTTAAAAGGAATACCATATTTTTCATAGTTCCAGAGTTGGGTTAAGCGTTGTTTTATTTTTTCCCTAGCGGGAAGTTTTTCTAAATAATCAAAAGTAATTTTATTTTGTGCTTTAATCCAAGCTTTACTTTCAGGTGAGTTAGGGTCTTCTAACCAACGATAAGGATCTTGAACCTTGATGCCATGATAGGTCTCAATAATATCTTGTCGTGGGGTGCTTGGATAAGAAAAATTCGATGACATTTGTGTAAAATTTTTGAGAAAAAATAACCATTAATAATAATTATATCATGAATTTTTATTCCCACTAAAAGTCAATATAGTTTAATATACAATAAGCGGAACTTTGCTGATTTTATTGATGATCACAAGTTCTCAAGAGCAGATGGCTAAATTGATAATATTAACAAGACTTTTATGAAAACAAATGAACTGATCGAGTGTTATGCAGCCGGAGAAACTTTCTTTAGTGGTTTAAAACTTCCAGGCATTAACCTTGTTGGTGCAGATTTAATCGGTATTATTTTTAATGAAGCCGATCTTCATGAAGCGAATTTATTATTTGCACATCTCAACCGTGCTAGTTTTGCTCAGGCGAATTTAATTGGGTGTAATTTAAGCGGGGCAAACCTCAGCCAAGCCGATCTTAGTGGAGCCGATCTTCGTAACGCGATCTTACACGGAGCGACTTTACAAGGAGCTAATCTTCGGGATACAGATGTTACTATGGCCATGCTTTTAGATACGAACTTGATGGGTGCAGATTTACGGGGAGCCGATTTGAGTGGGGCAATCTTGACAGGAGCTTGTTTGAGGGGAGCCAATATGCGTCAGGAAAAGAAAAGTTATTATACAAACCTTCAAGCCGCTAATTTGATTAGAGCCGATTTACAAGGCGCGAATATGAAAGGGGTCGATCTTAGCCGCGCCAATTTGAGTGGAGCTAATCTCAAAGAAGCTAATCTACGAGATGCAGACCTTGGTAAAGCCGATCTCACTGATGCTAATCTCAAAGGAGCTTTACTCACGGATACCAATTTGACAGGCGCTAAACTCACCCGAGCCAATCTCACCAATGCTAATTTGGTTCGAGCCCAGATGTCCGATACCGATTTAGCAGAGGTGGCGGGAAAGGGAGCTATTATGACTCATGCTAACTTAAGTCGCTCTAATATTACTCAAGCTGATTTTAGTTTCTGTCGCATGAATAATGCTGATTTGAGTCGATCAAATTTATCAGGAACAATTTTTAAAGATGCTGATTTAATAGAAGTTTTCTTTGCTCGTGCTAATTTGATGGGCGTTAATTTTACCCAAGCAAATTTAACTAGGGCTGATTTGATCAATGCTAATTTAACAGGGGCAATTTTGCGGGGGGCAACGATGCCTGATGGCCGAGTTCAGGGCTAAATTTTTAGATAGTGTGATATGGTTAAGTACGAATCCCCGCCTAATGAATTCGACAAAAATACTCATCTTTTTTAGGTAGGGACTAGAATTTTAACCGTGACATTCACAACCTTGATGGGAACATCCAGTTCCATGGGGATGCCCATTCGCACAAGCATCGCTACAGTAATAATTGCCATTTTTAAGGACGGCATCGCTAATATTTACCATACAGACACAGGACTCACAAGCACATTTCATTTGGGAAACAGTGGCAGTTGTCATGATACGTTCCTTCAAGAAGTACAACAAGACGGAATTTATATCCCCTCTTCTTCAAATTATAATAACTCAACAAATATTCAGATGTAATCAAGTTTACGAATCTTGAAAGGGTTTTTGATAATCAAATCAAACTTCTATAATTGTAATATGTGTACATAAAAAAACGATGATTAACTTAATATAAGTCAAGCTTGATTCTCTTCAGTTAACAGATGAACTATCTTCTGATTTTGTCATTGAACTGAATATACAATTTAATTCCTAAAGAAAGCCAGACAATAACTATCAAGACTTCCTCAAGATATCGAGAAAAGAATGAGGCATTTTGCTACAAACCTGAATCAAATCTTAATCGCTTCAATTAAATTTGTAACTCGTTCTTTAATTTCATTTCTTACTCGATGAAAAGTTTCTATGGGTTGTCCATCAGGATCATCTAATTCCCAATCTTCAAAGACTTCTCTTAATACCCAATCTTGTGGTAAATTAACGCCACAACCGCATAAAGAAATAACAACATCATAATCTTCTGCGTTAAAGTCCTTTAAAGGATCAGAGGTTTGATTAGTAATATCAATCCCAATTTCTTCCATAACTTGTATCGCTGTGGGATGAACTCGACTGGCTTCTAATCCTGAACTGGTAACTTCAATTTTTCCTTTTCCAATCGTCTTAGCAAATCCTTCAGCCATTTGGGAACGACAGGAGTTTCTTTTACAAACAAACATGACTTTTTTCATTATTGGTTCCTCATTAGTTGCACTTTAAGTTGTATTTTGTACTAGAGTTTGTGTTTAACGTTTTAGCAGGATTTAAGTAATTGGGTAAACATAAACACAAGTTTGTAGTAAGTATTTTAAGGCTCAACATCCTTATTTTAAGAGGGCTAAAGCCCCAACTACGAACTTTTATGTTTTACGTTGAATTATTCCTACTTATTTTATTATAAACCGAAAAATCATTAAATTATTCTTGCTTTTTCTTGGCGTTCACTGTAGCGATCAGTTAAATAATCTACTTTGTCTCGTAATAACAAAGTAAACTTATAAAGTTCTTCCATTACATCAACAACTCTATCCCTATAAGCAGACGCTTTCATTGTTCCATCGTCATTAAATTCTTGATAAGCTTTAGCAACAGAAGATTGATTCGGAATAGTAAACATTCGCATCCATCGTCCTAAAATTCGCAGAGTATTTACCGCATTAAACGATTGAGAACCGCCACTCACTTGCATAACAGCTAAGGTTTTCCCTTGTGTTGGACGAATCGAACCAATATTTAATGGAATCCAATCAATTTGATTTTTCAAAATTCCTGTAATATTACCGTGCATCTCTGGAGAAGACCACACTTGCCCTTCTGACCATTGGCTGAGTTCTCGTAACTCTTGAACTTGGGGATAAGACTCTTCTACTTGCCCCCTTAATGGCAATTGATGGGGATGAAAAAACTTGACTTCTGCCCCCATTTCTTCAATAATTCGGGCAGCTTCTTCAGCCAATAAACGGCTATAGGAACGTTCTCGCAATGAACCATACAGAAATAAAATACGGGGTGGATGGTCAAATGTTGACATCAACTAACTCCTTTTTTTTGAAATAAGCTAATAGCAACTGATGCTAGATATCATGATTGTCTGCCATAAATTTCTCCTATCAGATAAGAAAGTTAATTTATCGATAAGGACTCGCACAACGGGGATCGAGTAGAGTCGCTTTTTCGGGATCACGCGGAAACCAAAATGCTGTTTTCTTACAGACTTCTACTAACATTAACATTACAGGAACTTCAATTAAAAC
This sequence comes from unicellular cyanobacterium SU2, assembly GCA_002110465.1. Classification (GTDB taxonomy): domain Bacteria; phylum Cyanobacteriota; class Cyanobacteriia; order Cyanobacteriales; family Microcystaceae; genus Rippkaea. The sequence continues at coordinate 202,101 of NEED01000069.1, read as the reverse complement.
GCCTACAACTGTTGCTAAGGCTGCACCAGAATTTAACCCAAATAACATGACTGCTGTGGCGATCGCTACCTCAAAATGATTACTCGCTCCAATTAAGGCTGCCGGGGCTGCATCTTCATAGGTTAGGTTTAGTTTAAGTCCGACAACATAAGCAATTAAAAAGATGAAATTGGTTTGAACAAACAAAGGCACAGCAATGAGTAAAATGTGCAGAGGATTATTAACAATTAATTCCCCTTTAAAGGCAAACAATAAGATTAAAGTTAATAGCAAAGCCGCGATCGCAACGGGGCTAAGATATTGCAAAAATTGACTTTCAAACCAATCTTTTCCTTTATGTTTAAAGATCCAATATCGGCTATAAATTCCGGCTGCTAAGGGCAACCCGACATAGATTAATACAGAAAAAACAATGGTTTGCCAAGGAACCGTTAAATTATTAGCAGATAACAACCATTTTCCTAAAGGTGCATACAAAAATAACATCGCTAGGGAGTTAACCGCCACCATAACCAGAGTATGTCCTTGATTACTGTAAGATAGATAACCCCACATCAACACCATCGCCGTACAAGGTGCAATTCCGAGTAATATCGCTCCTGCAATGTAAGAATTAGCTAAGGTGACTTCCGTTCCTCGAATCACTTCCGTTGAATTGAGTAAGGGAAGAAAAAGCCATCCCAAGAAAAACTGAGCAAACGCCACCATAGTGAAGGGTTTAACCAACCAGTTGATTACTAAGGTTAAAATAACGGGTTTAGGGGCTTTTGCTGCTTGTACTGCCTGAGAAAAATCAATTTTGACCATGATGGGATACATCATGAAAAATAAGCAAATGGCAATGGGGATAGAAACGTTATAGATACTCATGGCATCTAAGGTTTGGGATACCCCAGGAAATAAACGACCTAAAGCAATTCCTAGTAAAATACAAACAATTACCCAGATAGTTAAGTATTTTTCAAAAAAGCTGAGGTTTCCCCCTGCTTTCACTGCTTTGGGATTAATACGAGAGGTCATAGTACATATCAAAAAATATTGATGCGTTAATCATATATCAACTAAATTTGATATGTCAAGACAAAAAAGGAAAGCGTATTTTAATTGATCTGGAGTATTTGGATAATGACTTAACGTTATTCTTTACAAACACGGGAAGGCATAATAGAACTAAATCTTCTATATTCAGCTAAATATTCTTCTAATTGTAAAAATTGAGATAAATTGAGACTATAATAAATCCATCGTCCCTCTTGACGTGATCGCACCAGTTGGGCATCTTTCAAGATTTTGAGATGGAAAGACAGCTTAGATTGTTTTACGTCTAGTTTTTCACACAAATCGCACACACAGAGTTCTTGAGAACGGAGTAAGCTTAAGATATTGAGTCGTAAGTCGTCCGACAAAGCCTGAAATCGAATTTTTACGATAGATAAGTCTGGAGGAGAAGAAGTGAATGCCATTAAATTTAAGAGAAGTTTTAGGTTAAAGATTCCTTGAATTTCTTAGTATAAATTATAAATTTTTTTGATCTATCCGATCACTTTTGTACCATTTCTTAAAGTGGCTAAATTCTGAATTTTAATAGGCAAATGATGGAAGGAAATAGAATAAAGAAGCTCGAAATATTGATTTTATGCAAATTTCCTTGAAAAAGTCTCCAACCCAACCCACCACCTTACCGACTCTAACCCCCGACACCATTAAACGCGCTAGAGAAGGGTTAGCTGATGCTCAAAACCCCGCCGTCAGACAGGCAATAACTCATAGTATAGGGCAACTTGAAACCATCGCCCAAGGGGAATTTGAACATCGTCTGAGTGGACACTTTCGTCATTGGATTTTGCGATCGCTCATTCATAGTCTATTCCGAGTTAAAGTGGAATATCCCCAACGAATTCCACACCGTCCGGTAATTTTAGTCGCCAATCACCTCAATCACATCGACCCCTTTTTGCTACTATCAGAATTACCGGCATCCCCTTACTACTATATTTTGGGAGATGCTCGCTCTGTTTACAATAAACTGTGGAAACGCCTTATTGTTGGACTTTCTGGTGGGGTTATTCCCCTAGAACGTCGTTGGGGGGAAGAAATGGCCGTTATTGAAGCCGCCCAAACTGAACAAGAAGAGTTAACCCAGTTATCCAAAGAAATTGAACGTGATGTGCCTTCTGGTGGTGATATAAAAACCATGCGTCAAATTGACAGGGCAGTTCAGTCAATTTTAGAACGAGAAGATGGAATTATGCTCTTTCCTGAAGGACGTTTAGGAACAACGGAAGGAAAATTAATGGTTCCTCTTAAACGTGGAACCGCCTTATATGCGTTGCGTGCAGGAGTTCCCATTGTTCCGGTGGCTTTAGTGGGGACTAAACATCTCTATTGGCGCAAAACCTTAACCCTTCGTTTTGGGGAACCTTTATCCTTTCCCCAAGTACAACATCCCAAACGGTCAGATATTAATACCGTATTAGAGATCTTACAAACATCCTTAATTGAATTATTACCATTAGACTATCAAGACCCCAATGAAACCCAGCTTTTTAGCGAATTTTTGAATCACTTTTTTTGTTAAATTCATGATTCATGATTTACTCCTTTTATTAGGAGACCAATCAAATAAAATTCTCCCTTAGAAATCAACCTTAGCTGGGGGAGTAATTCTAAGCTTGGTTAACCCCTTATCGATGTCTCGAATTAGTTGAAAATCTTCTGTATTAAAAGACTGAATTTTTCCCCGAAGAAAGTCGAACCCTTGACGAAACTCTAAGGAATTAGCTTCTATCGGGGCATCAAAATGACAAGAAATAATCCGTTTAAATCCCCATTGTGCTACCCGATCGACCCAAGTTAAAACTTCTAAGGGATCACGATTAAAAATAACCCCCTGTAAAATGGGTGCTACTAAAAAAGGACTTTCTTTTTGTAGACGATTAAAAGATTGTTGCCATTGCTCAGTCCATTGAAAAGGAAATAAACCAAAATAATTTTTAAGAGAACGTTCAGGGGCTTGAAATGCTTCTTTAAATACCTTTACCCAATTAATATTTTGTAATGTGCTAGGACGAAAATAGAGTGCAAAAAGAACAATTCGTTGCCATCCTTTCTGACGATTAGCTATATTATCGGGAGCTATTTCTAAAGCACTATCTCTAGTATGGAACAATAAAGGATAGGGATCTAGTTGAATAATAGGAGGAGGGGTAGAGGAAATAGAAATAATAGAATCAGTAACCAACAAAGTTTGCGATCGCCTGTGAAATAAAGCTACTTCTACAAAAGGACCAATTCCTAAATCAATGGGTCCTAAAATCTCGTAGTCAAATTCATCAGCAAAAGGGACTTGACTACTATCAGAAGGAAGTATATGAGTTCGGCCCCAAGGCAACCCTAACCAACTTAACGGAAGGTTAACGGGAAAACTCCATTGATGGGGTGCAACAAACACTTGCGCGTTGGGGAAACACCTGGCAAATGGACCGACAAATACTTTATGTTCTATCCCAGAAACCGTAGGTAAAATAATATATTTAACCTCTCCGTGTTTGCCCACCAATTCTTGAACTAATCTGATACATTCTGGAGTGGGAGCAACAGGCGCGTATACTAAAAGCCCCCCTGATTGTAACTTAATAACTGTCATCCGAATGGGAACAACCACATAGAAAATTCCCTGTAATTGATCAAATGTCCAAATGGTATCCTTAACAATTTCTTGTCTTAGGGTACGACGTTTGCCGTAGGGATAGAGGGGAACGATAGGCCATAATGGCCAAGATATATCTTTGGGTTGAGGATTGGAAGAAGGTTCAGATCCTGGTTCTGTCATACTTTCTTTTATCTAATACCATTGCTTCAAACTATCATAAATATAGTCGTCTACCAGAAAAATGCTGTTTATCCGACACTAAAGGGTTGTTTAGGCCCCTGAAAGTTTTTTTTCTCGTTGGCTGAGGAATATTTAGGCATCAACCACTTGCCAAACTGAGCATAAAGGGCAGGAATTACCAGTAAAGTTAAAGCGGTAGAAGTAAATAATCCTCCTAAGACAACAATGGCCAAAGGTTGTAAAATTTCATTACCAGCACCGGAAGCAATGGCTAACGGTAACATTCCTAAAGCAGAAGTTAAAGCAGTCATTAAAATGGCATTAACTCGGTCAAGAGAACCCTTAACAATGACATCTTTAAGGTGCATTCCTTGAGCAAATTTCTGGTTATAATTATCCACTAATAATAACCCATTACGAACCGCTACCCCAAACAAGGTAATAAAACCAATTAAAGAAGCAATAGACATTACTCCACCACTGAAAATAATAGAGACAATCCCCCCTACTAAAGCTAAAGGTAAGTTAATCATAATGGCGATAGTAGCAGGAAAAGATTTCACCGAAAAGAACATCAAAATAGTAATAATAATCGCAGCTAAAATGCTGTATACCAAGAGATTATTTGTCGCATTTTGTTCTGCTTCAAATTGACCCCCGTATTGAATAAAATAGCCTTTAGGTAACTGTACTTTTTGACCAATGGTTGTTTGAATATCAGCCACCACACTACCTAAGTCCATTTCAGCAACATTCGCAGACACCACAATCAAACGAGAAACATCTTCACGGTTAACCACATTTGCCCCCATACCATACTCTATCCTAGCCACAGAACTCAGGGGAATTATCTCGCCTGTGGGGGTAGAAATAGGAATAGAAGCAATAGCATCTAAATTATTCCGTTTTGAAGGGTCTAAACCAACGATAATATTAATTAATTGCTGATTATCAGGGATTTGAGAGACAACTTGACCATTCAATGCTGTTTCTACTATCTCAGAAATAGCTTTCATGGTTAAACCATAATTGGCTGCTGCGTTGCGATCGTAATGTATTTGTACTTGACGGATAGGTAACTGGGGTTCAAGCTGTAAATCAACTATCCCTTCTATGGGTTCAATAGCATCTCGTATCTGTTCCCCAACCTGACGTAATTCAATCAAGTCAGATCCAAAAATTTTAATAGCGATCGCACTTCTCACCCCTGATAACACTTCATCCATGCGATGGGAAATAAATCCCCCAATATTGGGAGCCACCCCAGGCAACTGTAAAAACGCTTCCCGTAGTTCTTTAACACTCGCTTCACGGTCTTTCAGGGCTAAATCACTCAATTCGATATCCACATGAGCCATACTGACTCCTGCGCCGTCTGCATCTCCAGGAGCGCGTCCGGCCCTTACTTGTACCCATTCATACAAAGGATTATTCTTAAGGGAGTTATAGAGAGCCATTCCTGCACGGTTGGTCATGTCTAGGGATACCCCAGGAAATAACACCATTGAGTTAACCATTGATTTTTCTTGAAACTCTGGTAAGAATACCCGTCCTAAACTGGGAACAATGGCAAAACTAGCAACCAAAGCAGCTAAAGCGCAACAGAGAATAATTTTAGGCAATCTCACGGACAAATTCAGTAAAGGACGATAAAGCCGCATTACTAAGCGAGAAATCAGTGTGCCTTCTTGGGGTAAGGTTTTATTGGCTAATAAAATGGCACACAAAGCAGGAGAAAGGGTCATTGCTACTAAGGTAGAGGCAGCAATAGACAATAAATAAGCTAATCCCATCGGGGCAAAAATACGCCCTTCTACCCCCGTCAAACTAAAAATGGGGGCAAATACCACAATAATAATAACCGTGGAAAAAATGACCGCCAGTCTCACCTCAACGGAAGTATCATAAACCACTTGAAACGGATGTTTTGGGTTGCTTTTAGCTTGGTTTGTGCGGAGTCCCCGATAACAGTTTTCCATATCCACAATGGCATCATCCACCACCGAACCAATGGCAACCACTAACCCCCCTAAAGTCATAGTATTGATACCCAAACCAAAGGCTTTCATGAACAATAAACCAATAATTAAAGACAGAGGAATAGCACTAAGGGTGATCATTGCAGTGCGCCAGTTCATCAAAAATAGCAACATAATCACCGAAACGATGATGATCCCTTGAATAAGAGAACCGCTAACATTACGAATAGCAGCATCAATAAAATTAGCTTGACGAAAGGTTCTGGCAATGTTGACATCTGCTGGAAAAGTGGGCTTTAAACTAGCGATAATTTCTTCAACTGCATTAGTAACTGTGGGGGTATCGACATCAGGCTGTTTATTGATCATCATCACTACCGCAGGTTGACCATTAAAACTAGCATCGCCCCGTTTTAATGCCGATCCTGTTTTCACCGTTGCCACATCTTTGAGTAAAATGGGTTCACCGTCTTTAACTTTAACCACCGAGGTTTGTAAGTCTTCAATCGTTTGGACTTGTCCGATGCCACGAATTAATAGTTCTTGGCCGCCTCCAATGAGAAAACCGCCAGGGGCGTTAGAATTAGCCCCTTTTGCTGCTTCGGTGACTTCTGTAAGGGAGATATTAAGCGATCGCAATTTTTGGGGATCAACTAAAACCTGTTCTTGTCGTTCATCCCCTCCATAAACCGTGACTTGAGAAACCCCTGGAACCGAGAGAATTTGATTACTGACCGTTCCTTCTACCAAACGACGCAAAGCCATCATGGAGGTTTGTCCTTGGTCGTTGACAGTGAAGGCGTATTGTAAAATCGTTCCTAATGGAGAGACTAAGGGGGAAATTTCGGGAGGATGGGTATTTTCGGGAAATTGACCACTAATTTGTTGCAGTCGTTCTGTCACTGCTTGTCTGGCTTTGTAAATGTCCGCATTTTGGTCAAATACCACTTGTACCATCGATAACCCGACTTTCGAGGCGGATCTCACCGTTGTCACCCCTGGTAAGCCATTAACTGTGCTTTCAATGGGGACTGTAATTTGTGCTTCTATTTCTTCTGGGGCGAGTCCTGGAGCTTCCGTTTGAATATCTACTTGTGGGGGAGCAAATTCGGGAAACACATCTAAGGGCATTTGGGTAATATTAAAAACGCCCCATAAAGTAATTAAAATTGCTCCAATAACAATGAACCATCGTTGGGTAATAGAACTTTTTATAATCTGATTAAGAAGGGAATTCAGCATTTGTTTAATTAATGGATGAGCTTACCAAAAATCAGTCATTTAGGAGTTGATCCCCCCAACCCCCCTTCTTAAGGGGGGCAAAGATTACAGTAGGATGGGTTAGACGGTGATAATTTATGGTCAGACAAAGAATCTAAAAATCCGTCGTAACTCATCATTTCAGTTAAAATTTATTTCCATTCGATCAAGAATTTTCCTTTTTGCCACCGCTACCCATAACAGCTAATGCACCACCCACTAACACCACAACTCCCCCACCAATAGCAGCCACTGTCATCATCGGAAAACCGCCTGATTTCTCTTCCGTTGCTAACTCAGACGCTTTAACCATCTTTTCTGCATCCTCACTATTAGAAGTCGTGTCAGTCTCGGTTTCAGTCGTAATAATAGGTTCTGAGGTTGGAACAGTTTCCGCCGTTTTCGTCTTGCGAGACTCAGCATATAGAGATAAACTGCCCTGAGTTACCAATTGTTCCCCAATGGATAACCCTTCAGTCACTTCAATTAAGTCCCCTTGGGTTTCCCCTGTGGTAACTTCCACGGGTTCATAAAAATTCTCATATTTGACGAAAACCAGTTGTTTTCCGTCCGCTTCTACCAATGCGGTGACGGGAATCATTACCCCATTAGCTGCGCTTTGTTCAATGGGAGTAACCACAATACCCAACAGTTGATCATTTTCGGGGTTTACTTCCACTCTTTCAATACCACCCGTCGCTTGAAACTCATCCCCATGACCCACATGGGAAAGGACAACAGTAGGCGTAGCAAGGGTTAAACTAAGACTTAAAAGACTCATCAATGACAGAGATTTCATAATAACTCCTCACAAAAAGCAGGGTTGCTCCAAAATTTTTAATAGTTTGTCATAGGTTAGGTGAAATTGAGGTGAAATCTCTTAAGGTTCTATGAAAGTGTAGATGAGTGTGAGCGTTTTGATTAACAACTAAATTTGACGAATGATGATGTTGATGATGGTCATCATGGATATGTTCATGTTCATGCCATTGTCCCTGATACTTTGAATCAGGCTGAAACATTAGATAAACGAAACCGAAAACCGTAGCTCCAATGAGACTACTACCTAACTAACTAAAAGGTTAATAAAAGAAGAAACTTGAGACTAAGATCAACTGTTTATTCAGTAACGCCTAAGTAACAGTGGCAATCTGGCTTTTCAATTGTAGATTGAGCGATCGCATTTAATGCCGTTCCTGCTAATAATCCGCCCCCAAAAGTTCCTGAAATAGTAATAAAAGGTACGTCAGAATCGATTAGCAAGCGTTTAGCAGCAGGAGCATGACTAAAGCCAACGGGCATCCCAATAACTAAAGCAGGTTTTAATTGTCTATTTTTTACTGCTTGACAGATACTTACCAATATGGATGGAGCATAGCCGACGACTACAATACAGCCAGGTTCTAGGTGGAGTAATTTTTCTTGCCAAGGTTTGCTATGGAAAAATTCTTGTTCAGCTTCGGCAGCACTAGTAATGTGCGGATTATCGATTAAGGTATCGACACGACATCCGAGATGGGCAAGACGAGGACGATCTAAAATAGCAGTGATCGCCCGAACATCTCCAATTATCTGACAGCCAGATTTTAGTCGGGAGCGAGCAGCCGCGATCGCTTGCTGACTGATTTTGAGAAAATGCACCAAACTTACATCTCCACAGGCTAGTACCAGTTGAGAAATCAAATCAACTTCAATTTCCGATCGCCCCGATAAATCGGGTAAAAGATTTTGTAGGGATTCTTCAAACGCTTCTGGGTGAGCTAGGATCGAAGCATCAAAAGCTTTCCAAAGAGAATCTATTTGGTCTAACTCATCCTCCAACTCAATCTGCTCGGCATTCAACTGCTTGATTTGGGCAATTGCTTTTGCTCGAACAGTTTGACAAGAGCGATCACCTCCTAGCAATCTTTCTAATGCTGATGCGGTTTGTCGCAGTCGAGTTATCTGTTGGATAATCGAATAGTAATGGGGCTGTAGTCGAGTGAGCAGCGTAACATTCGCTTCTGGTTCTAATTGATTTTCTAGTAGCTTGCGGATATGTTCTAATTGAAATCCTTGTTGTTTGAGTGCCACAATCCATCGTAGATACTGGACATGGTTTTGGGTATAGAGACGGTAGTTACTCGGCGATCTAATGGCTTCGGGTAGTAAACCTATTTGATGATAGTGACGCACCATGCGGGGCGTTATTCCTCCTCCTACTGTCTCCGTAAGTTTTTTAATAGTTAAATATTCAGTAGACATTTAAGGCAATTATTGATGTTTTTGGCAAAGTGGGATTTATTTTCTTGACCTTAACATTAATGTCAAGGTTTATCTTGAGAGAGTAATCAGATTTTCTCAGTCAATGACTCCAAGATATCTATCTAACTTCTCTTTCTATCGACTTTTACAGAAGTATCCAGACACTTTTGCTGCTGCTGCTTGTGCAATTCTCATCTTTTTGGGCTGGTTAAGTCTTCATCTGGGTTGGATTGGTCTTGCTTTGTTAATTTTTCCCATCGGTTACGTAATTGGCGGTTATGAAAGCACAAAAGAAGGATTAACGACTCTATTTACAGAACGAGAGTTAGATGTAGATTTGCTCATGATCGTGGCTGCTTTAGGGGCAGCTATTTTAGGTTTATGGCAACAAGACTATTATTTAATAATCGATGGGGGAGTATTGATTCTGATTTTTGCAGTTAGTGGTGCTTTAGAAAGTATTGCCATGGAGCGCACGGAGCGAAATATTAGTTCTTTAATGGCAACTGCACCAAATACGGCTATAGTCATCCAAGAGGAACGACAACTTGAAATTGCCCTCGCCCAATTACAAATAGGGGATTTAGTATTAGTTAGACCAGGAGAATTGATTCCTGTTGATGGAATCATTATAGAAGGTTGGACGAATGTTAACCAAGCATCAATTACTGGAGAGTCTATTCCTGTAGATAAGCAGGTGGGAGATGAAGTCTTTGCTGGTACGCTTAACGGGAATGGAGCTTTGAAAGTAAAAGTAGCTCAATTGCCCAAAAACAGTCTTATTCAACGAGTGATTCGCTTAGTAGAAAAAGCACAAACTGAAGCTCCTCCGTCTCAGCAGTTTATCGAACGATTCGAGCGAGGCTATGCGCGAGTTATCGTGTTAATCGGGTTATTGTTGGTAATTTTACCACCGTTGTTATTAAGTTGGGACTGGGAAACAACAATTTATCGAGCCTTAATCTTTTTAGTTGTAGCTTCTCCCTGCGCTTTGATGGCTTCAATTATGCCTACTCTGCTATCAGGAATTGCTCGTGGTGCTAGATCGGGAATTCTCTTTAAGAATGGGGGACAATTAGAGAAAATTGGCAAAATAAAAGCGATCGCCTTTGATAAAACTGGTACTCTAACTACGGGAAAATTAGAGGTGGCAGAGATTGTTTCCGTAGTAGGGGAAAAGAGCGATCGGGTTTTAAAGTTAGCTGCTGCCTTAGAATCTTGTTCGGAACATCCTATCGGCAAAGCAATTACCCAAGCTGCTTTAGAGAAAAACTTTCAGTGGCAAAATGCCAGTCAAGTACAAGCAAAAACGGGTCTAGGAATTGTCGGTGAAGTAGGGGGAAAAACAGTTAAAGTAGGAAAAACTGCTTTTATTCGTCAAGAAATACCTCATTTAAACCCCGAATTCGTTCGGATAAATAAACGCCTGGAAAAACAAGGAAAAACTGTTGTCTGGGTGGTTGAAGCTGAAAAGGTTATCGGTTCGATTGCTGTTGCTGACGCTATTCGACCAGAAGCAGCCGCATCGATCAGAGCATTAAAGCAATTGGGTATTGAACAAATAGTTTTACTGACGGGGGACAATCAAGTTACTGCTAATAGTGTTGCTCAATCCCTTGGCATAGAAATGATTCATGCCGAACTTCTGCCAGAAGATAAATTGACAGTTATTCGACAGCTACAGCGAAAATATCAAAATGTAGCAATGGTAGGAGATGGGATTAACGATGCCCCTGCACTTGCTATGGCAACAGTCGGTATAGCTATGGGTGGTGCTGGGAATGATGTCGCTTTGGAAACTGCCGATGTAATCTTGATGAGCGATCGCCTAGAAAAAATATCTCAGGCAATTAGCCTCGGTCGTCGTGCCAATCGTATTATCAAACAAAACATTACTTTTGCGCTGTCTTTTATTTTTCTATTATTGATAGCCAACTTTACAGGTAATATCAATATGCCTTTAGGGGTAATTGGGCATGAAGGCTCTACAGTTTTGGTAATTTTGAGTGGTCTACGTTTATTGCTGTAATATGGAATAAAAGTAATTTAAGTAGAATAAAATAGATTTGTAACAGCATTTTTTTACAATGCGAATTCTCCTAGTAGAAGACGAAGAAGATTTAGGACTAGCCATAAAACAGGTTTTAGTCAGTGAAAAATATATCGTTGATTGGGTTTTAGATGGTGTGGAAGCGTGGCACTATTTAGACAATCAATGGACAGATTACAGTGTAGCTATTATTGATTGGCTGTTACCCAAACTGTCAGGATTAGACTTATGTCAACGACTGAGATCCCATCAAAATCCCTTACCTGTGTTGATGTTAACCGCTTTGGGACAACCAGAAAACCGCATCACTGGTTTAGATGCAGGGGCCGATGATTACCTGGTTAAACCCTTTATAATGGAGGAATTACTGGCACGATTACGGGCATTACAACGACGATCGCCCCACTTCCAACCCTACACCCTCACCATCGGCCAATTTACCCTAGATGACGCAAATAACGCCCTCTGTGTCAACGTTACCCAACCCCCTCAAACCATTCCTTTAACCGTCAAAGAATTCCAAATTTTTGCCTATTTAATGAAACATCCCGATCGCATTATTTCAGGGAGTAAAATTCGTAGTCAACTATGGGATCTCGATGCGGAACCCATGAGTAACGTGGTTGCTGCCCAAATGCGCTTAATTAGACGAAAATTGGCCAGTTATAACTGTATTTGTCCCATTGAAACCATCCGAGGTCAAGGGTATCGCTTTAACTCAAATTTTGCCCTTTCAAAAATGTAGGGTGGGCAAATTCAGTTATCTTGAACGATGGATAGTTAATTGTGGTTATTTGCCCACCATGATCCTATTGCGCTTGAATAAGGTTAGGTGGGCAAAATAACATGAATTGATGATTAATAAGGAAATCTATTGTCATTTGCCCACCCTACACAAGTTACTATTGAATGAATGAAAACCTCCCAATTATTCCTTCATAGTCGTCTGCGGTTAGCTGTTTGGTACACCTTGGTAATGGGAGTCATTTTAAGTATATCGGGGTTGGGAATTTATCGATCTTTGGTTCAGTCTAATTGGCAGGCAATAGAGAGGGAAATAGAATCAATTGCTGGAACCCTTCATGACAGTTTAGAACCCATGTTACCCCCTTCAGAAAATCCGACAACGGTATTAAAGCGTATTCTGCCAGAATTGTGTTTAGTGGGACAACCTTGTAATTCTAATCCGAGTTTAATTGAAAGACATACCACAGGAATTAGCGATCGCAATACTTACTATCTTCGTCTATTTGATTATCAGGGTAAACTGTTAGCTTTTTCCCCTAATCAACCGAATAATTTATCTAAAAGTTTAAATTCTGAGCCATGGCAAACTTTTACCAGTAATGGTATTCGTTATCATCAATTTACCATTATTTTACACAGTTCTCATACCCATGATTTAGCTGTTAATTCATCGTGGGGTTATTTACAACTAGGACGTACATTACAACCCTTTGATGCTGAAGTAAAACGCATACAAGTCATTTTAATGTTTGGGTTTCCCCTAGTATTAGGGTTAGTGATCCTATCCAGTTGGTGGCTTTCGGGGTTAGCCATGCAGCCTATTTATCAATCCTATCAACAACAAAAACAATTTACCGCTAATGCTGCCCATGAACTGCGATCGCCTTTGGCCAGTCTTTTAGCCACCATAGAAGCGATTTTAAGGATATCCCCGTCCCAACCCCAAGATTTAAATAAAATGCTGCATACTTTAGAAAGACAGGGAAGACGGTTAAGTAATTTAGTCACTGATTTATTATTGTTAACCAGTCTTGAAGCAAAATCATCCTCTGATGAGTTTCAATCTTGCTGTTTAAATGATTTAGTTAGTGACTTGATCGAAGAATTTTCCGAACTGGCAACTATTAAGGATATTGATCTTATTGAATATATTCCTGATGAGAAAATTTATGTTTCAGGAGATGAGTCTCAACTGTATCGTTTAGTCTCAAATTTAATCGCCAATGCTATTCAATATACACCTAGTGGTGGTCAAATTATGGTTAGTTTAAAGACAAAAGAAAACACTGCATTGATTATAATGCAAGATACTGGTATTGGGATTCCAAAAGAAGTACAAAAGCGAATTTTTGAGCGATTTTATCGTGTGGATAGTACCCGAAATAGAAAAACCGGAGGAACTGGGTTAGGGTTAGCTATTGCACAAGCGATCGCCCATCATCATCAAGGTTGTATTACGGTTAAAAGTCAACTAGGGACAGGTAGCCTATTCAAGATTTATCTCCCCTCACAAACTACAACTACGGAAAAAAAATAGAGAGTAGCATCGGGGCTTACTCTCTAGCAGATTAACCGAATCAAGTAGGAAAGAACAAAATGATTGAAGTGTTCTTTCCCCGAAACGTGACTTATTCCACAACAGGAGGCAATTCCTCAACAACAAGGTCAGGACCACCAATCCCTTCGGCAATACCGCCAGAAACACCAATTTTGAATTGGGTAAGGGTTGTAGCTGCTTGCTGTGCGTTTTCAGGCTTAAGGGTAAAGATTACGTTTCTTGTGGACGCATCTTTAGGATCTTGGGATAAAAAGATGACCTTTTCTCCATTAACTGTTCCCACTAAGCTAGATTCGCTAAGTTGTGCTACCTGTTCGGGGGTAACTAAACCAAAGGCGTAGGAAAGATTGGTTAAGCGAGCACTAACGGTTTGACAACGACTTTCCGGAATGTAGGCTCCATCAGGATGGTTAGAAGGCAGGGTTGCTGTCCAAACCATCATCGGCTGGCCATCTAGTCCGTACTCAGCAGAAATATCTTCTGTGGAATACACAGGGTAGTGATCGGGGTCCATTGTTTCCCGTACTACTTTTTCAACAGTGGCGAAAGTTCCATCCCCTTGAGCTTCACAGGCAAAAACAACCTTTTCTTGAACATGGGGAGTAACTGCACGGCTGCTTTCCCAGTCTACAGTAGAAGGAAATCCTTCTGAAATCATGTTGTACTGGGGATATTTAGGATGAGCTTCGGCTCCAGAAATTATGCTTAGTAAACCAAGAGTGGCTAAAGCACTTGCCGCAACAACTTTAACTGAATTGTTAACCATTTTGACCTCCAAAGAGTGTAAGAAGCAGTGATTAATAGCTACTGCTATATTTTTAAAGAACTTCCCATTAGCAAAAAGGCTTTGGGATAGCTCCACTTCCTCACCTCACACATTATGTAAGTAGGTCGCTAATTGTCTCGCTTTACCTAGCGCCTTATCTATTACTATAGTTATTCTAACTCTATAGTTATGTTCAAAACTTACAATCATAGCATTATTTTACATTTGAGTTCCGAGGCTAAAATCCTCTTTGTTTAGAATCAATTGCTACAATAAAATAACCTAAATCTTAAATAATAGCTTACAAAAAAAGGAAGCCCTAATAAAATTTAATGTTGACTTTATAATTGAAGGGAAATTTTATAAAATTTTAGGAAAAAAAGATAAGATTTAGGAGTTCAATTGAGTTGAAAGAGGGAGATAAATCTTATGGAGAGTCAATCAGACCAGTTAGTCGTTTATCAAGGACAATTTGGAGAATTTACCATCACTCAAGATGATCGCCGAGAGGTCATCATTTATCGTTCGGGGTTATGTTTAGCTGCCTTAAGCGTTGCGATCGCCACCATCTTAGTCTTAATCATGGTTGAACAACCGTGGGGATTAAAATTGCTAACCCCTTTATTTGCTCTATTTTCAGTGGGATTAGGGATTAGTCTGGCAACCATTCATATTTACCTCCGTCCTCTCCATCGACTTTTGCAGGTATTTTGGTTAATTGGGACAATATCAGCCTTAATTATCGCTTGGCAAAGTTCTGATCCCCTAGGCTTATTTGTGTATGATCATCCCCTAAGTTTATTCGGAGTTGGCTTTACCTTTGCTGCTTTAACAGGAATTTACTTTAAAGAAGCTTTTTGTTTTAATCGCTTAGAAACCAAATTTCTGACCCTTGTAGTTCCCAGTCTCTTACTAGGACATTTAACAGGAATTTTACCCGTCATAGTAGAACAGGTATTATTGGCTATTTGGGGAATTTTATTTTTGATTTTCGGTTTACGCAAGGCAATTCAAGCAATTCCACCCGATATTGGAGACAAATCCGTTTTTACCTATCTTGAACAACAGCGTTCTGTGTCAGTATCGTCATAGTGAATAGTTATTTCGGTGATGGGGTCAATCTTTTGACCTCTCCCATTGTTCTCTCAGTTTCCGACTCTTCCCATTCTCAACAACTGTGGGGATTATTAGAATATAAACCCCAGTGGACTTTAACGCTTCAGGGGTGGTGTCTGGTTTTATTGCTGATAACCGCAGGAACCCTCTTTATCTTTCTCACAATTCAACCATTTCTCGCCGTGTCAGTTCCGATGAACGCGAAAGTATTAGTCGTAGAAGGATGGGTAAATGATGAAACCCTCAAAGGCGCGATCGCTGAGTTTAAGAAGAAAAATTATCAACTCATGATTACAACAGGGGTGTTATTTAATCAACAAAAATATTTAACTCGGTATCAGAGTCGAGCCCATTTAACCGCGGCCAAAGCTATCGCCCTTGGGTTAGATCCCCTCAAGGTAGTTGCGGTGACTAATTCGATGGTGAAAGTCAACCGAACGGCTGCATCAGCTATGGCGGTTAAAGACTGGCTATTTCGGTCTAATCTAAAGATTACGAGATTAAATCTTTATTCTTATAATGTTCATACTCGACGCAGTTGGATCATTTTTCGACAAGTCTTAGCCCCCAAAATTAAGGTGGGAGCGATCGCTCATCCTCCTTCTGGGTATAACCCGAAACAATGGTGGACAGCTAGTGAAGGAGTGCGATCAGTGACTGCTGAGGCGATCGCCTATCTTTATGTTTTCTTGATTTGGCGATACCAACAAAAATTTTAATTATTTTCTTGATAAGCTTGCTGAATGTCTGTGATAGAAAACAGTGATTGAAACCCTAACCCTTGGGACTCATAAAAAGCCGCCCCCCCTTGTTTACGGTCTACTAAAGCAATCACCTGATTAACTTGATAACCCACAGCCCGCAACCGTTCTACCGCTAACATAGCTGACTTACCGGTTGTTACTACATCTTCTAACACCACGACTTTAGCACCGTCTTCGAGAGTTGGCCCTTCAATATAAGCTTGTGTCCCATGTCCTTTAGCTTCTTTACGGATGATTAACCCTGGAAGAGGAAGGTTTTCATAAGCAGACACCACACTAACGCTAGTCACGATGGGATCAGCCCCTAACGTTAATCCGGCCACCCCTTGGGTGTCTTCAGGTAACATAGACAATAATAACCGACCAATCGCTAACGCTCCCTTGGCTGTTAGGGTGACTTCTTTACCATTGATATAGTAGGTACTCTTTTGTCCAGAAGACAGCACAAAATCACCCTCACGGTAGGCACACTCAACAAATAACTGCAAAAGATATTGACGTAAACTAGGTAAATCAGCCGTTCCGACACAAATAGTCTTAAAAAAATCAGATTTCATGGCAAAATCTTAGAAAAATTTGGGTAAAATTATGGTGTGGAAACCCTTGCTTATTTTTCTTCCTGAAAAGATAGGGGAATTCCCAGTTCTTCTAAATTTTAGCCCTAGTCTAAGGGACTAGGACTCAGTTGACGGTTGACTAATTTTGTTTGAAGCAATAGTATTTATCGGTCTTGATTTAAACAATCCTTAACACACAAAAAGAACGGCTAATTGATGACGCTTGGCTTTAGTCATTGTCCCAAGTTTCGCAGGGAATTAAATCGCCAATTTGATCCCGTAGTAGATAATCACATCTTTCTAACTCAGTTTCGACACAAACCCACTCACGGGGAGGAATATACTCACAAAGGACATAAATCGGTTGATGACGGCTCACGGTTCCCCGTTCCACCAATTGACGTACTTCGTCTTTGATCATGCTGATGGTGTAATGAACCGAAGGAGAAGATGCAGGAGAGGGAAGGGTAGTAACACTCATAGAAATTATTTTAGGAACTCAACAAGGTTCACTGTCTACTATAGTGCAAGTCGCTTAGTTAATAAACCCAATCTTTGCTGTAACAATGAATACATTTTATTCTAAATTGTTTAAAGTCCCATGAATAAAAGGTTTGAGCGATGTAAAAAAATATTACGAAAATGGGAAAGGGTTAACGTGGATAATGAGCAGAGAAAAATAGGACAGTTGAAGGTTAGGGCGATCCCTTAGCCTATCATAGATCATCTGCTCAGATTGGGTTGCCCTTTCTACCACCCAAGCGTGTTCCAACAAATTGAACCGCTGTAAAATCTTCCAAACTTGAGGATAGACGGAACTAACTTTCAATAGCACAATGACATCAGCCCACCCTAAAGTCTGTTCTAATTCTTCTAAGGTATAAAGGGCAGGAAGAATCGCTAAGCGTTGATTTCTCACCGTCAAAGGATAGCCTAGCACCGAAGCAACAGCCATAGGAGAACAGACCCCTGGGACTGTCTCAATATTGATTGGGGAATAATGATGGGAAAGAGTTTGAGCTAAATAGGTAAAGGTACTATAAAAACTAACGTCCCCCTCACAGGCAAAAGCCACATCTTTTCCTTGCTGAAGGTGAGACCAAACTTGATCGGCCGACTGTTTCCAGGCTAACTTTAGTTCCGTTTCGTCTTGTATATAGGGAAAACACAGGGGCAAGGTTTCTTGGTCAGCCGTTAACCAAGGAGAGATAATGGTTTGAGCAATTCCAGGTTGAGTTCCCACCCCCATCGGAAAAGCCACAACCGATACCATTTGCAACAGACGAACCCCTTTAACTGTAATTAAGTCAGGGTCTCCTGTCCCTACACTAATACCGTATAATGTCCCAGTTTTCGTATCCATTAATTCATCTGTCCCTTAAACAAACCGACTGCCCCTTAAATGGAGAAACAGTCGGTTCAATTTTCTGGCTAGACAACGAAAATTTAGCTTTCGCGGCCTAAAAACTGTTGAACTTGTCGTAGGGCGGCAGCGGCAATGTTAAAAGCTGCCCAACTCGCTGCAATGACAATCGGTCCAACAACCACTAAAACACGCCAATCAATCATAATTTCCTCTTTGAATGTTTATGAGAGTTTAATGAAATTTTTATCCTTCTATTTATATCTTACATTTGTTCGCAAACCAAGACCGTGCCATCCAAAATTTGAAGTTGAGTTAGCGATCACCCTCAAAATCCTGTATCGGTTCCTTTCCCACCATGGACTAGGGCTAGTTTTTCATACCGCAGGGCGTGATTAATCAATCCTTGAACTTCTTCATCAGAGACATCCCTGACTCGTCTAGCAGGAATCCCCAACACGAGCGATCGCGCCGGAACATCTTTGGTGACAACCGAACCCGCCCCAATCATACTGCCTTCCCCGACTCGTACCCCGTCTAAAATGACCGCCCCAATCCCAATTAGACATCCTTTCTCAATATGGGCTGCATGAATGACGGCCCGATGACCGATAGTAACATACTCTTCTAAACAGGTAATTTTCCCAGGATCACCGTGTAAAATCGCTCCATCTTGAATATTGGTAGACGTTCCAATGACAATTTTTTCGACATCAGCGCGCACAACCGCACCATACCAAACACTGGACCCTGGGGCTAAGGTAACTTGTCCCATAACCACTGCATTAGGGGCAATAAAAGCAGCTTGAGACAGATCAGGGGTCGGCCAATAAGACGAAACGTTAAAGGAATTATCTACCATAAATCTTAGCCAAATCTAAAATCTAAATGTTATCGTTAAAGCCTAAAGGATTTAGTCGATATAATAAACCTGCAAGCGACCGTCATACAGTATCCAATGCAGTATCAACTATCAAACTTACAGATGAATCCAGCTTTACAATACCCTATTTTTGGGCCAGAGATTCAATGTCCTCACTGTCGCCAAGTTATTCCTGCTTTAACCTTAACAGATACCTATCTGTGTCCTCGTCATGGAGCTTTTGAAGCTAATCCTAAAACCAGTGAATTAGTTCATCTTCAATCTGGTCGTCATTGGCGACGTTGGCAAGAAGAATGGTATCGACAACATACTCATCCCGACGGTATTCGCTTTGAAATTCATGAAGCTTTAGATCGTCTTTATAGTCAAGGATATCGAGCAACTAAGGTGATTATTGCTAATCGTTACAGAGAGTTAGTTAGTACCTATTTAGAACGAAATACTTCTTGGCGAGGCAATTCTCAATCTATTCCTAGATTATATGGACTTCCCGTTGAATTTAGCTCTGAAGTTAAGCAAGATTCTTGTTGGAATGTGATTAATTTTGATTTAGAAAAAGAACCTGGAGTTCCTAAACGTTATCCTTATTTTCGTTTGTTTGAATAACGCTATCGTGAAAGTGAATTGATTCATGCACCATGCTTCTATTCGGACTGCTAATATTCATCGCGCGATCGCTTTTTATGAACAATTAGGCTTTATTGTTCATGAACGATTCACCACAGGTTATACCCTCGCCTGTTGGATGGAAGGGTTAGGAGGACGAATTGAATTAATTCAAATTCCTGAACCCCAACCCGCCCCCGATGCTTTTGGCAATGAGCATTATGTGGGGTATTATCATCTTTCTTTTGATTTGAGCAATCGCATTACTGATTTACCCACATGGCTCAATAATCTTCAAGAAAAATTTAGTCAAGCTTCTGTAGAAAATCTCTCACAATTAGCCCCCTTAAAAGTCTTATTAGAACCGACTCAACAAATGATTGGCGATCAAGTTTACGAAGTTACTTTTATTGCTGATGCTGATGGTTTACCCCTAGAATTTATTCGCATTCTTCGTTAAAGTAATGGTGTGATTCCTGTTAGCTGCTTTTTGAAATCTAAGAAAATCTAGATAGGGTTTTTTATCTAATTCTTGACTCACCGAAAAACCTGCCATAGTCAAAATATTGGCTTCGGGAAAAGCATAACAGAAATAGTTCATGGTTAAAAAAGATCATGTTTTCCCTGATTTATTCTGACGATTTCCTCAAACACAAAACGGGATCTTTTCACCCCGAATGTCCCCAACGTCTCACAGCGATTGTTAATCATTTACAACAAGTCTCCTGGGGCGATCGCGTGTCGTGGGTTTCTCCTACTTCTCTTACCCAACGGGATGTTATCCCTTATTTAGAAAAAATTCATCTCCCTAGTTATATCAAACGAGTTCAAGAAATCGCAGCCAAGGGAGGGGGAATGTTAGATATGGATACCCCCGTCTCTTCCCAAAGTTATGAGATTGCTTTATTAGCCGTTAGTGCTTGGTTAGATGGCGTAGACCAAGTTTTAGCCCACCAGAACCCGACGTTTGTGTTAGCCCGTCCTCCTGGCCATCATGCAGTTAGAGAGACGGGAATGGGATTTTGCCTCTTTTCTAACGCGGCGATCGCAGCCTACTATAGTTTAGAACAGCCTCAAGTAAATCGGGTGGCTATTCTTGATTGGGATGTTCACCACGGAAACGGGACTCAAGCAATTGTGGAAAGTAACCCAACTATCGCTTATTGTTCCTTACATCAATTTCCCTGTTACCCAGGAACTGGTAAAGCCAGCGATCGCGGACAACACAATAATGTTCTTAACATCCCAATGAAAGCAGGAAGCACCCTAATAGAATATCAAAAGGCTTTTGAAACCCAAGTTATGCCTTTTTTAGAGAACTTTAACCCTGATTTTCTCATTGTTAGTGCTGGATATGATGCTAATCACGCTGATCCTTTGGCGGGAATTTCCTTACAGCCCTCTGATTATGGTATTTTTACTCAATATTTACTAACCTTAACCCGTCCTATTCTTTTTGGGTTAGAAGGGGGTTATGATTTAGAAGCGTTAGCTCAATCTGTTGTAGCAACTATTGAACCCTGTCTTAACAAATAAGTCATGATTCGGACTTTTCTGATAGGGCTAAAGCCCTCACTACAAACGTAGAAAATAATTGTGCTTCGATAGTTAGTTTGATAGTAACCAATGATCAGCAATCACTGGTTACTGATGATTCTTAGATGATTTTGGCAACTCGTAGGCCAAAATATAATCCTAGGGCGATTACTGTAAAGACAATGAGATATCCTGCAAACGCTGCGATAGCAAAACCAGACATTTTTCTAACAACTCCTAATAATAATGACTATTGAGCTATTGTACTAGAAGACGCTCCTCAACGGACATCATTGTTTGATAGTGGTATTTCTTGCCAAAGAGTTTTCTGATCGGTACTAATCCCTTTTAGTCTTGTTCCCTCAAGATTAACGCCTCGTAAATCAGCCCCTTGAAGATTGGCATTTTCTAAGTTAGCCCCTTGGAGATTAACACCTCGTAAATCAGCCCCCTGAAGATTGGCATTTTCTAAGTTAGCCTCTTGAAGATTGGCATTTTCTAGGTTTGCTCCTTGAAGATTGGCTAGATTTAATTGTGCTTCCTCTAAATCTGATTCACTAAGATTAGCGTTGATTAAATTAGCTTCTTGAAGAATTATTCCTGATAAATCAGCTTGAAAAAAATTAGCATTCGCTAAATTAGCTTTGGTGAGATTAACCGGAGTTGCCTTATCCAATCCAAATGGGGTTACGGATAAAGGGGAACTACTACTAGGAATTCTATATTTAAGTCCAAGATTTTCTCTAGATAAATTAACCCCTTCTAAATTACATTCTATACATTCTCGTTCTAATTCTAATCGGTATAAATTTTGGCTAGTTTTAGAACAACTCGTTAAGGAAAACCCTCCTAATAAAAGGAAGATCATTAAGGATGGTAACTTCATGGCTTAATATCAACATATTATCTAACTATAAATCAAGTATAATCTTTATATTTATATAAATAATCAAGAGAGTTATTGATACTTAAATTGACCAATATTTCAGTTGAATATCAAGACTTTTGTTTTGAGGAGTAAATTCAAATTCAACTTTTTTATAGGAGGGAACTCCTTTCCACAGTTTAGGATTTCCAGAAAAACCAATGCCCTCTTTTGGTATTCCCAAAGCATTAAAATTTAACTCAGAATCAGTATTCTCATCGTGGAAAACTGCCGCCGCATAGCATCCATAGGGAAGGTCACTAAAGATAATTAGTGGAGGATTTTCTCTGATAGGAAAACATTGAGATTTAATGGCTTCTTGTGAACGATTAGGATAACCTTTTGGTCCGTCAAATAAAGCAATACAAACTGCTCCCTTGGTGTTACGTAATCCTAATAGTTTGATAGTGAGTGTAGAAATTTCGGTCATTTTTTGGGACTTCAAGGTTAAAAATTTTTAGTCTCAATTTATTTTAGGGTACAGCCTTTGGCTTATGGTACGATAGTTTACGATTAATTAATATTGACGATACCTATTAAGAGGCCATAGTTGATTCGGTGATGTCTTCAATCGTTCAAGTTAAGTTACCCCATACCTCGTATAAAGTTGCGATCGCTTCAAATAGTCTCAGCCAATTAGGGAGTCATCTTGAACCCCTCAACCTAGGTAAAAAAATTCTTCTGATTTCTAACCCCGAAATTTTTGACTATTATGGCGATTTAGTCGTCAATTCCTTAGCAAAATCGGGATTTGAAGTGTTTACCCATCTCATTCCCCCTGGAGAACCCTACAAAACCCTAGACTCTATTGCCCAAATTTATGATACTGCCTTAGAAAATCGTCTCGAACGGTCTTCAACTATGGTAGCTTTGGGGGGAGGGGTGATCGGTGATATGACAGGGTTTGCGGCGGCTACATGGCTGAGAGGAATCAATTTTGTCCAGGTTCCTACCTCTCTTTTAGCCATGGTGGATGCCTCTATTGGCGGGAAAACAGGGGTTAATCATCCCCAAGGAAAAAACCTCATTGGGGCATTTTATCAACCTCGTTTAGTCTTTATTGATCCTTTGGTCTTAAAAACTTTACCAGTGAGGGAATTTCGCGCAGGAATGGCGGAAGTTATCAAATATGGAATTATTTGGGATCAAGATTTATTTAGCCAATTAGAACGAGCCAAAACCCTTGATAATTTGGATAGTTTAAGTCAGGAATTATTGCAAACAATTATAACTCGGTCTTGCCAAGCAAAGGTAGATGTAGTGAGTCAAGACGAAAAAGAAGCGGGGTTACGGGCTATTTTAAATTACGGTCATACTATTGGTCATGCCATAGAAAGTTTAACCGGATATGAAACAATTAATCATGGGGAAGCAGTAGGAATGGGAATGGTAGCGGCGGGAAAAATTGCCGTTAAATTACAATTGTGGACTGAAGAAGAAGCTAAACAACAGGATAATTTAATTGCAAAAGTGGGATTACCAACTGGTTTTCCCAAAACGTTAGAAATTGAGAAAGTTATTGATATTTTACAAACGGATAAAAAAGTGAAAGCCGGTAAAGTTCGCTTTATTCTTCCCACGGAAATAGGTAAAGTTATTATTAGCGATCGCGTTTCCTCTGAAATCATTAGAGACTGTTTATCAATGTAGCTATTAATATGTCATATATTTGTTCGTAGTCAGGACGTTATTCATAAAATCAAGTATCCCAACGGTCAATTCTAATAGAGGTACAAACTGTTTATCAAATAATTATCAAGATAATATTTAGTTTAGATATTGAGAGTTTTCTAATCCTAAGATTTCAGCCAATTTTGTAATAATTGCTTGTTCTTTTTCACTATAATTACTATCAGCTTTCGCAATAGCGTTACAAATGCGTAATAACAAAGGGGCTAAAATTTCATCTCCACAAAAAATTGAGACTAAATTCCAGACTTTATCTTTTCCTGCTTGGGGATCTGCTTCGATGGTTTCAGCATAGCTACGAAATAATTCTGCTGCTTCATTGGGTTCAATAATTTGTAATTGTTGAACATGATCAAGAAAGTAATCTCTAGCCATTAATTCAGCAAAACTAATCTCTCCATCTGCTAATGCTAATAATGCAATAGAACCCATTACTGCTTCCACAAATTGTCGGTTGCGGACTTGGGTTTGATGTTGGTTGATCAGAGATTTTAGGGTATCGATAATTCCTGTCATGGTTTTATTTTTAAAAATTATGAGTTTTTTTAAACCTATTAACTCTCTCAATCTATTCTATCGGAAATCCAGGGATTATAATATCAATTTTTGTCATAATTTGTATTGTTTCATGGAGAGCAAAAATTATTTTTTGATAGTGTACTATTTCATTAAAGGATAAAGTGATTTTAGCTTTTTTGCGATCTTTTAACCATTTTTCCAAGACTTGATAGCCACCAATTTTAAATTCCCAAACTTCAGGGGTTATTCCTTGAAAGTAACGAGTTGGGTTAATATAAATTCGCTATTTTTGATTATATATCAGAGAATTAAGATAAATGGGGTAATCCATGACTAAGAAGGAAATTTTGTCTGTAGTTGCAGTTTATAGAGTTAATAAACGATAAAATCTAGAAAGATCGTTAACCATCGAGAAGTTTTCGCCCAGTATTGATTAGAGAAAAGCTACAAGCCATGATAGGCTAAGGGCAATTGATAAATTTACAAACTGTTACGTTTTAAAAAAAACCTAATGATTTTCCCTGATTATTCTAATTAAGGGGATCTTTCATTGAACCAGTATCTACCCAGTAATCCCAACTAACATGGTAAGTAACAACGACGTAAATGGCCGAGTTTTCCTCTATGAAGTGGTGATCCAACCTCAGACAAGTGGACTCAAGAAAATCAACGGTTTAATGTACCGTCAGGGAAAACTTTTGCTTAAAGTTCCCTATGAAAGAATGAATGAAGAAATGCAGAGGATTCAACGATTAGGAGGGAAAATAGTCACTATTACTCCTGTAGGAGCTATTGAACCCCTCACAGAAACCGAAGTCGCACAAGTCATTCACCAACATCTAGAACTTCCCTGGTGGGTAGAAATTTCCACCACCAACCCCAAGTGTCTCTACTATTTTGGACCGTTTGATAGCTGTGAAGAAGCCGTGACTAACCAAGGAGGCTATGTAGAAGACTTACACGAAGAAGGGGCGCAAAACATTACTATCAATGTTAAACAATGTCAGCCTCAAATCCTCACCCAAGAATGGGACGAAGAAGCATGAAGTATAAACATCAATGTCACAATAGGTCAAAGTAGGGTCAAAAAAAAGAAGGAGTTGTAACCATCGTGGATGCAATGGAATTTTTCCAACAAAGTTCAGGACAGTGGCGATCGCAGCGCACAACCCATCATCTCGCTTTTCGGCGGGCTGAAATTGGCAATTCAGAGATTTTTGTGGAAGCCTTAGGGGCTGATCACCCTAAAATCAAAGAAATTTGTCAACTCCACGAAGTCGATCCCAATTTAGCGATCGGGGGAGCCTTTGTCAGTTGGGATGGTTCGATGGCCTGGGACAAAGAAGACGAAAACCATCAAGGAAACACTATTTTTGCCTTAATTCCTGACTCAGACAATCCCCGTCAAGGAATGTTATTACGGGAACGAGGATATGCAGAAATAGTCCCTATCGCGGGTCGTTATCACATTGATGACCAAGAAGCTTTAGTCCTGATTACGGAATATGACACAATGAGTACCATAGAACGGTTTTGGTTTGCCGATCCCAACTTACGGCTAAGAACCAGCACCGTCCAACGGTTTGGGGGATTTAATACCGCCACTTTTTGCGCTGAAATGCGAACAAAAGAGACTCCAGAAGAGGGTCAAGAGTCAGACGAGAATACCCAACCCCAAAACGCCTTTCATTCGATTACAGGATGGTAGAAGAGGGAAAAGGGGAAAAGTTAGACACAAAAAGAGGTACTTGAACTAAGGCATTGGAACATATTACCTTGTGTCCCATGACTCAATTTGTAATAAATGTTAACCTTTTTCCCCCTAGCGTCCCCTACTCCCTTATGATTAGGATTACAGTTTTTAAGAATTTGTAAAATAACGGAGGTTCAACTTGGCTCTTCCTCTTTTAAATTACGCGCCAAAATCACAAAATGCGCGAGTAGAAGGATATGTAGTTCCAGGAGACGAGCAGCCGACGATTTATACCACGGAAAACATACTCTCCCCTGGAGATATGGACAACCTGATCGAAGCGGCTTATCGTCAAATTTTCTTTCATGCGTTCCGATGGGATCGCGAACCTTTCCTCGAATCTCAACTCCGTAATGGACAAATTACCGTGCGGGACTTTATTCGTGGATTATTGCTCTCGAATACCTTTATTACCAGCTTCTACGAAAAGAACAGCAACTACCGATTTGTTGAACAGTGTGTTCAACGGGTATTAGGACGGGACGTTTACAGCGAGCAGGAAAAAATCGCTTGGTCCATCGTTGTTGCCACTAAAGGTTATGGTGGTTTCTTCGATGAACTACTCAATAGCGATGAGTATCTCGAAAACTTCGGCTACGACACCGTTCCTTTCCAACGTCGTCGTAACTTACCTGGACGGGATCAAGGAGAAAGACCCTTTAACATTCAATCTCCCCGTTACGATAGCTACTATCGCGGTATTTTGGGCTTCCCTCAAATTGTTTGGCAAAACGAAATTCGTCGCTTTGTACCTCAAGAGAAAAAAGCCAAAGCTGGAGATCCTTCTCTATTCCTAAATATGGCGCGTAGTTTACCAAGCTCTAAAGGGAATCCCACCCCCAGGGTGTCTACCGGAAGCATTGATATCGCCGCTTCTGTGCCTCGGCGTTAATTAATGAGTTAACGGTTGACTAATACCTTAAGGGTACACTACCAGGGAAAGTCGCGGATGGGCAGAATGATTAAGGTCTATTATTAACTCAATTATTCTGTGGATTGGTGACTTTCCCTAGTTTTATGAAGATTTAGTTTCTTGATATTTTAAAGAACAATTAATTAACAAATTTTCTCGATGATAGATACTCAGTAAAGCCACCTCCCAAGGAAAAGTAAATGATTGGAAAGATTCAGGAGAAATTCGATCTTGATCTAAATCAACTATCACCGTCTCTAACATTGTAAATAATTGCTCTCTAACCTGATGTAATTTTTCCAAATCTTCAGCCTTATATATTTTATCCATCAGTTCAAGAAGTTCCAAATTATAAAAATCAGCACGGTTTTTTTGTCTATTTTGTAACCACATCCGAAACTGCCAAATACTTGAAATCCCGAGAACTGAAACAGAAATAATTAACCCGATGGGTTCAGCATATTCAACAATAAAACTTGGTTTACCTTGATCGTAATAAGCAATCGCCCCTGAATGAAAAGAAAAGCCCCAAGTTCGATAGGTTTCAGAGGATCTTATCATCGCTGCTTCGGTAAATTCCTGAACCAAATCATTACGAGCTTCATATAAAATTCGGGTAAGCTCAAAGATAAGATCTTGTTGCGTCTTTTGACGAGTTACCAAAACGGCTCTGACCGCGACCCCTGGCAAATCTTCAGGAGGAATCGGCTCAGCACCCCCATAAGCTCCTTTAGGAATCTGATAGTTTTCTAATGCAGGAAGAACTAATTTTAAAGCGGATGCTTGGTCAATAGGAATTAGTTGTAATTGGGGATTTTTTAGTAATTGTGCCATTGAAGGGTTCCCCAACCCGATAACCTGAAACAAAGCATCTACTTGGCCTTCTTTGAGCGCATTCTGGGCATCCTGGGGAGTCATGGGGATAGCTTCTAAGTCCGTTTCATCTAATTCATAATGACGACTCAAAGCCCAAAATAGTTGGTAAGAACCACTATCTTTAGGCATCAAGGCGATGCGTTTTCCTTCTAAATCATCCACTTCTTTAATTCCTGATTCTTGGCGAACAATTAGATGAAATATTTCAGGAAACAGAAAACTAACCGCTTTGATGGACGGACTAACAGAAATATCACTCTGTACAATAGCAAGATCGGCCTTTTTTATCTGGAGTAATTCGATGTTTTCTAAGGCTCCATCAGTCTCAATAATCTTTAGGCGAAGATGGGGGTTATGTTTAGGGATGATTTTAGCTAATGCTTCACCAAAAGCGTAATATTGCCCAGTTACTGCCCCAGTCGCTAAGGTTAATGTATGGACTTGATGGCGATCGCGCAACCAAGCAAAAGAAAATACCCCGACCATGATGGCACTTCCTAGGACAAGGGGAAGAACTGCTTTTTTGACAATAGATTCAATAATGGGACTCTCCTGAGAACGAAACAACTTAGTAGACTAGGTATCTTTGCGTCTATTCCCTTTGATGGGTTTGGGTAAAGGTTTTCGCCTGGGAGCAGGTTTAGGTCTATCCAAAGACTGTTTAGGAAAGTCGGGGCGATCGCCTGGGTCCAATGGCCGTTTTTCTCTCCTTTGAAGAGGACGTTGACTGTTTTGCTTATTAAACTTCGAGAAAGGTTTTTTCTTGGGAATAAATCCTAAATCTGTAGCAGTTTCAATCAGTAATATATCTTGTTGCAATTTAACTTGTAAGTCCCAGAAATGTCCAATCGGCCTGTCAGGAAGAGTCCCTTTAAGTTTTACCTTAAAAAACTTGGGTTTGTTCGGCTGTTTTTTAGGCGATTGACGAATTTTGATGATAACCGTTTGTTTTTCTTGGGAAGCAAAAATCGCTTCTCCTCTGATAGAAAAATACCCGTTTTCCATCGGAAGTGCTGAAGAGGAAATTGATTGATCTAAGCTGGCTACACCATGAGCTTGACTCAAGGTTTCAGGTTCCCAAACCCCCATAATTTGGAGATGAAGCTGATCGTTTTTAGGTCGCGTACGGGGATAAACGACCCAAAGATGGGGTTGATCTAAATCTAGATGATTTTTGACCACGCTTAACATTCGTCCAAGTAACACGGCATCAATGACGGTTCCCTCAGTGGTGACTAACACACCACGGGTTATTTTGTCTTGAGAACGCATATATTGTCCTTTAACAAGACCGATAGCCCGATACTGTCTAGGATGACTAGGAGAAGGAATAGGCACTTGATGCACCATAGAGCTATCTGAGGATCGCCTATCAGTAGACGGGGGTGATTCGGATAGCCGATTCACGGGGGAATTCATATCATACTCCTAGAAGCACCAGACACACTTTTTAAAGATTCGACCTTGATCTAGAGGGGGTTGAACTCAGTTTCCCTGATCAATTATCTTGTAAGCAGTATAACGATTTTCATTAAATTATTTAATTAGTCAGACGGTTAGCCTATTGTAATCAATAATAGGTTGAGTTAATGATTTTTCCTAGACCACTACCAGTTAAGTTAACCAAAAATTTATGCAATCTTCTCCAACAAAACGTCGTCGGTGGCTCTATGCAGTATTAATTCTCATGCTGTTAACCTTGATTTCCTTTTCGATGTTGCCCTTAGTTAATAGTATCGTACAAGCCCGTCAACCTAAAAATAGTGAGTCTTCCCCTTTGTCTGATCAGGGGAATAGATTAGAAAATGAAGCATTAGGCTATCAACTGGTTTTAGAACGGGAACCCGATAACCAAAATGCTCTTAGGGGACTGTTAGAAGCTAAATTGAGATTAGGCGATCTACAAGGGGCGATCGCCCCCTTGGGAAGGTTAGCCCAACTTAATCCCCAACAACCCGATTATGGTATTTTGTTAGCCCAATCAAAACAGCAATTAAAAGACTATGAAGGGGCGGCAGCTGCCTATCGGGAAATTATTGCCGTTAATCCTGGGGAAATTCTTGCGTTAAAAGGGTTAGTTGATTTGCTTTTACTTCAGAGTCGTTCCCAAGATGCTATTGATTTAGTCCAAAATACCCTCACTCAAACCATTGAACAACAAAATGAAAATGGGGAAGGAACCAGGGGGTTTAATCTGATTTCTCTTCAGTTACTCCTGGGGGAAATTTACACGGAACAAAATCGTTATGATCAGGCGATCGCCGTTTATGAACAAGCGATGAAAACTGACCCTAATGATTTTCGGCCTATTTTTGCTCAAGGAATGGTGAAACGGGAACAGGGACAAGAAGAAGCAGCCCAAACTCTATTTCAAAAAGGGATTTTGTTGGCTCCGGTTCAGTATAAAGAAGAACTCAAAGAGATAGCTTTAGCAAAGCCTAAAACGATTGTGGAAAAATCAGAAGACTCTCCCTCACAAACTCCCCCTCAATAAGCTGTTCGTCATCTAAATAGCTAGTTGAGACTGCCCCGAAGCAAAGGATTGAAGGTTTGTACGACAACTTTAAATAAGCGGTTTAAATACACAACAGCTTAGAGTAGAAAAAAGGGTTTATCTCATTTTTATGAACTACCTCGACTTTTGAGAAGTCGGGGTTTCTCAGTAATTAACCTAAAGTTAACTTTTTCTAAATCTAAAAAAAAATAATATTTAATGAAAGTTTAATCAGGACTTAACTTTTTTTGAAATTAACTAATTTATACTTTTTCTGAAATATATTATTGCCTTGGCTAATTAATCAGGCAATAAATAACAAAATTATCAGTCAGTATTTTTTTAGTTAAAAATCATCATGATGTTCACATTTTCCAAAGTCAATCAAGTCTTAACGCTTTCTACTACCGCTTTGGTTATGGCATTGGGAGCCACAGGAGAAGCGATCGCCCAATCCCTAAATGGTGCTGGTGCTTCGTTTCCTGCTCCTCTTTACCAACGCTACTTTTCTGAATATAAAAAAGCTACGGGAGTAACTGTTAACTACAACTCCGTAGGGAGTGGGGCTGGTATTCGTCAATTTGTTGGAGAAACTGTTGATTTTGGAGCAAGTGATGTCGCTCCTTCGAGTTCCGAAAAAGGCAAAATGAAGCGGGGAGTTCTTCTGGTTCCCACTGCTGGGGGTGCAGTGGCTGTGGTTCATAACCTTAAAGGAGCAGGAAATGTACAAATTCCCCGTCAGGTACTACCAAAAATCTTTAGCGGCGAGATTACCAATTGGAAGCAAGTTGATTCAAAGCTTCCCAACAAAGCAATTAAAGTGGTTGTTCGTGCTGATGGTAGCGGAACCACTGCAATTTTTACCAGTCATCTAAGTGCAGTGAGTTCGAGCTTCAAGCAAAAAGTAGGAGCAAGTAAAGAACCTAACTGGGGTTTTACCGTTCTTAAAGGACCCAAAAATGATGGGGTTGCCGCATTAGTTAAACAAACCGATGGAGCGATCGGTTACGTTCAAGATACCTACGCTCGTAAGAACAATCTAAGCACTGCAAAAATTCAGAATAAAGCTGGAAGATACGTTGAGCCAAGTTTAGCAGAAGCTAACAAAGCGATGGCGGGAATCAGCTTTAACTCTGATTTTACCGCTAATGTCAGCGATCCGAGTGATGGCTATCCTATCGTTGGTATTACCTGGCTATTACTGTACAAAGACTACAAAGATAATGCGACAGCGGCTCAAGTTAAGCGATTGGCCAACTGGATTCTTTCGAGTGGTCAATCAATCAATGGTCAATTAGAATACACCCGTATTCCCGCTTCTGTTGCCCAAAAAGTCAAGGCTGAGGTTAATAAAATCAAATAGCCATCATTCAAGGAGACACGAGGGAAGAAACGCTCAAGAAGCCCTTCAGGAAAGGATTAAGCAAAAGTTCATAATCTTGCTATCTTTTCCTTTGTCTCCCTTTTACCCACTCTCCCCTTCACCCACTCTTCTCTTTACCTTAAGGTGTAATGACCAATTTTTCAGATCCCATTAAGAAGAATCAAGAAACGATTATTGATCTCACGACGACCCAAGGCTTAAATGTATGGGGGGATCTTCTATTTACCCTATTGGTACGAGTATTAGCTTTTTCGGGAACATTTTTCCTCCTATGGATAGCATGGATTGTTTTTCAAGATGCTCAACCAGCCATACAAACTTTTGGGTGGGGGTTTTTTACCAGTCAAATCTGGAATGTGGGAGAACAAGAATTTGGCGGTTTACCCTACATTTATGGAACCCTAGTCAGTTCTGGTTTAGCTCTCCTATTTGCTGTTCCCTTGGGGTTAGCCGTCGCTATTACCACCAGTGAAAATTTTGTTCCGCCTTGGGTGCGATCGCCCATAGCTTTTTTAGTTGAACTCATTGCCTCGATTCCCAGCGTTATTATTGGGCTGTGGGGAATTTTTATCCTAGTTCCTACCTTAAAACCCCTACAAGATTGGTTATTTCAATCCTTTGCTTGGATACCTTTATTTAGTACCGAACCCTTTGGTCCGAGTACCTTTGTTGCTGGAGTGGTACTGGCAATCATGATTCTTCCCACTTTAGCTTCTA
The DNA here is from genome assembly GCA_002110465.1 of unicellular cyanobacterium SU2. Lineage (GTDB taxonomy): Bacteria > Cyanobacteriota > Cyanobacteriia > Cyanobacteriales > Microcystaceae > Rippkaea. The sequence continues at coordinate 169,570 of NEED01000069.1, read as the reverse complement.
TTAGTCGAGATTCTCTGGTCTCGGTTGCTCCTGAATTACGTAGTGCATCTATGGCCTTAGGAGCTACCCAATGGGAAACCATTTGGCGTATTATCTTACCCACCGCCAGTTCAGGGATTATCGGGGCAATTATCTTAGCCCTAGGGCGGGCGTTAGGGGAAACCATGGCGGTTACGATGGTGATCGGGAATTCTACGGTTATTAGTCCTTCTTTGCTTGCTCCTGGCTATACTATCCCTGCTGTATTAGCCAATCAATTTCCTGAAGCTTTTGAAGATTTGCACATTGGGGCGTTAATGTATTTAGCACTAATTCTTTTTGTTATTACCCTAATGGTTAATAGTCTAGCCCTAGTATTAGTTCAATTCGTGAAAACAAATCGTTAATTTTTGTCAAAAGACAGAGGCGAAAATATTTCCCTCTCCCTTCATACTCCCGAATAATGATGTCACAACCTATCCCTAAGAATTCGGAACTTTTCAGCCCCCTTTCTCCCGTGAGAAATAGTTTTACAGTGACCATGATGGTTTTAGCCTTTACCTTGACAGGGCTGGCCTTACTCCCGTTATTTGCCATTGTTTGGGAAATTGTCCGCCAAGGGTTTGCTCAGTTGAGTTGGGAAGTATTTACGGCTTTACCTGCCCCTCCAGGGGTTGAAAATGAGACCAATGGTTTCGCTAATGCGATTGTGGGAACCTTAACTATGGTGGGACTCGGCACTCTATTTAGTGTTCCTTTAGGGGTCATGACAGGGATTTTCGTCTCAGAATTTGCCAAAGGATCAGTTTTAGCTAATGCTATCCGTTTTGTTAGTGCCATCCTCAGTAGTGTTCCCTCTGTCATTGTTGGGGTGTTTGCTTTTGGGGTATTAGTTTTGACTACCAAACAATTTTCGGCGATAGCTGGAGGGTTAGCCCTAGGGGTGATTATGTTACCGATTATTTCTTTAACCACCGAAGAAGCGTTAAAAGCGGTTCCCATGTCTTATCGCCTTGGTTCAGCCGCCCTGGGAGGAGGAAGGTTTACGACCATTTTTCGCTTAATTATTCCAGCCGCTTTACCGGCGATGGTGACGGGAATCTTGTTAGCAGTCGCTAGGGCAGCAGGAGAAACAGCCCCTTTGATGTTTACGGCTCTTTTTAGTCAATTCTGGCAAGAAGGGTTATGGAGTCCCACGCCTTCTCTCCCAGTTTTAATTTATAACTATGCAGCTTCTCCGTTTCCCGAACAAAATGAGATCGCCTGGACAGCTTCTCTGGTTCTTCTAGTATTAGTTTTAATTACTAATATCTTGTCCCGTTTTATTATTAATAAGCGTCAATCTTAACTATGATTTCTCATTCTAATTCTCAAACCTTATTGCCTGCATTATTTATCGAAAATCTGAGTTTTTGGTATGGAACTAAACAAGCGTTAACTAATATTTCTTTGAAAATTCCTCAAGAAAAAGTCACTGCCATGATTGGTCCTTCTGGGTGTGGTAAATCGACTTTACTGAAAACCCTAAATCGTATTGGAGAATTAGAAGGAAAGGTTAAAGTTACTGGAAAGGTAGAATTTTTAGGCCAAGATATTTATGATAAGCGGGTTAATTTGAATACCCTTCGGCGACAAATTGGTATGGTTTTTCAACGACCTAATCCTTTTGCTGCAAGTATCTATGATAATATTGCCTATGGTATTAGAATTTTTCGTTCACTTAATCAGTCTGAACTCGATGAAAAGGTAGAAGTAGCTTTAAAAGAAGCCGCGTTGTGGGAAGAGGTTAAGGACAGTCTTAAAAAGTCTGCTTTGGGACTTTCTGGAGGACAACAGCAACGTCTTTGTATTGCTAGGGCGTTAGCCGTTAATCCTAAAGTATTATTAATGGATGAACCTTGTTCGGCCCTTGATCCTCTTTCTACGTTAAAAATTGAAGAATTAATTCATCGTCTTAAAACCAATTTAACGATTGTTATTGTCACCCATAATATGCAGCAAGCGTCACGGGTTTCTGATTATACAGCATTTTTTAATACTGATGAAAGTCGCATTGGTAAGTTGATTGAATTTGAGACGACAGAAAAGATTTTTACTGATGCTAGTCATGATCAAACTAGAGATTATGTTGCCGGGAGATTTGGTTAAAAAGGAAAGCCAAAAACAAGCTATAGCAAAATATAAAATTTAGAATTTAGAATTTAAAATTATGGGTTTGATTATGATTATTTCAGAAAATAAATTGTTTTTTGAGAGAATAAAATAGATAATTATAAAATACTCGTAAAGCTAATTGAATGAAAAAGGATAGAACTAATTACTCAACCTGTTCAATGATATCTAATATAGATAAATCAGCCTTTAGAGGGAAATCATAAGCTGCCAAAAAAGGCACAATGGTAATGTTACCTGATGCGCTCAAGGCACAATAGTTTTATGACAGCGACACTTTTTAATCCTCAAACCATAGAATCGCACTTAGGAGAAGAAGCAGAAAATTTATTAACCTATCAAGCAAAAATTCCACAATCTTTATTAAGTTTACCAGGCAAAGATTTTGTTGAGCGGGTTTTTGTCCACAGCGATCGCAACTCACAAGTTTTACGCAGTCTACAACAAATCTATGCTACTGGAAGATTAGCTAATACGGGATATGTGTCTATTTTACCTGTTGACCAGGGAATTGAACATTCTGCTGCCGCATCTTTTGCCCCTAATCCTATCTACTTTGATCCAGAAAATATTATTAAATTAGCTATTGAAGGGGGATGTAATGCAGTGGCTACAACCTTGGGGATATTAGGAATGATGTCCCGGAAGTATGCTCATCGGATTCCTTTTTTAGTTAAGTTAAATCATAGTGAATTATTGACTTATCCTAATGCTGCTGATCAAATTATGTTTGGGAGTGTAGAACAAGCTTGGAATTTGGGTGCTGTGGCAGTAGGGGCTACTATTTATTTTGGTTCTCCTGAATCTAATCGTCAAATTCAAGAAGTAAGTAAAGCCTTTGCCCGCGCCCACGAATTAGGGATGGCAACGGTATTATGGTGTTATCTTCGCAATGGAATTTTCAAGCAAGATAAAGACTATCATTTGGCGGCAGATTTAACCGGACAAGCTAATCATTTAGGGGTAACAATAGAAGCAGACATTATCAAACAAAAATTACCCCAATGCAATCGAGGTTATGAAGCGGTTGCTAATGCCAGTAAGGAAAAATATGGGCGCACCGACGAGAAAGTTTATTCTGAATTAACGAGTGATCATCCCATTGATTTAACCCGGTATCAAGTGTTAAATTGTTATGCCGGTCGTAGTGGTTTAATTAATTCTGGTGGGGCATCGGGTAAAAATGATTTTGCTGAAGCGATTCGGACAGCCGTTATTAATAAAAGGGCTGGCGGTTGTGGTTTAATTTCTGGACGAAAAACCTTTCAACGTCCTTTTGAAGAAGGGGTTAAATTGTTTCATCTAATTCAAGATGTTTATCTTTCTTCTGAGATTACGATCGCTTAAATTTAGGATTTTTAGGTTGGGTTAAGGGTGACACCCAACCCAACTATCAGAAGGTTTAGGATCAGCGATTAAACAGCATCGTGATTAGCCAGTAAAACTTCGGCTACATCGGGAAAATGTTCTTGCATACAAGTATCACAAATTCCATGATTGACACTCCCACGGCTAGAAGCGCGTGGGATTCTCATGTCTAGTCCCGTTATAGGTACAATCGAATAGAGACAGCTGAATATACTCAAGTCTCCTTTTAACGGTGTTCACTGAGTTCGGGGGTGTGCCAAGCACCCCATAATCTAAACCGTCTAATTCCATTACAGAATTAGATTTCTTTAGGGTAAGGTTCACAAGTAACCAGCGGATTATTTTGAAAACGTTCATCATCTAACGCATCCTTAATAACCATCATTTTTTGTTCCAAAATAGCATGGGAACAGAATGAAACATCACGAGATGTTTGATTAACGTTGAGACCAACTTTAGATTTAAACCATTGACGATCCTGATCCACAAAGCTGATTAAAGCAATAGGAACATCACAAATAAAAGCTGCCAGTGCAGTAAGATCATCGTAAGCGGACTCCCATGGCGTATCTAAAATTTTGTACTGTCTTAGGGCTTCAAGTCCCTCTTCTTCTTTAGCAGGAGTTTTGACTTTCATGGCATTACTCGAAGATTGAACCTGGGTGTTATTCATTTTTATTCTAAAAACAATTCATCGAAAATATTGTCAATCAAGAATTATTATTAACAATGATTAAGACTATTATCAAACCAATTTTAATGGTTTTTTGCTAATCAATATTTTGTGATATTTGTTAATTTTATAAGTTGAAAAGTCTAAAACAATCTGTTATCTCATCAGCGATAATTGAGAATTGATTTTAAGAATTTATTTAAAACAAATATTAACTTTTCCTACCTATTAGTATTAACTGCAACATTATTTGAGACAATCGGCCTTACAAAACTGTGAAGTGATAATAAGGGGCAACGTATTTACTATGTCAGAACAAAATATCGAATCTGTCCTCCAGGAAAAACGGTTATTTAGTCCATCTCCTGAATTTTCCCTAAATGCACATATTAAAAGCTTAGACGAATATGAGCAACTATATGAAAAAGCAAAATCAGATCCCGAAAATTTTTGGGCAGAATTAGCCGAAAAAGAATTGCATTGGTTTAAAAAATGGGATAAAGTCCTTGACTGGCAACCCCCTTTTGCGAAATGGTTTGTTGGGGGTAAACTCAACCTTTCCTACAATTGCCTTGATCGCCATTTAACCACCTGGCGACGTAACAAAGCAGCCATTATTTGGGAAGGAGAACCAGGAGACTCCCGAACCCTCACCTATGGGGAACTCCATCGAGAAGTCTGTCAATTTGCCAATACTCTCAAACAAATGGGAGTTAAAAAAGGCGATCGCGTGGGAATTTATATGCCCATGATCCCCGAAGCGGCGATCGCTATGTTAGCTTGCGCCCGTATTGGTGCGCCCCATAGTGTAGTATTTGGAGGATTTAGTGCGGAAGCCTTAAAAGATCGCCTAGAAGATGCCCAAGCTAAGGTCGTTATTACAGCAGATGGGGGATTTCGCAAAGATAAGATTATTTCCCTCAAATCTGAAGTTGATTTAGCCTTAGAACATGGGGCGAATTCCGTAGAAAAGGTGATCGTCGTTGAACGGACTAAAGAACCCGTTACCATGAAAGAAGGACGGGACTATTGGTGGCATGATCTCCAAAAAGATGCCTCTGCTGACTGTCCGGCTGAAGTGATGGATAGTGAAGATACCCTGTTTATTCTCTACACCAGTGGTAGTACCGGAAAACCGAAAGGGGTTGTCCACACCACAGGGGGTTATAATCTTTATACCCACATGACCACTAAATGGATTTTTGATCTCAAGGATACGGATGTTTACTGGTGTACTGCCGATGTCGGTTGGATTACAGGACACAGTTATATTGTCTATGGTCCGTTATCTAATGGGGCAACCAGTTTAATGTATGAAGGGGTTCCCCGTCCTTCTAACCCTGGCTGCTTCTGGGATGTGGTAGAAAAATATGGGGTTAATATCTTTTATACCGCCCCAACCGCTATTCGTGCTTTTATTAAAATGGGGGAAGCGATCCCGAAAGCCCGTAACCTCTCTTCATTACGTTTATTAGGGACTGTCGGCGAACCCATTAACCCGGAAGCTTGGATGTGGTATCACCGCGTTATTGGTGGGGAAAAATGCCCCATTGTCGATACTTGGTGGCAAACGGAAACCGGAGGGGTAATGATTACACCTTTACCTGGGGCAACATCTACTAAACCAGGATCAGCGACTCGTCCTTTCCCTGGTATTATCGCTGATGTGGTGGATAAAGAGGGCAATGCTGTCCCCGATAATGCAGGGGGATATTTAGTGATTAAACATCCTTGGCCAAGTATGTTACGCACAGTTTATAATAACCCTGAACGCTTCCAAAAGACCTATTGGGACCCTATTCCTTCGGTAGACGGTAAACCCGTTTATTTTGCCGGAGATAGTGCGCGTCGAGATGAAGACGGCTATTTTTGGATTATGGGACGGGTAGATGATGTGATGAATGTCTCAGGACACCGTTTAGGGTCAATGGAGTTAGAATCAGCGTTAGTGTCCCATGCTGCGGTTGCTGAAGCGTCTGTGGTGGGAGTTCCCCATGAGATTAAAGGGGAGGATATTTATGCTTTTGTCACCCTCGAAGACAATTATAGTCCTAGTGATGAATTAGTTAATGAGTTAAAACAGCACGTTGTGACAGAGATAGGTGCGATCGCCCGTCCAGGAACCATTCAATTTGCGGATGCCCTTCCTAAGACGCGATCGGGTAAAATTGTACGGCGTTTCTTGCGTCAAATTGCTGCCGGTCAAGACATTGTAGGAGATAAGTCTACGGTGGTTGATCCGAGTGTTTTGGATAAGTTGCGAGAGAAGGTTTAATTGTTAGTTAGGGTGGGCTTGTTTAGTCCACCTTAGTATTTAAAATAGTACAATGGAGGCAAGCTTATTTTACCAACGTTTGAACAATCAATTAAATCAGTTATACTATGTCAAGATTTATCTAATAAGTATCTAGATATTCACCTGTTTCGTTTTAATGATCGCTCTGGCGAGATTTATATTTTAGCAGGTGAAGATATCGAAATTTTAATTGCATCTAATGGAACATGGAGGTTTATTGATGAAACCGAATTTTGAAAAAATGACAAGAAAAGAGCTTAAAGCTTATGTTTTAGCCCATCGGGACGATCAAGAAGCCGTAGATCTGTTAATGAGTCGTCGTAGTCCTGATTCCGAAGCTGTTTGGTATGATGCTTCTCTGTCTCAAGCTCAAATTAAAGAGATTTTGCAGAAAAAAATTCAAGGGGAAATTTAAGAGCAAATGAAAAATAGAGTTACTATATGACGAAACTTATTCAAGACTTTAGCACCATAAATAAAACTATTGCTCAACAAAAAATTATTAGTTTAGAAATTAAAAAGCTAAAAAATATTAAAGAATTATCTATTGATTTTTCTAAGAAAGATTTAACTGCTATCCTCGGCCCCAATGGTTGTGGGAAATCAACACTTATCCATGCTTTAGCTTGTTGTTATCAGCCTAAAAATCAAGATGACCTTAAAAACAATGAATATAGTAGTATCAATTATAAATTTAGTAATTTTTTCTTGCCAACAAGTCATTCAACTTGGCAAGGTAGTGAGTTAACTTTGATTCATAGTTGTAGAAATGAAAAACAAAAATTTACTGAGCTTAACACTAAATATACAAAAGAACAAAGATGGAAGCCTATATATAAAAGAAGACCGCAAAGATATGTATAGTCATTTCAAATAAGAATGATACAAAAATTGAGCTATGAAGACTATTATTACAAGCAGCAGGTGTCTCACTTTTAATTGAAATGACTATATCTTTTATCGGCATTAAAACTTGTGTTCCTAAAATTGAAGAAGAAACACAGAAAAGTATAATTCAGTATTCGACCCAAATTTTATCAGATGATATATCTCGCCAAGTTAAAGAAAAAGCAAGTTGGATTTTAAATAGAGACTATACAGAATATCATGTCAATACAGTTGGGTCGAAAAATAAAGAATATATAGGCGTTAAATTTAATAATCAAGTTTATTCTGCACTTAGTATGGGTGCTGGTGAACAAAGAATATTTTTTATATTAAAAGAAGTTTTTCAAGCTCCTAAGTATTCATTAATTTTAATCGATGAAATTGATTTACTTTTACATGAAGATGCTTTAGATAAACTACTAAAGTTTTTAAAGGAAATTTCAAAAAAAAACAAGCTTCAAATAATTTTTACAACCCACTCTCAATCAATTATTAAACACTCTGATTGGATCAATATACGTCATCTATCTTCAACTCTAGATAAAACACTATGTTTTAATGAAACTAAGCCAGATGCTATTCATCGGTTAACTGGAAAACAAGAAAGGCCTTTAGAAATTTTTGTTGAAGATGATTTAACTAAAACAATTGTCAAGAAAATTGCAGGAGAATTAGGAATATCTAAATATGTTTCTATCACTGAATATGGTGCTGCTAAAAATTGTTTTACACTTTTAGCAGGTATGTTGTTAAAGAAAACAGAAAATCTTGAAGAAATGCTTTTTATACTAGATGGCGATGTTTATCAAACAGAAGATGAAAAACTAAAACAAATAAAGTCAGTTTTGACAGGAAGTGATTTTCACACTCAAGAACAACAAACACAAGCAATTAAATATATTCGTCAACTTGTTCTTGAACAAGGTAACGCACCTGAAAAATTTCTGCATAAACTTATTAGAGAATTAACACCTGATTATCAAAATAATGAATATAACGAAATCATTCAAGTTGCAAAAGATATCCATATAAGTGATGAGTCTCATAATTATATTAATGACATTATTGAACGCATGGACGAGGAAAGAGCCGTAGGTCTTAAAAAAGTCATAGATGTCGTGGCACAATCAGAAAAATGGAACGAATTCATTAAAGAAGTCAAAGAATGGCTGGAAAATAAAAAAACTAAGGTACTCGAACATTAATATAAGTAGAGAAAGCAGTCGAATTAATTGAAGGAGACTAAATATGAATTATCCTATGGTTATTTATCCCTGTGAAGAAGGAGGATTTGTTGCTGAAATACCTGCTTTGATAAGGATGTTTAGCACAAGGAGAAACCCTAGAAGAGACTTTACAAGAATTAATGATTGTTCGAGAGTTATGGTTAGAAATTGCTCAAAAATCGGGTCAACGACTTCCTGATATTGAAGAAGCGATCGCTAAATTTAAAAACCTCAACTAATAGGAGTTTAATTTGATATCAAAGATCAATTTAGTAGTAAGTTCTTTAGAGTTATCTTCTTAGGGCTAAAGCCCTTACGATGAACCTAGATTAATGATTATTATCACTGTTAGTAGTAAGCTCTTTATAGCTATTTTATCAAGGCTAAAGCCCTGACTACGAACTTAGATTTGATAATTTTTTCTAGTTTCATTAAACATTAAACCTAAATAACATTACATCTCCTTCTTTGACTTCATACTCTTTTCCTTCACTACGAACTAACCCTTTTTCTTTGGCTGCTGTCATGGTTCCACAAGCCACTAAATCATCATAAGTGACAGTTTCAGCCCGAATAAATCCCCGTTCAAAATCAGTGTGAATAACTCCTGCTGCTTGAGGTGCTTTCATCCCCGCATAAATTGTCCAAGCGCGAGTTTCTTGGGGACCTGTGGTTAAATAGGTTCGTAATCCTAATAACTCATAGGTAGCTTTAATTAATGATTGTAAGCCCCCTTCTGTTACTCCTAATGCTTCTAAATAATCCGCTTTTTCGTCGTCAGGAATCTCGACTAATTCTGATTCTACTTGAGCCGAAACAATGACAACTTTTGCCTTGTCAGCAGTAGCAATTTTTTTGACTTCTTCTACCCAATCATTCCCCGTTGCTAGGTCATCTTCAGAAACATTAGCTGCATAAATAATGGGTTTTTTTGTTAGTAACCCCAAGGACTTAATTAACTCTTCTTCTTCTTCCGTTAAGTCTACATGACGCGCCCCGATTCCTTCATTAAGCGCGGCGATAATCTTTTCTAAGGCGGGTATTTCTTCTTGTCCTTCTTTTTTCCCCTTAACTTGTTTTCGCAACCGTTCTAGGCGTTTTTCCGTTTGGGATAAGTCCGCTAAAGCCAGTTCTAAATTGATCACTTCAATATCTCTACCAGGATCAACCGAACCGGATACATGAATAATATCATCATCATCAAAACAACGAACAACATGAACAATCGCATCTACTTCCCGAATATTAGCTAGAAACTGATTTCCTAACCCTTCCCCTTGACTGGCCCCTTTGACTAAACCGGCAATATCCACAAATTCAATGCGGGTGGGGACAGTTTTTTCAGATTTCGATAACTTGGCTAATACCTCTAACCGTTCATCAGGAACCGCAACCACTCCTACATTCGGTTCAATGGTACAAAAGGGAAAATTGGCTGCGTCTGCTTTCGCATTGGCAACTAAGGCGTTAAATAGAGTTGATTTACCGACATTAGGAAGTCCTACGATTCCAGCTTTTAGCATAAATTAATTATTAATGAACAATTATCTATTGAGCAATTATATAAGTTATAACATAATCAGCGATCGCTATAATATCTTAAGGTTTTCTTCTTTGTCTAGAAGGTCAAACGTATGAATCGATCAGTTAATGGTTTATCCCTGGTTTTAATCATCTCTTTATTAGGGTTAGAAACTTCTTCTCAAATCACCCCTAATAGCCCCCAGGTTTCGGCACAAGAATTAACTTGTTTTATTACTAATGACTGTATTGCTATGTCTATTAGTGAGTCAGTAGAAATTGATCTTGATTCTGAGGCAGCAACCGGGGGAATTCTCAAAAATTGGAGTTTAGGCGGATTAATTATTGAAAGAGAAACAACGTCTCAATTAATTCCGGTTTCCCAAATTAAAAAAATTAAATTCACCGGAGATGTTTGGGTTAGAGATGGAAATAATTATCGCAAAATACTTGATGAAGATTTGATGATAGATCAACAAATAACTTGGGAAGATATTCCCTTGACTGCCTTTAATTTTGTGGGAGGAAGTCAAACCGTTTTATTACAACTCAAAAAAGTTTTAAGCAAAGAAGATTGGCAAGAATTGGTTGATCGATCTCAAAAAACAATGTATGTTATTGATGAAATTGAGTTAAACCAAAACGAAAAGACTATGATAGTTACAGCTACCCCAATTAATCGGATTAAATCCAATTAAAAGACAGTTGAAAATTAAAGTTTTTAAATTTTACCTGATCGAATAAGGGCTAAAGAGCTAACGAAGAACTTTGATGGTTGACTTATCATTAACTTGAGTTATTTTTATCGATTCAAAATGAAATACAAATTTTATACGGCAGATGTTTTTACCAATCAAATATTTGGGGGAAATCAATTAGCAATTTTTCCCAATTCTCAAGGCTTAACCACTCAACAAATGCAAAAAGTGGCGGCAGAATTTAACTTTTCAGAAACCGTCTTTGTTTTTCCGCCCCAAACCCCTCAAGGAACCCGAAAACTAAGGATTTTTACCCCTGCAACCGAACTACCTTTCGCGGGTCATCCCACCGTGGGAACTGCTTATGTTTTAAGTTTGATTGGAGAGGTTTCTCTGACTGAAGATAGAATTGAGATTGTTTTTGAAGAAGGAGTCGGATTAGTACCTGTTACCATCAAAAGTGAAGGAGAAAAACCTATCTATACAGAATTGAAATCTGCCCAACTTCCAGAGTTTAATAATAATATTCCATCCCTAAGAGAATTAGCCTCAATCTTAGGATTAGAAATCACTGATTTTCGAGAAGATAAATATCGGCCTCAAGGCGTATCTTGTGGGGTTCCTTTTTTGTTTGTTCCTCTTCATAACCGAGAAGCATTAGGACGTATCCAATTTAACTGCGATCGCTGGCAACAAATCTTAGCAGATCATTGGTCTCCTTCTCTCTACGTTTTTTGTTTTGATCCTGAACGGGAAGGATCGGATTTGCGATCGCGGATGTTTGCCCCTTCTATGGGAATTGTGGAAGATCCCGCCACCGGATCAGCAGCAACAGCGTTAGGAGGCTATTTAGCCATTCGCGAGGAGATCTCCGATGGAACTTGCAACTGGCGGGTTGAACAAGGGTTTGAGATGGGAAGACCAAGTATTTTGGAAGTAATTACCCACAAATCTCAAGGAAAAGTGACAGACATTCGCGTAGGAGGATCTTCTGTATTAGTGAGTGAAGGATCAATGGAGATTCCTGATATTTAATAGAATCAGGCTTTAGTCTAGATTCATTGATTAATTTTACCCTAAATTTAGGGATTAAAAACTTGATCTTCAATCCCTACCCACCATTCTCCTAAATTCATTAAATCTTGATGTAATTCAGCCAGTTTACTATCATATTCTTCGGGAGATAAATTAGGTTTATTTTCTTGCAATTTCTTGATTCTTAACTGAATAAGTAACCAAGGTTTAGAAATTCCTTCAGTCATTTCAATATATTTGGCTAATTCGTCACTATTCATCGTTTTTTTGTTTTTAGAAGTTAATTATTGAGAAATTTTTTCAGTGAAGCTATCAACAGGAAACCCATTTTATAAATCGGTTTAAATGCACGATATATCCAATAATATCAAAAATTTTGTCAAGGACATCAATCTAGAATGATTGTGATCATTATCACTAATTATCCTCCCTGAGAAATATAAAACTTCTTGCCAGATGATTAACTTATCATGTAAGGTTAGGCTTTAAGTCAATCAAGTTTAATTTTAAACTTGGAATGCCAATAGTTTAAGAAAATTTTTATGTCAGATCAGCCAATCTCGATCGCTACCCATTATCATGAACGGACAAAATATCATCCTGAAACCATTGCCACCAAAAGTAAGGGGCTAGATTGGTCAAAACAACCTTCGGTTTTTAAACAATATAAAATTGGTAATTCCTACGATCTTAGGAGTTATTTATCAGAAAAATGCCCCCAAGATAAACACACTCAACAATGGCAACGTTTATCTCGTTTATTAGCCTATAGTTATGGCTTAACTGCTAAAGTTCCTACCATGGGAACTCCTTTATATTTAAGGGCTTCTCCTTCAGCCGGCGGACTCTATCCTGCCGAAGTTTATTTGATTTCTCAGGGGACTCCGTTATTACCTTCAGGGTTGTACAATTATCAAGCGCAAACTCACTCCCTAATTCATTTTTGGGAAAACGATGTTTGGTCTAATTTACAAGAAGGCTGTTTCGGTGATTTCGACTTAAAAAATACTCAACTAGCTATCATTACAACGGCAATTTTTGAGCGGTCAGCTTGGCGGTATGAGGATCGGGCTTATCGTAGGATTATGCTAGATACAGGGCATTTATTAGGTAATATTGAATTAGCCTGTGCTATTAATCAATATCGTCCTCATTTGATCGGAGGATTTGTTGATCAGGTGATTAATGAAATGCTATATCTCGATCCTGATCAAGAAGCGGCTATTACCGTTATTTCTCTTCAGGATTTATCCCAAAGGGATCAACTCCGCTTAAACACCTCAAAACCGACAGTTTTTCCCTCAGAAATTCATCAAGATTATCCTCCGATTGATGATGGGGAATTACTCTATTATTTCCATCAAGCAACGGAAATTAGAGACCCAGAACCGTCTCTAGGTTCAACTTTAATTTCAGAGGAACCAAATTTAGAAGATAAATATAATTTTCCGTTCTGTTTAAAGGTTTCTACGAAAACAGCCCCCATTGACTGGGGGAACCATCTTATTGACTTAGAAAAAACGATTTTAAAACGGCGATCCACTCGTTCTTATACAGGGGAAGAGTTAACCTTAGATGAACTTAAATCTCTACTAAATTTCACCTATCAGCCTCAAGATTATCAAGCAACCGAGTTAGATCCTAAACCTGATTATTTTGCTTTGGAGTTAATTGAAACATTTATTGCTGTGTCTGGTGTTACGGGATTAGATGAAGGGTGTTATTATTATGCGCCAAAAGCCCAAGAATTACGACAAATTCGCTTTAAAAACTTTCGGCGAGAATTACATTATTTATGTTTAGGACAGGATTTAGGACGGGATGCAGGGGCTTTAGTTTTTCATACTGCCGATCTTCAAAAAGCTGTTGCTAAATATGGCGATCGCGCCTATCGTTATCTACATTTAGATGCAGGACATCTGGGACAACGTCTCAATTTAGCTGCTATTCAGTTGAATTTAGGGGTAAGTGGAATAGGAGGCTTTTTTGATGATCAAGTCAATGAAGTCTTGGGAATTCCTACCGATGAAGCAGTTCTTTATATTACGACTTTAGGAAGGCCACGATGAGTGATCATAACAGAGGGGAACAGGCAAAAATATTGTTCCCCCCTCCCCACTCTCTTGGGCGACAGCGACAGTCGAAGCCCCTCTCTCCTTACCCGCCACTAACCGGAGGAATAAAAACAATTTCATCTCCATCTTTAAGTAAATAATGCGGTTCAACAAATTGAAAATTAACCCCAAATCGGGTTAAATCATGCCATTTTTCTAATTCAGGATGTTCTTTAATTAAGGTTTCTAAGACCATTTTCACGGTTGTTTGTTCAGGAAAATTTCGCTTTAATTCAGGGACTTTGTAGGCTTCTTGATAGGCTGCAAAAAGTTTAAGGGTAACGGTAATGGAGGACTGGGACATAAGCAAAGGGATCAGGAGAAATTAAGTAGGTGGGCAACAATCAACCCAAGGAAGTATAGCAGAACGTAGAATTTAGAATGCAAAATTTTTGCCCCTGACAGAAAGATTGGAGAATGTAGATTGCAGATTTCAGATTGAATGAGAACAAGCCATTTATTTCGGCATTGGTAAATCTAAAATCTTCCCTCAACAATCAACAATAAATGAGGGCGCGGGGTCGGAATTATTTCCGACCTTTAAGCCGCCCGTCTTAAATCTACTCGAGAAATGCGATCGCTGATTAAACGTAGTTCTACAATTAAAGTAGAATTCGGCAATAGCAATGACCAAAGCAGATCTGGCTTCAACTATTTATAAATGGTCGATAGATGAATGGCACGAACTGGTTAACTCTGGAGTATTAGAAGGTAAACCAGTTGAACTTTTGGAAGGAAATATTATTGAGATGAGTCCAGAGGGGATTGAGCATAGCTATACTAATCAATCTGTAAGCGATTATCTAAGAGATTTACTTAAAGGAAAGGCTCAAGTAAGAGATTCTCATCCAATAACTTTGGATAATTCAGAACCAGAACCAGATATAGCTATAGTTCGGCTTCCTGAAACTATCTATCGAAATCATCATCCCTATCCTCAAGATATCTATTGGTTGATCGAAGTATCTCATAAAACTCTCAAAAAAGATTTAGAACAGAAAATCATCACCTATGCACGTAATGGAGTACCTGAATATTGGGTAATTGATTTGAAGAACAAAAAGCTGATTGTTCATACTCAACTCCAAAATAGCCGTTACTCACAAATTACTGAATCTATATCAGGAACAATTACATCTCAAGCGTTTCCTGATATCGGGATTGACTTAAGGAAATTGCTACTGTACTAGGTCATCAACCAATCTATCAAAAAGGACTGATAATTTTTGTATTAATCAAAAAGAGCGATCGGTGTTGATAGATTTTTAAGTCAACTTTTTAGGTTTAATTCTGATAACTCGAAACTATTAACTTTTCTGTCAAAATTGATACATAAATGATTGCTTATGTCAAGCTAAAAGTAGAAACTCAGTCAATTATCGGGGGGGACTTATGGTTCATGAAGTGGGAAATCACCAAGCCTTGACCCAATCTAAGCAAAAGCAACAACAAGGTAGGGTTAACTATCAAAAAATTTTAGTAGCAGTTGATTATCTTGCAGATACGCCCGAAATCTTTGAAGAATCTCTACACTTAGCCAAAGTTAATCAAAGTCAATTAATGATTTTTTATTGTGTTCAAGGGCGATTCCCTGGAATCAATAATTTACCCATTTATGCAGGAATGGCGGGTTACGCGGGGATTTATTCTCAAGAAATGGTGCAGTTAGAAGAGAAATTAATCCAAGAAAGTACCGAAGAACTCAAAGCTTGGTTAGAAAGATTGACTAAGCAAGCTAAAAAAGAAGGACGAGAGGCATTCGCCGACTATAGCTATGGTGAACCGGGCCGACAAATCTGTTTAATGGCTAACCATTGGAAGGCTGATTTAATTTTAATTGGTCGTCGTGGCCGTACTGGTTTATCAGAGTTATTCTTAGGAAGTGTGAGTAATTATGTGGTTCATCATGCCCCTTGTGACGTTTTAGTGGTACAACATTAAGCAAGGAATTAAATAGGTAGGTGTAATTAAAGATAGGAAAGTTCCTAGTCAGGGCTTTAGCCCGATCATGACTTAACTGGAAACGGAACTGTATTTTTGCCCACCTCCTTGGGTGTTAGGATTTTTTTCAGAATGATTAACTGTCCTATCACCTGTAATTTCCTGTCTTTAGTTGATTAAGTAAGGATGATCTGTGATGGTTGTAGAACTTTATAGTGCAAGGGTATGTCCTTATGCTCAGCGAACTCAGTTAACTTTATTAGAAAAAAATATTAGTTACAATTTAACTGAAATTGACCTACAAAATAAGCCCGACTGGTTTCTTAACATTTCTCCTTATCAAAAAGTCCCAGTGATTAGTAATGGCAGAGATAGGGTGTGGGAATCAAGTATTATTAATGAATATCTTGAAGAGCTTTTTCCTGAGCCTTCTTTAATGCCAAAAGAACCCATAAAACGAGCGATCGCCAGGATTTGGATCGACTTTGCTAATACTAAGTTTAACATGGCTTTCTACAAAGTATTACTAACTCAAGACCCTGAACAACAAGCCAAGTGGAAACAGACATTAATTGACCATCTTTTGTTCATGGAAACTGAAGGAATTGGGAAACTTTCTCAAGGGGGTTTATATTGGTTTGGAGACGACCTAACGTTAGTTGATTTAACCTTTTATCCTTGGTTTGAACGTTGGTCAGTCATTGAACACTATCGAGGGTTAGCCTTCCCCAAACAATGCAACACTCTAAAGAAATGGTCGGAAACAATGGCGCAACGGGAGTCGGTTAAATCTATTGCTAATGAGCCTAATTTTTATCTAAAAACTTATGAAAAGTATGCTGACAATACAGCAACAGGAATTACGACTCAAGAAATGAGAGATAGCTGAGATATAATTAGTTTTAGTCAAATTTTATTAGATGATATGAATCAAGTATTATTACTTTTTTGGTTTTCTTTTCTAAGAATAGTATCCCCAATAGATAATTTAGTATTAGAAGATAATAAACAAATCATTTATGGTGATTCACAACCTATAGATAATCTTAATGGCATTCCTTTTGACTTTTCTGTATTATTATCGATTGATACTTATAATAGAAGTAGACAATTGAAAAATACAACCATTAAATTACAGGAAAGAACCCTCAATCAAACTGAACAAGAAACCCAATTTAGACAAATTATTGAGTTAAAAATTAATCAGAATTTATCCGAATTCTCAATAGAAAAAATCATCCAAGAAGTTGCTGATCAATTTTTAGGCTCAGCTTATAAAGCAGGGTTATTAGATAAATCAGAAAAAGAAAAACTATTCGTTTCTTTCCAAGAATTTGATTGTGTTTTATTTGTAGAAACTGTTTTAGCTATTGCCCGTAACATCACTCTTAATGATAACAACTATCAAACCTTTACTAAACACTTACAGGAACAACGTTATATCGATGGTTCTATTAATGGGTATTGTAGTCGGTTACATTACTTTTCAGATTGGATAAATGATAATCAAAGGCGAGGAATTGTTAAAAATATTACGGCGGAGTTAGGAGGTATTAAATTCCAAAAACAGCTTGACTTTATGAGTAAAAACAGAAAGCTTTATCCTAAATTAGAAACTAATGAAAAAAACTATCAATGTATTGTAGAAAGAGAAAATAAACTGAATGAATTAGATTTGAATTATATTCCCAATGATAGAATAAAGCCAATTTATTCTTATCTAAAACCAGGAGATATTATCAGTATTGCGACGAATATTGATGGGTTAGATGTTACTCATACAGGTCTAATTTATCGAACTTCCCAAGGAAATATTGGTTTTATTCATGCTTCTCCTGCGGGACAAGTAACCATTGCTAGGGATTTACACAACTATGCTATTAATGTTAAAAACGCCGTAGGAATTATAGTAGCTAGACCGATTGATCCTCGATTAAAAATTCAAGAAATTGATGACCAATAACTTACCTAAATTAACAGAAGACCATCCCCATTATGAAACCGTCAAACAACTCAGTACCCTCAGTTATATTCTAGATAATTCAATTCCCATCCCAGGAACGACTTACCGTATTGGAATTGACCCAATTTTAGGATTATTTCCAGCAGTTGGGGATTATTTAGGGGCAGGAGTTTCAGCCTATATTATCATTAAATCTGCCCAAATAGGAGCTTCTAAAGCCACTTTATCACGGATGACTCTTAATATTATTTTAGAGACCATTGTGGGGACTGTCCCCATGATAGGAGATTTATTTGATGCAGGTTGGAAAGCCAACCTAAAAAATATGACTTTATTAGAAACCCATCTAAATACACCCCAAATTAGACAAAAATCTGATTGGTGGTTTCTTATATTATTATTAACAGGAATTATTTTGATTGTATTGGCTACTACTGCTACCACTTTGTATTTATTAAACTTAATTATCAAGGCTCTTCTAGCTTAAGTATCTTTCAAAAGTAGTAGAACAGGGCAAGAGTTTACCCTGAACTTTCACTACGAAATAATTACGTTTTTGAACCAAAATAACGAGTAATGGCAGCTTCAACCAGTTGTTCATCCGCTTCCTCACTCAAACCACTAACACCCATTCCACCGATCACTTGGTTATTGACAAAAATGGGAAGTCCGCCGGCCATCCCTGTAATTTCAGGATCAACCCAGTAGCCCATGTCTTTACTGGTTTTTTTAGCCCATTTTCCTAGTTCAGACGAAGGAATACGCTCTCGTGCAGCTGTATAAGCTTTCGCTTTAGCTAACACCCCTGATTGTACCGTTGCCTGATCCATCCGACCGTAGGCGACTAAATCTCCATGACTATCAACAACAGCAAGGGAAACACCAACGCTGCGTTCACGGGCAATATTCATCCCTGCTTCTATGAGAGATTGTGCTTCAGCATACCGAATTTCCATGGCATTCTCCTCCTGAAGTCACGTAATTTTTACGAGCTTTTCTATACTTTCATTCTAAAAGATTCTTTTTAATGTTCAAAAAGAAGTTCAACTTTTATAAAGAAGGCAATAGGGTTTGAGGAATTGTTAGTTAAGGTGAAATTAGAGACTTTAAATTACTTTGACTGTAGAGGAGGGATTTAACGATGCAAACAGTCCATCTCAGTCAAACCAATGTTGCCGTTAGCTGTTTAGGGTTAGGAACACTACGTTTTGGAACCACAAATAGCTATGAAGAATCAGTGCAATTACTCGATAGTTACATAGAAGCAGGCGGTCGTTTAATCGATACAGCCAACTGCTATAATCAATGGGCTGAAAACGGCAAAGGAGGAGAAAGCGAAGTCGTTTTAGGCCGTTGGTTGCGAGAACGGGGTAATCGAAACGAGCTTTTTATTGCCAGTAAAGTCGGATTTGGCTACGATGATTTTCCCGATGGTTTAGCCCCTAAGACAATTATTGCCGCTTGCGAAGAAAGTTTGCGACGTTTAAACACTGATCACATCGATTTATTCTACGCCCATAAGGATGACCCCAATACCTCTCTAGAAGAGACCTTGAGTGCGTTTACTCAACTGATTAAAGCGGGTAAAATTCGCTTTGCGGGGGCGAGTAATTATCTGGCCTGGCGGTTAGCAGATGCCGATGCCATCGCCGCTAACAAAGGATTAGCCGAATTTACCTGTGTTGAACAACGGTTTACTTACCTACGACCTCGCTCAGGGGCTTACTTCTATCCCCAACGTCTCTTAGATGAAAACTTAGCAACCTACTGTGATACGCGGGGTAAAACTATGTTGCCTTACACTCCTTTATTACGAGGAGCTTATGTTAAGGCTGATCTTCCCATCGCCGCAAGCTATCAGGGGTTAGATACTGATGCGCGGTTAGCCGCATTACACGAAGTAACAGAGGAATTAGGCGCAACGCCAAATCAAGTGGTACTTGCTTGGATGATGCAGCGTAAACCCCCATTGATTCCTATTTTTTCAGCAGGGACTCCCGAACATCTACGAGAAAATCTAGGGGCATTGGACCTTACTCTATCTGAAACCCAGATGACAAAATTGACGATGGCGGGTCATTGTCCTAATGAAGAACCGAATTAATTTAGGGTGAGTGTGGGAGCAGGGAGCAGGGGGAGAAAACGAGAAGGCTTAACCGAGTAGTATTGGAGGAGAATTAGCTATCATGCTGCTTAAAGAACAGAAAACCGTCTTGCGATCGCCTGTCACGTCACGATTAGAGGAGATTGGTCATGCTGACATTCTGGTGGGAATTCCCTGTTACAACAATCAGGGGAGTATCTCCCATGTCGTACAGACGATATCTGATGGACTTCAGCAATATTACCCCAATTTTCGGGCTGTGGTACTGATTGCCGATGGGGGTTCAACCGATGATACCCGCGAGCAAGGGGCTATTTATGCCTTACCTCCTCAACAAGAGCGAATTATTACTATTTATCGGGGGATAGGAGGCAAAGGCTCAGCACTACGGACAATATTTGCGGTTGCTGTTGAACTCGATGTTAAAGGGTGTATTTGCCTGGATGCAGATCTTCGCAGCATTACGCCAGCGTGGATGAGTTATTTTCTAGAACCTTTGTTGAATCAGGGTTACGAGTTTGTGGCTCCTCTGTATGCCCGCTACAAGTATGATGGTACGATTACCAATAATCTCGTTTACTGTTTAACCCGCGCTCTCTACGGAAAACGGATTCGACAACCGATTGGTGGGGATTTTGCCTTTTCTCGGACCCTTGCCCGTCATTATCTAGAACAACCTGTCTGGGAAACCGATATTGCTCGCTTTGGCATTGATATTTGGATGACTTTAACGGCGATCGTCACTGGGGCGCGAATCTGTCAGACAAATTTAGGGGTTAAACTTCATGATGCGAAAGATCCAGCGATCGCCCTGGGTTCCATGTTTACGCAAGTCTGCGGGACTCTGTTTGCCCAAATTGAACGGGATTTTGCCTTCTGGCGTACAGTAGAAGGGAGTGAGTCTATCCCAACATTTGGCCTCACTCAATTGTTGAAACCCGACCCCATTACTGTTGATCAACCTCGTTTGGTTCAAGCATTTAAGGAGGGGTTCGAGAAATTTCATCACCTCTATCAACTCATTTGCTCTGAGTCCGTCTACCAAGCATTAGTAAAAGCGAGGGAGTCTTCTCCAGACACTTTTCACATTCCAAGGGAAATTTGGGTTAGTTTATTATATGAATTTGTTGCCATTTACCATCAGCTTAACGGCCAAGGTAAAAAACTGATACCCTATATTACACCGTTATATTTGGGACAAGTTGCCTCTTTTATGAATCAGACTCGCGATTTAGACTTTATTGAAGCCGAGAAAGTTATCGAAAGCTTAGCCTATTCTTGTGAGAAACAAAAGCCTTATTTGCTTCAACTTTGGCAGCAAAAAACAGTTCAAAAAAGCCAGATCATAGGAGAATTAAGTTCATGAAATATAATGGGATTTACCTGCTTATTCCCCTGATTTGAATAAGATTGAAAATTGGTTGTCAGTTTTAAAAAGATGGATGAAACAAATGCTACCTGAATTTGGAGCAGTCAGAGAATGTGTCGATGTGGCCTTTCAAAACTGTCCTAACGTTTTTGCGTAGTGCTATATATGCTAATAAAAATATCAAAAAAGCGTCTAGGAAAACTCTAAACGCTTGCAATGAAATTGTTAGATAGATTAAACTCAGATCTTGAATCTTGTTTAAAATTAGCTAGTTAGGGGGGGCAAGAGGCAAAAGTTATCAATTTTAACCCTTACCTGCCTGTATTTGCCTATGATACCTTTAGCTATTGAGTTTTATGGTATTGGTGCAAGATCTCAGTTGAACTTTATAAAGCATTAGCACCTGCAACCACTTCCATTAGCTGTTGAGTAATGGCCGCTTGACGGGCTTTATTGTAAGACAATGTTAAAGTACCAATTAATTGACCGGCATTATCACTAGCGTTACTCATCGCAGTCATCCGTGCTGCTAATTCACTAGCGGCGGCTTCTTGCAAAGCTCTCAATAATTGGTTATTAACGTACAAGGGCAACAAAGAATCTAAAATTTGGATAGGATCTTGTTCAAAGATCATATCCTGGGGAAAGCTACTTACTTCTTGAGCAACAGTTTCCCGCTCTACCCTCAACTTCCCTTCACGGGTAATTAAGCGGAACATCTCATCATCTTCCACCTCTAACCCCTGAAGAGTCAAAGGTAATAAGGTTTGAACCACAGGACGAGAACTGATCAAAGAAACAAAACGGGTGTAGATTAACTCTACCCGATCAACGGTTTCTGATAAAAATAGGGACAATAACTCATCAGCAATAGACCCTGCTTCATCTGCCGTCGGAATTTGGTTTAAACCTGTATACTTGGTTTCAATGGGAGCTTCACGACGAGTAAAATATTGAGTGGCTTTACGTCCAATGGTAATGAAACGGTAATCAAGTCCTTGGGCTTCTAATTCTTTTTGACGTTGTTCTGCACGACGGATCACATAGGAATTATAACCCCCACATAATCCCCGATCGCCTGACACAACAACTAAGGCGACGGTTTTAACTTGTCTTTGTTGCAAGAGAGGTAAAGTGACATCCCCATACTTGAGGCGGTTAAGCAAATTATAGAGAACATTGGCTAAATCATCAGCAAAAGGACGAGTGGCGATCACCTGTTCTTGGGCGCGGCGTACTTTCGCGGCGGCTACCAGACGCATAGCCTCAGTGATCTTTTTCGTATTTTTAACGGATTTAATGCGATCGCGGATAGCTTTAAGATTGGGCATAATTTTTTTTGGATGAATTATTCATAAGGGGTCTTGGGTGGTTAGCCTTCCCTATGGTCATCAGAGAATGACTAACCACTGACTTTATGGTAAATTACGCAGCAAAAGCCTGTTTATATTCCCCAATAGCTTCTTTGAGGAGGTTTTCTGCTTCATCAGTCAGTTTTTTCTCAGACTTGATGATTTCAGGAAATTGGGCTTTACTGGTCTTGATATAATCCCGTAGTCCAGCGGCAAAGTCGGTTACTTTGTCTACCGCAATCTCATCGAGATAGCCATTTAATCCGGCATAAGCCACTGCTACCTGTTCCCACACGGCGAGGGGGGAGTTTTCAGGTTGCTTCAATACTTGACGTAATCGTTGACCTCGGGCTAACTGAGATTGGGTAGCCGCATCTAAGTCAGAAGCAAACTGAGAGAACGCTTCTAATTCAGCAAATTGTGCCAGTTCTAGCTTTAATTTTCCAGCTACCTGTTTCATTGCCTTAGTTTGAGCCGCAGATCCCACCCGACTTACGGAGACACCTGCATTAATCGCCGGACGGAAACCTGCGTTAAACAAGTCACTTGACAGGAAAATCTGTCCGTCGGTAATAGAAATAACGTTGGTGGGAATATAAGCAGAAACGTCACCGGCTTGGGTTTCAATGACAGGTAACGCTGTCATGCTACCACCACCAAGCTCATCATTCAGTTTAGCTGCCCGTTCTAATAAGCGAGAGTGAAGGTAGAATACATCTCCAGGATAAGCTTCCCGACCGGGAGGACGCTTGAGTAACAAGGATAGTTGACGATAAGCTTGAGCTTGCTTAGACAGGTCATCATAGATAACCAGAGTAGCTTTCCCGTTATACATGAAGTATTCGGCCATGGTTGCACCTGTATAAGGCGCAAGATATTGTAAAGTAGCGGGATCATTGGCATTGGCTGCAACCACAATCGTGTAATCCATTGCCCCCTTTTCTTCGAGGGTTCCCACTACTTGAGCAACGGTAGAGGCTTTTTGTCCGATGGCCACATAAACACAGATTACATCTTCGGACTTCTGGTTAATGATGGTATCAAGGGCGATCGCGGTTTTTCCCGTTTTGCGATCGCCGATAATTAATTCCCGTTGTCCCCGTCCAATAGGAATCATGGCATCAATCGCTGTAATCCCTGTTTGCATGGGTTCACAAACCGATTTCCGAGCAATAATCCCAGGGGCGGGAGATTCAATTAAACGGCTTTCTGTGGTGTTAATATCGCCTTTTCCATCGAGAGGACGACCCAAAGAATCTATCACCCGTCCGATCATCGCGTCCCCTACAGGAACCTGAGCAATTTTTCCGGTGGCTTTTACGGTACTGCCTTCTTGGATACCGAAACCGGTTCCCATTAGTACCGCCCCTACGTTATCTTCTTCGAGGTTGAGGGCGATGCCGATGGTTCCATCTTCAAATTCAAGCAGTTCTCCCGCCATGGCCTGTTCTAAGCCATAAATACGGGCGGTTCCGTCCCCTACTTGCAGTACGGTTCCCACATTAGAAACCGTTACGGTTTGATCGTAGGATTCAATTTGCTGGCGAATAATGCTACTAATTTCGTCGGGTCTGATGCTAACCATAGTTAAATTGTTCTAGAAGTTGAATGGATAGAATGAAACACAAATGACCTAAGCGGCACTGCCTAGGTTAAGACTGACGCGGCGAAGTTGTCCTCGAAGACTGGCATCAAAGACTTGAGAACCGACTTTGATGGTAACACCCCCAATTAAGTCTGGATCAATGCTGGTTTTGACTTCAACCCCTTGGGCTTGAGTGAGTTCTTTGATTTTGTTGGCTACCGCCTGACTTTGCTCTTCACTCAATTCTTTAGCTGAAGTAACTTCGGCGAGGACGGTGTTGGTCAACTTCCGCAAAAGAGTTAGATATTGCTGACAAATTTCTTCAAGAAAGATAATTCGTCGTTTATCTACCAGCAGCATCATAAAATTGAGTAAATAGGGATTAGCTTCTTCTCCCATCATCTGTCTCAAGACAGATTTTTTATCTTCCTCTTTAATGACTGGGGAAGTAATAAACTCTTCTAAATCGGGTGATTCTTCAAGAAGGTTTACTAAAGAACGACATTCATCCCCAAAGGCATCGGTAAGATTGTGGGTTTGAGCCACTGACATTAACGCCTGGGCATAGGGTTCAGCGATCGCTGTGCTGACGAGGGAACCTTTCATTATTAACCTCCTAATTGAGCGATACTACGGTCAATTAATTGGTGTTGCATCTCATCATTGACCCGTTCTTTGAGTTGACTTTCCGCTTTTTCCACAGCCAGTTGAGCAATTTGTTTTTTCAACTGAGCAATCACTCTTTCTTGCTCACTACTGAGATCGGCGGCGGCTGTTTCTTTGAGACGTTCCACATCTTGCTTACTTTTTTCAGCAATTTCATTAGCCACCATGGTGGCTCTTTCTTTCGCCTGTTGACGAATCCGTTCGGCTTCTGCTTGCGCTTGGGTTAATTTTTCCTGTTCTTCAGTTAAGGCTGCTGCTGCTTTGCGTTGGCGTTCTTCGGCTTCTTGAATGGCATCGGCAATTTGCGATCGCCGTTCACTCAGAATATTTCCCAAGACTTTACGTCCGTAGAATACCAACAAACCAACGAGAATAGCTAAGTTAAGAAGGTTCGTTTCTAGAATATTAAAATCTAAGCCGAATCCTCCTTCGCTCGCCTCATGGGCTTCTGTGGCTAATATTAAAAAAGAATCGATCATACCTATTATGCTAGTGAAAACTCAATCGATGGCGTAGTTAATTTACGAATTCAGGACCTAGAAGTTTTTCTAGAATTTGGCGGCTCAAAGCATCAACCTGTTGTTCTAGAATCCCCAATGCTTGTTGGCGTTGTTGGGCGATTTCTTTGGCTGCTTCCTCTTTTTTAGCTTGAGCTTCCCGTTGGGCGTTCGCTAAAGCTTCGGCTGCTATTTTTTGGGCATCTGCTTGGGCAGCAGCGATTACTTCTTGGGATTGTTTACGAGCATCTGCTAGCTGTTTTTCGTATTCTTGAGCTAATTCTTTGGCTTTAGCTAGGCGTTCTTTTTCGTCAGTTTCTTTTTGACGGATATAATCTGCCCGTTCATCTAATGCCTTATTCAGAGGTTTGTAAAAAATCCCATTGAGGACAACCGCTAAGAGAACAAATTGCAAAGCCATTAAGGGCAAGGTTGCATCAAAATCAAACATTTTTTACGGTTCCCATTAATATTTCTGTCAAAATTCACCAGATCCAAAAGATTCGGGGATCTTTAGTTGATATGGTTCAGGGGAGCAGTAGAGACGGGATAAGGAAGTCTGTAGGGGTCAATGGCCGTTGACCTGTACACCAAGTCAGAAGTTAAACCTTGTCTTGAGCTATCTGCACTAGGTTTTAGCCTATTTGACAGCGGTAAAAGTAGTAACCCTTGTGATTTCCACTTTTGCCGTTTGCATGAATGCCTTGCCTTCGACTATAGCCACGTCTCTACTGTTTCAAAACCGCTTAAGCAAAGGGGTTGGCGAAGAGTAAAACTAGCGCAATAACTAGACCATAGATGGTTAAAGATTCCATGAACGCTAAACTTAAAAGTAAAGTTCCGCGAATTTTGCCTTCTGCTTCGGGCTGACGGGCAATTCCAGAAACGGCTTCTCCAGAAGCATTACCTTGACCAAAACCAGGTCCAATAGCCGCTAAACCGACAGCGAGGGCAGCAGCGATAACTGAAGCAGCAGCAATAGTTGGATTCATTGTGATTCTTCCTTTTTTATTGACAGTACAAATTTCAAGTTAGTTGTTTGGTTAACAACTATGGGGGGGGGGGACGTTCCCAAGCAATGAGATAGTCATTGACTTTTTGGGGAAAAACTCCCAACTCGTCAACCCTATTTGCTTGAAGAGTTCAGCAATTCTAGATATCGAATTGTGAAAATGAACCCACCTGATATTGTCCTATGTTTTGGGCATATTTCAATAACGGATGCCATTCAATTTTCCATCGACCCTTGAATCATTGCTTTCTCTCCAACCGATCTAATGTTCTTCTTCTTCAGATTCGATCGCTTCATGGATATAAGCCCCTGCTAAGGTCGCAAATACCAAGGCTTGAATCGCACTGGTGAATAACCCCAACGCCATAATGGGTAAGGGGATAAACAAAGGCACTAAGAAGACCAATACCGCTACCACTAATTCGTCTGCCAGGATGTTTCCAAACAGACGGAAGCTTAGGGATAAAGGCTTGGTAAAATCTTCTAAGATCTTAATCGGCAAGAGAACGGGAATTGGCTCTACATAATGAGAAAAATAGCCTAATCCTTTCTTGCTTAGACCAGCGTAGAAGTACGCTAGAGAAGTTAGTAATGCTAAGGCAACGGTGGTATTGATGTCGTTGGTGGGAGCGGCTAATTCTCCTTCGGGTAGTTCAATTACCGCCCAAGGAACTAACGCACCCGACCAGTTGGAGACAAAGATAAATAGGAATAAGGTTCCAATAAAAGGTAACCAAGGCCGATATTCCTTCTCTCCTAATTGATTTTTAGCCAAATCCCGCAAAAATTCTAGGACATATTCCATGAAATTTTGCATTCCACTGGGGATGCGTTGCACATTCCGAGTGGCGGCTAAGGAGGCGATCACCAAGAGGCCAATGACGAACCAAGAGGCCATGAATACTTGTCCATGTACCCGATAGTTGCCAATTTCCCAGTACCAATGCTGACCAACTTCTAATGAAGCAAGAGGAAATGTTTGTACAAAACTCAAACCATCTAACATTGTCATTCGGTGAGATTTACTTAATCAAAATACGAGAATGGTTAATTTCCTCGATGCCTTAATGCCTTGGCTCAGATTCTGGTGTAAAAACACTTTGGAGCATATAGGCGATTATGGCGACTTTATAGGTCAGAAATCCCAGAAAAACTGGGAGGATGTGCAGTTTTTGCCATTGACTAGCCACAACGATTAAGACCACAAATAATCCCATCCCTCTAGTCCCCATCCGTTTGTTAACTAGACCAAGTTGTGCTACATCCCCTGCTAAAAGTTTTAAATAAACAATACCGACAAAAGCTCCCACTAAGTAATTAAGAGCCATGTCTAGGGAGTAGACTATCCAAACGCTGACAAAAATGATTCCTGTCAGAGACAGACTCAATAACAACAGGGTGCGTTGCAATTGATAATAGTCTCTCATGGGATCAAGCGAGGGTGAAATGGTTTCACCTGTTTGGGTTTGAGGGTCAATCACGGGCATAGTATTAGGCAAATGAAGCTATTAGAATTCATTAATGAAATCAATAGCGAACCGTCAGCAATAATATCATGGAAGAGTACCCCTTATAAGAGGTTCATGATCTAAACTTATTGGTTTGACCGTAAAGCTTTGGCGGTCAGAAGAGACAAAAATTCTGATGAGGAAAAATTGTTATGATATTAGTAAATAAGTCATAAAATCTTTCCCCTTTAGTCGAATCGAGCCAATTATAATGATTTCTTACTTAATCTTCCCCTACCTATGACTACCTCTGTTCAGTCTAGTTTTGATCACCTTTGGAATTTTGAGTTCCATCAGCCTCAACCAACCCAAGATAGTGACTTGCTCCAACAATTAGGGTTTATTCCAGGGTTAAAAGAATTACTCATGGTTCGTCAAGTCCACGCCCTAGAACACGCCACTGTCTGGATATTAAGCGAAATGTCTGGATATACAGCTTCACGCCCTGGTGAATTGCCCAATAACCAAGATAATGAAAATATAGGGGGAATGTCTACTGAACGAGGCTTCTATCTCTACGGTCAAGTTAATCCTCTTCACTTACAAAGGGCCGTGCGTCAAGGCCTACAAAGGTTCACCGATGGGGAATGGAAACTAGCGGTTCACCCTCGTTGTGGAACCAATTTATCCGTCACCATGCTCCTGACTACTGGATTAGCATTAGGAGCGCATTTTCTCTTACCCAGAGGACCTATCGAACAACTGCTGGGGTTCATGGTAGCTACCACCGCAGCTACTCAACTAGCCCCTGACTTAGGATTATCAGCCCAAAAGTACCTGACAACTGCTATTCCCTTCAATATAGAACTGGTGAGAATCTTCAAAACCCATGATTTCTGGGGGCGTTCAGCTTATTTTGTCGAACTGGGGTGGCGGGATTTGCAATAAAACTTAAAGTTCTGACCTATCAAGGTGTCACGATCCAATAGTACGCTTTTAGGAGGGCTGGGCAATCCCGAAAAAAGGCCAATTTCAATACCCATTTATCAAGGATAATAACTATGGTCAAACGTGGAGACAAAGTTAGAATCAAGCGCAAAGAATCCTACTGGTTTGGCGATGTAGGAACCGTTGCTAGTGTTGACAAATCCGGAATCATCTATCCTGTTATCGTCCGTTTCGATAAAGTCAATTACAATGGCTTTAGCGGCAGTGCTGGCGGAGTCAATACTAATAACTTTGCTGAGAGCGAATTAGATGTCGTTTCTTCAGCACCTGCTAAGAAATAGTCCCTTAACAGATGATTGATGTTAGTTGGCTTTCATGGCTAACTAGCATCTAACCTTAAGAAAATAAAGATAGATTTTCTCCCTAAAAAACCTGACCTTACATTAGTTAAAATTGCCTAAATTATCATAATAATCAGCCAAAATAAATCTAACAATATTATTATTAATTTTGATCAATAATAGGACAAAATTGTGCCAGAACTTCCTGAAGTAGAAACTGTTTGTCAAGGTCTTAATCAGTTATGTTCGGGAAAAATAATAAACGGTGGAGAAATATTGCTCCCTCGTACCCTTGCTTACCCAACATCGACTGAAGAATTTTTGATGCACATTGCCGATGTCACCTTTGATGAATGGCAACGGCGAGGAAAATATTTATTAGGAAAACTGGTCAAAAAATCTGGAGAAAATGGAGGATGGTTAGGGGTTCATCTACGAATGACTGGTCAATTATTGTGGTTAAATCAACACGAACCTCTACAAACTCATACACGCTTACGTGTATTTTGTGGTGAGGGTAAAGAATTACGCTTTGTTGATATTCGCACCTTTGGCAAAGTTTGGTTAGTTCCTCCAAATCAAACCCCAGAAATGATTATTACCGGATTACAAAAGTTAGGACCTGAACCTTTTTCTAAAGAGTTTTCTTTAGATTATTTAATGGGGAAATTGAAAACTCGTCAACGCAATATTAAAACCCTGTTACTCGATCAAGAAATTGTGGCTGGATTAGGAAATATTTATGCCGATGAAGTCTTATTTAAAAGCGGTATTCTACCGACAACAATGGCTAAAAAGTTAAGCCGCGAAAAACTTGAACGGTTACGAATAGCTATTATTGACGTGTTAAAAACTGCTATTGAAAAAGGGGGAACGACCTTTAGTGATTTTCGAGGAGTTACAGGAATTAATGGCAATTATGGAGGGTCTGCGTGGGTTTATGGCCGTACAGGAGAACTTTGTCGCGTTTGTGGAACACCTATTCAACGCTTAAAGTTAGGGGGACGCTCCACTCATTTTTGTCCCCAATGTCAAAATTAACTTAACCATTCTTACCGATCACCTGAAAGAATTTATTAAGTTTTGCTAAAATCGTCTTTTACATCACAATATAACTGTATAGTAATAAACTGAACAAGCAATTAATTGTTCAGTCTGCCTTGTATGGCAAACCTCTCCTATCCATGAGGAATGAACCATGAGTAATGATTTAGCGACAAAACTGCGGGAAGGAACCAGCCATTCCCACACCATGGCTGAAAATACCGCATTTACCAAATGTTTTCTCAAAGGAATTGTTGAAAAAGAACCTTTACGAAAACTATTAGCTGATTTTTATTTTCTCTACAGTGCGTTAGAAGAAGAATTACAACGTCATCAGAATCATCCCGTAGTTAGTCAGATTTATTTTCCTGAACTAAACCGCCAACAAAATTTAGAAGCAGATTTAGCATTTTATTATGGTGAAAACTGGAGAGAACAAATCGTTGATTCTCCAGCAGGTCAAGTTTATGTTAACCGTATTCGTGAAGTTTCTAACACCGAACCTGCCTTATTAGTTGCCCATTCTTATGTACGGTATATGGGGGATTTATCGGGAGGACAAAGCTTAAAAAATATTATTCGTTCGGCTTTAGAATTAAGTTCAGAAAAAGGAACTCAATTTTATGAATTTGATGAGATTCCTAACCCAGAAGCGAAGCGAAATTTCAAAGGAAAATACCGCGATGCTTTGAATTCTCTTCCTATTGATGATCAATTGGCTCAAAAAATTGTCGATGAAGCTAATGCCGCTTTTACCCTCAATCGTGATGTAGTTCATGAATTAGAAGATGATGTTAAAGCTGCTATTGGTGACCACGTTTTTGACTTAATTACTCGTCAAGACAGACCTGGTAGTACGGAACATCATCATGGTCATGGTCATCCCGCAGGAGTTGGAACTGCTGGTTAATCATAGTTGATAGTTAATAGTTGATAGTTGATAGTGAACTGTTAACTATTAACTATTAACTGATAGTTCAACACTAGAGTTTTTGCTGTTTTTGTTGTATTCAAAATCTTGCTTTAAGTAGGTTACTAATTGCCATGAAAATCACCTCACAAACCGTACAATTTGACGCTAATTTACTCAATAAATATGATAAATCTGTTCCTCGTTATACCAGTTATCCCCCGGCAACTGAATTAAAATCAGAGGTCGGCGAAACGGATTTTCGGGCAGGAATAGCAGCAGGAAACCATAAAAAAACTCCTATTTCTCTTTATTGCCATATTCCCTTTTGTGAGAGTGCTTGTTATTTTTGTGGTTGTAATACAATTATTACCAGAAACAAAAAAGTTGCTCCTCCTTATTTAGATTATTTAACTCAAGATATTAGCCAAACTGCTGCTTTAATCTCACCTGAACGTAAAGTTAATCAAATTCATTGGGGAGGTGGAACCCCTAATTATTTGAATCAATCTCAAATTGATCAGCTATTTAGTCATTTAGTCAATAACTTTAACATTGACAAAAAAGCAGAAATTTCTATTGAAGTTAACCCTAGATATATTGATAAAAATTATATCTTTTTTCTGAGAAGTTTAGGATTTAATCGTATTAGTTTTGGTATCCAAGACTTTAACCCAAAAGTTCAAGAAGCCATCAACCGTATTCAACCAGAATCCATGTTATTTAATGTCATGAGTTGGATTCGAGAGGCGGGATTTGAAGGGGCAAATGTTGACCTAATTTATGGACTACCTTTTCAAACCTTAGAGACTTTCAAAGAGACAGTTAAAAAGACGATCCAACTTAATCCTGATCGCATTGCTTTGTTTAACTTTGCCTATATGCCTTGGTTAAAAGCAGCACAAAAAAATATTTCTGAAGCTGATTTACCTAAAGCAGCAGAAAAACTGGCAATTTTCCAAATGACCATTGAAGAATTAAACCGCAATGGTTATATATATATTGGCATGGATCACTTTGCTAAACCTAATGATGAATTAGCGATCGCCCAACAAGAAGGTAAACTACATCGTAATTTCCAAGGATATACGACGAAACCAGAATCCGATCTCTTTGCTTTTGGGGTAACATCTATTAGTATGTTAAACGATGTTTATGTCCAAAATTATAAGGGATTAAAAGGCTATTATAATGCCCTAGATACTGGCAAGTTACCCATTGAAAAAGGGGTTAGTCTCCATCGAGATGATATCATCCGACGGGCAATTATTATGGAATTAATGTGTCAATTTGAACTCAATAAAGATCATTTTGAAGAAAAGTATAACCTTCACTTTGATCTTGATTTTGATCAATATTTTGCTAATGAATTAGTTGACTTAAAACCCCTAGAAGCAGATGGGTTAGTGAAGTTATTTAGCGATCGCATTGAAATCACACCCCCTGGACGATTATTGATCCGCAATGTTGCTTCTGTTTTTGATCCTTATCTCAAAGGACGTAAAGAACAATCTTTTTCTAAGGCAATTTAAACAAGTTATTGTTGTCAAAATTGTTTCTGACTTTTACTGTTGCTAAGACGTATTTAAAATGCGTTTTAGCTTTTTTTATAAGAAGCTAAATTAAGAATCAATAATACTATTAAAATTTTTCACTTTTAGGATTTCCAAATATTAATAGAAGGGTCACTACTACCACTTATAATGGTCTTGCCATTCGGACTAATAGCAACCGATAAAATAGCATTCTGATCACCTTCTATGGTGTCAATTAGTTTTAGGGTATCAAAATCCCATAGTTTAATTGTATGATCCCAACTCCCACTGATTAGGGTTTTTCCATCTGGACTAAAAATAAGTGATGAAACCCTATCTAAATGTCCTTCTAATTTACCCATTTCTTGTTGACTTGAAATATCCCATAATCGAATCATTCGATCATATCCTCCTGTCACTAATACCTTATTATTAGGGCTAAAAACTATCGACAAAATTCCTGAACTTACTGGGATTCTATTGATTTTTTTTCCACTATCTAAACTTCGTATTATCAAATCTTGGTCTCGTCCTCCTGCCACAAAACATTCCCCATTGGGACTAATAGCTACTAAAGAAACTTCTGATTTATATTCGGTTAAAGTATATGGTTCGTCAGGGTAATTTAATGACCAAATTTTAGTGGTCTTATCAGCACTACCACTAACTAAAAATTTACCATTGTTACTAATATCTAGGGATAACACAGCTTGTGTATGTCCACTTTTCCAATTCCCAAGGATCGAAGATTGAGAATTATTCAAATCCCAAGCTATAATGGTTTTATCTTCACTAGCACTGATTAATATATTGTCTTTAGGACTAAATTTAAGACAATTAACAGACTCTTTATGTTTGATAAGTAGATTAATTTCTTCTTTTGTATCTAAGTTCCATAGTTTAATTTTGTTATCCTTGCTACTACTAGCTAAAAACTTGCCATCAGGACTAATAGCGACAGAACTAATAGGGCTAAAATGCCCCTTTAATTGACAGTGTAATTGCCAATTTGATGCTGATTTATATTTAGATCTAGTTGAATTAGTGTAAGTTTTTTGTGCAGTTGATGAATTGTTGTTTGATTGAGTATTGTATGAACTAGATTGATGTATATTTTGAAGCTTTAACTCCTGTGCTTTCTTTAAATCAGCTTCTGCACGATGTTCATAACCTAACTTAGATAAAATAAATCCTCGATATTGATAAGCTTTTATATGATTAGGATCAATCCGAATCGCTTGGGAAAATTCTTCAATAGCTTCTTCATATTCTTCATTCTCAGCCAAAATAACCCCATTTTTATAACAAAAATTAGGGTCAGTTTTTTTCGTCTTAATTCCTGATGAAACTGAAATAAAAGGTTTACCTGGTTCGTGATCCTTAAGCACTTCATAAGCTTCTAGAATTTGTTTGAATTTCTCTTCAGCTTGCTGTTGTTTATTAGGATCATTATGAAAGCGATCAGGATGCCACATTTTTGCAAGATCACGATAAGCTTTTTTGACTTCTATGGGAGAAGCATTACTCGTCAATCCTAAAATTGCATAATATTGATTCAAGTAACTCATAAAAATAATTATACAGATCAACAATTGGTAGTATTCCCCAAATATACAGAAATCTAGCCAAAAATCAAAAAGGAGAAAAGAACAACATTTTAGAAATATTTTTTTGTTTTTGGAATAGATGATTTTAAAATAAAATTTAGCTTCAATTTAGATCAACTTGAGTCAGATTTATCAGCCTAATTTTCAAGGGAAATCTCATCCTTAAAAGAGTTTAGTTTAAACTCTCATTTTAGGGCGTATTAACTCCGAAATCGTGATAAAAAATTAGTCTTGAGACAGGGTCTAAAGATTATCTAGAAAATAGCTATGATACAGCGTACAACTAGGCTGGGCTTGATCTCCGACTAAATTAATTAATCCCATACTTTCTAATTTATAAGCAATCGATGGTTCTAACTGTACACCCGTTTCAGTTTTAACCACTTCTTTCATTGCTTCGGCCAATTCAGGAGAAGACTGTAAATTATTCCAATGACGACGTAAATGCGCCCCATAAATTCCCCCTTGAGTGGGGGCTTCTTGTAGAAGTTTATCTTGAGGAATATTCTTATAAGTAAGGGCATCAAAAGCAAGACGAATTAAATAAGGATGTCCTCCTACCATTTCAATTAAATCTTCTGCAAACTTTTGTTGTTTTTTGTCTTCTGACCAATCGTTTCCATAATACTTAGCGAGGATTAATACTTGTTCGAGGTTAAATCCAGGTAATTTAACTTGTCTTCCGACATTAAAAGGAGATTGATTGGCATCAAGTTTAATATAAACTTCTGTGGAATTAGCAATCACTAACCTAAGATTTTGCCAAATTTCTAAATTGTTAGCTTCTTCATGCCAATAGCGAAGCATCGGTAAAAAATCTTGAGCAATATCAGGATATTCAAAGATGCGATCTAGGTTATCCAATCCTAACGCTAAAGGATGATCAATCTGTTCTAACAAATAACTTTGAAAATAGGTTTTACAACTGACTAAACTGCCAAATAATTCCTCATCCCAATAATCGTCTAGTTCTGGTTTAATCCCTAACTCTCGACTAATATTAGCGCAAAACCAGCGAAGAAATTTATCTAAAGTGGTAAACATTGCCCCTTCTGCACCACGAAGGTTAAGGTATACTTTGCGACAGTCAGACGCTTCAGAATAAGAGAGGATAGTATTTAAGAGAGATGTTTTACCCATTTTTTCAGGGGCTTTGATGCGAATTAGCGCACCTGGTTTTAAGATTTCTTGACAACAATCACTTTCAATAGGAGGACGTTGAATATAAAGGGGAGAATCAACTTTAATCGGTGTCTGGGGAGTGATCGCCGGAAGACTCGAAAAAGTGGGCATAGATGATGCTTGATGCCACTCAGGATATTTGATATCTTTGAGCCATTCTCGTAACACTTGGAATTTTCCTGGACCTTTACTGCGGGGGTCTAATTCGGGGCAACCACTGGGCTTATCATTAGCAAAACAACTGTAGAGTTCTGTCATTTGTTTTTTATAAGTTTCATGACTGGCTGCTTCTGCTAATTGCCATACTTCTGTGTCGGGTTTACGCCAATTTTCGTAAGCAAACCGAACTAAAAAGATTTCTCTGAGTCTTCCTTTTAAATTTTGATCGATAGCTACTTCTTTGAGGAATTGATCCCAGCCTTTTGGTTTCATGGCGATCGCGTTAAATGTATTCTGTATAGCGTTCAAATTAGCCATTGTGGCTATTGGTCTTGAAAGTGATCTGTTAGACACACTATTTCCAATTCTACTATTTTCCCTTTATTTCGATGTTTCTTAGGCTGGACATTCCTCAAATTATGGGACTGACATCCGATGTCAGACGTTTTATCCTAAAACTAGGGGGTTAAAAATCCTCAAAACTGACTAAATTGGTGTGAATTATTAGGAGACAATCAACCATGAAATCCATCAAACGCAAATTAGCTTTAGGAACCGCCATCGCCTTCCTTGGTATCTTCGCGGTAGAAACCATTGCTGTTGCCGCCTCTGACATTATGCCTGAAATTGTAGTAACCAAGAGTGATTGTGGCGGAGATAAGGACGACGAGTGTTAATCAACTTTGTCAGATCCAAAGTCTTTATTGATTAAGCTAGGCAGATTCCTGGCTTTTCCTTTAAGTTATCTAAAAAGAGTGAAAATCTCGATAAGATAATTTTTCCAGTGTCGCTTTGATGGAAATATGGCGTTTTTCAATTAACTCTTCAATGGTTGCTTTAACTTTGGTTGAATAACTCAAACACCTGGCGACAGAAACATTTTAGTCTTTCCCCCACATCTGCTG
This sequence comes from unicellular cyanobacterium SU2, assembly GCA_002110465.1. Taxonomy (GTDB): domain Bacteria; phylum Cyanobacteriota; class Cyanobacteriia; order Cyanobacteriales; family Microcystaceae; genus Rippkaea. Next base: position 133,032 of record NEED01000069.1, on the reverse strand, counting down.
CGGGTTGATAGCTTCCTTCCAATTGCCAGCTATCGACCGTTGAGAGTCGCCAGGCCTGGCCTTGATGATTAAATGCGGCGGTTTCTACCCCAATCAATCTTTCAGAAGCATCAACTGGATCTTGATGGAAACGTATTTGCACTAACATACTACGACTTTGATAGCGGGGACTCCATCCGGGTAAATGGAACCCAATATCAATCGAGTTAGGATCAACAAATTCGAGGGTATCAGGATCATTACACCAAGGTTTGAGATCCGCCTTTGCATCAGGAAATTGCAACTTAAACAAATGGACAATAGACGCAATTTTAGTAGCGACTTCTAATCCTTGTGCTTTTTCCGATGCGTTCATATGGGAAAATCCTCTCATGAATTAAACAAGACTATTAGGTGAATTTAGCGAATTTGCTCTATTCTATGCCACGATTTTAATAAGTTACTCAATAAATAACGATAACAAAATCACAAGTTCATGACAGAGCATTCCCTAACCGTTGGTTCCCTTGAATGGTTTTATCAGGAGGTTTCCCCCATCAATGAAACTGAAAAATCTCCTGTGATTCTTCTCCACGGATTACCATCCCATAGCTACACCTGGCGTGAAATCATGCCTATTTTGGCTGATAAAGGCTTTCGAGCGATCGCCCCTGACTGGATTGGTTCAGGAAAATCCGCTAAACCAGACAAACGGGATTTTGCCTATACTTCTCAAGCTTATGGTGAAGCATTAGAGGCCTTTATTGAAGCCTTAGAGATTAACAAGTTGTCCTTAGTCGTACAAGGTTTCTTAGCCTCAGTCGGGATAGAATATGCCTTTACTCATCCCGATAAAATTGATCGCCTGATTATCCTCAATACCCCCCTCTCCCCTGATGTTAAATTACCTTGGATGATGAAACAGTGGGCAATTCCGTTTATGGGGGATATGGTCACGCAAGATCCTTTAATCGTAGATCGTACCCTAGAAAAAGGAAGTGGTTTTGTCATTTCTGATGAAAATTTAGCAACCTATCGTCAACCCTTCCTCAAAAGTTCAGCCGTCGGACGATCTTTACTAGCAACGACCAAAAATCTCAAGTTAACGTCATCGATGACCAGTATTCAACAGGGGTTTAACACTTGGGAGCATCCAACACTAATTGTTTGGGGAATGGCTGATCCCTGGCTATCTTCGCAAGTTCCCGAAACCCTAGCAGCAACTCATGGTAACGTGGAATTGGTCAAACTCGATGAAGCCAAGCACTATCCCCAAGAGCATTGGGTGCAAGAAGTGAGTAATCCAATTGTAAATTTTTTACGCCGTCAGGCTTTATAAAAGGTCTGATTGTTGAGAAAATCAATAATGAGTTTAGTTGTAAATAGTAACAATAGAGTTATGTCAGGTCTTCGGTCCATTTTATCCTTTGTCTTGGTACTCGTAACCGTTTTCTTAGTCAGTTGCAGTAGTCCTCAAGCGTCTGTTCCTACCACCTATTCCCCCGAAAAAATAGAACAACTACAAGTTTTAGTTGAACCTATTTCAGAAGCGCGGGAAAAAATGTCCGTGTTAAAAGATTTTATCGCTGACGAAAATTGGATAGATACCAGAACTTATATCCATGGTCCTTTAGGTGGACTTCGCCAACAGATGAATAATTTAACTCGTTCCCTATTATCCAAGGATCAAAAAACAGCTTCTGATTTAGCTAAGGACTTATTTAATCGTTTTGAACGCATTGATGCAGCAGCTAAAGATCGCAATGGTGTGGCGGCTGAAAATCAATTTCGTCAAGCTGTTCGAGACTTTGATGGTTTCTTAGATCTGATCCCTAAATCTAGTTCAGTTAGTTAGTAGCTAATAATTAATAGTTAATAGTGATTAGTTAGCCTTTGTGAATTATGGTGAAACTGATCACTTTTTTTATAGTTTAAAACTATAAGAAACTTCCGATCCCCCCTACCCCCCCTTATTAAAGGGGCAACTAAAGAAGGGATTGTACCGTTCGGACGTTCGGCGAAGCCTCACAAGTATGAGAACTGCTATAGTTCTTTGGAGCGTCTTACACTACCCTAATACACCCTACAGTTCTCTTAAGATTTACCAACGGTCAACAGTTGTACGGCGGAGTAATCTCTAACTTTATAAACAGTCTCTAATAACTTACTCTAATAACTTAATTATTGACTAAGTAAGTGGGCATAATTAAACGTAAAATAAAAAAGTTCGTACTTCGGCTCCGCTTAGTACCAAGTAGTTGGGGCTTGAGCATCACATAGTGCAATACTTTCAAGCTCTGAAGAGCTTACTACAAACCTTCCTTTATTTTTACCCACCTACTTATTTGATTTTTTGATTGCTTTCTGGTGAATAAATAATGACTCATATTGCTATTATTGGTTCAGGAATTATTGGGGCTACAATTGCTTACGAATTGAGTTTAATTCAAGGATTGAAAATTACCCTAATAGATAAAAAAGTCCCTGCTTCAGAATCTACAGGAGCAGCATTAGGAGTGTTAATGGGGATTATTAGCCACAAAACGAAAGGAAGAGGTTGGAAGCTTCGTCAAACCAGTTTAGAACGCTACGCAACCCTAATTCCTGAATTAGAAACTCTTACCAGACAACGTATTCCTGTAAACCATCAAGGAATTTTAATGTTAAGGTTTGCAGAAAAATCACCAGAAAGATGGGAAAAGTTAATCTCAATTCGTCAATCTCAAGGTTATCCATTAGAAATATGGAATCAAGAAAAATTAACTAAAAAGTGTCCTCAAATTAATAATAATAAAATTATCGGAGCGGTTTATTCCCCTCAAGATTTACAAATTAATCCGACTGTTTTAACGCAAGCTTTAGTAAAAGGAGCATCGCTCAATGGAGTTAATTGTAAGTTTGGCGTTGAAGTTACCAATATTATTTCTACTAACCTAGATGACCAAGATATTCGCCAATGTTGCCAAATTAAAACCACAGAAGGGAACTTAGACATTGATCAATTAATTATAGCAGCAGGGCTTGGTTCAACTCCTTTAACGGCTACTTCTAGCAAACCCTTAGACATTCGACCTGTTTTAGGACAAGCTTTACAGGTTAAGTTAGAGCAACCTTTAGGAACTCTAGATTTTCAACCAGTTATTACAGGAGATGATGTTCATATTGTTCCTTTGGGAAATGGGGAATATTGGATCGGTGCAACCGTAGAATTTCCTAATGAAATAGGGGAGGTAATTTCCCAACCAGAATTATTAGAAGAAGTCCAACAAAAAGCGATTAGTTTTTGTCCTGCTTTAGAAAATGCAAAAGTAATTAAAACGTGGTTTGGTAAGCGTCCCCGTCCCCAAGGAGAACCCGCGCCAATTATTCGGGAATTACCTGGTTATAATAATGTTTTGTTAGCAACAGGACATTATCGTAATGGCGTATTATTAGCGCCGGCCACTGCTTTAGCTATTCGAGAACATTTTATTTCTAAAATTTCAGCGTAATCATAAAAATAAAAGTTCGTAGTTGAGGCTTTAGCCGTCACAAAAAGACAATTTTAAATTCTAAAGAACTTACTACAAACTTGGTTGTATTTTTGCTCATTTTTTAGTTTAACCACAATCCAAACTCTTCCACAAAGCGATCGCCTAAAATAGCTTCTCGAATTCGTTGAGTAAACCTAACTAATTCTGTAACGTTATGTAGAGACAGAAGAATATACCCTAACATTTCCTGCGATCGCACTAAATGATTCAAATAAGCTCTCGTAAAGGTTTGACAAGTATAACAAGGACAATTAGGGTCAAGAGGGGTAAAATCTTCTCGAAATTGAGCATTTTTTAGATTCCAACGCTCTCCTCCCACTAATGCGGTTCCGTGGCGGCCAAAACGAGTGGGAATCACACAATCAAATAAATCAATCCCTGACGCGATCGCCATAGCCATCTCTCGATAAGTTCCTACCCCCATTAAATAGCGGGGTTTAGTTGCCGGAAGCAAGGGTGCGGTAATTTGGACAATTTCTCGAACCAAGGCCGGATCTTCCCCAACACTGACTCCTCCAATAGCATACCCAGGTAAATCAAATTCTATCAACGATTTAACAGCAGATCGACGTAATTCAGGATAAATTCCCCCTTGAACAATGCCAAATAGGGCTTGATCCTGGGGACGTTGATGGGCGTTGATACACCGTTCTAACCAACGATAGGTGCGTTGTGTAGCTGCTGCAACCGTGGCATAATCAGCATTTCCTGGGGGACATTCATCAAAAGCCATAATCACATCAGCCCCCAAAGCATTTTGAATGTGTATTGAACGTTCGGGGGTTAATTCAATGATTCGCCCATCTCTAGGGGAACGAAATGTGACCCCAATTTCTCGAATTTGGCGCAATTCACTTAAACTAAATACTTGAAACCCACCAGAATCAGTGAGAATTGGACCATTCCACCCCATAAACTGATGTAGTCCGCCAGCTTTTTCGATGAGGGTTTCTCCAGGTTGCAAATGAAGGTGATAGGTGTTAGCTAAAATCATTTGCGCCCCCGTGTTTTGCAGTTGGTAGGGGGTGAGTCCTTTAACAGTTGCGAGGGTTCCTACCGGCATAAATCGAGGGGTTTCTACCATGCCATGAGGAGTATGGAAAACCCCAACCCTAGCGTGAGTTTGACAACAATTTTTCTGAGTTTGAAAAGAAAATCCCAAAGTAACTATAAAACCTAAAATTAATAAACTTATTCTATATTTTCTCATAAATTTTTCTAAAAATGATATTATAGAGTGTAAGTTAGCAATTCTTGTTTTTTTTGAGTGTTGTCGTTACTTTGTTAACTTGTGGGGATTGTAAAGATAACCTACTCGAATATTCCCCCCTGGTTGCCCACCATCTTGATTATTTTGGGGTGGAATATCAATAAACTTATAATTCACTCCACTTATCTGCTTTATCTCTGAGATTAAAGTTTGATAGGTTAAATGAGCTTTTGTTGTACCGTCATCTTCTGAACCACTGTTATCTTGAATCTCCTGTAAGGCTATAATGTCAGGGTTTTTGAGGTTATTTATACCAATTTCATAAACTTAAGCTACACTAATAAAAGTAATCTCTAAATTCAGTCATTTAGAGATCCCTTGCTTTGAAAAATTTTGATAACTTTTTGCCAACAAGTATCTTAACTAAATTCATATTATTCAGCTAGATAATGGACGGGGGTATCTAGGTTCAATCTTGTCTATTATTGATAAGATTATCTTACCATAAACCTTCGGGCTTAAGTAATAAACAATAAGTAATAAATATTTCATAACTCTTATTTTCCAGAAGTTAATCCTGTTGAAATATTGTTGAAACAAGTCAAAAAAACCTTAAAAAATTAGGTCTTTAATTCCTTGTATTTCTTGTAAATAATCTTGAGAAATATATTAGCTAAATTTAGGAACTTAATAGAAAAAAAATAATCCTCAAGCAACAAGATTGAAGGATTGGAAACATATATAGCAATCCTAAACCATTTGTAAGAACTGCTTTAGCTTATAGAGTCCAACTCAGCTACGTTTATTCTCACGATTCATCTAGGATTGCTATAGCACTACGCAAATGGATTAACGTTAATGGCGTGCGACTACTTAGAAAGTAAATGTAGTACGTAAAGCCCCAACCCAAATACTATTATTGTCGTTATTACCATCAGGATTGATGATTACATAGACACCAGGGGTAAGTAGGATATTATCATTCAAAGGATAGCGGTATTGAGTTTCCACAATATAGGGAGTATCTTGGTCTGGAACTGTTAAATCGCCCGTTAAAGCATCGATACGCCGTGAATTGGTAATAGAGCCTCCTGCAACACTAAAAACAGCCCCTTCTTTACCGAGATCAACCACAGACAAAGCGGCACTCCAAGCCCAAATATCAGCCCCAAAGCCCTTACGACTATTCCCTAAAGCATCAGATCCCTGCGCTCTAGCTAAAGCATATCCTCCCCAAGCAGAGAAGTTAAAAGTATCATTAATGCGCCAATTTCCTGTAATTCCGTAGCTATCCCGAATCGTTGGCGCACCCAAGAAAGGATCTCTGGCGATCCCTTGACCTGTTTCAGGGGTTTGGTTATCCGGTTCTACATAGCTTCCTGTACTCGAAGCAATATCGGAATTTCCGGCAGTGAAATAAGAATGAAGATAGGTAAAGGTAAAATCAAGACTATCAGTCGGAGAAACGCCTAATTGCGCCCCTGTGCTGTAACTTCCATTAAATAATCCGTTACCTAAAGCAGGATCATTCCCATTATCGGTTAAATAAAGCCCTCTGAGAATGAAAGTATCGTTAAATTGGTAGTTAAAACCGATTCCTTTTCCTTCTGGTCCTCGAAACGTAATGGGATTGTAGCGAATAAAGCGAGATAACGCCCCGGATTCTTCGGCAAAGAGTAAGGGGTTGCCCACATCAAAGATATCATCAATATCTAAGGAATTGCCGCCGATCCAGGTGGTTAAATTACCCAATGGAAAACGATAGTAAACATCATCGATGAAGGTATCACTATCGCTATTGGAATCATGGCCAAGGCGGGCCATATTAGTTCCAGTTGGATCTGACCAATCGATAATCGTTCCTGACTCAATGCGAGTGTAAAGTAAGTCATTTCCCGTGAAACTGGTATTCAAAATATAACGCAACCGATAACCTAGAACCCCATTGTCATCAATGCGTCGTCTTTCGAGTAGCCCTTGATTGAATAAATCTTGTTCTCGGAAGTCTAACGCCCTTTCACCCCAAGCATCGGAAAGGGTAAAGATGGCCTCTCCCTGAAGCTTGGTAGTAGTAGAAAATTGATGATCTTCAAGATAGGCTACCCGATTTTCGAGGTTATCTACTCTTGCGCCTAATGCAATCAATTCTTGTTCAAATTCTTGGGCAAGTCGCTTTAATTTTTCGATATCTTCTCGTAAAACAGCGACGTTTTCCTGTAACAGCCGTTCAATGGTGTTCAGACACGCATTTAACCCCGCTGCAAATTCCCAACGACTGGTAGCACGGTTCCCTCGAAAAGTGCGATCGGGATAACCCACAATACACCCGTAACGTTCCACTAAACTGCGTAAAGCTTCATAGGCCCAGTCAGTAGGGGATACATCCTGTAATTCAGAAACACTCGTGACTTGAGAGGTAGAGTTATTAAACTTTTGACTAGAAGTCCGATTCAGGGGGGTACTCAGTTTAGGACGGTTGCGGAGCACTCCTAACGCCTCTGTTGGAGATATGATTTCAGGTTGAGATGTTGTCACTTCTGTTGCGGGAGAAGCGAAGACCGAAGAAGTCGTTAATAACAAAAATCCTAACAATTCTGGAATTATATAGAATCTCTTGGGTTTTAAAGCAGACATATGGGTAAAATCCTCACACTTATAGCATTAGACTTTCATAAGCTCGTTATAAACTTCTGAAGGGACTTATTATCTTAGCTTAAGTTTAGAGAAATCTCTATGAATTATCACCAATTTGATACAAAAAATGAATTGATAAGATGCAAAAAATGAATGAATACTGCCAGATTAAGAAAAAGATGGCACAGGGAATGCTTATTTTTTTATTTATTTAATATTTGTGAGTTATGCTAAACTTTCACAAACAATGGGCTTGAACGCTGAACAGTTGAGCTATACAAACAAAGGTTGCCTACGCAACCTAATAATTAGTCCGCGAAGGCGGGCTTTGTTCTTGTAGAATAAGGCTTTAGTCTTTTATTAGTTATTAGTTTAGCTTTGAACAGCTTTCGATTTCAAAATTTATTACTATCTCGACAAAGAAAATTCAAAAGAATCACGGTTAAAACTATAATGATATAACCTAAATCTAATATCTCTTATTAAGTGGATTAATTATTTAACCAAAGGAAATCCTAATGTTTCCCGTTGCTGTAAATATAATTGGGCGACTTCCCTCGCTAAATTGCGAATACGGCCAATATAACGGGTTCTTTCAGCGACAGCAATTACACCTCGTGCATCCAATAAATTAAAACTATGGGAACATTTAAGCACATAATCTAAACTCGGTAACACTAACCCCCGTTCGAGGAGTTGTTTGGCTTCTTGTTCGTATAATGCAAACAGCTCAAACAATAATTCGGGATCAGAGGCTTCAAAGTTATAGGTACACTGTTCTACTTCACTTTGTAGAAAGATTTCTCCATAGTTCACCTGATCGTTCCACTGAATTTTGGTAATGGCTTCCACATCTTGGAGATACATGGCCAACCGTTCTAACCCATAGGTAATCTCGATGGAAACGGGACGACAATCAATTCCCCCACACTGTTGAAAATAGGTAAACTGGGTAATTTCCATCCCATCTAACCAAACTTCCCAACCTACACCCCAAGCCCCTAGGGTAGGAGCTTCCCAATTATCTTCTACGAAGCGAATATCGTGATCTTCCGGGTGAATTCCTAACTTTCTTAGGGAGTCAAGATAAATTTCTTGGATATTATCGGGAGAAGGTTTAATCAAGACTTGATATTGGAAATAGTGCTGAAAGCGGTTAGGGTTTTCCCCGTAGCGGCCATCCGTTGGTCGGCGACAGGGTTCTACATAGGCAACAGCCCAAGGTTCAGGGCCAATAGCTCGTAAGAAGGTGTGGGGACTCATGGTTCCTGCCCCTTTCTCTGTATCATAGGATTGAGCGATTAAACATCCGCGATCGCTCCAAAATTCATGTAACTTAGCAATAATTTCTTGAAAGTTTATCGACACCTGATAGCCTCGCGTCCCAAAGTGAATCTTGTTGAATTGCCCAGTCTTTATTTTGACACTGTGACGATTACATTTTCAAGGGTCATGTTTGTTGAAAGTAGTCAAACCCTTCATAACCCTCAAAATGATAGAGCAACTGAATCCTCAAAAACATTAATTAATTCAGGAATTGCTTGTTGCCCTAATTCCCCCTGATCATCAGACTTCTGTTGCCAATGAATCATCACTGATTTCGTCCAATCTTCTAACCGAAATAATTGAGGTTGATCTAAAATAATTTCTGAGGGAGCGTGGACTCCTAAATTATGATTAATTGTTAGATCTGGGAAAGCGACAGCATGACCAATGACAATCGACTTATTCAGCCAAAAAGGTCGGTTTTTTAGAAGTGTTAGCAAGCTATATTTACTATCGCAAGCTTGACTAAAGGGATCTTGAGTCAGCTGTTTATTCATATACCATTGATGATTATTATATTCTATTTCTCCTTCTTGAACTTCTAAAATAAGAATTCCTAACTTAGGAGAAACAATAATAAAATCAGTCTGACGCTTTTGTGTCTTACCTTGAAAATTGGTGACTTGCCACTTAGCTGAATGAAAAACCGTGAATTCATCAGATAATTTATTTTTAAATAACTTATATAAAAATTGCTTAGACTGACTACAAATGTCAAAAAAATTGAGGTTTTCAGGAAACATTCTAGCCATAATTCACCTAGATCAGCATGAAGTACAATCAACCAATTTGATTGGTTATATTCATAAAATTCCCAAAACTAATTCTCAAATTACTAAGGCGGTCTAAGGACGTCTAAGAAGAGCCGTTATTTTTGGCAGAAAGATAATTATGCTAGTATATTGAAGGATTTATGTTTTATTAATTAATATTTGATGATTATAAAAAGTTGTCAAGAAAATAAAAGGATAATGGTATTAAGACAAGGGTAGCGTACCTAAACTGGTAAAATTTTAATTTGTGTCGCCAGAATGGGAATTGGCCTAACGCACCTTCCTTCAAATATTTTCTTGACAAACAGTTTTTAAGGCGTGAACTGATTTCTTCGACGGCCATTTCTGCGAGCTGCGCGGCGTTCCTCCATTAACTCAGCAAATTGAGCCCGTTGTTCAGGGGTGAGAGTTTCCCGCATTTCTAGCATACTTTCAAAGCGTAGATTATGTATTTGTTGATCGAGGCTAATCACTTCTTGATGTTTAGCCCTAATATCTGCGGTGGAGGTATTACCTTGCATCATTTGTCTTAAGTCTTGACGGATTGTTTGCATTTTTTCCCACAATTGTTCCATTTGAGGACGATATTTTTGACGAATGGAATTAAGTTCGTTGACTTGTTCCTCTGTGAGGTTCAGTTGTTCCATTAATTTTTCTGGACCGCCTCGGCCTGCTTGTCTTCCTTCACCACGTCTTTGAGCATAGTTTTGCGATTCACACAAACCGACAGAACAATCTGATTCTACTAAGGGGTCAGCAAAAGCAACGGTACTGTGTAAGGGAAGCGTTAACAAAGATGCCATGAGCATTTTGCGATTAAATTTTCTGCGATGACATTTCATGACGAATATCTCCTAAATTAATTGCAGTCGGTTAATAAATTGGTAAAACAACAAGAGAGGTTAGGGACTCGATACTAAATATTTTTTTTCGGGAGATCCTAATAACAACCACTCGGAATATAGTGGCCGATAAGGGTGAGTGCTTGGCATTTCCCCTAGGGTTTCTTGCCAACTTTCTACCATAAAGGTTTCTAGTTCCGTTACATTTCCTCTCCCTCCCCATTGGTAAGAGGGTTGAAACCAACGATAATTACTGCCCATGGCTGCTAAACTAGCAACCACTGCACCAGGAATTAATAAAATCCAAAGACGATTTTTATAACGTTTGTCTTGAGACTCTTGAGAAACCTGATGGATTAATTGCTTTTCAAGGGAGGGGTTTTCAGGTGGAGGTAAGGGACGATATTGTTTAAGGAAGGAGATTACATTTTGATGCTCATCACGGGGAGATTCAGACATTATAATGCTCCTTGTTTCTGAAGAAATTGACGAATTTTGTTTCGCGCATAAAATAGACGGGATTTAACAGTTCCTACTGGTAACTTTAAAATATTCGCTACCTCTTTTTGGGGAACATCTTCTAAGTCATGTAACACTAACACCGCTCGATGTTCTAAACTGAGGGTTTGTAACCCTTGTTGAACTAAGTCCTGATAGTGTAATCGCATTAAGTCGGGGGTTTCTGATGATGGAGAAGGAGTCATCTTTAAAGTTGAGCTATCATCAGTAAAAGAAGGACTTTTAGCTAGTTTCCGCCTTTTATCAGTGGCTACATTCCAGGTAATTCGGTACAACCAGGTAGAGAAGTAATTAGGGTTTCGCAGTCGAGGTAATGCTTTCCAAACTCGGAGAAAGACTTCCTGTACTAAATCATCAAGCATTTCACGGCCACATAATTGATACAGGGTAGACCGAACTCGTTGCTGATAACGTCGATACAGTTGTCGAAATGAGGTAGAATCTCCTCGCTGACACCGCAGCACTAAATCTTTGTCTGTTGTACCAGCTTGGTTGTCTGCTAACACGGTTGTGCGTTACCTCACCAGTTAATTCATGGGTTTAGACTGAGACGTTGTTTAAAAGGTTCAAGAAATTATCAAAAAACGATAAGATAGATCTTAAGAGGTTATCAAATTGAGTTAGGAGAGGTAAAAATAATATTAATTGGATTTCTCAAAAAAATTGGGTTGATAGGGTTAAAATAAATGAAAAAAATCCAAAAATTCTTTGGGTATTGCTGTTTATTAATCTGGCTGAGTTTTGGAGGCTGTAGTGACCAACTTCCTCCTACTATTTCTTCATCTCCTCAATCAAATAATTCTGTAGAAACCTCTAAACCAATGATCACTAACAATGAACCGCCAACAACGGTTATCAATGCAGTTCGTCAAGAAGTAGAGAAAGTCACCGCAATAGAAGCTTCAAATCTAGACATCCAAGACTCTGAGGCAAAAACTTGGTCAGATGGCTGTTTAGGACTGGCAAAACCCGATGAATTTTGTACCCAAGCATTGGTTGAAGGATGGCGGATAGTTATATCTGATAGTTCCCAAACCTGGGTGTATCGGACTGATGGAGAGGGGAGGGTGATTCGTTTAGAATCTCAACGGTGAAATTTTTCTAACAATCATTAGAACTTTCTGAAGTTAACTCCTGTAGAAGGGTTGCCCCTGATAAGGTTAAAGGAAATGGCATTGTTAACGTTCATTTAGCTTTCACTCCCTATCTTAAAAATTGATTAGGAATCTCATAAGGAGCAATTATGACCAATTTACTCGAACAATTACGAGAATTTACTATTGTCGTTGCTGATACAGGGGATATTCAAGCGATTGAAACTTTTACGCCCCGTGATGCCACTACCAACCCTTCATTGATTACGGCGGCGGCTCAAATGCCTCAATATCAAGCAATTGTAGATGACACCCTTAAACAAGCACGGGCGAAATTAGGGAAAGATGCCTCAGCTTCTGACGTGGCTACCTTAGCCTTTGATCGCCTAGCGGTTTCTTTTGGGTTAAAAATCCTCGAAATTATTCCTGGTCGAGTTTCTACTGAAGTAGATGCTCGTTTATCTTATGATACCGAAGCAACCTTAGAAAAAGCTCGTTATTTAATTTCTGAGTATGAAGCTAATGGGGTATCACGCGATCGCATCTTGATTAAAATAGCGTCTACCTGGGAAGGAATTAAAGCAGCAGAAATCTTAGAAAAAGAAGGAATTCACTGTAACTTAACACTCCTGTTTGGTCTTCACCAAGCGATCGCCTGTGCAGAAGCAGGTGTTACCCTAATTTCTCCCTTTGTAGGACGTATCCTTGACTGGTATAAAAAAGAAACCGGCAAAGAATATGCCCCCACCGAAGATCCTGGGGTACTTTCTGTGACTAAGATCTACAACTATTACAAAAAATTCGGTTATAAAACCGAAGTCATGGGAGCAAGTTTCCGCAACATTGGAGAAATTTCTGAATTAGCTGGCTGTGATTTATTGACCATTTCTCCTAAGCTTTTAGAACAATTACAGTCCACAGAAGCGGAGTTACCTCGTAAACTCGACCCAGAAGCGGCTGCTAACATGGAGATTGAAAAAATTTCTATTGATAAAGCCACTTTTGACAAAATGCACCAAGACGACAAGATGGCTTTTGAAAAGCTAGACGAAGGAATTAAGGGCTTTACTAAGGCATTAGAAGCGTTAGAAGAGTTGCTTAAAGATCGTTTAGCCCGTTTAGAAGGAGAAGAAAAAGTCTGTAATGCGGCAGTTGATATCTTCCGTAATTATGACTTAGATGGAGATGGGTTTATTACCCGTGAAGAATGGGCAGGAACCGATGTGGTTTTTGATGCGATCGATGCTAACCATGATGGTAAAATTACGGCCGAAGAAATGGCTGCCGGATTAGGATCTGCTGTTTGTTTAGTTGAAGCTTAAGTCTGTTTTTAAAGTTTAATTAGTTGGGTGCGTTACGATTATTTAAGTAGCGCACTTTTTTTTCTTTGTCTATTCAGTATTTGTGTACTTGTAAGAGATTTTAGTATAATATAATTTAGCTCTTTAATATCTTAAATCAATCAAAAAATATGGTTTATAATAATGCCCTACCTCCCCAAAATATTGAAGCAGAAGAATCGATTTTAGGCGGTATTTTACTAGATCGAGATGCAATGGGGCGAGTAGTGGATTTAATTACCCCAGATGCTTTTTATGTCCAAGTTCACAAAGAAATTTATGAAGCAGCTTTGAAGCTTCACGCCCAAGGAAAACCAGTTGATTTATTAACAGTAAAAAGTCATCTTGAAGATCATCAACTGTTAGATAAAATAGGGGGTATTGATCAGTTAACCCAATTGTTAGATCGAACAGTATCGGCGGTAAATATTGACCGTTATGGTGCAATGGTAATGGAGAAATACTTACGCCGTCAATTAATTTCAGCCGGTCATGAAATCGTAGACTTAGGGTTTGAAAGTACCAAGGAATTAGACCAAGTTTTAGATGAGTCAGAAAAGAAAATTTTTGGCTTAACGCAAAAGCGTCCTCAAGAAGGATTAATTCCCATTGCTGATACTTTAGTGCAAACCTACAATGAATTGGAAAAACGCCATCAAAAAACGTCTTTACCTGGGATTAAAACCGATTTTTATGATTTAGATGCGATGACAGGAGGGTTACAGCGTTCTGATTTAATTATTATTGCGGGACGGCCTTCTATGGGGAAAACAGCTTTTGGCTTAGCGATGGCTGCTAATATTGCTAAGAATAGTCAGTTACCTATAGCTATTTTTAGTTTAGAAATGTCAAAGGAACAACTTTCCTTGAGATTATTAGCTGCTGAGTCCAAAATTGAAGGGAATCGTTTACGCACGGGAAGATTCGTTCAAAATGAATACGAAAAGTTAAACTTAGCCCTAGGAACCTTATCCGAAATGCCTATTTATATTGATGATGCTGCTAATATAACCGTGATGCAAATTCGCTCTCAGGTAAGGCGTTTACAAGCTGAAAAAAGGGGAGAGTTAGGGTTAGTTTTAATTGATTATTTACAATTAATGGAAGGCGGTGGAAGTGAGAATCGGACTCAAGAATTGTCTAGAATTACCCGTTCTTTGAAAGGATTAGCCCGCGAAGTCAATGTTCCTGTTATTGCTTTATCCCAGTTAAGTCGCGCTGTTGAAGCCAGAAATAATAAACGTCCTATGATGTCAGATTTAAGGGAAAGTGGCGCCATTGAACAGGATGCGGATTTAATTATGATGTTGTATCGTGATGAGTATTATAACCCTGATACCGTAGATCGAGGAATTGCAGAGATAATCATTACCAAACATCGTAACGGGCCAACCGGTCCTGTTAAATTATTATTTCAGCCAGAATTTACGCAATTTCTTAATATGCAAAATCCCTCAAATTATCACTAATAATGAAAATTCTTAAAAATAAAAATCGTTTGATTTTAATATTAATTATTGTTTTAATCTCATTAGGGATTGTTTTTAGGTGTATTAATTTAGAACAAAAAGTTTACTGGCTAGATGAATTTTTTACATCAATTCGCTCATCGGGATTTACTGTAGGTGAGGTTAATGATCAAATTTTCGTCGATAAAATAATAAACCCGAATCAGATTCTAAAATTCCAAAATATTAAACCAAAAAGTACCTCTATTGATACCGTTAATGCCCTAGCAAAAGAGGTTCCTCAGCATCCACCTTTATATTTTTTAATTACTCGTTATTGGGTGAAAAGTTTTGGAAGTTCTTTAACTGCTTATCGAAGTTTACCTATTGTAATTAGTCTCTTTTCACTCCCATTGATTTATTTATTGTCTTTTAAATTATTTAATTCAAAAGTAACGGCTATTTTTTCAGTTATTTTACTCAGTTTATCTCCTGTTAATATTTTATATGATCAAACCGCACGTCAGTATAGTTTATTCACTTTATTGATTATTACCAGTAGTTTGTTACTGCTTAAAGCTATCGAGAAACCCAGTTATAAAAATTGGGTTTTGTACAGTATTACTGGCGTTATTGGACTTTACACTCATTTATTTTTTCTCTTAACTTTAATTAGTCAAAGTATCTTTATTATTTTCAAAACAATATTAAATAAACAATGGAAAGCAATTTTACCAAAGTTTTTATCTGCGATTCTTAGTTGGATAATTCTTTATAGTCCTTGGATTATTGTCTTGATTAACAATTTTGAAAATGCTTCTAATAGTTCTAGTTGGGTACAAGGAAAACAAACCATAGTTTATTATCTAAAATTTTGGATGCTAAGTTTTACATCTTTATTCATTGATCTTAACTTTGGAATTGATAATTTTGTTATTTATTTAGAAAGATTATTATTTATTTTATTGATTTTAGCTGCCATCTATACTGTTTTTATTAGGGCTAATCAAACAGCCAAACTATATATTTTGATATCTATTTTTGTTCCTTTTTTATTATTAGTTATTCCAGATATATTATTTGAGGCGAGAAGATCTACTATTACTCGTTATTTACTTCCTTGTTTTTTAGGAGTACAGCTTGCTGTTGCTTATTTTTTCTCTGAAATATTGAAAAGAAGCTATAAAGTTGGGACTATTATCATTGCTTTAGTTTTAACCGCTAGTATAATATCTAATACAAAAAACGCACTTTCTGAGACTTCATGGGCAAAAGGAACCAGTTATTCTAATAATAAAATAGTTGCTCTCGTTAATACTCATTCATCTCCCTTATTAATTACCGATCGCGGAAATTCTTATCTTAATGTTGGGGAATTGATTTCTTTGAGTTACTTTCTCAATGATGATGTTAAAATCCTCCCTTTAAGTTATCCACCTAAACCAGACTTTCTTAAGTCAGTTGTTGACAATAATCAATCAAAAATATTTGTCTTTCGTCCTTCTAATAAACTTAGTAAAGCAATCAAAAAACTTAATATCAAGGCTGAATTTTTATAATTAGCGAATAGGAATAGCATCAATCTCTTGATCCTTCCTCAAGAAAAAGCGAGGTCGAAACATTCGCTTAACTAAAACAACAAATGTTTGCAATTCATTAGGATGATTTCGTCTAGTCCATTGGCCAGGACGGCAAAATAATAACTGTACAATATGGCGGTACTGTTGGGAAGTGACCGACTCAAAGGTCAGATCAATTTCTTGTTGAGAAGTTTCCTGATTTCTAACTATTTTAATCACTGACCCTTGTATTTTAAGATTTCCTGGCCATTCATTGATCTGAATTTCGATACTCACAACGTCCCCCACACAAAGGTTTTGTTTTTGTCGAGATTGAGCATTTAATCGAACCCGAACACCTTTTTCTGAGACTAAATAGGTGACTCCCCTAACCGGACTCTCCTCCCCACCCAAAATGACCGGTCGTTGAAATTTAAACCACTCATAATTTTCTGGTTTAGGGGCATCGATACAAGCTAGAATAGCTAATCCTAAGAGAATTAGGTTATAAACTGACCAAAAGATCACAATACCGACTACTCCTTGAGATAGCCCAGAAAATGAAGAGGTTATTTTCTCAGACCTATCAATATGCTGCCAAAGAAAGCTGATCAACGTTGCCCCATTGCTAACCCAAAACACTCCCAAGGGAACTGTCAGCCAAGCATTAACCCTAAATCTTTTAGAAAAAAAGCCCTTTGGTGTAACTTGAAAGCCACGGGAAAAAGGTCTGAGTAAGGCTTGAATTGCCGTTAAACTAAAAGGAATAGCATGAACAACCGTATAAACTTCAGACAGAAAAACCGATGAAGAGCGATCGCTCAACCAATTCATGGATAATAACACCAATAAATGGGGCAAAAACAAGAAATAAAGCCAATCGTCAGGAGTAATAATCAGAGGAAAAATATTAGCGAATCCGCACAGAATGGGGACAAATAAAATCAGCAGACGGGGAAAACCGGTCAACCAGTAAGAAAGATTGGCAATGTGAGCAATTCGTTGGGACAAGGTTAACCCAGAAAGGGTCAAGGGATTAGCATGAATGAAAAAAGCTTGCAAACTTCCTCTCAACCAGCGTTGATACTGGCTGATATAATCGTTGAGACTTTCTGCGGCCAGACCAGCACTGAGATTTTCGTCAAGATAGATAACTCGATGACCTTGAGCATCTAACACCATTCCGGTAAAGTAATCCTCACACAAAGATTCCGTGACAAAACCACCAATCTTTTCGAGATTTCGCCGACGAACCACAAAAGCAGAACCATCACAAATAGTGGCTCTTACACTGTCAATAGTGGGTTGAACGTAGCGAGAAAAGCTTTCTCGATGGGAAGTTAAATAATTGGCTAATCCTAAATTCCGCACTAGGGCATCAGGATTATAGTAGTTTTGATGGGATTGAACCAGACCAATATCAGGTTGTTGAAAAAAGCCAACTGTTCGTTGTAAAAAATTGCGAGTTGGAACGAAATCCGCATCAAATACCGCAATGAGATCACCGTGAGTTTGTTGCAAAGCATGGTTTAAATTACCTGCCTTATAGTGACGGCGATCGCTACGAGTTATGTATTCACAACCCAATTCTTGGGCGAGGGATTGAATCTGCGATCGCTGACCATCATCGAGAATATAAATCGTCTTGGGGGAATAATCGATAGCCTGACAGCCCAAAATAGTGCGCCTTACAATCGATTGCGACTCATTGTAGGTAGGGATGAAAATATCTACTTTGGGTAGGTAATCCCCCTGTTTAACTAAGATTTCATAGCGATCAGCTTGCCGACTATAGTCACTAGCCCATGAAGCCCAAAATAGTTGGGGTAAACCGGTCAAAATAAAGGGTATTTCGATTAATAATAAGGCGAGGGCGAAAATTCCCGTTACGGCATCGCTTAAATTCAGGGTTGCCAGAACCCGCCAGAGTATATACCGTATGGCCAAGACGATTAAAATACCAGCAACGATCGCTTTAGCCCATCGAGTCGGTTTCGGGACAGTTTGGACAATCATCCCAATAATCGCCAATAAGGCCAGAAAAATTCCGGTTAAGACGTGCCGATAGGGGGCATCAGGGACACGAACAAACCAGGGGGGATTGAGTTGATTTTGATGAGCGATCGTGGTCAGGTTCGTTATGGCAGGGTTGCCCAGTAACCAACTCACTGATAAGGCACTCAACAGGCCAACACCCATTAATAAGACTAGGGTGGCTAGATGAAATTGCGGTAAGGCAAGCGATCGCCCTTTTCGCTTTTCAGAGATTGTGCTTGAACTCGAATTTGCCTTTTTTACCATATCTTTGACTTAATTGTTGCAAACCCTAAGGTTTCTAGGGGTTATTTGCCCCTTTAGAACTGTCAATAATCTCTTTTTGAAAGATAATCCCATGTTTTTGTGCCAGTTCCCAGATGGGGACACGGACATACTCATGGTGATAAAATTCATCTCGAACAATCTGGCCATTCCACACGACAATATCCAGGTCGATGGTACGCGGTCCCGACTTAATGGTGGTTTTCACCCGTCCTAACAGCTTTTCAATGGCTTTGAGAGAACAGTTGAACGTAAGGCGGTCTAAAGGCGTTTTCAGATAAAAGGCTCCGTTCAAAAAATCAGGTTGATGGGGATAACCATGAGGTTTGGTGACAATTTCCTGGGAACAGTCTACTAAAATCTGTTCTTGAGCCAGAATAGTCGATGCAGCGCGGAAATTCTTAACTGGATTGATATTAGAGCCAACCGAGAGCAGAACATGATTCATGAGGTTTCTCCTGCTAAACCGAGATAGTTGTCGGAATTTTTGCCAATATTAGTTAGGGATTCTCCACCATCAATCGTGAGGATTTGTCCAGTGACAAATTCATTTTCTAGAATATATTTTAGGGCGTGTAAAAGATAATCAATCTTGCCTTGACGTTGCAAAGGAATTCCGCGAATGCGCCAAGCCCTATAATCCTCAGTTCTAGTTGTTGGGAATAGGGTGACTCCTGGAGCGATCCCATTGACACGAATTTGAGGGGCAAGTTCCATCGCGGCTAGTTTTGTTAATTCGGCTAGGGCTTTTTTGGATAGGAGGTAAGCGCAATAGTGATATTGGTTAAAAGCGATTTTGTTGTCAATAATATTGATGATATTCCCCGACTGGCAAAATTGAGCGAAGGCTTTAGTGAGGAAATAGGGGGTTCGCAAGTTAACGGTAAATTGTTGATCAAATAACTGAGGGGTTGTCTCGGTGAGGGAGGCTGACTCGTAAACCGAGGCACTGTTGATAAGAACATTCAAATCTGGAAAGCGATCGCCGACAGCAGCAATTATTGGTTTAAGATCAGTTTCTTTGGTAAAATCGGCTTGAAATCCCTGACATTGAACGCCAAAGCTACGGATTTCTTCGAGGGTTGCTTCAGCCGCCAAGTGGGATTGATTGTAATGGATAGCGATATTGTAGCCTAATTGTGCTAATCCTATAGCAAACCCTCGCCCCAAGCGAATGGCACCACCTGTCACAAGAGCTGTTCCTTTCACAGTGATTTAACCTCCTCAATATCATTATTATTACTGGGTTAAAACTTGACTTGATTGTTCATTAAGCTCCAGATAATTCTCAGTATAGACTATGTATTAATTTACTAATATTTGATGATTTCTTGTGTTATTAGTTGTCTGCGACTATTCACTAGCTAGTTTAATTGAAGGTCCAAGATATGAGTAAAGATAAATCATCACCACTATAGATTTTGACTTCTTATTCTATTGAAGCGTCAAAAAATTAATTTTCGTTGAGAAACAGATGAGAAATTACAGCCTCTCAAGCACGCCTAACTTTTTAATGTTTTTCTTGATGCAAGCAATTGTAAGTGAGTACATAAAATTAATTGCACATCAAGCTAGACTAAAAACCTGATTATATAAGCATTGTAGGAAATTAAAGTGTGCAATTAATTAAGTTTAGGTACTTATAACGTTGGGAAATTCTTGAATGGTTTTTAAAAGAGAATTTCCATCAAAATTCATCAGTTGCTTTTCTAGTTTAGTTGCATAGGTTTTTAAGGGCTGACATTCATATTGGATTGCCCAATGCTCTATTTTTTTGATGTTCTAAAACTGATGCAGTTAAAACAACAATAGTAACCAACATTCCGCACATCTTTTGTGGCATAAAAAATTATGGCTTGTTACTTCAGAGTATTTCTTAATAATTGTGCTGCCTCAATTTTGATTAATTTCCAAGGGAAAGATTAATTTCTAACGGTTTCTTTCCAACAGGCAAAAGATTTACGGGGAAGTAATCGGATACTATTATCTTCAACAACAATAGGTTTATTCGGATTACCACCCCAAGTAATGGTTTGAATGATTTGAGGTCGAAACAAAAGGATATGATAAGAAAGTTGATTAACAAAAATAGAAATTGCTAATAATCCACTCGCTTGAGAAACATAGTTAGTCGCAGGAGGATAAACACTGGGTAAACGTAGTATAATTTTCTAGCTTGTTTAGGAATATCTGAAGTGGGATAATGTAGCCCTAAAAACTCTTCTAAGTCTTCTCGTTTGTCTTCAGCAATGACTACACCATGTTCATCTTCTTGAAATTGATATAAACAGAATTTTCTAAAAAAGTATCGTCAGTCATTAATATTAATTCTATTGGTCTTACCCTTAAAACAATTCTTAGCTAATTGTACTAGATTTTTAATAGTATTAAATTTATAGACATAAAAAAAGTCAAAAATCATTAAAATCAGCATAAAAATTTACCAAAAGAACTAAATCAGTAACATTTAGTAACCTCAACAAGAAGTATTTGGAGACGCTGATCAATCAAAATATTCTTTAAACATTAAACGAGATTGAGTTTGAAATCCTAAATGATGGTACAGACCTAGGGCGGGTTGATTAATATCAAAGACTTGTAATCCCAATCGGTGATTGCCCCTTGATAAGACCCATTTTTTTGCTTGTTGAATTAAGGCGGTAGCCAGACCCCGACGGCGATGGTCAGGGTTTACATAAATTAAGAAAATATGTCCATAGCGATCGCCCGTTACTTGATCAATGGCATTCCCCATCCAGAGACAAGCCACCGGCTTTAAACTTTGATGTTCTTGACCCTTCACTACCACCCACCAGAGAGGCGTTTTAGCCGATAAATACTGATTAACAGTGGTTTTGAGGTGACTTAAATCAGATTGTTGGGGGAACAATTCCTGATAAGTCACCTGCATAAACTTGACCAGTAACCCCCGATCCTTAACAGACCCCCGTCGTAATTGATAATCAATGGTTGACGACTCATTCAAGTCATTTTTCCTAGATGAACTGTTTCTATAGAAAATCCTACATCATCAACAGGAGCCGGAGCAGCCATATCTGAAGGCAAAAAGGCGCGGGCACTAACGGCCACTAGGGCGACCAAAAAGATCAAAACAATGAAAAAAGGGGCAATATATTGACGAAAAAAGGCCATAGTTATCCGTTGAAATTCAACTTAAAATTATAAGTGATAACCATTCTATTATGTTACTTTGACACCTATTTTTCATCATCGTTCTCGATATCGTATTTTAGGACAGATAGGACAAGGACAATTTGGCCGTGTTTATTGCGCGGTTAACCGTCAGACAGGAAAATTTGTTGCCCTTAAAGATCTTAATCTTCAAAGATTTCCCACCCATCGATTTTTACGGGAATTCTCCTACTTAGTAAGTTTACGTCATCCTAATATTGTCTCTTGTCAGGCGATCGAACACCATGGCACGGGACGCTATCTGGTTATGGATTATTGTGAAGGGGGAACCTTACGAGATTTGATGAATGCCGAAGGAGAACTGACTTTAAAATGTCGTCTTGACTTAATTATTGATATTTTATTGGGGTTAGAACACGCCCATCAACATAAAATTATTCACTGTGATATTAAACCCGAAAATATTTTATTAAATGTGACCGCTCAAGGCTGGACTGCACGTATTAGCGATTTTGGGATTGCTCGTGTCATTCAAGAGGCGCAAAACTTAAGTCAAGGGGATGGCTATACCGGTTCTCCTGCTTATATGGCTCCCGAAAGAATCTATGGTAAATATTCCTATGGGACAGATCTCTATTCAGTCGGGATTATGCTTTATGAGTTAATTGTAGGAGAACGACCCTTTTCGGGGCTTCCTGGGGATTTAATGTTAGCTCACCTCAACCAACGAGTCGCTATTCCTGATACGGTTCCTAATTCTCTAAAAGTTATTATTCAAAAGGCATTAGAGAAGTTACCTAAGCGGCGTTTTACCTCAGCCCAGGCTATGATAACAAGGTTGCGTCATTGCGCTAATTTGCTTACTGTTGAACCTCGACAACGGGTGCTAAGTCCTCCTTCTCTTCTCCCAAAATCTAATCAGGTTAAAAGGCTTGATAAAACCCCCTTAACCGCTCCAGTTTTTCACTTAGCAGTACAATCAGAAAACGTTTTTTTAGCAGTGGGAAATCGTTTATATTGTCGCATCTATAGTGATGCTAGTCTGAAAAGAATTTTGATTGAACAAGAACTATTTTCTCTAGCTGATCCCATTGTAGAATTGAATGTCCGTCCCCAAGGTTGTTTTGTTCTCACACGCTCAGCTTCTTCTAATTCTTCTGCTCAATATACCCTCTACTGTTTTAATGTTTCCCTTAGTTTAGGGAAAGCTTCCCCAGAAATCCAGCAAGTTTTTTCTCCTATTTCTACCAATCAGTTTATCCATTCAATTGATTTACAAGGACGTTGGCTGGCGTTAGCCTACCAGACTGATAAAGAAGAGGCTTCTAATTACTTAGAATTCTTTAAATTTCCTAATTTATCTTCTATTAATTCCCCTATTCAATTTTCTTACTTACCCCAATTAATCCCTTTAGATAACCGTCATGGAATCGCTCTTTTTTGCTATGATTCTTACGATAAAAGTAAAACCTATTTTTATATTTTCAATCGTAGAGGATTAATGACTAAAGGCTTTTCTTTACCATTAATATTATTCTTGCTGACTTCAAGTCCCAATTCTCCCTACGAACTGTTGGGAATTGATGCTAATAATCCATCTTTAGCAATTTTGATCAACCTCAAACCTTTTAAAGTGACTCGTATTCCTTTGAATTTTGCCCCCACATTTATTATTGCTCAATCTTGGGGATATATTGTTGGGGATGGTTACAAAGAGGTTGTATTATTAGATCGAGAAGGGTTTAGAATTTTTGCTTTTGAACTCCCTTTAAATATAACCAGTATTATTGGAGTGGGAGACACTCAATTATTAGTAGCCAGTTGGTCAAATGGACAAGGTTTATTATCTAAGTTTGAGTTGGCTAACATTTTAAGCACAAACAGTTAGCAATAGCTATCCTGAGCCAAGGTCAAGCTATAGCACTATGCATGATGGTTAGGACATTATTTATAATGGCAACGAAGTAATCAAGTCATCGCTACCAGTCATGTCAGCACCTTATAGCTATGATTTACGAAAGGAAGCAATTGAAGTCATAAAAAGAGGATATAAAAAAGTGAATGTCTGTGGTTTATTAAAAATTAGTCGCAATACTTTGGATTTATGGTTAAAAAGAGACAAAGAAACAGGATAGTTCAGGGCGAGCGCGCTAATAAACAAGAAAGACATAGTATCATTGAAGATGAAGAAAAGTTTCAGCTCTTTGTCAAGAAAAATAAGGATAAAACTCAAACGAGGATGGCTGAATTGTGGAGGCATAATATCACTCAGCAAAATATTAGTTATACCTGCCAAAAACTAGGAATAACCAGAAAAAAAACTTATGGATATCAGGAAAGAAATGAAACAGAACGAGAAGCTTTCAGAGAAAAAGTTTCAAAAATTGATAAAAAAAGAAGAGTTTATGTAGATAAAGCGGGCTTTGATAATAGAGAGGACTATGGTTATGGTTATAGTCCGAGGGGAGAAAGATGCTATGCTCTAAAATGTGGAAAGAAAAGAGAAAGGGCAAGTTGGATTGGTGCTTTAAACGATGGGAAAATTTTGATCCCTTTAACTTTTAAAGGTTGTTGTCATCGAGATTTAAAGGAATGAAGGCTGTTTTTCTATATATTTAAGACCGATGGTAAAGAAACAAAAATTTCCACATTTATTAGGCTCAAAATGGACAGCTAAGCAAAAGACCTGGGGATGGCGACATTTTCAAGTTGTTAATCGCAAAAATCAAGGCAAATGGGTATTTGCAGAAATGATTGCCTCTTGTGACCCCAAAGTACGTTTTTGGATCAATGCTAAACAGCTTAAAGATAGATCCCTTTGGCAAGCAGGATGGCAAACTTTAGAACAAATAAATCATCCTGAAGCAGAAATCGAGATTCTCTAATACAAATTTAAGGTGGAATTATTCATGAGTCATAAGAATGTGCAACATTTTTTCGCTTAATATTTCTGGTTGTTCCACCATGGACATATGACCACAATTAGCAATTTCAAGAACATTTTTTCCTTGTACATCAAAAAGGGGATGAAAACTGGCTAAATAGCGAACATATTGGGGTTCCATGACTTTATCCTTATCCCCAGCCAAAAAATATACAGGTTGCTGCAAACGAGCAACAATTTGAGGTAGGAGGTGAACTTCTGATTCGGTTGTCGAATCGAGCAACGCCCCTAAGGCAGCTTGTGCATCAGCCCTAAGTAAATCTATTACCCGTTGTCGTCCCCAACGTTTCTCTAAGGGACAAGCTACCATAATACGAGAGAACAGTACATCAATCAGAGGAACATATGACAACCAGTTAGGGCGACGTTTGATTAATTGTTCTCCCGCTGAACGAAACCTGTCAAATTCTTCTTTAAGGTAAATTCCCCCTCCTGCATTCAGACAAATTACCCCCTGAACCTGTTGAGGACAGACATCAGCCCCCCACAGAGCAATACTACCCCCTAAAGAATGTCCAATGAGCCAAGCTCGCTCAATAGCCAACTTCTCTAGTAAAATCCTCAAATCTCGAGCATAGGCTTGAAGACTGTAAAGAGACCTAGGGTGATCCAATCTTGAATTGGCTTGTTGGACGGCTGTTGTGTGATCAATGATTGGCTGTTGATTTAGTGTTTGTGAAATTGGTTGAGAATCACCAAACCCCCGCAGATCATACATCAAACAAGGATAGTCAGAGGCTAATTTCTCAATCACTGGCAGCCAATACTGACGGCTTAATAACCATCCATGAATAAAAATCAAAACAGGAGTAGATGGTTTAGGAGAAGGGGATATTAGCTCATAGGCGTGAGGAACTCCCAAAATGTCGATGGTTGGCATATTTTTATCCTAACCTGATGGGAAAGCCGTTTGGTCGGTACAATGGTCTAAGGAAAAATTCACAATCTGGTATCCATTTCAAAATTACCCGAATGGCCTAAATCCAGTATAAATTATAGAGAACATCAAAGCTTAGCCTAATCGGCATGGTCTTTTGGAAACGATTGTTTAGTAACCCCTCTGATTCAGCTACCTCTGCCCCAACTTCTCAGTTCAACGGAGAACTCCTAGATGTAAAAGGCGAGACAGACAGTCAACGGCGCATTTTCTTAAGTACCGAACGGGACATTGATCTCTACGAACTCGAAGAATTATGTGATGCTGTTGGTTGGGCGCGTCGTCCTTTACGGAAAGTTAAGCGAGCCTTAACTTATAGTTTTCTGGTCGTCTCTATGTGGGAAGTTAAGGGCAATAGACGGCGTTTGGTTGGATTTGCCCGTGCAACCTCTGACCACGCCTTTAATGCCACGGTTTGGGACGTGGTTGTCCATCCGAGTTGCCAAAATAAGGGACTCGGAAAAGCTTTAATTAAATATATGATTCGACAACTCAGAAATGAAGACATTAGTAACATCACCTTGTTTGCCGATCCCCAGGTGGTAGATTTTTATCGTCGCCTAGGATTTGTTCTAGATCCTGAAGGGATCAAAGGGATGTTTTGGTATCCTGATTGATTAGTGTCAACTCTTTAAGTTATAATAAACAGGCACGTTACGGGATGTAGCGCAGCTTGGTAGCGCGCCTGCTTTGGGAGCAGGATGCCGCAGGTTCAAATCCTGTCATCCCGACTTAGCCTAACCCCTGATAATACAAAAGTTTGAGAAGACCTTACTTTATTTGTTAGTAATTTTTAATAACTTATAGACAGTGTCTTTCTACCGAACGTTAGTTTTAGTGTCTAGATCTCATAATATATAATTTTTTTATTGAAGTAATAAGCAAAATTAATGTATTTGAGGGTCAATTCATGTAGGCTGTGAAACGGCAAAGACAGTCTATGTATTTAGGTAGGGATAATCCTTATGTCATCAGTGTTTCAGCTATTCTGGTGATTAGCCAGGTATTTATAACCACTTAACCATCTAACGAAATAATCAATGTTTTGGGATTCATAATACAAGATTACAAATGTAGTACACTACGAGGATGCCCTCTAAGCCCCTTGTTTTCTATCGGTAATAATTGAAAGCCGATGAGCGGATTTGAACCGCCGACCGTTCGATTACGAATCGAATGCTCTACCACTGAGCTACATCGGCATTGCCAACTATTTAGTATATCGCAAATGTTAGACTAAACAGCAATGACTCTTATCAAAACCTTTTAATGGCTAAATCCCCTAATCAAAATCCACGCCCTCCCCTATCTCAACGAGATCCTGAAAAATATGCCAGGCTTAAAGCTGAGGCCCAAGCCCCTTATAAAGGGTTGAGACAGTTTTTTTATATTGCCTTTGGTGCATCGGGGTTTATTGGGGCTCTAGTCTTTCTGGCACAGTTAGCGGCAGGACGTAATGTGGCGGGAAATTTGCCCAATTTTGCTCTACAGATAGGGGTTGTTGCTTTAATGATCTGGTTATTTCGTTTAGAACAAAAGTCTCAAAATTAGGTGAGCAATGCCCACCCGACAGATTATTTAACCCCTAACAATTCCACATCAAATACTAGGGTCGCATTGGGCGGAATAACACCCCCAGCCCCCCTTGCCCCGTAACCTAATTCTGGGGGAATAATTAACGTGCGGCGACCGCCAACTTTCATACTCATCACCCCTTCATCCCATCCCTTAATGACTTGTCCAACACCAATTTTAAATGGGAAAGGCTGACCGCGATCGCGGGAACTATCAAATTTTTTGCCATTTTCTAGGGTTCCTGTATAGTGAACCGTCACGGTTTTTCCTTTGGTTGGAGATTCCCCTGTCCCTTCTTCAATCTCGATGTATTTCAGTCCAGAATCAGTTGTAACAGCGTTTTCTAAGTCCATTTTGTTGATTTCCTTGCTTGAAGTGTCTAAGGCTAACGGTGACAATTCTCCTTTCGTTGGAGAGACGATCTCCGAAGGTGCGCTTTGGGCGATCGCCTGTGTTTTGTCTGAGGTATTAAACAGAGATCCTACCAACAACAATAAGCTAAAAGCAGCAATAATTCCAAAACTGATGTAAATTTCTCGCATAATTTTTCCTTGAATCTTACTGGGCTTACCTAACGCCACATTTTGTTTTCTAAATCTCGAATTTGACGTTCTAGGCGATCAATACGTCCCCGTAATTCATCCATTTCCGACTGACGAGGAACCCCTAAATCCTGTAACATATTTCGCAGTTGACGTTCCATGGTACTTTCAAAATTACCCTGTCCTGTTCTAATCTGTTGCATTAGATCGTCAACAAATCCTTGAGCTTCTTCTGAATCGATTTTACCGTCTTTAACCCACTGATCGCTCACTTCTTTGATTTTTTCAGCGACTAGTGAGGTTGTTCCGATTCCTACTAACAATAACTGCTTCATCCAGTCATTACTATCCATGGATTTCCATTACCTCCGAAATCATACTCCCATACTCCCAACTGATAGCCAAGAGATTTACTGATTTTAACCATACCAAAATCTTTGACGGGTTGACTTCTCCATTAGGGGTCAAGGCCATAGAAACTGTGGGAAGATGAACGCTAAACTAAATAATTAATCTAAGACTCAAGACCTTTAAGCTTGACTCAAATCGTTTAAATTAAGATTAAAATTAAAATTTAATTCTGTGATTGTTATTACGTTAGATCACCTTAATCAGATTCATAAACACGCCTTAAAAATCTATCCCGAAGAATGTTGTGGCTTACTTCTTGGTACAATCAAAGATAAGCAAAAGACATTAATTGAAGTTTTTCCAGCAGAAAATAGTTGGACTCCCGAAGAAAATGAGTTATTCCCTAAAACTACTCATGATACCCAAAAAATTTTAAGCAAACAAAACCGTTTTAGTATTGCCCCAGAAGTGGTTTTTAACGTACAAAAAGAAGCCCGCAGTCGCCAATTACAGATCATTGGGGTTTACCATTCTCATCCTGATTACATAGCCGTTCCCTCAGAATTTGATCGGGCGATCGCTTGGGCTGAATATTCCTATATTATTGTCTCAGTAACTTCCAATAACGTTATTGATCTTAAAACTTGGCAATTAGATAATACAAAAAATTTCCGACCTGAAGCCCTTCAAATCATCAAGGTTAATTCATAATTACAATAGGCTTTAATTTTGATAAATTACTTTAAATCCTCATGACGTACACTTAGCTTAAGTAATATTTCTTGGTGAACTTGTCGTGTAATAGGATAAAAATAAGCAAAAATTAATCCCATTAATAAAATTAAGGTAGGTATTGGACCAATAATAATCCGAATTGCCCACAAAGCTGACTCTGGTTGTACTCCTTCACTCGACCGAATATACCCTGCCCAATCCAAAATTTGACCGACAAAAAATAGAGCCAAAGCAACCCCAATTTTTTGTAATTGTACCACCACTCCAAAAAAAATGCCTTCTCGTCTTTCTCCGGTATTTAATTCATCTAAATCTATCACATCTGGTAACATTGACCAAGGAACAATATAAGCCGTCGCAATTCCAATGCCAGCCATCACAGCAATAATGTACAGTAAAGTCACCTGTCCTGGTTGTAGAAAAAATAGTCCTGATTCGGCCAAAATTGTAGAAGGAATTCCCAAAAAATAGATTAATCTTTTATCAAACTTTTTACTCATAAAATTCCAAACAAACATCATCAATAATGCTGTTCCTTGAACCGTTATAGCCATTTGAGTAACATGTGTTTCTGATAAACCCATACAATTAATAACAAAAAAAGGAAGAATTGAGGCAATAGTTTGGACACTCAACCAAGAACAAAGATAAATTCCAATCACACATAGAAAAGGACGATTACTAAAGGCTAGATATAATTGTTTATGAAGAGATAAAGTAGAAGTTTGATTGATTTCTGTATGTTTTTTTTGAACTTTATGATAACGATTATAAGTTCCCC
Source organism: unicellular cyanobacterium SU2 (assembly GCA_002110465.1). Lineage (GTDB taxonomy): Bacteria > Cyanobacteriota > Cyanobacteriia > Cyanobacteriales > Microcystaceae > Rippkaea. The sequence goes on along the minus strand of NEED01000069.1, from coordinate 103,438 downwards.
AAATACTAACATAAATAGTTAGACTAGCCAGCAATCCACAAATTAATCCTAGTATTAAATACTGTTGTTTTGTATCAGAAATATTGGCAAAAATAATTTGTGCTAAAGCCAGAGAAAAGATACTGCCAATAATACTAAAAGCTGAGCGAAAACTAATCAAGCTAGTGCGTTCATCATAGCCTTGGGTTAACTCAGCAGATAAAGTACCATAGGGTAAAAGAACAGCCGTAAACGATAGATAAAATAAAAAAGCAATTGTCCCATAGTAAATAAACAAAAGTGTCTGATTACTGGTAGGAGGAACCACCCAAAATAAAATAGAAGTTATCCCTAAAGGAACCGCCCCAAATATCATCCAAGGATAACGCCTTCCCCAACGAGACTTAGTGCGATCGCTTAACCATCCAATGACCGGATCATTAATGCCATCCCAGACCTTCCCTAATAACATCATGATGCCGCCTAAACCAGGATTTAACCCAGCCACATCTGTCAAAAAAAATAAGAAAAAGAAAATCAAAATATTACTAGGAAGGGACCCACTTAATTCTCCAACTCCATAAAAAAATTTTGTGCGAAAGGTTAGTTTTTCATCGTGGATATTCATAGAATAAAGCAAATTCAATTAAGGATAAAAGTTGATTAAAATAGATCTTAATTGTAGGATTTTAGACCAGATTTTAGAGCCGATAAAGTTTAACCCCTCAAATGGTTAACCCAGGAAATGTTAATTAAAGTTAATAAAATGGGATTGGAAGCCAAGGTTTTACCTATAGTGGATATCGGTTGAAAGAGATCTGCTAAAATAATTTATTCGCGCCCCTCAAGAAACCAACGTGCGCTTAATTAGTCAGGCAACGCCTATGCTAAATCCCAATTTACAAGAAATCGAACTCAATAAAGAAGAGTTTCAACGATACTCTCGTCACATTATTCTGCCAGAAGTTGGACTAGATGGCCAAAAACGCCTCAAGGCGGCCAGTGTCCTCTGTATCGGGACTGGGGGACTTGGATCACCCTTACTACTGTATTTAACCGCCGCAGGAATTGGACGAATTGGAATTGTTGATTTTGATATTGTCGATAGTTCTAACCTACAGCGTCAAATTATTCATGGGACATCTTGGGTTGGAAAACCAAAGATTCAGTCTGCAAAAGACAGAATTTTAGAGATTAACCCCTATTGTCAAGTTGATTTATATGAAACTCGTTTGTCTTCGGAGAATGCCCTAGAAATTCTCAAACCCTATGATGTGGTCATCGATGGGACAGATAATTTCCCAACTCGATATCTCACCAATGACGCTTGTGTGTTACTCAATAAACCCAATGTCTATGGGTCAATTTTCCGTTTTGAAGGACAAGCAACAGTCTTTAATTACCAAGGAGGTCCGAACTACCGTGACTTATACCCTGAACCCCCACCACCAGGAATGGTTCCTTCTTGTGCAGAAGGCGGTGTCTTAGGGGTACTTCCAGGTATCATTGGTACAATTCAAGCCACTGAAGCCATTAAGATTATTCTAGGGGCAGAAAATACCCTGAGTGGTCGTTTGTTGCTTTACAATGCTTGGGATATGAAGTTCCGTGAGTTAAAGTTAAGGCCTAACCCTGAACGGCCTGTCATTGAGAAACTCATTGACTACGAACAATTCTGTGGTATTCCCCAAGCACAAGCAGCAGAAGCCGAGGAAAAAGCGGCTATTCCTGAAATTACCGTTAAGGAATTAAAGGACTTAATGGATCATGGTGCTGATGCTTTTGTCTTAATTGATGTTCGCAATGTTAACGAGTACGAAATTGCCCGAATTCCAGGGTCAATTCTAGTTCCTTTACCTGATATTGAAGACGGAAAAGGAGTGGAAAAAATCCGCGAATTATCCCAAAATCATAAAGTCATTGCCCATTGTAAGATGGGAGGACGGTCAGCAAAAGCATTAGGTATTCTCAAAGAACAAGGGATTGTGGGAACTAATGTTAAAGGGGGAATTACAGCCTGGAGTGTAGAAATTGACTCCAATATTCCTCAATATTAATGTGAGTTTGAGCAATTAGATTTTTAAATAATCTTAGTGGTTAATTAATCTATCTCCAATAATTGAGGGATAGATTTTTTATGAATAATTTTTTGATTATGGGAGTAAAAAAGCTCCAAAAAGGAACCATTAGACGCGATCGCTAGAAAAAGCCACATTCAAGTTAATATTACTTTCAATTTATCTAGAAAAAAGATGATTTGCCTTAATGGAAAATGTAAGCGAATCACCCCCCTCGATAGGGATAATTTGGGGATCAATAATTAATTTTTATGAACTATGGCAGTACAAGAATACATGAGAACGTTTTACTATTGTCTATTGTCCGTTCCCTATTGCCTGGTACTAGAATCTATTATCTTAACCGAAATCGATAGTGCTATATTAACAGCCTTAGCCAACCAAAGATTTATCAGCTCACTGGTAAATACCTTACCAAAGCTTGGTAGGATAAATCCTGGCAGCCATTAACAAAATTGTTGTTATGAGTACACACACAGATATAATTGCGCCCCACGGCGGTCATTTAATCAATCGCATTGCAACACCAGCAGAACGAGAAGAATTTTTAGCTCAAGCGGATCATTTACCAAAAATTCGCTTAGACAAAAGAGCGACCTCGGATTTAGTCATGATAGCCATTGGTGGCTTCAGTCCCCTAAAAGGTTTTATGGAACGGGCTGACTACGAAACCGTCGTTGAAGATATGCGTCTGACCACCGGCTTACCCTGGTCAATTCCAATTACCTTATCCGTCAGCGAAGAAATAGCCGACTCCCTCAAAGAAGGAAATTGGATTCGCTTAGATGATCCCGAAGGAAACTTCGTTGGGGTTTTAGAATTAACCCAAAAATATCACTATAATAAGGCTCACGAGGCCGTGAACGTTTATCGAACTGACGAAACGAAACACCCTGGGGTTAAAGTTGTTTATGAGCAAGGGGCAGTTAACTTAGCGGGTCCTGTCTGGTTGTTACAACGGGAGGATCATCCCTTATTCCCTAAATATCAAATTGATCCGGCTGAATCACGCAAAGCCTTCGCTGAAAAAGGATGGAAAACAGTCGTCGGCTTTCAAACCCGTAACCCCATTCACCGCGCCCATGAATATATTCAAAAGTGCGCCCTAGAAATTGTTGATGGACTCTTTCTACATCCGTTAGTCGGAGCCACCAAAAGTGATGACATCCCCGCCGAAGTACGGATGCGTTGCTACGAAATCATGATGGATAAATATTTTCCTCAAGACCGAGTGATTTTAGCCATTAATCCCTCAGCAATGCGTTATGCAGGTCCACGGGAAGCCATATTCCATGCCCTAGTTCGGAAAAATTATGGTTGCACTCACTTTATTGTCGGTCGAGATCATGCTGGAGTAGGAGACTATTACGGAACCTACGACGCACAACATATTTTTGATGAATTTGAGCCAGAGGAAATGGGTATTATTCCCATGAAGTTTGAACACGCTTTTTATTGCACTCGAACTCAACAAATGGCTACCACAAAAACCAGTCCTAGTCTTAAAGAAGAACGCATTCACCTTTCAGGAACCAAAGTCAGGGAAATGCTACGTCGAGGAGAAATGCCACCACCGCAATTCTCTCGCCCAGAAGTAGCAGAAGAACTGATTAAGGCCATGAGTAAATAAACTTGAAGAATTGAGAATGAGGGGGTTAGATTGAGGAAAATAGAGTTTTTCTGTTATCTAACACCCCTTAACGATTAAACTATAATCAAACATTTATTCCCACTAACGGCAGACGAAAAAACAATGGAATGGGATCGGCGGACTTTTTTAAAGACCTTGCTTACCTGGGGAGTGAGTCAGGCAGGGATAGAATGGTTCTTGAGAGAGCCAAAAATTCAGCATTATTATCAAACCTTAGCCACGCCAACCCCTCGTAAATTGGCATTGTTGGTAGGGATTAATGACTATAATAATCATTTCAACTTACAAGGATGTGTCACTGATGTAGAGCGACAACAAGAACTACTTGTCCATCGCTTTGGATTTGCTAATGGAGATATCTTGACTCTAACGGGAGGGCAAGCAACCCGTGAGGGAATAGAAAGAGCATTTACTGAACATCTGATCCAACAAGCCAAACCTGGGGATGTAGTGCTATTTCATTTCAGTGGCTACGGAAATTATGTAAAAGGAGACCCTAATCAAGGTTCAATCTCTCCAACCCAACAACGAGGGTTAGTTCCCAAAGATGGAATTTTATCGACCAAAAACAACCCCACGACTAACGATCTCCTTGAAGAAACCCTACTACTATTGGGGCGATCGCTAGAGACTGATAAACTAACGATGGTCTTGGACACCAGTTATCACTATGGTGGGCAAGAACTACAAGGCAATCTACATGGCCGGACTTTTCCTTTTGAAGGCCAGCAACCTAGTCCAGAAGAAATAGACTTTCAAAGTCAATTAAAAGAACAACTTAAAGCTAAAAATATTAAAATCAAACCATCTCAAATTCCTGGCACACTACTAAAAGCGGCACAAGATCAGCAAGTAGCGACAGAAATTACCGGAAATGGTTTTAGTGTCGGGTTATTTACTTATGTCCTCACCCAATATCTCTGGCAAGTGACCCCCAACCGTAAGGTGATAGTAGCCTCAGAAAGAACCAGTGAAGATATGCTTCCTATCAGGGGAAAGCAACAACAACCGAAAGTGCAACCCCAGGACAAACAACCCCTGTTTACTTACTATTTACTACCCACCAACTCTCAGGGGGCTGAGGGAATAATTACAGAGGTAGAGGATAAAACGACAGCTACCATTAAACTAACAGGACTCCCCATATCGGTTTTACAACACTACGGACTCAACTCTTGTTTGAGGATTGTTGATCAGCAACTCTCATCCCCGATTACTGTCCAATTACGATCACGTGATGGATTAACCGGTAAAGTTCGACTTGTTCAAACATCAGAAAACCAGACCGAAACATCTCCACTCAAAAAAGGACAATTGCTTCAAGAGTCCTTGCGTTTGATTCCCAAAACGTTAGGAATCACCGTAGCCCTTGATCGAAACCTACAGAGAATTGAACGGGTTGATGCCACCAGTGCTTTTTCCTCGATGAAAATGGTCTCTTCAGTAATCACCGCAGGAGAACCAGGGGCTGACTGCGTTTTGGGTCGAAAACAAGCAACATTACCCCCTGAAGACGAGGATTCATCTGAATCAGAAACCATCGGAGGTTATGGATTATTTCTGGTAGGGGGCGTTCGAGTTCCTAATACCTTTGGTCAGTCGGGAGAAGCCATCAAATCAGCAGTAGAAAGGCTCCAACCAGCCTTAAGGAAACTGTTGGCGGTTAAATGGTGGCGGTTAACTCTCAATGAAGGATCTTCTTTGTTAGGATTAGGTGCGAGTCTCGAAAATCTTGACCAAGATCCTAGCCTGGTGCTGCAGCGGCAAGCCCTGCGCCAAATTTCATCAAAAACAAGTTTCTCCCCCTCTAGTGAAACTGAAACCCTAGCGCACAAACCCCCTTCCTTGACTGTCTCAGATCTCAAGGATTTACCCCAACTGCCCCAAGGAAGTCGTTTACAATATCACTTAACTAATCGGAGCGATCGCCCAATTTATTACTTGATTTTAGGTGTAGATGCCAGTGGGCAAACCATCGCCTACTTACCTCCCTACGGAAAAAATCAAACCCAAGAAAAAGTCTCCCTATCCCCAGGAGAAACCAGAGTGGTTCCTGCCTCGTCTCGAGGACTCAACTGGACAGTCGCTAGTAACCCAGGGTGGGAGCAAATCATAATTATTGGCTCTCAATACCCTTTTGAAAAAACGTTTGAAACCTTGGGACACTTACCAGGGTTTAAATCTGATCACGGACAAATTCTCACCCTAAATGATCCCCTCAAAGTTTCCCAATCGATTCTAGAAGATTTAGATAGAGTTAGTGCTGTATCGAGTGATCTCGTGGGAACTACCACCGATAGCTATGTCTTAGATGTAAGTACCTGGGCAACGTTAACTTTTGTGTATCAAGTCATCTAGAAGATAGCTTAAAATAGGAGAAGAACATTCCTAAGAGCGAATAAGTTTGATCCCTGTAAGTCCCTGACTTGTTCGTGTAAATTTTTAAGTGACTAAGTTTGGGAATTCTGTTAAAAATCACTCTAGTAAAATAAACAACGAGAAACTCTTTTTTTTGTGGGAAACTAAAACCACGACCGTTTATTAAAGTAGTTATATGAATCATTTGCCTCAAACGACAAAGCGTCGGCTTCAAAACATTGCCCAAATTCCCAGTGTTTGGGAAGGCGATCGCCGTTCTGTGGTCGGTTTTAGAGGCTCGTCAGATCCAGAAAAAGAAGGCCAAGAAGAATGTATCCTCTGGGTTGATGGTTCCGAAGGATTCGTTCGCGCTATGGATATTGTCTCTCCCGATGCCGGACCTGAAGCCGTTGTCCGTACTTTGCTACGAGCTATTGAGAATCCCCACAGTCCCGCCCAACCTGCCCGTCCCCAAAAGATTGTTGTCCGTAACCGAGAACTACAATTTTTCCTGCGAGGGGCTTTACAAAATCTAGAGATCGCCATCGATTATGTTCCCCAATTGCCATTAATTGACGAACTCTTCCGAAGTTTTGAATCTGCCGACCATACTCGTCCCCCTGCCTTACCTCCTGAAGAAGAACCATTATTGATGGAGATTGCTCGCACATTTTGGCTGGCAGCCCCTTGGGATTTATTAGCAGATTACGACATTATTGCCTTGGAGATTAATCATTGGGGAGTAGAAACCATTTATGCTTGTACCATGGGGATGTTAGGACAAGAATACGGAATTATTCTTTATCGATCCTTAGAGTCCCTCAAACAATTTCGAGCGGCGGCTTTGAGTAATCAATCCCATGAACAGTTAGAGCAAGCATTTTTAGGGCAAGATTGTTGGTTTTTAAACTTTGAACCCATTGAAGATGCGGTTTCAGACCTCGAAGATGATGAAGACTTCAATTTAGAGGATTTAGACTGTGATCAAGTTCGTCCTGTATTTGGTAGTGTTCATCCCTATGAAGGAATTCGTCCCTTTCTTGATGGAGAAGAAGCCAAAATTGTTTCCTATACGTTACAGGGGTTTTTACGTTTTTATGAAGACCATCAGAAGGAGTTAGTCCAAGATCCCATCGGAACCTTACAGCAATCCTATCGTGTTTGTGAACCCACAACCTCTGAGCAATCCCAAGGAATAACGATTAAGGTTTCGACTCTTCCTGAGTTAGCCCAGGAGTTTATTGAGATGTTAGAAACGTCAGAAGACGAAGACGAAGAACATCTCCAAAAACTTCAGTTGCCGATTCGAGATGATTTGATTCCTGATAACGCCTTTTTAAGTTTAGGGATGATTCCTTGGGATTTAGTAGAAACCCTACAAAATCGCTCTAAGACCTATTATCACTCCCAAGGAGCTAGATCTCAAGGAGAAGGAGAAGGACTCCCTGTGATCGTCGTCCAAACATCTCGGCCTAAAGCCAAACAGATGATTGAAACGTTACAAGAAGAAGGGGGACTAGAAGCTATTTGTTTTAACCCTGGAGAAGATCCCTGGGGAGAAGTTTCTTACGATTTAGGGATTTTACAATCAAAACATGGTAGTTTGTATATTTTTGGGGAGTTTACCAGCGATGACTCTAACCATACCCAAGCCCGCCAAAAATGGGATCGTCGTTGTGAACAAACACAAGGATATTGTGGCTTAATTATCGCTATGGGCGTTACAGGGACTTCTCGAGGAAATCCTCAATTACAAGATATGTTGGCACTTTTTGAAGCGAAATCTCTTGACCCCAAAGCATTAGCTATGGGAGTCTTACAGTTAATGCCCCAATTTGATTAAAGCTAGATGGACTTCCTATTACTTCTAGACCAAGCTAAATCCTTTATCCTTAGTCATCAACCTCAAAAACCTCCTCCCGATACCTTAGTTGCTGCTTTATTAGAAGCCGATAAAATCGCCAGAAAAACTAAACCCTCCTATACGCCAGAACAATTAAAAGGAACTTGGCGACTGTGTTTTGTTACCGGCACTAAAAAAGCTCAAAATCGTGCGGGAATTATCCTGCGTTCAGGACGGTATCTCCCTCGCTGGGCAAAAATTGAGCTTACCTATACCCCAGAAACAGATTCGACTCAAACAACGACAGCCAGCTTGGAAAATTGTATTACCTTGGGTCAATTAAAATTAATCTTGAGGGGGCCAGCTAAATTTTTGAATCCCAAAAATATTTTAGCGTTTGACTTTACACAAATTACTCTAAAAATAGGGAAAATATGTCTTTATCAAGGGAATATTAGGGGAGGGAAACAAACAGAAGCTAAATTTTATCCAGAAAGTATTAGTAAACAAGCTTTTTTTTCCTATTTCTTAATTCAAGATCATCTAATTGCTGCTAGAGGAAGAGGCGGGGGATTAGCACTGTGGGGACGGTGATAGGAAGAGAGGGTTTAATTGTTTGTTTTCTAGCTAATCTTCTAAAATATAGGAGGACTTTTTCAAAATAAGGAAAACCAAACATGGGATATGCCGTTGAGGTTAATAGCAACAATTTCAAGACAGAAGTTATTGAAAACTCCTATAAAAAACCCGTTTTGATCGATTTTTTTGCCACCTGGTGTGGTCCTTGTAAATTGCTAAAACCTATCCTAGAAAATTTACTTCAAGAGTATGATTTTATTTTAGCTAAAATTGATATTGATCAAGAGACACAACTCGCTCAACAGTATAAGGTTGAAGGGGTTCCTGACGTTAAAATTGCGATTAATGGTGAAATAATTTCCGCCTTTGTTGGCGTATTACCAGAAGCAGAAATACGGGAATTACTCGGCAAGTTTAATCTCCAATCAGACTTAGTTTTAAAACTAGAAGAAGTTCGGGATGCTATCGCTAGTCAGAATGCCTCTAAAGCTAAAAAAATTTTTGACGAATTATTTGCTAAATATCCCGAAAATTCTGAGGTAGTTCTTGAAGCAGCTAGTTTTTTAATTCGTATTAATCATTTAGAAGATGCGGCAAAACTGCTTAAAACTATTAGGACAACAGATAAAAACCATTATCCCAAAGCTCAGGGGATGCAAGCCTTAATAGACTTTAAGGAAATTATTAAAGAACCGATAAAAAGTGAGTTAGACACGTCATTTGCTAAAGCGGCGCAATTAACTTTAGTAGAGGACTATGAGGGAGCATTAAAATTATTTTTACAGATGGTTGAGCAAAGCCGTCAGTATCGTGAGGATGGGGCAAGAAAAGCCATGATTTCTATTTTTAATTTATTAGGAAATCAGCATCCATTAACGAAGAAATATCAGCAAGAGTTGATGTTGGCACTATATTAAATTATCTCGCTCAAAAGTAGTCGTTATAGGGCAGTTAAACCTTCTGTTCCCCTCTCCCCCTCAACTGAAAGATGGTCCAAGCTATCCTACTCCCCTTCAACAAAAAAAGGACACATCAAAAACTGGGAGAAATAGCTATTCCCTGACTGACCATTTACCGATAAGATGGAAAATGCTCACTTCAATTCACCAGTGACACAAACTTCAGGAAATGGCATAACCCGCCCCATTTCCTCCCCACGACAATAAAATCAGATGGGGTAATTAGCGGCATAAATTAAGATTAATGAACCAAGACACCTTTGAAAAAGTTAAAAGTATCGTTGTTGATCAACTTGAAGTTGACCCAGAACAAGTAACCCCAGAGGCAAGTTTTGCCAATGACCTAGGAGCAGATTCCCTAGATACTGTTGAACTGGTTATGGCATTAGAAGAAGAATTTGATATTGAAATTCCTGATGAGGTCGCTGAGCAAATTGATACAGTTGGCAAAGCTGTCGAACATATCAGTGAAAAAGTGGCTGCCACCCCCTAATCCGACCAATTAAGAAAAGTTGCTATCCCCATCCCTTACTCTCCCCACAACCTGCGGGGCAGAGTTAGCCTAATATATTTAAGCGAAGATCATGACCAATTCACAATTAAAGCGCGTTGTCGTAACGGGACTAAGTGCAATTACTCCTATTGGCAATAACCTGACGGAATATTGGGACGGATTAATGACTGGCCGCAACGGGATAGGTTTAATTACCCATTTTGATGCGAGCCAACACGCCTGCCGTTTTGCCGGAGAAGTCAAAGGATTCGACCCCCACGATTACCTAGACCGAAAAGAAGCTAAACGGATGGACCGTTTTGCACAATTTGGGGTAGTGGCAAGTTTACAAGCCTTAGCCGATTCCCAGTTAGTGATTAATCACCTCAACGCAGACCAAATAGGAGTCATGATTGGGACGGGGATTGGTGGTCTTAAGGTACTTGAAGATCAACAACAAATTTATCTTAACCGTGGTCCGAGTCGTTGTAGTCCTTTCATGATTCCGATGATGATTGCTAATATGGCTGCGGGACTGACGGCTATCCATACAGGGGCTAAGGGTCCTAACAGCTGTAGCGTGACAGCTTGCGCAGCAGGTTCTAATGCGGTAGGAGATGCCTTTCGCTTAGTACAACGGGGTTATGCGAAGGGGATGATTTGCGGGGGAACAGAAGCGGCCATTACCCCCTTGGGGATAGCAGGATTTGCAGCGGCTAGGGCTTTATCAACTCGTAATGATGACCCAGCAACCGCAAGCCGTCCTTTTGATCGCGATCGCGATGGGTTTGTTATGGGAGAAGGGGTAGGAATTCTCCTTCTTGAAGAACTTGAACACGCCCTGGATCGGGGGGCAAAAATTTACGCCGAAATTGTTGGGTATGGCATGACTTGTGATGCTTACCATATGACCTCCCCTGTCCCCGATGGTCGCGGCGCAACCCGAGCGATGGAATTAGCTCTAGCTGATGGGGAACTGACTCCAGAACAAGTGAGTTACATTAATGCTCACGGAACCAGTACCTCGGCTAATGATGTGACAGAAACTAAAGCGATTAAAAAGGCTTTAGGAAAACACGCCTACAAGATTCCGGTTAGTTCGACTAAGTCGATGACAGGCCATTTATTAGGTGGGTCTGGAGGTATAGAAGCCGTAGCAACTGTGATGGCGATCGCCAACAATAAAGTTCCTCCTACTATTAATTTAGCCAACCCTGACCCTGAATGCGACCTCGATTATGTGCCTCACGACAGTCGTTCTTGGGAAGTAAATACCGCTCTGTCTAATTCCTTTGGATTTGGCGGACATAATGTTACTTTAGCGTTTAAAAAATATCATAGAGGGTAAGGTTTTGGTGTTGTCTTTGTTTTCTTAGATCAAGTTAACAAAAGGGCATTAAAGCTTAACTTGAGTTTGGAGTGTCTATCTCAATGACACTCTCCCTGAACTCTTAGCATTTGTTGGAAGCAAAAAAATGACAAATCAAAATATCGAGTTGCTTGTTGATTCTGTAATCGAAGAATTTAAGTATTTTGATCTTGATCTAAATAATAATCCCGAAAAACGTAGCGAGACACCCAAGTATCTATTATCTCACAAACATGAGTACATTCGTACTATTTGTGATGTGGTAAAGTTTGCTGAGGAAAATAAAGTTGAAAAAATATTAGAAATTGGAGCGTTTTTTGGCCTTGTCAGTATATGCTTAGCTAAATTGGGTTTTCGCGTTTGTGCGGCTGATATACCTGCCTATATGTCTATGCCTGAACAACAAGAAAGGTTTAGTCGCTATCAAATTGAAATTGCACAAGTCAAACTTCAAGATTATTTATTGCCCTTTGAAGATGGAGCTTTTGATGTAATTATTATGTGTGAGGTTCTTGAACACTTGAATTTCAATCCTCTTCCTTTAATCAAAGAAATCAATCGTATTGGTTCTCCAGATTCTCTTTTTTATCTTTCACTACCTAACCTAGCTTATTACAAAAAAAGATTAAAATTTTTGTTCGGTAAATCAATTCTTCAACCAGTTAGTAACTATTTTAACCAATTAGATCCCAAACACCCTGAAATTGTTAATGGTCATTGGCGGGAGTATACAGGACCTGAAATAATAGAAATGCTTGAATCAATGGGATATAAAATCAATCGTCAATACTATTTTAGCATTGTCGACGAATCTAAAAATCCCACCCTAAAAAATAGATTAACTAAATTTATATTTAGAGCTTTTCCTTCGTTTAAAGAAAATCAAACGACATTAGCGATTCGACAAAAGCGAACAGAACATAAATTTGTTATTCCCGACACTGTTCATGAAAAACTTGATATTTTATAAAAGAGCCAGAGATCGATTGGATGCAAGCCTTTCGTCCTTACTATCAACTCCCAACTGGTAGTACGAAGCATGAAGATTTAGGAGAAGTTCAATAGCTAAAATTGTGTGTAAGGTTTTGAGCATTGACAGGATGATTTATCCAGTCCAAAAAATTCGAGCAAACCAACAAGCCGATAAAATACCTGAGACATCGGCTAATAAAGCAGCGACTAATCCATGACGAATATTAATAATTCCAATTGAGCCAAAATAAACCGCTAACACATAAAAAGTGGTTTCCGTACTCCCCATCATCACCGAAGAAACAAAAGCACTGTAGGAGTTAGGATCGCGTTCTATAGCCTCACTCATTAAACCAAAAGCCCCACTACCTGACAGAGGACGTAATAACGCCATTGGTAACACATCCACTGGAAGGCCAATCCAGTCTGTATAGGGACTCAAAAATTGTGTGACTCCATCCATCGCCCCTGATGCACGAAACATTCCAATCGCCACTAAAATAGCCACTAAAAACGGGATAATTCGGATAGCAATATCAAACCCCTGTTTAGCCCCCTCAGTAACGGCTTCATACACTTTAACGCCCCGTCCCACACCATAGACCACAATCAATAACATCAACCCCGGAAGTAACCAATGAGCAAGAAATTCCTGACTAATAAATTCACCCAAGTTATCACTATTAATTATCCGATACAAAATTCCCCCTAAAAACCCACCAACACACCCCCAAGCTAGGAATTTAGAGACTAAACCAGGAGAATATAGGAGATGATCAAAATTAGGATTTTCCTCCATTTCCATTGGGTCATCTGTCTCAATTATTTCTGTTTTCGTTTGTTCAATTACAGACCCTTCTGAAGAAGATTGGGAGATAGATTTCAAGTAATCCCTATTTCTGTGGCCTAACCATACCGAGACCGAAACTCCCACCACTGTAGAAACTGTTGTTGCTAAAAAAGTTGGTATCCAAATAGAGGCGGGAAGGCTACTTCCTGCAGCCGCCCTAACCCCAATAACGCCTAAAGGAAATAGGGCAACACTAGAGGTGTTAATGGCTAAAAATAGACACATGGCGTTGGTAGCTGTCCCTGGAAGAGGATTCAGTTTATTGAGTTCACTCATCGCTTTAAGGCCAAAAGGAGTAGCCGCATTTCCGAGTCCCAACATATTCGCAGAAATATTTAATAACATTGCTCCCATAGCCGGATGGGTAGGGGGAACATCAGGAAACAATCGAATCATTAGAGGTTTAAGCCACTCGGCTAAGGTTAACATCAATCCTCCAGCCTCTAAAACCCGAATTAACCCTAGCCAAAGGGCCATCACCCCAATTAACCCAATGGCTAATTCAACAGCACTTTTGGCTGACTCTACGCTGGCTTGAGTTATTGCTTCCATTCTTCCTGTGTAACCTGCTAACAGGATTGAAATGGCCATAAAACCCACAAAAACAAGATTGATTGCACTGGGTCTTCCAGCTTGGGGGCGCAAAAAGGACATAGATGAAAAAAATCAAGATTAACGTTTGTTTAATTCTCTGTCTAATTATCCACGGTTTGAGTTCCTGGTCAAATAAACTGAATCTCAAAGCTCAACTAAGTTTTTTGAAATTTTCTTTAGTTTTTAAAAACTTACTAAACGTTTGAACAATACTTTCTTAAGCAAAAAATTTACTGTATTAATTAACCGCGATCGCGGTACAATCCCAATTGCTTCAACTCGTAAATTCATCAGTCATCGATTTATGGATCAATTATTCGCCATCAGTGGTTATATTGTCTTTCTCGCTACCTCAGCCGCTCTCTATGGAATTTTTGCCTTAGGATTAAACTTACAATGGGGGTTTACAGGTCTGATTAACTTCGGAGTCGTTGCTTTCATGACTTTGGGGGCATATACGACGGCTCTATTGACCCTTAACGATTTTCCTGTCATCATTGCTGTTTTAATGGGAGCGATCTTCGCAGCCATCCTGGGATTAGGAATTGGATTATCAACCCTACGATTACGGGAAGATTATTTAGCCATTGTTACTATTGGCGTATCAGAATTAATTCGCCTCATTGCCAATAATGAAGAATGGTTGACAGGAGGAACGTTTGGAGTCAAAAATTATCCTCTTCCCTTGGATTTTGAACCCAATTTTTTCATAAAATTACTTTTAATCGTAGTCTTAACTTTGTTGGCAATTTATGCAGAATGGGTGTTATGGCGTAGCCTTTCCCAACAATGGCGACAATACCATCAAATTCAAGGAAAAAGTTTTCAACCCAGAAAACCCATCAGTTTGATTATTTGGGGAGTGTTGACGACATTATTGATTTTGTCTGTTTATATTCCGGGGACAGTTGCCTTATCTAACTATACCTATAAAGCCGGATTAATGCTATTAGCCTTATTGGCATTAGCCATTGTGTATGCTGGGTTAGAATTTTTGGTTCATTCTCCTTGGGGACGGATTTTAAAATCTATTAGGGAAGATGAAGATATTGCCAAAGCATTAGGAAAAAACGTTTTATGGTATAAGTTACAATCGTTTATGTTGGGAGGCGCAATCGCTGGTATCTCTGGAGCTTTCTTTGCTTGGCAATTAACCACAATTTATCCCAAAAGTTTTGAACCTTTATTGACATTTAACGCTTGGATTATTGTTGTTTTGGGAGGAGCTGGAAATAATGCTGGAATTATTTTAGGTGCGATAATTTTTTGGGCTTATGATTCTTTGACTCGATTTATTTTACCTCAATTAGGAATGCTTACACAAAGCCAAGCAGGAGCATTTCGGGTGATGGTTATTGGGTTGATTTTAATGATATTAATGGTTTGGCGACCTCAAGGGATTTTAGGGAAAAAAGAAGAACTTACGCTCGGAAAGTAAATAGTAAATAGTTAGTAGTTAATAGTTAATAGTTAGTTCCTACATTAATCTACACTACTAAGTATTAAGGTTAGGACAACATAAATCCCTCAAACTTCCTCACGACAAGATTGTTCATTCTAAATTCTATGTTCTGCGTATAGGTTGGGGGTATCTTTATCTCAGACACGAAAAATTCATTGTCTGGCAAGACTGTCAGCCTTTCCGATGGAAATAATTGACTCGGTTGATTGCTCCGTATACACTTTGGGTATTCTTTTCTACTTTGATTGAACCAACATTGCTATCGTAATTTTTGTGTGCAATATACTTAGACTGAATAACTGTCGTCGTTTTTTGATGGAGGGGTTAAGGTGAGCCAAATTGGATTAGTAGCCATTGGACGCAATGAAGGAGAACGCCTACGTCGATGCTTAGAATCAGCAGTCAATCAGGTGTCTTCTTTAGTTTATGTTGATTCGGGGTCAACCGATGGTAGTGTAGAATTAGCGCGATCGCTAGGGGTTGAGGTGGTTGAATTAGATTTGTCTATTCCGTTTACTGCCGCTCGTGCCAGAAATGAAGGGTTTAATCGCCTCTTAGAAATTAATCCTAACCTGACATTTGTTCAATTTGTCGATGGAGACTGCGAAATTGTTGATGGTTGGTTAGACTTAGCACAAAAAGAATTGCAAAAACAAGAACAAGTTGGTGTTGTTTGTGGTCGGCGACGAGAACGCTATCCCGATCAATCTATTTATAATACCTTGTGTGATCTCGAGTGGGATACGCCTGTAGGAGAAGCAAAAGCCTGTGGGGGAGATTCTATGATGCGAGTTAAGGCCTTTCAAGAAGTGGGAGGCTTTAATCCCTCAATTATCGCTGGAGAAGAACCAGAGCTTTGCCTAAGACTACGTCAAAAGGGATGGAAAATTATTCGTCTTGATGGAGACATGACCTTACACGATGCTCAAATGACCCAGTTTAGTCAGTGGTGGAAACGTAGTGTTCGCGCTGGCCACGCTTATGGGGAAGGAGCTTGGTTACATGGAAAAACGCCTGAAAAGCATTATGTAAAAGAAAGCCGCAGTATTTGGTGTTGGGGAATGGTTTTGCCGATAATTTCTTTAGGATTATCTCCTTTGACCACTGGTTGGAGTTTACTTTTGTTAGGGGGTTATCCTGTACTAATGTATCGCATTTATCATCGTCAACAACAACAGGGATTGAGTGCTAAACAGGCTGGGCTTTACAGTATATTTTGTGTTTTAGGGAAGTTTGCCAGCGTTCAAGGTCAGATAGCTTTTCATCGAAGTCGTTTGTTAGGAAAGAAGACAGCATTGATTGAATATAAAAGCTCTGCGTCGAGTATCCCCCCGTCTGCCTAAAATTTGCAGTTAATCTGTCTATATTTAACGATACTTTTACGAACTATAACAATTAAAACTTACACTTTCTCTGTGTGTGTAGTGTGAAGTTTCACAGAAATTAAGCAGGGTGTTAATCCCTGTGTACTTTGCTGCGACTATAGTACGTCCTAATCAATAGAGTCTGACACGATGCGCTGTATCTAGTCTCATTGCTGACAAGATCACAAGAATGTATAACTTAGTAAACTTGTGAAAATATACACAAGTTATACAAAACTTTAACACTAACTTATAAATTTATCCCTGATAATAGAAGGACTAGGACAAAACCACTTTCTATGCTCAGATGAAGACAATTAACATTCTCGATGTTGCGATTCATGACCTGTCTATGTCGGAACTTTTGGACAATCTCAACCGCTTGGGGGGATTTGTGGTAACGCCAAATGTAGACCACTTAATGAAGTTACGCAAAGATGCTGAATTACAAGAAGCTTATCGACAGTCTGACTACCGAGTGTGTGACAGTAAGATTGTTCAATACGCTTCTCAATTTTTAGGAACTCCTCTGATAGAAAAAATCTCTGGATCGGACTTATTTCCTGCTTTTTATGAATATAATAAAAATAATCCAAACATTAAAATATTTTTACTTGGTGCGGCAGAAGGGATAGCCCAACAAGCTCAACATAAAATCAATCAAAAAATGGGGCGTAATATTATCGTTGATTGTTACTCTCCCCCGTTTGGTTTTGAGAAAGATGATCAAGAATGCCAAAAGATCCTAAAGAAAATTCATAACTCAGGAGCAACAGTTCTTGCTGTTGGTTTAGGAGCTCCTAAGCAAGAAAAATGGATTAGTCAACACAAAAATCAGCTTCCTAATGTTAAGATTTTCCTAGCGATTGGAGCAACTATTGACTTTGAAGCAGGGTATAAACCTCGCTCACCTAAATGGATGAGTGAGGCCGGACTTGAATGGTTACATCGTCTTCTATCCGAACCTCAACGTCTTTGGAAACGATATCTAATTGAATCGACTCCCTTCTTTTGGTTGATCTTTCAGCAAAAATTAGCATCAACATCAAATAAGTATCTTAAGGGAATTCAAGAATCATTTAACCCTAAATCCGTTGAGCCTCAAAATGACTAGCTAATCCGATAAAAACAAAGTATGGTGGGCATTGCCCACCTTTATTCTTATGAATATTAATCCCCAAAATGATCAATAATTGCCTGGGCAAACTCGGAACATTTCAACGGAGGATCAACGGGAGGTTCCATCAAACGCGCTAAATCATAAGTCACTTGGCGGTTGGCGATCGCGTTTCCAATGCCTTTTTTGATCAAATCTGCCGCTTCTTGCCATCCCATATATTCTAACATCATGACCCCTGATAAAATCACTGAACCAGGGTTAATGCGGTCTAAACCGGCGTGTTTTGGGGCGGTTCCGTGAGTCGCTTCAAAAATAGCGCAAGTATCCCCAATATTAGCACCTGGCCCCATGCCTAAACCACCAACCACAGCAGCAGCAGCATCGGAGAGATAGTCCCCATTTAAATTCATAGTTGCCAGAATAGAATATTCATCGGGACGGGTTTGAATTTGTTGGAAAATACTATCAGCGATGCGATCATTCACCATGATCAACTCTTTCCATTTTCCTTCCCCGTGAGTCTCCCAAATTGCTTCTAGAACCCCTTTGACTTCATCACACGCTTCTTGTTTCTTTTCGGGGGTTAAGGCATCGTAACCAGGCTCGACTTTGCGGGCATTATCTTCGATACTGATGTTAGGATTACCTTCTTTATTACTTAAAATCCAAGATTCCCGTTCCGTAACGCAGACATCCCGAAACTCGCTGGTAGCCAGTTCATAACCCCAATCTCGAAAGGCTCCCTCGGTATACTTCATGATATTCCCTTTATGCACCAAAGTCACCATTTGCTTTGCTTTAGGGAGGCGTAAAGCGTGTTCCATTGCGCGACGGACTAACCGTTGAGAACCCATCTTACTAATGGGTTTAACCCCAATTCCTGCATCAAGGGGAATCTGTTTTTTGCCATGTTCAGGAGTTGCGGGGATTAACTCATCATTGAGGAGTTGAATCAATTTTTGAGCAATTTCTGTCCCTTCTCGCCATTCAATTCCCAGGTAAATATCCTCAGTATTTTCCCGATAGACAATGACATCGAGTTTTTCAGGAGACTTATGGGGGGAAGGAGTCCCCGGATAATAACGACAAGGACGAACGCAAGCATAAAGGGTGAAAATTTGCCGTAATGCTACGTTAAGCGAACGAATACCCCCACCGATGGGAGTGGTTAAAGGGCCTTTGATAGCGATACCATATTCTTCGATGGCTTTGAGAGTATCATCGGGTAAATATTGATAGGTTCCATACAGGTCACACGCTTCATCCCCTGCATAGACCTTAAACCAATTAATTTTGCGTTTGTCTGCGTAAGCAGTGGCAACGGCAGCATCAATGACTTTTTCAGTTGCTGGCCAAATATCAACCCCTGTTCCATCGCCTCGAATGAAGGGAATAATAGGATCATCGGGAACAATGGGTTTACCATCTTTATAAGTAATTTTAGAACCAGTGGTCGGAGGAGTTAGTTTATCGTACATAGACTATATTGATACTCAGGTGTCGTCTTTTTATTACACTCCCCTAATGGGTTAAATACCCCATCTCTTAAGGAAATCTATGTAAGTTAATTGGGTGAGTTGCACTTTTAGAAAATTGTATGTTATAGTAAGAACTTGTGCGGACGTATAGCTCAGTTGGTTAGAGTACATCGTTGACATCGATGGGGTCACTGGTTCGAGTCCAGTTACGTCCATATCCCTTAAAATCTGATGATATAAAGGTTTGACAGTGCCTGACCACCCATTGGGGACGCTATTTACTCAGTTCTTACTCAATCTTACCTGATTCGGTGGGGGTAGGTGAGTAACTTAACCTTAGTTTTGTGATGCTATTATATACACTGCCTAAAACAGTTCCAAAATAGGCACTAATAAAAGCAGTAAAAAAAAGAGTAATCAAAACAGTAATCAAAAAACTATACTAAATTCCTTCTCTTGTGTGAGAGAAAGAATAATAAATTTACTTCCCAAAATAATATACTAAATTGCTTGTCTCCTGTGAGAGTGTATTTATATTATTTTTATTTCCAAAAATAGTTTTATTTTTACTTCTTAAAATAGCAATAAATTTACTTACCAAAATAGAAGCGTTTTTTCACCTCTATTTGAAAATATAAACTATAACGTGATGAAATAAAGCCCTAGGAGAATGCCCCTAAAAGCTTTTGAACTGTCGAGTGTGTACCTGAAATATCAAAATGTTGGTTTAGGTAGGTAGAATTTGAAATTTGAATAGGTAGAGAACATTTTAAATTACAACTGTAATCCAAGAAGTAAGCAAAATATTCTAGGGTAAGTACCGCAGCTTCAGGGGAAAACCCTTCAGAAACTATCCGAACACCCTCAAAACCTTGTGCGGTCAGTGTTTCAGTCAATTTATGCTGTGGGTTCCGAACACCCTCAGAAATAGTAGAAGGGGATACATCGCAAAGCCTGGCTACACCACGGATTGACAGACAGCCGTTAGGTCTTGCTTCATCCTTGATATAGATAAAAGTGAATAATAACTATAAGCAAAAGTATTACTACTTTTTTTGCTTCTAAAAGCAGTAATAACGATAGATAAAAGTCAATATATTTTTTACTTATGTTTTTTATTATTTTTACTTATCTCTACGAGAATGGATTTTAAGAAAAAAAGTAATAAAAATAAGACTTATATTAATTGTTTACAGAATCTTGATTACTTGTTACAATCTATTCATAGATAGTGTTTAGAGGTTTTATTTTCATGAGTAGAAATAATACTCAAAAAAAGAGTAATTGGGGAGGCAAGCGTAAGGGTGCTGGTAGAAAAATTACTGGTATTTCTACAGTAGTTCGTCGAGTTCCCAAAGACTTGCCAAGTAACAGTGATTTGATTGAATTAATTACTGTTCTGAGACAGTACAAACATGAAAGTGATTTAGCTGGTGATACCAGTAGTAATCCAAGATGGGATATGCTCCGAAAGTTTCTCTCAGAAGTACCAGAAAATTTACTAAATAATTAATTAACGAGGAAAGAACAATGGCAAGACCTTCTAAATGGAAAAATCTAGGGCAATGTAAAACTATGAGATTTCCTAGTCAATATGAATCTATGTTGATTGCTTTATTAGATTTAATTGATGAGGACATAGAAAAGAACAATCAGCCTAGAATGTTTGACTATACTAAATATGCAAAAAATAAAGCAATAGGAGTTAGTTCTAAAGTTGCATCTCTTTATCTAGAAGGATTAAAACATGGTCTTATATCTGGTTTTACTTTAAGTAATGAAGAGCTTAATAATTTAACTTTCCATTCAGCCAGAAAAGTAACAGATAAAGAAAGTGAATGGGAGTTCATAGCAAAAAATAATAATGGTCAAGAGATTACTTTAAAAGAAAAAGAAATTCTAGAAATTAGATGGAAAAATTGGGCATAAAAAAGTAGTCTCAACAAGCAATAAAAATAACCCCTACCCAAATAAAACTAATGGATAGGGGTTTACTTATTTTTTTACTTCTTTAGCTTGCTAAACCTAATTCATTTCCTTCTTTATCCTCAATGAATAAATTCTCTATGAATGACTGGTAATTCTCAGGTTTAGGAATAAAGTCACTCATCTTTAAGTCTTGGTTGTACCAAAGAAGTAAACCCATAATAGGCATCATACATTCTGGAGGAACCATTACTATATTTGCTATATTTCCTTTAGAATCTAGAAATCTTTGGTCTACCTTGCTTTTTCTTTGAGGTAATTTTGTAACAATCATGGCTCTATTAGTCTTACAGTAGTTTCGTTCTTTTTTATATTAGCATAACCAGAAAATAAGTCAACAAATAAAAGCAAAAAAATTGACATATTAATGCAAAGCAATTACAATAATTTCAAGTAATTAAACTAGAGGAAATAACAATGTCTGATAGAGGAAATGATTTAATTAAATATCTCGAAGAACTACACACAGAAAAAGCTATTACAAGTCATGTTTATAATCGAGGTCTTGAAATAGTAAAAGCAAAGTTTAACTTGATGCCTGAGAACGATAACTACCTGACAGCAGATAAGATAGCAGAAAAGTTAAACGATATTTTTATCAAAAAATTTACAAGACGAAAAGTTAATGAATTACTTAATAATCTAGGAGTTCAAATAAAAAATGATTATTATACCCAATATAAAAATTCCTACTATAAGCCCGCAGAAAAATACAAAGATAATTGCTGTACAAAAAGCAAATTAAGTACAACTGGGAATGACTATGAAACTGTTTTTTATCAATTAGCTTGGGATGAAAAGATAATAAATCAGTTAATTGATTACTTAATTTACAAAGAAAGATATGACTTAAGAAAAGACGATACAGTAACTACAACTACTGAAATTAATAACGTTAAAGCTATAGATATTTTGAACGATTATCTAGAGAGAATGAAAGCACTAAAAAGAACTGTCACTTTTAACGAATTAAAAAACGTACTAGACTACAATAATCTAGTAATATCAAATCAAGAAATAGCAGGTTTATTAAAAACTAAAGGTTGGTTTAAAAGACAAGTAGGAAACAGAACATTCTATAAGCAATGGACTAACACTACTGTAGCTTAAAAATAAAACACTTTTAACTGTTAAATTAAGTAGTAGATGTATTTATGTCTACTACTTTTATTTGTTCTCTTAGAGTTACTCTTTTTTTCCTTGGTATTCTGAAGGGGTCTTTTAATTCTTTTTGTCTAAAAGCATCATTAGCAAACTTGTCTGGATTATCCTTTATTTTCCAAAGTATTTCATTTACTCTTTTTTCTATTTCTTCTCTGAATACTTCAAACTCAAAAATACTTTTATAGATGCTTTGGTAGACCTTTATTATTTCAAGTCTTATATTTGTTTCTGTTCTTATTATGTTATTTGGTTGCTCAAAAACAATTCTATATTTAGTGTTCCGAACAGTAATAAAAAAAGCTCTAGTTTTAGTCATTATTTTTCTCTAAAAAAAATATCCCACTACATGGGCTTGCAGTGGGTAAAAAGGAACAATACTCAAAATCAAATAAAAATACTTATATTTCGGAAAATTAATTCAATTATATCAGCTATTCTCTAGATAAGCAACGTTTTCTCACTAATAGTTGCTCTATTGGAATGCCTTCATAGCAATCAAACAAACAAGTGTAAAAACGACCATGTAATTTAATTAATGAACACACTCTTTTATTTACTAATGATTGCCACTGTTTTCGAGTGATATTATGCTCCTCTAAAAACTGCTTTAAAGGTTGGTGCGCTTTTTTCTCTTGTGTGGAGTAGGTTGACTTCTGGCCAGAATTGAAGACTGTCATGTATTGCATCGGTACTGGTGAATCGTAACTTCTCATAATTCAGCTTGTAACATTTTGGATACTTTCATCATACCCAACTTGTTTAGTAGGTCGACTCTATATAGTTGACTCTAGCTTAGAAATAACAAATGATGGTATGGGTTAGCTTTAGAAAATAAGGGGCTTACAGCGCATCCTCGTAGGGTACTACAGTTGTAATCTTGTATTATGAACCCCAAAACATTGATTATTTCGTTAGATGGTCAAGCAGTTATAAACCTGCCTAATTACCAGAATAGCTAAAACACTGATAATATAAGGATTCTATTCACCTAAATACACAGACTGTCTTTGCAGTTTTACAGCCCACATGAATTGACCCTTAAATACATTTAGTTTACTTATCACTTGCATAATAAAAATTTATGTATTATGGGGACTAGACACTAAAACTAACGTTCGGTAGAAAGACACTGTCTATAATTATTAAAAATTACTAACAAATAAAGTAGTTTTTTAAAGAGTAAATTTATTACTGTTTTTTTTAGCAGTAGGATTATTTTGATATTTCAGGTACACACTCGACAGTTCAAAAGCTTTTAGGGGCATTCTCCTAGGGCTTTATTTCATCACGTTATAGTTTATATTTTCAAATAGAGGTGAAAAAACGCTTCTATTTTGGTAAGTAAATTTATTGCTATTTTAAGAAGTAAAAATAAAACTATTTTTGGAAATAAAAATAATATAAATACACTCTCACAGGAGACAAGCAATTTAGTATATTATTTTGGGAAGTAAATTTATTATTCTTTCTCTCACACAAGAGAAGGAATTTAGTATAGTTTTTTGATTACTGTTTTGATTACTCTTTTTTTTACTGCTTTTATTAGTGCCTATTTTGGAACTGTTTTAGGCAGTGTATATAATAGCATCACAAAACTAAGGTTAAGTTACTCACCTACCCCCACCGAATCAGGTAAGATTGAGTAAGAACTGAGTAAATAGCGTCCCCAATGGGTGGTCAGGCACTGTCAAACCTTTATATCATCAGATTTTAAGGGATATGGACGTAACTGGACTCGAACCCTAAGCCTAGCCTAATTCTACTCATTTAGAGGCTCTATTGCTCAGTCAGACAACACTTAGTTTTCTGGTTTGAGTAAAAAAGTAACTAATTTTTAAAGCAAAAAATATACTAATTTATTGAGTCAACTTGATAAATAATTTTTAGTATTGCTTTTACTGAATTATCTTCTAAATCAAAACCATTGTTTTTTAGTGCTTCTTTTGCTAGTTCTAAACTTAAAGGTTGTTTAGAGTGATTAGTTAATAAGTCTATTGTTGTTTGGATATTACTTCTGTTTTTATAAACACTATCATTTATAGCAACAGAATGACCTAAACTTCTAGCTCTTATTTCTTGAGGTATTCCATACATTTCACCTAACTGATTGTATAAATGTCTAAAAGCATATTTTTGACTAATAGGACAATTATAATTTTTAAGCCTTGAAGAAAATTGACTAATAAATCCAATAGCAATGCTTTCTGGTTTACTTTGTGGATTAGGATGATACTCAGGTAATAAAGGATTTTTTATTTTAAATTTTTCTATTATTTTTTCATCTTTAGTTACTGGTAGACATAACCTTTTTCCTGTTTTAATAGAAGTACCAAAATAAGTAAAATCATCAATATACAAAAGTAAGTCTTTATTATTCGGACTATTTAATGCTGGTATGTTTACCCCATCAATAGTAATATTTTCTGTTAAATTTTTACTGGCAGCAATTTCACTAGGACGTAAACCATAAATTACACACATTGCTGATACCCATAACCAGGATTTTCTAGCTTTTCTATCTACTTCTTTGTTTAAATTTTCTATTTCTAAATATGCTTTCTCATACCATTCTGAAAACTCTTTAAAACTTATTGATTGCTTCTTTTTGAAAATAGTTTGCTTAGGATTTATATTCTCTAATTGCTCTAGTAATTCATCTTTGTTATGACTCATTTTAGCTATTCTTGTTAAAACACTATAAGTATTTTTAAATTGTTTAGTACCCTGTTCCCAAGAAAATAATACTGTTTTTAAGTCTTCCCATTTAGGGTAATTATCTAAGTTCTCAAATTTATTAAACACCAAACCATAATAATCATGAAATGTTTTAGAATCATTAGCAATATTTTTACTTCTTTTTCTGCCAGTGTTCTTATGATAACCATTAAAATAATCATCCTCTATTTTTTTAAATATTTCTCTGTAAGTTTTTAAGTCGTTTTTTATTTCATTTTTTCCTAGTATTTCTAGTTCATACCATTCCCAGAACTCTGAAGATGTTTTACAATTGTCTAGTGCTTTCTTTACTTTATGTGCTTTTGAGAGTGCTAAAATTACTCCTTCTTCTGAGAAACTAACATTACAGCTTTTAGTAGTTCTTTTTCCTGTAGTTGGGTCAGTAAACTGTAGCAGTAAGTGTTTATTACTTTGAAGCTTAGGGGATATTCCTTTTGGGTACTCTTTTCTCTTACGGTGATAGAAAGCTAGTAAGTCAGAATAGCCAGTATATTTACTGCTGTTTTTATTGCTGTTTTCGTTACTCATTTTTTACTCAAACCAGAAAACTAAGTGTTGTCTGACTGAGCAATAGAGCCTCTAAATGAGTAGAATTAGGCTAGGCTTAGGGTTCGAGTCCAGTTACGTCCATATTTTTTGACAAAGTTTATAATATATTCGTAGAGATTGACACCTTGACATCCTCACCATCCCCCGTGATGTCAAAAGCCTAAAAAACTATTACTTAAAAAGGAAACATCAATGACCAAATACTTTAATGTAATCATTGAAAAAGATGCAGACGGTTATTTAGTTGCATCTGTTCCCACATTAAAAGGATGTCATACCCAAGCTAAAAGCTATGATGAATTAATCGAACGTATTCAAGAAGCCATTGAACTTTGTTTAGAAATGGAAAATCAAGAATTTGAACCCTTAGAATTTGTGGGGATACAACGACTAGAAATTAAGCGATGAGTAATATTCCAGCCGTCACAGGAAAGAAAATGATTTCAGCTTTGAAAAAAGCTGGTTTTAGCGTCGCTAGAATTAAAGGTAGTCATCATTTTTTGATTCATCCTGATGGTAGAAGAACTGTTATTCCTGTTCATGGAAAAGAAACCATTGGGAGAGGATTATTTGCTCAGATTTTACGAGATTGTGAATTGAGTCTTAATGAGTTTATTAAGTTGTTATAGCCAAATAATTTAATCGCATTGTAACTTCTTAAGTACCTAAACGTAATTAATCTCATACTTTAACTAGATATTTTTTCAACAATCAAGATGCAAGATATTTTTAATACTATCACAGATGTAGTCATTTTCGACAGACAAAGATTCATTTCTATCTTAATTGTTCTTGTAGGGATACTTATAGGTGATTGGGTAGGATTTTTAAAAGTTCATCAAATGTTATTTGAGTTGAATGGGTTAACATCACCTAATTTTCAAAGTTATATTGATTCCTTTTTATCTCTTAAGATAGATGACATTCAATTGATTCAAGTTACGCCAAGCACAGGATTTTTATCAGATATCATTGCTGTTCAAGCTGCTGTTATTGCTATTGCAATACCGATTAGTTTTGATGTAATTTCTAGAATTTCTGAAAGATATAAGTCATCGGTCATTATTAATAAATTTAATCAACAATGGCAAGTCAAAATATTACCTATTCTACTCATTGTTAATATTGCTTTTTCAGTTAGCTTAAAATTTATTGTAGTAGATGATCCAGAATTTTTATGGCAAATTATTCTTTTATATTTAGTCTATATTTGGTTTTTGATGATTTTATTTGTACTCGTCTCATTTTTTAAAATTGTCAAAGATTATTCAGTTAATACATCATATTTACTTAATCAGATTTATAAGGATATTGACAAAAATCTTAATGTTGAGAAATTACTTAAGATTAAGAATAACAAGAAGCTAGAAATCATACAAAATAAGTTAATTGAATCATTTGAAGCAATTGGAGATATTCTCGTTGTTGAAGTCAGTGATAAAAAGACTAATAAAACTGTTTTAACTGGTTTGCAAAAAATACAAGATTCAATTATTACTCTTTTTGAAATCAAAGGGAAAAATCTAGAATTGTTTGAACGGTTGCTTGCTTCTTCAGACTTTTATGATTTATATCAAAAAAATCCCAAAGAAGCTTCATTTAGACTATTTTTTAATCCAAATGAAGAGTTAATAACTTTAACAACAGCAGTCAATCAATTTATAAGAATTCATGAAACTGCTGTTAACTCAAAGAATCATGAAATAAGTCTTTATAGTGTTTATGGTATTAGGGATATTATTCGAGAAATAACTGTAAATACTGGCAATGAGGTATTTATAAAAAAACTTTTAAATGATTTAGCTGATACGAGAGTAATTTCAATTTCAAATAAAGACAGTTCAGCTTATTTGACTTCTATAGGGTGGTACACAAATATAGTATTTAACGTGGAAAATAAATTCAATTTATCTTATTTAGGAATTTTTGATGAGAATTTATGGAAGTCTATTAAATACATAATCATTAACGACGAGATAGAAATTTTTAAATACTTAGTCTCTACAGCAATACAAGGAATATGTATTTCTATCAGTTCATTAAGTAATAATTTATCTGATTATCGAAATATATATATTCTTCAATTAGAAACCGATAATACTAAAATCTTAGATACTATTTACGATTTACGCTCAGAAAGCAATGACATTTACACACAAGATAGACTCACTACTTGGATTAATAAATTCAATTATTTAATACGGATTAATCCTCAAAAACCGGAAAGTATTAAAAACGAAAATGATGTTCAATTTGAAATAGAATTAGTCGAAAAAATCATTAGAAATGCAACTGACCAATTTAAACATAACAACCTAAAAATTATCATGTTTTATACAGCAGCTTATTGCATTTTTAAACAACAATTTTCTTACATTAAATGTTTATGGAACTTTAATCAACCTTCAGATTCAGATGCTATATGGACTAACCGTAATATTGTACCATCAGGACTTGGAGAAATAATTCATTTTTATTGTCAGATTGATCGACTTCAACTTCAATTCAAATACAGATGGGATGATCATCATGGAAGTGGAATTTATGTAGAAAAATACTTCTTACTCTTATTAATTAAAGAATTTTATAAAATTCCACAAACCAATTATCAATCAACCATTCAAAATTTTAATCTCTTTGATAACTTAGATTCTTATGACTTATTTATAATAAGTAATTGGACTGATGAATATATTAAAGTAGCAAAAGAAATTAAACAAGATGATAACTTATTCAGAAATTTAGATTTTGATTTAACTAAGGTTGCTGACTCTATAGAACAAGGAGTTATTCCGTTTTTACAAGAATTAAAAGTTAAAGCAGAAAAAAGAATCATTATCTTGACAAGAAATCAGAACATTAGTTCAAACAAAGTTCAAGACTTTAAAGATGGAGTTTCTGAAGGATTTTCAGAGCTATCTTATGTTAGAAAAATATTTGAGTTTTTACATCTGCGTAAAGAGGAACTTGATAATAATAAATTCAAACAAGATTATGGAAGTAATTTTCTTGAAGATAAAACTATATTTTTTGAGAATTGGATGAATATAGTTTCTCGTACAGCCAAAACTTTTGGTAATAGCGTTGGTAGGGAATTAGCAGATTTTGAAAATAATACAATCATTCAAGAGATTGCAAATTACTGTGAAACACTAGATAAAAATTTATTAGACAATATATTATTAGATAATATTTTTGATACTTTAAGTCAAACAATAGTAATAGAAGATACATTGATAATTGCTTCTTGGAAAATCATAGATGATTGGCGTGCGCTTGAAGAGTACAAACATAAATTTGATCCCGATTTTAGATCAGTTAATTTAAAAAGTTTTCACGGATATTATTTATATAAACAATTCAAAATCCCAGTTTTATTTATCAACTCTGAAGTTATAGACAAAAATATATTAATTTTAAATAAATCTCGACTAGGAACTTTAAGACAGTATTTGTACGAAAATGATGATTCACAGAAACCTGAGATGTTCAAAATAGAGATAAAATCTTTTTCAGAAAATGCTGAATTACTGAATAATTGTCTTGATAATCCTCCTGACTGGTTATTAGAAAAAGGGACGAGACAACAACAACGAGAATATTTAGAACAACGGGTTGCTATTACAATCACAGAAAACTTTGAATTTAGAAAGCATCCCGACTTTCAAGGATATATAATTCCTGTAGAAAACTTGGTAGACGATTTGATAGACAATGTGTGAAAATCAAGGTCAGCGTTGCCGAAGTCACAGCGAAGCTGACCGCAAGTCTTTGTAAAATAACTGTTTGAGGGAATGTACATAATAACATCACAAAACTAAGGTTAAGTTACTCAGCTACCCCCACCGAATCAGGTAAGATTGAGTAAAGACTGAGTAAAAAGCGTCCCTGAGAGGGAGTAAGGCATTCTAAAACCTTTTCATCATCAGGGTTTAAAGTAAATGGGCAGAGGGGGACTCGAACCCCCATGACCGAAGCCGCCACATTTTGAGTGTGGTGCGTCTACCAATTTCGCCATCCGCCCTTGGGATCACTTTTTTGATTATACTGCGTTTTTCCCGTTTCTAACAACTGATGATATTCTTGAGAACTAGCCCAACGATCAATCTCTTTAGCTCGCAATACGGGGACAGGATGGGTTAGCTGTTCGGTTTGTGCTGTTTTCAGTATTTCCCCTAAAAAGGTGTCGCTAATGGCTTCATAATCCCTAGCTTGTTCGATAAAAGCATCGAGATTTAACTGGGGGGCTAGGGTAGGAGAACCACCAGCGAGTTTCATCAACACTGACATCACGACTTTAGGATTTTGGGTGGCTAACAAAGCAGCGCGATCGCAACTAAATTCAGCACAGCGCAACCACTCTAACAATTGACCTTGTAAAGATTGAGCGATCGCTGTTCCCCAATTAGGCAATAATTGTGCTGCTAACACCATAATATTAGCCAAGGTCAAATACACCCCATGTTCACATTTGAGGTGTCCTAATTCATGAGCAATCACCCCTTGAATTTCTTCGGGGGTTAAAATTTCAATCAGGGAAGTATGAATCACCATAAAAGGTTGTTTTCCCTGCATGGCAAAAGTATAGGCGTTAGGAATCGGATTCTGTTGGACGTATAATTGAGGGGGTTCTAAGTCAAGGATACGAGAAGCTTCCATTAGTAGGGTGTGAAGATGGGGAAGTTGCTTCTCACTCACCCGAACACTTGAGGCAATATTATTGAGATAAAAAAACTGTTCAGCCACAGACCCCAATAAACTCCGTACCGCTATATCGAGTCCAGGGAGTTGTTTGAGGGTATTAGTCGCTTGTCGATCTAAGGGATGACGAAAATCGTCAGCATTTAGACCAATTAAAAGAGTTTTTGATAAATTCATATTATTCGACAGGGAACAACCAATTTTTGACGCGCTGGAGGCTTTTCCAATCTGGTTTACGGGCTAAGCCATCTTCGATATTTTCTTTAATATCTTCACGAATCCCTTCATCAAGAGACATCATTTGTTCAGCCGCTTCGATGTGGGAACGAACTCCTTTAGCCCCCGTGTCTAACATAGCTAGGGCGAGGTTAATTCTCGCTTGAGGGGGTCTATCATCTATCTTAACGCTTTTGTTAGCAGCCTTGAGGGCGCGTTCGGGTTTGTCCATGAGGAGATATAGCCAAGCTAAACAAGCCCAGGCGGTGCTATTTTTGGGGGCGCGATCGCAGATTTCTTTAAAGTAAGGAATTAGGGTTTCAGGAGATTCCCCTTCTTTATACCGTTCTAATCCTTGCTCAAAGGCGGTTTCTATAGATTCAGTCATCAAAGTTTATGGTCAAGGTTTAAGACGAAATACATTATAAGCTGTTGTGCATTGAAACTGGGTATAGTTTGGGATGTAGCAGCTTATCCCCGTTCAATTTCAGCAAAAATTGCGGCTAACACCTCACCTGCCCCCGCATCTCGTAAACGGTTCGCTAAGTCTACCCCCAATTGTTCGGCGGACTCTCGTTGTCCACTGATAGTATCCTTAATCAGCGTTTGACCATCAAGACTGGCTACCATCCCTGTTAGCGTTAGGGTGTTTCCTTCAATCGATGTATTAACGCCAATGGGAACCTGACAGCCTCCTTCGAGTTCTCGTAAAAATGCCCGTTCTGCATAACAGCGATCGCGGGTAGGTTCATGTTCTAAGACTTTGAGAATTTCTAAAATTTCTTCATCCCCCTCTCGACATTCGATTCCTAACGCCCCCTGTCCTACCGCATGGAGGGAAATCTCACTCTTGATCACTTGATGGACGCGATCGCCCATGTCTAAACGCTGCAACCCGGCTACCGCTAAGATAATCCCGTCGTATTCTCCCTCATCGAGTTTCCTGAGACGAGTATTAACATTACCCCGCACATCTTTAAAGGTTAAATGGGGGAAATGATAGCGTAGTTGGGCTAGGCGACGGAGGGAAGATGTACCAATGACTGCCCCTTCGGGTAAGGTTTCTAATTGTTTATCTTGATGCTTTTCGTTAACCACCAAGGCATCAGCTGGATTAACCCTTTCAGTCACACACCCTAACATTAAGCCTTTTGGTAAATTAGTGGGGAGATCTTTGAGGGAATGTACTGCCAAATCAACTTGATTTTGCTCCATAGCCACTTCTAATTCCTTGGTAAATAGCCCCTTATCGCCTATTTTAGCCAGGGCAACATCAAGAATTTTATCCCCTTGGGTACTCATGGTTTCTACGTCAAATTGGCGTTGGGGATAGTGACGTTGTAGTTCTTTTTGTACCCAATAGGTTTGCACTAAGGCTAACTGACTTTTACGGGAACCGATACGAATGGGGCGAGTCGGACTAGAAACGGCCATAGAGATTATTTGCTAATTAAAAGTTAGGTGTAGAGCGGTTATTTATCCTATCGGCTACACTCAACCAATTATACACAAGATATTGACTCCCACTAATGTTAATCTATTCAACCCCTTCTGGAACACTGACACGAAGTTGCCCATTAGGACTGATCTCAATTTGTCCTCCTAGGGCTTTAATCTCTGCTATTGCTCTTTCTTGGGTTTTTTTGTCAGCTGCACTTGATAAAACCATTGTCCATGCGCCAATTTGAGGAATTTTACTGCGAGGGTTCTTTTCTAAAAATTCAATGGTTTTTCGCTGTCGTGCGGCGAGTCTTTGACTAGCTTCATCGGGGTAAAGTTCAGCCCAGTCAGCGGCCATTCGATAAGATTGTTTTGCCCCTTGTGCATCTCCTAAAAACAACAATTGATCAACACCTTTGTAGGTCCAAAGATAGTAGGGAGGATAAACGGGGGCAACGACCTTTGGTGGCAGATTTTCCAGGCTTTTTTCTAATAAACTAACGGTTTTTGTCGGTTCTCCAGCGAAGATTGAAGTAGAGGCTGATAACCTAAGATGGGCATCAACAAAGCGAGGATCATTGTCTACTACTAACTCAAAATAGTCGGGACTGAGGGAATATCCCGTTTGATCACGGGCTTCTACATCGCCAAAATATTGGATAAACCGTAAATACAGCCAATCTGCCAAGAGATTATCAAACCCTAGGGTGGGAATGCCTTTAAATACATCAAGTTGCAGTTTTTCTAGTTGTTCTTGTTGTTGATACTCTTCTTTTGTCAGAGTCTCTTCTTCTGGCTTTAGAGTAGACTTTTGTAGAAAGACAATCGCGAATAAGCTCAGTCCTAGAATTGCAACAGTCCCTAGGGTTTTAGATATGGGGTGTTGCTCAAATCGGAGGATCATTTCTCTTATAGTTTTAGAAATCTTATTTAACTGTTTAAGTCTATTTTAGATCATCGGGTTAGCTCTTAATTGCCGCTACTGCCTAATAAAAACAGACTCAAAAGTGTTCCCCCATTCCACAGACTATGAACTAACATCGAAGATAAAAGATTGCGCGATCGCGTATAAACGACTCCCAAAACCATCCCTAAAATGGCTAGCGGTAGCACTTCTGATAAATTTAAGTGAGCGAGGGCGAAAATAAAACTACTCACTACAATAGCAGCCCAAACTGGAATATAACGAGTCAAAGACGGTAATAAAAATCCCCGAAACATAATCTCTTCATAGAAGGGAGCCGCTAAGGAAGCGGTAAAGTAGAAGATAGCTAAAACCACTGTATCTTGGGCTTCTAAGGCTAGAGATAATAAGGGATTACTACCTCCTTGACCATCCCATATTTGTTGATTAATTAAAGAGACAATAATCACCAAAGGTAAGGCGACTAAATATCCTCCAATTCCCCACAGTATCCAATTACTTTTTATCTGGAATTTAAACCAATCTTTCGGTAAGGGAAAATAGGATTTAATAGACCAATAAAGTACCACAATTCCCCCTAAGCTTAGGGATAAATAACTGGCTAATACATAAAATGCCTTTTCCCGTAAACTGAAGTTAATTGGGTTAAAGGGGAGAAAGCTAAAGACAATAGGAAATAAAATTTGACCAAAGAAGAAAAATCCCACAATTAAGACTTGCCAAATTATTTCCCCATCCCAAGGGGTTTCCCAAGAAAGGGTTTGACCTATGGCTAAAATAGACTCTTGTTTTTTGAGTAATAACTGGATTAATAAAAAGATAAGTAAGCTAAATCCAATGAGTCCCAATAATGCAGGAATAATACTGACTAACGTTAATTTTATAATGGCTTCACTAGCTTTTTCTTTTTGTTGGTTTTCTAAGGAAATTAAGTCAGCTTGTCTATCTTGAAGGGTATAAAGCTTGTTTAAAGCTTGGTAACGAAACCAACCTTCTAAATTATTTTGTATTTGGGATTCTGCATTGGGCAATATTTTAGGATTTTCATTCCATAAGTTAATTAAAATATCAGCCGTTGGTCTTATTTGAGACTTAAAGTTATTCCTGTCATCTGAAGTTAATAATAATTTCCAGTTTTCAATTGCTTTTAATGAATCTCCCTGTTGTGTTTTTAAAATTCCTAATTTTAATTGTACTTTTTCAATTTCTTGCTTTTGAGTTTTGATTTCAGTTTTTAATTTCTCTTGGTTTTCAGAGACTAAAAGATTATTCCCTGAAGTTAGCGTAGAGTTATCAGTGTTGAGCGTCACTGAATTCTCCGTATTTGCTGTTAATTGATTTTCTAGCTTTTCTAAGTTTTTCTGATAACTTTCAAGGGATATTTTGTATTGATCATAAGCAACTGTATAAGGATTTTTGCCTATTAATACTTGTTTGACTTCGGCAAAATCAAAATTGGATTGATCATTATTAATGTTTGATTCTTCCCACGAAAATTCCGAAGC
Organism: unicellular cyanobacterium SU2; assembly: GCA_002110465.1. Classification (GTDB taxonomy): domain Bacteria; phylum Cyanobacteriota; class Cyanobacteriia; order Cyanobacteriales; family Microcystaceae; genus Rippkaea. The sequence continues at coordinate 69,067 of NEED01000069.1, read as the reverse complement.
TTGTAAAATTAAATTAGTTTGGTATAGTTGAAGATTGGCTTGGACTTGGGGCTGGTTTATACTATTAACTAATGAAAATAATACAGGAATCAAAGAAATAATTGTTAAAATTGACAGAATTAATCGTTTTATTGACATAAGTAATAGGTTCCTTTTTTTTGCTTTCTTGATTTTAATTATTTGCTGTTTTAACTAAAATGAAATCATTTGATTTTTCTAAAATTTGACTATCATTTAATTTTAAATTTCCCCAAGTTGAATTATCTAAAAGTAAATAAGATGAAGTAGCTGCTAATTTTTCTAATTCTTCTTTATTTTTAGCAATTACTTGACGATCACTATAAAAATCTAAACTGGTACGACTGTAAGCATAAGACGTATATATCACAGTATTAGGGGGAGTATTCTCTCGAATAATAGTAGCAATAGGTTTGACAGGAAATGATTCATTTAATTCCCAAATCCACAAGTTAGATATCATAAATACTCCAAGACTTAGATATAATCCAACAAAAAGTGTAGGAATAAAATTAGAATTATTTCTTAAAATGTTAACAGCCGAAAAAGCTAATGTAATCACTATCATAATAGATAATGTTAAAATTTGAAAGTCATTTGTTTCTACAGTAAGATAGATTCCTCCTCCTAGTGCAGCTAAACTGCTAATATATAATAAAATTCCTAAAATCTTGGGATAAGACTGATTATAATTCTGCAAAATTTCAGCTAAATAAGCTCCCACTGCCAAGGAAAAGAAGGGATAAACGGGCATAATATACCATGGTAATTTAGTTCCCATCAGGGAGATAATTCCCATAAATAAGAAAAATCCTGTTACTACCAATTTAGCCCAACTTTGCTGATACTTTTTGATTACTAAAATTAATCCTCCTGGCAAAAATAAGAGCCAAGGAAAACTGTATTTTATTAACTCAATTATATAATACCATAATGACCCTTGATTTCCTTCTACTGCGGTAGATAAGCGATCAAAGTTTTGTTGTAGAAAATGAACTTCAATAAACTTATCACCATATTGTAAAATTTGAAGCCAATACCACAAAATCACGGGAGTAAATCCTAAGATAAATCCTCCCCATAAAGCCCAATTTCCAAGGATTTTTTGGGGTTTAGTGAGTAAACAAAAAACTCCCAAAATCCCCCCCAAAGCAATAGCTAAACTTCCTTTAGTAAAAGCAATTAATCCTAATCCGATTCCCACCCCAATTGCCCAAACTGGCTGATCAAAAGATTGAACTAAACAGAAAATAGAAATCAGAAAAAAAGTATTAATTGGTCCATCTAACATGGCTAGTCTTCCATGACGAATGACAGGTAATAATGTTAAGTATACCAAGGTGCTAAAAATAGCAGGAAGACGACTAGAAAAAATATTTCTTCCTATTAAATACAATAAAGGAACTCCACAAGCTGTTAAGAAAGCACAGGGAAAACGGGTAGTAAACTCACTAACTCCTCCAAGTTTATAACTAATGTGAATCAACCAGATAATTAAAGGTGGTTTCAGTAAAAAAGGTTGATCGTAATAGGTAAGATACAACCAATTACCACTTTTATACATATCTTTGGCTACGGTTCCATAATAGCCTTCATCCCAATCTCTTAACGGTAAATCTCCTAATCCAACTAAATATAAAAATAGAGAAAAACAGAATAATAATATTAACCATCCTGTTTCATTTTTTGCTATTTTAACTCGTTGTTTTAACTTAAGCATTTTAATTTTTTAATAGTTCATTCTATTGATTGTATGATGTAGTTTTACTTACCAAATAAAGATGATACTTTTCATTATAAATAAACGCTTTTTTGAATTCAGCAATAAATTCAATATTTAGATTGTTACTTGTTTCATTTAATTGGCGGTTTAAGATTAACAACATACTCTTTTGATTCGCATTTTCATGATTTTTGATCAAGTCACTCATTTGGTTTAATATCTCTGTATCATCAACAATTTTTCTCTGCTGATTAAACAAGACATAACTTCCTAATTTTTTGCTTTCTGGATAGTAAATTTTTTGATTAAGATAACCACTGATAGGCGCAACAGTAAAATCTTCACTCCCGACAATTATCATTGATTCTAGATTATTTTCTTGAATAAAATTAGCAGTCGCACGACTCGCCGAATAAGGAGTTAATAAATCTCGACTAAAAGCAACGATCCCCGCAATTAACTGCAAATATAAAATAATCATCAAAAAACTGTTTTTATTATCCGTGACAAACTTGAACCAACTCGACCATATTTTAGAGAATTTTTGAGGTAAATTACGAAATACATTAAGCAGTAATTTAGAATCAGAGTAATAATTTCCTATCCATAAAGAAGCAATCAAAATAATATATAAATGTCCGTAGTGTCTTTGGGACCCTAAAAACTTTAGATAGGTAAAAGCCAAAAATTGTAAACTCCCAATTAGATAGAAAAATAATGCAATTGGTTTTTTGATTAAAAGTGTCGAGACAAACCCTAATAAACCTAAAGATAAAACTGCAAAAATAGCCAGATCTAGGGGGTTACTATCGCTAGGAATTAAAACTAAAATATAACTTCTCCATATCCTTGTTAATGACTGATTAAATCTAGTCCAATCAAACTCAAAAAACCATTGACTTGCTCCCCCTTGTAGGGTACTGTCTGATGGAGGAAATAACATGATTACAGCCAAGATAATTCCTAGCCAAAAAATTACCAAAGCACCAATAATATTTTGAGTTCCAGGTTTGACTTTATATGGAAAAGAATTTTGAGTAAAATAGTCAATGACTAAGGTTAAAGCTAAAGCAATGGAAATCATTAAGCAATAGGCATTTGTGTTGGCCATAAAGGCTAAAATTAGAGCCAGGAGAATATAACTTTTATGGCGCGTTTCAAAGCAGGTGCAGAAACCAAAAATAGCTAAGATTCCTAAAGAATAATTTCGACTAATCAAAGTATACTCATAAAAGGGTAAATATCCCAAAGAAAATAATAACTTTTGCTGTTTTGTGAAAGGAGAATAGACAACAAACAAAGCAAGACATCCGATAGCAATAAGCCAATGAAAAATTTGCATTGCTACAAGATTAGGGGTTAATTGATTAAGTCCCCATAAACAGAGATACCAAAGAATTGGATGACCTTCATAGTTAATGTTATAAAAAAAATTCTCCCAAGAAATACTATCCCTAGCAATCAACCATCCATTGACCTCATCACGCCACATTGAATGATTCAGAATACCGATTAAGGTAATAACAGCAAAGCTAGCAATTAATAATAGGTTAAAGTGATTATGGGTAATAAAATTTAAGTTTAACTGAGAAAACCATTTTTTGAGAATTGTCATCTTATAAATTATAAAATTTAATCTAATTAGTCCCAGTAACCTGTAATCTAGAAACTGGTAACCCATAAAGAGGATAGAATATAGTGGCTACTCGCGTTATTATAGTGCGTCATGGGCAAAGCAACTATAATGCCCAAAAGCTGATACAAGGCCGCAACAACGAATCAGTCTTGACTGAAAAAGGCTGCCAGGATGCTCAAACAGTTGGGAATAGCCTGAGTTTACTCCCCATTGATGCAATGTATTGTAGCCCTTTGCAACGGGCGAAAGCCACTGCCGAGATTATCCACAGTTGTTTGACTTCTCCACCGAGTTTGTCTGCTACCAATCAACTTATGGAAATAGATCTTCCTCTGTGGGAAAAGCAACACAAGCAAGAAGTAGCCAAAACATTTCAGACTGAATATCGGTGTTGGAAAGAACGTCCCCACGAATTTAAGATGGTTCTCTCTACATCTGAAGGAAAAAAAGAGCATTTTCCAGTTCTTTCTTTATACGAACAAGCTAAGGAATTTTGGCAAGAAATTCTTCCTCAGCATCAGGGAAAAACTATTTTAATTGTTGCTCATAATGGTATCAATCGCTGTTTAATTATGAGTGCTATTGGAATGTCTCCAGATCGTTATCACTCAATTCAACAGTCTAATTGTTGTATTAATATTTTAAATTTTAGCGGCAATTGGGGGGATTCTGTTCAACTCGAATCTCTCAATCAAACGTCCCATTTAGGCATCCCAATTCCTCCCCCTCGTTCTGATAATAATCATTTACGCTTTTTATTAGTTCGTCATGGAGAAACCCAATGGAATCGAGAATCAAGATTCCAAGGAATTAGGGATATTCCTCTTAATGAAAATGGGAAAAAACAAGGTCAAAAAGCAGCCGATTTTCTCAAAGAAGTCCCCTTGAATTTCGCGGTTAGTAGTCCTATGTTACGACCAAAAGAAACCGCCGAAATTATTCTTCAATATCATGGGGATATTAAATTAGACTTACAACCCCAACTCCAAGAAATTTGTCATGGACTATGGGAAGGGAAATTAGAATCAGAAATTGAAGCAGATTTTCCAGGGTTATTAACTGAATGGAAAGAGTCCCCAGAAACAGTACAAATGCCAGAAGGAGAGAATTTACAACAAGTATGGGATCGGGCGATCGCCTGTTGGAATCAAATGGTAGAAAATTATAGCCAGTCTCCTGAATCTAAAACCGGTATTGTGGTTGCCCATGATGCTATTAATAAAGTTATTTTGTGCTATTTATTAGGGCTAAAAACTACTAATTTTTGGAATGTTAAACAGGGAAATGGAGGCGTTAGTGTGATTGATTATCCTCAAGGAATCAAGGGAAAGCCTGTGTTACAAGCGATTAATTTAACCAGTCATTTAGGTTCTGGAGTATTAGACCAAACGGCAGCCGGAGCCTTATAATTAATAATCCCTATTCATTTCCCCATTCTTATCAAGAGAGTGGGGGAGATTTAAAACTCAAAAATTGTCAATTCTTAGGAATAAATTAATGGGCGATCGCATTAATTATGATCAATATAAAAAACAAGTTACTACCTTTTTTAACAATCGCCAAAATAACTACGATACTGACTATAGCTATCATCGGGGAAAACGACTAGTTGAATTAACACCTATCGAAAAAGGACAAATTATTTTAGATGTTGCCACAGGAACAGGAATTGCTGCCATTGAAGCAGCTAAAAAGTTAGAAAATACAGGTAAAATTATTGGGGTAGATTTTTCCCCAGGAATGTTGGATACAGCCAAGAAAAAAATCAAAAAACTTGGCTTGAAAAATATTGAAATCAGGCAAGCAGATGTTGATTATTTATCGTTTTTACCGAATAGTTTTGATCTGATTCTATGTTCATCAGCACTTCCTTGGTTTACTAATATTTCTGCCACCTTAAATCAATGGTATTCTTGGGTAAAAAACAAAGGAATTATTTCTTTTTCTTGTTATTCAGAAGAAGCTTTTTTGACTCCAATTATTGTTAATATATGTGCTAAAATATATGAAATAAAACTTCCCCATTGGAATCAAGAATTAGGAACTCCTGACAAATGCTATGATTTATTAGAAAAAGCGGGATTTAAGGAAATTAAAATTATCACAGAACAGTTAGGATCTCATATTAGTTTAGAAGAAGCCAAACAGTGGTGGCAAGGTAATAGAATGTGGATTAATCCCAAAGGAAATCCCCTATCATTGCTATCAGACCAACAACTAAAAACATTAAAAAAAGCGTATGATCAAGAAATTGAATCCTTAGCCACAGATAAAGGTGTTTGGCAGGACATCACGACTTTCTTTGTTATTGCTCGTAAATAGATACCATAGGAGATAATCAATGAGCCAAGTACAAACAGTTTCAGGATCGGGAATACCTGTAATAGGAGATGATATTGATACTGATCGCATCATTCCTGCGCGGTTTTTGCGTTGCGTCACCTTTGACAGTTTAGGAGAACAAGTTTTCGCTGATGATCGCGCCCAACTCAAAGGACAACATCCTTTTGATCTTCCTCAATACCAGGACGCTAAAATCCTTGTTGTTAACGCTAACTTTGGCTGTGGTTCATCGAGAGAACACGCCCCGCAATCAATCATTCGATGGGGAATTCAAGCCATTGTTGGAGAAAGTTTTGCTGAGATCTTTTTTGGTAATTGTATCGCTAACGGGATTCCTTGTGTGACAGGCGAACCAGACCAGATTAAACAACTACAAACCTTAATTCAAAACAACCCTCAACAAGAAATTACCCTCGATTTGACCGACATGAAAATTCACGCCCAGGACTGGGTGGCTCCGATTAATATGGGAGAAGGATCTCGGCAAATGCTCCTAGGGGGAACTTGGGATAGCTGCGGACAACTCGTGCAAAATATAGATCAAATTCGGGAAACTGCCAGTCAATTACCTTACTTAGCCTGGAATTCTTAAGTTACCTTACCGAAATTTAAAGATGGTTAATACAGTTATAGAAAACTTAGTCATTATTGGTTCAGGTCCTGCAGGTTATACAGCGTCGATTTATGCAGGACGGGCTAAATTAAAACCCCTTCTTTTTGAAGGGTTTCAGGTCGGAGGCGTTCGCGGTGGACAACTAATGACCACGACAGAGGTAGAAAATTTTCCAGGGTTTCCTGAAGGCATTACCGGCCCTGAATTAATGGAACGGATGAGGGCGCAAGCAAAACGTTGGGGAACCCAATGTTATGCCGAAGATGTGGTGGAAGTGGATTTAAGTCAACGCCCTTTCAAAGTGCGTTCAACCGAACGAGAAATATTAACCCATAGTCTGATTATTGCGACAGGGGCGACGGCTAAACGTTTGGGAATTCCTAATGAAGACAAGTTTTGGAGTCGGGGAATTTCTGCCTGTGCTATCTGTGACGGAGCAACCCCAATGTTTAAAAATCAAGAACTTGCCATTGTCGGAGGCGGAGATACGGCAGCAGAAGAAGCCCTTTATTTAACTAAATATGGCTCACTAATTCATCTCCTAGTCCGTCGAGGGGAAATGCGAGCTAGTAAAACCCTGCAACATCGAGTCCTCAACCATCCCAAAATCAGAATTCATTGGCATACAGAAGTCCTAGGTGTTATCCCTAATAATTCTCAAATTGAAGGGCTAAAAATTCGTAACAATCAAATAGGAAAAAATGGAACATTAAAGGTTAGAGGTCTATTTTACGCCATTGGTCATACTCCTAATACAGACTTGTTTCAAGGACAGTTAGACTTGACTGATGGGGGTTATGTCGTGGTTCAACCAGGAACAGTCAAAACCAACCGCGAAGGGGTGTATGCAGCCGGAGATGTGCAAGATCATGAATATCGTCAAGCAGTGACGGCGGCAGGAACAGGTTGTATGGCAGCTTTAGAGGCAGAACGATGGCTATCGGAGCGTAATCTAATTCAAGAAGACGAGAAAACTCCCGAAACAAAAGAATATAAAGATAAAGAGTCGTCAGATTCCCTTGCAGATACAGCAGAAACCTTTAATATTCAAAAAACCCGTCATATAGGAGGATATGCCCTACGAAAATTATTCCATGAAAGCGATCGCTTAATTATGGTTAAATATATTGCTCCTAGCTGCGGCCCATGTCATACCCTAAAACCGATTTTAAATAAGGTTGTTGATGAATATGAAGAAAAAATACACTTTGTAGAAATCGATATCGAAGCTGATCCCGAAATTGCCCACAATGCTCAGGTAATGGGGACTCCTACTGTCCAATTTTTTAAAGATAAAGAATTACTAGAACACATCGGTGGCATTAAACAAAAAAGTCACTATCGTCAAATTATCAATAACTATTTACCTGCCAAAATAAAATCATAAGTGACCATACTAATTTTCTAATATGCCAGTAATTATAGCTTTTTTGAGTGGGATCTTCATGGCCTTAGCAACGGCTCCCCTATCAGCTTTTTATTTAGCATGGTTCGCTTTAATTCCTCTATGGTTTTTAACGGTTAAAAGTTATCAACATATTAATAGATTTGAAGAAAAACCAAGGATAAAATCTTTCATTTTTAATCAGAAAACCTGGAGTGCTTTCTCTTGGGGACTAGGTTATCATGGCTTAGCTTTATTTTGGATTACCGGAATTCATCCCATGACTTGGATGGGAGTTCCTTGGCTTGCTAGTTTATTAATTGCTATTTTTTGTTGGCTATTTATTACCCTTTGGGGAGCGGTATTAGTTGTTACTTGGTCATTAATAATTCGATTTTTTGATAGTTTAAAATATAGAAACATTTATTTTAAAAATACTTTAATTAATGCTTGTTTAAGGGTAATTTTTGGCGTAGCCATCTGGTGTTTGTTGGAATCTATTTGGAGTCAAAGTCCTTTATGGTGGACTTCTCTTTCCTATACCCAAAGTCCTGATAATTTAGCTATTTTACAACTCAGTCAATTTTCAGGTTTTTCCACCGTCACTTCTGTCATTGTTGCTGTTAATGGATTCCTCGCAGAAAGCATTATTCTACTGCAGCGAAATAAACTAAAATCAAAAGGAATTAATCTATGTAACTGGCTTAAATTTAATCAATATAATTATCAATCTTTAACTCTTTTTATAATAGCTATTATTAGTTTATTTAGCTTACATCTAATGGGATTTTATTTATATGAAATACCAATGTCAAAATCAGACAGTAATGCTATAGAAGTGGGAATTATTCAAGGAAACATTCCCAATACGATAAAACTTTATCCTGGGGGGTTACAAAAAGCAATTCAAGGCTACACAAATGGTTATAAAACCTTAGCTGATCAGGGAGTTGATTTGATTATAACCCCAGAAACAGCATTACCCTTTGACTGGAATTATATTGTAATTAATAGTCCTTTTTATTCTGAAATTTTAAGACAAAAAGTCCCTGTTTTATTGGGAGCATTTGGTCGGGAAAACACCAGTTATACTAATAGCTTATTTTCGGTGTCAGCCGAAGGAAAAATATTAAGCCGTTTTGATAAAGTTAAATTAGTTCCCCTGGGAGAATATATCCCTTTTGAAAATATTCTAGGCAAAATTATTGAGCGACTTTCTCCTTTAGATAGTCATTTAAAAGCAGGGAATAGCAATCAAATTTTTAAGACTCCTTTTGGTCAAGCAATTGTCGGAATTTGCTATGAATCAGCGTTTAGTCAACATTTTCGCCGTCAAGCAAAAATGGGAGGAGAATTTATGATTACAGCGTCTAATAATGCTCATTATAGTGAAGCAATGCCCGCCCAACATCATGCTCAAGATATCATTAGAACCATTGAAACGGGTAAATGGATGGCAAGAGCAACTAATACAGGATATTCTGCCATTGTTAATCCCCGTGGTCAAACTTTATGGATATCTGATATTAATTCTTATCAATTACATCAGGGGACAATTTATCGCAGTGATAGCCAAACTTTATACGTTCAATGGGGAGATTGGTTAACTAAATTATTATTAATATCAAGTATAATATTGTTGTATTTGAAGATAAAATAATGGTGAGAAATTTGACCTACAATCTACTGAACTGATGATATTAAGAAAGTCGCAGAAGCAAATTTAGGTAAGGTATTGATTAATCAACATAAAATTAAACAACTATTACCTACAGGAATTGGAGACACCTTAAAAAATCTATCTTAAATGGAGCAAGAGGACTCCCGTTACAGGGAGGGTAGGAGCTTAACGGGAGATGAATTGCGACCAACAAATAAAACCGACCGTAGGGAGTCCTTATTTTGTGAAAATCCCTTGATTTTCGAGAAATTCATGCGCAATGCTATCATAGCAGGACTATTAGTTAGTATTGCTTGCGGTATCATCGGTAAACTGGTCTTTGTTAACCGTATCGTTTTTATCAGTGGCGGAATTGCCCACGCTGCCTATGGGAGTATTGGATTAGGTTATTTTTATCGTTTTAACCCAGTTTTAGGGGCAATTATCTTTGCATTAGTTGCAGCCTTAGGAATGGGTTGGGTAGCCCGAAAAACTCAACAAAGGGCAGATACTTTAATTGGTGTAATGTGGGCTTTGGGAATGGCGATCAGAATCATTTTAGTCGATTTAACCCCAGGTTACAAAGCTGATTTAATGAGCTATTTATTTGGGAGTATTCTAACAGTATCAAAAGAAAATATTTTGATTATGCTAAGATTGGATATTATAATTATCTTAATAGTATCATTATTTTATAAAGAATTATTAGCCATTTCTTTTGATCCAATTTTTGCCCTAACCCGTAATCTTCCTGTCGATGCTATTTATCTTATGTTAGTAGGAATGATTGGGTTAACAGTAGTAATGGTAATGCAGATTGTCGGATTAATTATGGTGATTGCTTTGTTAACAATTCCGGCGGCTATTGCTGGGCAATTTCTTCAAGATATCAAACAAATAATGATCGGTGCTATTATTTTAGGAAGTATTTTTACAACATTAGGTCTAGGATTATCTTATCATTTTAATTTAACGTCAGGAGCAACAATTATTTTGATTTCTGGCATTGCTTATTTAGTCAGTTTAATAATTAAGCAATTTAATCAAATAAAATCAACTTAGATCAGAGGTACAATGGTTACTCTTCAACTTAGCCAAATTAAGGTTTTAGAGATTGTTTGTAAAATTTAGTTGAAAGCATTAACTAGAATATCTGATAAAAATAGCCATTTATATTAAAATATATAAAGATTCAGATTGTGTTAGACATTCTCAGATGAAATTTCCTCACATTTCCTTCGTTCATTGGTTATCAACTTTAGCTTTCAGTACAGCAACTCTGACCCTAGCTGCTCCCGTTCAGGGGGCTGAGACAATATATTTATTATATGATGCGATTAATCTCTCAGTGCGGGTTAAATCCTTAGAAACCTTTGCTAAAGAAGGAAAAATAGATAAAAACTTGGCTTTTTATCTCGATATCGTAGGGGCGACAGAGGAAGAAAAGAAACAATTTCGAGAAGCATTAATTACACCGGTAGAGATTGATCCGGTGATAATATCTCGTTTTCTTCGTACTGATGAAGGGGAACGTCTGATAGATTATTTTGGAGGTGTTATTAATATTCAAGGGGGACGTAATGGAAAATATCCCCTCCGAGGATCGTTAGTTCAAGCCGCCTTTGACCCTGAAGGATTAAGGCTGATTAATGTTCTTAAAAAACTCCCTACTAATATGCAAATTGACCTAAAAAAAGCTCTACGGTTATCTCAACAAATTGAGGTCATTGTTGAGGGAACTTATCTGTTTAGTGAAGCAGTAGCGAACCTGTCAGAAATTGAAGCTCAAAACGCCCAGCCTATCGATTATTCTCAATTACCTGATATCCGACAACCAGGCCCATTTAAAGTAGAAAAACCTCAACGTTGGATTTTGCGAGATAGAAAACGGGATACCCAATGGGGAGGACGGAAATTTTATGTTGACGTTTATCGACCCCAACAATGGCGCGATGGTCAAACCCCTGTGGTAATTATTTCTCACGGCTTAAGTTCTAGACCCGAAGATTTTGCCAAACGGGCTGAACATTTAGCGTCCTATGGTTATGTTGTCGCCCTTCCCCAACACCCAGGGAGTGATACCCAACATCTTCAAGACTTGTTAGAAGGTTATACCAGGGAGATTTTTTATCTTGATGAATTTATTAATCGTCCCTTGGATGTTAGTTATACGTTAGATGAATTGGAACGGCGTAATATTACTGAATTTGGTGGAAAATTAGACTTAGAAAATGTCGGGGTTTTCGGTCATTCTTTTGGCGGATATACCGTCTTAGCTTTAGCCGGAGCAACGTTAGATTTTGAAGGACTTGAAGAAGATTGCAACATAGAATTAGGGAAGTTAAATACTGCTTTACTGCTTCAATGTCGTGCTTTGAAATTAGAACGGGAAACTTATAATTTTCGAGATGAAAGAATAAAAGCTGTTTATGCAATTAATCCCGTTAATGCGAGTATTTTTGGTGAACAAGGATTAAGTCAAATAAAAATTCCCACCTTTATCGGTGCAGGGAATTATGATCCAGCCACCCCTTTTGTTTTTGAACAGGCGCGATCTTTCCCTTGGTTAACGACTGAAAATCGTTATCTTTTATTGCAAGAAGGTCAAGCCCATGTTGACTTTTCTCAACTAGATGCAGGGTTAACGGATATGATTGATACTGTTCCTAATTTAACCCTACCAAGTCCAGTGTTACTCGATAATTATACCAATGTAACAATGTTAGCTTTTTTTGAAATCTATATTGCTAATAATCAAGATTACCGCCCGTATCTTCAATCTTCTTATGTTCATTATATCAGTCAAGGACAAGATTTTCCTGCTCATTTAATTTCAGGAGATTCCACAGAAGCGTTACGTGATATTATTAAGAAATATCGCTCAGATAATTCAGACATTATTGGAGAATAAAAGGAGCAATTTTGATTTTTTTAGGCTCTTCTAGAGTGAGAATGATAAATTGATAGTTAAAGTGTAGACAAGAGGCAAGGGGAATTAATTTTTATAATTTATTTATAAGAAATGAAATAATTCTAGTTCCTCATTTTGTAATTTCTACGCTTACTAAAAACCCAAAATCTTAGACTATTTAGCTTAACATTTTAGTGATAAATAACCTCTGACTATTATGGGATATAATCAGGCAATTTAGCTAAGGTTGTTTTGACTTCTACTTCTTGAACCCGTCTAATCGCTTCTTCTAGGTTAACCCATTGTCGTTTTCTAAAAGAACCTTCTAACCAATCAATATAAACTGTGTCTACGGCTAAAGGAAAAATTTTTACGCGACAAGTTGTCCCCCACTTGGGATAAGTGTAAGTCCCGATTAATTTGCTTGAAACTTTTCCGTTAACTCCTGCTTCTTCCAATGCTTCTTTTGCGGCTGATTCTTCGGGAGTCATGTTAGGTTCTATAATGCCTTTAGGAATAATCCAACGTTTGCGTTTACGGGAGGTAATTAATAAAATTTCAAGCTGATTATCACGAAAACGATAGGGAATAACGGCTGATTGTTCCAGATAAATATTAGATAGCCCGTTCATAATTGAGAAAACCTCCCCTCTTAAGCTAAAAACAGGTAAGATACGTGAATCTTTGATCCCTTGAATATCTCCTTTAACCATCGATCATCGTTCTTAGCTTTAATCTTATCCCGTCTTAAGGGAAGGTTATCATCTAATCTTCTTTCCAAGTTTCTTGGCTTAATAAGTCAATAATACGATCCCTCAGTAAATAATCATGTCTTTCTAACTCACACTCTACCTCTGGCCATTCACGAGGGGGGATATATTTGCATAGGGTGTAAATAGGCTGTTGACGAGACAGTAACCCTTCACGGACTAATTGACGGGCTTCTTCTTTAATAACATCGATTGAGTAGCGGACATTGGGTTGAATTGTTTGCAACATAACTCACCTCCTCACCGTATTCTGGCAGACCAATTTGTTAAAACAATAGGGGGTAGACAACACTAAATCGTTCTCCTCTCAAGCTTGAAGACATTTATCAAGGAAGAAGCTATTGACTTCCACTTTAATTATCCTGCACTTATTGACAAGCGCATAGTGGTATTGAACAAATTGTAATGATGATTAATGGTTAACCGATGGCATGGTGATCCTATTGACAACCTGGTCAAAAATCGTATTAGTAGGGGATAAGATATGAATTCCCTACTGACTTAGTGAATTTACTTCCAATTAGCCCAATCTTGAGGTTTTAAGAACGTTTCATATAATTCAGATTCAGGCGTATTGGGTTCAGGAGTATAACAATATTCCCAACGAACCAACGGCGGTAAAGACATGAGAATTGACTCTGTACGACCATTAGTTTGTAATCCAAAAATAGTCCCTCGGTCATAGACTAAATTAAACTCAACATAACGTCCCCGTCGATACAATTGGAATTGACGTTCTCTGTCTCCGTATTCCGTATTGCGTCGTTTTTCTACAATAGGAACATAAGCCGGTAAAAATGCTTGTCCACAACTATTGACAAAGGCAAAAAGGTCTTCCCAATTACGAGTTTCTAAAGGAGGTAATTGATTACTATAGAGAGACGCTGCTTTGTCTGGATGAGGACCGCGATATAAAGGATCTAGGCCATCTTGATAATCAAAAAAAATGCCCCCAACTCCGCGCATTTCTTGGCGGTGTTTAAGATAAAAATATTCATCACACCAGGGTTTAAAAACAGGATAATATTCAGGATGATGTTTGTCACACGCTTGTTTGAGGGTGCGGTGAAAATGGGCTGCATCTTCAGCAAAAGGATAATAAGGGGTTAAATCAATTCCCCCTCCAAACCACCAGACAGGCCCCGCTTCAAAATAACGATAATTGAGGTGAACCGTTGGAATATAGGGGTTACGAGGGTGGAGAACCATAGAGGTTCCTGTGGCATAAAATCCATGTCCGGCGGCTTCTGGTCGTTGTTTCAGAATAGACGGAGGTAACTGTTTCCCCCAGACTTCTGAGAAGTTGACTCCCCCTTGTTCTAATACACCACCATCACGAAGAACACGAGAACGTCCTCCTCCTCCTTCTTCCCTTTCCCAGCTATCTTGACGAAATTTGCTTTGACCATCAACTTCTTCGAGTTTGGCGCAGATTTCATCTTGTAGGTCTTTCATAAACTGACTAACCCTTTTCTGTGCATCTTCAGGGGGAAGGGACGGTTTTTGAGTTGTGGTTGGGTCTGTTGTCAAAGGGGTCATAGGATTTTTGCTTTAGTCTTCTATCACTGTTACTCAATTTACGCCTTGCTAGGGGCATTAAGCTAGGGTTTGAAAATGTATCTTAATAGTTTTTGATAACTAACTCGTCCCCCTGGAATTTTATTGCTGCCTTGCGGGAATACTCCTTAGTATCCCCACAGGACAGATAGTCAAGGAATTATTTTACTTACTATACAAGATAATTCTATTTCCTTGTAAGCGAAAAACGTAATTCTTTCCAGAATATACATTATATTTTTTCTTTTGAATTCCTGGCATATTAATGTTTTCATCAATTAGTATAATTCTTTTAGAACGATTTGATCCTTTCAAAGTCCAAGTTGTTGTTTTGTTCCTAGGAATATATTGATCTTCTTTACTTCCAAAATCATAGTATATATTAAGTCCTGTCGCGTTTTCTAGAGAAATTTTATCACTACAGACATTTGCTTGGGTTAGACTAAGTCCTTGAGACCCATTTTGGGGATTACAAGGAGCAGCATTAGGCTGAGTTAAGTTTAATCCATCTGCTAAGACAACACATTGAACACTGGCACTAAGTAAAGTAATACCTGAAATAATCCCTAAGAATTTTTGTGACTTAAATTTCATGATTTAATTCTCTCCAAGCTAAGTATTTGATCTGTTGATTAATTAGGACTGAACACCGATGTTTATGCACATAAAACTATTTTTATATCTGAAACCCTTGTCAATTGTTGCTTCTAGCGTCTTAGGTGAAAACTGACTGATCTCTAAACACCTCACCATCGATAGATCAGGGAGTTCTTTTAAAGACACTTTGAGATAGCGATCGCTCATCCGTTAAAATATGTAAAGATATCATAAAGAAATTAAGGAAAACGGAATGCGAGTTGCGATCGTTGGCGCAGGGTTAGCGGGACTGGCTACGGCTATTGATTTAGTTGATGCCGGTTGTGAAGTAGAAATCTTTGAATCTCGCCCTTTTGTTGGGGGAAAAGTAGGCAGTTGGGTAGATAATGACGGTAATCACGTTGAAATGGGGTTGCACGTCTTTTTTGGCTGCTATTACAACCTCTTTGCTTTAATGGACAAAGTAGGGGCAAGTCAGAATTTACGCCTGAAAGAACATACCCACACCTTTATTAATGAAGGAGGACGGGTTGGAGAATTAGACTTTCGTTTCCTCACCGGTGCGCCGTTTAATGGGTTAAAAGCCTTTTTTACCACTTCCCAACTCTCTACCGTTGATAAAGCGTCTAACTCCTTAGCGTTAGGAATTAGTCCTATTGTACGGGGGTTAGTAGATTTTGACGGGGCAATGAAAACTATTCGGAAACTCGATGCTATTAGTTTCGCTGACTGGTTTCGTCAACATGGGGGAAATAATGGCAGTCTTAAGAAAATGTGGAACCCCATTGCTTATGCTTTAGGGTTTATTGATACGGAAAATATATCAGCCCGTTGTATGTTAACAATTTTCCTATTTTTTGCCACCAAAACCGAAGCATCGGTGTTAAGAATGTTAGAAGGTTCTCCCCATGAATACCTTCACAAACCGATTTTAAATTATCTTGAAACCAGAGGAGCGAAAATTCATACAAGACGGCGTGTCAGAGAAATTTTATTCCAAGAAAGTGATAATAAAACTCAAGTTACAGGGCTTGTAATTGCTAAAGGAGAAACCGAAGAAACCATCACCGCCGATGCTTATGTTTGTGCTTGTGATGTCCCTGGGATTCAACGATTGATTCCTCAAAACTGGCGCAAATGGTCGCTGTTTGACAATATTTATAAGTTGGAAGCAGTTCCAGTGGCAACAGTTCAATTACGTTTTGATGGTTGGGTAACAGAATTACATGATTCTCAAAAACGAGAACAATTAAAAGAAGCAGCTGGACTAGATAATTTACTCTACACTCCTGATGCTGACTTCTCCTGTTTTGCTGATTTAGCCTTAGCCAGTCCTGGGGATTATTATAAAGAAGGACAAGGATCTTTATTACAATTAGTCTTAACCCCTGGTGATCCATTTATTAAAGAGAAAAATGAGGTGATAGCCAACCATGTTTTAAACCAAGTTTATCAATTATTTCCTTCATCCCGTAACTTAAAAATGACTTGGTATAGTGTGGTTAAATTAGCTCAATCTTTGTATCGGGAAGCCCCCGGAATGGACCCCTATCGTCCAACTCAAAATACCCCTATCTCTAACTTTTTCCTCGCAGGAAGTTATACCCAGCAAGATTACATCGATAGCATGGAAGGGGCAACCATTTCAGGAAAACAAGCAGCAAAAGTTATTTTAGGAAAAGCAGAAAACCTTAAAAATAAAACCCAACCTGTCACGGTTCGTTAGAATATTGGATGCGGTGGGAATTGCCCACCCTACTTTAATTAATAATTAATCTTGATCTAGAATGTCTAATTGGTTAGAACATAGCGTACAAGTTGAAGTAGATGCCCCCATTGACTTAGTTTGGAGTCTCTGGTCAGATCTCGAACAAATGCCTCGTTGGATGAAGTGGATCGAATCAGTTCAAGTATTAGAAGATGAACCCGAATTATCTCGTTGGAAATTAGCGAGTAGTGGTTTTGAATTTACTTGGTTATCGAGAATTCTAAAGTTAGTTTCTCATCAAATTATACAATGGGAATCGGTTGATGGATTACCAAATCGTGGTGCAGTGAGATTTTATGATCGTCATGGTAAAAGTATTGTTCGTTTAACGATTGCTTATTCTATTCCTGGTTGGTTAGGTCAATTGATGGATAATCTATTTTTAGGAAAAATCGTCGAGTCAACGATTCAAGCTGATTTAGAAAGATTCAAAGAATATACCATAAATCTTCAAGAAAATTTAGGATAATAATTGGATGCTGCTTTGGATTTAAGTGTCAGACATTGAAATTATTTAATGATTAAAATTTTATGACTCAAGAAAGTAAGACAACTTTGTCTATTACTCGTATTCTAGATGCTAATCTTGATCGCGCCAGAGAAGGATTAAGAATTATCGAAGAATGGTGTCGCTTTGGCTTAGAAAATAGTCAATTAGCCGAAGAATGTAAGCAAATGCGTCAAGAAGTTGCTCGTTGGCATACCCCAGAATTACGCATGGCTAGAGATACACCAAATGATCCTGGAACCACCTTATCCCATCCCCACGAAGAAACTCGTAGTAGTGTTGATCATCTCTTACAAGCTAATTTATGCCGTATTCAAGAAGCCTTAAGAGTCTTAGAAGAATATGGTAAACTTTATCACCCTGAGATGGGCATTGCTTTTAAAAATATTCGTTATCAAGTTTATACTCTAGAAAGCAATTTATTAACCCATAATCGTTATCAAAAACTTAAAAAATCTCTACTTTATTTAGTAACTTCTCCGTCAGAAAATTTCTTGTCAATTGTTGAAGCTTCTTTGAAAGGTGGTTTGACTTTAGTTCAATATAGAGAAAAAAATGTTGATGATATTATTAAATTAGAAATAGCCAAAAAGCTCTGTCAATTATGTCATGATTATAATGCTTTATTTATTATGAATGATCGGGTTGATCTAGCATTAGCCGTTAGTGCAGATGGGGTACATTTAGGGCAACAAGACATCCCAATTGCCCTAGCAAGACAAGTTTTGGGACCTAACCGAATTATCGGACGTTCTACAACAAATCCCCAAGAAATGACTAAAGCGATAGCTGAAGGGGCAGATTATATTGGGGTCGGTCCTGTCTATGCTACGCCAACAAAACCAGGAAAACCCCCCGCCGGTTTAGATTATGTTGATTATGCGCAAAAAAACTCCCCTATCCCTTGGTTTGCTATTGGAGGAATTGATCTAGAAAATGTTCATGAAGTTATTAACGCAGGGGCTAAACAAGTAGCTGTTGTTCGCGCTATCATGAAAGCAGATAATCCCACTACTACTACTCAAGAATTACTCAAAAAATTAGCAGTAAATTGATGAAATAATCTTTAAAAAACAGTCATCTTTTTTGTTGGGTTTTCAAAAATTGTTCATAATAATAACAGGACTATTACATGAGTACCTTATCCCAAATAACTCTACAAGTTAACGGAACACCAGCGACTTGTTCCCCTGATACCACTTTACCCCAACTGTTAGAACAAATGGGATTAAATCCTCGTTTAGTGGCAGTAGAATATAACGGAGAAATCCTACATCGTCAATATTGGGATAACACCCAATTAAAAACAGGCGATCGCTTAGAAATTGTTACCATTGTGGGAGGAGGAAAAATAGTGAATAGTTAATAGTGAATAGTTAATAGTTGGTTTTTTAAACTCAAATTATGGCTAACCAAACCCTGAGATTTGATTCAAAACTATATCGATATTTACAATCGATTTCTGTCAGAGAAACCCAAATTTTAAAAGAACTGCGTCAAGAAACAGCTAACCATCTGATGGCGAGAATGCAAATTGCCCCCGAACAAGGACAACTTATGTCATTATTAGTGGAGTTAATGGGAGCAAAAAAAACCCTAGAGGTAGGAGTATTTACAGGATACAGTTCCTTAGTGGTTGCCTTAGCTCTTCCTGATGATGGTAAAGTAATAGCCTGTGATGTGAGTGAAGAATATACGGCGATCGCCCGTCGTTACTGGGAAAAAGCAGGGGTTTCCCATAAGATAGATTTACGCCTTGCACCAGCCTCAGAAACCTTAAATAAATTAATCGCTGAAGGACAAAGTAATACATTCGATTTTGCGTTTATTGATGCAGATAAAAGTAACTATGACAATTATTATGAGCAGGTATTAAAATTAGTTCGTCCTGGGGGGTTAATTGCTATTGATAATGTATTGTGGGGAGGTAAAGTTGCTGAGCAAGCTGAACAAGATAACCGAACTAAAAAGATACGAGCTTTAAATGATAAAATTCATAACGACTTGAGGGTTAATATTAGTCTAGTTCCTATTGCTGATGGATTAACATTAGCTTTGAAACGATAGTCGCTATTATTGTAATAATGCAAAAACTAAACTCAGGATAATCAAACCAATTATTAACAATAATCCCCGATAACGAGAACACCATAATTGTAATGCTTTAAGAGGATTAGTAGACACTAAAGGAAGGGGAGGCTCAAAGACTAACGGTTGAGATTTATCATGGTATATGGTACAGGTTTTGGCATAGGGACGTTGGGGATAAGTGCAAGTATCATCCTCATGATATAAACAGCGATCGCATAAAAACTCGTCCTCATTAGCTTGATATAAAGGAATACCTGGATGTCCATAAGCTTTAAGAATTTGATGGCAATGGGGACAGCGAATCGCTTGACTATCAATATTTTGAGAACAGTGGGGACAATTAGCCATAAAAAATTGGACTATTTTAACAATCAATTTTTAATCTTTATTTCCAGTCTATTTGTAACAAAAGATTACAGTTTAGGGGTCATTGTCAGAAAAAGCTAAGATAATAACCTTAACCATTAATTTAGAGTTTAATGAGGGATTGTTTGGGAAAATACACATGATCCTGACAGACTAAAGATCCTACCTTGATAGCCTTCATCAACAATGATAAGCCATTAACCCAAAGAAGCTTAGCTGAGTTGATCTTTTTTATGTTGCATCCAAAGCAACGAAACTAAAATGGAAATTATAGAAAATTAAGTGAGACGGTGTGCCCTGTGGTTTCTTCAATTGAGAAAATAACTTCACCTTTACCTGGGACTCCCCAACGGAGAACGGGAGCCTTTGTCCTAATCGATAGCCTAGTTCGTCACGGAGTTAAACATATTTTTGGCTATCCAGGAGGAGCTATCCTACCGATTTATGATGAACTCTATCGGGCTGAAGCTAGAGGAGATATAGAACATTTCCTGGTAAGACACGAACAAGGAGCCGCTCACGCAGCCGATGGTTATGCTCGTGCAACAGGGAAAGTAGGGGTTTGCTTCGGAACATCAGGGCCAGGGGCAACTAATTTAGTAACAGGAATTGCCACGGCACACATGGATTCTATTCCCATGGTCATTGTGACTGGCCAAGTCGGACGGGCAGCCATTGGTAGCGATGCCTTCCAAGAAACCGATATTTTTGGCATTACTCTACCCCTGGTGAAACATTCCTATGTGGTTCGCCGCGCTCAAGATATGGCTAGAATCGTTGCTGAAGCCTTCCATATTGCCAGTACAGGACGGCCAGGTCCGGTGTTAATTGATGTTCCTAAAGATGTGGGAATCGAAGAGTGTGATTATGTCCCCGTTGACCCTGGACAAGTTAAACTACCAGGATATCGCCCCACGGTCAAGGGAAATCCTCGTCAGATTGATGCAGCGTTACACCTGATTGAAGAAGCCCAACGTCCGTTACTTTATGTAGGTGGGGGAGCGATCGCCGCCAATGCTCACGCCCAAGTTGAAGAAATGGCCGAACGGTTTCAAATTCCTGTAACAACGACTTTAATGGGAATTGGAGCCTTTGATGAACACCACCCCCTCTCCGTAGCCATGCTAGGGATGCACGGAACCGCCTATGCTAATTTTGCCGTGAGTGAATGTGACCTCTTAATTGCGGTAGGAGCAAGATTTGATGATCGGGTAACAGGGAAACTCGATGAATTTGCCTCCCATGCTAAGGTAATCCACATCGATATCGATCCAGCAGAAGTGGGCAAAAATCGCACCCCTAATGTTCCTATCGTCGGCGATGTACGTCGTGTCTTAGAACAACTCCTACAACGAGCCAGAGAATTGGATTTTCCCACCGATGCGGAAACCACGAAACCTTGGTTGGCTAGGATTAATCGTTGGCGAGAAGAATACCCCCTGATTGTTCCTCACTACGACCATAGTATTTCTCCGCAAGAAGTGATTGTTGAAGTCGGTCGTCAAGCTCCCCATGCCTATTACACAACCGATGTAGGACAACATCAAATGTGGGCTGCCCAGTTCCTGAAAAATGGACCTCGTCGTTGGATTTCTAGTGGAGGACTAGGAACAATGGGTTACGGAATGCCCGCCGCTATGGGGGCTAAAGTAGCGGTTCCTGAAGAAGAGGTAATTTGTATTAGTGGAGACGCTAGTTTTCAAATGAATCTTCAAGAATTAGCATCTTTATCACAATATGGAATAAATGTCAAAACAATTATTATTAATAATGGTTGGCAGGGAATGGTGCGTCAGTGGCAACAGACCTTTTATGGAGAAAGGTACTCCTCCTCAAATATGCAAACAGGAATGCCCGATTTTGAACTCTTAGCACAAGCATTTGGAGTGAAAGGACTAACTGTGCGAGAACACGGTGAACTATCAGAGGCGATCGCTCAAATGTTAGCCTATGACGGACCGGTATTAATGGATGTCCATGTGACGAGAGATGAAAATTGTTACCCCATGGTAGCCCCAGGAAAGAGCAACGCCCAGATGCTTGGTTTACCAGAGCAAAAAACATCTCAGCAGGCCATTGAACTAATCTACTGCACCCATTGTGGGGAGAAGAACCCGACCACCCATCACTTTTGTCCTGTCTGTGGAACTAAACTATAAACTTAATCAATCTTTACATGGTTAAAATTTTTCATTGATTCCTAGTTGCCCTTTCCCATTAAAGGAAAGGGTTTTTAGCTTTCAACTGAGAGTTGCCCCTCTATGCTTGGGTTGGTCAAAGGATTGCAGATTGCCGATTGTAGATTGTACCCACGACTGAAGTACGTGGGCTTGGGAGGGTTGATTGTAGATTTAAGACGGGCGGCTTAAAGGTCGGAAATAATTCCGACCCCGCGCCCTCATTTATTGTTGATTGTTGAGGGAAGATTTTAGATTTACCAATGCCGAAATAAATGGCTTGTTCTCATTCAATCTTAAATCTGCAATCTACATTCTCCAATCTTTCTGTCAGGTCGGCAGGATGTCACTTCATCCAACAAGCTCTACTTATTTCTCATGATTTCAAATTTAAGCCTAAACTTAAGCCTTTCGTTCAAAAACCTTACCTTTCCCCGTCGGATTATCGACATAGTACCATTGTTGATTATTCAACTCAATCGTAGGAGGATCGGAGTTTTGCTTGGCTTGAGAAATCCGTTTATAGAGAGTTGAATCACTAATTCCTAATTGTTCAGCCATTTGAGATCTAGTAAGAATAAGGGGTTTGGATTCCTCTTTTTCAGAGGTTATCATCGGTTGCTCCATTGGTTTTTTTTGTTCAGTGACTTCCATTGGTCTTTCCGTTGGTTTTTTCTCGATCACTGGACTAGGCTTGTCTGATTGCTGAAGTTTAATCGGCGGTTTTTTGTTCCCTTGGCTAGGGGACTTGTCCCCAGCGGGTTTGATCGGCTTTCGATAGCGAGGAATCTTCTCGGTCGGTAGTTCAAGATCTTCAACCCACCCCCAACAATTTCGAGAAGGAATGAACTTAAACATAGCTTGAATAAACCACCGTTTAGGTAACTGTTCCTTAGGGATTTTGGGATTAAACTTGAAAGGACGCGAATCATCATTGCGACGCATCAAGACAGGAAGATGAGATGCTTTAAATTTGCCTTGAGGATCGGTAGCATTAGAATTTCTATAGATAGAGATAACTGGCGTTCTTAATTGGGGAACAAATTGCCAAATTCCTCGAAACTTAAACATTCCTGGGCTTTCTTCCCACTGATTTTCGTCTCCCCAGGCAGCAACTTGGAAGCGAATAATGGGATCTTTTCTAGGAATTAGCAAGCACTTAGGATAAACCCTTAGATAGACAGGACTTTCAGGGGAATTGCTATATTGTTTCAGCCAAGCTTTGTAGCGATAGCCAGGAAAAAACAAACTATAATTTTTTCCTGCGATGGTGAGGGCAAATTTTCCTTCCTCTTCTTGATGGGGTTTCCCATAGAGGGTACCAATAGCCTGAAAAAGTAGGGGCTGGTCTTCAGTTTCAGAAGCAGAGAGAGACTCAGAATCAAGAGATAAAGGGGGTTGCTGCTCGACTTTTTGGTTAGTTTTATTGGAAAGTTCGTTGGCGGCAGACATAAATAATAAACGTTATAATCGGCTGAATTTGTCCCATTATTATAGACCCGATGAACAAAGGATTTAAGTATCTTTAGAGATGATTGACACTAGCAGGGGTCGGGGTAGATGTTTCCATCGTACCCCTCCCATCCGAAACCCGACGTGAGATTTTCACCTCATCGGGCTACTCAACATATTTATCCTTGTCAGTGGAACATCCTACCTTTTGATTTGAAGTAATTAGAATGTCATTTTCCCCGTACCAAACAGAATTGTTTAATTCTTGGTTGATGAGTTTCAATCTTTTTGTAGATTGATGTTTTCCTGGGGGGCGACAAGTCGCCTATAATCCATACCTAGTCTAACTTCTGCAAGTTGTGCTTGAAAAAGATAGAAGTAGCGATCGCCAATGAACTAAACGAGATAATGGGGTTTTTAGCGAAAATGATTGCAAGTTTTCCCAAAAATAGCTTGTGAAAAAGGACTATCTTTGTAAACCATACATGGCTCAAACCCTGATTGTATAATGCTTTAAAACCTCAGTATCGCCCCCCAGCTTCCTTCATAAACCTATCTTGCCATTGCACGACGAACCAACAACAGTAGTGGACAAATCTCCAGAGGCGTTCGGATCTAAGATCCAGGTTCCTACATGACCCGTCGTACCCAAGGCTCGATTCAGAATATTAATTGCCGAATTTTCAATTAAAGTCAGTCTTACCTTGAAAAGGATAGGTATTTGACAATCAATTGTCAAGGCTGATACTCAATCACGATCTAGTTTCGTCGAAACTCAAGTGAACTATAATCAGAGATTAGTCTTAACACTGTGGTTAGGTATGTTAACCAATCCTTCCTCATTTCCTGTTCTTAATGTTCTGGTACATCTCCTTGACAACTACCCTGATTGGCTACTTCAGTGCATCGATCATAACCAGGGGGTTCATGTCGTTACTCTTAACGCAGAAATGGCTATGTTAGCTGAGAAAGAACCCTCAGTAGCTCAGATGATTCGTGAAGCGGATTTAGTCATTCCTGATGGGGCAGGAGTTATCTTGTATCTGCGGTTGCGCCGACAACCACAACAACGGTGTCCAGGAATTGAACTAGCACAATCGTTGCTTCACCAATTGGGGTCTAGGGAAAATTCTCCTTTGATCGTTTTTTATGGGGGAAAACCTGGAGTCACTGATGCAGCAGCAGACCAATGGCGCAAAAAATTACCAGGAATTTCCCTGCTTACTTCTCATGGCTACTTATCCCCAGATGAAGAGGCTGCATGGAAACAAACCCTCTTAGAAAAACAACCTCAGCTAGTCTTGGTAGGGTTAGGGGTTCCTCGTCAGGAATTTTGGATTCAGCAAAATCGTCATTTATGTCCCCAAGCAATTTGGATTGGGGTCGGGGGAAGTTTTGATATTTGGTCGGGAACTAAAGAGCGCGCCCCTGGCTGGTTGCGAGACAATTATTTAGAATGGCTCTATCGTTTATATCAAGAACCCTGGCGTTGGCGACGGATGTTGACCTTGCCTCAGTTTTTTTGGCGATCGCTCGTTAGCTGAACGTTAGAGAGTCAGAGATTATTTTTTGGACATTGACCGTTAATTCATGTCTGTTTTGGGGCATAGTAAGAAAAGGAATGCCTATCGATCATCAGTGAATGGGTGATAGATATGGTTAGAGATTAATCTACCGTATCATGACGGAGCTTGCTCTAGCCCTTGGTCAATTATTGCTAATTTAACTTGTTAAGGGAAGTTTATCGTGACAACACACAAAATTCTCGTGATTGATGATAGTAAAGTAATTCGGATGAAAGTTCGCGATATGTTACCAGCCGGTAACTTTGAAGTCCTTGAAGCTAAAGATGGAGTAGAGGGATATAATCTAATCCTGAGTGAAAGACCGAACTTAATTATGCTTGATTTTCTCTTACCCAAGATGAGTGGGTGGGAAGTTTTTCAAGAAATTCAAAAAGAGTACGAGCTTAAGGCTATTCCTCTGGTTCTAATGTCGGGACGCAAAGAAGAGGTTGTGGAAAAAATTCCTGAACCTTTCGAGTTTTTTTCCTTTGTAGAAAAACCTTTTGAACAAAAGCAATTAGTTGATGCTATTCGAGATGCAATGGCTAAGGCTAAAAAGCATTCTAAACCCTTAGAAACTCCTGTTGCAAGCAGTCAAAGAACCGAAAATTCTGTTGATAGTTCTGCCATGACTGCTGAAATTCGATCTCTCCGTCAGCAAGTCACTAAAATGCAAGGAGAAATTGATAATCTTAAGTCACAATTATCTCAACTTGTTAGATTTATCAAACAGAAATTTTAATTGATATTGATGGGTTGACTATTAAGATATTTAGTCATTAAATTTCTGGACTAAATTTCAACGATAGCACTACCCATAAAGTTTAGGGCAAGGTTTTTTATTCTAAATTCTTCCTTTTTAAGTCTCTGTTTTACTAGAGCTAAAGTACCTGTCGAAAATTTTGATTACATACTTCAACTACATCAATTAATTGATGGGGATAATTAATCAAGAAATCTGGTTTATAAGTTGCTAAAATTTCTGGAGAATTAAATCCCCAACCAACTGCAATCGTTTTTACTCTAGCTTTTTTAGCTGAATGAATATCTCTAGTTTCATCACCTACATAAATTACATCCCCAGGAATCAGTTGATAGGTGTTGAGCAACTTGTTGATAATCTTGTGCTTACCAAATAACGTTGTTCCTGAATAGACAAAATCAAACAAATTTTCTAGCTCATTACTTTCGAGAAAATCTCTGACATTTTTTTCGACATTAGACGTAATAATTCCCAAAGAATAGCCTTCATTTTTTAACTGGTTTAAGCTATCGGGAATATTTTGAATTGGCTTGAGTTCCTTGATTTTATGATTTAATTCAGATTTAATTCGCTTTAAAATAAAAGGAATTTTTAAAAGAGGAATTTCTGACTTTTTAATAATATCCTCGGCACTTAAATGTTTAAGTTGTTGTTGTTCTTCAAAATTAACTGGTTTATAGCCAAATTCTCCTGATAAATTATTGGCAATATCAATAAAGGTATGGTAAGTATCTGCGAGGGTTCCATCAAAATCAAAAACAATTACCTTGACCATCATTGTTAGTTTTCAGTGTTAAAGGTGGGGCAATACAGATTGGTTAACGAAAGTTTTTGGCTCTCTATCAACAAGGAGAATAAATACAAGAGAAAAAAACTGACGATTGTGTCACTTTCTACCATTCCCTTAGGGCAATCTGATTAAAATTTTGAGCTTAGCTGAGCCAGCCCAGTTGAAAAATGGGAAATATAATTGAATTCCGCCAATTATCAGGAACATCTAAGTTATTGATCCCTTAATTAGTCAACACCACCATAGCTGTTGACTCCTAACTGTGAACTGTTCCTTATACAAGTCCCTATTTATCCAGATTAGCACGAGCATTGCGTCGAAATCCCTCCATTTTAATCCTTCGTAACGCTGAAGCTCGAAAACGATTGTCCCATGCTTCAGGGGTAATATTGGCTAAATCTGTCAGTTTTGGGGCTATATTGCCAGGATAAGGCTGGAAATCTTCTATATCGGTTTCCTGAGCAAAGCGTTGATTCCAAGGACAAACCTCTTGACAAATATCACAGCCGGCTACCCATCCTTCTAAGTGAGAGGCGATCGCCTCGGGTAAGGTTTCCGCCTTATTTTCTATTGTATGATAGGCAATACAGCGATTAGCATCCACCATAAACGGTTGGGGAATTGCCTCGGTTGGACAAGCATCTAGACAGCGACGACAAGTGCCACAGTGTTCGGTATGGGGCTTATCAGGAATTAAAGATAAATTGGTTAATATTTCTCCTAAAAACACCCAACTTCCATACTCACGGGTAATCAGGTTACTATTTTTAGCAATCCAGCCAATTCCCGCCCGTTGCGCCCAAACTTTATCTTGTATGGGTCCTGTATCAGCATAGTAGCGAGTTTTCACAGAGTTCTCTTGATCTTCTAACCATTGACTGAAGGCTTTTAGCTTTTTGTGGATCACTTTATGATAATCTCGCCCCCATCCGTAACGGGAAATCTTACCGTATTCGTTGCCTTCAGGATGTTGGTGAGGAGTGTAATAATTAAGGGCTACGCAGATCACCGATTTTACCTGGGACATACAGTCTCGAACATGGAAGCGTTTAGGGTTAGTCATCCAAGCCATATCCGCATGATATCCCAAGCTTAACCAAGTTTTTAGGTGAGTCATTGCAGCGTCATTAAATGGGCTATTGGCATTGGCAATTCCTACCTTATGGAAGCCTAAGTCGAGAGCTTTTTGTTTAATTATCTCAGTCCATTCGAGGGTATTCATGGCTAGGTTTGGGATAAATTCCTAAAGTCAGAAAACAATTCTTGTCTACGGATGAATACTACCGTCAGGCATGATCGCTTCTGAAAAATTAATATCATTAATATTACAATCTCTGAAGTTCGCGCCGCGCAAATCTCCTCCTCGCAAGGAAGCATCAATCATATTAGCATCACGTAAATTGACATTAACTAAATTGGTTTTATGGAGTAATCCATAACCTAAATTAGCATTGATAAGAGTGGCTCCTCTTAAATTACTTCCTCTAAGATTAGCTGAACTCAAATCAGTCGTATTCGATAGGGTGATGGTTTGAACATTAAACCCTGATAAGGTGACGATACTTAGGCTATTGTCTCTTAAAACTGCTCGTGAGAGGTCTGCTCCGCGTAAATTGGCTCGACCCAAATGGGCTCCTTGTAAAAAAGCTCCTTCTAAGTTGCCCTTACGGATTATACTTTCACTAAGATCAGCTTTATATAGATTCCCGTTACTCAAATCTACTTCCATAAGATCAGCTTCACTGAGATCGGCTCGACTGAAATTAGCTCCTCTAAGATCTACACCACTGAGGTTAGCTTCACTGAGATCGGCTCGACTGAAATTAGCCCCATGAAGGTTAGCTCGTGTCAGGTTTGCTCCACTGAGATTGGTACTACTTAGATCAGCATTTTTGAGATTCGTTTGTTTGAGGTTGGCTCCACTTAAATTGGCGTTAACGAGGATTGCATTTTCTAAATTAACCCAACTGAGATCGGCATTGCTCAGATCAGCACCGGTTAAGTCAGCTTTTACCAATTTAGAACTAATTAGGCGTGCATAGATTAAATCAGCACGATTGAGATTAGCATAACTCAAGTCCGTTCCACTAAGGTTAGACCAATCTAAGGCCGCACGGCTTAAATTAATGTCTCTTAGGATAACTTGAATAATATCTGCTCTTTGAAGATCTTGCCGGCTAAAATCTCGTTCCCCCTGTTCGTACCGCCAAATTAATTCTTGAGGATTCATAAGTATTCTTTTACCTTTAATAAGAACATTTAAGCCTCTGTCAAATAAGTGGAAGCTTGCTTGATTAAGTTTGGTGGTTAAATTGTGAACTGCACTGTACCACTTGTGGTCAGCCTTAAGAGGATATTAGTCAAATCAACTACATATTGTATCCCATAGAAAATTAAACGTTGCTGTAAAATCCCTCTCTTTTCACTTTGCAATCTTAGGTTATAACTTATCGCCGTTGCTAGTCCGTATTCCTGATTTTGAAATTGAAGAGTTTTCAACCCCTAACTTGTAACTCCTAACACCGAACTCAGGTTAGGTTATAGTCAAAAAAAACTTACTACTATTTTGACTACTTATCCTATGAAACGTCGTCAATTTATTAAATACACCAGTCTGGGAATAGCTAGTCTAGGAATAACTGCTTGCGCCCAAGGAAATATCGACTTTTTCCGTCCTTCAGGGACTTTTCCAAACCCTAACAATAAATTTGGTTCATTGGAAAAAACAAATCTAATTCTAGGGTTTGTTCCTACCACCGATGCTGCCCCGTTAATTATTGCCCAAGAAAAGGGGTTTTTTGAGCGTTATGGACTACAAGTTACCCTCAAAGGTTACGCCTCCTGGGAAGCCCTAGAAGAGGGTTTATTAAACTGGCAATTAGATGCTGCCCAAGCCCCTTTTGCTTTGCCTATGTTGGCACAGTTGGGTAAATCAGAAGCATCTCTCATTTCCCTAATGAATCTTAATCTTAATGGAAGTGCTATTACCCTTACTCAGAAAGCTTGGGAAAATCCCTTACGTCCTTCCCCAGAATATACTAATTTTAAAGATTTTGAAGCGGGTTTTCAGCAATATATTAGAGAGAATAGCGGTCAAACTCGTTTTGCCATAGATTCTCCCATTTCTATGGATGCTTATATTCTGCGCTATTGGTTAGCAGCTATGGGGGTTGATCCTAATCGGGAGGTAGAATTATTAGAATTTCCGGCTAATCAATTAATTTATAAACTACAAGCGGGCATGATTGAAGGGTATAGTATTTCTGCTCCGTGGACTCGCTCAGCGATTATTGAAAAGGCAGGATTTATTATCTCTGTTAGTCGAGATATTTGGCAAGGACATCCCAATAAAATTTTAGCCGCTATGGATGGTTGGGTGAGAAAACATCCCGCTACTGCACGATCGTTAATGGCTGCCCTAATTGAGGCTTGTCAATATTGCGATTACCACAATCATCACCAAGAAATGAGTGAGATCCTAGGTCAACGTCAATATTTAAACCTAGATAGTTCTTTCATTGAACCTGCTTTAAATGGTCAGTATTTCTACAGCCATGAAATATCAAATAACAAACCCATCGATATTCCTGACTTTACCATTTTCCACTATCAGGATACTCCTTATCTCAAAGCCCCTGATCATGCTAATTATCCTTGGCGTTCTCATGCGGTTTGGTTATTAACTCAAATGATTCGATGGAACCAATTAGAAACAACAAGTTATCCGAAAGATGCGGACAAGCTTTTAGAAAAAATTTATCCTGTTTCTATCTATGAAGAGGTCGCTAAATCTCTCAACATAAGACTTCCCGATAATAACATGAAGTCTGAACCAACAACCGCTTTTATTGATGGAAGAGCGTTTGATCCTAGTGATCCGGTTGCTTATCTTAATCAGTTTCCCATTCGCGCAAGTCGTCCTCAATTTTTTGGTTTTGTTTAATAACTAGATTACGGTATTTTCATGAATAAACCTACGGTAACTTTATTAATTTCTTGTCCTGATCAAAAAGGATTGGTTGCTACCTTTGCCAACTTTATTTATGGTAACGAGGGCAATATTATTCATGCCGATCAACATACAGATTTTGAGGCTGGCTTATTTCTCACTCGCATAGAATGGCAATTAGATGGATTTAATCTCACCCGTGATATGATTCCTTCTGCCTTTGCTGCTATTGCTAAACCGATGCAAGCTGTCTGGCAAATTCATTTTTCTGATACCATTCCTCGCCTTGCCCTTTTTGTTACTAAACAAGATCACTGCTTACTTGATTTATTGTGGCGATGGCAAGCTAAAGAAATTCATGCTGACATTCCTTTGATTATTAGTAACCATACAAAATTACAGGCGATCGCTGAACAATTTGGCATTGAGTTTGCTCATATTAATATTGATAAAAATAATAAAATTCAGCAAGAAGCCAGACAACTAGAACTATTAAAGCAATACCGTATTGATTTAGTCGTTTTAGCTAAATATATGCAGATTCTAACCCCAGAATTTATCACCCAATTTCCCAATGTTATTAATATTCACCACTCATTTTTACCCGCTTTTGCGGGGGCAAAACCTTACCATAGAGCCTATGAAAGAGGGGTTAAAATTATTGGCGCAACTGCCCATTATGTTACCGCAGATTTAGATCAAGGTCCAATTATTGAACAGGATGTTTCTAGGGTTAGTCATCGTGATACGGTGGCAGATTTAATTCGTAAAGGCAAAGATTTAGAAAAAGTGGTGTTAGCTAGAGCCGTTCGGTTACACTTACGAAATAGAGTCTTAGTTTATGGTAATCGTACTGTCGTTTTTGAGTAACTTGATAGATGTAATTAACGACGGTTCTATCGAACTATTTATTAATAATCTACGTTGATTTATTTTTACTTCTCTTTGACACTTACGCAACTATCAGCAGATGAATAATTAAAGCCAAAGTGACCAAAATAAATTGTAGGGGTGAATTGATGAGACAATTTTATCATCGCAAAAAACAGGACGGTTTTCACTAAACCAAGCAAATAAAGAACCTTCAAGGTTAAAAACTTGTTTGTAGCCCATTTTTTGGAGTTTTCGGGCGAGAATAGCTGAACGATAGCCAACAGAACAATAAGTAACGATAGGGGTAGAAGAATCTTCTATTGTATTTTCTAATTCAATTGATTTTGATGGTATAAAATAAGCACCATGAAGATGACTGATAAAATATTCAAGAGGTGTTCTAGCATCAAATAGTAAAGGATCTTTTCTGTGTTTATCTTCAAGCCAAGTTGCTAGTTCTTCAGTTGAAATAGTATTAACAGTAGGAAATTTAATTTTGATTAGGTAATTCAATAAATGCCATTTTAATTGATCAGAGAAATTCATAGTTAATAGTTGATAGTTAAGGAGAGATAATTAGTTGGCAAAAAGGCTCTTAGCCCTAAAGGGCTTACTACAAGCCTTGTTATAGAAATTAAAACTTTTTCACATTAAAAAAGAGAGTATATCTAGGGGCACACTTTCTTACATCTTTCAATATAAAATATAATAGGAGATACTAAAGTCAAGACTTGATCAAAAATTCAACCTATAATATTGACCAAATTAACCTAGTTTTCGACTTAGTTTTCTCAAACCGCTAACGAATATTAGGATAAAATTGTTTAAGATCATTTGGGCTAACTCCTAAACCCCAAAGAATTCCCACCCGGAGATAGATAATATTGGCTTTAATAGATCCCCATTTAGCAACACGACGATCAGAAGAATACACCACATGATTGAGTAAGCAGATACGTCCATAAGATATTAACTTTAGACATAAATCTGCATCTTCGAGAATAGGTTTATTTGTATCAAAACCACCGCACTCCCAGAAATCACTGCGACGACAGAACATGACTTGATCCCCAAACAGCAACCGCAGTCCCTTTAAAAAAAATAGACGGGGACGAAAAAGTAAAGGTGCATAGTAAGTTTTGAGATAATTGTGTAAAGAGGTTCCCCATCGAGTTTTATCTCCTTTCATTAAAGAAATAAAACCACCACAAGCAATTTCTTTATTATCCAACGTTTTTTCGATGAGGGTAACTAAATTAGAGGGAACTAAGGTATCAGCGTGAAGAAAGCATAAGATATCTCCAGTCGCTATTCTCGCACCTTCATTCATTTGAATAGGGCGTCCGGTTGCAGAAGAAGTTATTAAAGTAATGTCATGACTTTGAGCAAGATTAACAGTTTCATCCGTACTCCCACCATCCACAACAATGATTTCCAATGGTGGTGGTTCTAATAAACTAAGACAGCTAAGAGTTCGTGCTAAGTATTCCCCTTCATTGAGAGTTGGAATAACAATCGAAAGGCTAGACATAGTAATAAGTTCGTCAGTTTGGGCTTGAGCATCAAAATAACAGAATGTAGAATTAAGAACCTAGAATTTAGAATGAACAATCTTATCATGATTGATTTGGAGAGATTTAACATCTCAGCGACCCTTGATATTCAAGTTGTCCTAACCTTTCCTCAGTAAAATAAGGATAGGATTTTCTCGGAGAGTAGATAGGGTGAATCAGATTAAGACCGTTGCCTTGTTAGGAATCCTCAGCGCACTTTTGATCACGGCAAGTTATTGGATTATTGGAGGGGCTAGTGGGGCAATTATTGGGGTAATTTTAGCGGCCGTTACCAACTTAGGATCTTGGTATTACAGCGATCGCATTGCCTTAGCGGCCTATGGGGCGCAACCGGTTAGCCCTAACCAAATTCCTGCTTTGTACAGTATGGTTGAACGTCTGTGTCATCGGAGTCAATTACCGATGCCAGATCTCTACATTGTACCCACTTCTTCGGCCAATGCCTTTGCCACAGGACGAGATCCCCAACACGCCGCCGTTGCTGTTACCGAAGGACTGTTGAGATTACTCCCTGAAGATGAATTAGAGGCGGTAATCGCCCATGAATTAAGTCATGTCTATAATCGAGATACCCTTACCCAAGCGATCGCTGCTACCATTGCCGGGGCTATCTCTTTTCTGGCGCAAATGGCTTGGTTTTTCGGGGGGTCTCGGAACCGAGAAGGAGGGGTTAACCCCCTAGGATTTTTGTTGATGATCGTTTTAGCCCCCATCGCAGCGAGTGTGATTCAAATGGCTATTTCACGAACTCGAGAATTTGAAGCCGATGCAGGATCAGCAAGATTAACCCGCAACCCTAGGGCTTTAGCCCGCGCCTTAAAACGGTTAGAGAATTTAGGTCGGGAATTACCAATGGACAGCAACCCCGCTTTTGAGCCATTGTTGATAAGTAGTCCTTTTTCAGGTCAATTATTGGCCAATTTGTTTTCCACCCATCCCTCAACGGAAGCTAGAATTCAAAATTTATTGCAGGTAGAACAGCAATTACAGCAAAATGAATCTGTATTTTAGATAATTTAATTTAGGCTTTTTACCATAACCCATAGGAGGAAAAATCATCATGACAACCGAACCTAATGTTTCCCAAGAAAATGCCATTGAAGAGGTAGATGTTGAAATCATTAAAGCTGACCAAGCAACCCCCACAACTGCCCCGAGTAAACCAATTCAAGAAGAAACTGAAGCGTTAATCGACGCTATTAGAACCAAAGCCTTTTCTGAAGCCCAAAAAGCAGGAGAATTTGCCCGTGATAACTATTTAGAAGCAGTTCGGAAAATCCGCCAAGATATCGAACATCGGCAAGTGTTTGATCCTGAACAAATTGAAGATGCCATGAAACAGATTCAAAAAGAGGTCGAAAAAGACTGGGAGTCTGTGGTTAAGGAAGTTACCAGTTTTGGCGATCGCCTTAATGAGGCGGCTAAGGCTGCCTGGGAGATTTTAACTGCCCCCAAAGCTCAAACCGACAAAGATAACGAAAAGTAGGTGAAAGGAGAGGGGGAGATGGGGCTTCGACTCGCGCTCAGCCCAAGGGAGACGGGGAGATGGGGTGGAAATAGAGAAACTCTATCTTTTGACTTCTGTTTTGTTCCTTCTTCCTCTCTACAGTTGTCAGAAACCTGAGAATTACGTTAAATTTAGTTAAGATGAATTAACAGTTTACGCACATTAACGTTATTTGTGTTAAACGACTTGACAAAAGCAAAATATTGCAGTACCGACGCAATTTTTTTTTGATTAACCTTAAGAGAAACATTAAGCTATGAAAATTTCTTGGAGAACCCTATTGCTCTGGAGTCTGCCGCTTTTAGTGGTAGGATTCTTTCTTTGGCAGGGGACATTTTCCTCCTCTGGAGTGGAGATGGGGAACAATACCGCTAACACTCGGATGACCTACGGGCGATTCCTAGAGTATCTTGATTCGGGTCGTATCCTTAGTGTTGACTTGTATGAAGGGGGACGCACCGCTATTGTTAAAGCAGTTGACCCTGAATTAGAAGATAGAGTACAGCGATCGCGGGTAGATTTACCGGTTAATGCCCCTGATTTGATTAGTAAATTAAGAAAAGCCGAGGTTAACCTCGAATCCCATCCCGTGCGTAATGAAGGAGCTTTATGGGGCTTTTTAGGCAATTTACTCTTTCCCATTCTCCTGATTGGAGCCTTATTTTTCCTCTTCCGTCGCTCTAACAACTTACCTGGCGGTCCAGGTCAAGCCATGAGTTTCGGGAAATCCCGCGCCCGTTTCCAAATGGAAGCCAAAACTGACATCATGTTTGATGATGTGGCCGGTATTGACGAAGCCAAAGAAGAATTACAAGAGGTTGTCACCTTCCTCAAACAACCTGAACGGTTTACAGCAGTTGGCGCACGGATTCCAAAAGGGGTTCTTCTCGTTGGACCTCCTGGAACCGGTAAAACCCTCTTAGCGAAAGCGATCGCTGGAGAAGCCGGGGTTCCTTTTTTCAGTATCTCTGGTTCAGAATTTGTGGAAATGTTCGTCGGAGTGGGTGCTTCTCGCGTCCGGGATTTATTCAAAAAAGCCAAGGAAAACGCCCCTTGTTTAATCTTTATTGATGAAATCGATGCCGTCGGTCGTCAACGGGGTGCTGGTATCGGTGGCGGTAACGATGAACGAGAACAAACCCTAAACCAGTTATTAACAGAAATGGACGGTTTTGAAGGCAATACAGGCATTATCATCATTGCTGCGACTAACCGCCCTGATGTCCTTGACTCTGCGTTGATGCGTCCGGGTCGTTTTGACCGTCAGGTGATTGTAGATGCTCCTGATTTCAAAGGACGGATCGAAATCTTAGAAGTTCACGCTCGTAACAAGAAACTTGATCCTGATGTGTCTATTGAGGCGATCGCCCGTCGGACTCCTGGGTTTAGTGGGGCAGATTTAGCCAATTTACTCAATGAAGCTGCTATTTTAACCGCTCGTCGTCGTAAGGAAGCTATTACCTTATTAGAGATTGACGATGCAGTAGATAGGGTCGTTGCTGGTATGGAAGGAACTCCCCTAGTCGATAGCAAGAGTAAACGGTTAATTGCTTACCATGAAGTCGGTCACGCGATCGTAGGAACCTTAGTTAAAGACCATGATCCTGTACAGAAAGTGACTTTAATTCCTCGTGGACAAGCCCAAGGCTTGACCTGGTTTACTCCTGATGAAGAACAAGGGTTGACCACCAAAGCACAGCTTATGGCCCGCATTGCAGGGGCTTTAGGCGGTCGTGCAGCCGAAGAAGAGGTCTTTGGTCACGATGAAGTTACCACCGGGGCTGGTGGCGATTTACAGCAGGTTTCTGAGATGGCGCGACAAATGGTCACTCGTTTCGGGATGAGTGAGTTAGGCCCTCTATCCTTAGAAAGTTCCTCTGGGGAAGTGTTCCTCGGAGGCGGGTTAATGAATCGTT
Source organism: unicellular cyanobacterium SU2 (assembly GCA_002110465.1). Taxonomy (GTDB): domain Bacteria; phylum Cyanobacteriota; class Cyanobacteriia; order Cyanobacteriales; family Microcystaceae; genus Rippkaea. The sequence continues at coordinate 32,556 of NEED01000069.1, read as the reverse complement.
CGGAATATTCTGAGGAGGTGGCCATGCGAATTGACCATCAAGTTCGCACTCTTGCTGAGGAAGGCCATAAATTAGCGCGGCAAATTGTTCGGGACAACCGAGAGGTAATTGACCGCTTGGTAGAATTATTGATTGAAAAAGAAACCATTGACGGTGAAGAATTCCGTCAAATTGTGGCTGAATATACTGAGGTTCCTGAAAAAGAACAGTTTGTTCCTCAACTGTAACTAAATTCAATCATAGACAATTCATCGAGGCGCGAGCGATCGCGTCTCTTTTTTGTGTCCTCCGTAGTCACAATTAAAGCTAAAAAAAGTTAGTAGTTGGGGCTTTAGCCCTAGCATAAGGGAAAAGTAATACAATGTTCGTAGATAGGTCTTGAGCATAGATCAAACCAAGATTTTACGCCCTTTAGAACTGACTACACACTTGTGTTTATTGTTGCTTACCTACTTACTTACTTTATGAATCTTCAAAGTTTAACATTGTATAATTTACCGAATAAATTAATTTTTATCGCCTTAATAATAGTCTATTTTCTACTAGGGATTTATCTGATTAATCAAACTTCCATTACTTCTGATGAACCAGCTTATATTGGCGCAGCTTATGCTTATACCAAAGGATTAGGTTTAAATCAGGAACATCCCCTTTTTTTAAAATTAATTAATTCCCTTATTATTAAATTATTTTTTTCTGATTATCAAATAGCAGTTCCTTCTATAAATCTTGTTAGTGGCGAAGAAAATATGGAAGCACGTTTAGCTGCTTTTAATCTTGGCTATAGTTTTTTGATGGAACGACCAGAAAATTTTAAAAATATTATTTTTGGGTTGAGATTTTGTTATTTGTTTATCAATAGTCTATTTTTAGTTTGGATGTATTTTTTTACTTTTGTTTTTAAGAAAATAAATCCTATTATTTCTCTATCCCTAGGAATTATATATGTTTTTTCTCCTAGCTTTTATAGTCATAACTTTTTAATCTCTTTTGATGTTCCTGTTAGTGTTTATGCGTTATTATCGGTCTGGACAATGATCCTGCTCATTGTTCATTTGACAAAATCAAGTCACTTTCAATTAATAATTTATTTTTTGGTTTTAAACTTTGTTTTTTTTATCGCTATCAATGCAAAATTTAGTAACCTTATCTTAATTCCTATTATTCTATCTATCTTTTTAATCACCTTGATTTATTTAATCAAGAAAAATGCTCAAAAATTAGCTATTAAGTTAGGGATTTTAGGGGGAATCAGTTCTTTAATTCAGCTAATCTTGATTGTCTTAATGTACCGCTATGCTTTTCGTAATTTATCCAATCAGTCAATTATTGATAATCTACAGCGTTATGTTCAGGGAATTCAAATGAATTTGAGTACAGTAGGGGGAATACGTGAACCTTTTTGGAACGGAAACTTTACAAATATGACTTCTTTAGACTATTTGACTAAAATATTTTGGTTTAAAGAAAATCCTGCTCTCTTCATTATCAGTATATTGTTGTTTAGTATCTTTATTTATCAAACAACTCTGGTTAAATTTAATTTAAAAGAATTATTTTATAAATTCAAGAAATCCAAAATTAGATGGCAGTTAAGTTTATTTTTTTTAGGAGTTTATTACCCATTGATTTATTTGAGTTTAACCTATGATAGTCGTTTCATTATTGGATATAGATACTTTTATCCTTTGATTATTTTTCTTTATTTTGGAATTGCTAATCTCACAGTTTATCTTAAAAAAAATTGGCAAAAATATCTTTTAATAGGTAGTTTTAGTCTATATATTTACTTGGGATTATTAGGAATCCCTCAATCTTTGAGTTATGTTAATCCTCTGTGGACTCAAGAAAAATGGCGATTAGCAGACGATTCAACGATTAACTGGGGACAAGAAACCCAACACACTGTTAAATATCTGCTGGACAATCATCTTTTACCAGAGAAAAATATTGATGTGATTGTCTATAAAACCTTCGGAGTTAATATCAACTTTGTCCAATATTTGTATGTATTAAGTCAAGAAAAAAAATATCCAATTGACATTCAATCTTATTACAGTTATGGTTATTTTAATCCAGAAACGACAGACATTTCTCAATTAAATGCGAAATATCTCTTAATTGATAGTACCGTTAAACAACAAATTCTGTCCCAAACTTCCCATAATTCTTTGGCGGTCAAAAATTGGAAATTTCTGGCTAATAATAACCCAATTTACTCACGAAACGATATAATTTTTATTTACCAACTTAGATAAACATGAGTTTTAGATTACATTTATTAAAATTACGATTTATTTCATTTCCTAAACTATGGCTAACTGATCACCGTCAAGATTTATTAGTAATCCTCCTTTATAGCATAATTGCTATTGGATTAATGGGTCCTATGGCATCATCAGAAATCATTTTTTCCACAGGAGAAACCCAAGCCCATTTAGCTTATATTATCCAAGGGCGGATGGCGTTAGAAGAAGGACAATTTCCCTTAAGAATTGCCCCCTACGAGAACAATAGTTTACGTTATGCTAGTTTCCAATTTTATAGTCAAATTCCTTATATATTAGGGGGATTAATTTACAAATTTATTACTCCAAACAATCCCTATACAGCACAGAAAATCATGTTATGGGGAGCATCAGTTATTGGAGGACTATTTATCTATCGTCTTAGTCGTTGGTTAACCCGTAGCCAAATTGCTGCTATTTTAGCGGGGTTATCTTATATGTCAGCCCCCTATTTTCTTAATACAATTCATGCTCGTGGTGCGTTTCCTGAAGCGATCGCTCAAGGAATTTTACCCGTTGTTTTATATTACGTCATTCGTGCTTACAATAGTCCTAAACCCCACTATATTTTGCTTGGTGGTATTGCTTGGTTTGCCTTAGCGACCACTCACATTATTACCTTTATCTATGGATCTTTATTCTTTGGACTTTTAGGATTATTACTCATTATAAAAACCCCCAAAACCCGGGCTTTAAGAAATCAGTTAATCCGAGTAACCATAGGCTATATTTTAGGCTGGCTTCTAGGGATGTATTTTTTGATGCCAGTTGCCCTAGAATCTAAGCATGTTAGTATGCGGTTTTATATTGATCAAATTAGTCCCTATTTCACTAATTGGATGACTCCCTTAGCGAATTTGCTTTCTCCTACTGCTCTTCCACCTACCCCAACAGGAGAAGGAATTACCTATGGGTTAACCCCTGCGGTGGGGTGGATTTTTCTCAGTGCTTGGGGCGTTGTCCTTTACTACTATTATTCTTCAAAAACCTTACCCCCTCAGTTGAGTGCCACTCGCCCTTATATTTTTGCCCTGCTTTGGATTTTTCCGCTGGTTTTATTTATTACCTGGAGTCCCATTAATTTTTGGGGTTTATTACCAAGATCATTGTGGGTGACACAATTTACGTTTCGCTTTCTGACCCATATTATGTGGAGTGGGGCATTATTGGCGGGTTATGCCACAGTTTTGTTATGTCCACGACGTTTAAATAGCCGTCATTTATTAATTGGTATTTTAGTAATTGCGATCGCCTGTCGTCCTTGGCTGCCGATTCCCAGAGGAAGTGTTACTGTCAAGGAAATAGTCGAAGATCCTAAATTTAGTCATTCAGGTGCCGTTGATTATCTCAATCGTAGTCCGGTAGAAACCTTATATGGCAATGCTCAATTACCTTTATTAGCCAATACTTGGGTTCCCGGTCATGGAAGTTGGGATCATTTTACTCGCAGACTTTTACCCGTGGTCTTTGAAAATGAACCCAGTTGGCGAATTTTACCCGTGTGGCAAGAAACAGATAATCCTGTCTTGATTCTAGAAGGGAAGGTCATTCAAAATACTGTAACCAGTTCGAGCAGTTTATCGGTGGCCGTATTAGAGTTACATTCTGATGAAAATAAACAAATTTTAGGAGAAGTTTCCCTTAATCAACCTGAAATCAATTTGCGTATTCCCTTTGATCGAAAGAAGCTAGATAATTTGGATTATTCTGAGGGATTATTCCGTCTACAGTTTATTGTGACAGGAAATATGGAGAATGATAAACGCCCTGAGATTGAAGTAGACAATCTCGTTTTAGAGGGAATGTCTCCAGAAAATACTATTATTCCCCTTGATGTGACAAAAGATCAATGTCAGTTACAAGGGATTAAAACCCTTTGCCAGGTATCTGTAACAGAACAAGCGCAAGTGGTACAACTTCCAATTATGTACTATCCCAGGATGCAACGAGTAAAAATTGATGGCAGGCTAGTCAAATATTTTCCCGTCAACTATCATGACTATAATCTGGTAGGTTTACGTCTAAAACCTGGCAATTATAATATTGAAGTTGTCTTTACTGGGTTAGTCTGGGCTAACTTGATCAGTTTTCTCGCTTGGCTTAGCGTTATTGTTGTTGGGATTACTTTAAACATCAACAAGACCCAAAAAATTTCTAAGACAACCATTAGAAAATTATGAAACATTTTTGGGAGTTATATGGGCGACTGTCTGCCAAATAATCAGTATCAGTATGTGGGGTCAGAACTGGAAATCGCCCGTGAAGCAAAAAATTGGAAAACTTACTTCTGTTCTCTGATTTACCCCTATTTAGGAAATGAGGTTTTAGAAGTAGGGGCAGGTATGGGCGGAACCACTCAAGTTCTTTGTCAAAATCATCATAAACGTTGGATTTGTTTAGAACCTGATACCGAATTAGCATCAGTTATTCAAGATTTAATTGAGCAAGGTGATTTACCTAATTATTGTTTAGTCAAAAATGGAACTTTAATCGATTTAGATGGGTCAGAAAAATTTGATTCCCTGATCTATATCGATGTTTTAGAACATATTAAAGAGGATAAAGACGAAGTAAAATTAGCAATTAATTACCTTAAGAAAGGGGGATGTTTAATTATTCTTTGTCCTGCCCATCAATGGCTTTTTACTCCTTTTGATATCGCCATAGGTCACTATCGCCGCTATAATAAGCAATCTTTATTATCAATAATGCCTGAGAATTTAGACTGTCAAAAACTACGTTATCTAGATTGTATTGGGGTTTTAGCGTCTTTAGGAAATCGCTTACTTTTGAAAAGTTCTCATCCAACTCTCCAACAAATTAAGTTTTGGGATGATTTAATGGTTCCTTTATCAACCAAAATAGATCCTTTGATTGGCTATTCTTTAGGAAAATCAATTTTAGGAATTTGGCAAAAACAGATTTAATAATTAAGGACAATTTTTAATGAAAATAAGCAATATATATGATAAAACAATAGTATTTTTTCAACCCTATAAAACTGATTTATTAATTCTTTTCCTCTATGGGATTATTGCCATTGCACTAATGGGACCGATGGCTTCCTCAGACATTATTTTTCCCTATCCTGATCCCCAATCCCATATTGGCTATGTTCATCAAGCGCGTCTGGCCTTAGAAGAAGGTCAATTTCCCCTACGAGTGGCCCCTGTGGAAAATCATGGTTGGCGTTATCCAGGGTTTCAATTTTATAGTCAGGTTCCCTATCTTTTTGGGGCATTACTCTATAAATTTATTACGCCGTCAAACCCTTATGATGCCTATAAATTGGTAATCTGGACATCTTTTTTAGTCGGGGGCTTTTATATTTATCGTCTCAGTCGCTGGTTAATTGAGTCTCAAACAGGGGCGATTTTGGCAGGGGTATCTTATATGTCAGCCCCCTATTTTCTCAATAATGTTCATGCTAGGGGAGCCTTTACCGAAGCGATCGCCCAAGGAATTTTACCCGTTGTTCTTTACTACACCATTCAATGTTACGCCACAGGGAAACGGCGTTATCTACTCCTAAGTGGTTTGAGTTGGTTTCTATTAGCAACCACCCATATTATTACCTTTGTTTATACCACTTTAGCTATTGGGATACTCGGCTTGATTGTTTTTCTCAAAACCCGTAAAACAGGGTTTCAATGGTCTCAACTGATCCCACCCGCGATCGCCTATGGGTTAGGTTGGCTCTTAGCCTTCTATTTTCTCGCTCCCGTGGTCTTGATGTCGAGTAACCTAGCTGTCGGCAAGCAAGTCGGCGGTTCTAACCCGTTTTACAGTCGTTGGTATACCCCTCTATCGACCCTAATTTCCCCCACGTCTTTACCCCCTGCGCCTACTGAAACAGGGATGGCTCCCACCTATGGCTTGCACCCGGCTGTTGGTTGGATTTTCTTAGCAGCTTGGGGCGTGGTGATTTACTATCATTACTCCTCCCGTCGCGTCCCCTCTAAATTACAATCAACCCAACCCTATCTCATTGGGTTACTTTGGGTCTTTGTGATCGCCTTGTTTGCTACTTGGAGTCCTATCGATTTTTGGAAGCTATTACCCCGTCAATTGTGGGTGACTCAATTTACCTTCCGTATTCTGACCCATGTGATGTGGTCGGGGGCTTTACTAACAGGTTACGCGGCGGTGTTGATGTTTCGCAAACGGCTAGATCGTCGCCATTTAATCATCGGTATCTTAATTATCGTCATTGCCAGTCGTCCTTGGATTCCTATTCCTCGCAGTACAGCCACAGTTGCTGACTTACTCAAAGAACCTCTATTTCGCTATTCTGGCGCACTTGACTATTTATATCGCGCCCCCATTACGACATTATACGGACGAGCAGAATTACGTTTACTTCCTCCAGACTGGCTTCCTGGATATACGACTTGGGATGTTTTTGTTAACCGTCCCTTACTGTTGGGAGCAGAATTTCGTTACCCTTTATGGCAAGAAAATGAAAAGCCCGTTCTCTACTTTCAAGGAGAAGTTCCCATCGATAAGATTGCGGGTGACGCTTCTTTGGAAATTCAATCAGATGGCAGACCTTTTGATAGTATTCCCTTAACATCGAGGGAGTTAAAATGGGTCATTCCCTTAGATAAAGCTCCCATTCCTGGGGAAGATCTTGGCCTGAAATTTGTATTCAATGGGTCAACTAATGATGGTCAAATGTTGAGAATTAAGGTCAACCGACTCTCTTTTGAAGGAATGTCTTCAGAAAATATGGTTATCCCTGTTTTTGTTACGGAAAATAGCTGTTCTCAAGAAGGGGTAAATACTCTATGTGAGATTACTGTTAACCAAGATGCTCAAATTGTTCAACTTCCTGTTTTATATTATTCTCAAATGTTAAAAGTTTGGGTTGATGGTCAGCGCGTAAATTATTTTCCCGTAAACTATCGAGATTTTAATTTAGTTGGCTTAAACTTAAAACCAGGAACCTATAAAATTCGTGTTACTTTTCATGGCTTAGGGTGGACGAATTGGATTAGTGGGTTAGCTTGGTTAGGTTTTATGGGAATGACGATATTAGAAGTCCGTAAACCGAAGGAGCAACCATGAAGATTGAATCTTAAAGTTCAAAGTTCGTAGTCAGGGCTTTAGCCCTATAAACTCATAAACTTAAACTTTAAAGAGTTAAGTTATACAAACAAAGGTTGCCTTCGCAACCTATTAATTTTTTTCAAAGTTTGTAGTGAGAGCTTTAGCCCTAAAAATAAGTCTTAAAAGACTTATCTACAAGCAGAAAATTAATTTTGCTTATCTCTTAATTAACTTAACCAATCGATAATAGGGTTTGCCATTAACTGTATTAAATATTTTAATATCTTGCCAACGATATTTTTGAGTGTTTAAAACATCTTGATCGCGGTAATAATGCAAGAGGTAAAGACAATTTGTATTTAAGTTAGCTTCAATTTTTGGTAAGTCTCCTTGATTATAAGGTTCAAAATCTATGATTTTCCATCGTCCCATATTTAACTTATCGCTAACAACATCAATCCCCAATTTTTGATAGTCTGTTGGCGGAATTTGTGTATAAAACGGAATTAATACATAAACATATTTACTTTCAATATTATCACTAACAGCAATACAATCAGCATTACTTTGATTGGCTTCAATTACAACATCCTCAAATGTTGGCAACCAAGCGTCTGATTTTAGCTTAGGATATTTTACAAAATAACGGTGAGTAAAAATGATTAAATTAGCAACAATAATTAATAGGGTTGTCCATCTGACGAAGGCTTTCAACTTACCGTCAAATTGCTCAAGCAATAAGCATAATCCATAACCAGATATCATGGCAAAAATAGGCGCGCCGACACAAGTTCTAACCGCACTACCCGCGCTTACTAAGGCGGCTGGAATCGGATAAAGAAACAACCATAAAAAAAGCATCTGCTTATGGTTAACGTGATTTTTAATTAACCCTATTATCCCGTAACTTAAAGTCACTATTTCAAACAAATATAGTTCTCCCATTCTCTCAACCGTATGTCGGGGAATAGGATCTCCTTTAAAAAATAAAAAATTGGGGCTAAAATAAAATAGGTAATTACCGATAATTTCAGAAATATTTTGTAAAAGACCAACTTCATTTGCTCTTGCCATTCCTTGGGGAGAAATTTGATAAATAAATTGAGGAATAAATAAAATAAAAAAGAAGATTAGAGCAAGGATTGTTTGAGTTTTATGTTTGATTAAGTGTTGTCTATAAATAATTACTAATCCGAGCATAAAAAGGGGAACAAAAACCCTGGCAGAATAAAATGTATAAATGCTGATGGCAAATAATAATCCTGAGAAAGAAAGTAATTTAGGGGTTTTAAGACTTTTTAAAAAAATCAGTAATGCCAAGCAAAATAATAAAGGAAATAAGATCGCTCTAAACGTAATCCTACTAAAGTGAATATGCCAAGGAGAAATGGCTAAAAGTAAGGCAGAAAATAGAGCAATGCGTTGAGGAAAAATTTCTTTGGTTAGATAATATAAAACCAAAACTGTCAAAGTTCCAATGACAGCCGATGTAATTCTTGCCCCAAATACATTAAGTCCAAAAATTTTAATAAAGGGAATCATTAAATACATATATAATCCTTCACGGTAGTCATTAGCTGACTTAAAATAGGCGGGTAAAAATTCCCCATATTGATCTCGTAAAGTGTGAAGGATAGAATAGGCATCATAGGCATTAGACGCTTCATCAGGAAAAAATCCATTGGGGATGCTTCCTAAAAACATCACTCGTAATAGGAACCCTAACGTTAAAATTCCTAAAAGATAAATAATACTGAAGTTTTTCGTCTGAATATTTTTAAACATATTATGATTATCTCATAAAAGTGCTGGCTTTTATCTAAGATTTTTATGAACTATAGAGGATTTAGTGATCAAGCAAATTTACAGTAAATCTAGTGAACTAGGACAGATTTTAACCCAAAAAAGTTATCAAAGTTTGTAGTAAGGGCTTTAGTCCTCTTCTTTTAATTAATTATCTTAAATGGTAAAAAAAGCTGATCTCGGAAGTAAACGTCTCATTAGTCTTGCCCCTGAAAATTGGGTTAAGTGGGTAATGCAACAATCTGATCTTCAAGTGCAAGAAATCCTATCTGGAGAATTTCAATGGGTAGAAAGAGAAAGTGATGTTCTTCTCAAAGTTTTCAGTCCTCAACATGGAGAATTTCTCCTATTAAATGAAATTCAGTTACGTTATAAAGCTAATTTGCCTCAACGCATGAGGAATTATACAGCCTTAGCGGAGGAAAAGTTTAACCTTCGTGTATATCCTGTTTTAATCAATATTTTGTCCCTGGGCGCACCTGCGGATATTCCTTGTGTTTATCAATCTGACTTTCTGGGAATTCGGGTTTATCAAGATTATCGAGTAATTAATCTGTGGGAAGTTGAAGCAGAAACGGTTTTCGAGCAAAATTTAGTAAGCTTATTGCCTTTTGTTCCTATATTAAAAGGAGGAGGAGAAGCAACCAAAGTTAGAGAAGCGTTGAGGCAATTAAGAGATAATGAAAGGTTACAAGATTTAGAACCGTTGTTATCATTTTTTGCATCTTTTGTGTTAGAACTACCAGTAGTAAGGGACATTATGAGGTGGGACATGGCAGTATTAAGAGAATCTCCTTGGTACAATACAATTCTCGAAGAAGGATTACAACAAGGATTACAACAAGGATTACAACAAGGATTACAGCAAGGATTACAGCAAGGAGAAGTAACTTTAGTGCTTCGCTTAATCAATAAACAATTAGGTTCGGTTAATGAGGAAATAAAAGTCAAAATTCGGCACTTGACAACACAGCAACTTGAAGAACTAGCAGAAGCTTTATTAGATTTTACTAGCGTAGAAGAGTTAGAAGCTTGGCTATCCAACTCAATGTAAAGATTTTGTGAAAGAGCAATCGCTTGAGTTCAAATGGTGTGCTTCTCTCGAAGTTTAAAGTGATAGTTAGTTATGTAATTGGTAGAGAAGTATGGCTCAATTTATGATTGAATAACTTACCATAAAATCATAGTTTAATCTCAAAATTTGATGGTAGATCAATCTATGCAAAACTTGAAAATACTTTATGACGAAGACTTTGTCCTGTGGATAGATCAAACAACGGCAAAAATCCGTCAAGGAGACTTAAATAACCTCGATTGGGAACATCTTTTAGAGGAGTTGGAATCTTTGGGAAATGAACAAAGACGCAAAGTAGAAAGCTATTTACTGCGCCTATTGATTCATCTTTTACTGTATCAATACTGGTTAACCGAAAGAGCATGGTGTGCTAAAGGATGGGAAAGAGAAATCGATAACTTTAGAATTGAGTTAGATTCCCTATTTGAATCTAAAACCCTTTATAATCACGGGTTAGGGAAGCTAGAAGCAGTTTATCAAAAAGCTCGATGGAAAGCTATTCAAAAATCTCAGTTATCTTCCGAAATTTTCCCACAAACCTGTTCTTTTTCAATGGAACAGTTATTAGATTTTGGGTTTTTGCTAGAATAATATTTTTTTGAGGAAAAGTAACTTTAGTGCTTCCCTTAATCAATAAACAATTAGGTTCGATTAATGAAGCAATAAAAGCCAAAATTAAACAGTTAACATATTAGATTTATATCCTGTTGAGCCTTTATGGTGAAGCTACAGCAGCTACAAGAGGCGATCGCACTTGAAACAGGTGTAAAGACGCATTATCGCCAGTTATTTTGTCTAACTTTTGGGTGGTATGGTGGCTACCGTAAATACAGCTAAGGATTGATGGTGGGAAAAACTCGAAACAGCAAGGTTAACAAGGCGGTGGCGATCGCCACGACAATGGGAATAACTAGAGACTTAACTCCTTTCAGGTCTGATACTTCAGTGACTAAGGTATTTTGAACCGTTTTAATATCCCTAACGTCTTCTTTGAGATTTCTGGCTTCTGTTTCAATCGTTGCCAGCTTCACCTCAATAGTGTTGACTTTCTCATCCATCTTGTCTATTTTGCTCTCAATGCGGGTGAGGACTTCTGCTATGGAATAGGTGACTGTACCTTGTTCACTCATGGGTTAAACTCCTAATTAGATTCAATTTTTATTGATGTCTCCTAGTTGCCTCTAGGGGACTGACTTTATTATCGAGGAAATCCTACCAGTTAAAAGAATCAATCCACTGTGGCATCAACTGGAGTCCCCTTAGCTTTTCCATATCGCACTTAAGCTCGTATTCGGCTTTATCCCTTTCCTTGCCAGGGGGAGGGCTTCTACTTTGGCTTGATAAATTTCAAAGTTTTCCTCGACTTTAGCGATCCCGCTTGCGGGAGCCAAGGGCTGCGCATGGTCGAGTTCAATTACAGCAGTTTGTGACTTAATGAGGTACGTTGTTCATTGTAGGGGCGCAAGGTTTGCGCTCAAAGGTGTACGATACTAACTCGCAATTTGCTGTAATATAAAGATTTTGTGAAAGAGCGATCGCGCCAGTTCAAAAGTTAGATAAGCTCAGGATAGGTTAAATTTTGGAGATTTTTCCTAGTTTTTCTAAATTTACGCTGGAATTTCAGTAATTCGCCAACTGTTGTAGAATAAGTAGTAAGATTTGAGAGGACTATTTAGTATTACTATGCAGTCGCAAAAGTTATCCATCTCCTTGTCCCCTACCCTGACAAAGTTTATCGAACATTACAAAACAGCTAAAGGATATAAATCTCGTTCTGAAGTGATCTCAATTGCCTTAACCTTATTGCAGGAACAAGAATTAGAAGATTCTTATAGACAGGCTTCTAGTGAGGTTGAACCAGAGTGGGATGTGACCATTGCTGATGGGTTAAGTGATGAAACGTGGTGAAATTTATTACGCAAACCTAAACCCTGGTGTGGGGTCAGAAATAGCCAAACGCCGACCAGTATTGATTGTTAGTAATGATATTAACAACCGTGTTGCTTCTACTGTGACGATTTTGCCACTTACTTCTAATGTTAGTCGAGTTTATCCTTTTGAAGTCTTTCTATCACCGTCAGACAGTAGTTTACCAAAACCTTCTAAAGTTCAGGCGCAACAAGTACGAACAATTGCTAAACAACGCATTAGTGGGGACGTAGTGGGTTTATTGAATGAGGAATTAATGGAATTGGTTGATGCCACGTTGAAACTGCACCTGGCATTAAAATAACTTTTTAGTATTAAATTTAATTCATTCTTAAAAAAGTTTTGTCGAAGTTTAAAGCGACCGCTTAAGTTAAAAAGTTTACCTAACAGCCGATTTAATCTTAACTTCTCTCAAAGAAACAGATATTCTAAGAACGGCTGAAATCTTGGATCAAGATTATGACTGTTGTGTGATCTGATATCAAATCCCATTAAACACGCAGAACTTTCAAAGAGTCATCTTTAATAATCAAGAGTTATATCTAATTTGGGTAAAACATCCTCTCCTGATAGACTAACAGGCATCTTGACAATTTCTACTGCTGTTTGAGGACGATAAATTTCTACTTGTTTTTGTTGAGGATTAATTAACCATCCTAATTTTAATCCTGAAGCTAAATATTCCCCCATTTTTTCTTGTAATATTTTTAATCTGTCGCTTTTCGACCTTAATTCAATGACAAAATCAGGACAGATAGGAGGAAACCCTTCTCTTTCTTCTTGAGTTAGACTTTCCCATTTTTCTAGGGATAGATAGGCGACATCTGGGGAGCGATCTCCTCCTGATGGCAAACTAAAGATAGTGGATGAACTAAAGACAACCCCTAATTGAGTGTGATAATTCCAGAGACTAATTTGAAAAATTAAACTAGCCTCTTTTTTGCCGCTTTCACCACCAACTGGGGACATGATAATTAATTCTCTTTGGGGATTTCTTTCTAATTGTAATTCTGGATTTCGGAGACAAAGCTGATAAAATTGTTCTCTAGTTAAAGAAGTAATAGATTCAAGATTTAAAACGGTTATCATGTTTTTTTTCTCAAGATTTCTGCTTAATATCGATAAAAGCTTTTCTCATAAAGATTTTTTTATTATAGTTGATAGTCATGCTTAATCATTGATTAACAATGATAGATTTTAGATTTTCTAGATTGACCGAGAAGGTTCAATCTCTGACACTTGAGCAATGAGAGACTTTAGCTGAAGCGTTATTAGAGTTGACGAATACGGAAGAGTTAGAAGCTTGGCTATCCAACTCAATGTAAAGATTTTGTGAAAGAGCGATCGCTTGAGTTCCAAAGTTGGGTAAGCTCAAGACAGGTCGAGTATAGGGATTTGTCCTAGTTTTTCTGAGTTTATGCCGGTGACTGTTCAACCGTTAGCTACCACCCAATCAAATCAGTCCGATGATGTGGTTCTCTCTGTAAAGGGAGTATCAAAGAAATTTTGTCGGAGTTTAAAGCGATCGCTGTGGTATGGGATACAGGATCTCACAGGGGAATTATTAGGATCTGATCACGAACGAGATACCCTCAGAGATGGAGAATTTTGGGCGTTAAAGGATATTAGTTTTGAGTTACGGCGCGGTGAGGCGTTGGGGTTGGTGGGGGCAAATGGTGCAGGAAAAACCACCCTATTGCGGATTATTAGTGGCTTGATTAAACCTGATCAAGGTGAAATTGAGATTAATGGGCGCATTGCTCCTTTGATTGCGTTAGGGGCAGGTTTTAATCCTATTTTGACGGGTAGAGAGAATATTTATGCCAATATGTCTATTTTGGGGCTGACTAGGCAAGAAATTGATGATCGCTTTGAGGATGTGGTGGCGTTTGCAGAAATTGGTGAAGCGTTGGATACACCGGTGCAGAGTTATAGTTCAGGGATGGCTGCACGGTTGGGGTTTGCTTGTGCGATTCATACAGAACCCGATATTTTATTAATTGATGAGGTTTTGGCAGTTGGGGATACAAAATTCAGAAGTAAATGCCAAAATCGATTAAATTACCTGCGTAAGCAGCGACAACAATCTTTAATAATGGTAAGTCACAATTCCCACTCAGTTTCGATGGTTTGTCAATCAGCTTTGTATCTTATTAAGGGAACTCAAATAATGACTGGTGATGTCTTATCTGTTCTTCATAAATATGAGCAAGATTTGTTCTTTCAAGGAACTCAGCCTCAATTAGGAATTTGGAAATTACCAGAGTGTTCTAACTCAGCTAATTCGCGTTTGAAAATCATAGCTATTTTTTTTTGTAATTCACAAAGGCAAGTGAGCAATATGCCAGTTAGTGGAGAAAATATCACTTTGTGTATTATTTGTGAAGTCAATGAAGATTTAGAGAATGTAGGTGTAATTTTAAATTGCCAAAAACTTTCAGAAAATGAACAACTTGTATATATAAACACATGGGATAAAAATATTCAGATTGACTTACAAAGAGGAAAATGGGAGATTCAAATAAATATGCCTTATTTAGTTTTGGGTGTAGGAACATATACTATGAGCATAGGAATTAGGCAAAATAAACTACATCGTCTTGATATTGTACGTTCTTTTAAATTCTCAGTGGCTCGCTCAAAGCAATCGTCTTCTAGTCAATTTTATCAAAATTACAATAGTAATTATATACGCTTATAAAGTATATATATAATTAAATTGAAAAAAACACATATTTTTTATAACCTAATGTCTAATTTATCTAATATAATTTCGCAAATAAGACACCCAATCAAACATTTTTATTGTCAAGGTATTCCTGAATTACAAAGAAACTTGTCAGCAGAAATTTATGTCATTTCTTATCCTAAGTCTGGAAGAAGTTGGCTTAGATTTATGCTAAATAAATATTGTTCTTATGTTTATAATTATGAATTTGATTTGAATAAAGATATTAGTGATATTAGTTATAAAACATCAAATATTCCTTCCATTGCATTTGTTCATGATGGCTCATCTTATGTACAAAAAAGAAACTTTACAGCAGAAGAATTGCCAGAAAATAAACATCAATTTTATAAAGGGAAAAAAGTTATTTTATTAGTTAGAGATTTACGAGATGTGATGGTTTCTTATTATATGCACTGTACAAAGCGTAATGATATTTATAATGGAAGTATTAGTGATTTTATTAAAGATGAGTATTTTGGAATTAAAAAAGCAGTATATTTTTTAAATATTTGGTATGCTCAGCGTCACATTCCTAAAGAATTTTTAATGGTTCATTATGAAGATATTACTCGAAATCCAGTAAATGAATTTTTAAAAATTATCAAATTTATGAACATTACTGTTAACTTAGAATTTGCAAAAGGAGCGGTAGATTTTGCCTCTTTTGAAAATATGAAAAATTTAGAGCGTAGTGGAAAACTAGAATTAAATGGAAGATTTGGTAGTCAAAAAAAAGATGAAGAAGATGCTTACAAAATCCGCAAGGGGATTGCAGGAGGCTTTGTTGATTATTTAGATATTAATGATATTCAGTACATCAATAATTATATTAAAGATAACCTAAATCCTTATGGTAATTATTCTCTAACCAACTGATAAAACTAGAATTACTTCAAAAAGGACATCTACGATGGGAATCGGGTATTTAGAAAGCGAATTTGAATCAAAGATAGTTGCCCAACAAAATCAAAAATGGGAAGACATTAAAATGTGCGAACTAGGATGTATGGAACGTAGAGTCGATCCTGTTATGGTTGCCAAGGAATACTATCTGTCAGTTCTCAATGTACAAGAACATATCTCTCTTGATATTAGTGGCAAGCTTGGCTCTCTTGCTATCAACCTAGATCGGGAAATTCCTACATTTCTCAAAGATAGATTTAATCTAGTTACCAACTATGGTACGGGTGAACACGTTAACAATCAATATTCTTTTTTTAGAAATATTCATGAATTATGTCGAATTAACGGAATAATGATTCATGCACTTGTACCTATTGGGCATTGGATAAATCACGGAAGATATTACTACAATCAAGATTTTACTAAGCAACTAGCTCAACTGTGCGGATATGAATTAATAGACTATTTTCAATCTCAAAAATATGTCGAAAAAGAGAACACAGATTTAATTATGGTTGCCTATAAAAAGGTCAATGATAGTCCTTTTATAAGTGAAAACGAATTTTACCAAAACATCCCAATACTTGATACTCGAAATAAAGCAAGAACAGGTAACTATCTGAAAAACACAAAAAATTTTTCTTTGAAAGATGCTGTTATGAATAAGTTCAAACGAATTAAACAAACATCAAAAAAAATAGTAATTTTGCTTAGAGATAACGCATTTCCTGACACAAGACTTAATTTATTAATAAAAGAAGGAGTCAATTGTCCCTCTACCTCTAACGATCCCAAAGAAAAACTTTTTTTATACGATGAGGCAGTTGAACATATTAAGATAGGTCGTTTCCTTGAAGTGGGGTCATATTTAGGTTCATCAGCAATTATTCTGGCTGAAGCTTTACGAAGAAATAGTCAATCAAAAGAAGCTAAAGTCTATTGTATTGATACATGGGAAAATGATTCGATGTTAGAAGGAAAAAAAGACACCTATCAACAATTTCAAGATAATATTAAACCTTGGCAAGATTGGATCATCCCGATTCGAGGTAACAGTGATGAAGTTAAGCTTCCTTTTGAAGGACTTTGTGATGTAGTTTTTATTGATGCTGATCATTCCTATGAAGGATGTCGCCGTGATGTAGAGCGTTTTTCGGGTTTAGTTCGCAATGGTGGGTGTTTAATTTTAGATGATCATATATCTTATCCAGGTGTCACTAAAGTAGTTGGAGAATTATTAGTAACGGGTAAGTGGTACGTTGGAAATAGTTATGACAATCTTATTGCTTTGTATCGAGATGAGACTTCAAATAATTTCAAAAGAAAGCGTATTAAGAATAAGATAAAATCTGAATAGATATTTGAGCTTAATTACTCATTACTTAAAACTTAAAAGAAACTCAAAACAATGGAAGAAAATCAATTCAAAGAAATACAAAAAGTAGCTAACGGAATGCTTGCGTTAAAAGTCTATCAAAAAATTTATGAGCAAGCAAAAAATGCCGATGAGGGAATTATTATTGAAGTGGGTACAGCCCATGGTGCTGCGACAATTGCCCTTGCATTAGGTGTATTAGACTCAGGAAAAAAAAGTAAAATTTATACCTTTGAAAAAATTATTGGGGGGTCACGGGAAAGATATGGAACAATTGAGCAAAATATTAAAATTATTCAACATAATTTCAAAACATTTGGAGTGGATAAGATAATTAATTTAATTATTGACGATGTGCAAAATGCTTATTCTAAAATAACTCAAGAACCGATTTCATTATTAATGTTAGATGCAGATGGTTCAATAGATCGTGATTTAAGCTATTTCTATAATAATCTAAAAAATAATTCTCCTATCATTATTGATGATTGTAATGATTATGTAAAATTAAAATATGGTGATTCTAATGTAATAAACGTTGATCTTAAACATAAATTAACTTATCATTTAGTGGATTTCTTTATTCAAGAGGGAATTTTACAACAACAAAAAATGATTGGGAATACATTTTTTGGCAAAAAACCCTCAGACGTAAAGAATAAAATCAACTTTGCAGATTTAGATATTATTCAAGTTTACCGAGAACTGGTTTTTACTCAAGGTCAACTTCCTTCAACAAAAATAGCCAAAAAGTCTTGGAAGACTCGCATTTTAAAAGGATTGAAAAAAGTTTTTAAAAGCAATTAATCTACAAGTCATATAGTAAGGAGTAAACCTATGGGAAACCTAACTCAATCCATCCTCAAAAATATAAAAAAAAAGTGGCAAAACTTTAAATATCCCGAATTTGCAAAAATAAAAAACTTAACACATGGATATCTCTCTACTAAAGTGTATCATGAGATTTATCAAGCAGCCTTTAATGCAGAAGAAGAGATTATGATTGATATTGGACCTGCCCAAGGAGGAAGTTCAATTTGCTTAGGTTTAGGAATTCAACAATCAGGTAAAACTAACTCTAAAGTTTTTTCTATAGAAAAAGGAATTGGTTCTAGAGCTTTACCGACTTTGAAAGATATCGAGCAGAATATTTCAACCTTAAAAAATAACATTGAACAATATAAGTTAGGAGATATTTGTACTGTTTTAGCAGGAGATGTTAAAGAAGTTTATCAAAAAACAAATGAACCTCACCCTATCTCTTTAATGTTTATTGATGCTGATGGTGCATTAGATCGAGATTTTCAACTTTTTTATAATCGATTATCACCTAATGCTTATCTTATTATTGATGACTATAGTAACATAATCAATAAATTAGCAACTGAAAGATATTTACAATGGAAATCATACTCAGATATCGAAAATTATGTTCAATCTAAAGGAGCAAATAGTTTTTTAGAATTATGTCCACTCGGAAAGGAATATACAGTTTATCAATTTGTTAACTACTTTTTGCAACAGGGTTTAATTATCAAAGATAAAGTGATTGGTATGACTTTTTTTGGGCGTAAAGCAAACAATCGAGAATTTCAAGAGACTGATTTTCAGAATCTTCAGCAAATTCGTCAACAAATTCTTCAAGAATACTATCAAAAAAATACTTATCTAAGCAATGATTAAGTCTATGCAAGACTATGGAACCAATCGACCGCTAAGAATTGCTTTTCTCACCAGTGAGTTTATTTCAGAAAAGAATTCAGGAGGTGGGTTAGGAAACTATCTCAATCGAATTACTCAAGCTCTCAAAAATATAGGACATATACCAGAGATTTTTGTAACAACCCAAGAACCAACATCCTCTATCATTCAATTTAAGGGAATTCGGGTTGAACGTATTGCTTTTTCTCAAAGTATTAATTTACCAACTCAATATATTTTACGTTTTAGTAGAAGACTTCCCATTTTTAAAGATGCACCTTGGAGTATTGAAGGCTATATAAAAGTAGCATTAAGTCTTGCTAACTCTTTTAAAAAACGTCATCAGGAAAACCCCTTTAATTTTATTCAAAGTACCAATTGTCATGCTACTGGATTATTGATAAAGCATTTACCTAATTGTCCTCATCTCATTCGGTTAAGTTCAAAAAGAGATTTATGGTTTGAAGTTGATGAACATTTAGGGTTAGGATGCTCTCTTTTATCTTACTTAGAAAAATTAAGTTTGCGCCATGCTGATATTGCTTATGCACCCAGTGAATATTTAGCTAATGCTTGTCAGGATAATTGGCGAAAAGATGTAAAAGTTGTTCGTCCTCCCCTGTTTATTGATACTGAACCAAGTTCAGAACTTCCTCCTAATTTACCAGAGCGTTACTTTATCCATTTTGGTCAACTTGGAAAGCGAAAAGGCTCTGATATTCTAGCAAAAGCTTTATGTTTAGTCTGGCAAAAAGAACCTCAATTTAAAATGGTTTGGGCAGGCAAAGTTTTAAAAATAGGAGAATACGAAACCTGTCATCAATTATGGGGTTCATTTGCTACAAATGTTTTATGGTTAGGTGCATTAGAGAAATCCATCTTATATGCTGTTTTGCAAAAAGCAGAAGTGGCTGTTTTACCTTCCCGTGTTGATAATTTACCCAATACAGTTATTGAAAGTCTTATGTTTAATGTACCTGTTATTGGTTCTAAAGGAGCAAGTATTGATGAATTAGTTGAATCAGGAGTAAATGGAGAATTAGTTGAAATTGGCAATGTTGAACAATTAGCCGAGATGATATTAAAAGCATGGCGTAAAGAAATAAATTGGCCAACTAATCCGTTGCCTAAACCCAAAATTTTTGAGGAATTAGACCCATTAATAGCTGCAAAAAACTTAATTCATTTAGCAGGGTATACAGTATGATAGACATTCATCCTTACTTAAATCACTGGAAAACTCAACAAAAAGAACAGAGGTTATATCATAAAAAACTTGCCCAAGAAGCTAGAGATAGTTTGGAACAAATTATTGATTACCTAATCCAGAACTTTGAATTCAAATAAATAATTCTGTTTGGGTCATTAGTTAAAGGCAATTTTTGTCATACATGGGGAGATGTAGCGATCCCAGTTAAAATTGAAATTTTACAAAACTTAAACATTATCAAGAATAAAAATAAAATCAAGATTAGGTATGATCTAATTAAAAGATTAATTGGTCAATTATTCAAATGGACAAAAACATTACTTTGCAACTCTCCGAATCTCTAGAACAGCAACTAAGTCAGAAAGCTGCACAATTAAATATCTCCCTAGAATCATTCATTATCGATGTTCTAGAACAATACAACTCAGAAGATAAAGCAGAAAATGATCCGATTACTCCTCTCATTGGAACACTAAAAATGAAGAAAAATGACTTAGCAGAAAACCATGATTTTTATCTGAGTCAAGCTTTACAACAGGAATTAAAAGGTGTCGAGTAAAATTTTTATAGATACTTCAGGTTGGGCAAGTTTATTTGTTAGTAGTGAATTATATCACCAGCAAGCTAGTCAGCATTTCGCCCAACTCCGTCAACAAAAACAATTGATGATTACCAGTAATTACGTTATTGCGGAATTAGTCGCATTATTAAATAGCCCTCTCAGAGTTTCTAGACCTCAACTCTTTCAATATATTGAATCTATTAAAACCGCTCATGGAAAGTACAGTAGACATAACAAAGTTAGTTCAATTATAGTTTTTAATTGAGATAAATGCAATAGAAAAAATAAATAGAAAAAAAATTACAAGTTGATAACATCGAATATGTGTTTGATAAAGGTTACAGATAATAGAATAACTGTTGAATGGAGGATTACCCTCTAATTATGATTTGCACAGACGATTATTAACTCGAATGGCCATGTCTCAAGAAGATAGACCTAGTATTTTGAGAGAAACCACTGCTAAAAAATCAACAGAATACCTTAGCTTCAGGCACGTTGTTCGCAATATTTATGGCTTTGAATTAGATAGAGAAAGAGTAAATAATTTGGTGAATAATGATTACGAGACTTGGCAAAAATTTTAAGAAGACATTCAAGAGTTTCTAATTTAGTTAAGAGCGATCGCTGATAATCTTAGCCCTTAAGAAGTTTGTAAAATCGATCAATAACGCTAAACTAATCCGAAAATAAAGCAAAGTTTGAGAGATCACTATCCTTTCCCAATAACTGATATAATAATTCAAATAATAATTCTCTAATGAGTAATTTAATTATGGTTGATCCTCAGCAAGTTAGATATTACATCACCAGAAAAAAAAACAAAAAAAGGCTCAAAGAGTAGCTCTCTGGAAAGTAGCTCAACAAGATGCAACAAAAATCATAGCAATGATCATCGAGAAATACCAGCCCACACAAATTATTCAATGGGGATCATTGCTACAACCGCAACACTTTTCTGAAGCCTCAGATATCGATCTCGCAGTGGTTGGACTAGATGCGATCGCTTTTATGCAGTTGTTAGCCGATGCTGAAGAAATGACCCAATTTCCTTTAGATTTAATACAGTGGGAAAACATTCACCCTTCTTTTCAAAAAATAATATTAATGAAAGGAAAAATCATCTATGGATAACGAAGAACTATTATTGCTAGTGGGTGAAATTCGAGAAAGTTTAGTTGTGCTTAATCAGATCCATCATCTCTATCAATCTTATCACCAAAACTTTATAACAGTAGAAACAAAAGATATTCGTGATGCTGTACTCTTAGCTGATATTCTTTGCAATACTTATACCTGTATCGAAACGATATTGTTTAGAATTTCTCGAACCTTTGAAAACCACCTTGATCCGAACCAGTGGCATAAAGAACTCCTACGAAAAATGTACATTGACATTCCCAATATTCGCAAAGCCGTCTTGTCGAAAGAATCGTATCAACTATTAGATGAATTAAGACGATTTCGACATTTTAAGCGATATTATTATGATTTTAATTATGATTGGCAACGATTAGACTACCTAAGAGGAGTCTATGAAAAATTATTTCCCTTAATCAACAATGAGCTTAGTTCTTATAATGATTTCCTGTTAGAATGTGCCAAAACAGATGATTCCTAGATATTTAGATATTTTAATCCTTAACAATTCCATATAATCGATAGTTTCTAATTTGGTTTGGTTAATAGCGATCGCCGACAATCTTCGTATTTAACTAATTGTTATCTAAAAAAAATAAACTTCAGAAAATTTATTGAATAGCGACAAAAACATCAAGATGAAAATTGTCTTTATGGCCTATGATAAACCTAATTACTTTGGCGGTCCCATTACCAACGCTAGACGACTGTTACCAGAATTAGTGAAAAGAGGCCATCAAGTTCATGCTCTGATTTTCTATCGAGATTATGCGCCTAGTGTTAACTATCTTCAAAATCAAGGAGTAAACTGTCATCTTTTTCCCTGGTCTTTTTATACCGAAAAATATATTAAATGGATACTAAAAAAAGTTAAGCAAATTAAACCAGATATCTTTGTTCCTAATATTTTTGTCTCTGGATATTATGCTTCTAAATGGATAAGAGAAGCTGGAATTCCTACCATTGCCGCCCACAGAAGTGATGATTCTTATCATTGGGGAATGGTAGAAGAATTTGTTATCGGTAAACCTGAATGGGCAGTCTCAGGATTAGTCTGTGTTAGTCAATATCTTCATGATAAAGTACAAAGAATGCAACCACAACACACCCAACTATGTGTTATTCCCTCTGGGGTTCCTATCCCCCAAAATAGTAGTCAACAAACAGGAACTTTAAAAATTGCTTATGTAGGACGATTGGTACAAAAACAAAAACGCATTGGAGAAGTATTAGCCAGTCTCATTAAAGTAATGCAAAGTTTACCTGATGTTACAGCAACTTTTATTGGAGAGGGAGAGCAATCTACTGATTTACAAACCCAAGTAAAACAAGCTAATTTATCTCATAGAATTTACTTTTTGGGGGCAATTGAACCTCAAAATTTGCATCAAGAATTAATCAATTATCATGTCTTAATTCTGCTTTCTGATTATGAAGGAACCCCTGGCTCAGTAATGGACGGAATGGCCTGCGGATTAATTCCTGTTTGTTTAAATATTTCAGGAGGTGTTCAAGAACTGGTTATCCATGAAAAGACAGGGATTTTAGTAGAAAATCGAGAAAAAGATCTAATTAAAGCAATTACGAGATTATCTCAAAATAAAGAATTAAGAAATCAACTTTCTCAACAAGCAAGAGAACATATTATCTCTCATTTCTCTTTAGAAGTTGCTGCTAACCGATGGGAAAACTTTGCTCAAACTTTAATAGAAAAAGCTGGCAAACATTCAGAAATAATTATCCCTAAAAAAATTAAATTACCACCGGTTAATTCAGGATTAGCTAGAGAAGATAAAAGACAAAAGCCTTTTCCTCTATTCATTGCTGACGAGATATATAGATGGACAAAATCCTCTAAAAATCGAACTATACACTTACTTAGAAGTATCAACAATGCTTAAAACCATTAATGATTATCGGAGAACTTTTTACGAGTCAATTACCAGTCTAAACAATCCTAAATTTATCTGCCCTTTTTGTAGTTATAAAGGCCAATTTAAAAACCTTGTGAAAAAAACAGGGTTCAGAAAAAATGCTCGTTGTCCTCAATGTAAATCCCTAGAAAGACATCGCTTGCAAAAATTAGTTCTAGATACAGTTTTTGCAGATTCTAACTTATGCAAACAAAAAATTTTACACTGTGCGCCAGAGCCTTTTTTAACTCAATATCTCAAACCCTTATTTACTCAATATGTAACGGCTGATTTATGTCGTGAAGATGTTGATATTCAATGTGATTTAACTCAATTACCCTTTGCAGATCAAGAATTTGATTGTCTCTATGCTTCTCATGTACTAGAACACATTAAAGACGATCAAAAAGCTCTAGCAGAAATAAAACGAGTCTTAAAACCCAATGGAATAGCAATTTTACCTGTTCCAATTGTTGAAGAAATTACCATAGAATATCCTGAACCAAACCCTTCAGAAACCTATCATGTTCGCGCACCAGGAAAAGATTATTATCAAAGATATCAACAAGTTTTCTCCAAAGTCAAAATTTATTCTAGTCTTGATTTTGATGACATCTATCAACCCTTCATTTACGAAGATAGAAGTCATTATCCTAACCCTTATTCTCCCTTACGGAATCCAAGTAAAGATATCAAACATTTAGACTTTGTTCCTATTTGTTTTAAATAAAATTATGTCTCAAATTCCCAATCTAAATCAATATATTTTTCCTAGATTAACCTTAAAAAATATAGATCTATTTTTCATTAGAACATCGATTTTAACAGCTTTAAAAAAAGCGATTCCTAACTTTTCAGGAACCCTCTTAGATGTAGGATGCGGTTATATGCCCTACAAAGATTTAATTTTAGAGAATTCTAGTCAAGTTACAAGCTATATTGGACTAGATTTAGTTGATAATAAATATCGTTCTCCTGATTTAAAGTGGGATGGGGTAACTATTCCCTTAGAAGATAACTCAATTGATTGTGCGATCGCCACCGAAGTATTTGAACACTGTCCTGATATTAATCAGACTTTAACAGAAATTTTTCGGGTCTTAAAACCGAACGGAATGTTATTTTTTACCGTGCCTTTTTTGTGGCCATTACATGATGTTCCTTATGATGAATATCGCTATACCCCCTATTCCCTAAAACGCCATTTAGAAAAAGCAAACTTTAGAAAAATTGAGATAGAAGCAATGGGAGGATGGGATGCAGCCTTAGCCCAAATGATAGGTCTTTGGATAAAAAGAAGACTTGTATTTTCTAAGGGACAACGCTTAATCCGAATTCTTTTAGTAATCTTTTGTTTTCCCTTAATTTATCTATTAATTAAACTAGATACTCCGCCGACTAATTTTGATAAACCCACAATGATTACTGGACTTTCAGGGATTGCCATTAAAATAGTTTAAATTATTATGAACCTCATTTATCTAGATGAAATTGAAGAAAATGAGTCACAAAGTTTAACCTTTCGTTTATTTTCTTTAATTAGGGTTTGCTGAAGAAAATCAAGCGATTAACCAAGCTAGAGAAATTTAGACACTTGGTTATCTAACATAAAGACTTAATTGATACTGTTTGATTCCCCTTAACTTGAGACATAACCATCGGTTGATGACGGATTTTATGCCATTGCCAAGCGTGATTAATAATCTCAGATAATTGACTATATTTAACTGTCCATCCCAATACTTTTTGGGCTTTTTCGTTGCTTCCTACTAAAATTGCTGGATCTCCCTGACGACGTTCACTTTCTTTGACTAATATTTTCCGACCAGTTACTAACTTTGCTGTTTCAATAATTTCTCGCACAGAAAACCCCTGACCATTACCCAAATTAAAAATATTTGAGGTCTTTTCTCCTAACAAATATTCCAGTCCTAAAAGATGCGCCTGTGCTAAATCCGTAACATGAATATAGTCTCGAATACAAGTTCCATCTGGGGTAGGATAATCTGTCCCATAAATAGAAATATAATCTCTCAATCCTAAAGCAGTAAATAACACCAAAGGAATTAAATGAGGTTCAGGAAAGTGATCTTCTCCCAGTTGACCATTAGGATCAGCCCCTGCTGCATTAAAATAGCGAAAAATAACCGATTTTAAATCATAAGCTTGCTCAAAATCTTGTAGAATTCTCTCAACCATTAGTTTACTTGACCCATAAGGATTAATGGGGTTTTGGGGATGAGTTTCTAGAATAGGAAGACTGTTAGGAATGCCATAGGTCGCACAAGTCGAAGAAAAGACGATGTTTTTCACATTAGCCGCCACCATCGTCTCTAATAAGGTCAAAGTTCCCATCACATTATTAGAATAGTATTTAGCAGGATTGGTGACAGACTCTCCAACGTAGGCATCTGCCGCAAAGTGAACAACCGCAGAAATATCATACAGTTGAAAAGTTTGCTCTAAAAGGGATTTATTTCTAATATCTCCGACGATAAGGGGTACATTAAGAACAGATTCAACCACTTCTCGATGGCCATTGCTCAAATTGTCAAAAACAATGACATGATAGCCTTTCTGCTTCAGAGCTAACACCGTATGAGAGCCGATGTATCCCGCTCCCCCCGTAACTAAAATCGTCGGTTGTAATGACATTTTAAGCCCTCTTTCATTCTTGAATTCTTGGTACGATCTTAAAATTCCCAAAATCTTTAACCAATCTATCAAAGATGACCAATCCTTCCCCAATAATTTGTATTATTCAACCTAATGATCAGGCAAATACCCAAACCTTCATCCGCGCCCATATTGAGCGATTACCTACTACGATTAAGGTGTTACATGGACGACCTTTCCCTTCCTATACCAATGAAAATCAGTGGTTAATACATCCTTTATTCGAGTTAGTCCGTCGTAGTGTTTCTTTATTACCTGATTTTTGGGCAAAAATTATTATTAAAATTGGTAATACTTCCCTTGAGAGATTTCTAAAAATTAATAAAGTAGATCTAGTGTTGGCTGAATTTGGCACAACGGGGGTTGAAGTGATGGAAGTGTGTCGCAAAACAAATATTCCTTTGGTAGTTCATTTTCATGGTAAAGATGCCTATGGTCATGACATTTTAAAACTGTATGAAAACCAGATGATGTTTGATATTGCTAAAGATGTTATTGCTGTCTCCCGCGATATGGAACAACAATTATTAAGCTTAGGGGTTTCACCTGATAAACTACACTATAATCCTTATGGTATTGATCTAGATCAATTTAGTGGGGCGAACCCTGCTAACAATCCTCCTGTTTTTCTTACTGTTGGCCGATTTGTTGATAAAAAAGCTCCCCATTTATCTATTCTTGCCTTTAAACAAGTTTTATCCCATGTTCCTGATGCTAAACTCATGATGATTGGGGATGGAATATTATTAGAAGCTTGTCAACAATTAGTAACAGCCTTAAAAATAGAAAGCTCGGTAGAATTTTTAGGATCTTGTTCTCATGAAATGGTTGCTAAAAAAATGCAGCACTCAAGATGTTTTATTCAACATTCCTTAAAAACTAATGAGGGCGATTCAGAAGGAACACCCCTAGGAATTTTAGAAGCGAGTGGGGCAGGTTTGCCAGTAGTGAGTACCCAACACGCGGGAATAAAAGATGTTATTCTTCATGGTGAAACCGGATTTTTAGTGCCTGAAAATGATATTGATGGTATGGCAAATTATATGATACAAATTGCGACTGATACCCAGTTAGCCGGACAGTTGGGAAAAGCAGGTCGTCAACGAATTAGGGAGAATTTTTCAATGGAGAAAAGTATTAATAATCTTTGGCAAATTTTACAACAAGGGATGAACTAAAAAAGTTTGCCGACATATTTTAATATCACTCATCGCCCCAGGTTTCCCAATTACTACATCAATAATATCTTCAGCTTTTGGTAAGACAATGAATTGACTTTTTCAAGTGTGTCTTTTCTCCTTACCCGAATAATATTTTTTTTGTTCTTGATAATCTGAAGGTCTCTCAATAGCTTGTTCTGCACTGTCTACAATTAATTCATAATCGGTTAATATTTCACTCATAGGATTGAAATGATTTAGAAGCGTACAGATGAAAAGTATTTTTATAAAGATCTAGTGGATTATATTGTTGTCTAATCCCATGACTTATAGATGTTCCCGCACATTTTGGAATATGGATAAAGACAATTTTATGATTAAAGTTTCCATATCTAATAAAGTTTATTGTTGATTGTAAATATCTATTTTGATTTATTTTTTTTACCATGACACCAGCTTTTTAGTGATACTTTTAGTGATACAATTCAGAAGCTTATTCGTTTAGTGTTTTTGCCAATAACACCAGAAAATATCAGAAAAGTTAAGGTATAGCTAATCTATTTAGCTCACATTGACATGATTATAATATACCAAATTTTCCTTAAACAAAGTCGTGTATTTTGCTAATTATGCTTACTTCTCAATCATTATTCCTATTTTTAGTTTTTAACAACCTAGAGCTATTAAGCTTATTCGATTCTAAAGAAAATATAGCATTATGACAGAAATAAATTCAGAGGATATAAATAGAATTATTCAAGCGATTTTGAAAAGACAGAATAAGATAGAATGGAAACCGGCAAAATCCCATCTTCATTTGATGAAACGTATTCGTTTAGGACATTTACAGAGAAATGCTACCATAGAAATCTATGAAGCCATTATTCATCAAGTTCTTATGAATTCTAAAGCAAACGTCTATGTCTATCGTTATGGCTCTTTACTTTATCCAACTGTCACATCTATAATTTCAGAAAAACTTTGGCTAGTTATGATGGGAATGGATAGTATTTTAGAAACAGCATTTCCTCCTGAAAATCCAAATAACTGCTTAAATAATCAGGCTTTTGTCTATCTGGGAAAATTAGAGGATTTATTAGTATGAATAAACTTTTAAATATATATCATCTTAGCTTAGAGTATCCTAATGTCAGTGGTGCAGAACATCTAGAACTTTTAAGTATTAGAGATCAACTGGCTGAGTTAGAGACAGAATTAAATTCAGAAGAACAAACAATTTTGTCAAAAGCTGATCAAACACTGCTCACCCATGCAACGGTAATTTATCAAGAACTTTCTCGCTTTATTAACCTAGCTGATTATCGAAAAAACAGAATATTTCACCGCAAAAGTGGTGGTGGTATTTAGATGTTTTAAGTTATGTACCGACCCCTTTAAACTCTACGTTTGCTGAAATTTAGGCTAAGGGTAGATAAAACTATTTTGTGAAATCTTGAACCAGAATTGGTATTTTTAATTGCTCACTTTTTTTTGATTATTGTGTCTTCTTCTCAGTCTCTATCAGTCTCTATTATTATTCCCGTTTTTAACGACCTAGAGCGATTAAAATTATGTTTGCACGCCCTAGAAAATCAAACCTATCCTCAAGAACAATACGAAATTATTGTCGTTGATAATAACTCTACAGAAAGTCTAGAATCAATCAAAAAAGACTTCCCTCACGTTAACCTAGTTCAAGAATTAACCCCTGGTTCTTATATTGCTCGTAATAATGGAATTACGTTAGCTAAAGGAGATATTCTCGCTTTTACTGATTCTGATTGTATTCCCCATAAAGACTGGTTAGAACAAGGCGTTCACGCTTTATTATCTACCTCTAATTGTGGCTTGGTAGCGGGTAAAATTGACTTATTTTTTCAAGATTCCAACCATCCTACCCTAATTGAACTCTATGAAAAAGTGACTGCTTTTCCTCAAGAAAAATATGTTAAAGAACGACAATTTGGGGTAACAGCTAACCTATTTACTTATAAAACGGTTATGGACACCGTTGGACAGTTTAATGATACCCTAAAATCGGGGGGCGATCGCGAATGGGGAAGACGGGTTGTTCATCATGGTTATCAAGTTATTTATGTTGATACTGTCTGTGTTAACCATCCTGCTAGAGTGACTTGGAAGCAACTACATAGCAAAATTATTCGTCAAACTTCTGGGTTATTAGATATTAATAACTTAAGTGAATCTCAAACAGGTTTAGATAATTTAATCAACTGGATCGCCTATCTGTTACCGTCTCCCAGAATCATAAAACTCATTATAAAAGAAAAAGAAATCAAAGGTTATCCTAAGAAAATACAGCTTATTTTAATTATGTTTTTAGTAAAAGTAACCAGATTTTATGAGTCACTATTGTTGTTTTTGAAATTAAAAACGAAAGCCTATAAATAAAATTTTATATGGATAATTTGTACTTGTGATAAATTTCATTAGCTTGTTGTTTGAGAAAAGATAATTCTGGAAGATTGATATTTTCCCTTAAAGAGCTTTTTGATTTATTTCTATTTTGAGAAGGACGAGGTATTAACTCTTCATTAACTATTCCTTTCTCTGATGTTTTTTGACTATACTTTTCCATACTAGCAAAACATCGGTTTACATTATCTTCCGTATGATTAAAGACGTTAAAATTAGTCTAGAACTTATCATTAATTTTAGTAATAATTGTTCCATGATTATTGACAATTTCCTCAAAATTTGCAAGAATGTATGAGTTTCTATATTGCCAAATGTGGTTATGAAAAGAAATCCAATACTTAAAGGCTTTAGGAATAGAAATTAAAGCTTCTCGGATAATAAATGAAATAATAGCATCTTCAGGTTTACGAATCAGGACTAATAAAGGAATTCCTAACCGATATGACATAAAAATCTGAGAAATTGAATGTTTATGATGGGCAATATTGACTGATCTATTTTGTGCTAACCGAAAAGCGTTGACAGCAAATGTATTAGCTGAACGGGGAAATCCTTCAATGGTTATCTCTGTTTCTTCATTGACTAATATTCCTTGGCGATCGCCGAACTGCGTTAAAAATAAATATAGCTTAGGGTAAAACATTACAGCGTAACGCAAATCATAGCGAAGTTGACGAGATAGCTTTTTAAGATTGATAAAAATTATTAACTTAATTCGTTTATTTTAGGCAATTTTAGCTATAAATAAACTATAAATAAAAATAGCTTATATGACTCAACTTAATTTCCGCAAGCCTCATATCTTGATGCTGCATAATCGCTATCAATATGCAGGGGGAGAAGACGCATCAACTCAAGCAGAAATTAACACATTAAAACAAGCAGGACATCAAGTTACCTTAATAGAAGAACATAACGATCGCATCAAAGAATTTAGTTACGTAGATAAACTGAAACTGTTTTTCACCACAGCTTGGAATCCTCAACAATACCAAAACCTGCGATCGCAACTGAAAACCCTACAACCCGATCTTCTCCACGTCCAAAACTTCTTTCCCCTCTTTTCCCCCTCTGTCCATCATGCCGCTAAATCCCTGAAAATTCCCACCATCCAACATTTGAGGAATTTTCGCTTAGGCTGTCTTAACGCCTATCTCTATCGTAATGAGCAAATTTGTCAAGTTTGTGTCGGTCATAATCCTTGGCGCGGTGTCCTTCATCGTTGTTATCGTAATTCCCTGGAGGGTTCTTTGGCCGTTTGGAATATGATTACCGTGAATCGATCGCGCAAGACATGGGATAGAGACATCGATGGATTGATTACCCCAAGTCGCTTTGCGGCAGAAAAATTGATTGAAATGGGGATTAACCGCGATCGCCTTTATATCAAACCCAATGTTACCCGAGATCCCCTGATTAACCAATCTATTCCCCCCCTACCCGAACGACCAACATTTCTTTATCTAGGTCGTCTCTCTCCCGAAAAAGGGGTAATGACGTTGCTTGAGGCCTGGAAACGATTAAATCAACCTCAATGGCAACTCAACTTAGTGGGAGATGGACCCCAACGAGAAAGCTTAGAAACCTTTGGTCAAGAATTTGGGCTTCATAACGTCACGTTTATTGGACATCAACCAACCTCTCAAGTTATCGAAGCGATTAAACAATCTACCGCCGTTATCGTTCCTTCTCAATGGTATGAAACCTTTGGTCGAGTTGTCATCGAAGCCTTTGCCTGTGGTCGAGGGGTGTTAGTCTCAAATTTAGGGGCATTATCCGAGTTAGTAGAGGAGGGAAAAACCGGTTTTTTAGTGGTTCCTCAACACATTGAATCTTGGCAAGAACGGTTAAATTGGTGTGGAAATCATCTTTTAGATATGAGCAAAATAGGGCAACAAGCCCGTCAAGTTTATCTTGAAAAATATACACCAGAGATTAATTATCAACAACTTTTGCAGATTTATCAGTCAGTTTTGCGGTAAAATAATAGCCTTATTTTAAAATGATCATTAGCCTATAAATTTTCACTGCTAAAGTAGAAAAATCTAATATATATAATATGATTTTATTTTTTTAAATTAAATCTTATAATTAACCTATTGTACTTGACCCTAAACTATACTATGGTATCTCAAATAAATCTTCAAACCTTGTATGACGAAGATTACTGTAGGTGGTTAGATATCACCCTAAAGCAACTTCAAGAAAAGAATCTAGAACATCTTGACTGGCTACATTTAATTGAGGAGATAGAAGCCTTGGGGCGAGAACAAAAAAATAAAGCTGAGAGTTACCTCATTCAGCTTTTAAAACATTTATTAATATATCAATATTGGACATCTGAAAAACTCTACTGTGGAAAAGGATGGGCAGACGAGATAGATATAGTCATTTCAAATAAGAATGATACAAAAATTGAGCTATGAAGACTATTATTACAAGCAGCAGGTGTCTCACTTTTAATTGAAATGACTATAACCCTCTTCTGTCACTCTCCGAATTTAAAGAACAAGAAATAAAACAATTTATGCAGAGGAATAAAATGGTTGAATCTGGTTGACAGCTTGAATTAACTCATGGAAACCTAAGTATAAAAGTGAAT
>NEED01000068.1 GCA_002110465.1 unicellular cyanobacterium SU2 | reverse complement strand
TCTCTAGGGTATTTGTTAGCCAAAGTTCTACAAATACGCTGCGAACGCCAGTTTGTCTGGAGACATTGAGAAGTTTAGCTACTTCTTAATGCGAATGAATCCCCAACTATAATCTCCGATTTAGTTGGGGTGCGTTCAATGGTTATTTATTGATCCTTGTCAACCCAACGATATTGATAAGGTTCATTTTCCGCGCCCCAAACTTGATTACCGTTTTCATCTAATCCCCGATCCCAGGTATCCATTCCCTCTTCATGAAGAAGAATTGTATTGGTAATTGTCACCGCACCGCGAATATTTGCTGGACATCCTTCGGGAGGAGTATGTCCAATATATCCGTTATCTTTAGGTTTCAAAAATACACGACAAACCGATTTTTCTAAAGTGTCTAAACTTAACTTTCTCTTAGTTTCGGGTTGATTACAAAATCCAATTATTGTCTCAGGATTCATAATTTTAAAAGATTCAGAAATAATCATTTCCCCATCTTCACTCAGTTGAATATTTAAAACGCGCTGACGATAGGGACGCTCAATATTTTTTGTTAACGCCTGCTCTTGATAAAGGTAAACTGTGTTAGGGGTTTCTTCTATGTCCACCTCACAGGTAGTCATCCGGACACTAGGGGCGGTAGGATTATTAGCAGCTTGGTCTGTGGTGTCCATTATCCCCACTAGATGGGAAACAACCCCTCTAACATTACTGTCTAGGGGAACTGCAGAGGAAGGGAGTCCAGCTACACAATTAGTAAGGAGAATTCCTAGGGTTAAAATTCTATGCTCTCTTAACATTGTCTGTCTTTTCTTCCAGTTCATATTAGCTAAATCTCTCTCAGTGGAATATAACTAAATTATTGCTTAAATCATGACTAAAATTGCTAAATTATTTACCCTTATTTTCTGTCTTAATATTACCACAATTAAGGTAACGGCTCAAGATACTCCGATCTACGATTATCAAGCGATTTTCCACCCTGTAATCGGCAAAAATGGCATGGTTGCTTCCCAAGAAGATTTAGCGACCCAGGCAGGTTTACAAGTCTTAAAAGAAGGAGGAAATGCCATTGATGCAGCAGTAACCATTGGGTTTGCGTTAGCAGTTACTTTACCTCGTGCTGGTAATTTAGGGGGTGGAGGATTTATGTTAATTCATTTAGCTGATCAACAAAAAACCGTTGCCCTTGACTATCGAGAAAAAGCTCCCCTGGCAGCTAATTATGATATGTTTCTTGATGAAAATGGACAAGTTGATCAACAAAAAATTAAATTTAGTTATCAAGCTGTGGGGGTTCCAGGGACGGTTGCAGGATTAGCAATGGCTTTAGAAAAGTATGGCACAATTTCTCTCAAACGAGCCTTACAACCTGCTGTTGAGTTAGCAGAAAATGGGATAATTGTTGATGAAGATTTATATAATTCTCTTGTCTTTGCTAAAAAATCTTTACAGAAATCCCCCGCCAGTTTAGCAATTTTTTATAAAGCGGATGGCAGTCCTTATCAAATTGGAGAAATTATTAAACAACCTGACTTAGCTAATAGTCTTAAATTGATCGCTGCTCAAGGAATTAAAGCTTTTTATCAAGGAGAAATTGCGAGTAAAATTGTCAATGAAATGGAAGCCAATAATGGCTTAATTACTAAGGAAGATTTAGCTAAATATAAGCCGATTATTCGAGAACCGATTCAAGGAAACTATCGAGGATACAAAGTCTATTCTATGCCTCCGCCAAGTTCAGGAGGAGTCCATTTAGTCCAAATGTTGAATATCTTAGAAAAATTTCCCATTCAGTCTTTAGGACATAATACTTCATCGACTCTTCATTTAATGGTTGAAGCCATGAAATTTGCCTATGCTGATCGGTTTAAATTTATGGGAGATACAGATTTTGTTCAAGTTCCCATTACCCGTTTAATATCTAAAAATTATGCTAATAAAATCGCCCAAAAAATCAATTTAAAGAAAGTAATTCCCAGTAAAAATATTCTGCCACAACCTGTATTTCAATCCAATGAAAGTACAGAAACAACTCACTATTCTATCATGGATCAATATGGAAATGCTGTTGCCAATACCTATACCTTAAACTTTAGTTATGGTACTGGTTTAACCGTCCCAGGAACCGGAATTTTATTAAACAATCAAATGGATGATTTTACCGCTAAACCTGGGGTTCCTAATGCTTATCAACTGATCGGAGGAGAAAACAATAGTATTGCTCCTGAAAAACGGATGTTAAGTTCCATGACTCCCACCATTGTTATGAAAGAAGGTAAACCTTGGTTAGTCACAGGAAGTCCAGGGGGAAGTCGTATTATTACTACTACACTACAAATTATTATGAATGTTATTGATCACCAAATGAACATTGCAGAAGCTACCAATGCAACTCGTATTCATCATCAATGGTTTCCCGACAAAATTCGTTTAGAAAGAGGGCTTAATGGTGATACTATTGAATTATTAGAAGATAAAGGACATAAACTTGAGAGCAGTTTCGCTATGGGAAGTACCCAAAGTATTATGTATAAAAAAGGTCAATTTTATGGAGCATCTGACCCGCGTAAACCAGGAGCATTAACATTAGGATATTAATTAAAACTTGACACTTAATTTAAGTGAAAAACCCTAGAGACTGTTGGTTAAATAGATAAGTATCTAGGAAGAATTAACCCTCAAACAGAAAGGTTCTTAAGTTAGGGATTGAGCCTCATTCATCATTCATCAATAGAAATGAGAGGCTTGTAAAATCGTCAAATCCCCCTTTTTTTCTTGATTCAAGAATAATGAAACTTTAACGTTTCGACCAACAAAACCATAAAATGAAACAAAGATTTTAAAACCAAAAGGGCTTACTACAAACCACAAATAAAAACTGTTTATTTGAACATTTTTATTGAAAAACTATCTCTTAGAAATTTGTAGCACTATGGTTTATTGGATCAAATTTGTACCGTTTCTTATAATTAGTTGCTCCATAGATATTAAAACTAATGACAGGTTCATCTCCTATCACCTCAATTGAATGAATAGTCTCAGACATCAAACTAATAATATCTCCCGCTCTTAAAATTTTTTCTCCCACTTGTTTAATCTGATGAGGAGCATTAAGGTCAGGATTTCTTCGCCAAAATAGGTTTTTTTCCTCTCCACTAATAATCCCGACTATTCCCCATGTTCCATGATTGTGAACACTAGAAACTTGTCCAGGTAGCCAAACAACCATCTGAATCGTTAACGGAAAATCTACTTCGTCATATAATGTAGAAACAGACCATCCTTGTTGAGCATTAGGCCAAGTATATTCCCCTTGTATCCAATAAGAGCTAGTCAATAAACGACGGACAAGAGGACGAACTAATAACAAGATTTGTTGTTCATCTTGTGTTTGCTCTAAAATATCTTCTAAATCAGTTAAAAACCGATAAAGACGATAGGTTTTATCCTTCCACTCCCAGTCATCCGATAACTGACAATTTTCACAAAAACCGTCCTCTTTAACCAACCAATCTTGAGTATTCACAGATTCTTCTAAGGGTATTTACAGACTCTTTTAAGGTAACTTTTGAAAAGTTATTCTATAATTACCATCAAAGATTTAATAACATCTTAACTAAAAGTGAGTTCATCATGAGACTAAAATATTTAACATTTTTGACGATTACTTCTATTCTCAGTTTAGGAATGGTTGTGGGTTGTGCTAACCCCTGTGCTGGGAAACCTGACCCCTGTGCTGGTAAAAGCGGAGAAGTTAAATCTGACCCTTGTGCTGGAAAATCTGACCCCTGTGCTGGGAAATCTGACCCCTGTGCTGGGAAATAGTCCATAAAAAGAAGATAAATCCCACGGGAACATCCCATTTTTGTAAAAATGTTTCCTTGCGTTCATAGAGTGGGAGAGGGGGGAAATAACTTGTCGTGACGAAACCCAAAATTTGCAACCCCCGGATGCTCCCAATCTCACTTAATTTAGATAGTTTAACAGTCTATTCCTGTGGTATTTCGTCTGGAAAATAGAGAGTCTATCAGATTTGTCCGTTTGCTTGGAGTATAGGAGAAAGCCCATTTGAAAAAGCTTAAAACATCAATATCAGACTATTTTTTTAGTTTATTTGACCCTGATTTAATACCAACAGCTGTGAGAGTATCATTAGTAGTAGGAAGTACCTTGTTTGTAATTAATCACGGAATCGCTTTAGTACAGGGTAAAATGTCAAAACCAAGGTGGTTTGCTGGAGCAATAACTTATTTAGTTCCCTACTGTGTGAATATTCATGGACAGTGGATAAGCTCTAAAAAACACTATCATTAATAAAAATAAATAATTTCTGCTTTTTAACTATTAAATTGAAATAACTTTTATCTTTATAGGTAACAACACAATAACAAATTCTAGTGAGAAAACTAACTTATATTAATCAATATAACGAAGAAAATAACTATAGTGAAATCATTGATGTCCGTTCCGAAAATGAATTTGCTGAAGATCATATTCCTGGTGCAATTAATTTACCTGTTCTCACTAATGAAGAAAGGAAACAAGTAGGAACGATTTATAAAAAGATTTCACCATTTGAAGCTCGTAAGTTAGGATCGTCATTAGTTGCAAAAAATATTAGTCATCACTTAGAGAAACACTTTTTAGAAAAAAATAAAAACTATTTTCCCTTAATTTACTGTTGGAGAGGTGGTCAAAGATCAAATAGTTTAGGTATTGTATTAACTCAAATTGGTTGGCCAGTTCATATTTTAGAAGGAGGTTATAAAACCTATCGTAAAGGCGTAAGACAACAGTTAGAAATATTACCTATACAGTTTAATTACAATATTCTCTGTGGGTTAACTGGAACGGGTAAAACCTATTTATTGAATCAGCTTTCTCGACAAGGGTATCAAGTTTTAGACTTAGAAAAAATAGCCAACCATCGAGGTTCTTTGTTAG
The DNA here is from genome assembly GCA_002110465.1 of unicellular cyanobacterium SU2. Taxonomy (GTDB): domain Bacteria; phylum Cyanobacteriota; class Cyanobacteriia; order Cyanobacteriales; family Microcystaceae; genus Rippkaea. The sequence continues at coordinate 51,679 of NEED01000068.1, read as the reverse complement.
GTCAAGAATGGCAAAATAAATCAACTAATCAGCCTTCACAAAAACACTTTGATTCACTTTTATTACAAAAATTAAAACAGTTTGATATGAGTCAATCAATTTGGGTTGAATCAGAAAGTTACAAAATTGGTGAGGTTTATCTACCCCCAAAACTTTGGCATAAAATGAAACAATCACCTTGTTTTGAAATACAACTTCCCATTACAGAAAGAGTACACTTTTTACTACAAGAATATTCTTATTTAATCACTCACCCAGATATTTTAAAAAACAAATTAATCTATCTTAAATCTTCTTATGGACAAAGAAAAATAAATCAGTGGTTTACATGGATTGACCAAGAGAAATGGTTGACGTTAGTCAAAGATTTATTAGAGATTCATTACGATCCTGCGTATTGTAGATCTATTACTAAAATTTATAATAGATTTGAGAAAATAATATCTTTTCCTGATTTTAAATCTGTGACTATTGAGAAAATTGTAGACAATTTAGAAGCTGATTAGTTAAGGAATAATTTCCTCTTCAATTTCTCCTCCTTTCATTTTAGTATTAGTTTCTTGAATATAAGCTAAAAAATCATCTTGTTTATAATTAAGAGATTGGGCTAATATTAACCCTTGCTGAAAAAATTCTAACGCCAACTCATATTGTTCACTTTCCATATAAATTTGACCAATTCTTTCATAAACTCTCATCAATCCATAATAATTATAAGATAATTGTTCTACTTGAATTAAGTTCTGATAAATTTGTAGAGCATAGTCATCTTGATCATACTCTTGATAGAGTTTTCCTAATTCTGTTAACGCTTCTGCTGCTGCTCCAAATAATTGTAATGACCACGCTAATGAATAAGCTTCTTGATAATTTTGACTGGCCATTTCTGGTTGATCTAAAGCTTCATAGTCTTTTCCTATAGAAACTTTCAGAGGAGGAATCAATTCTAATTCTTGAGCGGATAAATATTTTTCGACTAATTTTTCTTTAATGATTGCTGCATTTTCTGGTTGTAAAGATCGACCATAAATTTCTGCCAAAATTTGTAAATAAGCTCCTTCTTCTAACGTATTTTGTTGAGCTTGGGCGCGATCAAGTAATTCTTCATAGATAGGAGCAGCCTTGGGATAGTCAAATTTAGCTAAATACAATTCACCTAATTTTTTTAACGCGGCTTCCTCAGCAAGAGAATCATTATTTGTACGGGCATTCTTGAGAACCTTATTATAAATAATTAAAGAATCATCCAGGGCGTGTAGTTTTTGATAAGCATCAGCCAAAGCCATTAATAAAGCGGGACTTAAAGGATCTTCTTTTTCTGATAATTCTTGTAAATCGACTAATCTTTTACTGATAATTTGAACATCTTCCGTGCGTGTCCGATTCCAAGCAATTTCTCCAACTCTTCCTAACGCGTTAATCTCCTCCAAACGTCCTAAAATTCTGCGTAATCTTAATTCTCGATACCAAATTTCAAAAGCAAGATTATCATTCCCTCCATCGAGTTGGGCTTTAGCTTCCGCATTTAAAGTATCAAGTTCTTGTCTCAGTCTACGCTGTTCAAATGCCGTTAAAGGACGAGGAACAGCAGGAAGAAGAGGATCTTCAACGGGAATTTCTAAGGGGTTGAGTTCAGGTTGCGGAACTTGAGCGAATATCGGTAATGGACGCACAAAAAAGTTAAGATGAGTGACCGTTATTGCTACGGCTGTTAAAGAAAAAATTCTACCCTTTCTGGAGAAATAATGTAACATAAAATTCTGGTAATACTTGTTAGTAATGATAGATGGGAGTTAATAGTCTATATTTTGAGATTTACGTAAATTTATGGACAAAGGGTTCCAAGAGTGCAAATCATATCTTGATACAATATCCAGTTGTTGTTACTCGATAAATCTGTATCCATCAAACCTATATCAATTTGATAACAAGTCAATTGCTTATCAATTAATAATGGGACATAAATATCAAAAGATTTTTTAGTTTCCCAAGTAGAGGTTGGTTGTGAAGGATAGAAATCAAGATTAATTAAGTTTTCAGAAGTAGCATTTTTGTTGTCTTTAGATCGCAGATGTAAAATAATTTTATAGTTTTTGTGCAACTTTTCATGTGTCTGGACATTAATAATTAGCCTTGGGGTTGCTTTCAAAGTATCAAGGCCTTTTAGAGTAAAAATAATTCCGCCAATATTCCCAGAAGCTAGTTCTCTTAACTGAAACTTATTCTTATGGGGAAAATCGAAAGGTTTAGGATTTATTTTTTTTCTTGCGATAACTCTTAAATCTCTTGCTGAAAGATTCATGTCATGAAAATCAGACAAGGCACTTAAGTTAATAAATGATAGATCACAATGATGTCCTACTGAGCATTGTTGGAGCCAATTTAGTTGTGTATCTGCTAATGAATTTGATGTCATGGAAATAACTTCAAAATGGTTTTTAAATAAAACATGATGAATAGAACTAGGAGTAAAGTAATGAAGATGTTCAGGAAAAAAACACCAATCAAATTTTCCAAAAAAATCTTCTTGTGCTGGATAATATGCTCCGTTGGGAAGAGCCATAACTAAAAACCCATTGTCTTTGAGTGCTGAATTAGATATCTCAATAAATTCTTGAGGATTTAAAAAATGCTCTAGGGAGTGATAGCAAGTGATGATGTCTAAATTCTTTTCTTTAGCTAATAGATCCATCCCTCCCAGTTTAACTGAAAGACTTTTTGAATTGCAAAATTCAACACATCCCTGATCCATTTCACTACCACGAGAATTAAATCCTACTTCTAAGGTCTTAGCAATTAGTCCCCCATGACCACAAGCATAATCATAAAGAATTGGTTTTTCGCCAGGGGGAAAATACGCTGCTTTTAATGCTCTAAGACTCTCAATAAATAAGACTTTAAAGGAGTGTTTTTCTTCAACCCAAGTGTTGTAATAATGTTCAGGCGGAAATGGATTAGCATCATAAAAAATATGGCTGCTGTAATAATCATTGAGCAGCTCAACTTTAGGTAAGGGATAAAATTGTATGTGTCCACAGTTAGTACAGCGACAAATATCTGAAACAATTCCCTGATATTCTTTTCGAGTAATTGCACCTCCTTGAATCAGTCGTTCAAGTTGATCACCGCATAATAAACATTGAAACTCCACCTTGGTATTCATCGTTAAAATTTTGTTGCTCTTATAAAATGAAATATACAATAACCTTATGAATTTTAGGGGTGGGGGTGTGAAGCAGATTCTTAGTGTTATCATTGGTCTAACTTTAATTCTGGTTTTAACCGCTTGTGGGACAGTTCCGCAAGTGGTGGCCGAAGAACGATTATTTCCCAATCTTTCTTTAGAATTTTTGGGAGAATATCAGTTACCCAAGCAAACCTTTGAACAAACCCCTGTAGGCGGGTTATCAGCGTTGACTTATGATCGCCAAACCGATCGCTTCTATATCTTGTCTGATGATCGCTCTCAAGGCGCACCCGCTCGATTTTATACCCTGCAATTGTCCCTATCCTCCTCAGAAATAGGCAATCCTAAAATTAAGACGGTGAAGATAGAAAACGTTACCGTCCTGAAAAATCAACAAGGCAAACCTTATCTACCTCAAACGATTGATCCTGAAGGAATCGCGTTATCCCCTAGGGGAACAGTCTTTATTTCGAGTGAAGGAGTTCCCAAACGCTCAATTGATCCATTTATCGGAGAATTTGACCTCGAAACCGGCCAACTCCAGCAAACTTTACCGATTCCCCAACGCTTTTTACTAGGAAAACAACCCAATGGCAGTCCTCGTGGGGTGGTCAATAATTTGGGATTTGAAGCCTTGACAATTAGTAGTACCAGTACCCTCAAAGATGACCCCTTTCGATTATTTACCGCCACTGAATCTTCTTTAACCCAAGATACGGGTCAAACAGACCTCGGACAAAAACCTGTCCGTCTGTTGCACTATGTCATCAATTCTATCGGTATCCCTGTTCTGATTGCTGAACATCTATACTTACTTGATCAACCTCCCAAAGGAACGGTTGTTAATGGGCTGACCGAATTATTAGCCTTAAACCAAGAGGGAACTTGGCTTAGTTTAGAACGAACCTTTGGTTTATTTGGCAACGGGGCTAAGATCTTTACCGTTGTTAATGCTAATGCCTCTGATACCTCAAGTGTGGCTCGTCTGACAGAAAATTTAGGGGAATTTAACCCCTTACCCAAAAAATTATTACTAGATTTGAGCCAATTAGACATTGAATTGGATAACCTCGAAGGGATGACCCTTGGCCCTCAACTAGCCGATGGAACTCAAACATTGATCCTAATTAGTGATGATAACTTTAACGAAATTCAAGTTACCCAGTTTTTGCTTTTTGGCTTAACCCGTTCTTAATGTAAAATTTAGCAACACTTTGGGAATACTTATAAAGTAACCACTCTATGTACTTAAATTCCGCTTTGGGATCAAGTAAAGGCAATTTCAAGAAGGGAAAAGATCGACTTTTCTATTTCTTCGGTTGCTCAATTCCTATGCTTACCGTGCTTCCCTCTGTGGAGGATTTATCCACCCATCGCCATCATTTAGATTATGTCCCATCGCAGAATTGTTATTGGTGACGTTCATGGTCACTACGATACATTACTAACATTACTAGACGCGATCGCCCTCAACAACAACGACCATCTTTATTTTTTAGGAGACTTAATTGATCGTGGTCCTAAAAGTGCGGAAGTCGTCGATTTTGTCATGAAAAATGACTACCGTTGTCTGTTAGGCAATCATGAACAAATGATGCTTAATGCCATGGCTAAACGGGGAATTGACCCTCATCAATTACAAGGATGGTTGTATTGTGGAGGATATCAGACCCTGCTCAGTTACAATCATAAAATTCCCCGAAAACATATGCTCTGGATCAAGTCTCTCCCCTACTATCTAGACTTAGGGGATGTCTGGCTAGTCCATGCTGGTGTTAATCCCGCGCTTCCTCTCGAAAAACAAATTCCAGAACGAATGTGTTGGATTCGTGATGAATTCCACCGCATCAGTCAACCTTATTTTGAGGATAAATTGATTGTTACAGGCCATACGATTACCTTTACGTTTCCTGGGGTGGCGCCTGGAAAATTAGTCTCAGGACCTGGATGGATTGACATTGATACAGGTGCTTATCATCCCCGTAGTGGCTGGCTAACAGCGTTAGATATTACCAATCAAACAGTTTATCAAGTACAGACAAAAGACCAGAGTCAGCGAATCCTCCCTCTAAACGAAGCAGTTGTCTCAATCGAGCCATCGGTCGTCGGTGATAAACGAACCGCTAGAGTATCCTAACAACAGGATAAATCGCCTTAAAGTCAAGTAAGATTCAGTGTAAACTGATAAAAATAATATGAAAGAAGTTGGTTGGTTCAAGGCATTTAGACATGGTCACAACAGGCGACAACCTTGTGACGGAGCAAGAAACATTAAATTTCGACCTCTCGTCCTATCTCAAAGACAAACAGCAGTTAGTCGAAGCAGCATTAGATCGCTCCCTTCCTATTACCCGTCCCGAAAAAATTTATCAAGCAATGCGCTATTCTTTACTAGCTGGAGGAAAGCGATTGCGTCCAATTCTTTGCTTGAGTGCCTGTGAGTTAGCTGGCGGCACTAGCGAAATGGCATTACCCACTGCCTGTGCTTTAGAAATGATTCACACGATGTCTTTAATCCATGATGACCTTCCGGCTATGGATGATGATGACTATCGTCGAGGAAAACTGACTAATCATAAGGTTTATGGGGAAGATATTGCTATTTTGGCGGGAGATGGCTTATTGTCCTATGCTTTTGAATACGCAGCGACCCACACCCGTAATGTAGCTCCCGAAAATTTGATCAATGTCCTGGCTCGTTTAGGTCGTACCGTAGGGGCAGCTGGATTGGTTGGCGGTCAAGTTCTCGATTTAGAATCAGAAGGACAAACGGATATTAGTGTTGATACCCTGAAGTTTATTCATACCCATAAAACAGGAGCTTTGCTAGAAACATCGGTGGTCTCAGGCGCAATTTTAGCAGGAGCTTCAGACGAAGACATTCAACGGTTATCTCAATATGCTCAGAACATCGGTTTAGCCTTTCAAATTGTTGATGATATTTTAGATATCACTGCCACCCAAGAAGAATTAGGAAAAACAGCCGGAAAAGACCTCCGAGACCAAAAAGTCACCTATCCAAGGCTTTGGGGAATCGAAGAATCGAAAAAACAAGCCCAAAACTTAGTTTGTGGGGCGATCGCACAGTTAACTCCCTATGGAGCTAAAGCTGATCCCCTAAGGGCGATCGCAAATTTTATCGTCACCCGCAAAAACTAAATGCCCTTAAAACATAACTATGCAAGATTTTGAGACGATTTTCCACAACCCTATTTTGTCAGCGTCTCTGCTGGCTTGTTTCTCGGCTCAAGGGTTAAAAGCAATTATTGAGCTATGTCGTAACGGTAAAGTTAATCTGCGCTATCTTGTCACGACTGGGGGAATGCCCAGTTCCCATTCAGCTTTAGTGGGAGCCTTGGCGACTGGTGTTGGATTAACTGTTGGCTGGAATAGTCCAGAATTTGCCATTGCTTCTCTATTTGCAGTAATTGTGATGTACGATGCGGCTGGAGTGCGTCAAGCTGCAGGCGCGCAAGCAAGAATTCTTAATCAACTCCTTGACGAGTTTTTTCGCGATAGTCATCACATTAACGAAGAACGCCTAAAAGAACTCCTTGGACATACACCCTTTCAAGTGTTCGTTGGCTTGGCTTGGGGGGTGGGAATCTCTGTTTTGGCTTTACCTGCTCTGTAAATCATGGTTAATTAAAATGCTGAGATGCTTATTCTCAGATCTAATTCAACCATTACCATACACAAAAGTTGGGAGATTTTTAGTTTAGTAATGATGATCAAGGTTTTGGTCATCAAATTTTGATAAGATGTCAAGTTTATCTTATGGTTGAGTGATCGACAGATAAAAAACTTTGCTAACGTATGAATAAAAGGACTAACAAATTTCTCTGTTTTTCAAAACAAACGTACTGTTTGTGACCCACAGACAACTAGATTGGAATTCACGAATTTTGCCATTCCTTTGAGTGACAGTTATGAAAATAACTAAAGATTTGACGATTGCTGAGAACCTCGGCTGAGGCTGAAACGAAACTATTTAACGTCTAGCTTTTCTAAGCTCACAGTCAGACTAAGTATATTGCTAGGTCTAGCATTAACGAGGAAATCCTCTGAGGAAATTAGCTCGATGGCAATTATCCAAGTTCAATTTGTCAATTACTATCATACACTTTGTTTGAGTTCCATTAACTATGTCTTAACCCACTCAAGCTCAATGTGTAGTGAGCGTTCCCCCATTCTGTTACCTTACCCAAAATCTCTAAAATCTTATGCAATTAAAACAAAAACCTTACCCGATTTTTTGTAATCAAGGCTACAATCGGAAAGGTCCTAAATTTTTTTGACCCTAACCCTTTTCTTGGGGAGTTCCTGAACCTGTCGCTTAAGACTGATAATTAATGATTGCAGTCAACACAAAGCCAGCCAGTTCAACCCAATTTCCCCGAAATCTTCAATGAATCACTCCTAAGTGATTATACTTAGGGACATTGAATTCACTTAACGTAAACTATTACACCCTATCTTCTAGTTTTGCACTTCAAGGAGCAAGAGGAAAACGGCATGACGCAGGCTAATAACTTATTAACCCTTACTGAGCCTCAAATTGATGTAGCGTTCTTCATCCCCGATGATGACGAAGCTATACAAACAGCAGCTGATGATGCTGCGCTCGATGAAACATTGACTGAACCAGAAGGGAAAAAAACTCGAAAACTAAGTGCTTCTCGCCGTCGCGATCAAAGTAAAAAAAAGCCTTATACCGAGGATTCAATTCGAGTTTATCTCCAAGAAATTGGTCGCATTCGACTCTTGCGTGCCGAAGAAGAAATTGAACTAGCTCGCCAAATTGCGGATCTGCTTGAATTAGAACGAATCCGAGAACAACTGAGAGAACAGATGGGACGGTTTCCCACTGATAAGGAATGGGCAGAAGCCATCAATCACGCAGAAGGGATCAATATGGATTGGAATGCCTTCCAGCGTCGTCTCTATTGGGGGCGTAGGGCTAAGGACAAAATGGTTCATTCCAACCTCCGTTTAGTGGTTTCGATCGCCAAAAAGTATATGAATCGAGGGCTATCTTTCCAAGATTTGATTCAGGAAGGGTCTCTGGGCTTAATTCGAGCCGCTGAAAAGTTTGACCACGAAAAAGGGTATAAGTTCTCGACCTACGCTACTTGGTGGATTCGTCAAGCGATTACTCGAGCGATCGCCGATCAATCTCGGACTATTCGCCTTCCGGTTCACCTTTACGAAACGATTTCAAGAATTAAAAAGACCACCAAGATTCTTTCCCAAGAAATGCGCCGTAAACCCACTGAAGAAGAAATTGCCACGCGCATGGAAATGACCATCGAGAAGCTTCGTTTTATCGCTAAATCAGCCCAATTACCCATCTCATTAGAAACCCCCATTGGTAAGGAAGAAGACTCCCGCCTGGGGGATTTTATTGAGGCTGATGGAGAAAATCCAGAGGATGAAGTCTCCAAAAATCTATTACGGGAAGATTTAGAAAATGTTCTCGATACGTTAAGTCCACGGGAACGGGATGTCCTTCGCCTACGCTATGGCTTAGATGATGGACGCATGAAAACCCTTGAGGAAATTGGACAAATCTTCAATGTCACCCGCGAGCGAATTCGTCAGATTGAAGCTAAGGCTTTGCGGAAACTACGACATCCTAATCGCAATAGTATTCTTAAAGAATATGTCCGTTAGTCCGATAAAGAGCTTAAAAAGCTGGGTTTTCCGAGGAGAACCCAGTCAAGCAATGAGATTGAGAGAGATGGTTAGAGGACAACAACCAGAAGTTTAGATGAGACCCCAAAAACTGAGAACTCCTTGACCTGTGAGCAACTCAACGATTAAGGCAGAAACAAAACCAATCATCGCTAGGCGACCATTCCAATTTTCGGCGTAGGCAGTGAAACCGAATTTTCCTTGATCTTGGTTGGGATTAGTCATGATAGTTAGCAACTAAGTGTTACACTTTATGTATTACTGTTAATAAATGTAACAAATTTTCTGAAAATTTGCAATAGAGATGAGCTTGAGGACATCTTTAGTGAGGAAAGCACAATCTCACAGAGTTTATTTTCCATGGAACTAATTGAACATTTAGAAGGGGGTTTGAATTTTGGTGCTACTTTACTCAAAATTTTACTGGAGGCTCTAGGAATCTTTACGATTTTCATCGGCGTAGTTTTCAATGGACGACAATCAATAATGCTCCTTTCTCACCCCAGTACCCGTGCGTATATTCGTGTCCGCGCTCGTTTTGGAAGGGCTTTAGCGTTGGCTCTAGAATTCCAATTAGGAGCAGATATCCTATCAACGGCAGTTGCACCAAGCTATGAAGCGTTAGGAAAATTAGGGGCAATCGCTATGATCCGAACTTTTCTTAATTATTTCCTTGCTAAAGAACTCGAAGAACTTAAGGAAGAAGACGTACACAATATTGACTAAGTTGATCTTAATTTAAGATCTTGCACCTCCTTCAAAATTAGTAAATAACCGATTATCTTAAACTTTATAAAGTTTGTTCAGACAATTAGCTCACAAGATAAGGAGCTTCTTTAATTTTTTTCCGTCTATTATGCTATCTTATACGTTACTTATAATGACTTAAAAGATCAGAGAGTCAACAGTGTATTAAAGAGGGATAGCAGCAAAAATATGAGGATTTTGGGTATTTCAGCTTATTATCATGATAGTGCAGCCGCTTTAATTCAAGAAGGGACAATTATTGCCGCAGCGCAAGAAGAACGCTTCACTCGAAAAAAACATGACCCACGGTTTCCTCAAAATGCCATTCTCTACACCCTCACAGAGGCTCAAATTCCCCTGCAGAAGCTCGACTATATTGTCTTTTATGAAAAACCTCTTCTCACCTTTGAACGCCTCTTAGAAACTTATTTAGCCTACGCGCCGCAAGGGTTTCATTCCTTTATCGCTGCTATGTCAGCTTGGTTACAAGAGAAACTTTATCTGAAAACAATTCTCAAAAAAGAATTAGCTAAACTTGCGAATTGTAAAACATCCAAACTTCCTCCATTATTATTCGCTGAACATCATCAATCTCATGCTGCGTCTGCCTTTTTCCCTAGTCCTTTTAATCAAGCAGCAGTCTTATGTTTAGATGCCGTTGGAGAATGGGCAACCACATCTTTATGGCTAGGAAAAAACAATGAATTAACCCCCCAATGGGAAATTAATTTTCCTCATTCTTTGGGACTATTTTATTCTGCCTTTACTTACTATACTGGTTTTAAAGTTAACTCTGGAGAATATAAATTAATGGGGTTAGCTCCCTATGGTGAGCCTAAATATGTTGACATTATTTTAGACAACTTAATTGATATTAAAGAAGACGGTACATTTCGTCTTAATATGAAATACTTTAATTATGCCGTTGGGTTAACGATGACTAATGAAAAGTTTAGCCGACTTTTTGGCGCACCTCGTCGTCAACCCGAAAGCGAATTGACTCAACGAGAAATGAATATTGCTGCTTCGGTTCAAAAAGTTACTGAAGAGATTGTCTTAAAATTAACTAACACAGCTTATCAGGAATTAGGAGTAGATCACCTTTGTTTAGCTGGAGGAGTTGCCTTAAATTGCGTTGCTAATGGACGAATTTCACGAGAAAGTAAATTTAAAGATATTTGGATTCAACCTGCTGCAGGGGATGCAGGTGGAGCCATTGGAGCAGCTTTAGGAGTTTGGTATCAATATTTAGACAACCCGCGTAATTTAGAAGTTAGGATGGGAGTTGGAAGTGACTCAATACCTAAGTTAGATGGGATGCAAGGAACTTATTTAGGACCTAAGTTCTCAGCTAAAGAAATTGGTCAATATCTAAATGATGTTCAGGCTAAATATATACGTTTAGATGAAACTCAACTATTATCAAAAGTAGCAGAAATTATTGCCCAAGGAAATGTAGTTGGATGGTTTCAAGGACGTATGGAATTTGGACCTCGTGCTTTAGGAAATCGTTCAATTATTGGTGATCCTCGTCATGAAAAAATGCAGTCAGTCATGAACTTAAAAATAAAATATCGAGAGTCATTTCGTCCTTTTGCTCCCTCGGTACTGGCAGAAAGAGTATCTGATTATTTTGAATTAGATAAACCGAGTCCTTATATGTTATTAGTTGCTTCGGTTAAAGAAGAATTACGTCTCCCAATGAATGACGAACAAAAACAACTTTTTGGCATTGAAAAATTAAAAATTCCTCGCTCAAAAATACCGGCTATTACCCACGTTGATTATTCAGCAAGAATACAAACAGTTCATCCTGAAACTAATTCCCGTTACTACCAATTAATTAAGGAATTTGAAAGATTAACAGGGTGTGGGGTTTTAGTGAATACTTCCTTTAATGTTCGGGGGGAACCAATTGTTTGTAGTCCTGAAGATGCCTATCGTTGTTTTATGCGGACTGAGATGGATTATTTAGTTATAGAAAATTATTTATTAGCTAAAGCAAAACAACCGCAATGGCAAAAAAATGATAGTTGGAAAAATGAATTTGAGCTAGATTAATTGATAGATACAAAAAATTGATTAGTTGTTGAGTTTAATTGAAAATATGTTTTATGAAATTCCTAAATTAAACAAAAAAGAATTACGACGTTTTGGGTTATTAACTGGAACAATTGTCTCTGGATTATTTGGTTTAATTATTCCTTTAATTTTAGGACATAAGTTACCTCTAATTCCTTGGATTATAACAGGGGTATTGTATGGATTAGCAACGTTTATTCCTCAGTCCCTCGACCCAATTTATAATAATTGGATGAAAGTTGCTCAGGTACTTGCATGGATTAATACAAGAATTATTTTAGGTCTAATCTTCTTTTTAATTGTTACTCCAATGGCATTTATTATGCGCTTAGTTAATCGAGACATAATGACTAGAAAGTTTGAGTTTCACTTAGAAACGTATCGTATTTTAAGGACAATTAAAAATAAAAATAGTATGGAGAAACCCTATTAATGGAAGGCTTTATTGATTTAATAAAAGATTTGTGGGGATTTTTAAACGAACGTAAAAAATATTGGTTAGCCCCATTAATTATTACATTAGTTTTGTTAGGAGCGTTGATTGTTTTCACCCAAGGATCGGCGATCGCTCCGTTTATTTATACCTTATTTTAACAGGGTAGACAAAAACACAAACACTAAAACTCCCTATTATTAATCCTTATCATTAATCAAAGAGCAACCACTGTTTTAATCCTTCTAATTGCTTTCTTAACTCATCTAATCGATCCTGAATCGGTTGTAATGCTTCTTGATAAAAAGTTAAACGAGTAGTCAGTCGAGTCACTTCAAGTTGAGCTTGATGCCAATTATCTTGCGCCGTTTTTAACTCTTGATTTTTACGCTCTTGTTCTTTATCAAGTTGTTCAATCATTTCTTGAATTTGTTCAAGGCTTCGTTGTAAGTGTTCAATTTCTGATTCTAGTAGTTGACTTTCTTCTCTGGCATTATTTTGTAATTCTTCTATCTGAAGTAAAAGCGGGTCTAAATTAATTGAAGCTAAATTACTCTCAAAATCTATTACCCCTTGACGACGACGTAGTACCCGTAAATGCTGTAAAAAAATATTTTGTTGTTCTTTGATATTGCGTCGTTGACCTACTAAAGTTTCATCTAAAAATTGCTTTCTTTCTTGTTCTTCTGCCAACTCTTCCTCAATGGTAATACGATCATAAGCACTTGCTTGAGTCAACTTTTGAATTAATTCTTCAACCGTTTGACACTGTAGGGTTAATTCTTCTTCTTGGTCATTTACAAAACGAACTAATTTATCTAAATCTGCTTGCAACTGACTAACAATTTCTTCTAACTCTCCGAGCGGCATATTTTCGAGAGCAACAACATCAACTTTAGAGTCGAGAGGAACATCAGAGATCCCATTAGCAATATTAGTCAGGCTTTCTTGTAGATCTTGGGCGTTGCGTAAATTTAGATTAACATTTCTCAATCGTGCTTGCTTATTAGTCAGAATATTCTGCTGAACTTCAAACTGAATTTTCGCCTGTTCTAAGGCTGAACGAGTTGAGTCTATTTCTTGAGCATAATTTTCAATAATTGGTTTTTGTTGCTCAATATTCTCTTGATATTGTCGTATTTGACCATTAAGGGGTTCAAGTTGTTGCCAAAAGCCATTTAAAATATCTTGCTGTTTTTCAATCGTGCTAACAATGATTTGTAAGGGAGAAAAATTAACGTCAGACCCTTCCTGGGTTTGGGTCAAACGGTGAATTAACTGTTGTAATTTTTCAGTATATTGAGGAGGAAGATTAATGAGATTACCAAAACGACGCTGGAAATCTTTAATCGTTCGTTGACTTTCCTGTACTTTTTTCCAAGCTGAGTCCGCTTCTTGACGACGGACTGCAATTTGTTGTGACTCCTGTCTAATTTTCTCTAATTGTTCAATTTGGGCCTCCATTTCCATTTCTCGTCGTGACAATTCCTGACTTTGATAGGTCAGAGATTCTTTCCATTGTTCAATTTCTTCTTGTTGATCCTTCAATTTCTCTGAAAGACGAGATAATCTTTGCAATTGACGGATTAATTCAGGCGCAGCCACTTTAGGTTGTCCCTGAACCTGACGATTATTGCCCAGATTAAGTATAACGAGGGTTCCTTCCCCCATGGTATCGAGTTCTTCGGTAGAAACCGTCTCATCTCCTGGAACCACACTCCAGGTTTGATCATTATGCTGACAAGCTAGAAGCTTGAGATCTGTCCGAATACCACTAATAAATCCTCTAGTCTGTTTTTTGACTTCTGCAAGGTATAGCACGAACTGCAATCCTCTTGATATTGCTTTTGCTTAGATGTTGACCGATGGCTGAAGGTTAAGGGTTGTTACCACAGAGTAAACTGAATTCTCAACCGTGATCTAAATTAACTATTTTAGTTCTATTTTAGTTTTGTTTTTGTTTTATCCCCTAGATAAACTATTGTGACATGATTGAGATACCATCCACTAAAAGTTCCTTAAAAATCACTTAAGTTATATACTATGCTAAATTTTTTTGTTGGTGATGATTTCTACAGACCTTACCTTTCTTGCTTTGGTTCGGTTAAACCCCTCAAATGTTTACAATAAGGCATGGGGTAGAGAACAAAAAAACCACAATAAACATCAAAGTATTCCATAGTCTTAGGGTTTAGGATTATTATTATTTTTGACCAATGGCTTAAGTGATTATGCAGGGAACCTTAAATGAGATAGATATTCGCAGTATCCTGCAACTGATCGAACTCGGACAGCGAACAGGAGGGTTATTAGTAGAAGCTTATCGACCCTCTACCCCCGAAGAAGTCAAGCAACAAAAGAGCTTAAAAACAATTTCTTCACAAGGGTTTGCAGCCACCCTATCAGGAGAATTCTGGTTAGTTTTTTTTGTTAATGGAGAAATTGTGTATGCTGCCGATGGAATGAGTCGCAATTGTAGTCGTTTACAAGAGTATCTTTATCGCCGTCGAAAAGAGATTCCTCCTCCTAAATTGAGTAATTCCTTGATTTCTCCGAATAATGATGTTGAATACGCTTATCTATGGCAATTAATTGAACATCATTACTTAACTCCTGCCCAAGGACGTAATCTAATCGAGAAGATGGTCTATGAGACAGTGTTTGACTTACTCAGTCTACATCAAGGAGCCTTTATTTTTGAAATGGGAATGTCCCTTGATCCACTATTGACCAGTTTAGAAATTGCTCCCTTGGTAACTCAAATGACCAAAGAAGTGCAGCAGTGGAAACAGTTACACCCCCACATCAAGAGTCCTCAACAGTGTATTGTGATCCCTAATCATAAGATGTTGCAACAGACATTGCCCGAAAAAGCCTATAAAAAATTATCTTGGTGGGCAGATGGGCAAACTTCCCTACGCCAACTCTCACGCTACCTACAACGAGATCTTGTCACGTTAGGACGAGGAATTTATCCTTATGTTGATCGGGGATGGTTACAGGTGGTTGAACATCCTAGCCAACAACAATTACCCTTAGAATCTAAGTTAAAGCTCCAAGAAACCGAACAATCTCCCCACATTGTTTGTCTTGATGATGATCTTACCATCGGTAAAGCCATAGAATCGATTCTTATTGATAATGGGTATCAAAGTACCCTAATTACCAATCCCCTAAAGGCCTTAAGTTTGATGTTTGAAATCAAGCCAGACCTAATTCTCTGTGATATTGCTATGCCAAAATTGGAAGGATACGAAATTTGTGCCATGTTGAGGCATTCAAGTGCTTTTCGACACATCCCAATTATCATGCTCACAGGAAAAGAAGGATTTACAGAGCGAATCCGAGCGCGAATGTTAGGAGCGACCGATTATTTAACGAAACCGTTTAGAGAGCAAGAGTTAATATTTCTTCTGGAAAAATACGTGACTCCCCCACTAATCTGACGATTTTGACTTAACCTTCAACAACCTGAGTTGGGAGGTCAGAAGTTGGAGTAGCTGCCCACAGGCATTCTCTTCATGAGAAATAATCCTTTTGGAATGGAAAACTTTAATTATTTTTCAACTAACTTGCCAACCCCGAATCCCTAACACCGAACTCATGCCACGTTATAACTGTTGTGGGGAGAACCAGTAAAAAACAAATTTTCGGCCAACTTTTATGATGTTTTGTTACCAAATTTGGGAAAATTAAGGATGTACTATCAAAGATCGAATGGCTCTAAAGCAAATTACTTGCTTCCCTAGAGAGTCTAAGTGCCTTACAAGGATGGGACTCCCACCACATTATTGAATTCTCTACAAGTTTTTGAGGATCAATAAGGGAGTATTCGTGATTTTATAAACTAAAAACCACTAGAGAAAGCACTTATGAAAGCAGTTTTACTAATAGAAGATAGTCCAGTCCAACAGGAACTGATTTCAGGTCTCCTTAAAGAGAACGGATGGCAAGTCATAGTTGCCAAAGATGGATTAGAAGCCCTCGAACAAATCCAACAATTGAGTCCTGATTTAATTGTTTTAGATATTGTTATGCCTGGGATGAATGGTTATGAAGTCTGTCGGCGTTTAAAATCTGACCCCAAGTTCCAAAATGTTCCCATCGTGATGTGTTCTTCTAAAGGAGAAGAATTTGACCGCTATTGGGGAATGAAACAGGGGGCTGATGCTTACATTGCCAAGCCATTTCAACCACTTGAATTAGTCGGAACTATTAAAAACCTCCTCCGAAAATAAACCAATAAAACAAGTAAGAAACTAAGATGGTTGGGAATCCTCAATTAGGTACAGTAAATACTCAAGAAATATCCCCTGAGATTCAATCGTTGCAAACCCCAGAAGGGGAACTGCACTTACGCTTTTATCTTCCGTCTCAAGATGAATTTGCCTTACCCGCAACCGCTATCAAGGAAGTAATGCAACAGACTCCAGATCGCATTACCCCCATTCCTAATGCCTCTCCTTTACTACTAGGAACCATTAATTTACGGGGTCAGATAATTTGGGTGGCAGACTTAGGACAATTTTTAGGCGATCGCGTGATTCTCAAAACCGATCGCGCAGAAATACCCATTATTGCCATTGAAGAACAAGAAACGATGTTAGGCTTAGCGATCCAAGGATTAGGCGAGATGGAATGGCTTAATGTCGAACAGTTAAAACTTCCTACCAATATCTCTGATAATATAGCCCCTTACGTCCAAGGTGAGTGGGTGTTCAACAACGAACAGGATAATGCTCAACAAGTTTTACGTCTATTGAATCATGTCGCCATTTTGCGTTCAGCGCGATGGGCTACCTAAACAAATTCCTCATGAAATATAAAGTAAAAACCAGAATAAAGCATTAATTAAACTTAAATTGGGTCACTGAACTAGGTCACAAGGAAAGAGGCAATGGCACAGGAAATTAACTATTCTGACTTATACAATAAAGCATATGCTGCTTATGGACAGGGCAACTACAAGGAAGCAGCTGAGATTATTCAGCCAATGGCCGAAGCTGAAGCCTATCGAGACAATCCCGATGTTCTGTTACTACGGGGTCATATTTCCCTGAGCTTAGAGCAATATGAACAAGCTTATCAACACTATCAATCAGTCCTTCAATTAACTAACCGTCAAGACTTACGAGATCTAGCTCAGCAAGGTTTAGAACGCGCTCAACAGTTTTTAGGATTAACCAAAGAGCCTGAATTAAATAAAGATCATAGTGAGGCGATCGCCACCGAAGACTCTCCAGAAGACTGGGGCAATGACTTCCAAATTAATGAAGATGCTGTGGACTGGGACTTTGATGAAGACGATTTTGGAGAACCCACCATTGGCCACGATCCAACCACCAATAATCCCTTTCAAGATAGCCCCCAAACGACTTTTGAACCGTCTCAAGGGAAAAGCCCTTTCTCTGGTGATCTCCCCCCAGAAACCCCTGATAACTGGCAAATTCCTAACACTGAGGACATAGCAGACTTTCCCTTTGCTGATGAGTATCCAGACGAAGAACAGATTAACACTCAGGTAAATGGGATGGCCGAGCCTGGACCCAATACCTTTGTTGTGTCTCCTCCATTAGAAAATCGTGATCTTGAGGATGCCAATAGATCAACGCCTAGTCAAGGCTTTAATGGAAATTCTTTGAAACCATCAGCCTACAACTCATCTAATGACAGTGCTGATGACGCATCCAATTTTGAAGCCACCGCCTCAATGCCTTCTAGTTCAGAGACTAATCAAGCAAGTTTTATCGATAATCTTGAGGCATTAAATGAGGAACAACTCAAAGAGTTGTCTAACTTTGAGCTAACTGAGGTCAGTGGAGAATTACCCGACACAGATATTTTTACCGGTAGCAGTGAAAAACTCAGTAATGATTTGGGATTAAGTCAGTCAGAGCTATTAAACAATAACACTGGTACAACAACGGTAAGTTGGGTTAAACCGAATGAAGTGATCGGTTCTGAAGCACAAGAGGGACTCAGTTCATTTGCCAAACCAATGGTAGATGTTAGCCAACAACCTTGGTCTGCTTGGTTTATCAATGCCTCTTTCAAGACTAAACCTTGGATAGCCGCAGGAATCACTGGGATAGTCTCCTTCGTAGCCGTGCTGTTGGTTGGGATTTTAGGAGGGGTCTTTGCGCCCAAACCCGAAGCTAACACATCTGTTGAGGAACCAACCGAGCAAGTTACTCCTGAACAATCATCAGACTCAACCTCTAATACTTCTGAAGAAAATGGTCAGTCCGACACGGAACCATCATCTTCTCCGAAAGGAAGTCCTATTCTCTTAATGGCTTTAGTCGGAGGGGTAGGAAGTTTTGGGACTGCTCTCTTATTGGGATTAATCAGTGCTAGTTATGTCAAACAAACGGTTAATGATTTACAAGCTCAGTTTGATGCCATGTATGCGGGGGATTTTAATGTCAAAGCAACTGTTTATTCTGAGGATGAGTTAGGTAAATTATCCATCAGTTTCAACCAATTAGCGCGAATTGTCTTAACCACCACCAGTGAAGCACAACAACGGGCTGCTGAAATCGAGCAAGCTCGAGAAGATTTACAACGGCAAGTCATTCGCCTTCTCGATGACGTAGAAGGGGCAGCTAGGGGAGATTTGACCGTAGAAGCGGTAGTAACAGCTGATGTATTAGGGGCAGTGGCTGATGCGTTTAATCTCACCATTCAAAATTTACGGGAAATTGTTGGACAAGTAAAACAAGCGGCCAAACAAGTGAACAAAGGGTCTACCGATAGTGAATCTTTTGCTCGCAACAACTCCAGTGATGCTCTAAGGATGGCAGAAGAATTAGCCGTTACCCTCAATTCGGTGCAGGTGATGACTCAATCGATTCAACGGGTAGCAGAAAACGCCCGCGAAGCTGAAGAGGTTGCCCATACCTCCTCGATTAGTGCCTTGAAAGGAGGAGAAGCAGTAGAACGCACGGTAGCCGGGATTCTAGGCATTCGAGAAACCGTATCCGATACGACCCGTAAGGTAAAACGTCTGGCAGAAGCGTCTCAGGAAATCTCGAAAATTGTGGCCTTGATTTCCCAAATTGCCTCTCGAACCAATTTATTAGCACTCAATGCCTCGATTCAAGCAGCAAGGGCAGGAGAAGCCGGACGAGGATTTGCCATTGTTGCTGATGAAGTCCGTCAGTTGGCTGACCGTTCAGCCAAATCTCTTAAAGAAATTGAACAAATCGTTTTGCAAATTCAAAGTGAAACCGGTTCGGTGATGACCGCCATGGAAGAAGGAATTCAACAGGTTATTAACCTAGTAGATACCTCTGAACAGGCAAAAACGTCTCTCGAAGATATTATTGATGTCTCCAATCGCATTAATAGTCTAGTGCGCTCAATTACGGCTGATACCATCCAACAACGGGAAAATTCTCGCGCGGTAACTCAGGTAATGCAATCGGTGGAATTGACCGCTCAAGAAACTTCCCACGAATCCCAACGGGTGGCAGGGTCGTTACAAAATTTAGTGGCTATTTCCCGAGATTTACTCGCATCTGTAGAACGATTCCGTGTTGATAAAAACGAAAACTAGGGGAATTGAGAATCATGGGTTAATAATAAGAGAGACATAATTAACTACAAGGATCACCCATCAATGACTAACCAGACAAGTACCCGTCGCGGTTTTGGTGTATGGTTTGAACGATTATTAGCAGCGATTCTTTTGGGAGGGCAGGTCTTTTTCCATCTGCTCAAAACCAAAATCCATCGACGCAATACCTTTGAACAAATGAGTGTTGTTGGCCCTGAATCCCTGACCATCGCTTTAGTAACAGCAGGATTTGTGGGAATGGTGTTTACGATTCAAGTTGCTCGGGAATTCATTAACTTTGGAGCAGCCAGTACCGTTGGCGGAGTTTTGGCGATTGCTTTAACTAGAGAATTAGCTCCTGTTCTGACGGCTGTAGTGGTGGCAGGACGGGTCGGTTCAGCTTTTGCCGCAGAAATAGGGACAATGCGGGTAACAGAGCAGATTGATGCGCTTTATATGTTAAAAACTGATCCCATCGATTATTTGGTGGTTCCTCGTGTTTTAGCCTGTTGTTTGATGTTGCCTGTCTTAAATCTTCTTTCTTTGATGACGGGTATGGCTGGGGGGCTCTTTATTGCTGATAGTTTATACGATATTTCTCCAGTGGTTTTTTTGAAATCAGCCCGCAATTTTCTAGAGCTTTGGGATTTATTAACCTCAATTATTAAATCTATTGCTTTTGGTAGTTTAATTGCTATTATTGGTTGCAGTTGGGGATTAACCACTACCGGAGGAGCTAAAGGGGTAGGACAATCTACGACAACAGCAGTAGTAACTGCTTTACTAGCTGTATTTGTGGTTAACTTTTTCTTATCTTGGTTTATGTTTCAAGGAACAGGAACAGCGTCTCTGTGACATCCTTCACAGCAAAATGTAGCATTTAGAATGCAGAATTTAGAGACTGTACAATTGAATTAATTAACAACAAAATAAGGAAATGACTAAAAATGAATATTGGTGTTTTGGGCACAGGATTAATGGGCAAACCCCTTGCACAAAGACTTTTACAAGCTAATTATTCGGTGATTGCTTATAATCGAACCTTGAGTAAACTAGCTCCATTAGAGTCTTTGGGAGCTAAAATCGCTAAAACGCCCTTAGAAGCAATTCAATCGGCAGATGTTCTTATTTTAATGTTGACTGATGCTAAAGCGATTCGAGAGGTCATCTTAAACCCTGAGACGGCTAATACCTTACACAATCGTACTGTTATTCAAATGGGAACCATTTCCCCCGATGACAGTCAAACCATTCAAAAAGAAGTGCAAGGACGAGGGGGAGATTACCTAGAAGCTCCAGTTTTAGGCAGTATTCCCCAAGCACAAGCCGGAACATTATTAGTGATGGTGGGAGCAAACGAGTCTCAATTTAAGCAATGGAAAGGACTCTTAGAACAGTTTGGTGAGCAACCCAAATATATTGGGGAAGTTGGGACAGCGTCGGCTCTTAAATTAGCATTGAATCAATTAATTGCGGCCTTGACCAGTGGTTTTGCTTTGAGTTTAGGCTTAATCGAGAGTCAAGGAGTTGATATAGCCAAATTTATGGAAATTTTGCGAGAAAGTGCTTTATATGCTCCTACATTTGATAAAAAATTAGAGCGAATGAGGCAGCGTAACTTTGATAATCCCAACTTTCCGACAAAACATTTATTAAAAGATGTGGACTTATTTTTAAGTCAAGCAGAAAAAAGCGGGTTAAATACTGATGGATTAAAGGGAATTCGTAACCTGATTCAACAAACAACAGCGTTGGGATTGTCAGATAGTGATTACTCAGCTTTATTTTCTGCTATTCATCAGTGAGGGAATTTAATTAATTGACCTGATTAGGGTTGAGAAACTCCGAAACAAATCATCAAATTAAGGGATATTTTATAATATCTAGCTATTTAGTTTTATTGTACTGGTTGAAGAGGCAAGTATAATTAACGATAACCGTTGTCGTCTAGCTTTAAAACTCAAACTATGGTAGCTAATCGCATTAGAATCGCTAAAGATAAAGCAGATTTAGTCCGAACATTAGTGAATGATAGTTTTGGAAAAAAACCCTTTCAAACCTATGCTGATGTCATGGTATTTGCTGCCAGTTATGGAGCTAAATATAAAAAACGAGTTCCCTTAACTGTTATCTCCAAAGAGCCGGCTCCAATTAGCTTAGAGATCTTTGTTTCTAGGGGTTATGATACGGTCATTAAATTAATCGCGATCGCCCAAACCAACGACCCGAAAATTCTTTCAGTTTATGATCTTGAAGCAGAAGCCAAACGAATTAATATTTTTGAAGAATACGCTAATGGAGGACTCGAAAAACTTCGAGAAGAATTACGGGGAACGGTAGACTACACAGAGCGACTGTTATTACTATTAAGTTTAGAACGTTTACCAAATTCAGATCTCAATGAAGAATTTAATCTTAGTCGATTTTTGTAACAAAAAAGTTGTTTTAATCTGAATGATAAGCATTAGAAGATCATCAGAATGATTTTAATCATAATTAAGGGGAAATCAAGTCAAATTTTTGACGAGGGAGGAAACCATAACCCTGTAAAATAAAGTGAGTTAAACTTAACCGAAAAATCATGGAAACTCCATCGGATAACAAAGCAAAAACTCCCTTACAAATACGAGAAATTCAAGAACTAGCAATCTCTATTGCTGCCAAAAATCTCAACCCAACCATGCTTAGCGAAGACTTTCTTAAGTTTAGCGGCATTATCCCCGACGACTGGGAACTCGCTAAACAACCAGTTTTAAACCCGAATGTTGCTCAAGTCACTTTTCAGAATGGGGTGAGTATTGTCGCCCAACAGCGTACAGTCACTTTTATGGAAGCGATCGGCACTAAATCGCTTGAGGAACTTAATATTCCTGTTGTTGCTCAAAAATATATAGAAAAGCTACCTAAAGCTGAATATAAAGGGTTGTCCATCAGTCCTAAAGCCCTTATTCCCTTTCCCGATAATCAAAACGCAGCCAGACAATATATTACTAAAAATCTCTTAGCACCTGGAGCCTGGCAAGACTTTGGCAATGCTCCTGTACAAGCAGGGCTAAATTTACTTTATCAACTCGATCGCTGTCAATTTAGCCTGAGTATTAACGAAGCTAAAATTTCTCTACCGGATCAATCTTCAATGCCTGCCCTATTATTTACTGGCAATTTTAACTATACCCTCGAAGATGGTTTTCAACAAAGAAAAATTGACCAGTTAACTCAAGGAATTACTTCTTGGAAATCAGATCTCAAAGACTTTCAAGAAGTTGTCAAGCAACGATTTTTAAATCAACAAAACCAAGTTGTCAGTCAACCGAATCAGCCCGAAAGTGTTTTCCCCTCTTAGCTATCTAGAACTCATCTAAATGACTAGGTAAACGTGATGGTGTGAGGGGTTCTTCCCTAAGTTTTTTAACAGAAAAAGTAGATTATATCATTTAACTATCGTCCCCGATCCCCCCTACCCCTCTTAATAAGGGGAAAGTAAAGAGGGAATTGTACCTTTCGGACGTTCGGCGAAGCCTCACCAGTATGGGAACTGCTATATTGTCCTGGTGCAAGAGATGAGTTTAAGCGATCGCAGTCGATTTAAAGCGGCAGCTAACTCAAAACGACGGAAGGAAACTAAATCTCCTTGGGGAAATTCCGTTAAAATATCTAACCCTTGATTTATGATATCAGCCATCACTTGATCTAAAATTTCAGGTAAGGTTCGACGACGATCGAGATACTTCTTTTTAGCATAAACAATGGCTGCGGCGATCGCCCGTAATTGTCCAGCTTCAACGATTTGTTCTACTGCCCCTAAATCAATATCTTCTCTCCCAAAAGCCACCTCATCCACGTCCCGAACTTTAACGTTAACTGCCCGTTTTCCTCGACTGGGATTGATACTTTCTGGTAAGGGAATTCTGGGCGTAATTAACCCAAACTTATCCCCCCCTTCTGTTAGACGATTATTTAGGTGTTGTTGAGCGATTATTTTAGCTTGGTTAGTAACATCTGAAGGTTGAAAATTTTCCATGGCAATTACTGTATCAGCCACATCGAAATAATCTCCGCTACCTCCCATCACTAAAATGGTAGACACTCCATAATCGGTATAAAGTTGGCGAACTTTATCAATAAAGGGGGTAATAGGTTCTTTATCTTTAGCAATTAATTGTTGCATCCGGCGATCGCGGATCATAAAGTTAGTGGCTGCCGTATCTTCATCTACCAATAACATCTTAGCCTCCGCTTCGAGGGCTTCAATAATATTCGCTGCTTGGGAGGTACTTCCACTGGCATTAGTCGTTGAAAAAGCTTGAGTTGAACGTCCTTGGGGTAACTGATTAATAAAAGGGGAAATATTGACTTCGGCAATACTGCGTCCATCCTCAGCCCTAATTTTAACTGCCTCTGGATTTGTCACCACAAATTCCCGTCCATCTCCTGGAATATGATTATAAACCCCTAATTCTATTGCCCTAAGTAGGGTTGATTTACCATGATAGCCACCGCCTACAATTAAGGTGATGCCGTGGGTAATTCCCATCCCACGAATAATGCCAGAGTTGGGACAATTAAACTCAACTTCTAGGGATTTTGGCGATTGAAAAGGAATTGCATCGTTTTGTAATGGACGGGGATCAACGCCACTCCGTCGCGGTAGCATAGCCCCATTAGCAATAAACGCAACCAATCCTTTGTTTTCTAGTTGTTGACGTAACCAGTCAGCATCTTCTGCGGTTTCAACGTGATTTTGCAAGGTTTGAGGGTCAATTTCCCCATATTTCAAAGCATGATCCACAATTTTGGGGATATCTTCACATAACATTTGGGCAGCTTGGCGACCTAAAATAGTCCGTCCTCGCGCGGGAAGTCCTAGGGAAAATCGGGCTTCTATTTGACGATCGCTGACAAAAATAGCAGTACGGGGTAGAATTTCCTGTTTAACCGCCACAATATTGATTAAACCACTTTTTCCTGTTCCCCGATAAGCACTTAATTTTTGAGCAATTTCAGCAAATTGACGGGTGAGATAGTCTCTAAAGGCAATTTCTCGACTAGGGGACTGATATAGACTCAGGGGAAACCTTGCGATCGCTTGGGGAACTTTGACAATGACTTTACTCGGTGCAGCAAAAGGATCACCTTGAACATGATCAATAATCAAGGTGAATTCAGGGAATTTATAACTTCCTTTGATATCTTTATAAGCTTTATAGCCCCGTCCGTCTAGTTCTAATAATTGATCGTATAAGTCTTGATCATTAAGCATCATTATCAAAGGTAATAAAGTCTATTTTATTAGGTTAACTTCTATTAAGGAATTCGACAAAAATTCCTCTAAGTTTGTAGTAATTCTTTTATGGCTTAAATTTCTTGTTCCATCGATACTCAAATCCCAACCAAGAACTTTTATCTTTGGTCTTTAATTATCCCTATTTACTTAGATTAATATAGGTAAAGTTTTTTAATTATCCTCTCTTTTATAGCAGTTCCTACACTCGTTCGGCTTCGCCGTGAGTTTCGACAGGCTCAACTACCGCTTCAGCCGAACGGTACAATTCCCCCTTTAGTTTCGGTTAGGGGGGATCTCTTCCCAGACTCCCCAAACTGCTCTAGAATTATAAAATGATGCAGTCAAAACCTCTACATGACCAGATATCTGAAACTTGATGATTTAAGAACACTAAATAGTCCAGAAAACATTGCTAAAATTTTTAGTCAATTGAGCTATAATGCAGCAGTAAATCCTCTTGATGTTGAAGATTTACTGTTATCTCCAAAGAATACAGAAGCATTCGTGACAACTTAAGAAAATTAAGCAGATGTCAAGAGAAGTTAAAAAGTGTTTAGGGGCGGATTGTAAAGGAAAGACTAACTTTGTCGTAAAATAAGAAGGGATAAACCATGATTAGCTTTCAATGAGTCGAAAAACGAACCGTGACCATGCCAAAAGACAACAACGCCCCATGCAAGAAGATGAGGCAATTTCGGCACAAATATCGGCTTTATTAACTCCAGCACTGGCGAAACAGAAAAAATATTGTCGTCAATTGGGCTTACGAGACAGAATATTAACTCTTCCTTTAATGATGAACGCCTTACATAACCCTACGTTTGGTTGAAGTGAAGTCAGGAAAAGTTTGGCATTCTTATCTTACCTCAGTTTTAGAGCCTGAGATTTTACCCCCTTACGTTGTAGCTGATTTATATGGGAAAAGATGGCGAATTGAAGAAGCATTTAATACGGTTAAACGACTTTTAGGTTTGAGTTATTTGTGGGTTGGTTCTATCAATGGAGTCAAACTACAGATATGGGGAACGTGGCTATTTTATGCAATATTAATTGACTTGGGAGATGCCGTAGCTGATGAGCTTTCTTTACCCTTATTCTATTAAAGAGATGGAGAAAAATAGAGCTAACTCGCTACTAAGTTACCTTTAAGGATTGAAATCCTTGTTTTATGCAGCTTCTGTTTTAGAAACCATAACTTTTTCTAAATAGCGGCTACTTTTTGGCGGGATAGGAAGATTCCATCGGGTGTGAAAGTCTTCTTGTACTTTGCAAGTTAAACGAGGAGAAACTTGACGGATAATTTGACTAAGGAGGCGATCGCCCGTTCGCTGAATAACTCTCAAAGGTAACTTATAAATAAACTTAGGAAATTGTACAGCAACATTCATTTGCAATTGCCATTGAACCTTAGTGATTACCTCTGGTAATGGAGATAAACCTTGCTTTTTATAGGCTTTTTCTATCCCTTCCCCTGCTAGTTCACAAGAAATCTCTTGTAATTCCATAGAAGCTTGATAATCTACCTCATAGCCTAAATTAGAGTCATCAGGAAGAGGAATAGTATTCATGAGATATACTCCATCTTGAGAAGGTTGTAAAACCACAGCCATTTTTGGTTCTACGTTATAGCCAAAAGAACCAAATCGTCCTACCGTTAGGATATAACCATTGTCACCCATAGCTTCAGTTTTCATAGGTTCAGCACAACGACAAAACCACCCTTGATGAGCATTGAGATAGTTAGCTACGGTTTGCTGATCACTATACATTTCCATATAGCCAACAAACTGCGCCTGAAAGTGGATCGGTTTTTCCTCAAGGGGTTCCGATAGGTGAGACACATCAGTCGAGCTATTTTCAATCCATTGGCATTCCATAACAAACCTTTATAGAATATTTTAAAGTGAACTTAATCTGTTGAAAGAATCTCTCTTTCGAGAAATAAGAAAGGAACAACCAATTATGGTTGTACTTGATCTTCAAGGAAAATGCTAGATAACCTTATAAGGTCTTAAGTATCTAGACTATAAAAACGAGCAAAAGTGAGTCCAACCATCGGAATAATTTAAGGAAAGACAGATGAAAGCATTAGTAGCAGGAGCAACAGGAGAAACCGGAAGGCGTATTGTTCAAGAATTGATCAGTCGTCAAATTCCGGTTAAAGCTTTAGTCAGGAATTTAGAAACAGCCAAGGAGATTTTATCCCCCGAAGCTGAGTTAGTCGTTGGTGACATTCTCAAACCAGATAGTTTGACCGAGGCGATCGCCGATTGTACTGTGTTACTCTGTGCTACTGGAGCTAGACCCAGTTTTGACCCAACAAGACCGTATCAAGTAGATTATCAAGGAACTAAAAATTTAGTTGATTTAGCTAAAACTCAGGGAATTGAACAGTTTGTTTTGGTTTCTTCTCTGTGTGTTTCTAAGTTTTTTCACCCATTGAATCTTTTTTGGTTAGTCTTGTATTGGAAAAAACAGGCGGAAACCTATCTCCAAAACAGTGGATTGACTTATACCATTGTTCGTCCTGGTGGTCTTAAGAATGAAGATAACTCAGATCCAATTTTGATGTCATCAGCAGATACCCTGTTTGAAGGGAGTATTCCCCGACAAAAAGTAGCGAAAATTTGCGTAGAATCCCTATTTCAATCAGATCAACGCAACAAAATTCTTGAAATCGTTACACAAAAACCAGAAACTGTCCCTGCTTAAAAAAAATTTGGATTAAATTGACAATATTAGGAGTTTTGCATCGTACATCTTCACTATTATTGAGGCACGAAATTCCGTTGTTTGAGAGAACTGGCGATCGCCAGTTCTCTCTCTGGAGGTCTGCGCTCAGCCAATTTTGGTAGAGTTTTTGCCCCTTTTGGGAGGACGTATATTTAAGGTTTTCTGTCAATGCGAAACTTTGGAATTGGAGAGTGATAGCGGTGATGGCGTTTGAGTATCAACCGTGAGAAAAGTGCCGAATCGCCCAAAACGCTTTCAGGGTAAGCCTTTCAAAACTCAACTTTTCTTTATACCTACTCCTGAAATCACTGTACCAGTTAAACTAAGGTCTATTTGGTACAGTAAATTAGTACGGTAAATCAAGGGTTTCAGCCTTGTTATTTCAGAAAGGTTCAACTGGTACAGTGATCGCCGATCCCTTAACGGCACTTTTGTCACAGATACTCCTCAAACGCCAATGAGTGGAGTACAGGCGAAAACCGCACACAGGGGTTATGGGGGAAGGATTCCCCCATACAAATAACATGAGCGGTCTCGCTTTCAGCGAGTGCGACAGCAGCAGCGAGTTCGATGTTAAACTTTTATGTCATTCTTTCTTAGAATATTTTCAATAAACTATAATCTTAATTAAGAAATTTTCTCAATTAACTTTCGCTAATTGTTGAAGAAAAAAAGTTACTTGTCACAAGACTTGGCAAATTAAGCAGTTTTTAGGGTTACTTTCCCTTCGTTTCTCACCTTTTCTCACCTTTCTAAATTTGCTAAGTCTTGTTTAAAAATATTGGAGGTAATCGTAATGTCACCAGTAAAAACAGTAGAAATTTTTCAAAAAACTCCTTCTCCTCAGACTTTTTTAGCTGGTGAGGTTATTTTTCAAGAAGGACAATTGGGAAACATAGCATACGGAATCATTGAAGGGGAAGTCGATCTCTTGGTCAAAGGTCAAGTTGTGGAAACGATTAAAAAAGGCGATATTTTTGGTGAGGGAGCTTTAGTTCAGCCAGAAGGTATTAGAGCATCTACCGCTATTGCTAAAATTGATTGTCTAATAGGATGGCTCGAAAGACAACGTTTTCTGTTTGCTATTGAGAATACTCCTATGTTTGCAGTAGAGTTACTTAAAAGTTTCTCTACTCGTACGCGTAGTTTGAAACAAAAACTTACTTTGCAACTGCCTGACAAGTAAGCTAAAAGTCGCTTGGCAGTTTTGATGCTACAAGATTTCTGAATTTTGTAAAGGTCAAAGGCTTTAAGTCGTCTTCCTTTAAGATAAAGCTGTTTACGCCAAGAATGAGGGCGTTGTTCTAAATATTGCCATTCAGTTTGAGACGATTGTGGCGTAAGGGAGTCAATAAAGTTTAGGACTTCTTCTTGTTTAGTTGGGGTTAAAGTCCGCCATTTGTTAAGTAGAAGTTGTTCGCTGTTCATTGTTTTTTCCATACATTTGATGATAGTAGTAAACAAGTAGTGATTTTTTGAATACAATTTCGCTGAGCCTTGTAGTTTAATTGAAGTTATTATGAAGTGTCAATGAGACTATTTATACCAATTTCCTAAAGTCTAACTACACATTTTCGTAGGGGTCAACGGCCGTTGACCCCTACAACATTTATATCTGTAGTCTAAGTTTTTGAAATTGGTATTACCCCTAGTGGATTGACACAGGTAAAGTTATTAAGAATATTTAGCATTAATCTTGACTCATAGGTTAAGCATAGGTTAAGCTGAGGTTAGTTTGCTTGAACCAAATTATACAAAATTCATTAACTTAAGCAGCACTTGAAAAAAAACCTATCGACTTGATCACTCATATCCCTGGTTATGTGTAGCTCAACTTAAACAAATTGGTATTAAGTAAGATATGAATCATGATGAGTTATTTACTACCAAAAAGCTGGTTTTCAGGCAGAAAATCCGAAACTTTGCGACAAGAGTAGGCTACATCTCTTGTTTAGAGACAAACGGCAAAATATCTCCTCATGAAGCTTATCAAAAAATTGAATTCCTCTATAAAGAGTTAGAAAGTTTTGAAGAAATCTTTAGATAGATGATAAAAATAGGCAATTTGGTTAGAGTTCTTTATCCAAGCTATGCGGCATCACTTAATGGAATAGTAGTAGCCAGAGAGAAAAGAGGACGCTGGCTAATCAGGATTGAAAGTAATTGTTTGAAAAATAGTCAAGAATCTTTGTTGTTATCTTTAAATGAGTCGGATTTTGAAGTCATAAAAGGTTAGAACTTTCGCATTGACAAAAGAGCGTAAATGTGTAGATTATGTCTTCAGGCGCAGCCGAAGGCTCCGCTACGCGGATCGCTAATAAAGGAGAAAAGCAATAAGATTTCGCAGTAAACCATCAACAGCCCAATTTAGCCTAGATCAATACACATATTTCTTCCTTTGAAGAAGGCAGGAGTGGAAAGGCTCCGAGGCAGGAGGAGGGAAATTGGAAGAGGATTCAGACCTCTCCCAATTTCTTTTCGCTTTAAAAGGCGAGGCGGCGTTCTCAAGGTCTGCCGTGCGACGGCAGACTCGACACCTTGCTTGTACCGATTTAGGGGGAAGAGATGAAGGAAAAACCCTCCTGCCCCGGAGCACCCTGCCTTCTGCCTTCCGAGGCTCCGAGCCTCGGTCAGAGCCAAAATACACAGGTTGCTGTCGTTGAGCCGAAGTTTTAGACGTTTCTCGCTATAGTACCAACAGATTTTTACTGAGAGAACAGTATGAACCAAAAGATTTATTCCAAGAAGTTAAAGCAAACCTGAATTTGACAGGAGGAGTGTTAAGTGGGGATGATAGCATAACTTTTATTTTCTATCAATGCGAAACTTCTAAAGATTCCAAAATATGAAAAAGGGAGCAAATTGCTCCCTCCATTGGAAAAATTGCTTGGATTTTGAAAGAGTGTTAAAGATTACACCCTTACATCCAGGGGTCTTAGTAGGCAAGTCCCATACTACGAGTGGTTTCTGCCCCTAAATAGACACGGACACTTAAGAAATCAGTCGGACAAGCCGTTTCACACCGCTTGCAACCAATACAGTCTTCTGTACGAGGAGACGAAGCAATCTGACCAGCTTTACAGCCATCCCAGGGAACCATCTCCAAAACATCAAGGGGACAAGCCCTAACGCATTGAGTGCAGCCAATGCAAGTGTCGTAGATTTTAACGCTATGAGACATTGATTATCGGCTCCTTAACCGAGTGTTCTCCTTCGTGACATACCCCACGCAAGACCGATAGTCTATTGATGGGGCTTCCTCTTTCATCCGCCAAGGCCGCTACAAGAAAAGTCTTGTCTTGGTTTGCTTAGCGTCCGCAGGTTTGGCATATCCAAAGATAGCCCTTACTGGCAAGATAGAAACCTATCTTCGAGGCAGACTCCCTGTGTCTCAAGGAGTAATCTTGTTTTAGTTTATTAAAACAGTCTGAATTAGATTATGGGCTAGTTTACCGCATAGAGCGAATTCTCTTTGCCAAAAGTTGACAGAACTTTAAATTATGTAACAGTTGCTTGGCGATCGCTCATTAAGAATAAGTTCTCAACAACCATCACGACTGATGATCCACACCATTCCTTAATTAGTCCTCCAATTGATTGACAGAGACTTCTACGGCATCGACATCAATTGTACCTGGTGGAGTAACACGGTGAAAATGCCCTCCTTCTATCTTGAGAGGTTCACCACAATTAGGACATTGACACTGGGTTTGATTAAATCCAGTAAACTCATAACGACACACAGGACATTGGTCTTCTACTAAATTTCGTTGAAGCCACCAGCGTATCCCCCATAAAATAATCACTGGAGCAATTAAGATTAAAGCGATAACGATAAGAAACCCATTAACCACCCAGCCTAACCCCACAGATCCCAAAAATAGCCCTAACAACAAAAATGTTAATAAGCAGCCAAGACCAGAGTTATTAAGCCAGACGAATTTGGGGAAGTTATTATTCACAGAAGTCTCCTCGGTTATTCATCGCCAACATCGCCAATACTAAGTGCGAGTTTATATCCCACCTCTAAAAAACTTTTGTTGTGGGCTTTGTTTGCAGCTTAGTCTAACAAATTACCTATCACTATCTTGACACTGTGATCCCTCAAACCGATAGTCTTCTAGGAAACTAACACTCTCTTGTAAAAAAGGTTATACTAATATGAAGTTTATTAACAATCAGGTTAATAAAAAGAATTAATTGTACAGCGTTTACACCGTTTCACATTTTCAATGAGTCTTTTTGATTTAACGAACCCAGTTCTTCGTCCTAAACAATACAACGTAGATTATCAAGATCGTCAAGGACTATTGTGCCTTGATTTAAAAATTAAAAATAAAACCCTATTTTCTAATATTTATACTCGTATTGATCAAGTTTGTGTTATTTGGGGTTTGTTATCAGCCACGATTTTTATAACTGCTCAATTTTCGCCCATTAGCTGGACAAGCCAAGCCATCTTTTGGTCTATCCTCACAGGGGTGGGAACAATTACTATGATTAGCCTAACCTATTTTTGGGTGAAGGTTGAACGTTTGCGATGGGTACTATATGCTTGGGCTATCTTAATGTTAGTGGGAGTAATTCTTACCGACTGTGGCATCTTGTTGGGGTGGGGTCAGGTATTAATGCACCTATCCCATCTTTGGTTAGGATTATGTTCCATTGGCTATCTATTGACGGGATGGGGACTTAAGTCTCGCGCTTTGGGGATGGCAGGAATAGTACATTTATTAGGGATTACCCTTCTCCCCTATGTAATGGGATGGCAATTTTTGGTGACAGGATTAATTATGGTCGGGAGTCTGTTGATATTAGCCGAAACGCAATGGGATATGCGTCCTCCTATTGAAAACTACGCTGTCCTAACCGAAGAACAGATTAAGTTTAACCGAGAACAGCATCGGTTACGTCAATTAGAAGTAAATCAATAAAAATTTCATGGTATTTGGTGTTTTCCAAAAGAAAAGTTTGTAGTAAGGGCTTTAGCCCGATTATGACCAACTTTCAATCGAGACTTGAAGCCCAACAAAAACCACAAAATCGTTGATCTTACCAAAGAAGGCGACTGCCATCCCAACTGAAAAAATACCCTCGATCATCTTCACTCAAATTATCAATCACCGCTAGTAATTGATTGACGGTTTTTTCTACTGAAAATAATTTGTGAGTTGGAACATTTTTTTGAAAAGGTTTCGATAAATTTGTGTCAGTCGTTCCAGGATGCAAACTAACCACAATGGACTGAGGACATTTGCGACTATACTCTATAGACACTGTTCGCATCAACATATTTAGAGCCGCTTTGGAAGCACGATAGCCATACCACCCTCCCAAATAATTATCACCAATACTTCCTAATTTGGCACTCATAAACACTAAAACACTTCTATTTTCATGGTCAAATAATGGGAGTAAATGCTTCGCCAGTAAAACTGAACCAATGCTATTGACTTGAAAATAATACAGTAACCCTTCTGAGGAAATTTGTCTCAGATTTTTTTCAGGTTGCAAGGCTCCTTTATGGAGAATTCCCACACAGTTAATCACAAGATGAAGTTGAGATTCCTTTTGTTGTATATAACTCGAAAGGTTAGCAATTGTTTCTTCTTTTGTTATGTCTACTTCTAAACAATGAAGTGTCTGAGGATATGCAGTTTCTAGGGAAAGTAATTCCCCGGCAACATTTCGCTGACGGTAAGTTGCATAAATATTAATAGTCTGTTTATGGAGAAGAGCCTTGACAAACCCTAAGCCAATCCCTCTAGATGCTCCAACAATTAGAGCGTTAGTTTGAGTCTGATGATTGTTCATAATAATTAGGGTAAGGTGAGTCCTTCTCCTTCTTCAACAGGTCGAATAATAGTTTCAGGAGTAGATTCTGACGGTTCAAAAATTGATTGTAGTGCCTCATCTAAACTTTGGGCCATAACAATTTGATTTTCATAGACCACAATAACCCGTGCCAAAGTTGGAAGACTATTTTGTTCAGCTTCTAAATATAAAGGTTCGACATAAAGCAGAGATTGTTCAGCAAAAAAAGGAATCACCAAAAGATTACCTTGAATAACACGAGATCCCTGACGATTCCACAGGGAAATCTGCTGAGAAATGACCGGATCTTGATTAATTAACGCTTCAATCTGTTCAGGCCCATAAATAACTCGTTGCTTAGGTAATTGAATCAGATTCAGCTTACCGTAATTTGAACCATCGGACTGAGCAACTAAACCCGAAATTAAGTTATTACGACTGGTAGGGGTAAAAAAGTTAACCAAAATAAATTCTTGAGATTTTCCAGTGACACTCATCAACAGATAATAAGGTTCAATAGGTTGTTGTTCTCCGCCATAGATTTCGAGGGGAATACGCCATTGATCTTCGCGGTTGTAAAATACCTGAACATCGGTCATGTGATAAGTTAATAGCCGTTCTGATTGGGTATTAAACAAGTCTTTGGGGTAGCGGATATGTGCCTTGAGAGTGATAGGCATCTCTTCGAGGGGTTTAAATAAGCCTGGGAAAATGCGTTGCCAGGTTTGAATCAGGGGGTCACTAGGGTCAACAATATAGAACTGTACATCACCATTGTAGGCATCGACAACAATTTTGACTGAGTTGCGAATATAGTTAAAGTCACGGCTTCCTGGATCAGCATAAGGATAGCTATCACTGGTCGTATAAGCATCGATAATCCAATAGAGAGTGCTAGAACTGGCTAACCCATCAGACTCATCTACCTTAGCACTGACTAAATAAGGATCGCGGTCAAAGCGTAGAAACGGGGCAATTTCACGAATACGACGGTTAATATCACGGCGAAATAACAAACGAGTCTGAGGCGTAAAATTTTGAGTAAATAGCATTTGCCAGTCTTTGAGATACTCAGCAAATACCAGTCGCCGGAACCCTGAACCAATGGAGATACCTCCTTGACCATCGTAGACGTTGTAAGCATTATCCTGACCACTAGGATAGTCTAATTCTTCTACCTCCGTATTGGTCATGATGTAGGTATCACTTAATTCCCCATAGTAAATGCGAGGGTTGTCAATAGGAATACTGTCACGAATGTTGGCACTTGAGGTTTGTAGTTCTCCTGCGTTGGTAGTTGTGCCAATGTTCTCGACAAAATAGAATGGTAATCCCCCTTGATCAACTCGATTAACCGGAGATAGGGTAAATCCATAGCCGTGAGTGTAAATTAAATGTTTGTTAACCCAGGTTTTGGCTTGTTCAGGAACTTCATTGTAATCGAGTTCTCTGGCCGCAATTAATACCTGTTGTTTGGCTACATTCGGGGATAAGTATTCATTTTCTGTAGGAATCGTATAACGATCAATGTCTGCATCAGGAAACTTATAATAAAGCCGAATTTGTTGTAGTTGACGGTTCGTTTGCAGTAAAGGACGAGCATCCCACAGACGAATATTCTTGACTGTTAACCGATTATCTTGTAAATCTTCAGCCGTTAAGCTTCCACTTGCATTAAGGGTTTCAACTTGAATCTCATCTAAATTAAAGGCGGCGCGGGTTAGGGCAATACTACGTTCAATATAAGGGCGTTCTCGACCTAATTCGTTGGGTTGAACCACCAGACTTTGTACTATCTCGTTGGCGAACAGTCCCAGGATAAGAATGGTTAGATATAAAACAAACGGAACGGGTGAAAAGGGAAAACGGGGTCGATTTTTGCTTCTAAGAGGTTGTAGAGATCGGTTTTTACCCCATCCTGTTATAGATTTGACAAGTAACCAAAGGGCGATCGCACTAGCTAAGATAGATAAGGTCGTATTTACCGGTAATGACACATGAATATCGGTATAACTTGCCCCATAAACCACGCCACGGGGAGAATATAATAAATCATAACGATCTAACCAATGGCGTAATCCGACTATGGAGAGGGTTAAACCCCCTAACAAATACAAATGGCGCAGTTGGTGACGCGAGAATCCTGGAAATTTTCCTTGAGAAAGACTTTTAGCGGATAAAAGATAGGTGAGACTCACCGCAACGAAACCGTAGAGAAAAAGTCCCCCTAACCAAAAATTAAGCAATTTCCAAATAGGTAGCTCAAATATATAAAAGCTGATATCTCTGCCAAATTGAGGGTCTATTTCTGAGAAAGGAGTTAAGTTAAAATACTTGAGGATTCTTGTCCAATTTCCTGAGATGACTAAGCCAAAAATTACACTAAAAATAATGGCCATGGTTCTTAGACAAATTTTTACCCTCAAGAGAGTCAAAAGTATTAAGACTCCAATGATCCCAACTTTCCAAAGATTCTGGGTAATTTGGGACAAAAGCTGGGGGATAGAATTGAAATAAAAGGCCGATGGCAGGGGAGGGGTTACGTTGGGAAGGGTTAGGTCAGGAGTCCAAACATCATAGACAACTTGGCTGTAATATATCAGCATTAAGCCTATCAGTCCCCCCAGACAAAAGACTAAAGTGAGTAGCCAAGATAGGGCAAAAGAACGAGACTCTGGTAAGATGGTCTTTGGTTTTCCTGGGGTGCGATCGCTCCAACTTCCCCTGCGTCGTCTTCTTTGGAGAGGAGGGGGTTCTGGGATAGAATGCCATTGATAATAGTCAGCTTGGCGTAAATTACTCAGTAAAAACCAGAGGGAAAATCCAGTTGTTCCCCAAAATAACCCCAATTGCCACAGTAACCGTTTTACAAAGGGGTTTAGATAACTTACTTCTTGAAACCAAAGAGCTTCTACGACTAGATGAGAGAGTAATTCAAAGGCTAACCACAGCCCCAACAGACTACCGAGGACTTTAAAAATAGGATGGGTGAAGAGTTTGAACATTCACAGAATAGAGGTGATGGAGAATGAAGGGTTGTCCCTTAGATTTTGTTGAGTTGGGTCGTTCTTTGGGGTGAATTGAGGGCGATAGTATTATTCTTCCCTAGGACTTTCGACTTGATCATCTTAACTCCCCGACTGGGAGATAAAGTAAAGCCACGACGTTCTAATGTTTCAGGTTGTTTTTCTCCTAATTTTAGTTGATAACCTGAAATAATAGTGGCCAGAACTAACTTCATCTCAAATTGAGCTAACGCTTCTCCTAAACAACGACGCACTCCACCCCCAAAAGGAATAAACTCATAGGGAGAATATTGCCGTTCTAGAAAGCGTTCTGGTCTGAACTGATGGGGGTTGGGATAAAGGTCTTCCCGTTGCAGCGTTAAGTAGATACACCCCATAATAAGGGTTCCTGGTGCGATAGAGTAGCCTAACATCTCAACCGGTTCTTGGGCGACTCTGGGAAACGTTAACATGGCCACTGGTGAAACCCGCAACGTTTCATTGCAAACCGCCGTTAGATAAGGAAGGCGAAAGGTTTCCATCGGGTCAGGGGAGTCCCCAAGACTAGCTAACTCTTTGAAAAGTTTTTCTTGAACGTTGGGGGAACGATGAAGCCAATATAACCCCCAGGTCATGGCTGTCGCCGTTGTTTCATGACCCGCAATTAATAGACTCATCAGTTCATCACGTAATTCATGATCGCTAAGGGTTTCTCCTGCTTCGTCTTTGGCTTCCATTAGCAAGGAAAGAATATCTGTGCGGTTGGGGTCTGGGTGGGAACGGCGATCGCTGATTTCTGCATAGATTAACTCATCTATTTGGTTGCGTTGTCTGAGGAATTTACCCCAAGGACTCCACGGTCCCCAGTCTTGTTTTAGGAAATTAAAAAAGAGGGCGGCCGAGGCCACAGGAGACTCAAACAGATCGGTTAATTGGCTTAAAAGACTTTGGAGTTTTTGGTAACGTTCCCCCTGACTCATCCCAAAGACAGCCTCCATAATAACTTTTAAGGAGACAGATTGCATGGCAGTTCGTGCTAAAAAGGGTTGATCGTTGGGGAGTTGATCCATAACTTCTTTAGCGATGCGGATGGTTAAGTCTCCATAGCTTTTGAGTCGTTCCCCATGAAAGGAAGGCATCACTAATTTGCGACGTTTGCGGTGGCGATCGCCGTCTATCATGATAGTGGAGTTATCCCCGACAATGGGTTGCAATAGTTGATTATATTGACTCGGTGCGCTGAATTTTTTGCGATCGTTGGTCAAAAGTTCTTCCATGGCCTGGGGATGGGTAA
Organism: unicellular cyanobacterium SU2; assembly: GCA_002110465.1. GTDB lineage: Bacteria > Cyanobacteriota > Cyanobacteriia > Cyanobacteriales > Microcystaceae > Rippkaea. The sequence goes on along the minus strand of NEED01000068.1, from coordinate 13,848 downwards.
CAATGACCGATCCTTGTATTCCCATCGCTTTACTAAAAAAGATGTCAGGACATTGAGCATGAGTCTTTTCGAGATAATTTACTGGCTCAAAAATCCATTGCAGGCGTTGTAAAAATACAGGGGTTTTTAACTGAGGGATCGATGTCATAAAAAACAGTGTTAAAGAATATTTCTTTGATTATAACGATAATTTTTTTAAGATTTATTTAAGATCTAAGATTTATTTAATAACAGTATATCTATGAAAAAAGCAATTATCTTAGCAAAACAAATCTACTTTAACTATTAAAATAATATAAAAAAGTGATCGATTTACCCTTTTTTGAAAAGAGTTGACTAAGCATCTAAAAAACTTCTTAAAAATTGGACACGAAAAAAAAAACCTTTATAATATGGGCTAGTAAAAATAACTTAAAAAAATAAGTATTTTTGCTCACGGATTCCTGTGGATTCCGATCTCGCTTTACTAATGACCCAGTCATAAAGGGTTCTTAAAACATGAACAAAATTTACTCTATTCTAGCATCAACTTCAGTGTTGATGACAGGAGCTATGTCATTAATTCCAGACGTGGCTCAAGCTACAAGCATTTGGCCTTCATCCACGACTTTAGAACCTCCAGACTTAGGGACAGTTACAACCTTACTTCCCGAAGACTATATAGATTCTGGTGTATTTGAAGTTAATACTCTCGAAGTCGAAGGTTTCAGAACAATTGATGCACGACCAAACTTGCGTTCATTGAGTAGTTCAGGAAGCAGTTCTATCGGTGGTGCGTTTAATATTCAACTCTTTAATGGGTCAGGTCTGACTCCCTCTCAACAGGCAGTTTTTCTAGGGGCTGAAAACACTTGGGAAACTTTGATTCCGAACTATAGGTCGGGCATTAACTTACCAACTGGCAGTCTCTTCATCGAAGCTGTAGGAGTTGACATTGACGGACCTGGTGGTATTCTCGGTCAGGCTGGACCTCTAGAGGGCTATCTTCTAACGGATAGTTATGGCAATGATTTTTTGCTACCTAGTTTAGGTATCATGCAGTTTGATACGGCTGATTTAGAAGCTCTTGAATCAGCCAACCTATTAGATAAGGTCATCGAACACGAGATGGCGCACGTTATGGGATTTGGATCTCTTTGGAGTGCCAGTGCTGCTACTGGTGGTGCTTTTACTACAGCCCAAGAAGTATACGTTGATGGTACAGGGGAATATACAGGAACCCATGCCTTGAATGCTTTCCGCAATGAGTTTACCGGAACAAATCCTCTTACCGGAGATGTTGCGGGTCTGGGGGCTCCCTATGTTCCAGTTGAATTAGATGGTGGTCCAGGAACTGCTAATGGTCATTGGAATGAGAATGTGGTGGATACAGATGGCGATGGTATTGTTGATTCTCAGTTCCTGACTGGTATTACCAGTAACACAACGGGACAAGATATTTCATTTGAGTTGATGACGGGGTGGATAAATACCTCACAGCCCCTATTTATCAGTAATACCAGTGTTCAATCTTTTGGAGATATTGGCTATGCACCTGTTCCTGAACCTTTAACTATTTTAGGTTCTGGTGTTGCGTTAGGGTTTGGTTCCTATTTCAAGAAAAAAGTCTTATCAAAAAAATCAAAACAAAAGAAAGGCTAATCAAAGGTCGCTGAATAAGCATCACTTGTGATCAGTATTTCAAAATTAATTTAAGAAAAACTTTAGGGTGGGCATTGCTTGCCCTATTTTTGATTTTGGTGATTGTAAGTAGGTAAGCAAAATGAATTGTATGTTTATAGTGAGTCTTTTTAGGACTGATGTGATAGGACTAAAGTCTCTACTACGAACCTTGAAAAAATCAACAAAACCAATACATCGAGTTACACAAATTGATATTATTTCAGTATAAATTAGTATAAATTAGTTTAGGTGCGTTAAGTTTAGTTAACACACCCCACTGGACTAACACAGTCAAAATGAGACAATAGCATAAGTTTGTAGTGAGGGCTTGATCCCTATCTTAAGCCCTTTAGGGCTTACTACAAACCTATTCTAATGCACTAAATTAGCTGAAACAGTCCACTAAATTAGTTATTGCAACTTTTCTACTAACTGCTGTTTAGCGGTTAATAAAGCTTCAGGTAACTTACTGGCATCCCGTCCCCCTGCTTGGGCTAAATTGGGACGACCACCGCCACCTCCACCACAAATTTTAGCAATTTCACCGATAAATTTTCCCGCCATTAGTTTCTTTTCTTTGTTGACTTTTTCACTAAAAGCAGCCACTAAACTTACCTTTCCTTCACTGGGAACAGAAGCTAAAATAACAGCAGCTTCTCCTAATTTTTGTTGCAATCTTTCCGCCGCAGTTTGTAAGGCTTTTCCGTCGAGATCTCCCATATCTGAAACTAAAATTTTGAAGGAACCGACGGACTCAGCTTCATTCAATAATTGGTCAGATTTTGCGACAGCAAGTTCCTGTTTTACCGCTTTTAATTCTTTCTGAGTGGTTTTTAATTCAGACTGTAACGAAGTAATACGATCGCCAATTTCTTCGGGTTTAATTTTAAAGCGATCGCAGAGTTCTTTTACTACTGTTTCCCGCACATTCAAATATTCTAACACCGCAGGACCAGCCACCGCTTCAATGCGTCTGACCCCTGAAGAAATACCACTTTCAGACATAATTTTAAACAGTCCAATTTCGGCGGTATTCTTAACATGAGTTCCCCCACATAATTCCATCGAAACGCCAGGGACATCTATCACCCGAACTTCTGCACTGTATTTCTCTCCAAACATGGCGATCGCCCCTTTTGCTTTGGCTTTTTCTAAGTCCATAACTGACACTTGAGTATCGTGTGCTTCGGCGATCCAACTATTAATTAAAGTCTCAATTTCTTGCAATTCTTCTAATGTTATGCTGCGAGGACAATTAAAGTCAAAACGCAAGCGATCAAAGTCTACTAATGACCCCGCTTGAGAGATAGAATCATCAACCACTTTCTTCAATGCTGCTTGCAATAAATGGGTAGCGGTATGGTGTGCTTGAACTCGACGACGACAGGCGCGATCAATAGTTGCGGTGACAGTATTTTCAACTGCAATTGTTCCTCGTTCAAGCCGTCCAAAATGAATAAAAATGCCTGATTCTTTCTTAACATCTTCAATGCGAACCACTAAATTATCTCCGGTTAAATAACCGCGATCACCTATTTGTCCCCCTGACTCTCCATAGAAAGGAGTCTGATCTAAAACAATTTGAACCTCGGTTCCTGATGTAGCATTGTCAACGGTTTTTCCTTCCACCAAAACCGCTTCTACTTTAGCTGTTGTTTGGGGGTCTGTATAGCCTAAAAATTCCGTAGGATGGATATGTTCAGCCAATTTATCTAAGCTACCTTGTACCGTTAAATCGATAGTTTCATGGGCAGCTTTTGACCGTTCCTGCTGTTCTTTCATAGCTACTTCAAACCCATCCACATCAACAGTTAAACCCTGTTCTTCGGCAATTTCTTGGGTTAATTCTAAGGGGAAACCATAGGTATCATAAAGGGTAAACGCATCCACCCCTGAAATCTGACTCTTTTTATCAGTCTTTTCAATGATTTCTGCTAACAGCTTTTCCCCACGTTCCAAAGTTTCTAAGAAGCGGGACTCTTCCCGTTGTAATTCTCCTTTAATGACGCTTTCTCTTTCCCTAACATTAGGGTAAGCATCTTCAGAAATTTGAATTGCCGTTTCAGCTACTTTGGTAATAAATTCTCCTTCTATTCCAATTAACCGACCATGACGAACTACTCGACGAATTAAGCGACGTAAGACATAACCGCGATCCGTATTTGAAGCGGTAATTCCATCAGCTATCATCTGAACGACAGACCGCACATGATCGCCAATGACTTTTAAAGATACTTTGGTTTTTTCGTCGGCTTTTTTGTAGTTAATTTCGGCAATTTTTGCCGCCGTTTCAATGATAGGAAAAATTAGATCGGTTTCGTAATTATTAGGGACTTTTTGCAAAATTTGTGCCATGCGTTCTAACCCCATTCCCGTGTCAATATTTTTATTTTCCAACGGGGTTAAATTACCGTCTGCATCGCGGTTATATTGCATGAACACCAAGTTATAAAACTCGATAAAACGGGAGTCATCTTCTAAGTCAATATTGTCATCCCCCAATTCAGGATGAAAGTCATAATACATTTCTGAACAAGGTCCACAAGGTCCTGTGGGGCCAGCTTTCCAAAAGTTATCTTTTTCCCCCATTCTTTGGATGCGATGGGGAGGAATACCAATTTTATCACGCCAAATTGCAAATGCTTCGTCATCGTCCTCAAAGACACTCACAACCAGGTTTTCTGGGGGTAATTTAAACACTTGGGTGGATAATTCCCAGGCGTAGGCGATCGCTTGTTCTTTGAAGTAGTCCCCAAAACTAAAATTCCCCAACATCTCAAAGAAAGTATGGTGTCTCGCTGTCCGTCCCACATTTTCGATGTCATTGGTACGAATACATTTTTGGGAGGTGGTAGCGCGAGGATAGTCGGGTTTTTGTTGTCCTAGGAAGATAGGTTTAAAGGGTAACATCCCTGCAATGGTCAGGAGTACGGTAGGATCTTCTGGGACTAAGGATGCACTGGGTAAGATTTGATGTTGTTTTTTTTCGTAGAATTTGAGGAATTTTTCTCGAATTTGAGTACCTGTGAGTGATTTAGGAGTTTTGGAAGTTTTAGCCATAGAAGTTACCTATAGGAGTCTAACGCGATCGTATCTTTTTTATTGTGGCATTTATAATAGTGACAAGTTGCAATAGAAATATTAAGAGGTTGTGATTAATTTAGATATAGGTACTGCTATTGCTTTTGTTGCTGAGGAGTCACCTATTCTTTATCAATTACAATCTTATGTCAAAAATCAGTCAATGGTTATGACACAAACTGCGATCGCTGAGTTGAGAAATATTGTCCAAACAAGCAGAAGTAATTTCTCAATATACCAATAGAAATTATGAGACGGTTTTAAATGATATTTATCGAGTTGCTTCAACAGATATTCCTTCTCAAGAAACAATGGCTAAGCTTAGGGAATATTTGTTAAATCATGGTTATCAAGAATGGCTTAAAGAGAGTTAATTAATTTGTAGAGTAATTATGGAAAATCAATAATATCAAGGACTTTGGTGGCTACCTTCTAATCCTAATCATAAAGTAGCTGGTTGTTTAACAATTATTCCTGATAAATCAATTGAACTTGAACTTATTGGTAATTTAACCCCTGAACATGAAATATGGAAAAATACTAAAAAGGATATTAAACATGAAATTATCTTAGGTATTTCAAATAATGATGAGATGACTTTGTCTCAAAATAAAAGAAAAAGGTTTAAGAAAAGCTATTGGATAGAAGAATTATACAATGTAGGAGGGATTTTTATAGGATATCATTTTGATGATAGTGATCAATTATGTTTTAATCAAGTATCAGTTGAGTTTAGTGGATTAACTCCTTGGACTCAATTTATTAATACTTTTAATCCATCGGATCATAAAGTAGATTTTAAATATACTAAAAAGGAGTCATTAGTTGCCAAAACTAACTTTGGCAAGATTTCAGTTATTGATAGTTTTAAAACCTCTGGAAATTACCAAAAATTTAGTTTTAGAAATTCAGCTTCTTTAGAAATAGAACTAAACTCAAATAGATCATTAGAAGAATTAGACAATAATTATATTCAACCTTTAAGACATTTTCTAACTTTAGCAACTACTAAACCTAATAAACTTAATAAAGTTTTGTTTTGTTTAACGGTTCAAAATCGTAAGTCAAGAGTCAAATATATCACCCAAAAAATTGAACAATATAAATACGATATTACTTCTGCTGAGATGCTGTTTACACTAGATGATATTAAAAATGAATTTAGTTTAATAATGCAGCGATGGTTCAATCTATATCAAGATATAGAAAGTGTTCTCAATTTATATTTTGCTGTCACAAATAACTCTAATTTATATCTAGAGAATAAATTTTTAATGTTAGCACAAGCTATTGAAGTATATCATAGGAAAACAAAAGGAAATTATCAATTACCAAAAGAAGATCATGAAAAACGTCTGAAACTCATTATTAATTCTAGTCCCGAAGAGTATCAAGCATGGCTAAAAGAGAAATTAAACTTTAGTCATGAACCAAGTTTACAAGAAAGATTAAAAGAATTAGTTGATTTACATTGGTTAGTCATGAAATCTATTGTAACAGACAAAGAACAATTTATAAGAGATATAAAAAACACCAGAAACTATAATATCCATTTTAATCAAAGTCTCGAAAGGAAAGCATTAACAGGTGAAAAACTTTTTCGCTTATGTCAAAAATTAGAATTTCTATTACAAGCTTGTTTTTTAAGTGAATTAGGGTGTACTCCAGAAAAATGTGAACAGTTAATCTCTCGTCATGGAAAATATCAATATTTACAATCTATATTGTATCATTAATATTGATGATATTTTTAATACAAAAAGCTTACTGTGAACCCAAATCTTATTGATTGATAATCTCTTCAATTATCTAAAAAAGTCAAGCTGTAGAAAAAAATAAATATGACTATCACTATTGATCTAAAAAATCTTTATGAATCTGATTATCTAAAGTGGTTAGAAGAAACCATAAAATAACTTCAATCTAGGAATATTACCAATCTTGACTATGATCATCTAATTAAGGAACTAGAAGCATTAAGTAAATCTGAAAAAAGACGAGTGAGAAGTCTTTTAGAACAGATTATCAGACATTTACTATTGTTTCAATATTGGCAGTCAGAAAGAGATTATAATCAAAACCATTAGAAAGCTGAAATAATTAGCTTTCGCAATCAAATTAATGAAGACTTAACAACTAATTTACGAAAGCATCTAGAGGACAATTTTAATTCAATTTATAATAATCCCCTAGATTATGTCAAAACCAAAACCGCATTAACTAATTTGCCTAAACTTAATCCCTATCGGTTAGATCAACTCCTTGACAAAAACTGGTTTCCCGAAATCAAAAAGTAGGTTATGTTAAGATGTTTTAAAATTAAAAAATTTGTTAGAAAATTTGGGACTGAATCGCTGTAATTACGACTGTATTAATAATATCTCCTACGCTACAACCTCGGCTAAGGTCATTAACAGGCTTTTTTAACCCCTGAAGAATTGGTCCAATTGCGATCGCCCCTGTCGCCCTCTGTACAGCTTTATAGGTGTTATTTCCGGTGTTTAGGTCAGGGAAAATAAATACGGTCGCTTGTCCAGCTACCTTGGAATTAGGCATTTTTTGCGCCCCTACTTTTGGGTCAATTGCTGCATCATATTGAATCGGTCCTTCTATGTCTAAATCCTGGCGACGTTGCTGGGCAATTTGAGTCGCTTTTCTGACTTTTTCTACTTCTTCCCCTTGGCCAGAGTCTCCTGAAGAATAGGACAACAAAGCAACTTTAGGGGAAATTCCAAACCTTTGGGCAGTTTCCGCAGAGGTAATCGCAATTTCAGCTAATTGTTCCGCATTGGGATTTGGGTTAACGGCACAGTCTCCATAAACTAAAATATTATTATTAAGACACATAAAAAACACTGAAGAAACTAGGGAAATTTCAGGTTTTGTTTTAATAATTTGTAGGGCGGGTCTAATAGTATTTCCAGTTGTATGAATTGCTCCTGAGACCATTCCATCTGCATCTCCTTTATGAACCATCATAGTCCCAAAATAAGAAACATCCATAATGCAATCATGGGCTGATTCTAGGGTAGCCCCTTTATGTTTTCTTAGCTCATAAAAAGCTTGAATATAGTCATCAAATTTTTCATCTTCTGCTGGATTAATAATCTTCAATTGATTGATATTTAGTTGTATATTATGGTTTTGAATTGTTTTTTCAATATCTTGTTTTTTCCCTAAAAGAGTGAGGTTAACAATATCTTTTGATAGTAAAACTTCGGCTGCTTTAAGAATACGAGGTTCGTTTCCTTCTGGTAAGACAATATGACGTTTTTGCAATTTAGCCTGTTGAATGAGATTATAGGTAAACATTTTAGGTGTAATGCCTGTAACCTCAGTGGTACTAATCTGTTTTTCTAGAGTGGTTAAATTCACAAATTGATCAAAAAGATCGATACTCCAATAAATTTTTTCTTTGTCTTCAGGAATTAGAGAACTAGAGACTGCTTTGAGATCTGATGCGGTAGGATAAGTGTAACTATTGACCCATAAAATGGGTAAAGGATCGGTCAGTCCGCTAATGAGTTGGGCGATAGATTGTTCAAGTTTATATTCAGTAGTCAGAAGTATTCCGGCTAAATTAGGGTAATTAGTCGATTCCTGTGCTTGTAGCGTTCCAATAATCATATCTCCTCGGTCTGAAGGAGTGACAACTAAACAGTTTTCCTCAAATTGCGTGATAGCGTGTTGCATTTGCATAGCCGCAACAAGATAATTAAAAACAAGGTTATTGAGGCGATCGCTTCCGTAGAGGATTTGGGCATTCAATTGTTGGGCAATTTCCCTAATTCTAGGACTTCCTAATTTCTGATCATAGGGAATAATTGAAAGTAAATAATCAGTATTTTTGTAGTCTGATTCTAGAATATTTTTTAAGGAATTCACTTGGTTATGATTAGCTTTGTTAACGATAATACCAATAATTTTACAAGCTTTTTCTCGATAGGTATCAACAGCAATTTCAATCGGGGCGATCACTTCTTCTACAGTTTTTTTATACCCATTTCCTAAAATTAAAATTGAACACCCTAAATTTTTAGCAATTTTAACATTAATATCGAATTCAAAGGCAGAACTTTCTCTGAGATAATCTGACCCTTCACAAAGAATAAACTCACAATTTTTTTCGAGTTTTTTGTATTTAGTTATAATAATTTCTAAAATTTCATCTAATTTTTGATGTCCCATGAGATTACTCACCTCTGAATAAAGTAAGCCATAGGAACTTTCATAGTCTTGGGGAAGTTGAAAATGAGAGAGAATTAAATTGAGATGTTGATCAGGGTTATTGTCGGTGGGATCATGAATAATTGGACGAAAAAATCCTACTTTTGTGGTTTTTCTAAGAATTAATTCGATAATTCCTAAAGAAACTAGAGATTTGCCGGTTTTAGCTTGTGTAGTGGCTATATATAACGAATTTTTCATAAATTTCTCTATTGTCAACCAGAAAGTTGTCTCAAAATTAAATTTTCTTGATTAAGAATCTTATAATTTTAGGAGATAACAGTCTAACAAAGTTAGAATTGATGGTATTATGAAAGGTTGTGAATGTTTTTGAAAACTATCAATGTAGTTGAAGCTTCAAAGATTAAGAATCAAACCTAATCATCTCATAAGCTTTCAGAAGAAACAACCCCCGTTGAATAAAGAAATGATACCCTTATCATATCGAGAATAAAATAGGATTAAGACGGATATTATCTTTAGATTAAATTCATTACTTCATCTATGTTAGAAGTATTCTTGGAACCATTACAGCATGGTTTTAGGCACAGACCCCAAACAGAAGCAATTATTGTCGGGGTCATTGGTGAAGTGATTAACAGTCGTTCGGGGAAGGTACCGGGGTACCGAGAAAAGATTTGAGTTAAAATTTTTAACTTAATTATCTACTCAATCACCCCAGTTTTTGGATAAAATAGGAGAACTTTATGGAAGAGCATTACCGATTTTTGAGATTACATTTAACTGATATAGGGTGACGAAATGAGTTCCTTCAGTTAATATTAGGTTTAAATTTTAAGGAGTAAATTACATGAGAATTCTAGTTACAGGCGGCGCCGGTTTTATCGGCTCCCATTTGATTGATCGCTTAATGGAACAAGGTCATGATGTTCTGTGTTTAGATAACTTCTACACAGGTCACAAACGCAATATCGAGAAGTGGTTTAACAACCCTTACTTTGAATTGATCCGTCATGACATTACCGAACCCATTCGGCTAGAAGTAGATCAGGTTTACCATTTAGCTTGTCCAGCCTCTCCCATACACTACCAGTCTAACCCCGTCAAAACCATCAAAACCAACGTTCTAGGAACCTTGTATATGTTGGGGTTAGCCAAACGGGTTAAGGCGAGGTTTCTCTTAGCGTCTACCTCAGAAGTATACGGTGATCCTGATGTCCACCCCCAACCCGAAGAATATCGAGGCAACGTTAATTGTACCGGATTGCGAGCTTGTTATGACGAAGGAAAACGGGTAGCTGAAACCTTGGCCTTTGAATATTATCGAGAACACAAGCTTGATATTCGAGTGGCACGTATTTTCAATACCTACGGGCCCCGAATGTTAGAAAATGACGGTCGTGTTGTCAGTAATTTTATCGTTCAAGCTTTACAAGGAAACCCCCTGACGGTTTATGGAGATGGTTCCCAAAGCCGAAGTTTTTGCTATGTTTCTGACTTAGTCGAAGGATTAATAAGACTCATGAATAGTGATTATATTGGCCCGATTAATTTAGGTAATCCTGGGGAGTATACCATTTTAGAACTTGCCCAAATGATCCAAGGGATGATCAATCCTGATGCAGAATTAATCTTTAAACCCTTACCCCAAGACGATCCCCAAAAACGACAACCCGATATTACGAAAGCTAAAACCTATCTCGGTTGGGAACCTAAAATTCCCTTAAAAGAGGGTTTAAAATTAGCCATTAACGATTTTCGCTCACGGGTTTCATAAGAAAGTATCCAATTGTAAAGCATTATTGTAGAGGATAAAAATTATGCGCGTTTGTGTCATTGGAACTGGTTATGTCGGGTTAGTAACCGGCGTTTGTTTAGCCCACATTGGTCATCACGTTATTTGTGTTGATAATAACGAAGAAAAAGTCAAGTTAATGAAGTCGGGACAGTCCCCTATTTATGAACCTGGACTCTCAGAATTAATGGAGGCCTCAGCCGAAGCGGGACGCTTAGAATTCACCACAGACCTAGCCGCAGGAGTAGCCCACGGAGAAATCCTATTTATTGCGGTTGGAACCCCCGCCTTACCCACTGGAGAAAGCGATACCCGCTATGTGGAAGCCGTCGCCCGTGGGATTGGTGCTAACCTAAATCAGGGCTATAAAGTAATTGTCAATAAATCAACGGTTCCCATTGGGTCAGGGGACTGGGTGAGAATGATCGTCGTCGATGGCTTGAAAGAAAACCCCCATTGCAATGGAGAGGTTAATTTTGATGTGGTGAGTAACCCAGAGTTCTTAAGGGAGGGTTCAGCCGTTTATGATACTTTCAATCCCGATCGCATCGTTTTAGGGAGCAATAGCGATAAAGCGATTTCTATGATGCAAGAACTCTATTATCCTTTGGTAGAGCGCAAATTTGCTGATGACATGACTTTACCCCCTGTTCCTGTGGTGGTAACGGATTTAAACTCGGCGGAAATGATTAAATATGCGGCAAACGCCTTTTTAGCAACTAAAATTAGCTTTATTAATGAAGTCGCTAATATTTGTGATCGCGTGGGGGCTGATGTCACCCAAGTGGCTAAAGGGATCGGATTAGATTCTCGTATTGGTAATAAATTCTTGCAAGCGGGTATCGGTTGGGGCGGCTCTTGTTTCCCGAAAGACGTTCTAGCCTTGATTCATACTGCCACAGATTATGGCTATGAGACACAATTACTTAACTCTGCTGTTAATGTTAACAAACGTCAGCGATTAATAGCCCTTGAAAAGTTACAACAAGAGTTAAAGATTCTCAAGGGTAAAACTGTTGGGTTATTGGGATTAACCTTTAAACCTAATACCGATGATATGCGTGATGCTCCTGCTTTAATTATTATTGAACAACTGAATCGTTTAGGGGCTAAAGTTAAAGCTTATGATCCCATTGTTTCACAATCAGGGTTAAGTCATGGTTTATCAGGAGTTATTATTGAAACTGACCCCGAAATGTTAGCCGATAGCTGTGATGCGTTGGTGTTAGTAACAGACTGGCAAGAGTTCCTTAAATTAGATTATGGAAAAATGGCTAGTTTAATGATTAATCCTGTGATAATTGATGGTCGTAATTTCTTAGATCGATCTAAACTTGAACACGCTGGTTTCCGTTACTTGGGAATTGGTCGGTAATTGGTAAATTAGTGATTAGTGATTTTTCAGAAATCATCACTAACTGGAGTTTAGACTAAATCAAAAATAACCCTATTAGTAGAGTATATTTCAGCTAAACTTTGTCGAAAAAACTCTACCTGTAACATTTAGTCTAAACTTCACAACTCTAACTATAAATCGACTAACTCCGAACTCCGAACCCCTAACACCGAACTCACGTTTAGCTAGGGTAAATCCCATTGTTTTGGCTCAAATTCTTCTAAAGAATTGAGGACTTGATCAGCTTGGTCAAATAATTGGCGATCGCTTATTGCATCAGGAACGACTACCACTGACATTCCGGCGGCGATCGCCGCTTCCATCCCCGCTAAGGAATCTTCAAAAACTAAGCAAGTCTTAGGATCTGTCCCTAACTTTTGTGCTGTTAACAAAAAAATATCAGGGGCAGGTTTACTTTGTGTTAAATCAGGATCATCCCCAAAAACAAAGCAGTCAAAACAAGAGACCCAAGGGGCATAAGATGACATTTTTAACTCAAAATGATAGCGAATCGAACTCGTTGCGATCGCCTGGGGAATACCCTGTTGACTAAAATGCTTAGTTAATTGTACTGCTCCTGGAAGAGGTGTGGCAGTGGGATAGAGAGGATAAAGGAGAGCGTAACGTTCTTTAATGTATTCTTCGGGAGTTAGGGGAATATCAAGTAATTCTACAAACAGTCGCGCTGACTCTTGAGTGCGACGACCGGCCATTTTTGCTTTAACTGAAGGGTCGAAGGTTTTTCCGTAGCGTTGGGCAATAGTTTGGTTAACTTTTTGGTGAAGGGTTTCTGTGGCTAAGAGTAAACCATCAAGATCATAAATTAAATGGGTGATGGGTTTGAAGGAAAAGAATGGGGAATGGGTCATAAACTATTACTCTATTATTGTGCTAGTCAATGCTAAATCCGGTTGTAAAACCTCCCTTAACAATTAAGAGAGGGGAGTCTGGGAGAGGTGGGAAGTGTGGGAGGACAAGGAGAATAAGGGGACAAGGGAGACTTAATGTGACCTCTACCTTCTATAACGTCAGTTCGGGTTAAGGTTATTCTGCTACTTATTCTACGAACCAATGGGAGTTACAGCCAAGGATAGAATAAGGGTTTCAGCTTATCCCGAACTCAGGTTCACTTAAACTCAAACGGGAACGGCATCTTTTCTCTCCAATTGATGCTGTCAATTGAGGAACATCATGACAATGCTGTTCAAACCCTTGATAGAAGTCATCTACATCACAAAATACTTCGGTAAGATCAATACGAGATTTTATATCCATAGCACCAGATCTCAATAAATGCTGCTTCTAGCATAGATCTGGTGCTTCCCTATCTCTCCATAACTTTCCGTCGAACTCAGGTTAATTCTAGTTCATTTGCAGTTAATCCTGGTTGAGATGGATTTATAGTTGCAGTTAATTCTGGCTCAAAAATTTTCTGTTTGCAGGTTTGAGCTAACGGCGACAGCCCCACACTGTAACGCTTGCGGTCAGTGTCGGGAAGGATAGCCCGATAACGACGATTTATACCGAGTTTACGAGGTGTATGAGAAGTTATCAATTAGGAGTTTTTTGATTTTCAACATATTCTTTTAGTTGCGATACTGTTACACCTCCGCAACTGGCAATGAAATACGATTCATTCCATAAAACTGATTTTTTATAAACATCAGCTAATTCTGGAAATTCAGACCTCAAACGACGACTGGTTATGGATTTTAAGTTACCTACA
>NEED01000067.1 GCA_002110465.1 unicellular cyanobacterium SU2 | reverse complement strand
GCACCCGCTGCGCGCCGCGTGCATACGCGGAGCTCCGAAAGCGGACCCGCAGGTTGTGCAGGCCACAGCCAATGACGAAAATTTGGTGGCGTATATCTTGCTTCCAGTACCGCATTGGGCGAGAGAGCAAGGCCAACCGTTTGATGCCGCCGATGGCATGTTCGACCACGCTACGCACTGAGCTTGCCCAGGCATTATACTCTTTCTCCAGCTCCGTAAGCGGATGATTGCGCTTGGCTTTGAACGGCTCTATCAGGTGAGCTCCTTGCGGGCGGTAGCCTTGGTAGCCTTTGTCCTTGCTGAACCATAAGCCATAGGGCTTGAGGGCTTCCAGGCTGGGCAGCTCTTCAACTGCCATCGTGCTGTCGTGCACAGAGCCGTTCCAAGTCTGCCCTGCAAAATGTATGAATTGGAACTCGTCGCACAGCACAGTGTTCTTCAAGTTGTGCCTGTGGTGCTTGCCGCTGTAGTCATCACGCTGGGCTGCATCGTCCAGGTTGCGCCCTATCGGGCGCTCTGTGGCATCCATGTTGAGCGTATCCGGCGCACTGTCTGAGTCTGAGGGGCCACTGCGCTGACGGAATAGCCGGATAAGCTCATCCATGTCTTGTGCAGGCTGGCAGTGCAAGTCTTCGATGGCTTGTTGCAAAATAGGCCGCAAAGCTTTCAGCCAGTGGCTGACATGGTTTTGCCTCAGTCCAAATTCAGCTGCGAGCTGTTGCTGGATGGAGTTCGTCTTAAACCACATTAAGACGAACAGCAGCTTCGTGCTTGGCCCGGGCAAGGTCTTAGTTGGCTTCTTGTATTTTATGCGCGGCTTCTTCCGGCGCTTGCCTAGCAGGGTGTAGTGCTTGTGGTACTGGTGCCAACGGTGCCTAAATGGGGACAGCAGGGCATCAAACTCTTCTGGCTCTAAACTTGTCAGTGCTTTTAGCTGAGCGGGGTTGCTTCGTATTTGGTCTGTATCTATCATGCTATATAACATAGCAAGTTTTTTTCAACCAGCCAAACTCGCGCACACGGGCGCGCG
>NEED01000066.1 GCA_002110465.1 unicellular cyanobacterium SU2 | reverse complement strand
CCGAAAAGCCTGAAGCTTTAAAAGACGATAAAGATAATAAGAAAAGAAAGCCGGGAGGACAACCTGGGCATCAGGGAAAAACAAGGAAAGGTTTTGGGAGAATTGACAGAATTGAAATCTTGCAACCATCAATATGTAGTCACTGTGGTCAAACAGAATTATTAATCGAACCAGTGAAGGTTGATTCACATCAGGTGGCACAACTTGTAGATCAACCGATTGTGGTGGTTGAATATCATCGTTACCATGGCCAGTGCGCCAACTGTGGTCAAGTCACCAAAGCTGATTGGTCGCCAAAGATCATCCCAGGACAAGATTTAGGGGTGAAGTTACAAGGATTTCTGGGATGGTTAGGAAATTATGGACATCTCCCTTATGAAAAGCAACAGGAAATGTTATGGGAATTGGGAAAGGTTGAGATTGGTGTGGGAACCATCGTAGCCACCAATCAACGAGTAGAAACAGCCATTAATCCATCGGTTGAACAATTATCCAAGTGGGTCAAACTAGAACAACCACCAATTCATGTTGATGAAACGCCCTGGCCAGTCAAAGGAGTGAAAGAATGGCTCTGGGTTTTTACCAATCAGCTTTTCTGCCTATTTCGGGCTGCTGATACTAGGGGGCGTGCTGAACTGTGTGAACAGCTAGGGTCAGAATATGGTGGCGTTTTAAGTAGTGATGATTTAGGAGTTTACAATGGTTATCCTGTTGTAGCCCAACAAAAATGTCTGGCTCATTTACGTCGTCATTTCAAAAAATTAACCAAAACTCCAGGTCAATATAACCAAGCCATCGGTCAAACTTTTCTCAAATTAATCGATGAAGCTTTCCGCTATTATCGTATTTGGCAAAAAGACTCCGATAGGCATAGTTATCAAGTTTGGGTAAACCAATTCAAAGATAAGATAAGGATAGCTATTCAAAAATGGAAACCACAAGCTGGTTATGAAGCCCGAAAACTCTTGTGGAACCTGCAACAAAAGGCAGAGCAATGGTGGTATTTTCTGGAGCATCCAGAAATTCCTCCTGATAATAATCTGGCTGAAAGATCCTTAAGATTAGCCATCACGAAACGAAAAGTTAGTGGCGGTTCAAGAAGCATGGAAAGATTTAAA
>NEED01000065.1 GCA_002110465.1 unicellular cyanobacterium SU2 | reverse complement strand
ATGGCTGAAAACTGTTTATTCAAAGAGCTTTACAAACCAGTTAATTCAAATGCAAGGGAGGATGCGCGAGGGGTGATTGAAATTTTGAATACCCTCAATTTGCTAGGTTACTAAGATAAAATAATGACTTTTTTCAAAGTTGTCAAGGAAATTCAATAATTTTTAATTCTCAACAATGCCACTTGATTTACCTTCTCAACCAGGAACTTATTGTCTACTTTTTCACTGTTCAACTTTATCACAAGTTATCATAGTAAAACTAGGAAATCATCAAATTAACCCTGGTTATTATTGTTATATTGGTAGTGCTTTTGGACGAGGGGGACTCAAATCTAGAATTAACAGACATTTACAGATTAATAAACGTCATCATTGGCATCTTGATTATCTTAGACCTTATTTAACGCCTGTTGAAATCTGGTATTCAACTGATCCCATTAAACTAGAATGTCAATGGGCTGCGTTATTACTCAAAGATGAACAATCTAATATTCCTATCAAGAAGTTTGGCTCATCAGATTGTGATTGTCCTGCTCATTTATTTTATTATAAAGTTAAACCAGTATTAGAATTATTTATGGTAAATTTTAACCATGAATCAATTAATTTTAACACCCACAACAAAAAACTCGATACCCAAAACACCTAAACTAGAACTAAGGGACTATCAAAAACAGGTAATCAGAGAAATTTATAAGCACTATGAAAACGGTGTCAAATCAGTCATGTTGGTTAGTCCAACAGGTTCGGGTAAAACATTAACCACCACCCATATAATCAGAGACGCGGTGAGACGTGGAGTAAGAGTTCTCTTTATAATTCATCGGGAACCACTGGTAGACCAAACCGTTAATACTCTTAATAATTACGGTGTCGATTCAATAGGTTACATAAAAGCCGGTTATCCTCATTGCTCCGAATCGGACATGGTTATAGTTGCATCAATACAGACCTTAGCTCGTCGTGACTATCCCGAAAACATCGGATTAGTCATCTTTGATGAAACTCACACCACCAGCTTTTATAAAACTGCCAAAGACCTTATTAATTATTATTGTGATAGTCCAGTTATTTCTCTATCAAAAGGTAAGGATTCAGGTGGCAGATATTGACAAACAGGCTGACTACGCTAAAGTAACGGTATGAGTCAAAGTCAACCAGAAGTGCAGCTAAAGCCAGAACAATTAAACCAACTCTCAAAATATGAGTTGGT
>NEED01000064.1 GCA_002110465.1 unicellular cyanobacterium SU2 | reverse complement strand
CGGCTGTTCTTCTTCGTGAATCTTATAGAGAAGGAGATCAAGTCAAAAAAAGAACCCTGGCAAATCTATCAACATTGCCAGATGAAGTTGTTAATAATATGAAACTGGTCTTAAAAGGGGCTAAAGTTTCAATGACTGAAGCAATACCAGATAATTTTGAAGTAATAAGAAGTCGTCCTCATGGTCATGTGATGGTCCTATTAGAGACAATAAAAAAGTTAGGTCTAGATAAGATTATTGCTGGAACGACCTCTCGAATTAGAAACTTAGTTTTGGGGATGATAATTGCTAGGATTATTAATCCTAAATCCAAATTAGCCACAGCTAGAGGATTTCACGAAAAAACCTGTAGCAATAGTTTAGGGAAAGTATTGAACTTAGAAAAAGCTGATGAAGACGAACTCTATTCAGCTTTAGATTGGTTACTAAGTAAGCAGGAGAAAATTGAAAATAAATTAGCTAGTCTTCATCTCAATAATGGCTCATTAGTTCTATATGATGTTACTTCAACCTATCTAGAGGGAAACGGATGTGAATTAGGAAAGTATGGATATAATAGAGATAAAAAGCGATGCGACCCCGCGCCGTCGTACGGCGCAAGGGAACGCGCATCAAGACAGAAGGGGAAAACTCAAATAGTTTTTGGACTACTCTGTGACCAAAAGGGTTGTCCTATCGCTGTAGAAGTTTTTGAAGGAAATACCTCAGATACTAACACATTAGGAAGTCAAATAGAGAAAGTGAGGAAACGGTTTGGTGTTAAGAATGTGGTGTGGGTGACAGATAGAGGAATCTTAACATCTTCAAACATTAAAGAGTTAGTTAAACCAGTAGAAGGGTTAGATTATATAAGTGGTTTAACTAAAGCAAGTATCAGAAAATTAGCAGAAGTAGAAGCCATTCAATTAGGATTATTTGATGAGGTAAATCTAGTTGAGTTTGAAAGTGAAGATTACCCAAATGAAAGACTAATTGCTTGTCGAAATCCTTTAATTGCTGCTAAAAATAAAAAACAGAGAGAGGGTTTATTACAAATAGCAGAAGAACAGTTTGAGTTAATTATCAAAGCCACAAAGAGAGAAAAAAGAGCTTTGAAAGGAGCGGATAAAATAGCTTTAAGAGTGGGAAAGGTCTTAAACAAGTATAAAATTAACAAATACTATAATTTAGATATCACAGATTCAGGATTTACTTATGAACGTAAACAAGAATTAATTGACCAAGAA
>NEED01000063.1 GCA_002110465.1 unicellular cyanobacterium SU2 | reverse complement strand
ACCTCTTCCTCCACAGGCAGCTTGACCCCCAGTCCGAGGGCTGCAAGTCCACGTTGCTCTACAATCATCGCAGCCGCAACGTCCCTATCAGTTACAAAACCGCAGTTAGAACATTCATGCACTCGTTGAGATAAGTTTTTTTTACCAGTAACTACCCCACAATTAGGACAGGTTTGACTTGTTAGGTTGGCGTCAACTTTCTCAAAATAAACATCTCGCTTCCATGCGACGTGCCTTAATATTTCCAGAAAACTACCAAAACCAGCATCAAGAGTATGCTTGCACAGCATCCCTCTAGACATAGCTTTTAGGTTTAAATCTTCCGCAAATATAATATTAGCTTGGTCACAAAGATGATGTGCTACATGATAATGAAAGTTCTTGCGAGTGTTATAAATGTGTTCGTGTAATTTAGCTACTTTTTGCCAAGCTTTAACTCTATTCTTAGACCCTTTTTGTTTCTTAGATAATTTTCGTTGCAGCCATTTAAGCTTGCTTTGAAGTTTTACATAAAACTTGGGTCTAGCTATTAACTCTTGCTGTGAAGTAGCAATAAATTTCTCAAGCCCTAGATCAATCCCCAGAGATTTACCTTGAGGTGATTGAGATGGGATTTTAACATCTGACTGAATACAGACAATAGCATACCAACCAGATGCTTTTTTAACTATTTGAACTTGTTTAACAACAAATCCATCTGGGATAGGTCTATGTAAGTTTATTCTTACACTACCTATTTTTGACAGTTTTATTTGATACCCCGTAATAGGATTATCTTTAAACTGAGGAAAGTTAATCGAACGGTACTGACCATATTTCTTAAACCTGGGAAAACCAAAACTTCTTTTCCAAAAAAAGTTGAACGCTTTATCTAGACGACCCATAACCTCTTGTAATACTTGAGATTGAACTCGTTTAAGCTCTGGGTATTCTCTTTTAGCCTGAGTTAAAGCTTTTTTCTGTTTATAGTAATCAGGAAATGGTTGATCAGCAGAGATAATATACTCAGAATGAAGACTACAAGCATTAACCTTACACTTGCGAGAATTTATCCATTCTTTTCTTTCTCTCAAGGCATAATTATAGACACCTCGACAGATTTCTAGCCAGTCAATCAACTCTTTTTCTTGACTGACATCAGGATATATTCTGTAGCAATAATTAAGGTTTAACACTTTTGCTATCTGAATAACATAAGCCCATTATACAGTATTTAGGAGAAAAGTGTGAACCCCTAGCAAGTAATTGTTTGTCAACTTTTGGGGCATCGAACCCCTCAGTTGACCGCCTATCCCGTCGAAGACGCGCGGACTCGAAGAGCGACGAAGTCTAGCACCCCGACGCTGACTTCGTACAGCGCGGGGCTTCTCGGCGTTTAGCTAAAT
>NEED01000062.1 GCA_002110465.1 unicellular cyanobacterium SU2 | reverse complement strand
AAGACCAATCCTGGTACAGTCAAGAACTCCTAAAATACTTCGATATTCGTCCGTTACCGTTGATTCTACCGGGGAAATCCTTGGTCAAGATTCCCCGACGTACTTTGCTGTTGCTAGAAGATGGCACGATCTATAATTTTGCCACCGAAGCCTACTTCTTTGTTGTAGGGGCAACCGCAACTCATTATTACGCCTTTAGCCAGGAGGACCCTCAATACTACTCGGTTAAGCTCAAAACCCTAGTTGAGACTGCAAGGGAGCGGGGAGCAGGGGGCAGGGGAGAAAGCCGCAAATACCTCTCCGAAGCTCCGGTCTCCCTGCTCAAGAGCTTGCCTTAAAAAAAAGTCACAATCCAAAACCTTGCAGTATTGGGAGGAACCTTGGTTATTGCCGATCGCCGACTTCCCTGGAATTCCAGTGGCTTGTCGCTTAGATTTAACGGCTCAGAAGAGATTGATGTCTTCTAAGCTGGCATTACAAGCAATTAATCAACAAAAAGACCGATTAGCCTCTATCTCCTACCAAATTGGGGCAATATTGCTTGAGCTAATCCCTAATCTAGAAACCACACTTGAGCTTAAAGGGATTAAGCAACAGTGCCAAGAAATTTACCCTATCTCCCGTGATTTTCCTGAAATTGTTGAGATGAAGCTACAAGAAGCCATTAATCACCGAAAATCCCAAGGGGTTGAAGGATTGAAAGAGGGAGATCGCCTGATTCAATTAACCTTAAACCCTGACGCTTCTCGCAATTTTGATTACCGCTTTGGGACATTGACTGCTATCAACATTAATCCCCTTTGTTTTGAGGTTAAATGGGATTTTTGGGATGCTGAATCTTCCCCTAATGATGTTTACTATTCAGCTTACGAATTGTGGGAGGACGGCATTGAAAGACTTGATAAGGAAGTCTTTAATGAACACATCTACCTAGAATATTCGGAATCCAAGACGTACTTTAATGTGGCGATTGGCTTCTCTTCAAAACAAAAGGGGAATAGTTGGCTGCGTCCTATCAAAAAGGAGATCGGTTATTTAGGTGGTTTGCATCCATCTCATTACGATTTTAGTCGAGTGTTGGGATTGTTTCGTCATGAATTGCCCTATAAGAATGGGGACAAATTTTTTAACCATGCCCATTACTTTTACCTGAAAAGACCCAAACACATAACTTTTAACGGTTTCTTTAGAAATCTGGAAAAGCTCAAAAAATTTGATTTTGATACGGCTTTGCCAAGACGAAATCGAATTTTGTAACCGAAGCTTTAACCTCGGTGGCAATAGGGGATAGAGAATCGTGAGTCTAACCAAAAATCTATTGCAAGAATGCCTATTCCCTAAACCGAAAAAAAAGCGGGGGACGCGCATCCGCAAGTAGGAGTTTCTAATCAGAAGCTAGAAATCCCACGCGCTGAAACTTAAATTTAACTCAAATAACCGTACCATGAAAATCATC
>NEED01000061.1 GCA_002110465.1 unicellular cyanobacterium SU2 | reverse complement strand
CCCTCTTCTGTCACTCTCCGAAAATTCAAGTAAAATAAAGAGGGCGAAAAACGGCTAGAAAGCAGAGGGAGCAATGGATGTAGAATTACAAATTCTCAAACATTTAGCTAGAGATGCACAACCAACAGTCAGGGTCATTGATCAATATTGTGAAGGGTATAAGCATCTTTTTACTGAAGTAAGAAGTTACGAGTGTTTTAAATATTTACCTAAACGGAATTATCTCACTAATTAAGAAAAAATCCTTACCAGAAATTGCTAAAATAGTAGGCATAAACTCTCCTCAATCATTACATCATTTTTTAGCTAATTCTCCTTGGTCAGTAACCGAACTAAGAAAAACGAGATTGCAGAAAACCTGACAAGGCTTAAAAGGAGAAAAAATCATTGTGATTATTGATGAAACTGGTGACCGAAAAAAGGGGAATAGAACTGATTATGTGGGTAGACAATATCTAGGAAGTGTGGGCAAGATAGATAGAGGAATGGTTTCAGTTAATGCTTATGGAGTCTATGATAATATCACATTTCCTTTAATGTTTAAGGTCTTTAAACCCAAAGGAACATTAAAGGAGGATGACCAATATCAAACTAAAATTGAACTAGCGTCAGAAATCATAACAGAATTAATAGACTTCGGGTTTAAGGTTGAATTAGTTTTAGCTGATAGTTTATACGGAGAAAGTAGCTCATTCATTAGAACTTTGAATAAATACCAACTTTCTTGGATTCTGGCTATTAGAAACAATCATGGAGTCTGGATGCCTTCTAATCAAAACGTTAGAGCTAATAAATGGTGTAAATTTAACAGAGAATTTAGCAATCAAACTTCAGAAGTTAGATATATTCGAGAAATTATTTTTGGTTCGAGAAGTTCGAGAACTTACTGGGAAATAACCACTGACCCTGAAACGATGCCGGATAATTCCACTTCTTTTGTCATGACTAATCTTACAGTAACTCCAAATCAAATAAAAAAGATATTAGGTAATCTTTATGGCTTAAGAACATGGATTGAATATGGATTTCGACAGTGTAAACAAGAACTGGGTTGGACAGATTATCGTTTTACTCAATTTCGAGTGATTGAAAGATGGTGGGAAATGATTATGAGTGCTTATTTAATGGTTAGTTTAAATACTCAGCCCTTTTTATCTTTACAGTTAGATAAGGAAGCTGAAAAAGAAAGAATTATTACCCAAAGTTCTTCCCCTTTACATTCACAATGGAATCATCAAAACCGATGGAAGAGTGTCTTGAATAATCTTCGTTTAATTATTCAGCCGATTCTTTTATTATGGTTACTGTCTCCTTGGTTAGATATTTTTCCCAATTCACTTTTATACTTAGGTTTCCATGAGTTAATTCAAGCTGTCAACCAGATTCAACCATTTTATTCCTCTGCATAAATTGTTTTATTTCTTGTTCTTTAAATTCGGAGAGTGACAGAAGAGGGTTA
>NEED01000060.1 GCA_002110465.1 unicellular cyanobacterium SU2 | reverse complement strand
TCGATATCTTAGGCAAGAATTTCCAGAATTATTAAAACTTCCCTCCCTTTGGACTCATTCCTATATGTTTGATACAACAGGAAAAGTTAGCACTCAAATCATATTAGAATACATTAACGATCCTCATCATGGTTGACTGCCAGATAAATCTGGCTATTCGCTTATATCCCCTGGATAAATCACAGGGGCTTTACGCATCACGGAAGGTAATGAGAGATTTTTGGGCGATTTCCCATTGTTTTTCTAATCTGGAAGTAGACATTGCTAAATTGTTCGTCTTTCTTGCCAAAATTATTGTATAGTCTCGATTTTCTAACATCTATTTGTCTCAATAAAAGAACTATTTCCAATGGTGACACAATTAACAACAGATACCTTAGTAGTTGGTGGGGGGACTGGAGGAACCGCAGCCGCGATTCAATGCGCCCGTCGGGGAGTCAAAACTATCCTGGTTAGCGAGTTTCCCTGGTTGGGGGGAATGTTAACGACAGCCGGCGTAGCTGCCCCTGATGGCAATGAATTGGCAGCTTGGCAAACGGGGTTATGGGGGACTTATCTCCAAGCATTACGCCGTAAACAGCCAGGGGGTTTAGATCATGGTTGGGTAAGTTTGTTTACTTATAACCCTACCATTGGGGCGCAAATTTTCGCTGAATGGGTTGAGTCGTTGCCTAATCTACATTGGATTTCTGGCCAGGTTCCTCTAGAAGTATTGCGCCAAGGAAATCGAGTAACGGGAGTTCGCTTTGCTGATTATCGCATTGAGGCACAAATTACTCTCGATGGCACAGAATTAGGAGATATTTTGGCTTTAGGAGAGGTTCCCTATCGCTGGGGTTGGGAATGGCAAGGGGAATTTGATGAACCCAGTGCGCCTGTAAATGCTAATGAGTTAACTAAACGATATCCCGTACAAGCCCCGACTTGGGTGTGTATTTTACGAGATTATGGGGACTCTGCTCCTTCTATTCCTCTACCACCTACCTCTTCTACTTTTCAAGGAACTTGGGATAATTATGGCTCGGAAATGTTTCTCAATTATGGGAAATTATCGGATAGTTTATTTATGATTAATTGGCCAATTTCGGGGAATGATTATGGAGAAAATTTAGATAGATTAATTACTTCAGAAACGTTACGCCAGGACTTTTTAAAAGAAGCTTATCATCACAGTTTAAATTTTGCTGGATTTATTCAACAACAATTAGGAAAACGTTATGGGTTAGCCTCTGGTATTTTCCCTCACAGCCTCGGAAATGGAGCTTTTGCTTTTCACCCCTATTATCGAGAAAGTCGCCGATTAAAGGGTCAAATAACTATCACAGAACAGGATATTTTACCTATGCCTGGGGGAAATGTTGCCCCATTACCGATTGATGACCAAGGAAATGTAACAGCGATCGCCGTGGGCAATTACGCCAATGATCATCATTATCCAGGGTTTGATTTTTCATTGCAACCTAAGTCTATTAGATGGGGAGGGCGTTGGACTGGAACCCCATTTACTATTCCCTATGGGGCATTAATTCCCCAAACTGTTGAAGGATTATTAGTATGTGAAAAAAATATCTCCGTTTCCCATATTGCTAATGGTAGCACCCGTTTACAACCTGTTGTCATGAATTTAGGACAGGCCGCAGGGATGGCAGCAGCTTTATGTATTGAATTAAATTGTCAGCCTAGGGAGGTTCCTGTTAGAAAAATTCAAGAGGCATTATTAACCGATTCTATTGCCCCTTCTGGAATAATTCCTTTATTTAATTTAGTTCCCCAACATCCTCAATGGTTGTATTGGCAACAGTATTATTTAGACCATCCAGAAGATTACCCCATTAATGGAAATTGTCCTTGTTATTATTTTAATGTTGAAATCTCTAAAAATAGTCAGCTTTATCAAGGCTATTTTCACCGAGACCATCCTCAAGATTATTCTTTAACTATCACTGAAACACTAGAAAACTCAGGGCAAACTTGGCAATTAATTACAGTTAATCCTGAAGTGGATGAACAGTTAAAGACTCATCCTAATGGTAAACTTTTATCAGTTTGGGGACAATATAATTATTCAGGTAATTGGTTGATTGTATAATAATATTTCTCTTTAATATATCCCTGGTTTTAGATTTAGGCGTAGGGGTAAACAACTGTTTATTCCTACTAAGCTGATAGCTGAATGCTTACACTTAGAGAGTGATCCTGATAGGAAATTATTAGTCGAGTTGATGAACAAATCAGATCCTAATCGAATTTTACGCTTACTGCCCTTTTTTGCCGGAGGACTTGGCAGCATCCTCTTATTAATTAACCGTTTTACCACATTAACCCTAACAGAATCTCAGTCTCGTTCGGATGTAGTGGGAGTTATTCTCAGTGGGGTCTTAATTTTAGTGGGGTTGATCTGGCAACAAGTTCAACCGCGATCGCCTGATGCTGTTACCCTTATTGGAGAACAAGGTCTAGAATTTGCCCCCAATTTACCAGAGGAAGTGAAAAAAGAACTCGCTTGGGCTTCCCATTTAGTATTAACCAATACCGTTACCAAATCTTTAGTGGTTTACTATCAAGGAATGGTGGTGTTGAGACGAGGGATTTTAGGCATTAACCCTCAAGTAACTCCAGGCAAGATTTTAGAACGAGTTTTAACCACCAAAAAGCCAGTTTATCTAGTTAATCTAGCCCTCTATCCAGGGCGAATTGAATTTGATTATCTTCCCGAAAATACTCAGGGAGTGATCTGTCAACCCATGGGAAACCAAGGGGTTTTGATTTTGGGGGCAAATGTTCCCCGAAGTTATACTAAACAGGACGAAAATTGGATTGAAGGGATCGCTGACAAGTTGGCGGATACCTTAGAAACTCATTTAAAATAGGTCTACATTTTCTTATTTATCTTGACTAGGGAACAGTAAAGAAAAGTCACCTAACATTTACCCTCTAGGAAAACACCAGATGAACCTATCCCCTGACCCCTTATCCCAACCCCTCCGTGATCTAACAGGATCAATGACCCATCCCCATCATCAAGGAAGTCATTGGCAACCCAAAAAATCACCCGAACCCTCATTTTATTATTTTGCCTACGGATCTTGTATGTGTCCGGTAGACTTAAAACGAACTTTTGGGGAAAATACCCATCACTATGTGGTAGGAACTGCTATTTTAAAAGGGTATCGGCTGGGGTTCTATCGTCGTTCCCTACGGCGTAATTGTGGGGCGTTGGATGTGGTTAGTGATCCCAATTCCTCTGTAGAAGGAGTTTTATATCATCTTCCTTGGCGGTTTAGCGATCGCCTGGATGTTCGAGAAGAGGTTCCCCGTAATGGTTATCGTCACGAATATGTTGATGTTTACAGTGGGGGAAAACGCTATCAAAATGTGCGAACCTATGTCGTCATTGATAAACTTCCCCAAGAATTAGCCCCCAATGATTGGTACTTGAATGTGGTGTTACGCGGGGCGGTTACTTGTGGGTTATCAGAAGAATATTGTTGGTGGTTGTTTAATCATATGTATCAACTTCAGTTACAACAAAGTCAAGAGGTGATTCTAGCCAACTGTTCATGAATGAAAAACATTACTCTCTTTTCTATAATTAAACCAGATTGGGAAAGATTGGAGTAATTACTATGACAACTCAATTGTCAAAAACATTAGAGTTTCTAGCGTCAAATCTCTATGAAACAGACTATTATTTTTGGTTAGAACTTTATCTAATTCCTTTTGAGAGACTTAAAGAAATCAACAACAGGACGGGGATAATCAACCCCAATTCTAATATTATATCGCTTTTGTTCTTCTTGAGATAATTTCCAAGGTTCATGAATTTTATCCCCTGGAATCGCTTTTAATTCAGGCAACCAATATCTTAAATAATTGCCTTTTGGATCATAATCTCTCGATTGTTTAGGAATATTAAAATAGCGAAATTCCCGCGCATCATTTCCTACTCCTGCGGTATAGTTCCAGTTGCCATAGTTACTACAAACATCGTAATCAATTAACAAAGATTCAAACCATTCTGCCCCCATTATCCAATTAATTTGTAAGTTTTTGGTTAAGAAACTTGCGACATTTTGTCGTCCTCGGTTGGACATAAATCCTGTTGCTGCAAGTTCACGCATATTGGCATCAACTAAAGGATAACCTGTTTTTCCTTCTTGCCATAGGGTAAATCTTTTCCAGTCTTCTTTCCAGTGCATTTCTAATCCTTGTAACCCAGAGGGATAGAAAACTTTGTTCCTATGTTTAGCACAAATAAACCGAAAATAATCCCGCCATAATAACTCAAAAATCAACCAATAAGTTGAATTATTTCTCACTCTTTCTAATTCATACTTTTGAACTTCTTCATAAATATAACGGGGGGAAAGACATCCCAAAGCTAACCATGGTGAAAACTTGGAAGAATAATCTGCTCCTAACATTCCATTACGAGTTTGTTTATAATCTTTTAGACAATTTGCTTTCCAGAAATAATGATTTAATCGTTCAATTGCTGCGGTTTCTCCGCCTTTAAATTCCAAGACTGCTCTCGAATCAAAAATCGGTTTATCTAAGCCAAATTCCGTGATTTTTGGAATTTCTCTAGGGTTTATAGTTGAGATTTCTGGTAATTTTTTTGGCTGAGAAAAAGTAGGATTTACTGTAGATTGCTTTTCAACTTTTTTCCGAAAACTGGTAAACACTTCAGGAATTTGTGAAATTTTAAAAGGTAAATTATCCCGATGATATAAAGTGGCTCCCCAAAAAGAATCAAAGGTTACTCCGATTTTTGTTAAGGCGTTTTCTAAAGCTTTTTCTACCTTAATTTCTTCGGCGGTAACTTCTTGATGAAAATAAACTGCACTTAGAGATAATTCTTGAGCGAGTTGAGGAATAATTATTTCAGGATACCCTCGCCGAATAACTAAATCACTGCCTAAATTTTGTAGAGATTTTTTTAAATCTTCAACACTTTCTAATAAAAATTGACCGCGAAAAATTCCCGTTTTAGGAAAGCCAAAGGATGTAGTTTTAAATTGTCGCTCATCGAAACAATAAAAAGGAATAATTTCAGCTTGTTGTCTAATAGCTTTAGTTAGGGGTTCATGATCATGAAGACGTAGATCATTGCGATACCAAATTAAAATTTTTGTTTGACTCATTAATTAAACTGGGAATTCTTATCTGTCAGTAGGTTGGTAGTAAGCTATCCAAGATCTTAAAAGTGTTGCATCATCGATGCTCAAGCCTTTATTACGAACTTTTGTATTTTGACTATAACTAATGTCTACCTACTTAATAAGGTACACAATTTCTTAGAGAATAGAAATTCTTTCTCTATTTCTCGATACATTTCATATTTCCCATCGTTGCACATTGACCATCCTCCAGATGGATGAAATCAACTTCATCTGTTGAGGGGAAGTAAATTATGACCCGTGATTGATTGAATAGAAATGAGTAGATTTCGTCACGGAAGTCGAGTATGACCATGACCATGACTTACAAATCCTTAAAACTGTTGATTGTTGTAACGACCTTCTTTGTCTGGGTACGCTTATTCGTAGGTGCTGTGGAAACCTTGAGCAGTACGACGGAAAATACCTGGAATAATCGAGCATTTGCTACCGAAAAGACCGAATAACGGTTAACGATGAGCCAAGATTTAAGTAGTGTATTCCGCGTTAATCTTAACGTAGTCATAACTCAAATCACAGCCCCAAGCGATCCCGTTTCCAGAGCCATTTCCAATACACACCGAAATCAAGACCGTATCTTCTTGTAGATAAGTTCCCGCAGCCGCTTGTTTCAAGTAATTGCTCGCCCCTTGCCGGTCAAATTCTAGGGGTTGACCGCTATCCATCATTAAAAAATCCCCTAATTTTACCTGTAAATCTTCTTGACGGAAGGTAACACCAGCCCTTCCTGCTGCTGCAGCAATTCGTCCCCAGTTAGGATCACGACCAAAAATAGCCGATTTAACCAACGATGATCCGGCAATGGTTTTAGCGACGCGCCGCGCCCCTTCATCATCCGGCGCGCCTGAGACTTGCACTTCAATTAAACAGGTTGCCCCTTCGCCATCTCTAGCGATCGCCTTGGCTAAATGCTGACAGACAGCCGTTAACATGGCTTGTAACTTCTGGGCATCCTTACTCATTTCCGTAATGGTGGGAGTGCGCGACTGGCCATTGGCCAAAGCAATGAGACAATCGTTGGTACTGGTATCCCCATCCACCGTAATTTGATTAAAACTTTCGTTAGCGGCTTGAGTGATCATTTTTTGCCAGAGGGGGGTAGCCACTAACCCATCACAGGTAACAAACGACAGCATAGTCGCCATGTTAGGGTGAATCATTCCTGACCCTTTCGCCATGCCACCAATGCGGACTGGCCGCCCATCGATGGTAGTTTCTAGGGCAATAGATTTTGTGACTAGATCGGTGGTAATAATGGCTTTCGCGGCGGCATCCCCTCCGGTATCAGACAGAGAATTAGCTAAGGTTGGAATGCCTTGACGCATCTGATCCATGCGAATTCGTTGACCGATCACGCCGGTGGAGGCTAAGAGGATTTCATCAGGGGAAATATTGAGGGCATCTCCTAGGAGTTTGGCACTTTCTAGGGCATCTTGCCATCCTTGTTCTCCCGTGGCGGCATTGGCTTGTCCTGCGTTGCACAAAATGGCGCGGCTACTGGCTTTTTTTTGCAGACGTTGACGGCAATAGTCCACACAGGCAGCGCGAACTTGGGATGTGGTGAAAACACCCGCCGCGATCGCTTCAGTTTCCGAGACAATTAGGGCTAAATCGGGAGTCCCAGATGGTTTTAACCCTGCTGCAATTCCGGCTGCTTTAAAGCCTTTGGGGGCGGTTATTCCGCCACTAATCTCCTGCCAGTCCGTCATAGTCTTTACCTATTCTTGAGGTTGGTTCAAAAGCTGATTTTGACACTCCACTCACGTTAGGGAGTAGATTCTTGGGCTGAATCTTGCCTCTACTAGCAATGCTAATTTTGGTCTTACGGTTTCATGTCTAGTCCGACTACACTTTTTACAGCAAGCACTCTTATGGACTACTCCCCAAGCGTAAATTCGGGTATGCCCTACCCTATTTAATTTCTTTTATCTCCCACCTATGCCTTGTTGTCTGGTCAGAGGGCATTGAGGTATTGGGGCAACTTATTTAAGTTGGTGACACTAGCCTTTTCACAACGGTCAGTTCGCGTGCCACGACTACACATCTGATTTTCCGCTTAGTCTAATTCTAAGATAAAGTCCTCCTAAAAGGGGGAGGTTTTAAACCCAATTCTTTGGATAACAAGAGATTTTGGGTCGATCTGAAGCTGAAAATGTTAGTTTAAAGATTCGTTGCATCACCATCTCGTTAAACTAGAATAAGTGGGATTTAGACAAATTTTCGTTAGATGAAGACAAAACACAGCACCCAATATAGACAAGGTTGGTCACTTGATGAGCGTGATCCAAAGTTTATCGCTTCCCTGATGCCCTATTGGGAATGGTTTTATAAATACTATTTTCGGGTAACGACTGATGGTTGGCATCATATCCCCGAAAAAGGGCCTTTGCTGCTAGTGGGGTCTCACAATGGAGGACTGGCTTCTCCTGATACATCGATGATGATGTATGATTGGTTTTGTCGTTTTGGCATCGACCGCCCCACCTATGGGTTAATGCACCAGTCTGTCTGGACGACTAATCCAGCAGCGGCCGATCTTGCCGTACAAGCAGGGGCAGTTCGCGCCCATCCGAAAATGGGAATCGCTGCGTTAAGACGAGGGGCAAGTGTTTTGGTCTATCCAGGGGGAGCGCAAGATGTGTTTCGTCCCTATGCAGATCGTCATAAAATTGAGTTGGCTGGGCGTAAGGGCTTCCTTAAACTGGCATTGCGGGAAAAAGCAACTATTATTCCCGTAATTTCTTTGGGAGCGCATGAAACCTTGATGGTGTTGGGGGATTGTTATCAACAAGCCAAGCAATTACATGAATGGGGAATGTTGCCTTGGTTGTTTGATATTGATCCTGAAGTGTTTCCTATCTATTTAGGGTTGCCTTGGGGGGTTGCCATTGGACCAGTTCCTAATTTTCCCCTTCCTGTGGCTATTCATACCCGTGTCTGTCCTCCCATTGTTTTTGAACGCTATGGTAGAGAGGCAGCTAGTGATCGCCTTTATGTTGATGCTTGTTATGAGTTAGTGCGATCGCGGATGCAACAGGCGTTAGATCAATTGGTAATTGATAGTCAAACCTGATCTTTAGAGTATTTTAATGATTAATGAAGCTTAGAACAGTTAAGCCACTTTTGTCGATTGCAGTGGATTTCATTGCAATCAAATTCACAGACACTCACATGAGCAGGGACTTCTTGAATCACATAGGTTCTAAACCACTTTTGAGCTTGATTGAGCCAAGAATTTGAACTACGCTGGCGCATTGTCTGAACCTCTAACTTTTTCATGTTAATGCTTATTGTAATTAATAATTAAGGGGTAATACTTCATGCTTGAGAATCACTCTTTTGGGTGAATTATTAACGAAAACATCTCAGAAAATCTTCATCTGCATTTAAGGCTAACATATTAGTTTGATTGGCTAAATCTGTGACCACTTGTGAGATGTTGCCAATTTGATTGGTTTGCTCACTTAACCGCATGGTTTGTTCTGCGATCGCTGCCACTTTTTTCTGTAACTCTTCCATTCCTACTAGGGTTTCTTGTACCGCATGATTGCCATGATCAGTCAATTTTGGTTCTACAGAACTTATTATGCTAAAATATTAGCAGCATCGTCATAAATTACCAAAATGAAACGACAGTTAACTAAACTTCTTTCTCTTGCAGAAGTCCAATCATGACTTACTACAAACTGACAATTAATTTAGCACTTATTAAATTAATATTTTCCATAAATTTCTAGGTGGGAAAAACTCAAAGAAGATTCAAGTTGTTTGATTTTTCTTTTGCTGGTGTAATATTCATTCAAATAATATTGTTGAGTTTTTGAATCAATATTAGGGTCAATATTTTTATACTTTTGATAAGAGTAATTGCTGTATTTTTCTAATTTTGCTTTTTCCATAAAGATTAAAGCACAGTGAATTTGTAAGGGACTGCGGTGAATATTTTCCTGATGATTCTGACTGAGATGAAAAATATGATTAAATTCAGTCATGGAATAAGATAACTGTAAAATTTGTTCTTGTAATAAAGAGATTAGTTTATTATTTATATCCTTTACATCTGCTTCAATTTCTGAAATTTTTTGCCATAAAAAACGATATTCAGAGACACTAAAAGCTAAATCTTTTTCTTCAAGTTGATTAAAAATTTCTGGGCGATATTCTGGACAGTGAAGGTAAATTCTTAACAATAAGGCTTCTGCTTGTTCAAGTTGCGTATCTTCAGCATGAGAAAAATTTTTAATCCCTAACGATGAGGAATTTTTGTTGGTTGAAGATAGATTAGGTTTCTTAAGTTGTCTTTGTAAATTTTTAATGTATAGGGGTAAAGATAGAGTATCCCCTTGACTTAAAATTTCGGCACAGTAACGAATATAATAGGTACGTTTATTACTATTTTCGATGCGGTTCAATAGCTTAACCATTTCTTGCGCCACTTGTTCAAAATGATCGGCTTTTTTGAGATCTTGATCAACTAATAATTGTTGAATTTGCCAGTCAAACCAAAGGGGCGCGTTTTCAATTAATTGATGGAAACGTTTAACCCCATTCGCATGAGATCTGAGAAATTCATCGGCATCTTTCCCATCAGGAAGGTTAAGAATTCGTAATTGTACTTGCCCTGAATAAATTAATGATTCAAGATCAGTAATTGCCCGTTGTGTTGCTTTTTTTCCGGCTAGATCCCCATCAAAATTAAAGATAACTTGTTTAGAATCAGTATATCTAAGCAATTGTTTCAATTGTACTTGACTAAAAGCAGTTCCTAGAGAAGCGACTGTATTGCTAATTCCCACAGCATGAAGGGCGATCGCATCAAAATACCCTTCTACCACCACCACTTTATCGAGGGAACGAATGGAATTTTTAGCTTTATCCAGGGCAAATAGGGTATTACCCTTATTAAATAAAGTTGTTTCAGGGGAATTAAGATATTTTGGCTGTTCATCGCCTAATGTTCGACTACCAAACCCAATTACCCGTCCTTGAAGATCAGTAATGGGAATGATCAGGCGATCGCGGAACCGATCATAATAACCGCTTCCGGTTTTACGCAAAGCAATTAACCCAGCTTCCTCAGCCAAAGGAATAGGATAGCGTTTTTGTTCGATCAAGTAACGATAGAGGGTTTCCCATCCTGCAGGGGCGTATCCCAATTGAAATTGCTGTATGGTTGCGTCACTTAATTGACGTTCGTGTTTGAGATAATTAAGGGCAGTTTCCCCTTGGGGTTGGTGAAGGGCGTGTTGATAAAAGCTAGTCGTTAGGGCAAGAATTTCGTAGAGTTGTTCCCTTAAAGATAGCTGACGTTGTAATTCTTGACGTTGTTCAGGTTCAAGGGTTTTGATGGGAACTTGATAACGTTTGGCTAAATCAAAAACCACATCGCTAAAAGATTGTTTCCCCACTTCCATGAGGAATTTAATAGCGTTTCCCCCTTCTCCACAACCGAAACAATAATACAGTTGTTTATGGGGACTAACGCTAAAACTAGGGGTTTTTTCATCGTGAAAAGGACACAACCCAACATAATCTTTCCCTCGTTTTTTAAGGACAACATAATCTGAGATGACATCATAAATGTCAACCCGTTGTTTAACTTCTTCGAGGGTGTCAGGATGAAGACGGGGAATGTCCATTAATCAGACAACAATTCAAGCCACTTAGACTTTAAGTATAACTTGATTTTTGAATTGTCCATTACCTAGAATATTGATACAAGAATGTTGCTGATGACAGCCGTTGATATTTTGTTCCTAATTTTAGCTATAGTCGTTAGCTATAATCTAAACAATATATGGCAATTAGTAATCAGTTGTAAGAATAAAATCTGAGTCGAAAGCAAAAGAAAATACCCCCTTCCCAAGGAGGGTAGGCAACAGATAAGAAAAAATATCTTATTAATCATTCCTTATCGCTATATTTCCCATTTCTTAAACCTAACAATGCTGTATTGCAGCTTAATAAGAATAGCTATATTGAGACAAATAAAATTCAAGGGTTTCTAAATTAGGTAAGGCTGTTTGCGCCCCCCTTTTTGTTGTGGTTAATGCCCCGGCAACTGCCCCCCATTTTAACCCATCATGAAGGGATAAACCCCGATCTAATGCTGCTGCCATTGCCCCATTAAAGCCATCCCCTGCGGCTACGGTATCGATGGCATTAACGGGATAGGGAGGAATTAACCAACTTTGATTTTTTGTAGCATAAAACGCTCCTTTTGCTCCTAATTTAATAACCACGTTTTTCACTCCCCAATTGAGGAAAACTTGAGCCGCTTTTTCAGCAGTTTCTCGGTTCTTAATCTCAAAGCCAACTAACTTAGCTGCTTCAGTTTCATTGGGAGTAATAATATCAATCAGAGGATACAAAGGATCGGGTAAACTATCAGGGGCAGGGGCTGGATCAAGGATAACTGTAATTCCAGCATTTTTAGCCATCTCTGCTGCTGTTTTAACGGGTGAAAGGGGAATTTCTAATTGTAATAATAAAGCTCTAGCATTGGGTAAAATAGTCTCTAGTCGTTGAACATCAGAATTATCTATATTTCCATTGGCCCCAGGAACGACAATAATCGAGTTTTCTCCCACTTGATCAACGCTAATAATAGCAACCCCAGAATTAATATTTTTGTCAACAATAACCCCATCAATATTAACATTTAATGCTGGCAAATTACTCAGTAATTCTTGACCCAAACTATCCCCACCCACTCGTCCTATTAAATAGGTGTTAACTCCCAATTTTGCAGCGGCAACAGCTTGATTTGCTCCCTTTCCTCCAGGAACTGTAAAAAATTGATTTCCTGATACGGTTTCTCCTGGCTTTGGCAAGTGAGAAGTCTGGGCAACTAAATCCATATTAATACTACCAAAAACAATCAGACTCATTCTAAAAACCATTAACTATTAACTATCAACTATCAACTACCAACTATCAACGATTATGATTTCTATTGCCATTAACATTAATAAGATTGGGAAGAGACTGTACTCGAAATCCAGAAGCAGTATAATCTTTAGGTAAATAGTTTTCTGGTATAGTATTTTGATTACCATCTCGGATAGCTGAATAATGGGGAGACAAAATTTCAATCTCTGCTTCGTTACATTGATCTTGAATATTCTGATGTAAACTGGAATAAATTTCCCCCATTTTAATAGCTGTGTGTGTATAAGCATTGATTTCATAACTGACATAAAAATCATTTAATGCAGTTTGAAAAACAAACGGAGAAGGGGTTGCAATAATATATTGAGTCTTTTTCGCCGCGGCAATTAATACCTCATGAACTTTGCGCCAAGGAACATCATATCCTAACGTAATAGTTGTATGGATAATTAAGGGATTATTTCCGTCTCTAGACAAAGCACTATAATTAACAACATTACTACTAATAACCACAGAATTAGGAATGGTAATAACAACATTTTTTATCGTTTTAATTCGAGTTACTAATAAGGTTTTTTCGAGAATATCTCCCGTAGCATCCCCAATTTTTACGCGATCGCCTACTTGAAAAGCACGAGTATAAATTAGAACAAACCCTGATACTGTATTAGAGACAACTCCTGTAGATCCTAAAGTAAATAATAGGGCAAGAAAAGCAGAAACACCTTTAAATGCAGGAGAATTAAATCCAGGTAAATAAGGAAAAGCGAAAACCGCAGACAGAGCAATGATTAACCAGGTTAAGAGTCTGTAAGTTGGTTGCGCCCATTCTGAATAAAATCCTGTAAATTGTAGAGTTCCTTGCTCAATTTCTCTAAAAATAAACTTAAGAAACCTTAGAGTATAATGGGTTAAATAAATGATAACAGTTAGAATAAAAATATTGGGTAAATAACTAACAAAAGCACTCCCAACTAAATTAATAGCTCTCATCAAATATTCAAACAGAATTCTTCCCATTTGCCTTGTTTTTGGAAAAAAACTAAGAACTGAAGGAATAAATAAATAAAGAACAATTAAGGTTAATCCTATGCGAATTAAGCTAATAAAACCTTGACAAATTTTAGTTAAATTTTCTGAGGTGAGAATTTCTAAGTTTTGAATCCTAATCGAAGGAATAATTCGACCACGCCAACTATCTAAAATTTGATAAGTATAGGGAAAGAATCTATCAAAAGCTTTTAAAACTAAGATTAAACAGAGGGTGGTTACTACGGTAGATACAATCCCAAAAATCCAATAAAAAGGTTTTTGTTCTCTTTGATATTTTGCTAAGGATTTTTCGATTTTATTTAGGTATTGATTGGCTAGAATTTCTCTAGAAATATCAGCTATTTTTTCATCTTCTGCTGTAACAGTTGCTAATGTCTTTCTTTCAAATAAAACAATAACAAGATCTCCTCGGTTATCAATATCAAAATCATCATGATTGATTTTTTCTATCTTTCTTTTGGCAATTTTTTCTATCCTTTCACTAATTATTTCTGCCCTTTCTTCAGCTGAAAGTGACCCATTTGGGCGTTGAATGTAAAAAAGATTTTTTCCGTTAAAAACTACAGGAAATTTTTGGTTTTGGTATTGACTTTCAATGGTATTAGCTTGATTGATTTCCCAAAAGCAACCTAAAAATATCAAAAAAACTGTCATCAATAATAAAGCAAAAAAGTGCTTTAACTTATTCTTAGCTTTTGAACAGTTTTTCATAGAAATTCTTGACAATAATGGAGTTAAAACCAAACTTAAAACTTGAATTTTTGTCTTTTACTAAATTCTGGCGAGTTTTTTAGAATGAAGCAGGATTCTTTAGAATATTTTTATAAAATGTTCAAACAATAATTTAAGAAACTGTTTGTAAATAAAACATTAAGTAGATTTTGGTAGTCTTATCGGTTGGTAGTCAACTCTTTAAAGATTGATTTCTAAAGGCTAAAGCCTTTACTACGAGCCTACATCTCATTTTAATATTTATTTTATAAACAATCTCTAAGATTAATCGAGAATCTAAAGATGTTATAAAAATCCCCCAATAGGGTATAGAAAAAAGTTTACAAAGATTAGTAGGATATAACTTAAAATATGGAGGCTTTTAAATACTCTTGATGCCGTTACTTATGCAACGTCTGATTCCTTTTCCCTCTTTGGCATTACACATTCCTGACGGCTTTTTAAGTCTACCTGTAAGCCTATTTACTTGGATTATCACCCTAGTCTTGCTGTTTGTTGCCCTGAGACGGGTCAAGGCTGAATATGAAGAACGGGCAGTTCCCTTAATGGGGGTATGTGCCGCCTTTATTTTCGCTGCCCAGATGATTAACTTTCCTATCCCTGGCGGAACATCAGGACACCTCGTCGGGGGAACTCTCGCCGGAATTCTTTTAGGACCGTGGGCAGGAACCCTAGTAGTGGCCGTTGTTTTCATTGTGCAAGCCGTATTATTTCAAGACGGTGGGATAACGGTTTTAGGGGCGAATATTTTGAATATGGGACTGATAGGAACCTATGGGGGTTATTATCTCTACAAAGCCATTCGTTCAACCTTGGGTCGTCAAAGTTGGTCATCGATGGCCATTGCCACGGCCGTTGCTTCTTGGGTAAGTGTCATGGCAGCAGCGATCGCCACCGGAATTCAATTAGGTTTATCCGGGACGGTTCCCTTCACCCTAGCTTTGGGGGCGTTAGTATTTTGGCATATTTTCATTGGGATTGGGGAAGCCATTATTACTGTGATCACCATTGGCTTTATTTGGCGATCGCGTCCTGACCTCCTTTATGATCCCCCTCGTTCCTATCGCCGAGATCTTGGATAATTATAGAGTTTTGCTCCTTGAAATCAAGCACTGTTTTCCATTAATAACCGATTTCCATGACTAATCATTCACCCGTTGAACGTAATCGTAAATTTTTGCTGGTTGGATTAGGGGTTGCCCTGATTGTTGCTATTTTTGTCTCTCCCTTTGCCAGTTCTGACCCTGATGGACTAGATCGAGTCTCCCAAGACTTAGAATTTGAAGACAAAGCCTCAGAAGATGTTCCTGCCGAAAAGCTACCTTTTTACGCTGTTTTTGAAGAATATGCCCTACGAGGAGTTCCCGAAACTCTTGCGACTCCCCTAGCAGGGTTAGCAGGAACCCTAGTAACCTTTGGCATTGCTTGGGGTGCAGGTAAACTCTTAACGAATCGCCAAGAAGACGCTGAAAATTCTCAATAATTCCACTATTGGAGTCCAGGAACAAACGATAAAATTCTTCAAGATTTGCTAAAGATAATAATAGGTAGAGACGTTTCATGAACTGCAAAGCAGCATCGTGTAGATTAACGTCTCTATTGAGTACAACTTGACAACCTTGATAATCTATGATTTTACACATTCAGGCTTTCATCCCCAATCAAGGAAGTCAACCCCTTACCCCGTGGCATTCCTTAGCCCCCCAAACCCGTTTATTATGGGCATTAATTATGGTTTTTGCCATTGCCTTAACCCCTAATGGACAATGGGCAACCTGGGGAGTTTATGGGATAAGTGTCTTGATCGTCATTTTACTGAGTCGGGTTTCTTGGATTCAGCTACTATCACGAGTGGTTATTGAATTTCTCTTTGTTGGCGTTGTCTTATTGGGGTCTTTATTTCGCAGTGATGGTCAAGTGATTTGGTCTTGGGGAATTGTGACAATTACCAGTACAGGAGTGATGGTATTAGGAAGTGTCACCCTCAAAGTTTTTTTATCTTTATTAACCCTTAATCTGCTAATTTTGACGACAGCTATTCCCGCTCTTTTCCAGGGGTTATTATTCCTGAGAACCCCACCATTATTAGTAGCCATTATGGCCTCAATGTATCGTTATATTGATGTTTTGGTGCGGGAATTTACCACCATGCGACAAGCCGCTCTTTCCCGTAATTTGATGGTTAATGGGGCAGCCACACGGCTAATTACTGGAAATGCCATCGGTTCGTTGTTTATTCGCACCTATGAACGCGGGGAACTGATCTATCAAGCTATGCTGGCTAGGGGCTATCAAGGTTTACCTTCTACTGATAACCTTCCTACTTATAAACAACGGGATAAATTGGCTTTAGGTGTTACCGCAATGATCGTTTTGTGGGGACAATTGCTATATTTACACGACTATATTTAATCAATAAGGTTATATGAACAATTCATCACAGTCTTTGCCTCCAGGTAGTACCGGATTACCTATTATTGGTGAAACTATTCAATTTTTGTTAGATCCCAATTTTGCAGATAAACGAGAAAAACAATACGGTTGCATCTATAAAACAAATATTTTGGGACGAAAAACAGTTTTTATGACTGGCGCACAAGCCAATAAATTTATCTTATCAAGCCACATGGATTGTTTTTCTTGGGGAGGAGGTTGGCCCAATAACTTTAAGGAACTTTTAGGGCGATCGCTGTTTTTACAAGATGGAGAAGAACATCAACGCAACCGTAAGTTACTGATGCCAGCTTTTCACGGACAAGCTTTAGCTGGATATGCTATAACAATGCAACAAATTATCAGTAAATATTTAAAAAATTGGGAGATACAAAAAGAGTTAACTTGGTTCCCTGAACTTAAACAAATGACATTTGAAATAGCAAGTGTCTTATTACTGGGTAGCTCTCCAGGGGATAAAATACAGATATTATCTCAATGGTTTACTGAGTTGACAAATGGTTTATTTGCGATCTTTCCCATCCGAAAAAGTTGGTCTAAATATGGTAAAGCTTTAGCTGCACGGGATAAACTTTTAGCCTATATTGAACAGGAAATTGAAAAAAGACGTTCTAATCCTGGAGACGATGCACTGGGATTAATGTTACAAACAAGAGATGAAAATGGCGATCGCCTCACCACAGAAGAAATCAAAGTTCAAGCATTATTATTATTGTTCGCCGGACACGAAACGACCACCTCAATGCTAACGTTTTTATGCTTAGCTTTAGAGCAGCATCCAGAGATATTAAATAAAGCTAGGAGAGAACAGGAACAATTGGGAATTGAAAGCGATTTAACCCTACAAAATCTTAAACAAATGACCTATCTTGAGCAAATTCTCAAGGAAGTTGAACGTCTTTATCCGCCAGTAGGGGGAGGATTTCGTCGTGTTATTAAACCCTTTGTTTTTGAGGGTTACTATGTTCCTCAAGATTGGATTGTTAGCTATCGCATTAATTCTTCCCATCAAGATAGTAATATTTTTCCGAATCCCCAACAATTCGATCCTGAACGTTTCAGTAGCGATCGCGCAGAACATAAACAAACAGAATACAGTTTAGTGGGTTTTGGAGGAGGACCTAGATTCTGTCTAGGATATGCTTTTGCTCAAATGGAAATGAAGATTTTTGCTTCTATGTTATTACGTCACTATACTTGGGAAATATTATCCGATCAAGATTTGACACCTGATCCCATTCCAACGCTTCATCCGCGTTCAGGATTAAAGGTTAAATTCACCAGTTCTCAAGTCAAAAATTAGTTAAGTGAACTCGATAGAATGGTATGATCTTCAAAGCTTTATTGCTATCAATTCGGATACAATTGGCTGGCAAATTATCGGGTGAGTAACAAATTTTTCCCCACACCCCATACCCTACACCCTAACCCCTACCTTCACTTGAGACTGGTTGTCACCCCGTGAGGCTATCAACTATTCTTCGGGTTTTTCTGGAGGTTGAGATGGCTTATCTATGGTTAACCATTCTTCGATTTCTCTATCGATTGAATATTGAAAATCTTTAGAAACTAAGCTAATAACTATCTCTGGTTCATTTTCATTATTAGGATCTATTTTGGCATATAAATGCTCATCATTAAAATTGGAGTTTCCTAAAATAATTTGATGATTAGAATTATCTTTTAACGTTACTTTTATAGTAGCTAATGGCTTATCTAAACCATATTCTTGTTGTTGATTAGGGGGAATTATAAAGTTGCGATCGCTTTCTCCTGTGACTAAAAGATTGGTTAAAAAAGAAATGGTTGCATCGTTAGCAGTCTGCTGTTTAGGTTGAGTCATTTTCCAATAATTTTTCTCATCTTCAGTCTTCTGAAATGTTAAAGTTTCCTGTTGAGTTTCAATGGTTATATGTTTAATATCTTCTTCGGAAAATTCAAATAATTTGTTATCTTTTGATTGAATTTCTGTTTGTTTTTCTTTGAGTTGTATTTCATAAAAATATACCGCAGTACATAAGAAAATAGCAGTAATTAATAAACCCCAAGTTGTTTTCTGTAACTTCATAACCTTTTTAAATGACTGTTTACTACTACTAATTATTCCCTCATCTTTATTGAAAATATTACCCGATTTTATCGTCTACGCCACCAGGTTATCATGGCCGCAACTAACCCCCCTAACGGAAAAAATACTAGGGTTAGAAAAGTCAATAATTCCCCTTGTAACGGAGTCAAATTAATTCGACGGTTTTTCGCTTCTTTGGGACGAATTGCTAACGGTTGATCATCTTGGTTGACTAACCACTGAACTGAATTTAAAAACACATCTCCATTTAGTTGTTGATTGAACAAATTATCGGTTATAAACGTTGAATTACCGATGACAACTAAGCGCGATTCAATTGTTTTGTTTTTGTCTTTAGAAGTTTTGTCTTCAGAAGTAGACTCATTGGCTTCAGTTTCTGGTGTTGGTGAGGGAGGAGAATTAGGAGGATTTTGGACAGTAATAACATTAGAAACAAATCTCACTTTTCTATTATTTGAGGAGGGAGACGGGGGAGAAGGGTTTGGGGTTTCTGACGGAGTCGGACTCGGTGTAGAGGTCGTCTCTTCCTCTGTGGGAGATGGAGAGGGGGTAGAAGTGTTGGGGGTTGTTGTAGGGGATGGAGAGGGAGAAGGTGTGGGAGATGGAGTTGGACTCGGTTTTGGGGTGGGAGTTTCCATTACATCTTTGTCAGATGATTTTTCCTCTGTTTGTTCCTCTGTAGGAGAAGGAGACGGTTGGGGTTCCTTGTTTTTCTCTAGATTAATTTGGCGAATTAAAGCGACTCCTAAATCAAACGGACCAGCAATATCTTGAGTTTCAT
This sequence comes from unicellular cyanobacterium SU2, assembly GCA_002110465.1. Classification (GTDB taxonomy): domain Bacteria; phylum Cyanobacteriota; class Cyanobacteriia; order Cyanobacteriales; family Microcystaceae; genus Rippkaea. Next base: position 42,807 of record NEED01000060.1, on the reverse strand, counting down.
CAAAGGTTAATTCTTCAGACTCTAAATCACTTTCGGCCCACATTTGTTCACTAGCTACTAATAAAGAGGTTGCTTCCACATTTTCAACTTTAACTGTATCAATGGGACGCGCTAGGGGATAGAAAGAAATTCCCTTATTAAATGCTTTGGTAATGGGGTGATTTCCATAGGTATTAATTAAGGGAGTTGCAGGTCCTAACCCGACTAAATTTCCTTGTCCTGAACCGTCTATTACAATACGATCATCTAGTTGTACTCCCCATTTTTCTAAGAGAGGTTCTAATCCAGTCTCAAGATTAGGATTAAGTAATATTAACAGATTCCCCCCTTGATCTGAATAATCCTCTAATGCTTGAACTTCTTGTTCAAATAATTTCCGTTGGGGACCAGCAATAATGATGGTATCTGCATCATCAGGAATTTTAGAAAGTGTGACTAAATTGAGGGGTTCGATATTATACCCTTTATTTTTCAAACTATTAACAGCTATAGAAATACTGTCTCCTTGAGACGCTTCTAAAGAATATTCTCCATGTCCCTGAAGAAAATAAACCGTAGGAGTATAATCACGCTTAATTTTTTCGATAGCATTGGTTAATTCTATTTCTGATAAAGGTTGCTGAGTGTTAAATTCAATTAAGGTTTGTGCTAATTGTTTTTTATCGCCATATTCTAGGTAAACATCTCCTAACGACTGAACGTTAAACCGTTTAGTTAATCCAATGTTAGTATCAGGATCGACAAATTCAAATTCAAAGTTTTCATTATAACGACTGTAATTTTCTAATAAGTCTTTATCTCTCGGATTTGGGTCTTTAACAAATAACCATACTTTCACCGGTTGCTCAAGATTTTTGACAATTTCTTGGCTTTGGGGAGAGAGGGTAAAAAGTTGATTTTCTGTTAAATCTATAGGAGTTAAATAGCGAACTGCTAAGAAATTAATTAATCCTAAAATAATAAGTAGAGATAGGGTTGAAACAAACGCATTCGTTCCTGCTTGGGTTGATCTTTTTTGCCAGAAACTTCGTCCAGTAATTAGTAAATATAATAGCCAAACGACTAATAAAATACTTCCCGAAACGATTAAACTTATATACAGAGATGACCAATTTTTGGTTGTTAATCCTGCTACTAAACCAGCAATAGTCAGGATTAACCCTGGAATGAATAAATATTTTAATAACGTTTGATATTTCAACATACTTTTTTATTTTTACTTAATTCACGCTTTAAAAATTATCAGAAATTCCTAAGATCGTTGAAATCTTAACGCTTCTATAGATTGAGCCGTTAGAAAAATACCAATAAAAATATAACTGGTAAATAATATTAAACTACTAGGTTCTAGAACCCCTCTAATCATATCACTATAGCTATCAAATAGAGAAAGATGAGATAAAATGCTACTGAAAGGTTCAATAACATTATTAGCAATCAAATCGATAATCCAAAGAAAAAGAATTAAAATAAAAGTCAAAATATAGGCTAATATAGAACTATCTGTTAAGGATGAAATAAACATTCCCAATGATAAAATCGCTGTAGAAATTAGTAATAAAGACAGATGAGCTAGTAAAATAATTTGTATATTAACGGGAGGATCGGCAGCACTAAAGGCAATAGTTTCCCAAATCCACAGAGGAACCATCAACACAATGAAAAAGCCAACAACCCCTAGAAGTTTACCACAAGCAACGACCCAATTGGTAACGGGAGAAGTGGCTAACAATTCTAAGGTTCCTCGCTTACGCTCCTCAGAATATAATCCCATAGATAAGGCAGGAAGAAGCACTAAGAATAGAGAAATAATGACCCCTAAAAAAGCTTCTAAAAATTGACTAGCAATATCAATGGATTCGGGAAGTTGTCCACTTTGTTCAAGAAAGCTAATATCTTGGATAAGTTGGTCAAGAATTGCTCCAAAAAAGAACCCTGAAATCAACCAAAAAAATGCAGCAATAATATAGGCAAAAGGAGAGGTAAAATAACTCTGAAATTCTTTACGGACAATGGCCATTAAATTCGCTAAAATCATAAATTTATTGATTGTTGACAACTGCTGATTCTTCAGTAATTAAGTTTAAGAAAACATCTTCTAAACTAGGACGAGTACGACGCATTTCATACAATGCTAACCCTTGCTGAATAATTAAGGCTGCAATCTCCCGTCCTGGTTCTATGTTCAAATCAGCCGTTATATGAACTAGATGGTGATTTGATTGATCGTCTTTTAGGTTTTCTTTAATCGTAATTTTAGAAACCCCTTCAATTTCTGCTAATAGGGGTTTTATTCTCTCAATATCTCCTGAAACTTCTAGTTCATAGCCACCACTTTCGGTTAGTTGGGACATTAAATTGTCTGGGGTATCTGTCGCCACGACTTTACCTTTATTAATAATCGCGACGCGATCGCAAGTCATACTAACTTCAGGAAGAATATGGGTAGACAAAATAATTGTATGTTCTCCCGCGAGACTTTTAATAAGATGGCGCACTTCGATAATTTGTTTCGGATCGAGTCCAACGGTAGGTTCATCTAAAATAATAGCCGGCGGATCATGGACTATCGCTTGAGCAATTCCCACCCGTTGTTTATATCCTTTAGACAGCTTACGAATAAGTACCTTCCGTTTCTCTTCGAGTTGACAGCGTTCCATTGACCATTTTACCCGTGAAGCGCGATCGCCGGCTGCTACGCCTTTAATTCTGGCTACAAACATCAAAAAACCTTCTACCGTCATATCAGGGTATAAAGGAGGGTTTTCGGGAAGATAACCGATACGTCGCCTAACTTCCATCGACTGTTCATGGACATCATAACCACTAATTTTAGCGGTTCCTGTGGTGGCGGGGATGTATCCTGTTAAAATCCTCATGGTGGTAGTTTTCCCTGCGCCGTTTGGCCCCAAGAAACCGAGAATTTCTCCAGTTTCCACAGAAAAGTCTACATCTTGGATAGCAGCAGTAGAACCATAAATTTTGCTGAGGTGTTCAACTTCAATCATAGAGAATCAATTAGGAAATAATAAATAATACTAAATCTTCATTATTAAAAGTAGCAATCATCGGGATTAAAGTCAGGGGGTGGAAGTCCCCAATATAACATGATGGACACAACAACAAGTCAACCCCCTTATTATTAGGATTTTAAAAGACTGTTTGTAAAATCAATCTTACAATGATATCTAGGCTTGTAGTAAAGGCTTTAGCCTTTAGAAATCAATCCTCAAGGGTTAACTACGAACCGATAAGACGATCAAAATCAACTTAATGTTTTATTCACAAACATTAGGTAGGCAGGGGAAGCAGGGAAAAATAAGTTTACAGAAAAATTTTAACGTTTACTGATTAGGCGGATTTGATATAAAAACGTGACTTTGGTGCATTACCTCCAAAAAAATGGTAGCTGTTACCCAAAAAATGACAGTATTATGATGTCAGTCCAAGGAATGATTGACTAAGTAAAGAGGAACTAGGTTGTATTATCAAATTAAAATAATCTTGCTTGAAACTGTTATTAATTCGTTTTGTCTCTGGGAAAACACCTCCTACTCCAGGATAACGTTCAATTTCTAACAGCCAAGGCTTAAATTGCTCATCAAACATAATATCTAATCCTAAGAATTTTGGTGGGTAGCTACCAGGTTTAGACAGAGAAACTTGATAGTCAAAAATACCAGAAAATTTGATTACTTCTACAATAAATTTGCCTATGTTTTCTAGACTGTTCTGAATGTAATTTATTTGCTTAACTTGGTTCAATTTAGCCTGACAGTGTTACCCAAAAAACTCTATTTTTCAACCCATCCGCTTACTCTGTTTCTTATAGAACGAGCTGTTCCCACCATTGACGAAATCAACAAAGTTAAGGAATTTGCTCAATTTGCTCAGACTCTGATTCACTGAAGGTTACGATTAAACTTTTAAGGGTTGCTGCAATGGGGACGGCCGTAATTAATCCAATAAAATCCCCTAATGTGGCTCCCACCATCACAGACAATAAGATGACAATCGGATTAAGTCCAGTTAATTTTCCCAGAAGACGAGGAGGCAACGTATTTTCAATCATTTGATCAACAACGAGCAGGATAATTAAAACTCTCAATCCTATCCAAAAATTTCCTAAACATAAAATAAAACTAATACCTAAGATACTAATGACAGCCCCAAAGGGGATAAATCCCATAATTCCAATGGTTAAACCAAATAATAAAGGAAAAGGAGCTTTTATTAGCAGTAAAGTAGGAATCATAGTGACTGTCAAGACACTGGCTAAGATTAATTGATTTAAGAGATAGCTATTGAAATTGCGGTATAGTGTATTTTGTATAGTTTCCCCAATTTCATAGGATAACCAAGATTGGAGAGAATTTTTTAAGAGTGATTTGCCGTAGAACAAAAAGAAAATTGTCAACACGAAAATGAAGAAAATATTTAAAACATTGCCCAGGGTTCCAAACACAAAACCTGGAATGAATTTAATTAAGGCTCGTAACTGATTTTGCAAGTTTTGGGTGAGATTAGCAAGAATTTGTTCAGTATCAATGATATTACTATCATTCGCCCATTCGCTTAAATTATTGAGTCGAAGAGTCGCTAAGTCAATCCAGTTAGGCAATATATTAAGAAGTTCAGAAAATTTAACAACTATGATAGGAATTAAAATTAATGCGATTCCTAGAAAAACTAGAATAAAGCCTAAGAAAACTAATAAAATTGCATTTCTTTTACTAAACTGAAATCGTCTTCTTAAGAAACTAATCGGATGGTTAAGAAATAAGGAAATAAATCCAGCTAGGATAAAAGACGAAAAAATCCCTTGAAATGCGTTAAAAACAAAAACAAAAACCCAGATATTCAACACAATTAAAGGAAAAGCTAAGCCTCGAAATAACCAAGGAGGAATGTTAAAATGATTTGTATTCTGATTTGACATAATTAATTCGCTTTAAATTAAAACTCTTTGTCATTGACTGACACGACGGAGAAAAGTTCGCGTCAATTCAGTTGAAAGATCAAGTGACCCTAGAAAATAAGACACTGAACAGTGGTAATCATGTACTTTTTTCTTGAAAGTAAATGAGAACATCAGTTATGCTGAGGGGCAACAATGAGTGACAACTATGTTCTCGCTCTCTTAAGAACTAATCGACCCCCGTATATGACTAGTGAAATCACTTTTATATTTGCCCTAATCTTGGTGGCTGGTGCTTTAATGGCGACCAACATAATCAGATATGATATTGTCGCTTTACTAGTTGTTATTGCATTGATATTGAGTAATACTCTCACTGTTAGTGAAGCTCTCGCTGGTTTTGGCAGCAGTGTTGTCATTTTGGTAGCTGCTTTGCTTGTCGTTGGAGAGATGCTCCTGCAAACAGGTGTTGCGCGTGCGCTAAGCAACTGGATTCTAAAAAATGCTGGTAGTAATGAGATGCCCCTGATCATCCTGGTTATGCTCGGAGCTGGAATCTTGGGTATGGCAATGAGTTCGACAGCTGTGGTGGCAATTTTTATTCCTATTGTCTTACGGATCACTTCGGAGACGAATTTAAGTCCTCAACGCTTGTTGATGCCCATGTCTTATGCTGCGCTGATCAGTGGGATGCTAACTTTGATAGCCACGCCACCCAATCTTGTGGTGCATTATCAGCTCAGAGAAGCGGGCTTTGAGGGATTAGGTTTTTTTGGCATTACACCTATAGGCTTTGCAATTCTAGCAGTAGCAATTGCTTATATTTTGTTGATGGGACGACGCCTTTTGCCCCAAGGTACGGATATTTTAGTTTCCGATAAACCCCTGCGCTCCATCGGTGAAATTTCGGAAGATTTCCAAATTGGAGAACGCATTGCTCTATTTCGCGTTGAGAACGACTCATCCTTGATCAGCAAAACTATTGCAGAAGCTGATCTCGAAAGTCAATATGGGTTAAGAATTCTAGGTATTTCTCGTCCTAAAAGAAGTGGAGTGCAACTTATTCCCATGCCTAGTTCTGATATCGACCTCCGTGCCAAAGATTCGCTCCTGGTGATGGAGAACTCCCAACATAGCGATGGCTTAAATACTGAACAAAGTTTAATGAGGCTGCCAATATCCTCCAAGGAAAGCCAGCGGTGGCTTTGGGAAATCGGCGGAGCCGTTGTGCTTATTCACCCAGAGTCAGGTTTAATTGGCAAGTCAATTCGAGAAGGAAAATTTCGATCAAACTATAATCTACAAGTACTAGGATTACGTCACGCGCGGCAGGTTGTTTCTAACTTTGAGGATTCTCCATTGCATCCTTCAGATAGCCTTTTTGTTGTTGGGTGCTGGAATAGTATTCGGAAGTTACAATCTCATCTCCACGATTTCATCGTGACAGAGTTGCCCTCAGAACACACTGAGGTTGTGACCTCTTATCGTCGTATGCCCACGGCAATTGCTATCCTTTTTACGATGATACTGCTCACCGTGTTTAATATTATACCTCTGGTAACGGCTGTACTAATGGCGGCACTGGCTGCAGTATTTACTCGTTGCATCACGATGGAAGATGCTTATCAAGCAATCCACTGGAGTAGTCTGGTTCTCATCGCTGGTATGCTCCCACTAGCCGATGCTTTAGAGAAGAGTGGTGGTACTCGTTTGCTAGTAGATAGTTTATTGTCGATTATGAAAGGTTCGGGACCGTATATGATGCTAACTGTACTATTTTTCCTCACTGCTGGAATAGGGCTCATACTATCCAACACGGCATCCGCAGTCCTAGTTTCACCTATTGCCATCTACGCAGCCGAAGCACTTAATATTTCTCCGTATGGATTTGCGGTAGCAGTTGCGATTGCCGCATCCGCAGCTTATTCAACCCCAGTTTCAACTCCAGTTGTGACCCTGGTAGTTGAACCAGGTCGGTATAGTTTTTTGGACTTTGTTAAGGTGGGAGTACCACTTTTATTGCTGACATATCTCGTTACACTCCTACTTGTTCCATTAGTATTTCCGTTTATTCCTGGATGAGAATAAATGGACTTGTCAGGTTCATTAAGTTTGTGTGAAATAATAAGAAAATGAAGGTCGTGTTGCAAAAAGTTGAAAAGAGTAAAACTTTCCCACACTTTTCTAACTTTTTAAGCAGCAATTCCAAAGAGAGACTCAATACTCACCGTTCGCTTAATTGTAAATCTAAGATAAGCTAAGTTTTGCTACAACCTTTATTCTTCAAGGTTTTTAGAGAATTAAGTCAGGACAATTCGGTCAGTTAGCGATCGCCAACTGACCAGAGCTAACCCTCATAAATTCGTTCAGACCTAATTAAGTGAATTCCTTACAGACACTTTCTAATGGATAGATTTTTGTCCCTTTAATTTTTGTTTTCCGTTGAAGATAAATAGCCAAATTACTACCACTAACCAATGAATCATTACAGGTGGCCACAAAGAACCACTGAGCCGATAGCTAAGGGTACAAGCGATTCCTAGCAATCCAGCAAACAACAAAAAAATCGGTTGCCAAAATATGCCTTTCCCTTGAGGATAAAACCATAAAGCATTTAAAGGATGATAAATAATAAATAAACTGAGACTCAAAGTTGCCCATCCTAACCACTGTATCCCTGTAATTCCTGACAAAAGATGGGGCAATAAAAGCACGCGAAACACTAACTCTTCGGTCAAAGCTGGCATTAAGAACAATGGAAAGAGTCCCCACCAAGCTTTAGAGGGAAAACGAATGATGTGCCATCTTAAAAAACCCGTCTTCAATCCAATGGGTAACACAATCATGCCGTATCCTAAAAGAAGAGCGAAACTCACATACCAATCGTCAGGGGAGAGGGGAAACGACAGAGCATCAATGAGTCTGGTTAATCCTGTTGAAACAATAGGAATTTTCCCTAAAACGAAAGTCGGGGCCAAGGGCAAAATTGTCGAATCCCAACCTAAAACTTGATTACTTCTTAAAAACCATAAACTGGCATTGTTATGTAAAAAGATGGTACTAACTTCATCGTGCGCTCTTCGTGGTAGCATGGTTCGCCAACTTTTTAATCCATATAATACCCGTTGGTTATTGGTTAAACGGTCACCCCCAGCGACACCAGCTAATACTTCAGCGTTGTTCTGCCAATCTGCTCGAACCACACCATGAGGGACTAAAATTTGGTTTAAGTCTTGAACCAATTGTGTAAGTTGTGCAAATTTCTGCGTTCCCGCGTCATCGGGATGGGTTTGTAACCAAGCACGCAAGTCTGGAGACGAGGTAACTTGCTGTCTTAACTGTGCGATCGCAATATAAAAGGCTTGACTAGAATCTTGGACACAGGAAGTAGATGGGGTAACCGACGAGACCCCAGTACCGTCTCCTGTCCGATAACGAGCGGTCATGGTTTGAGCTTCTTGTCGTAATTGTCTCCCGAAAGATAAGGTTTGATCTCCGACTGAGAAATCGGATAAGGCATCTAATTTAACCACTACATCCGAAAACGGACGAGAGCCGATCCATCCCCTTTGCCAGTCTCCTGCATAGGCCGACCAATCAATTGCCCCAGAAATTATCCCTTCTGGATTCTGGGCATACACTTGATAATAGGTAAGGTCAAACTGCAATTCATCGGTAAAAGGATCTTTAACGACCTGTGCTATTCCATAAGAAAAATGTCCCGTGACGGTCGCCCCGACAATGGTTTCTCCTTGCTCTCCTCCAATTCCCCCAAAGGCGTGAATCACTAAGCCATAATCCCCTTCTTGCCACTCATTTAACGCTTGTTCAAGGTTTTCAGCTTGAGGAGCTAATAAAACACGCTGAATAGACCCTTTGCGTTGTGGGGTATTTTGCCAATTTTGCTGATAGATATAGTTTTGCGCTGAGGATACCCTGAATTCTATATTGTCTGGGTTGAGTTTGACTAAAGCTCTTGGTTTTAAAGACTGTACCGTAAAAATTCCTTGCCGATCTTTGGCCCCATAAATGTACCAGCCAAGTTTTCCGGTTTCGACGGTTTCAAGGTTGCGTGGCGTTGAAATAAATCTTCCATTATTACCACGAGGTTGCTGTGGGATTCTCACAATTTCCTGGGCCCCATCAAAGTGCTGTGAAGCTCGGTTATAGTGGCGAACTTGGTAATATTCACCAGGACAGGGTGATGCTCCTGGACAATCTGAGACGAGAGCCTGATTCTGATTGGTCTTGGCTTCTCCTAAAATTTGGACTAAGCCATAATAGCGACCAGTGATTTGTTGTGGTTCGTTGGCGATCTGAATCATTTTTTGTCCCGCTTGTTCAGTAATCACGAGATTGCCTGTGAGTTTTACCGTTAGATCATCATTGGGACGCGCTCCCGCCAGAGACTGTAATGGGCCTACCCGTTTTCGTCCATTCAGTCGGGACGGTAGCACATTACCGTTTTTTTGTGCCTGCTTAGCAGCCTCATTAAATTGGATATCTGTGGTGACTTTCTTCACATAGCTTGGTTTGTGGGGTTTGTCTTGCCACGTTAAAGGCACAATTTTCCCCCTTAAGTCTTGCTCGCTTATAGCAGTATTGTGTAGTTCGATCCAGACCCAATCTTGTTGTCCGAATCGGGTTGTTTTTTCCTTTAATTCTTCGAGGGTTGGGAGAATTAATCTGCCTGTCCACTCACCCACTGGTTGATATCGGCTACTGTCTACGGATTGAACAAGGGGATAAAAGTTGGGTTGATTAAAGGGAGCTTTTACACTGATAGCATAGTTGGATTTTTGGTAAGCTTGCCCAATTTTTGGAATAAAAAGACAGACTAGCCCCAAACAGAATAATCCTATCAGTAGCCATTTTTTGATCCCTTCTCTGTTAAGCAAGTTCGCCACATTAGACCTCAAATACCACATTACTCTATCGGCGATCCCGCTTGTGGGAGCTAAAGGATTGCGCCATTCGTTGCAATACTATCACCAAGAGTCTTCCAGACAAATTTACCTTTTGCCCTGGGGGGGCGACACTGAGGTTTTAAAGCATTATACAATCAGGGTTTGAGCCATGTATGGTTTACAAAGATAGTCCTTTTTCACAAGCTATTTTTGGGAAAACTTGCAATCATTTTCGCTAAAAACCCCATTATCTCGTTTAGTTCATTGGCGATCGCTACTTCTATCTTTTTCAAGCGCAACTTGCAGAAGTTAGACCAGGTATGGATTATAGGCGACTTGTCGCCCCCCCAGCCTTTTGCCAAAAACCGGCAACTAGTTCTAAAATAAGACGCATTATCTTTATACCTTAAAGAGAATAAAGGATGAAATTAACGGTTAAAATAATCAGTCTAACTCTGTTGGGATGGGGAGCTTTTTTTCAAAATTCTACCTTAGCGCAAGTGGCTGAACCCTTTGCCTATCCAAGTGAGGGACAAACCCCTGAACAGCAACAACAAGACCATGCAGCCTGTTATACTTGGGCAAGACAACAAACTGGCATTAGCCCTAGTAATGTATCTCCCCAAACGATTGCTCAATCTTCTGGGCGAAGTGGCGTTATGAGGGGAGCAGCTAGAGGTTCTTTATTAGGAGTCGTCGGCGGAGCCATTAGCCGTGATAACAACGTTGGACAGGGAGCAGCAGTTGGTGCAGGAATCGGTGCTTTAGCCGGATTAATGCGACAAGTTGATGAGGACAGATCAGTGGATCAAGTAGCCGCTCAAGTAAATGCTGAAGAACAGCAACGATTACAACGGTTTTACCAAGCTTGGACGGCTTGTATGGAAGGACGAGGGTACAGTGTACGATAATTAACTAAAGTGTTGTCTTAAAGCCAATGGTATTTGAAGCTAAACTAAACTGAGTTTTTAGTTTCTCAAAATAATCAGGGAGAATAAAGGTTTCTGGATAGAAATCACTAATATCATTTATCTGCTGATGTTGATAAGTATTAATTAATCTAGAAAGAGATAATTTATTATCTAATTCTTTATAGTAAGGAGCATCATGTTTCATACTAAAACTAACTAAATAATCTACAACTTCGGGAAATTTAGCATAACTTTTAACCCTCGAATATACAGGAGATAAAAATAACCTATTATCAGTCAAAAAAAGGTAAAAATTGACCAAAGGATCATCAGAAAAAATTTTATGCGCTTTTTCTAAAAGCAAACGTCCTTGTTTATCATGTCCTAATTCACATAAATTACTTGCGAGTCAAACAGGGATTTCAGAAATGCTCCATTGTGTTAACTCAAAAGTTTTTTGATAATAATGAACTCCCAGTAATGAGTTACCTAATTGACGATAGCAATAGGCTAAATTTCTCAATAATTTTGTAGAATAGACTCTGATGCAGCCAAATAAAAAAAGCCTTCCCAACTATTAGGAGAACAATCAACAAAATCTCTCAAAAGAGAATTGGCTTTCAGCTTATTTCCTTGCAACAGTGAAATGGCTTGTTGAAGCTGGTCTTTTTCTGATTTCATCAAGTTACTTCTCCAAATTTGATCATCAAATCAACATTATAAGTGTATTAAACTTAAACGTTGCTATCCAATGTTTTTGATGATTCAATTACTATCAGATAGGGAGAGGATTATTATGTCTTGCCCAATTTTTGGTAACACAACCAACAAGATCGTATTTGGAATAAATATATTCGCTATAATCAGCTAGATTGTCGAGTCCCAAGCAATTAAGGATTATTTCAGTTACTAACCACATTACGGTATAGGATAAAAGTTTTTTCCATTTAACTTGTATCATCGGTTGTCTCCCCATGTGCTTCTTCCTAACGTCTTAAGAATTAATAGGGACAACATTATGATTTTATGCACTGTGGGATGCTCTTAAGTCTATTTACCTAAAACAGACGGATATTCTCCCGATGAATCTTATTAGTACGAAGCTTATTTGTCTCTCGAAAGATACTTCTCACCCGTTCAACCACAGAAATCATATAGTTATAATTTGGAACAGGTGTATTAAGAATCAATCCGACTTGGTTAGCGATCGCCGACGGTGTATTATTTAAAGTATGCAAAATTTCTTCTTGACGATATTTCTTGATAGAGTTAGCAATGAGAACAACTCCAGAGGGAACCGGATGAGTATCTGTGAAAAGGATGCGAAATGTCCCTAACGGAAATTGAGTTTGATAGATTTTAAATTGTTTCAATGATAAAGCGCCGGCTGCGGCTCTACCTTGGGCAACATTTTCTAATATAGATTTAGGAGTCGGTAAAAAAAGTAATTTTTTGACAACCAATCCATAAAGATTAAAAATCGGAAAATAATAGCCAGTAGCTGAGCCAATTTGTCCAAGAGCAATAGTTTGATTGGTTAGGGATTTTAAATCTTGAAAAGGACTATCTTGTCGGACGATGATAACAGAACGTAACGTATTAGTACCGTCAAAAGGTAATAAAGGAATATACTGATATTGGGTCATAGCAATGACCGCTAAACCTGGAGGAGCAAAAACCAATGACCAAGCTTGAGAACGGATTCTCTCTAGTGCTTTGTTTTCACTAAAAGCGGGTTCTAACTGTACTAATGATCGAGTGTTTTCTTCTAAGTAAGACTTAAAGTCTTCGTATTGATTAAGAATGCGTTCTCCTTCACCATAGCTAACTGTTCCAATTACCAGAGGTTCTCCTTTTAGGGAACTGGTTTCACAGGCACAGAGAAACAATAACATCAAAAATAAACGTCGAGATAATTTCATAGCCACCTACTTGATTTAACCCAAAAATTTTCTGGTCAATTTACAACATTAACTGAAAAAGCTAGGGAGAAAAAAGTAGAAAAAAGTTTAAGATAGATTCTAATAAATGATCAACTAATTCCAAATTTGAAACTATATTTCCCCTTAATTTTTTGCTAATGACAATGTTGCTTAATAAACTAAAACTCGGAACCAAGTTTAATTTACTACTAATTATCGTATTTTTGAGCGGTATTCTTTTAAGCGGACTGACCTTATCATGGGTACTACAACAAGAAGCACAAACAGAAGTAACGTCTAAAGCTTTGGTTTTACTCGAAACCATGAATGCAGTACGAGATTATACTAGCGATCACATCGGACCTCTTCTATCTCCTCAATTAGAAACGGAACCGATATTCATTTCTGAAACTATCCCCGCCTATTCAGCGACCGAAGTTTTTCAAACATTACGTAAAAATGAGCAGTATAAAGATTTTTTTTACAAAGAAGCGACCCTCAACCCGACGAATTTAAGAGACAAAGCCGATAGTTTTGAGAAAAATGTGATTGAACGCTTCCGCAATGAACCAAATACTCGACAAATTTCCCAATTTCGGACACTCGGAGGAGGCAGGGCTTTTTACGTAGCCCGCCCCTTAACCGTCAAAAAAGAAAGTTGCTTGCGTTGTCACGGAGACCCTAATGACGCTCCCAAGAGCCAGTTAGCAACCTACGGTGCTGAAAATGGATATGGTTGGAAGCTCAACGAAATAGTAGCTGCCCAGATTCTCTCTGTTCCAGCACAAGAAATTTTTAACCAAGCCAATCGCTCTCTGTTGCTGATTTTATCGACTTTGTTAGGAATTTTTAGTGTTATCTTTATCGGGATTAACTTTTTACTCAAGGGAGCCGTTATTCGTCCTCTCCAGAAAATGGTCAAAGTTGCTGAAGCGATAAGTATGGGTAACATGGATTACGAATTTGAGCAAAAAACCGAGGATGAAATAGGAGTATTAGCCAAAGCTTTTAACCGAATGAAGTCAAGTTTAGCCATTTCCATGAATCTTCTCAATAACTATCGCAGCCATTAAAGAAAATGCCAAGGAATGTTTCTACAATTTTGTCTGTTATGCTAACTGCATATTTTTCGGCTCATATCCCTATTAATTAATGACTTTTCTTAAAGGTCATCCATCAATTAGCTAGAATAAATATATCTGGCTGAGATTGCTAAGGTTTTTTGTAAATCATAAGTTCAGCAATGCCCCCCATTAGTCTTGGTACCAGTCACTTAAATTTGGCCTTAGAAACAGGTCAAGCTAAATTGTGGATTCTCTTAATTGGCGTTAATGAATACCAAGATCACAATCTTCCAAGACTGCGTTACTCAGCATTCGATTGTCAAGGATTAGGAGAATCATTAAATCAAGCCACTCAAGCCTTTCCCCAAAAAGAAATCATCATTCACCACGATTTTTCCCCAAGAAAACCGATTCTCAAGACAGTTAAAGCCAGTTTAGACCAGATTGTTACTTCAGCCAAAACTCAAGATACTATCCTCTTTTATTTTTCCGGACATGGCTTAATCGAATACCAAAGTCAGCAGACTGTACTCTGTTTAGCCGATACTCAACGGGACAATCTTCTCCATACTGGTTTGACCCTACAAGCGTTACTAACGATGCTTGGCAAGTGTTCGGCTCATAGTCAAGTTGTCTGGCTAGACGCTTGCCATTGTGGGAATATGTCTCTAACTGGTGCTAGAGGAGAAGTCAAAAAAGATGTCTTAGATGACTCGACGGCTAAATTATTAGAAACCCTACGACAAAGAGCCGCTAAAAGTAAAGGTTTTTATGCTTTGCTTTCATGTGACCAAGGACAACAATCTTGGGAGTTTCCCGACTTAGGCCATGGAGTATTTAGTTACTTTCTGATGCAGGGTTTACGAGGGGAAGCCGCCAATTTTCAAGGAGTCATTCAAGCCGATGGACTCTATCGATATGTCTACAATCAAACCCTACAATATATTGAAAAAGTCAATCAACAACTACGGTTGATCAATCAGCAAAAACGATATCAAGGCGATCCACATCTTTATTCAGAGTATTCTTTACAAACACCAAAACGGATTGTTGAAGGGGTGGGGGAACTGATTTTAGGGTTGAAATCTTCTCAGTCCTCAAGTCATGATCAACGTCATGCACTGATCGTTGAAGGTTTGTCTACAAATCAAACCAGTATCGCTTTGAGCGAAGTATTTCAACAAGAGGGACACTTTTGCGTTACCCTGATTTCTACTGTGGACAAACAAGAATCAGAAGTACAAAAAGCCATTCGATCTTTTTTACAACCCTGGAGTTTGGCAGGTCGGAATCGCTCCAAACCTGATTCCTCTGCTACTTTATTGCTCTATCTGCGAGGACGAATTGAAGATCAAGCCAAAGGTGACTCATCTATTGTCTTACAAAATGGAATCGCCATTAGCCGTTCTTGGTTAAGACAGGAATTGCGCCGCTCCCAATTAGCTCAACAGATCATTATCCTAGACGGTCATGGAACAGGTTCGATCCAAGAGTGGATCGAAGAACTCAAACTTTCTTCAGACCATGGACAATGTCTATTAGGTGCGATGCTCAGCGATGAACAACCAGAATTATTGGCTCAAACTTTACTCGAATCCCTTATTGCAGCTAATCCACAAGCAGGTTTATCCGGCGCTCAATGGCTTAGTTTATTGCAGACCAATTGTGAGCATTTAGGAATAACTTTTTCAGGATGGCTTTCAGGAACACAAGGTGTAATTGATATTTTGCCAGGGAAATTTGCAGAGAGCTTACCAACTATTCCTAAAGTAGAAAAAGGGACAGCTAAACCTTCTATGGCACCACTCACTAAGGATTCTATGGATTCCCCTGGTTCTTCTAATCTTTCCCCAGAACAATATGCCAACCTATCACAATTTTTGATGAAGTTAATAGGACCTGTCGCTTTACCCTTATTACAATCGGCTTCAGAGCAAGAAAACAGCACACAAGATCTCCTAGAAAACCTGGCAGAATATCTTTCACCTGAGCAAAAAATAATTTTTGACCAATGGATTGCGTTGACAATAAAAGAAGAAAAATATTTGAATACTTCTTTGGTTCGTGTTGCTCAAATTAAAGATTCACAACCTCGAGCTAAAAAGACCTTTGATCAGCAGATCTCCCCTGAAACATATACTCAACTAGAATTAGTTCTCGAAGAAATTATCGGGCCAATTGCTCCGATTTTGCTAGAACAGATGGCTGAAAAGTGCGCCCAACCTGAGTTATTAATTACATCTTTAAAAGAGTACCTTACCCCGACTCAGAAGACTGATTTTGAAAAACAGATAGTCTCAATATTGACTCCTAATAAACAACAAGAGGCGGTTTTTGGGGCAATTGCTCAACCGTCCTCAGAAGCAACACCGATGAGTCTTGATCAAACTTTTATCGATCAATGTGAACAAGAGTTAACCAAGTTAATCGGTCCGATTGCTAAATTTATTATCAAAACAACGTTACAAGATCAGCCTCAGATTTCCCCCAGTGAATTTGTTGAACGTCTTGCTACAGCAATTCCTAACGAAGAGCAAGCCCATAACTTCCTTAAATCTCAGTCTTAACCTAGATCTGATTAGAACCCTTGATCATTAATTGAATTGATAATTGATGAAGAAAATCAGTTCTAAGTCAGTAAGCAAAATTAATTTGATCTTTGTAGTGAGTCATGATCAGACTGCTGTGATAGGGCTAAAGTCCTTACTACTGAGATCTTGAACCAACCAATTTTAGAGTTGGGACAGGGTGTCGGGTGCAGTGTGTCGGGTGTCGGGTGTGGGGATTATTGGTTTTCAAGGGCGCGAGTCATATAGCAATCATAAATGATTTATGAGAATCTCTGTTCCCGCTTCTAAGATACTTTGCCCACCACTGATAATTTTGCCTTGGTACTTAGTGTCTCTAATTTTTCGTGAAGTTTGACCAGTTTTTTCTAGTTACTTGTCATGGTAATTACACTGCTCTATGCTAATCTCATCTAAGCATAAAGAAAGTTGTAATTGACCTGTGATTTCTGGCACAATAGTAATTAAGGTAATTGTTTAACCATTCAATCTTAGATTTGTCACAAAATATTTAATATTTAATAATGAAAGATGCAAACACGTAAGAGTGTTCTAGACATTTTTTCTACTTTTTTGCAATTTGATACTGACTGGATAACTCGTTGGATCACTGATCCAAAACTTCAAAGAAGTATGCAGCAATGTCTATCTCAATCATCAGAATATCATATTTCTCGGCATTTTTGGGCTCTCTACTGGCATAAAGTTTGGCAAACACAAAGAAGTCCTTTAGCCTCAGCCCATCTTTGCTCTTACCTACAAGAGGTAACTTACTGGACAGCAAAAAAAATGACAATGAACTTTTCAAGTAGCCTCTCTCTGACGGACTTATTTCAAATTGCACTACTCAAAATTGAGAAAATTTTCAACAAATTCAAGGCTCAACAGGGTATTAACCTAGAAAAATACGCTAGTCTCGTTTTTAGGAGCATTATCAAAGACGAATTACGTCAACGCCGTGAAGTTAATATCTGTACAGATTGGGCTTTATTACACAAACTTAGCCAGAAAAAATTGCTTGAATCCCTTCAATATCGAGGACTAAAATCTGATCAAATTGCTCAATATATCTTAGCTTGGAAATGTTATAAAATCCTTTATGCCCCCACCCAAGCCAAAGTCCCTCGCAAGATGCTCGCACCAGAAGCAGCTATTTGGGAAGAAATTACCAAACTTTACAACAAACAGAGCCACAAAAAACCTCTAGAGCCAGAGGAACTACAAAAAATGTTGCAACTTTCCGCCAAAGCTGCTCGTGCTTACTTATATCCTAAATTTGTCTCCGTTGATGCACCCAAACCAGGATATGAAGAAGGATCATTGCTCGATCACTTATCTACCGATTTTCAAAAATCATTACTCGGAGATCTTATTACACAAGAAGAAGAGGAACACAGAAAAGAAGAGCGATCGCAGATCAATGCAGTTTTACTGGGAACGTTAGTTAAACTTGATCTCCAATCTCAACGATTGCTACAAATGTATTACGGACAAGGATTAACTCAACAGCAGATTTCTAAACAGCTAGAGATCAAACAATATACCGTGTCGCGCCGTCTGGCTAGTCATCGGCAAACCTTACTATCGACTTTAGCTCAGTGGAGTAAAAACACAGGGCATAATTCTCTCAATACTGACGTACTTAATCAGATGGGCATTATTTTAGAGGAATGGTTAAAAGTTCATTACCATCACCCTGATTTCAGTTAAGTTCAAGTAGAGTAAGCACCATGAATGCTGATTCAATCACTTTCCTCAACTTTGATATTGACCAATTTTATCTAGAAATTGCTGAAAATACTCTAGAGAGCATTTGGTCGCAAACAGACTGCTATTCCTCTATCAGTCGTCGCTGGCAAGCTTACCTTAATCAAGTTGCCTTAGATACTTTTTTGCCTTGGCTCAAAGATGAACAATCGATTAACGCCAAAGTGTGGCCAAATCCTTCGGCTTTGCCTTGTTTCTGCGAAGTGGTTGATGGTGTAGCGATTCAGTTTGAGGGCATACGACTTATATTATTCCCAACAGATACCTTAGACTTGAATGAATTACGAGTTCCTCAAGAGTGGGTTGATATTCCGAGTTGGACGGGTGATTATTACATCGCCATGCAAGTTAATCCCGATGATGCTTATTTGAGAGTTTTTGGGTATACCACTCATCGACAATTGAAGAATAAAGGGAGCTATGATCCTAGCGATCGCGTCTATATTCTAGAGGAGAATGATTTAACTGCCGATCTCAGTATATTGTGGATAGCACGTCAATTATGTCCAGAGGAAATACGACAAGAAACCGTTGCTCCCTTACCAACCTTATCCCTTACCCAAGCTGAAAACTTATTAATCCGGTTAGGAAAAGATTCGATCTTAGTCCCTAGGCTAGAAATTCCGTTTCACTTATGGGGACCGCTCCTCGAACACAATGGCTGGAGACGACGACTGTATGAACGGCGGATGGGGTTTACTGAACAATGGTCTGTGCGACAGTGGTTAAAAACAGGGATATCACAAGCCGCCCAAGATTTAGGTTGGAGTATCACTCAATGGCAACCGAACCTTATTTTATCAAGAGGGTCCCAATCTGTCTCCCCATCAATTGTTTTTGCGCGTCAGCTTGTGATTTTAGATAAACTATATGAACTGCGAGTGTTTCCCCAGGGTAATCAAGTAGATGACATTTGGCGTTTTGAGTTACGCAGTGCTGTTCCAGGTAGCCGTCTCCCTCAAGGCATAAAACTCAGGCTACTCACCGAAGATTTACGTTCTTTTGATAATAACGAAGATATTGCTATAACCAGTGTTGACTTACTCTTCATCGAAGTATCATTAAGTCCTGGGGAAGGTTTAATCTGGGAAATTGAGCCAACACCCGACAACTATGAGCCAGAAATATTACGTTTTTAGTTGAGCTTTCCGCTAGCGTTTTTATTTATTTTAGAAACAGTCTCTTATAAGCTAAGTAACCCTTGGCTTAATCTGACCTATTTTTATTCAAAAAATTCCAAGCTTATCAACACAATTATTCTCTTACTTGTCATTTTAATATTTCTTTACAAAAAAATCGCTAGACAACTGCATAAATATAAAAGTTTGATCGTAATAATGCGCTAAGGCAATAAAAACTAGGTTATTCAACCTTAATATTATTGCTTAGAGATCAAGAAAATAGCTAGAAAAATATTCTAAAAATAAATCGAGATCTCAATCGTTAAATCTTTTTTAGAGATGACCTTTACCTGGAATAGAAACACTGATAACCAGGGAAATTTCATCAACGTAAATCACGGAGAAAAACCATGTCTAACATCAACAAAATGGCTTTCAATGAGCAACTATTCACCGAATTAACTCCTGAACAAGGGGCTGTTATTGAAGGAGGTGCTGCTTATTATATCGGTAACAAGTCAGGTATTGGCCTCAATTTTCAGATTGATGGACAACATAAATATTTGAAACCTGGGCAAGAAATTAACTACGTCTCTCATTATCAACCTGTAGTTGTTTACGATTCAAAGCTAGGACCTGGTTATGTCCCTCAAGTCGCCTATCCACAAGCCGGGCCATTCCGAAATAACTTTGATCGTGTCTCTCCCCATGGGAGTAGTGTATACCTATTTACCGGTGGAGGTGCACCCGGAGCTAATTTAGTTGGAGCTAATAGTCTTTAAAGAGAAAGTTAATCAACATAAATCACGGAGAAAAATCATGTCCAACATCAACAAAATGACTGTCAATGAGCAACTATTCACCGAATTAACTCTTGAACAAGGGGCTATTATTGAAGGAGGTCTGTTTGTACTTGTAGATAAACTTCAAGCGATTAATGCTGATGCTGATTTTATTGGTAAAGACGATACCTATATCACAATCAATGGCAGCAAAATCTGGGGACCTCACTCTTTTGCTACTGGTAATACTCGCACAGTCAACCGAGGTTTAGGAACCGACGGTTCTTTTGCAAGGATTCAACTTTTCGATCAAGATGGCTTTTTAGCAGGTAGTGATGATCCCATGGGAGGCTTTACTGCATATAACACATACGGTGTTCAAAGGAGAGCGCGAGTAAGTGGAAGTGGTTCTACTTACGATGTTTACTACCGTGCTTTTGGCTAAACGAAAAGCTCATCCCCATTCCGCAAGCTGAGAATGGGGACTTCACTACGTCATCTTTTAGTTAAAATCTTAACCTTTGATTGCATCAAGTTGGGGCTAATACCCCAACACCATTTTTTACATCACCATTTATCCCAAAGATGAAATACCCAATTGTTCTGCAACACTCTGAAGAAGACTGTGGTGCTGCCTGCATCGCCACTATTGCCAAACACTACAAACGCACTTTTGCGATCAGTCGGGTCAGGGAAGCAGTAGGAACCGGAGCGCGAGGAACCACCCTTCTAGGTTTGAGCCGAGGTGCAGATACCTTGGGGTTCAATGCTCGCCAAGTCAAAGCTACCGCCGAACTCATCGATCAGTTAGAAAAAGCCCCTCTACCAGCTATCATTCACTGGAAAGGCTATCACTGGGTAGTATTGTATGGGTACAAAGGCAAAAAATACGTCATCGCCGACCCCGGGGTGGGTATCCGCTACCTCACCCGTCGAGAATTAATCGCCGGTTGGGGCAATGGAATCATGCTACTCCTACAACCTGATGATAGCCGCTTTTACCAACAACCAGAAGACAAAGTAGGGGGGTTTGGACGCTTTATTGCCCGCGTCTGGCCTTATCGTTTGATCATCGCTCAAGCGATCGCCATTAACTTCGCGATTGGACTACTCTCTTTAGCCAGTCCCTTGATGATGCAACTACTCACCGATGACGTACTGGTGCGAGGGGATACCCAACTCCTCACCACCGTGGCTATTGGGGTCATCGGCATGAACCTATTTAAAAGCATCATTGGTTTAGTTCAGTCCCACCTGATCGGTCACTTCGGACAGCGGTTGCAATTGGGACTAATCTTAGAATACGGACGAAAACTCCTGGGTCTACCCCTTTCCTATTTTGAAGGGCGGCGCAGTGGAGAAGTGGTTAGCCGCATTGCTGATGTCGATGCTATCAATAACCTAGTTTCCCAACTTGTTCTCGGTTTGCCTAGCCAATTTTTTATCGCCCTGGTTTCCTTAGTTTTGATGCTTTTTTACAGTTGGGAACTAACTTTAGCTTCAATTGCTGCCTTTATCATCGTCACCCTCCTTAACCTGCTTTTTCTCCCTGCCTTGCGCTCCAAAACCCGCAACCAAATCGTCTTAGGGACAGAAAACCAAGGCTTTTTAGTAGAAACCTTTCGCGGAGTCCAAATCCTCAAAACCACCCAGGCTACCCCCCAAGCTTGGGGAGAATATCAGAGCAATTATGGTCGTCTAGCAAACCTCGGCTGGGGTCTGATGAAGCTAGGACTGTATAGCAGCACTATCACCAGTATTTTTTCCACTTTCACCAGCATTGGGGTTCTCTGGTTAGGGAGTTACCTCGTTATTAATCACACCTTATCTATTGGTCAGTTACTCGCCTATAACGGGATGAGTGGTAATTTTCTAGGGTTTTTGGGAGCAGTTATTGGGCTAGTGGATGAATTTATTACCGCCCAAGTCGTTATTCAACGTCTGACAGAAGTAATTGACGCTACTGCAGAAGACGAAAATGATTTTAAAAAGCCTTGGGCAGAAATTCCAGGGGATGGCGATATTATCTGTACTAAGCTGAATTTTCACCATGCTGGTAGGGTTGACCTTCTTCAAGACTTCTCTGTAACGATTCCAGGAGGTAAAGTCGTTGCCCTAATTGGTCAATCTGGCTGTGGTAAAAGTACCCTAGCGAAACTGATCGCTGGTTTATATTCCTCTCAATCTGGCAATATTCGCTATGACATCTATAATCAGCAAGACGTATCCCTAGAATGCTTACGTCAGCAAGTGGTATTAGTGCCTCAAGAACCTCATTTTTGGAGTCGGTCAATTCTCGAAAATTTCCGTTTCAGTTATCCCCAGGTTACGTTTGAGCAGATTGTCAAAGCGTGTCAGATAGCTAGGGCTGATGGTTTTATTAGGGAACTTCCTGATAAATATCAAACGGTTTTAGGAGAATTTGGGGCTAATCTCTCTGGTGGTCAAAAGCAAAGATTAGCCATCGCTAGAGCGATCGTTACTGATCCACCTGTTCTAATTTTAGATGAATCCACTGGAGCCCTCGATCCCGTCGGCGAAGCTCAACTATTAGAGCAATTATTACACCATCGACAGGGTAAAACCACCATTATGATTAGTCATCGTCCAAAAGTCATTCAGCGAGCAGATTGGATCATTATGCTCGATAAAGGACAATTAAAAATTCAAGGCACTCCAAAAGAGTTGCAAGCTCTCTCTGGCGACCACTTAGACTTCTTAGACGGCATTGTCCCCTTAACTCACAATTTAGTCATCAATTCTTCTAGTCCTCACCTTAATGGTAATCCCACCAGTAGCAACGGGAAGTCCGCCACGATTAGCAGGTAATCACAATCAAAACCTACATTAAATTTTGTAGATTGCCTATCTACTGTTTAGACATTTTGAAACCTTGGTAATTAGAAAAATGTTGAGCAACTCCCCCCCAGACTTTCTCCCCCCAGTTCAAGATAATGAATTTCTGCCACCGATTAGTCGTTGGATTCATTTTGGCGGACTGTTTATCCTTGTTACCGTAGCATTAGCTATTCCTATTGCCTCTGTCATCAAATATAAGGAAACTGTCAAAGCACAAGCCTCCCTCCGTCCGGCAGGTGAGTTGCGACTGGTTCAGGCTGCCACCGACGGTCAGGTGATAAATGTTGCTATCGAAGAGAATCAAAGCGTTAAAAAAGGAGATGCGATCGCCACCCTCGATGACTCTCGCCTTCAAACCAAAAAAAGCCAATTACAAAAGAAGATTGAACAAGCCCAACAGCAACTTGTTCAAATTAATGCCCAGATTAGCGCGATTAATAGGCAGAGTTTGGCTGAAACCGAACGTATTAGCCGCGCGATCGCCGTCTCTGAGCGAGAATTGGACAGCCGCCGCCGAGATTATCGAGACAAGACAATTACGACCACTGCTGAAGTGGCTGAAGCTGAAGCTCAAGTAAGACAAACCCAGGAAGAATTACAAGGAGCCGAGGCTAAGTTAAAGTTTGCTGAAGCCGACTTACGATCAACTCAGGCGGCTTTAAATGCAGCCCGATCTAAGCAAAATCGATATCAGCCTATTGCAGAATTAGGAGCTTTGTCTAAAGATCGATTGGAGGAAGCACAATTAGCTGTGGAACAGCAAAAACAAGCGGTAGAGGGGCGAAAAGCAACTATCCAAGAGCAAAAACAAACTATAGAACGGCTCCAAGAAGGGGTTAAAGCAGCTATGGCTAGATTACGTCGCGCCCAAGCATCCCTCAATCCCAGCCTAGCAGAAGTGGCGATCGCTAATGAACGCATTGCCCAAGAAAAAGCTACTGGTGAAGCTACGCTAGCTAATTTAAACAAAGAACGGGAAGCCTTGATTCAACAACGGATTGAAATTAGCAAACAATTAGCGACAGATAACCGTGAACTTCAACAAGTGGAATTCGACCTGAGCCAGACTTTTATTACTGCAACCGCTACTGGGATTGTTTCTAAGCTTAATCTCCGTAATTCTGGCCAAACCGTCCGTGCTGGAGAGGAAATTGCTCAAATTGTTCCAGGTGATGCCCCGTTAGAAATAAAAGCAATGGTTTCACCCCAAGAAATTAGCAAGTTAGAAGTAGATCAAGAAGTCCAAATGCGAGTATCTGCTTGTCCTTATCCAGATTACGGCACTCTTAAAGGTCGAGTCCGCCAAATTTCTGAGGATACGATTAAACCCCAAAATAGTGATGGGACTGCAACGACTTCTACCAGCTTCAGCCAAAAGGGAAATTCTACCACCCCCTTCTACGAGGTGACGATTTCTCCCGAAAGTAATTTTCTCGGTAGAGGCAAAAACCAGTGTTCGCTTCAATTGGGGATGGAAGGCACAGCTGATATTATTTCTAGAGAAGAGACTGTCCTTAAATTTTTGCTACGCAAAGCCAGGCTGATTACCGATTTGTAAAATTGAGCGTATTGGGGTAAGAATGCCTAGAGAGCAGAGCATTTTTGCGCCCCAAGGTAGATGTAGAAATAAACAATTTTCTAAAATCACCTCTAACTCTTATGACACAAGAGTTAAAGCTAACTCTCTTTTTTAAACCTGCAGCGCACCAGTTATAGTAAGGGTCTCAGGGATTTTGTGTTATGATGGAGGCGTCTTCAATCCAATTTTTAATAGGTGGGGCGCAAACGAACCTCGAAAACCGCATACTGTCAACTTCTGAGAGTGCCGCTGTTTCAACTATTAAGAATCCCTATGAGGGATTGAA
This sequence comes from unicellular cyanobacterium SU2, assembly GCA_002110465.1. GTDB lineage: Bacteria > Cyanobacteriota > Cyanobacteriia > Cyanobacteriales > Microcystaceae > Rippkaea. The sequence continues at coordinate 18,124 of NEED01000060.1, read as the reverse complement.
ACCTTATAAAGAAATTCCTTTAGAATTCAGAGACATGATAGTTTCAACTATTAAGAATCCCTATGAGGGATTGAAACTTATCTCTAATTCTTCCGCTATTTCGTTAATTGAGATAGTTTCAACTATTAAGAATCCCTATGAGGGATTGAAACTATCTCGCTCGGATTTTGGGCGGCTGCTACGCTAAAAGTTTCAACTATTAAGAATCCCTATGAGGGATTGAAACTACAAAAGAATTAGATATTAAAGACTTCCCAAAAGTGTTTCAACTATTAAGAATCCCTATGAGGGATTGAAACGGCTCACAACTTTATTTTAATTTTGAGAAAAACCCAGAAGTTTCAACTATTAAGAATCCCTATGAGGGATTGAAACGCCTTAGAAGGGATAGAAGAGGTGACGGCAACCATAAAAAAGTTTCAACTATTAAGAATCCCTATGAGGGATTGAAACAACAAACAATAAACCTCAATCAAAGACTGTTCAGAAGGTTTCAACTATTAAGAATCCCTATGAGGGATTGAAACCCTCATATTGCTCCCAATGCTCACGATTAAAAAGGTTTCAACTATTAAGAATCCCTATGAGGGATTGAAACTTGAGCCGAAATTTCGGCATTCAACAATTCAATGTTTCAACTATTAAGAATCCCTATGAGGGATTGAAACAAAAGTTCCGGCACTTTCAAAGCTGATTAAAGCGGCCAAGGTTTCAACTATTAAGAATCCCTATGAGGGATTGAAACCAAGCGAGATAGAAAAATCCCCACCGATGAAGAGATTGAAGGTTTCAACTATTAAGAATCCCTATGAGGGATTGAAACATGGGTTAATTAGGAAATTGTCTGATTCTTACGGGGTTTCAACTATTAAGAATCCCTATGAGGGATTGAAACCAGAGACTTTCGCGCTTAGAGGGCTAACCAATGTCCAGTTTCAACTATTAAGAATCCCTATGAGGGATTGAAACGCGGGAAACATAGACCCCTGCGTTTCTCCAGTTGGTTTCAACTATTAAGAATCCCTATGAGGGATTGAAACGAGCCTTGACCGACAGCTTAAACTCGGCATATCGGGGTTTCAACTATTAAGAATCCCTATGAGGGATTGAAACGTTTCAGGTAAACTAAAATCTAAAGTAGGAATTAGTTTCAACTATTAAGAATCCCTATGAGGGATTGAAACGGGGAAACATACTGTTTAAACTTTTCAAACTTTCAAGTTTCAACTATTAAGAATCCCTATGAGGGATTGAAACGATTTGACGAAATTTTTAGTAGGTTTGGGATTACAGTGAAATCTTATTCTATTGATTTACGTCAGAAAATCATTGAAGCTTACCAAAATCAAGAGGAATCACAAAGACAATTAGCAAAAAGATTTAAAGTAAGTCTCAGCTTCATCCAAATTTTGCTCAAGCGATATCGAGAATCAGGAGAAATAGCTGCTCGTTCTAGAGGCAAAGGATTTGCTCGACGATTAGCTGAACATACACAGACAGTTGAACGATTAGTCGCCGAGAAAAACGATGCTACTTTAGAAGAGTTACAAGAAGCGATCGCCCTCGAAACAGGTGTGAAGTCATCTATCACTAATATCTGTCGCTTCTTACAACAAAGAAGATTAAACCGAAAAAAAACCCTAAAATCAAGTCAAGCGGCCACGGAAAGAGTGCAAAAGCTTCGCGTTGACCAGAGATTAAAGAATTGGTGATTGGTAATTGGTGATTGAGTAAATACAAGCCCTTGCTTTCAAGCATGGGTAAATCTCAAATCTATCCTCTAAAATCTACAATAAATGAGGGCGCGGGGTCGGAATTATTTCCGACCTTTAAGCCGCCCGTCTAAAATCTACCATCATCAATCCCAAGCCCGGAGTCTTTTAAGCTCCGGGTCAATCCAAAATCTAAAATCTAAAATCTGCAATCCCTTGATTATTGGCAAGACGTTAAAGAAATTGAGGTCGCTGCTCGTTCTCGTGAGTTGCTCGAAGAAGCCATATCTTTAGGATTAGATTTAATCACAGAACTTGATATTAGAAATTGGTTTGCTCACTGTTGTTACTGTACTGCGTAGAGTCGCAAACTGCTGTAAGTAAAAAAATAAGTATTTTTACATCAATTAATTTTTGCTATCACTACATATTTATCACTATCCTTGCACTTGAGGTAATTTATCGGTTTTCATTGTCAAAACTTCTTGCTTAGGTAAATCTCTGTCTTTTCAAGATGTTTCTAATTTAAAACTTATTAGACTAGAGCAAAAACATCTTGATTATAATCATGATGAGTTTGATTAAAGAAACGTCTTCTCGACATAGAGGGAAGAGAATTCAGAGCTTTTTTTTCAGATTTTAAGTAGACTTTGTTGTCTTCAATCTTATTAATCGCCTTAGCCGGAAACAGTCTTTCTTTTAGGTTGAGGAAATTCCTACTACGTACCAATAAAACCTTAAGCATCTGAGTATTTTTAGAGACTAACAACCCATCAATTTTTCCGAGCAAACCGTCCAATGCTTCTACTTGAACATCATCGCTTATTGCTAATTCTCCTGGGAGCAGATTTTCTTTTTCCACTATCATGTAAGACATCATTCGCTCTGGGAATGGATATGACCATGACATCAAGGCATCACTCGCATAGCTGACACTGTCCCAAGGCCAATAGAGCATTTCACGTTCCCAATATTCATTTTCAATATAGTGAGTCTCGCAATAGGGTTTCATTCCCATCAACTCGTTTTGAGTGCAATTAAGATTGATTAATTGGGGCGTTGTTGAGCTAATATAATCAATTGGTACTAAATATTTCTCAAACCCAAATAATCCTGAGAGTTCCACAACGATGTAACTGACTTGCATGGTTTTTGCCTTGACTATTATACGAGTCAACTGGCCTAGATGCCCTTCGAGACCCATCACTTGAGCGTTGAGGGTTAGCTCAAACAGAGAATCTTCTTGTTTTTCTTGGAGATCATTGATTGGTGTTGGAGTTAATGTAGTTGTTTTCATAGTCTTGTCCTCTCAGATTTAGCCAGGTTCTTTTTAACGGCCGCGTTGTAAATCATAAATAACTTTTTCTAAGTACCATTGCTGTGTATGGTTAGGATGACGTCTTTGTTCTCCAGTGAGTAAGCGATTAGCGGTAGCGGCATTTCCATGCACTAGAGTCATTAACTCCTGTTTTAATTGACCTTGTGAGTTACTATTGGTCAAGCTTTGACAATTATTAATGATTTGCTCCCAGATTGCTTTTACATCTTGTGTATTCATTTCCTAGTTCCTCTTTATCTTTCTTCTTTAACTCTAATCAGCCGTTGTGTCGTGTTCGTGTTATTGCTATGGCAATTTCACTTCAATTCGTGGTATTTGTCATTTAATTAAATACCATTGTTATTCGCTCAAGTAGCACTTTGATTTTCAAGGAACAAAAGCATTCCCTCCTCCAACGCCGTCAACTAAGGACGATCCAATTTTCCCAGACCAGCCAAGAAATCTCGGACAGGCTTGGACACATCCAAAACCTGGATTTGAGAGAGACGCTCACACAGTTTTTTCACCTCGTCTTGTTGCGATCGGGAGTAGGGAAGCTCTTTGAGATTCTCTGGTCTAACCTATTAGGGGTCGAAGTGGTAGTTACCTACCACAACTCCCAATCCGAACCGTACATGAAACTTTCACTTCATACGGCTCTCGGTAACTAGCCCCCGCCTTCTGTTAAATTCCTAAAAAAAACTAGGATAAAATACCAAATCATCCCATTATGATGCAACGCCCTTAAATCAAGTTTCTTCTTTCAACGGCGCGTTTGAATAAAATTAAAAACAAATGAAAGAATTACTGTTAATAGTAAGCTACCAAGAATTGAAATATGCATTTGGAAAAAAACGTTTAAAGCTAGCAGCACTAGAACAAATACCGCTAATTGCCAGAGCAGATTTTTATTCATCACTTTTCTCCTTCAAAAATATTTAACAATAGTCCTATCGAACCTGTCATGTAAAACTATAGTATGCTTATTTATATTACCCCCTTGACAACTTAGTCATGACTGAATGATTACTGTTCCATGTTTTCTTTAAGCAAACAAAAAAATGGTCACCATCGATAAACTAAGCGCAATTATGGTTAGCCAAAAAATCTCCTGATCTTCTCTTTGGGTTACATCAGATAAATCCGAGGTTGGAAACTCCTGAAGCTTTTTTTGAGAGTTGCTTAATACGTCGTTGAATAGATTCGTTGCCATTGTTTTGTCCTCTGTTTATCAGTTACTTCCAAGCTAAGTTCTCGAGTTAGCGAAGAAATAACCAATAATTGTCAAGTTAGTAAAGTAGACGAAAGTAATAACTATGGACTGGGGATAATTTGGTTAGCCATCCCACAGCTTTCCGATGCACGATTGTGGTGCAGTAGTTATCACTTTGGGTTGATTAACCTCAAATAGAGAACTTGAATAAAGAATAATCGGACTATTCGTTTCATTTTTGGCGTAATGGATCATCCCAGCCGGTTCCGTTAGGGAATCACCACTACACAGATAAATTGTCTCCCCTGCTTGTAGTAATTGAGTGTGCTGATTAGCTCGTATAACTTTAGCTGTTCCTTCAATTACTGTATAGGTTAGTACCCCTAGTTCAATTCGTTCTATTTGCATTCCTGGATGGCTATGGGGTGGAAGAATTATTCCTGATGGGATTGTGTAGCGCACTAATTCTAAGATTTTTCCTTCTATCCCTTGAGGATAACCAAAAGCTAAGACTTCACGACTAATGTGATGATTTGGCAAAAGAGCGTTTGATTCTAATTTGATTTGAGGGTTTTCAATTTGATTTTTCATGACTATTGTGACCTTGTTTTATGTTTGGAGTAATGGTGAAAATTATCGTATTGAGCTAACTTCAAGTTCACGCTCATTCAGGTGATAATAAATACTTGAGGAGGAGGCGCGATTAACGGCCTCTTTGCAAGTCATAAATGACTTTTTCTAAATACCATTTCTCTGTGTGATTAGGATGCTGTCTTTTTTCCCCATTGAGCAATCTGTCAGCTGTAGCCGTATTTCCATGCACTAAGGTCAATAACTCCTGTTTTAATCCTCCCTCTGATACACTTCCCATCCAACTTTGACAACCATTGAGCATCTGATTCCATATCGATTGTCTACTTTGTCTTTTCATTTTCTTTTTCCTCTTCTTTTCTCTTTCTTCTTTGACCTTAATCCCCTCTTATGTCATTTTCTTGTCACTCACATCACAATTTAACTGGGAAAAACTCGATTAAGTCCAGAGACACATTTTAGTCACAAGCTCTCTAAGCTAATGACATAGAGATTACTTAGATTAAAAATATCTTGAAAAGCGAAAGCAAGGAGAAAAAGATGGTTACTTTACTGGTTAACAACAATTCAAAAACCGAGCCTGCCGAAGCACTGAGCCAAAAGATTCGCACCGATCTAATTGAGATCTCAGAAAAGATCCGCAATCATCCGTATCTCGATGCACTTGAGCGAGGGCAGTTGTCCGAGGTCGCCCTCCGTTCATTTATCGGGAACCAGTATCACCTGATGGTCAGTATTATTCGCGCTGATGCTCAGATGCTTCAGCGATTCGGAGGCAGCCAATTCGGCGATTATTTCTACGGAATGCTTCAGACAGAGATGGCTGCCTATTGCGCACTGCTAACCTTGGCACAAAAGCTGGGGATGGAGCAAGCGGCTCTTGAGGATTTTGAGATAGATCCGGATGCTTTTGCTTATGGGTGCTACGTCTCGTGGTTGGCAGATAATGGTTCGCCAGCCGAGATCATTGGCGGCTTAGGGGTTAACTTCCCCGTTTGGGGGGCTAACTGCCAGAGGATGAGTACTGCCTTGCGAAAGCATTATGGTTTCAGTGCTTCACAAACCCGTTTTCTCGATATATTTTCTGAGCAACCAGAAGATAAGGAGACTATGCTTGATGCCATTGACTTTGATCTTTCCCATCAAATCCCTGGGGAGCGGATCGCTAGGGCTGCCCGTTTGATTCAGGCTTACGAACTTCGATTCTGGGATGCGATGGCGTGGGCAGCATCTGTGCAGTAAGATAGTCAACTTCAGTCACCAATGAACAGTCACCGCCTCACCAGTGTTGATTGAAGTGTATTTAATTGTCTAGACAATTAAATACACTTCATTACTAATATCCAAGAAAAAATCAGCTTGATTAATCTTCAAACAGACGTTTCAGACCCAATTTTTCGATGAATTACCCCGATTTTTGAAAAGTTGGGGTAGTTCATTAATCATTAATTATTTTTTAGGATGGACACAGACGACTTTAACTTCTAAACTTGCAGATAGGGAAGCGAAAGAAGAGTTTAGAAATCTGTCAATGAAAGAAACCATTCTGATTGTTGATGATGAAGCCGAAATTGCCCACTTTATTCAGCAGTTTTTAGAGAAAGAAGGATTTAACTGTCACACTTGTTTTGATGGAATGGCAGCTATCCGCTATTGTCAAGAGCTTAAACCGATTTTAGTAATTTTAGACTGGGCTCTCCCTGAGATGGATGGCTTGGAAGTCTGTACTCGAATTCGCAAGCTAGCCCAATCTCCTGACCCATATATCCTAATGTTAACCGCCAAAGGAGAAGATATAGATCGGGTTATTGGTCTGTCAACAGGGGCCGATGATTATGTGGTCAAACCCTTTAGTCCGATGGTCTTAGTGGCCAGAATTCGGGCACTTTTAAGACGTAGCTTACGAGAGGAAGAACGCCCCAAGATTTACAAAACTGAACACTTCACCATCGATCTCAATCAACACCTGGCGCAACGTCATCTTGAAACTCAGACAGAAACATTGGACTTAACCGCTCTTGAATTTGAGCTTCTGGCTACTTTTTTAAGTCATCCAGGTCGAGCTTGGAGTCGTACCCAACTGATTGAAAAACTTTGGGGAGATGACTTTTTTGGTGATGAGCGAGTGGTAGATACTCATATTGCTCGTTTGCGCAAGAAAGTGGAGCTTAAGCCAAACCAGCCGAGTTTTATCAAAACCGTTGTTGGACTAGGCTATAAGTTTGAAGATTCTTAATGTTCAACTAAGTAGAGGAAACCCATTGCTATGGCACGGGCTAGATTACGAGTCCACTTAATCAGATCCCACTTGGTAGTGATGATAGTGAGTTTAGTCAGTTTTATCGTTATTAGTAAAGCGGCTTCTCATCATATTTTTTCGATCCATCTCGATACCTTAGAAGATGCTGGCGTACTCATTCAAGAAACGGAATTAACTATCTTTGAGAGCTTCCAGACAACTTGGAATAGCAGTACCTTGTGGGCTTTACTGGTGGGGCTAGGAGCTGCCATGGTTTTAAGTATTCGGGTTTCCCAGCGAATTGTGCGACCGCTTGTGAAAATGGAGCGCATTTCCCGTCAATTTGCATCGGGTCATTTTACTGAGCGAGTCCCTCCCTGCGATATTGTTGAACTTGCTCAGTTGGGAACCAGCTTTAATCGTCTAGCCCTTAGTGTAGAGGACGTAGAGCAACGACGGCGCGAATTGCTCGGCGATTTGACTCACGAACTACGAACACCCCTAACGATCTTACGATGCCATTTAGAAGATTCTGTTAACTCCCAAAGTTCCCTTTCCCTGGAAACTGGTGAGATGATGTTGAGGGAAACTCGACGGCTAGAGCGATTAGTGAATGATTTGCAGGAGTTGTCTCAAGCTGAAAGCGGACATCTTCCTTTCAATCTTTATCCTTTGGATTTACGTCTGTTGATTGAGGAACTTATTCAGCGATTTTCTTCCCAACTACTTGATGTGGGGCCAACACTCGCCGCAGACTATCCGCCTCATCTACCCATGGTACTGGCCGATCGCGATCGCACTGAACAAATTCTAGTCAACTTATTGAGCAATGCCATCCGTCATACACCACAAGGAACCATTGAACTTCGAGCCTGGAGTAATCCGACCGAAATTTGGATTTCTGTTGAAGATACGGGGTGTGGCATAGCCCCCGATGAAATCCCCTTAGTCTTTGAGCGATTCTGGCGATCGCCCCAGTCACGCAAACAGCATAAGAAAGGAACTGGCATTGGTCTGGCGATTACTAAGCGATTAGTTGAACTACAAGGGGGCCAAATCGAGGTAGAAAGCCAACTGGGTCAGGGTTCCATTTTTAGATTTTCGTTACCGCTTGCTTAAGCTAAGAAAACTAAAAAAAGTATGGAGAGTTCAACAAAGTAATCCTGAAATCAGTTAAGTCTCAATAACCTTCTGTATAGGAAATGCCACGATAAGTTAGCTGACGATGAGGGCATTCAGGGAGAGATTGAGGCTGTTGTAGAGAATAAGTAGCTTCTCGATAGGTTGCCTGAGAACCAGTATCGGTCATGTTTATTGGTGTAAAAGTCAGATTATAGGAAATGCCGCGATATTTTAGTTGCATGATTGTTTCTCCTTTTTGGCTGTTGATCTGTGTTTCGAGATGTTTTTAATTTATAGGTAGCAAATGTCAGCCAGATGGCGGTCTGATTTCTCTGATGTGTCTAATACCAATTCTCTAAATACACACTACACATCTTTTAAGATAAGAATTTATCCAAATAAACCCGCTTCACATGATTCGCAACATCTCGTTATATCTCTGACATATCTGTTCTTTAACTTAAATCATATAAAGATTTGAGGATTTTCAAGTATGTTGACATCAACTAACACCAATCAATCTCACTCAGAAATTGTTCAAGCAGATCCGACTAATCCTAGCTGGTTAACTCAACAATTAAGAACAGTAGGAATGCTTGACAACGACCACTATATCCAATCTCTCGAAAGTAAAACTATTGGTGAAGAAGTAGGGTTTCTCAGCGAAACTAAAGTGATGAACTTAAATTATAATGATGACCAACCTCATTTATTACATCAGTTACTGCTCAAAGAAACAACTAAAAATCCTCAATTTAAAGAAGTAGGAGAGTCTCTTAATGCTTTTGAAAGAGAAATTCTTTTCTATCAAAACTTAGCTCCATCTTTTCCTATTCGCTTACCCCACGTTTATTTTACGCAGTTAAATTCTCATCATAAACTCTTAGCTATGGAATATTTATCTTCTCTTGAAGGAGGAGATCAGGTTAAAGGTTTAACCCATCGTCAAGTTCAAAATATTATTGAAAATATTGGTAAGCTTCATGCTCATTTTTGGCAAGATGAATCTTTAGAATCTTTATCTTGGTTACTAAAGGATTCAGCCAGAATGAGTCAGACTTTTAATGATAATTTTGATAATTGCATTGTTTTGGCGACTCCAATTATAGGAATAAAAGGAGTCAAACTTTTTCAACAAATTCAAACCAACTTCGATTGGATGATAGAAACAGTTAAACATAGACCCTATACGTTAGTTCATAATGATTTGCGGGCTGATAATATTCTTTTAAATCCTGATAATGAAAAAGAACCAATGATTCTCGATTGGCAACTAGCCGGTCGCAGCATGGGTGCTTTTGATATTGCTCGTCTCGTTGGTGGTAGTGAAATTAATGTCCAAAGAAAAGGACACCAATTAGAATTAGTTCGTTTATGGCATCAAGTATTAATCAATAATGGTGTTTCTAATTACTCTATTGATGATGCGTGGTTTGATTTTAAATTAGCTAGTCTTTATTTCGTTATTCTTAGTATTCGTCTGTATGGATATGGTCAAAATTATATGCGTAAAGGAGGACGTGCCGCTAAGTTATTTCCCACAATGGTTCAACGCTTCTTTGATAATGCTATAGAAACATCTGCCCTAGATATTCTTCAATAATGAAGGTAAAAAGTTAGTCCCCAGGAAAGTTTGTTACGATAGCAATCAGTAGTTCAGTTGTGAGAAGTAAGTCTGAGTACAAAGGAACAGGAAACAGTGAATAGTAGACAGACAAGAAAAAAGATATCTCATGAATCATTCCTGTTTGCTATATTTTTCTAAATTACCATTAATTAACCTAAAAAAGTGCTGCCATGAAAAGATTCGTTACTCCTTCAACTTATACTCTTCTTCATCGAGGATTAAAGGCTTATCTAGAATATGTTCAACATCCTGACGATGCCGAAAATATTGTCAATATATCTAGTCTCCAAAATATTCCTATCCTCCTAGAAGCTTGGTCTAAATTTATTCAATCTTGCCCTGAGTTGATGTCCTTATATGAGGAAAACTATCAACCATCTGATCTTGATTTTAGAGACTTATTAGCTTTACCTGATGAGACCGTTGGGCACATTTTTGCCCAAGATATGTTATCCCAAGGGTTAGACCCAGACTTTGCTTTGAAAAAATTAGGCTTTGAGGGGAACAGTCCCCTTGACTATATCCAAAACCTGCGAATGAAAACCCATGACTGGTATCATATTGTGACAGGTTTTGACACCAGTATCGCGGGGGAACTGGGCGTGGCTATGGTTTATTTTTCCCAACTTCGAGCTCCTAGCTCATCAATAGTTATTGGAGCTACTATTGCCCATTGTGCCTTAGAACCAGACTGGTATTTTCCGGTCATGAATGCTCTTAACTGTGGTCAAAAAATTGGGGAAAATAGCAAAAACCTTTTGACCATTAAATGGGAAAAAGAATGGGCTAAACCACTCAAGACTTTACAACAGGAGTTGGGTATTATCCCGGCTGACTCTAACTGTTCTTCGGCTGCCCTTGAGAAGCAGCACCATCGGAAGCTATGAATGAGTAATATTATTGATAACTGGAGCCAAAAATGACTCAACCCCAGAAAAATTTTAGCCAACACTTCATAGAAGCTTTTTTCAGTTTGGGAATCTTGGTTGGAATTATGTGGGTATTAGAAACTCTCAATTGGTTGCTGCCAGGATTACAGCTTGACGCTTATGGCATTCATCCGCGAAACCCCAGATGGTTACTCGGCATTGTCTTGGCCCCTTTTCTCCATGGTTCTTGGGTTCATCTTATGGCAAATACACCACCTTTCCTCCTTTTTGGCGGCTTGATTGTTCTACAAAGTGTCAAAGAGTTCTGGCTAGTTACTATGATCTCAATGTTCATTAGTGGCTTAGGGGTTTGGTTGATTAGTCCCATGGACTCAGTCACGGTGGGAGCATCGGGAGTGATCTTTGGTTACCTAGGGTTTTTGCTTTTAGATGGTTTCTTTAAACGGAAAATGCTCTCTATCGCCATCTCTTTAGGGGTCGGGTTTTTTTATGGCTCTCTCATCTGGCAGGCTTTACCCTCCGCTCCTAATGTTTCTTGGCAAGCTCATCTGTTTGGCTTGATTGGCGGAATTTTAGCGGCTTGCCTTCTTTCTCCACGAAGAACAAACAACAAGAAGGGGGAAAACTAAGAGGTCATGGGAATGGTTGCTCATCAACTTACTCAAGTTATTGCTGAAATGGTTTACCCCTTGGTATGCAAATTATCGGTAAAAGATGGAAAGAAATGGAATTATTGGCAATTGCTGAAGAAATAGATGGAGTAGCTGGTAGTTTCAAATATCCTCCTGGCTATATTAGAATAACTGCGCCAACTAGAATTACCAGATAATCTATTCGGTGGAATTTCTAATAAAGTTCTTCTTCTCTACAAACAGCGAGTTGCAGTAGAACCACCCAGAGAATTACGCCGTCATCCAGATAGCCGTCGCTACACCTTATTATCTGCTTTTTGCTGGCTGAGAACTCAAGAAACTACCGATAAATTAGTCGAGATACTTATCCAAATCATTCACCGCATCAATCCTAGAGCTGAAAGGCGAGTAATATCAAATCGCTAAATGTTTGCTACGAATAGAGCCTCCTGCAAAAATGTCCAAAAGGTAACACAAGTAATGTCTTGTGCGGTTAAATCGTTGAGAATATCTTTAAGGGAATCTCTCAATTGATTAAGATCACTAAAAATTTCCCATTTGAGTTTCTTTTTGATTTCTTTCCATAATCGTTCAATGGGATTAATTTGAGGACTATAAGGAGGTTGGAAAATCCAGACTACATTCTCAGGTATCTCTAAAGCTTTAGCTGTATGTAATCGACCATTATCTAATTGAATAATATGTAAATCATCTGGATATTCTTGAGAAAATAGTTCTAAATATTTTTCAAAACAAATACTATCTAGATGAGAAAATTCTCTCCAAAAACTTTTTCCACTACGCGGCTCTACTAAACCATATAACCAGCAAACTATCAAAACACCATTGTTCTACTCCAACAGGCTGAACTCCTATTCCTGTGATTTTTCTCGACCATCATGTAATTAACCCCATTCTTGATTCATCTTGACACCAATATCTAATCTTTGTTGTTTGCGAGTATTTTTCTCCGTTCTTATCTTTTCTTTTAAGGTTTCGGTGGACTCAATCACTTCTAGCTTCAATATTCGGGACATAGGCCTTGTTTTTGAATTTTCTGTTCTCTACTATTTGTAGCATTCTTTTTTCCATTTGATATTAGAATTCCTATGAGGGATTGAAACACAACGAAAAGAACCCTTTATCTGTTTGGTTATCAGTGTTTCAACTATTAAGAATCCCTATGAGGGATTGAAACTAAATAATTCTATTTTAAGACAAAAATCAACTCATTTGTTGTGTAGGACGTAATAAAATATCATGAACTTGAACATAATCTGGTTGGGATAACAAATACCCTACCGCATTAGCAATATCCTCTGGTTGTAGCATAGGAAAACGACTATAAAGTTCCTTAGCTTTTTCCTCACTCTGATTATATTTTTCAGCAAATTCTGTTTCAACAAAACCTGGACTAATAGCTGATATTTTTATCCGACTGTTTGCTTGTCTTAATTCCTGTCGTAACGCTTCCGTCAAAGCGCGCACCGCATATTTACTGGCTGCATAAACCCCACTACCCAAAGGAACCCGATGACCACTCATAGAACTAATATGAATAATATGGCCACCCTTATCCTCCATATCTTGAACCGCTTCACGGGTACAAATACACAAAGCCAACACATTCACCTCTAGCATTTCTCGCCACGCTTCTGTTTCCCCACTCATCAAGGGTTCTTTGTGGCCTAAACCCGCATTATTGACCAATACATCAACTCCACCCCAAGTTTGACGGATTTTATCAAAAAAGGACAAAATACTAGCTTCTTGACGCAGATCAACCCCTTGGGTGACAACTTCAGCCCCTAATCCTTCTAACTTTTCTGCTAATTGCTGTAACTTATCCTGACGACGGGCGCAAATAGCCAGACGATAACCATCAGTAGCCAAACGAAGGGCGATCGCCTTGCCAATACCACTAGATGCACCAGTGACTAAGGCAACTTTAGGGGATACTTTTTCATTCATGAACAGTTTGCTAAAATTACATCGAATTTAGTCTTACAACTTTATTTTAAAGAGGTGAGGAGTCAGAGTCTAGAGTATTATCGGTTGTGAAAGAAGACTCTATGGGGAAAGCTTCTAACGCTAAACCCATTTCTTTAGCAGCTAATTTTCTAGCATCTTGGTAAAATTGATCAAAAGGAATTAGGCGTTAAGCAATCTAATACTGTACTGGAACAGGATCAAGACTCCGCCATAAATACCAAGTTGCTACTGTTCGATAAGGTTTCCATTGTTGAGATAATTCCAAAATATCAGTTTTTGACAAGGGTGATTTTTTAGTATAATAACAGTTGATCGCGTTAATTAATCCCAAATCAGCAATAGGAAAAATATCGGGGCGATGTAAATGAAAAATCAGAAACATTTCAGCCGTCCACCGTCCAATTCCTTTGATAGATATGAGTTGTTTTGCTACCTCTTGATCGCTCATTTGTGACCAAAGATGAGGCGTAAGAGTGCCATCTTTAAACCCATAAGCAATATTGGTGATATAGCTGATTTTGTGACGAGATAATCCCCATTGACGTAATTGAGTTTCTTCTATTCCTAAAAATGTTTCTGGGGAAAACGTTTGTATATTTAATTCTAATCTTCCCCAAATAGCATCAGCCGCTTTAACAGAAATTTGCTGTCCGACAATTGCCCGCATTAACGTATAAAAAGGATTGTGATAATTAGTTAAACTTTCATCGTAGTAAGTAGCGATTAATTGTGCCATAATTGCATCTTGCTCAGATAAATAAGCGATCGCGTCTTGCCAGTAATAGGGAGAAGTCATGGAATTGACAATTTAACTAGAGTTGTTTGTATAGAAGAATCCTTGAATCAAGTCAAACTTTTAACCAAAATTTTAGGAATAATTCTTAAAATAAAGTATAGAAAAAATTATTAGACAAAAATGGAAAAAAAATCTAAAAGTCTAATAAGTTTTATACAAGAGACGTTAGCATTTGCCAAGCTGATTATAGACAAAACTAAACAATTTTGTTAAAAACAATGATGCAAATGTCCAAAAAATCACTTCTGGGATTGACTGTTGCTGCAACTATCCTAGGACTTTCCCAAGCCGCCGAAGCACACACTATCCATCTAACAGCTACCCTAGACCAAGATCAAGAAATTCCGGCTCCTACCCCAGTTCCTGGGGCTTCTGGGTTTGCTAATTTGACCTATGATACTCATGATAATCTCCTGAATTGGAATATTCTGTTTAGTGGATTATCAGACGACCCTGTTGCTGCCCATTTTCATGGACCCGCAGCACCTGGTGCAACGGCTGGAGTTCAGGTCAATATTGGAGATATTAGTGGATTAACCAGTCCCATGATGGGTTCTGCTACCCTTACTGACACTCAAGAAGCAGGTCTTCTGAGCGATTTATGGTACATCAACATTCATACTTCTCTTAACCCAGCAGGAGAAATCAGAGGACAAGTTAATGTAGTTCCTGAACCTCTAACGCTTTTAGGGGTAGGAACTGCTATGGGATTTGGTGCTGCATTTAAGTGTAAGTTATCTCAAAAAAACGAAAAAGCTGCTTAGTATTAGAATTAGATTGAAGCCTACCTAATGTATAAGATTTTAATAGTCACGGGAAATTATTTTCACCGTGATTTATTCTGGTTTTATTATTAGACAGTCAAACTATTGCCTATTGCCTGCCCCCCTTGAAAAGGGGGGTTAGGGGAGATGTCCTATCTTCGCTAAAAGACTTTTTGCTGCAAACCCTAATTAATTGCTTGTTTCAAACTCCTTAAAAACTCTTCAACCTCTTTTAATCCTTGTTCGGGGGTTCCTTTGGCTAACCGTTTAACAATAGCACTACCCACAATCACTGCGTCTGCACCCCAATTTTTAACCTGGAGGGCGTGTTGAGGTTCAGAGATGCCAAAACCAACCCCAATGGGTTTTTCAGTCACACTTCGTAAACTGGTGAGCAATTCTTCTACCCTGGTAGCCACTTGCGATCGCACTCCCGTTACCCCTGTCACACTTACCAGGTAAATAAATCCCTGAGATTGACGGGCGATCGCTTCAATTCGTTCAATGGGGCTAGTAGGAGCTACCAATAAGGTTACTTCAATCCCCTTCTCAGCCGCAGGTTTTAACAAGTTCTCAGCCTCTTCTAGGGGCAAATCAGGGACAACGAGACCCTTAACACCAGCCTCTTTAACTTGTTTAAGAAAGACTTCTACGCCCCGATAAAAAATGGGGTTGTAGTAAGTAAATAAAATAATCGGGGCTTTAATTTCAGGAGAAACTTGTTTAACAATCCCTAACACGGCTTCTAGTTTAACCCCACTTCGTAAGGCGCGAGTAGCGGCCGCTTGAATCACCGGTCCATCAGCCAGGGGGTCAGCATAGGGAACCCCTAATTCAATTAAATCTGCCCCTGAACGATCAAGGAGGCGCAAGGCCTGGGCAGTGGTCTTTAAATCAGGATCACCAGCCGTAATAAAGGGAATTAAGGCACATTGTCCGCGATCGCGCAAGGATTGGAAACAGTCAGAAACTGAGGTCATAGTTTAAGTTATCAAATCAGAAGTCAGAAGTTAGAAGTTAAGGGTTTTTGCCTTAAAGATAACTGTCATTGATGGTTATGGGGAGTTGATTGTTCTTGTTCGATTTCCTGTTGTAATTTTTCGAGTTCTTCTGGGGTCATTTGTTCAAGTCGCTTTTGTAAAACCGCATCTTCGTAGTCTTTGACTTGTTGGTTATAAGTCATGTTTTTTCCCATTACCCGAAACAGATAGGTCAGAGTCCAACCCACTAAACCCGCGACTAATAACGCCTGACTCCAGATTCCGGCAGATACCCCATCAAACCCAACAGCCTGAAAAAACAGGTAGATTACTCCACCTGCTGCAAAAACGCCAATTCCAATGGCAATAACATCAATTCGTCGCATGATGTGTTAACTGGTTCAAGTTATAGAGGTTTTCTTCGCACTAAGTCGTTATATTACGGCGTTTGGGTCGAAAATTCAAAAAAGGACTCAACAGTAACATTCCAGGGAAAAAGAAAAACATCAGAAAGTACATAAATCCCCGCTCAAAGGAACTCGCCACATACCAACGACTATTGAGATAAAAGTAAACCATCCCAGGAATAATCAATAGATAGACAAAGCTCAAAGTCAGATAGAGCAGGGCAACCAAAAGGGTATCGTTCGTCAGAAGATTAGCTATGGTCATTTTTGCAAAGTAAATATCTACACTTAGCTTAGTTTACTCTATCCTATTTTGGCATTGAATATCTTCAATTTGATCTGAATCTTGATGACAAAGGAAAGCAAGAATAGATTTTTCCTTACTTGTCTACTTTGACTTTCAAGCTATATACTAAGTGTGAATCTTCAAATTAATTGAAAGTTTGTGGATTTTTCTTCAGCAAAGTTACTCTTAAGCTCTTTTAAATTCAGAGTCAAATCATGAAACAAGAAGAAACAATAATGGTCAATGATTTTAGCCATCGTTTTAACATTCCTTCTTGGATTTTTCTAGGGTTAGCCTTTCCTTTATTTGTTCTTAATATTTGGGTTTTTGCTTTTGTCTTTAATGCCTTTCAGGGAATAATTTCTTCGGTGATTTTAGCTGGCTTTCTCTCATTATTGTTAAATCATCCTATTCGGTTTTTACAAAATAGATTAGACTTGAATAGAGGTTATGCAATTTTCTTGGTTTTTGTGAGTTTTGCTCTCGCATTTGGCATAATTGCTATTTTTGTCACTCCTATTATTATTATTAAATTTTCTGAATTAATTAATATATTGCCAAGTTGGATTCAATCAGCTACTTTTCAAGTTGATAGTTTGGGAGATTGGGCAAAAAGACATAGTGCCATTGTTGATAGTGACGAGATTATTTCTAATCTAGCCGAAAACTTTAAACAACAACTACAAGCTTTTATCAAGGGAATCCCTCAATTTATTTTTGGTGCTATTGGAAGTATTTTGAATATTTTCTTCATTTTTGTTTTAACAATATTTTTCTTGTTCTATGGTAACTCACTCATAAAAAACTCTTTACAGTTTTGGCTATCTGCTGATATAGGGGAAACAATTCAACAAACCCTTTATCGTAATTTTAATAATTATTTACTCAATCAGTTAGTATTAGCAACCGCTTTAAATATAACAATAATTCCTACCCTATATATTTTACAAACTCCCTTTCCTTTATTGTTTGGCTTAACCATAGGAACCCTGGGTTTTATACCATTTGGCGCAATTATAGGTTTATTTGGAGTCAGTTTTATTTTATTACTAGGGAATTTTTGGGTTGGCTTAAAAGTTTTAGTCATCGTACTTTTAATTGATCAAATAATTGAAAATACTATTCCTCCTCGTTTACTAGGAAAATTAACCGGACTCAATCCTATTGTAATTTTACTATCTGTTACTGTAGGAGCAACCGTCGGCGACTTTATCGGATTAATTACGGCGGTTCCTCTTGCAGCTACTATTAAAAGTTTAGTGATAACATTTGGCAAGTCAAAATCTTCTGAAATAGAAAAAATTGCTTCTTAGAAACGAAAATATTTTACTTTTTTTAACTATCTTTCCTCAATGGAGGGGGCTTGGACTGTGGCTCAGCCCAAGGGTAAGTAGGAGAGAGAAGAAAAAAAGACTCTTGGTTGAATAGGTATCATAAACATTCAACAGAAATATAGTCTTATGTAGTCAAACAACAACAAATATACTGAGTTTTTCTGTACTTACTCTTCTCCTCCTTAACAAAAATTAATTACTCGGTTGAGTTATTTAAGGGT
>NEED01000059.1 GCA_002110465.1 unicellular cyanobacterium SU2 | reverse complement strand
ATAGTTCATAAAAATATAGACAAATATGACATATCTTTATTTTGGCGGTATTACCCTGACTGGGTGAACTACAACACCCTCTATCCCATAGCTAAAGGCATTTGGGACTGCTTTTCTCATGATGTTCAACGAACCGTTAACATCGGCATTGATTAATTTTCTTTTGCCAGTGCGATACAAACCTCTATTTACTCTTTTCCCAGAAAAAGTTACTTGATTTTTTTGACCTTTCTGATAAACAGGAAGCGGGTCATTATCTAGAAAAGAAGCTTTTGATGTATAAGATTCTTCAGTAATAATTACCTTGATTCCCACCATCTCCGCCTTATAAGATAACATTTCTATAAGCTTATTATAGGGAATAGATACAAAATTTTGGTTATTTCTTTTCCCTAAGTTGATTTTCTGTTTCCAGTCAGGATTGTGACCAATAATCAGAGTTCCTATTTTCTGATTAATGAGAGTATCAATAATCAAACGAGATGCTTTGTGGAGATAATCATTAAGCTTGAATTCTCTTTTATTACAAAGTTTTTTTAGTTTCTGGCTTGATTTATTTTCTCCCAAAAGAGATTGTAATTCGCTTTTAACCTTGTTATAGTATTGATTGATAGATTTTAACGGTTTGCCATTTATCAAGAGCGGTTTAATGTCGGCTTGATTGAAAGTTAATGTAGCTAAATTGTTTAAGCCAATATCAATACTAGCGTAACGATTTTCTTCTAACTCGCACTGTTGTTTATTTGTTTCATAAATGACCTCAATTACATAATGGTTAAGTCTAGGAACAAGACGAACTTGCTTTACTTTTGAAGGTTCTACCTTGGTTTTTAGGTAAATCTTGGTCTTGCTTGGATTAATAATACCCTGCTTAAGTTGCTTTTTGCTGATAGCTTGCGCCGTATAAACCACCACATTTCTGCCCTTGACCTTATGTTTATATCCAGGGAGACGAGGACGGGCTTTAAATTTTGATGGTTTTTTTTTATAAGCTAAATTAGACTCTTTAAAACTTATCCAGTTTCTATCAAGTATCATTAAAACTTGTTGAGAAACTTTAGCTGGCATAGCTTGATAGTCTTGTTGAGATTGCAGGGTTTTCTGAATGTCATGATAATTACGGTAAGTGTTTTCAAAGATAAAAGACTGACGAACTAAATAATTAGCATAGTTATAGAGATTTTTAGACAAGAAACATAGTCGATCAATTTCAGCATAAAACCGATGATGCTTTTGGATAATATGTCTCTCAACTAATCTCATAAATTAATTCGTTAATGATTCGTTTGATATCAAAGAAGGAGTAATTTATTAATATGGGATTAATCTACAGTTTCATATTTATAGTTAGGTTTAATTGTACCCTTAAATAACTCAACCGAGTAATTAATTTTTGTTAAGGAGGAGAAGAGTAAGTACAGAAAAACTCAGTATATTTGTTGTTGTTTGACTACATAAGACTATATTTCTGTTGAATGTTTATGATAC
>NEED01000058.1 GCA_002110465.1 unicellular cyanobacterium SU2 | reverse complement strand
CAAGACTGCCCACATAACGGCCACCCCCAGAGACAAAATGAATGCCTACATCTTTATAGGAGAGGAAATGGAGAGCTTGGGTAGAAATCTGAGAAAAACTATGGAGAACCACTTGACTAACCTGTTGGATAGAAACCTTTTCATCAGCTTCATTACGTCGGCTAATTTTCAATTGTTCTCCCGTGCGTCCCACTCTAGTTCCTGGTTCAAGCACATGGATCACTTCCCTCTCACCATCTTGAGGAAATAAACGAACGGGATGCCATTCTTTATTGTGTGCTAGTCGTGCCTCTTCAGGTAAACAGACAGGAGACAAAGAACAACGAGAGCATAAATACTCATTGTTAACCACAGGAGGACGATAAGCAGATTTTCTTAACTCCCGTGCTTGTTTAATGGTATCTGACACCCATTGTCGTCCTTGAGCATCAACAGGTACATGAATCAAAACATTATCAGCATGATAGCGGATTCTGCCCTCAATCACTTTAATACCGAGAGAAGCTTCCAGTAAAAAACAATAAGCTAGGATTTGCAGTTTATCACTGTCCCATGCTTGCGGTTGTTTGTTCTCGTCTCGATAACAACGCCCCCGCTTGTGTTCATAGGGAATAGTTTGACCATCACGAGTGCGTAAAGCGTCAACTCGTCCCCGTAGTCCTAAGATTTCGTCTTCGAGGTAAAGATCAAGCCATTCTTCATCCTCTTGTTTGTCGATTTCCTCATGTAACCGTCGTCCAGCAAATACGGCTGAATCTTGGGTATAAAGTTCTTCGACTTCCTCGAGGTAGAATAAACGAGGACAATAAGCAAAGGCATGGAGAGCCGAAACTCTGATGGTATCTTCAGTTAAGTTAATGCTAGTTCTTTGGTCTAAATCAGTTGTTTGCATTGTTACTTTTTGGTTGATTAATGTTGTCTTGCTACCAACTTAATCAAAGAACCAGGCAAAAACTCTTCCGACTTCAAAAAAAAATTATTTAATTTTCAAGGTGCAAACTTTAGAATAGGAGAAGTCTTTGATTGGCTCAAAGTAAGTTTAGACAATAAGTTTAGACAATTTACGACTATTGGCTATTCAATTTCAGATAGCTGTTTTAACTGTTCAATTAATACGGGTAAATCTTCTTGAGTTGTCTGCCAAACAATTTTTAAGTTAATATCAAAGTAAGCATGAACTAAACGATTCCTCATAGCAATTATAGCAGACCAAGGAATTTGAGGATGATTGGTTTGAAAGTCTTTTGATACTCTTGATGCAGCTTCCCCAACAATTTCAATGAGCTTAACTAAAGCCAAGGTTAATACTTCATCTTTTTCTAACTCTTGAAAGTTTTTATTACTGACTAAATTGACTGCTTTTTGAGCAGCCTTTAATATGTGAAGTAATCGAGTTTTATCATCAAGGGTGGACATAGCTCACAACCGCCGAATCTAAAACTTCTTGACGAAAATAAGGACTCAAATCTTCGGCCGTCCTTAAATCAACTTTTCGCTGAAAAAGCTCCGATAATTCTTGTTCCATTCCCCCCAAACGAATTAACCCTGGTATATGTTTAGGATCAAACT
>NEED01000057.1 GCA_002110465.1 unicellular cyanobacterium SU2 | reverse complement strand
AGATCGTTGGCATTCTTGTGATTGTGGTGCATCAATGCCAAGAGATATTAATTCGGGGATATTAATTAAAAAAGTGGGGTTGGGCGTTCGCCTCACTATAAAACGCAAATCTTCTAATAATAAGAAGAGAAGAAGCCAGGGTTCTGTTGCCTAAGCAACGAACGACTGGAGTACGTCACAAAGACTTAATCCTCAAGACCCCAGAGAATCCAGACTCTCAGAAAACGTTATGATCCTTGATGAAAAGCGATCGCAGCCTAGTTAAGCTTAGGAATATTTGCAGAATTCTATAAAATAAATTTACAATAGTTAATGTAATCTTTGCATAAATTCACAATAAACATTCAATTCTGAGAAACCTGTCATTATGAAAACCCAATCACTGTCTAGGGTGTTGACTCCTATATTCAAACCCAACGTCAACCCCAACACAGCCTCTCAAACGGCTTGGGCTATTCTACGAGTCGTTGTCGGCCTAATGATGATCCATAATGGATTAGATAAACTAGGGAATATTGAAAGCTTCGCCCAAGCTTATGTAGCTTACATTGGACTGCCTTTCCCCATTTTCTTTAGCTACGTTGCCGCTTATACAGAACTCATTGGCGCGCCATTAGTAGCTTTAGGGTTATTCACCAGACCGGCTGCCCTTGGTTTATTCTTTACCATGTTAGTGGCAATGTACCATCATATTAAAGTAGCTGGTTTTAGTATTGCTTATCTAGAACTTTCAGCTATTTATGCCACTTGTTTCCTTTTCTTTTTGATTAATGGGGCTGGTTTATTCTCAACTGATGCCTTAATTGTCAACTGGTTAGATACCAATGCTTTAACCAAAAAAGCCAAACAAATTATGTTGTTAGAAAAATCCTATCAGTCCACCTCATCGGTTGATGAAGTAGTCACAAAATAGGATTAGGAATAATTAAAGGGAATAATGCTCTTATTTCCTGACCACAATTTATATAGGAGCTTAACATTGTTAGGCTCCTATATATTTCAATTAGTCAGTGATCTCATTTGTAGATATGAGGCCATCACCATTTATATCTTACCCAGTAAAGCTTCCAGTAATATTACCGTCAGCTGTCCACGATGAATGAGTAAAGTCTATCCTAATCATAATTGCCTCCTTGTCTATTAGGTCAAATTGATTATGATTTTGTCGAGTTGTATTTAAAAACAGCCTGGTAGATATTTCCAAATTGATTGAGGTACTTGTAACCACCAATTTTGGAATCCCCCTCGAATTAGTGACTGAGACTCTTTAGAAATGTCATGCCAGAGATCGCTCGGTTCTTCTAGTTGCTCGATTTTTATTTTGTTACTATATTGTTTTTCCATCTTACAATCTCTACTTTTAATCTGTTTATAAAAACTTGATAATATTATCTAAATTCAGAAAAAATGATTTTTAAATCAATTTAACAAATCAACGTAATAGGAGTTTGTTTGCTGATTGCATAGTTAATTAAAAATTTGAATAATAATAGTTTAATGAGTTTTATCACTAATGGGACTTTAGCTAGAAACTAAACTCAACATTGCGCTAATATAGCTAGGATAGGCGTTTTAGGTTGATAGCGATTGTACTTGTTCCCATGAGAGAAACAATTTCAACAGCGATGCCTCCTTGCT
>NEED01000056.1 GCA_002110465.1 unicellular cyanobacterium SU2 | reverse complement strand
TTGACCTACTCCCCCGATTAAAAATACGGGGGATTCGAGGATCAAACAAGAATTGCTGCCTTTGGCAGACTGACATCCTCTAACCCCAAGGCTGAAGCCCCAACCTTATGAATTACTCGACTACTATTAGAATCGCGTCCATGCTTAGTATGGCATGAGGGACAAACCCAGTAGCGTTCATTTAAGCCAAGTTGATCAATAATAAACCCACATTCACCACAGGTTTTAGTAGACGGATACCATTGGTCAATATAACTAACAGTTTTACCTTTTTTGAAAGCTACAAATTCTAGTATTTTTAGGAATTCAGCTAACGCTAAATCACCAATTTTGCGCCCCCACAAACGTTGCATTCCTTTAAGGTTAAGCGTTTCAAAAAATAGATAGTCAAACTCATTTGTTAACTGATGTGCTAATTTCCAAAACCAATCACGACGACGATTGACTACTTTTCTATGCACTCTAACTAAGTTTTTGCGCGCTTTTTCTCTGTTATTTGAACCTCGCTTTTTACTTGAATGGTTGCGACTAGCTGATCTTAATATTTTTAGTGATTGTTTTAAAAATAGAGGTGAAGATATTTCGGTGTTATTAGAACAAGTTAGAAAAACTTTTAAGCCAAAGTCAAAACCCGCGCTCTTACCCGTCGTGATTGAGGCTTGGCGATCTACAAAATCCGTCACTACAAATATAAATATTTCTCCTAAAGGATTACGCTTAATTGTGACAGTTTTGATAGCTCCTTCAATTTCTCTACTTTTCCAAAACTTATAAATTCTTTTCCCTATTTTTAATCGATTGTCCTCAAGAAACTTATAGCCAGCTTGTTTAAGCGTGAATGATTTATACTTGATTCTTTTCCTAAAATTAGGTGGTCTAACTCCTTTTTTGTTATGTTTGAAAAATAACTGATAAGCCCTATCAATTCTTTGAATAATGTCTTGCACAGCTTGAGAACCCACTAATAGCCAATACTCATTCTGCTTGCTCCGTCCACATGCTGGGGAAACCCCAGCGTGGGCGGTGCGCTTTTTTCTGAGTTTAGCTATGTGTTTCATTAAGCTATTTTTATTCAAGAACTTACCAAACAAACGATAATAACGCTTATGCAAAGCAATGCAGTGATTATAGATATTGCTAGCAGCGTTTATAGCACGGTGCAAGTGCTTGTTTCGCTTATGTTGATAGAGTTTGAATTGATAAGTTTTCATACTCATTATGGTATCATATTTGTTGATAAAGTCAAGTCGTCAACATGAAAAAGAATTACAAACACTACAATCATGCCGTCGGACTAGCAACAGTTCACTTAGTATGGATACCGTGTAGAAGAAGAAGAATTTTTGCTAAAAATGAGGCTTTAAAACTGAGGTGTATTGAGATATTTCAATCGGTTGCTAATGAGAAAAAATGGATTATTAAAGCATTAGAAGTTGCTCCAGATCATATACATATGTTAGTTGAGTATGATCCCCATCATTCTATTTCTCAAGTTGTCAAAGCCTTTAAAGGTAGAGCCTCTCGATATCTTAGGCAAGAATTTCCAGAATTATTAAAACTTCCCTCCCTTTGGACTCATTCCTATATGTTTGATACAACAGGAAAAGTTAGCACTCAAATCATATTAGAATACATTAACGATCCTCAT
>NEED01000055.1 GCA_002110465.1 unicellular cyanobacterium SU2 | reverse complement strand
TGTTACACCTCCGCAACTGGCAATGAAATACGATTCATTCCATAAAACTGATTTTTTATAAACATCAGCTAATTCTGGAAATTCAGACCTCAAACGACGACTGGTTATGGATTTTAAGTTACCTACAAATTTAGGCAATTCTAATTGTGGATAATATTGGAAAAGTAAATGAATGTGGTCTGCTTCTCCATTAACTTCAATCATTTTACAATCCCATTTACAGCATAGTTCCCAAACAATAGTTTGGAGACGCTCTATAATTGCTCCTGTAAATACCTTACGCCGATACTTAGTTGTCAAAACTAGGTGCGCTTTTAAGTCTGATATTGCTCTAGCGCTAGATACAAAATCATCTTTCATATTGTCACCGTTTCTATTTTATGCTACAGTCATTATAGCAGGTCGAGGTTTGCCATGATAATTTCCTATCAATACCGTTTGAAACCTAACTACGAACAACGTTGTCGTCTTAACAGTTGGTTGGAAAAATTAAGATGTCAGTACAATTATTTGTTAGCTGATAGGTTTGATTGGTGGGAGCATAATAGAAGCTATGTTAATTCTTGTCTTTTGGTTTGCAGTATTGCTGAACCTAGAGAACAGCCTGAATACTATAAACAAAAAAGATCTCTTGTTCAACTAAAACAAGAGCGTCCTTGCTATAAAGACATCCATGCTCATGTTTTACAAGACATGGTAAAACGAGTCACTCTTGCTTTTAGCCGTTATATCAAGGGAGATAAAAATGGAAAACGTAGTGGTAAGCCTCGATTTAAAGGAAAGAATAGATATCGGACAATTGGGTTTCCTTCTATTAAATCTGATTGTATTAACAATAATCGTATTACTTTCCCAAAAATAGGCGATATTAAACTTATTCAACATCGTCCTTTACCTGATGGATTCACAATAAAACGTGCTTTAATCACTAAAAAGGCTGACGGATGGTATGTAACGCTAACACTTGAAGATAAATCAGTTCCTAAGTCTTCTTTTGATATTCAACCAACAGAAGAAAACAGTTTAGGTATTGATAGTGGATTAGAATTCTTTGTAGCGTGTAGTGATTCAACTACTGTTAAACCTCCTAAATTTTATCGTCAATCTGAAGATAAATTGACTAAACTTCAATCAAAACGAGATGGCAGAAAAATAGGATCTAAAGCAAGAAGAAAACTCAACAAAAGAGTAGCTAAACTTCATCAAAAAATAGCAAGGCAGCGTAAACAATGGCATTATGAATTAGCTAATAAATTATTAGATAAAGCTGATGTTTTATTGGTCGAAGACTTAACAATATCTAATATGTCTAGACGAAATAAAGCTAAACAAGGAAAAGATGGAAAATTTCTTCCTAATGAACAATCAGCTAAATCTGGTCTAAACAAAAGTTTTGCTGATGCTGGTATCTCTGGATTTCTTAACGAGATACTTCCTTACAAAGCTGCGAAAGCTGGTAAGAAAGTAGTTAAAGTTAATCCAAAAGGTACATCTCAACATTGTGCAATTTGTCTTAATTATATCCCTAAAAACTTATCAGATCGTTGGCATTCTTGTGATTGTGGTGCATCAATGCCAAGAGATATTAATTCGGGGATATTAATTAAAAAAGTGGGGTTGGGCGTTCGCCTCACTATAAAACGCAAATCTTCTAATAATAAGAAG
>NEED01000054.1 GCA_002110465.1 unicellular cyanobacterium SU2 | reverse complement strand
CAACTAAATCGGAGATTATAGTTGGGGATTCATTCGCATTAAGAAGTAGCTAAACTTCTCAATGTCTCCAGACAAACTGGCGTTCGCAGCGTATTTGTAGAACTTTGGCTAACAAATACCCTAGAGAAATACTTGTCACCAACTAAGACAGAATACCAATACCTAGCCCCGATGTTATATGAGGCGGATAAATCAGCATTATACTGTTTACCATTTGGCAAAACACATAACGAATAATTCTTTTTATTCCTTTTAACTTTTCCACTACCATCAAAAGCATAAGCACTGGTATATTTAGGGTTAATTGTTTGCACATTTCCCCCTAATTCTGTCCATCGGTTACTTAAAATCTCTACAATTTTTTGGTGACACCATAAATGAAACTTCTGTCTCATTAAAGGGCTTTTTTTTCCGGCTTTAGCCTTCCATCCAGCTAAGTTTTCAATAACGATTACTTTAACCTTATGAAGTTGAGCAAACTCAATAATTTGTCTAGCAACTTTACGGGAAATCTCTAAATTAATATGATTAGATTTTCGGTAAAGTCCTCGACAAAAGCCTTTAGGAAATTTTTCTCCGGTCTTTTGATGAGTTTGTTTTGACTTTTTAGTAATCATCATTCTCCGCCTGTTACGACGGTCTATGTCTCTAGCCGGATTAATAAATTTCCGAGCCTTTACAGTACCGTCTTTGCCTACTATCGAACAAGTAGCAGCATTGTTAATCCCTAAATCAACCGAACAAACATAGTCTGAATCCTCCTTTTTTACAGGTTTGATTTTTACTGGCATCGACAACTGACAAGTTTTTTTGTTGACGACTAAAGCTGGTGATTTTAACTCATTGCCAAGGATAAGATGACGATTTAATCCATGTCTTTTTATAGGAATGCCAGTTAACCACACCCAATCTGAACCATTCCAAACTTTGAGATCAACACTTTGATAATTCTCGTTATACTTTATCTGTTGACCTTTATATAAAGCTGGATAGGAGCGACACATAGCTGTTAAACTAGGCGGTCGTACTTGCCGATGTTTTCTAACTCCTGATTGCCACTCCTGATAACGAGTTTGAAAACTTGATACTATTCCCAATGCTTCAGCAATTGCTGCTCTTCTTAAATAACTAGGAAATTTTCTAAAGGATGGATATTTATCAATAACTTTTTGATAATAACGATACTTAGGATTAGGATTTTTACTGGTAAGATGAACAGCTTTTTCTACCCAATTTACCTTTTCTTTATCGGTTAAGGTAATCAGATGAGTCCAATGAGCATTAACAATAATTACCACAGGGAATAAAAATTTTCGATATTGGATGATGGTTAACTGTAACAGCTTTTTTTGCGCTGATGTTGCTTTTAGCTGCCAAACATCAGTGCGAATTAAAGGCTCATTTTTCCTTTTTTTTCGTTTAGTTCTTTTTTTAGCTTTTGAACGACGCATCTCTAGCAAAAAGCTCATTGACTATACATTAGTTTAGCAATTAAACTGAAACTCGTCAATTAGTTACTGATTTAGTTCCTGCTATGAAACTTCCCCTTAAGACCCGCAGTAATAGTGCATTTCGCCTCATTTACCATTTAGTGTTAGTGACTAAGTTCCGTCGAAAATCTCTCAATGCAGATATTCTTGAGAGATTGAATTTAATCTTAAGAGAACTTTTCGTCAAATGGGAATGTGATTTAATTGAATTTGGAGGGGAAGCCGACCATATTCACATCTTATTTGAAACCCATCCTTCTGTTGAGCTTTCTAAATTAGTTAATAATATAAAAACCGTTACTTCTCGTCGTTTGCGTTCGGAATATAAAGAACATTTATCTCAATTTTATTGGGGGTCTAAACCTCAGTTTTGGTCTAGTAGTTACGCTCTTATTACTGTCGGCGCACAAGCTCCTTTAGACCGTCTTATTGAATATGTACAGAACCAAGAACAACCCGAAAAATAAGGTGCTTCGCTTTTTATTTATTGGTTTCGCTAACCCCATCTAAATTAAAAATTTTAGATGGGGACTGCGCTCAACATTTCTGTTCAA
>NEED01000053.1 GCA_002110465.1 unicellular cyanobacterium SU2 | reverse complement strand
GTGTATCAGGAATATTATTGAATTTCAGACGATAGATATAATTTTTTCCGGGAATAACATCATCGTCAATATAACCCAGGCCCATACGTTTTGCTACCGGGTAGGATTGATCAGCAGCGAAAAGGCCAAACCCAAAGCGGTTCATCTTTTCCTGAGTCACATTATAAGCTTGGAAAATATCTCCTGGCTCAGACAAATCCTGAACCATGAACCCCTCTGCATACAATGCTGCAGCGGCTATCCCAGCTTGATCAACAGAGTCAATTAAATCTTCCCAATCTGCCTCAGGCAAGGGAAGCAGAAGAGTGTCCAGAACAACTAAGGTAGGAGTGGTAGGAACAGTATCTCCATAAGTAGAAAGGAACCGTTCAAGCGTAAATCCATACCGATTGCCCCAGACCCAGGAATCATAATCCAGAGGAGCCCACCGCAAACGTATTTTTCCATCTATTGCAGCTGCCATTAGTTTCAAGCTGAGTGACTCCGGTAAAGGAAGGTCCGTATCTATTGAATCAATAGAGGTTGTATCATTGGGCTCAGTCGTTGTGGTATCAACTAAACTATTGACAGTTACCAACACCGTATCAATGGCGACAGTAACCCCATCTTGCCGTAATTCAAGTGAATAAGCTTGTGTAGAGTCAGGAAAAGCTTCAGGTTGAGCAATTTGGGTATTCGTCAAACCGGATTGTGGTGACCAGTTATACGTGTAAGTAGAACCGTAGTAAGGATGGGGTGCTGGCAAGCAACCTGTACCTATGGAAGTGGTATCCCCTTCATCAATGTTCACGTCTGGCCCTGCGAAATCATTACAAGCGGTATCCGTCAGAACATTGACCGTAAAATACTTTACGATATTTCCATTACTACGGCGTACCTCAAATTGATAGTCTTGGGAAAACCAATCATTGGAAGGATTAACTGTAAAACATTGTAAAGTGGTATCGTTGTCAGGAAAAGGGAGGTCGAATGACAAATTATTAAAATGTGGCATGCCATTACCAGAGGGCTGGATATTCAGCGTATCCGGGGTATTAAGCGGCTGATCCACCGCTAAACAAATAGTAATCCCGCTACCAACTGTTGTATTGAATGTATCAACGGCTGCAGTATCGCTTTGTAGGTAGGTAGAGAAAGTGCTGCTATTTGAGGAGCTATTTTTTTTCCCCAGCCGGAAATCATCCAAATACCATATTGCAGGAGAACCATTACCGCTTTCAACAGTTAGCCAATATACACCAGTTGCAGGTGGCGTAAAGATAGAGCTTATCACATCTTGCCCTACTTCTGTTTGCGTTCCAACGAGGGGTACAGCTATTGAAGCATTAATTATATTTGAAGTGCTGGTTGGAGTTGTTCCATAGCCAAACTTCAAGGTTCGGCTAGAAGAACCCACCGCTTTAACACTTATCGCAAGCCGGTACTCCTCACCTGCTTCTAAAGTATATTTCATACTAAGTCCAGAACCAGTAAACTGGTTATAAAAGTTACCGTAATAGCAAGTGTCCGTTGCACTTCCGGTAGCTCCATACCCTCCAAGCGACATACCTCCAAAAGGATGAATTGGATCGAAACTGCCAACATATTGTGACGCATCATTGAAATCATGGTTGACTAATATTTGCCAGTTCCCCTGTGCATGTACAAAAACGGCACCTGATAAAACTAATACCGCAATAGATAAAAACTTCATATGAAGCCCGGTATTTTTTAAAGCTGGCTGAGCGCAATTATTCATCCTTATTCGATTTAGCTATTCGGATTTGGAAAAACAAATAGAGATTAGAGCAGCAAAAGACCAATTGTGAATAGTTGCTGCTCTAATTTTCTCTGTAAAATCATTATTCAATTTTCACGTGCTTCCAGATTCTGCTCGAACCATTAACTCGCACCTCAAAAAATAGCATTTTATTTTGTCGAACTTCAGGTACTTTAAGCCAAACTCCCGATTGTGTATCGTAACTACGTAACAGCCTTCCCTGTACATCGTAAACTTGAACTTGAGCAGCCTTAATACCTTCTGTTTTAATAGAAAAATGATGATTGGAAAACTCAAGACTGAAATCTTCGGCAATAGATGAATCAACTTGCTCAACTGAAACTGTAAGATCAGTCTCCAGGAAGTAAAGCTCCCGCCCGACTGTCTCATCAGTACTCAGGTTAAAATACAGCTTACCATCCTGAAAACCAGTCAATAAAATCGACCCTTCGGGCCCGGTACTTTCGGGAAACTGATAGAGCTCTGTGACGGTGGCAGCTTCGGTATCTGCTACGTAGATGGATACGGGGCTATTATCGTTATTATAAACCACCACAAAAACGTAGCGGTCTCTGGCCAGCATTTGCAAATTCATGCCATTCAAGGGAAGATCACCAAGCTTAACGGTCCCTGACACTGTTCCATCCGTCATGTAAAGGGCTTTTTCGGTAAAAAATGTAGACTGCCCTAAAAAAACAAGCTTTCCATTTGCGCCAATGTGAGGGTATGGGGTTCCATTGAGCAGAAAAGGAAGAAGGGGCT
>NEED01000052.1 GCA_002110465.1 unicellular cyanobacterium SU2 | reverse complement strand
TGAAGGATTGACCAATAGACTGCAAGTATCGTTCAACGGCGATTAATTCTAAGGCTACGTTAATAGCTGTGTCATTACGGCCATTCCCTTTTTGCACTCCGGTGCCCACCCACTCACGGACTTCTTTTCTGCAACAAGATAGGAGGGGGACACTAGCTTGAACTGGAACTTGTATTTCGTCAGGGTGTCTGGGGATTTGGTGGTCTGCTGATGGTAGATTGCCAGTATTTGGCACTTTATGGGCGGTTGAGATTAAGGGCAGCCGTTCATTTTCTTGCTCAGGGATAATTCCTCGTAACTCCTCAAAGCTATACACCGCACCCGATGCTGCGATAATCTTCGATTGGTTATAGACGGGGTTTCCCTGTTCGTCATGGCTAATGTGCCATGCCCCCGCCAATCGCATAACTCGTGCTGGGTTCTTAATCGAGCGATCTCCATCTGTATATTCTAATAAGTCTTTTTGAAGGACACGCCATTGAGCAATGGCTATAGGTTGGTCAAAAACCCAGTAACTATGAATGGATTTTCCTCCTGTATCCACTTGAAATGTGGGTTCTGGGAGTTCTAAGATTTGCCACAAGTCCCGTTGGATGTCTTTGTCAAGATCATCATGCTCCGTAAAAATAGCGTGGCCAAAAGATACATCATCATTTTTGTGCCCACCACCATTGATAACGAAATATGCCCCGCGACCTTGACTTTGATAAATTTCAATCTCCTTGAAGTTGAGGCGGTTTGATTTGCGTCCTTTGTCTCCATCCTTGCGTGGGTCGTCGCTAGGGTAGAAAAATCGTGGGTAAACGGGGTCATTTGGGCTGTGTCCCAATAATGCCAGTTGACGTAAAGCTTGTTTTTGATCAATTTGAGGAAAGTTCATGATTTTTCTCCTTGCAGTGTGGTGGTGTGCTGCTGGAGATTGGCCGCCGTTATTTCCCGTGAGTGCTACGGTGAATGGCTATGTCCCTAAAGTGCAATGTCAATCATGACTGTTAATTGGCTACGGAATATAAGATGAAAGTGTATGTATAATCGGGCTGGTTTTCAGCCTTGGTTTGTGTTGACCTTCCGATAAAAATCAACTAATTAATTCCGTAACTGGTTGCATTAGGGAGCAAGTCATCATGACGGGGCTATCTCCAGCTTTTTCTTTGGTAATTAGCTTTGATATGAACTATGGCTGCTGTATTAGGACTAAAAGGGCGACTTTCTCTGACTGAAAATGGCCATAGCAATTTATTTCCCCATGAAGGAAGGGATGGAAACCACGTCAACTGATTGCAGATTGCCGAGGGCAGATTGTAGATTGACCCGGAGCTTAAAAGTAGGAGCTTGGGATTGTAGAGAGTATAGTTTAGATCAATTGTTGATTTAAGAGGATAAATTGGAGATTTACCAATGCTTAAAAGCAAATACTTGTTCTTCCTCAATCTACAATCTACAATCTCCATTCTGCAATTTTCGGTCAGTCGTCGGTAGTTCATTGTGATCCTATGCAGCCACAGCTTTGTTTTATTCGTCGAAACTATCCACGAATAAAATCGGACTGGGATCAAAGATTGTTCGGTGACTTCTTTTTAAGAGAGGAACACCATACGTTAATTTCAGAAATTGAGACCATTCCATCGTGAATCTCCTTGTGGTGATTATAGAAGTAACAATGGAAGCGAAATCGAGAGAAGAATTCTTGAAACTCACCGATGACCGCTATTTTGGCTTTATTCTCTGAGGAGAATTCAAAAACCTTTTGGCCAAAGCTTGCCTATTCCGCAAAACTCATAGTAGTATAGAGTCATTGCGGCACTAAGTGCTGTGAAATTCCAAATCCCCTAACGGAACCCCGATAGAAGAAAAAATATTATTCTGCTCTCAAAGTTTCACCTCCTCTGGTGACTGAACGATAGAGCATCAGGGGAAAGCCACTGATTAGAAGCGTCGTCTTTAGGTTCCCACACCCGCTTGGACGGCGTTTCGTGGTGTCAGGGCGTTTATTTCCTTCAACTTCGTTCATGGACATGATTATGACTCCGTTGAGTCAAGGAATAAAACTATCTTACTCTGAAAACCCGTTA
The DNA here is from genome assembly GCA_002110465.1 of unicellular cyanobacterium SU2. Classification (GTDB taxonomy): domain Bacteria; phylum Cyanobacteriota; class Cyanobacteriia; order Cyanobacteriales; family Microcystaceae; genus Rippkaea. The sequence continues at coordinate 461 of NEED01000052.1, read as the reverse complement.
AGGGAAAGAGACAAAACTGTCCGTGGGTTCGATAGATGATCATCAAGGCTAAAAATTGGCAATTTTTTTTCCAAAGCAATATAACTTATCCTTGTTCGGTATCGGAGTCAAACAAGCATAGTCAAAAGCTTTGCCTGTTTTAAAAGGGAGGAAAGCCGGCGTGGCATTAGCGATCGCCGTGAGGCTCGTTGTTGGCAGGTTGTTACAATAGTTGATATCTTCATGGAGGCTCCTTGTTGGGTAGAAACATCAAAGGAGTAGTCGTCCTGGCTTGGTGTTGTAGCACCTTTCCAGGGCGCATCTGTTATTTAGTTCAAGGATACCATAAAGCTTTAAAAAAAGCGTTGCATTCGCACTCGCGACAGCGAGACCGATTCAAAGGAAAAAATACAGGTTGCCTAATCATGAATAGGCGATGAATAAATTTCATAGTTGCTGTCAGTAATTAAATCAAAGTGTTA
>NEED01000051.1 GCA_002110465.1 unicellular cyanobacterium SU2 | reverse complement strand
AAGAGTTGTTGAACCTTATTTACTCCATGTTTATCGTGCCACTAATCCTTATGTCATTGCTTTTTGTCATAAACGACAGGAAATGCGTTGGTTTCGCATTGACCGAATTCAACAAATAAAAGTCCTTACTGGGGGTTCTGGTTGAGCTAATAATGTATTGAATTGTGCAAGTACCGTAACTAAAAAGATAGTCTTAAGAAGTCTCATCATGATATCTGAATTTCAAACTCCTTAATTTTCTCCCAATCAAATTCTACTCCTATTCCTGGAGAATCAGGAGCTACAGCTTTGTATTCATCATTGACCTGCAATGGTCTTTTGGTGTATTCATCTATTGGAAAACTATGCACCTCTAACCACCCCGCGTTTGTTTGAGCTGACACTAAGCTTACATGGAGTTCCTGCATTCCGTGGGAACAAACTGGTAAATCGTAGGATCTTGCCATTTCAGCTACTTTAAGCCATCCGGTGATTCCTCCACAATTTGAGGCATCAGGAATTATATAGGAAAGATTAGCCTGCTCAAATGCGTATCCAAACTCATAAATGGTATGCAGGTTCTCTCCCATAGACAATGGAATTCCACCTTCATTAGCAATTTTTGCAAATCCTAAATAATCATCCGGTATTGTAGGCTCCTCAAACCAGAATATATCATATGGCTTGAAAGCATGGCACATTTCTATTGCTTGTTCCACTGATTGGGAGTAATTGGCGTCTACCATAAATACTCTATCAGGACCAATGAGCTTACGAACCGCAGCAACTCGTTCTACATCTGTCTGTAGTTCTGGTTGGCCCACTTTAATTTTCACGGCGTTAAACCCCTTGTCTAAATATCCCTGAATGGAATCCAACAGCTTTGGCAATGGAAACATCAGATCAATTCCTCCACAATATGCATTGCAAGTATTAGAATGACCTCCTGCAATTTCCCACAATGGCTTATTTTGCTTCTTACATCGGATATCCCATAGTGCTATATCGATTGATGAAATGGCAAATGAAGAAATCCCTCCTCGCCCCACATAGTGAATATTCCATTCCATGTGATCGGCAATTGTTTCAATATCATCGCCATTCTTACCAAGCAGGTCTGGTTTTAGATCGTGTTCAATCATCGCCATAATTGCTCGACCTCCCTTTCCTCCAGTATATGTATATCCAGTACCCTCAGACCCATCATTGAGAGTAATTGTACAAGTGATCAACTCAAAGTGAGTATGTGCCGGATGTTTGGCATCTGTTAGTACTTCTTTAAGTGGAATATTAAAAAGCCTTGACTCAATTTTTACAATCTCACTCATGACTGGTTGTAATTAATATAGAATGTCTTCTTTTCTAAATATTGCTCAAAACCATACTTGCCATCTTCCCCACCAGAACCGCTTAGTTTGTAACCTTGTGAAATCCCTGGTGCTGTTCTCCGTGACCTCTGTTTATATATATTTCACCAAACTCAAGATCATCATTCAGCTTCATGATTCTGTTCATATCATTGGTAAACACCATGGCCGCAAGTCCAAACTCACAATCGTTAGCGTACTCAATAACCTCATCATACTCACTGAACTTCAAAACAGGTAAAATAGGACCAAATGCCTCCTCATGAACAATAGTCATACCCTGAGTTACATCTGTCAGAATTGTTGGTTCAAACCAGTTTCCTTTTTCGAATTCAGCTACTTCAGGCCTTTTACCTCCATATGCTAAGGTTGCTCCTTCCTCAATGCTTTTTGCAACTAACTCCTCCATGTGAAGAAACTCAGAATGATTTACTTTTGGACCCATTTCTGATGTTGGATCCATCGGATCTCCTACCCTGAATTCTTTGACTTTAGACATGAATTTCACCATGAACTCATCATAAATATCCTCATGTAAATACATCCTTTCATTGCAAGTACAGACCTGACCGCAGTTATCAAACCTGGAATGGAAAGCACTTTCCACAGCCGCATCAAGGTTGGCATCACCAAAAACTATGAAAGGCGCTTTTCCACCCAATTCCAGCTGCACATGACTCATATGCTTGGCAGCAGTCTTAACGATTTGCTGACCTGCTGGTGTACTACCAGTCATCGTAATCATTCGGGTAATTGGATTATCAACTAAAGCATTTCCTAATAGGCTACCTCTACCTGTTACAATATTGATTACACCTTTCGGTATCCCCACCTTATTGGCTAGTTCTCCTAGTTCCAAAGTACTTAGCGGAGATTCTTGTGTAGGTTTAACAACAATTGTATTTCCAGCTACTAAAGCTGGCCCAATTTTTCTACCAGCAAGGGCTAATGGAAAATTCCAGGCAGTAATAGCGACTACAACCCCACGAGGAATCTTATGAATCATAATATGTTCATTGGGATTGTCCGATGGAAGAATATCGCCTTCAATTTGACGAGCCCAATCAGCAGCATATTCCAAATACGTGCAAGTTGCCTCCACTTCGAACTCTGCAAGACCAATGATTTTTCCTTGCTCCGAAGTAAGTATTTCTGCAAGACGCCTCTTATTAGCTCTGATTTCAGCTGCAAATGCACGAACTAAATCACCTCTCTTTTTAGCTGGCATTTTTTTCCAG
>NEED01000050.1 GCA_002110465.1 unicellular cyanobacterium SU2 | reverse complement strand
TCATTATTTTATCTTAGTAACCTAGCAAATTGAGGGTATTCAAAATTTCAATCACCCCTCGCGCATCCTCCCTTGCATTTGAATTAACTGGTTTGTAAAGCTCTTTGAATAAACAGTTTTCAGCCATACCAAATACTGGTCGCATTTCATGATCAACAATCTTAAAGTTCTGATAAGTCAGATAGCGGGTTTCAAGAATCACTCCCTCAGCAGGTCCTCCCAAATTACAACTAACTCTTCTCTGAGGGGGTTCTTGAATCCCTCCTGAAAGACTGTCGTAGCTAAAACTACGCCTTAATCTATCAAGTCGTCTAGAAAGTTGCTCAGGTGGCTCAATTGATTTTCCGTCTATTTTTAGCGAAAAGCTGTCGTCAATCGATGTGGAATTAGGATCAATATCATTTCCATAAAACTTAATTTCTCGGGTCGTGGTTGTATCAGATCTGTATTGGAGGTTCAACAATAATATTTGCTCGGCCTTCGCAACATTGGGAAACATTACCAAACAAGAAACCAAGATCATGTTAAGCTTTATCAAGAACTTCATAGTCTGAATCCAGATTAGATTTTATCTTATTTCAACTGTTTGATTATAGACTATTTATCTTCGTATAATAGGACTACCATGATGATAAACTAAGTACCATTTCCGAAGCCTTTTTTTATAACTATTAGTTCACTAAAGCAGAGATTTTACTGAACAACCGCAGCCCCAAAAGTTGCATTGAATTTACGACACCAAATGGCAACAGATTGATAATCTCCTACATTAATTCCTTCTGGGACAACATATCTTTGCTTCCCACTAAATTCACCTAAAGGAGCTATTACCACATAATCTCCTTCTTGAAGTGGATAAATAGGAGGCTTAGTTGAACCGATAACATCAGAAGAACGATGAAGGATAACTACTAAATCTGGCCCCATTTCCGATGTTTTAAAGTCAGAACCAAGTTCAATGAATGTCTGCTCTTTCTCACTCTTTAGACGAACATTGCCCTGAGTTGGATGTTCTCCAGAGACAAAAGAGCCTACTCTGATATTTGACTCTTTTTCAAGATTAGTCTCATTATTTTTGTCATTGCCATCGGATTCTATGGTGGCACTGGTATTATTAGCTGTCTCTTGTTTGACACTATTGCAACCCACAACGACCAAGAGAATTAAAAAGAGTGCTAATCTGTATGCTATTTTCATAATGGCCTTCTCCTCATCGTTGTTGTTTAACCTATAATTCTAGTATTCATGCTCAATCTGAGTTTATTCTAATTCATGGCTGAAAATAAGATTAATCTCTCAACGAGAGAACCAAAAGCATCTTATCTTGGTTGATAAATTATTTGATGAAACAGTTTAGACCTCTTTGACAATAATAGCTCTCCTCTATCTCCGAGGCCAAAATCCTTGACGATGAACAAGGACGCGTTAATTAAATGGAAACAAAGAATTTTTAATTATCAAGAGAAAGTACGAAACACAAAGCCTCCACAACAGCAAACGTTATTTGAGTTACCTAAAACTTCTTGGCATACGGTTGATGATATTAACCCGTTTGACTTAAAAATTCATTCATCTTTATTCTGGAGAATGCCTGAACCTCGTCTTTTTGCCTTTTGCCTTTTGCATTTTGACTTCCGCGTAGCGGCACTAGGAGCATTGGCCTATATCTAAACTAGTAGTTCAAAACATTCAGGTTAACTAACACGCTGGCCATTGCTATCGATTATCAACTCTCCATCTTCCTTAGCCAAGGGACCTAGTGGCCATTTTTCAAGAAGCTCAAGGACAGTTTCACTAGGACGACAAAGTTTAACCCCTTTTTCAGTACAAACAAGAGGACGATTGACAAGGATTGGATACTCTAGCATGGCTTTGAGGATGGCTTCATCAGTCACATTCGGTTCTAATAGTCCAAGTTCTGCGGCAGGAGATTTAGTTTGACGTAGAGCGGTTGATGGTGTTAAATCAGCAGCAGCAAACAGAGCCAGCAACTGGGGTTTTGTCCAGCCTTCTTTTAAATATTCGATAACAATAGGTTCATAACCTGCTGCCTCGATAATTCTTTTCACATTTCGGGATGTACCACAATCTGGGTTGTGATGAATGACAATCACCGTTACACCTCTTTAGGAATTTTCCATTGTCAATACCAGTTTAGCTAGAAATTCGTCAACAAGGGGTATGGAAAGAATATGTGCAAAATCAGCCACAGTGTAGGTCAAATCGTAATTCAAAAAAAATCTAGACCTTTTGAGCCAAACAATCGTTTAGTGGGAATACTGAATTTAAGAAGGCGGAAGCTTTTTTTCCTGGTTGATTGCGTAAGATTGATTTAACAAGCGTTTTAGAGGGATTTCCAATGGGGAAAACTGCGGCCTTGTCACCTCGTCGTCTTGAACGATTATTGAATCTTGATGAGTTGCTTCGCTCCAAAAGGCGAATCACACAACTGATGTTAGCTAAAAAATTAGAGGTTACACAAAGGACGATTCGAGATGACTTACGTTTTCTTGAAATTCACTTTCTAGCTCCTTTGAAATACACTAAAAAAGAAGGGTGGTATTACACTGATGAAAATTGGCGATTACCGAGTGTGTCCTTGAGAATTGGCGAATTATTTGCCTTGACTTTAGGTGCAAGGATGCTTGAATCTTATGCTGGTTCAGCATACCAGAAAGAATTACAGTCATCTATTGAACGATTATCAGAACGATTACCGGAACAAACTTGGGTTGATTTACAACAATTAGCTGATGAAAGAATCATCTTTCGTTCAGGTGCTGAGATGAAGCTTGACCCTGAAATCTGGCAAAAGCTTTTAGAAGCGTGTCGGAGTTCTAAACGTATTTGGATTCATTATTATGCAGCCACTCGTAATCAATATTCTGAAAGAGTTGTTGAACCTTATTTACTCCATGTTTATCGTGCCACTAATCCTTATGTCATTGCTTTTTGTCATAAACGACAGGAAATGCGTTGGTTTCGCATTGACCGAATTCAACAAATAAAAGTCCTT
>NEED01000049.1 GCA_002110465.1 unicellular cyanobacterium SU2 | reverse complement strand
TTTTACTTTCTAACTCTTTTAAAAATGATGTGTTGTTTCCATAGCCTGAATCAATAATAACAATTCCTGGTCGATACTTTCTCTTTAAAGTTTTGTCTATTAAGTTTAATGCTATCTCTGGTTTTTTTAGAAAATCTGGGTCTTTCTTTCCTTCTGGTAATGAGTTGGCGTGTTGATATAATTCTATATCTAATGGGAGACTTTTTGTTCCATCATATAAATGGCTTGTTACAACAACTATTCCATTATCCGTTTTCCCAATTTCTCCAATATACTGCCGTCCCACGCCATCGGTAAAATTGCGCACCGCCCGCGCTGAGGTTCCCTCAGCGTATAGGACGGAGCAAGCACCCACTTTTCCTATGTCCAGAATCATCAATAATCAAAGAAAACCCTGTAGATGGTTTTGTTTGGCGACAGCTTTTCATCACCTCTAAACGTCGGTCATTAATCCTCTGTTCTGGCCAAGATGCTCTAACTAAGAAATGACGCAAACTATGGTAAGACACATCTACAGTGTCCTCTGATATTTGAGATAAGTTTTTTCTTTCACTTTCCCCCAATAATCCTCCCAAATAGTGTCTAAACTCCTTCCTTTGAGCTTTTGTCTTGAAAATATCATCAAAACGTTTACACCATCTATCGAAGCAAGGAGGCATCGCTGTTGAAATTGTTTCTCTCATGGGAACAAGTACAATCGCTATCAACCTAAAACGCCTATCCTAGCTATATTAGCGCAATGTTGAGTTTAGTTTCTAGCTAAAGTCCCAGTAGGGGTTAACGGCCGTTAACCCCTACAATATAAACATCTGTAGTCTAAGTTGATGAAAATGGTATAGCTTAGTATTGCTCAAATTCTAGGGAAGTTTGTCCTGGGTGATTTGTTTAAAGTTATCAGAAAACTCTTCATAAGACAATTGTTGGTCACTACTTTTGAAGACTGATTGCAGCATTTGCTCAATTTCAGTTTCAGACAACCCTAAATCTAAATCGTTTAGACACAACCGTAATTCTTCGGCACTCACTGTCCCAGATTGATCTATATCGAAGAAATCAAAATACTTCTTAGTTGGACTCTCTTTTTTATCTGATAAACTCTTCTGGATGAAATTAATAAATACTTCAAAAGTAAAACCATTTTTACTGATTTGTTTGTCTATTATTGCCATTAATTTATCCATCTTCTCCCCAGAGTAAGATCTTCCTACTGCTCTCAGTAAAGCTTGTAGTTCATCCAAGGATAAAAGGTTATCTCCGTTTTTGTCAAATTTCTTAAATGCTTGTTCATAAAAGACCCTTTGTTCAGAACTGAGTGTTGCCATATCATTATCTTGAGAAAGGGTATTTTGTTCTTCAGACATAGCATCTAGTCCTTGAATAATACTCAAAGTATAAGTAATAGTTTTCCAAAGTTCCTCAGTACCTAGATGGGTAAGAATTTCCTCTTCTTCTTCTATCGTAATAGAATAAGTTTCTCGAATATTTTGAATGCTCTCTCTTTCTTCTACCGATAGTTTCTGTAAGATATCGTTAAAAGATTCAACAGATTTTTTCCCGGTTGCTATATCAAACAAATTCAAAATAATTTGTTGATGGGGATGATTTTCTGATGATTTAATTAATGTATCTAATATACCTTGATGATAACTTTCTTGTCTTAACCAATTCTCATGATTACTCTTTCTCTGGGGAGTAAATAAACTAGGATTTTCTACTTCAATTTCGGTTAAAATAAGTTCATGCTCTTTCTCTGTAATATTAAGCTCTAATCGAGTATCTTTGAACATTTCACGACTATTAATAATATTGACATATCCTTCGGAGATAGACTCTTTAACCATTCCTTTATAAGCTTGTAAGCGTTTTCCTTTGTCAAACCCTGGAAGAACTTTTGCTAAGACATAAATTTCATCTGCACTGAGGTCTTCTAAAGAACGATTTTCTAAAAATTGTGAAACATCAAGCTTTAATTTAATCAATTGTTTTTGAAGACGACTTGCTAAACTTTCTCTTTCATAAATATGGGGATTTCTCTGCCAAGTTCGATGTAACCAAATACCACTACAAACTATAATTAAGATGGGTATAAAGGGATCAAGAAAATCGGGCAGAAAGCTCATAAAATTATGCCCAGCAAAGAAAAATATGATATTAAAAATCAAGCAAGTTGATACAGTAAACATCCGATGACGAACAATTTCATTATTAACTAATTGATGATTACGAATCAAAAAAGCTTTGTAATATTTTTCTATTTGTTTACCTAACTGATAACCTATCCAACCACAAAAACCAATAATAAAAGGAACAACAAATAGTTTAGGAATAGCAACTGATTGACCAAAGAGATATAAACCAGGAGCTAAAAGATTGGCTATTTGATTATCTTCATGACTCCAACTTCCAGAAAAGTAATATTCCCAGTTTCCTGCATAAAGAAAATAAACTAAAAAATAACCAATAGCTAAACCAAAATAACCATAATAAAGCCATTGTTGTTCCGTTTTCGTAATATTCTCCCAATAGGTTCGTTCTGCATCAATATCAATACAAGGGGTGTTACAAGCAACACAAGCACTTTGCTCTTTTCCTTCTGAATTAACAGTACGACACATGGACTGAGTAATCAATTTTCGTTCCCCTTCATGAGCTTTACTATTTAATAATGCTCTGGGTTCACTATAAATTTTCTGCACGGGCCCCATGGGACACAAATATTGACACCAAGATTTGCCTCCATATAAATAACCTGTTAAAATAGCTGCGAAAATAATACAAACTAAAACAATTCCTAGTAAAAGTCTTTCGGAATTGAGAAACAAAATACGACTGGTAATTCCTAAGTAAAATAAGCCCAATTGTAAGTATAAATAATTACGACCTAGCCAAGAATCTCGTTTAACTTTAATTAACTCGTAGCGAGTTTTTCCCGTTTTTTCATTCACTTGTTTGCGTTGTCTTTGTAATCCCAATGCGCGAGGAATTTGCGAAAGAAAAGAAAGAGGACAAATTCTACGCCAGAATTCATGTCCTACGATAAATAAAATAACAATGGCTAAAGGAATCACAAAACCCCAAAATATTGATGTTCCCATCGCATAAGGGGTTTCTGTTAAGCATTCTCCTTGAACCTCTACACAATCTAATTGGGTTAGTTTATCAATTGTAAACGGACTCCACTCGATACCAGGTTGAGTGAGCAAAGGGGTGATGGGATCGTAGAATAATGATGCAATTAATAAAAGCCAACTTAGGGTTGCTATCCAACGGAGGATATCCATTTGTCGTTCAGGAATGTTTGCAAACATAACTTTTTCTTGTTCTTATAAATCGATGTTAAGGGTTGGATTGATTGTTTATAGTATAATACTAAGCAGGGAATTAGATTGCATTTTATTAAAAACTTATTTATCCAAAACTCAGATTTTGATAGTTGTTTTAACTCCTCTAAGAGAGTGTTTGTAAATAAAACATTAAGTTGATTTTGGTCATCTTATGGGTTGCTGGTCAACCCTTTAGGGCTGGTTACTAAAGGCTAAAGTCTTTACTACGAGCCTAAATATTATTTTAGATTTACTTTACAAACAGTCTCTAAACTTAGGTATACTCGTAGTTAACTACAAATAATCCCGTTACCTAACACAGTTGGTCTGTTTGTCAATTTCTGCTACCTTAATCCTTACGTTACATTTAACTCCAAGAAATAAAGTTATCCTAGTTATCATAGTTTTTTATTTTTTTCAAAAAGATGGCTTGTAATTTATCAAAAAATTCTTGTTTAAGGATAGAGATTAAACTCTGAAGTGAGCTAAAAAAATTCAGGAAATTAAGTTGAAAAAAGCCTCATCAAGATCATAGCCAAACATTTGTGCCATTGATTGAAGACGAGAGGTACTCGCAATGTCCTGCTGTTTCAACCAATCAGACAGAGTAAAAAGTTTGTTCATGATAAAGATTTCTAAAGCCTCTGGATTATATTGAATTCCCTCTGTGCGGCTAAATTGATGGGGAACTAACATAGCAACATAACGGGCTAATTCTCCTTCTTTCCAATCTAAAATAAACGGCATCCACGGATAAACCGAGTCTAAGCGAACAAACCAGAGACGAACTTCAGGAATTTCTGAAAGTTCTCTAGGATCAGTAGGATCACGGGGAAAATGGATTTCAAAACAGAAGGTTTGTTCATAAGAGGCGATCGCGCTCCCAGGAACCTTTGTCTGTTCACCTTGAGCCAAGATCGGTTCAATAATGGTAGTAACAGGGGATATATCTAATTGGATTAGATGATCGAGTTGTAACGTGATTTTTTGAGCCATTCTTTTTAAGAGATAAAATTCTTTATTTGTCGTAGTCTAGTATAAACCTATCAAAATTACGGTAAACACCCCCATCAAAACATGAAAAAGGCGGTTATTTGTGGTTACTATGGTCAAGGGAATGGTGGAGATGAAGCCCTCTTAGTCTCTCTGCTACAGATGCTTCCCTCTGAAATTGAGCCAATTGTTCTCTCGGCAAACCCACAGCAAACCTACGAACGCTATGGAGTTGAAAGTTGCCCTAATCGTTCAGCCTTTGCCATTTTAAGAGCGTTAAAAACCTCTGATTTGTTTATTTGGGGTGGGGGAAGTTTAATGCAAGATGTTACCAGTTGGACGAGTCCCATTTATTATGCTGGATTGATGGCTTTAGCTCAACAACAAGGCTTAAAAACTATCGCTTGGGCGCAAGGAATTGGTCCGTTACAACGTCGGTTTACCCGTTGGTTAACCCGTCAAGTTCTCTTGGGTTGTACTGCGGTGAGTGTTAGAGATGGGGCTTCAGCTAAATTAGTATCCCAATGGCAAATCAATCCTTTAATTGCTCCTGATCCAGTTTGGGCATTAACAGGAAAACCGATCGTGGGATTAGCTGATATTCCCGCCCCTAGAGTGGCAGTTAATTTACGCAAACATTCCCAATTAACTCCCAAAAGACTAAAGATTTTAACCAAAGCCTTAATCGACTTTCAAAAAGCGACCGATGTCTGTTTATTGCTGGTTCCCTTTCAAACATCCCAAGACTTAGAAATTGCTCGCTCTATCGCTTCACAATTGCCTGGTTCTCATCAAATTATCTCTCTAGACGATCCTAGAGAATTGAAAGGGTTATTTCGAGGGGTTGAAATGACTATTGGAATGCGTCTTCATAGTTTAATTATGGCAGCTTCTGAAGAATCTCGATGTTTTGCCCTCAGTTATGACCCCAAAGTGAGCCGTTTGATGGCCGAAATTGATTTACCTGGATGGGAATTAACTGAACTTCCTGATGATCCCAATATCATTAGTACCGCATGGTTAGACTGTTATGCTAATGGAGAAGGGTTAAGCCGCGATCGCATTCAGTCTCTAGTAGATCGGGCGTTGATGCACCAAGAAATATTAAAACAGGTTGGTGAACGATAAATGAGAATCACTAACGTAAATACATCTCTTCTTAGGAATTAACTCAATAATCAGTATTCCCCCTCTATTTGCCAAGCTTTAAACTCTGATGCTCCCTTGTTTTACCCTTTAAGCTAGAGCAAACTTTAAGATAAATAGTACAAACCCCAAGACAAACTAGATTTCGTGGGATAATAAGCCTCGATTGTGCAAGCGGGAATAAGATTAAGCAATTCATGACATTTTTTCAAAGAGCCAGTGGCATTCTATTACATCCAACCTCCCTACCTAGTCGCTTTGGTATCGGTGACTTAGGAGAAGGCCCCTATCGCTTCATTGATTTTTTGGTGGAAACTGGTCAAACTCTCTGGCAAGTTCTTCCGTTGGGTCCTACGGGATACGGCAATTCTCCTTATCTATCCTATTCTTCTCTAGCAGGAAATCCTTTACTAATTAGTCCTGATGTTTTGTATGGTGACGGGCTAGTTACTCAAGAAGATTTAGACGCTTTTCCAGAATTTTCCGATGATTATGTCGATTATGACCTCGTCATGAAGACGAAGTTTCCGCTACTCAAAAAAGCAAGTGATGCTTTTAAAACCAACGCATCGGAGGAACTAAGAGGAAATTTTGAGGTTTTTTGCGATCGCCATTCCCATTGGTTGGAGAACTACGCCTTATTTATGTCTCTTCATGAAGCCCACCCAGGAAAAACCTGGAGGCAATGGGACACAGATATTGCCACTCGTCAACCTGAGGCCGTAGCGCGTTGGACAGAAATATTGGCTGAACCCATTTTTTACCATAAATTCCTTCAGTTTGAATTTTTTCGTCAGTGGCAAGGGGTAAGAAAATACGCTAATGATCGCAACGTTAAGATTTTTGGAGATATTCCGATCTATGTTGCCTACGATAGTGTTGACGTTTGGGCAAATGCTGAATTTTTCTGTTTAGATGAAGAAACTCAAGCCGCGTCCTTAATGGCAGGTGTTCCTCCCGATTATTTTAGTGCAACAGGACAATTATGGGGGAATCCGGTTTATAACTGGGAAAAACTAGAAGAGACTAACTTCCAATGGTGGATTAAGCGATTTAAAGGAACCCTAGAATATCTCGATGTGGTTCGGATTGACCATTTTCGCGGGTTTCAAGCTTATTGGGCAGTTCCTCAAGGAGAAACCACTGCGATGAATGGAGAATGGCTAGAAGCTCCAGGAGAAAAGTTTTTTCAGCGTCTCAAAGATGAATTGGGAACATTACCTATTGTGGCTGAAGATTTAGGGGTGATTACCCCAGAAGTCGAACAATTGAGAGATAAGTTTAATCTTCCAGGGATGAAAATCCTTCATTTTGCCTTTGACAGCGATCGCGCTAACCCTTTTCTTCCCTACAATTACACCAACCATAATTGCGTCGTTTATACCGGAACCCACGATAATAATACAACAGTGGGATGGTTCGCTGAACGGAATTTTGAGGAAAATGCCAGAGTAACCAACTATTTAGGAGGGATTTGTCCCCAAGGCATTCACTGGAGTCTCATTCGTTTAGCAATGGGATCAGTGGCTAATCAGGCAATCTTTCCCTTGCAAGATTTACTCGGTTTAACCGAAACAGCAAGGATGAACACCCCTGGACTGGCTGATGGGAACTGGGGATGGCGATATCGTCCTGAAGTATTAACCCCAGAGTTAATCGACCATTTACGGTTTTTAACGGAATTATATGGGCGTATTGTCTATCAAGAAACCGATGATTGGGAATGATATTCTAGCGAGCAGCATACCGCTTAAATGGTATGCTGTTGGCTTTTCTCTAAGCTGAGGCTAATATCTTGTATGGTCTTAATTATTAAAAATTCCAAGAAAAGCCCCTGGTGGCAGTGAAGACAGTTACCCAAATAGAAAACACCTAGGTCTGTGACTTCAGTAAACCACCAGAAGTTTAGAGCGATTCTTGGTGACAAGAGAAGCCCTCGCAAGAGCAAAGAACTTCTGCTTGAATAGAAGTAAACGTACCTGCGATAGTTCCCTAAATATTAATACACAGTTATTAGTTATTAATTATCAGTTAGCATTTTTTGACCATGAAAAAACTAATTGTTGCCACAAGTAATCCAGGGAAACTAAAGGAAATGCAAAAGTATTTAAAGGGTTTAGATTGGGATTTACAATTAAAACCAAAGACCCTAGAAGTGGAAGAAACAGGAACCACTTTTGCAGAAAATGCTTGTATTAAAGCCTCTCAAGTTGCTAAAGCGTTAGGAGAGTGGGCGATCGCTGATGATTCAGGGTTGGCAGTTGATGCTCTCAATGGCTCACCAGGACTTTATTCGGCACGATACGGGACAACAGATACAGAACGCATTGAACGATTATTGAGAGAATTGGGAAACAATAATCAGCGTCAAGCTCGATTTATTTGTGCGGTGGCGATCGCCCGTCCAGATGGGTCAATTGCTTTACAAGCTGAAGGTATTTGTTGCGGAGAAATTCTGACTGCTCCCCAAGGAACAGAAGGGTTTGGTTATGATCCTATTTTTTACGTTCCTCAATATCAACAAACTTTTGCTCAAATGCCATCGGATCTTAAACAAAAAATTAGTCATCGAGGTCAAGCGTTTGAAGCGTTACTCCCCCAATTATCCCAATTGTAAAATAAGTCTTAAAAATTAACATAGCAAAAATAGATTATTTACAAGGGATTATAAGCTTTTAATTAAATTATCATCAGTTATTCAAAAAATTAAGACAGATATTTTCTGTAAGTTATAATAAAAATAACCAATAAAAGCTCCTTTAAAAGGACAAAATACTTAACGACTAGAAGAGGTTATTGATATGGACAAAGATACTCGATTTGCCTTGCTAGTGCTAGGACTTCCGTTCGTTGGATTACTTTATTGTGGTGGTATTATTGCCGTTTTACGAAGTGTTCCTTTTGCTAGGGAACATCCCTTAGTCATTGGTTTTGGCGTTATGTTTTTTCCATTTACTCTAGCGGCAACGATTTGGATTAAAGCCTCAGCAAAAGCTTACCAAAAAAATGAATTTATGATGAAATCAGAGCAAAGAAAGTAAGCTAATCTTAATCTTAGGTTTAGCATATCATTAAAAGCTAAAGGCTAGAAAAAGAATGCGATAGCAACGCCACCTATGACTACCATTTCAACAATTTTTAACATCAAACTTCTGTCTGGCGTTTAAGTACCAAGGCAAAATTATTTGTGTATTATTTGTTCATTTTTCAAAGTTCGTAGTAAGGACTTTAGTCCTATCACAGCATTCCTAAAGGACTCACTACAAACATCAAATTAATTTTGCTTCACTTACCCCTTAGTTTAAATTAAGGGGTTTTTGATTAAAGCTGATAATCGTAAATCAACCTAAAAAAAGCTTGGTTGATGGCGGATTAAGTTCAGAAATTCTTCACGGGTTTTTTGTTCATCTTGGAATGCGCCTATCATCGCGCTAGTAACTGTCCAAGATCCTGGTTTTTGTACCCCACGCATCACCATACACATATGGGTTGCTTCCATGACCACTGCCACCCCTTGAGGGTCTAAAATTTCTTGAATTGCCTCAGCAATTTGACGGGTTAACCGTTCCTGTACTTGCAAACGACGGGAATACATTTCCACAATTCGCGCTAGTTTACTTAATCCCACCACCTTCTGATTAGGAATATAGGCAACATGAGCTTTTCCCATAAATGGAAGCATATGATGTTCACAGAGGCTAAAGAAATTAATATCTCGCACCAACACCATCTCATTGTGACCTTCGTCAAAAATTGCCCCATTGACTAAGGATTCTAGGGACTGATTATATCCCTCTGTTAGAAATGCCATGGCTTCTGCAACCCGTTTCGGGGTTTTTAGTAAACCTTCTCGCTCGGGATCTTCTCCTAACGCTTCTAACATAGTTCGCACAGATTCCATTATTTTCTCTTTGCTGGTTTCTTCAGTGGGATGAAACTGTGCTTGCTGTCCGTTATGAGTATTGCGGTCAGGTCGGGTAGAAACATGATCAACCAAATTGGGGCTGAGATTGTTAGAACCGTTGGAATTAAGGCGATTGAATCCGTTGGAAGACGCTATTGTCATGGTTAAATTAAAAACGCTTATCTGGGCTTACAGAGTTCCAGCACTGGGTAAAATGGTCATTTCTTCAATGACAGCTTCGGCTGGTAAAAGTGCTGCCTGAAGAATAGTTTGGGCGATGGTATCGGGATTGAGCATGGCAGAACGATTAAAATCGGCTTGAACCGTATTCGTATCCCAGATGGGGGTATTAACCGCTCCTGGACTAACAGTAATCACACGGATTCCGTTAGCTCGTTCTTCGGCTGCTAAAACTTTAGAAAAAGCAGCTAAGCCAGCTTTACTGACGCTATAGGCTCCCCATTGGGGAAAAGCATTAGAAGCAGCGATAGAAGACACATTAATAATGGTTCCCTGACCGCGATGGCGCATCTGGGGTAAAATTCCCCGAACGCACTGAAACACGCTCGTTAAGTTTAAATCCATTACCTGTTGCCAGTCAGTTAGGGAAGTGTCTCCCAAGAGATTGGTGTAACCCATTCCTGCATTATTGACTATAATGTCAATTTCGCCAAAATCTTCGGCAATTTTTTGGATTTTAGGGGTTATTTCAGTTAATTGACTCAAATCGATTCCATAAGCTTTCGCTGACACCCCTACTTCTTGGGCTGCCTGAGCAACTTCTTCTAGTTTTTCTGAGGGACGGCTGACCAAAGCGACATTGATCCCCGCCTTGGCAAAGGTTAGAGTTGTTGCTCTTCCGATACCACTGCTGGCTCCTGTAATAATGGCTCGCAGTTGACTTGAGGGAAAACTCATGATATACTTTCGATTCGTATCTATCTCATTCCCCGCTTAAAGAACGTCAAAACTATATTAATCTTCCAAAAAACTTGGATGAGACTATACAAGAACGGAGATTCATTCATTGAAAAATCTCTAGTAACTTTAGGTAATGACAGTTTAAGTAGGGAAATAGTCACATTTGAACAACTTACGAGACAGACTCGCGTTGCTTTAAACATCGTTACAAATTGTCACCTTAGCAATTATAACATCCCAAGGTCATAGACTCCTAAAATTTGAGGAGAGAAATTTTCTATTGTAGATCTTCACCTACTTGTTTAAGGAAGAGAAGACAATCTTCCTTAAAATCTGCTCAATTTTCAAGAAAGACCCCAATTTGTCGGTATTTTTGATATCTTAGTTTTCGTCGTTCTTCCGCATTCATCGAAGAAAGTTGATCGAGAGTCTCTAAAAGTATTTGTTTGAGGGTTGATGCTGCTTCTAACGGTTTGGTGTGAGCCGCACCAGACGGTTCAGGAACAATTTGATCAACAATTCCTAAGTCTTTGAGATCCCCAGAAGTAATTTTTAGCGCGGTGGCAGCTTGAGGAGATTTTTTAGCATCTTTCCAGAGAATAGCAGCACACGCTTCTGGAGTCGCAACCATATAAACAGCGTGTTCAAGCATTAGTAGGCGATCTCCCACGCCAATCCCTAACGCGCCCCCTGATCCCCCTTCTCCAATGACGGTGGAAATAATGGGGACATCTAAGCGAAACATTTCCCGAAGATTATAAGCGATCGCTTCTCCTTGACCTAGTTTTTCGGCTTCGATCCCTGCCCAAGCTCCAGGAGTGTCAATAAAGGTTAAAATTGGCTGATTAAATTGATTAGCCCGTTCCATCAACCGCATGGCTTTACGATAGCCTCCAGGGGAAGCCATGCCAAAGTTACGGGCAACATTATCTTTGGTATCTCGTCCTTTTTGTTCGCCTAAGATGGTGACGGGACGACCCCCTAAACGGGCAACTCCCCCAACTAAAGCGGGATCATCATAACCACCGCGATCGCCGTGTAATTCAAACCATTCGTCAGTAATTGCTTGAATGTAGTCGAGGGTACTCGGACGACGAGGATGACGGGCTAATTGAAGACGTTGGGATGGGGTGAGGGTGCTAAAAATTTCTTGACGTAACTGGTCAGACCGTCGTTCAAGTTGAGCAATTTGTTCAGAAACATCAACATTATTTTCTTCAGCAAGTTCCCGAATTTGGCTAATACGGGCTTCTAATTCTGATAAGGGTTTTTCAAAGTCTAATTGAAAGGTTCGGCGTTCGTTTTTTGCCATTTTTCGTTTTTATAAGTGATTTTTTATCTATGATTTGGGATATAGATTTAGGAAGATATCATAATTTTAACCTTATATCGTACCTAACTTAATGACTAGATTGCGAAAGGCGATAAGGTAAAATTTAAAAGCCATCATGGGAGTTGTTTTCAATTATTCGTTCATTTGTTGAATAATTTTCATGGTTTCTATGCTGACGGTACACACTTTTTGTAATAAGTCAATAACATTTTCTTTGTAGTCTGCAAAACGATAATTATTGAATTTTTCGGCGATGGTTTTGTCTCTGGGTTTTTTTTCTTTGTATTGATCTAATATCCATTCTAGGGCGCAACGGTTCCCTAATTTATATTCCCAAGCAAGCGGGGGAATGTCGTTGAGTTGGGTAATATTATCTAAGGTTATTATTCCTTTGGTTTTGTCTGCTTTTAGTTTGGTTTTGGGGATAGCATTTTCGTTTTTTAACGGGATATCAATACGAGTTAAAGAATAGGGTTCTACAGTTTCATAATTGATATGTAAGTCCATTAGTTTTTGTCCCCATTCTACCCATTGAAAGAAGTTTTCATACAAGGGTAAGCGCGGAAATTCTCCTATCATTCTCAATCGCTATGATTTTATCAGATTACACCGTTTGCATTCTGAGCATTGCGGTATTATTGTCTGCACGAATGATATTGATCGCCAGCGTATGGCAACTTGGATCTCGGAAGCGATCGCATCCCATGAACCGCTACAGAGTAAATTAATTCGGGTTGTGCGTCCTACAAGTTGAAAGCGATCACTGACGATGCAACCCACACATAACCGAACAAAAATTCCCACCCTAACGCATAAGTTAAGATGGGGAATTTTGTAGTATTCAAGAAGGTGTCAGAAGAATTACTTCACGCTAACTTTAGCACCAGCTTCTTCGAGTTTCTTCTTGGTTTCTTCAGCGTCATCCTTGCCAGTTCCTTCCTTAATGGGTTTAGGGGTAGATTCCACCATATCTTTGGCTTCTTTGAGTCCCAACCCAGTAATAGCACGAACCACCTTAAGAATGGCGATTTTCTTGTCACTGGGAACCTCTTCGAGAATGACATCAAATTCGGTCTTCTCTTCTTCGGGTTCAGCCGCCGCAGCACCAGGAGCAGCCGCACCAGGAGCCATCATCATCATGCCACCACCCGCAGGAGCAGAAGCACTAACATCAAAGGTTTCTTCGATTTGTTTTACTAATTCTGACGCTTCTAATAAGGTCAGAGATTTTAGCTTTTCGAGAATTTCATCGGTTGCAGCAGACATAATTTAACTCCTTGAAAGTGAACGAAAAAAGTGGATAATTGGACAAACACAGTTTTAGAGGAGGGTAAATGCTTAAGCAGCATCTCCTTCTTCTTTGGCAGCCATAGCAGCAATGACGCGACCCAAAGAACTTGGGACTTCGTTGATACCCCGTCCAACGGACGAAGGTACTTCCTTGACCCCAACCGCCAATTTGGTGGCCAGTGAATTGAGCGAACCGGCAATTTGAGCCATCAATTCTTCTTTTGATGGTAAATCAGCGATCGCTTTCACTTGGTCTTCGTTAAGGGACTGACCTTGCATGACACCACCGCGAAATTCGGTTTTTTTGGTGTCTTTTTTAAAGCTTTGGTAAGCCCTAACTGCGCCCCCGACATCATCCTTGACGAGGACAAAAGCTGATGACCCTTGGAGAAACTCCGTCATGGGTTTCCAGTCTTCGTCTTCCTCAACAGCGATCCGCATTAAGGTGTTTTTCGTCACCTTACACACCGCCCCCGTGGGACGGAGACGGTTACGCAAATCGCTAATTTGAGCGACAGATAACCCTTTATAATCGATGACAAAAGCCAGTTGCGCGTCACTCAAGAGTCCCTTGAGATCAGCGATCACTGTGCCTTTGTTTTCATAGGTTCTTCCCATTGATGTTTTCACCTCCTTAAGTTTGGGAATATTGACAAACTGGCCAAAAAATAAACCCCTAGCATTTCGCCGGGGCTGAGGTCAGGGATACTAAGGACAAAAAGGAACCTTAATTCCTCATCATCCATTCTGCTTCCCTTTCTTCAGGCCTCAACCTCGGCAGGACATTAAGCAAATTGCCCCTGCTGTCTGCGGCATAAGCCAAACAAGCATTTAATTGTAGGGTTCGTTTTAATCGATAGTTATTGCTCCATCACGACTATCTTAAGCCTCAGCCAATTTCAGATCCCGTAGTGCGCTGATGTCAACGCCAATGGATGGTCCCATGGAAGCCGAGACAAAAATGCTACGCCAGTAACGCCCTTTGGCACCGGAGGGACGCTGACGGTCAATCGTTTCCTGTAAGGCTTTAAGGTTAGCCAGTAAGTCTTCAGGGGTAAAAGATGCCTTTCCAAACATAACATGAACAATCCCTGTTCTGTCAGCCCGAAATTCTAATTTCCCTGCTTTAAATGCGGTGATCGCGCTTTCTAAATCGGCGGTTACGGTTCCTCCCTTGGGAGAAGGCATTAAGCCACGAGGTCCTAGCATCCGTCCTAATTTAGCTACTTTAGGCATCATATCTGGGGTGGCGATTAACACCTCGAAATCCATCATTCCTTTTTGGATTTCTTCAATTAATTCTTCTGAACCGTAGATATCGGCTCCTGCATTGCCCGCTTCTTGGACTTTTTCTCCTCTGGCAATAACGGCAACGCGAACTTCTTGACCAGTCCCTTTGGGTAAGGAAACCGTTGTCCGCAGTTGTTGGTCGGTGTATTTGGGATCAATCCCTAACCGAATGTGAGCTTCTGCTGATTCATTAAATTTAGCCGTTGCTGTTTCTTTGAGCAGTTGTAGGGCTTCTAACGGCTCATAGAGTTTGTCTTCATCAACTTTGGCTAAGGCTTCTTTGAAGCGTTTTGAGAGTTTTTTGGCCATAGATGGTATCTCCTTGGGTCAATAACGAAGCAATGCCTCTCCCCTAGTTAGTTTTTTTGTGATTCAATCAATCGTTGACGGTAACACCCATGTTACGGGCGGTTCCTTCAACAATGTTCATTGCCGCGTCAATGTCGTTGGCATTGAGGTCGGGCATTTTGGTTTGAGCAATTTCCCGCAATTGATCACGGGTAATGCTGCCAACTTTATCGTTATTGGGTTGGCTCGAGCCTTTTTGAATTCCTGCCGCTTTACGAATTAATACCGAAGCTGGCGGGGTTTTGAGAACAAAGGTGAAACTGCGATCTTCATAGACCGAAATTTCTACAGGAATCACCATTCCTGCTTGGTCGGCGGTTTTGCCATTATATTCTTTGCAAAACGCCATAATATTCACCCCATGTTGACCCAAAGCTGGTCCAACGGGGGGGGCGGGGTTTGCCTTTCCTGCGGGAAGGGCAAGTTTAATCATTGCAACAACTTTCTTGGCCATCGCTAATTTTGCTTCTCTATTTGGTTAAATTCCAGTTCAACTGGGGTGTCTCGTCCAAAGATGGACAGTAACGCCTTAACTTTACTTCGTTCAGGGCTTACTTCCACCACTTCCCCTTCAAAATCTTTGAATGGCCCTGAGAGAACCATAATTTTGTCTCCCACAGCGGTATCAATTTTGACCACAGGTTCTTGGACTTCTGCTTGCTTGAAGATCCGTTCTACTTCCCCTGGACTTAAGGGAACGGGTTTGACGTGCCCTCTTCCCCTACCGACGCTACGCCGTTGTTCTGATCCCACAAAATTAATGACATTGGGGGTATTCTTGACAACAAGCCAAGCGTCATCGTCCATAATCATTCTGATCAGAACATAGCCTGGAAATACTTTTTCTTCGGCATGTTGACGGGAACCGTCTTTGCGAACTTTAACGGTAGGGGTTTTGGGAATTTGGATCTGCAAGATTCTATCGGCTACATCGAGGGTATGAATCCGTTGCTCTAAGTTTGTTTTAACCCGCTTTTCACAGCCAGAGGCAACTTGAACGGCATACCAACGAGCCGTTTTTTTCTTTTCTTCGAGTTGTTCTGTTTCCGGTGAGTGATCTTGGGCAAAACTCATTAAAATACCTTCCCTGCTCCCCAACTGAAGAGATTATCGACTAGATAAATGACGGTTGCTACTAAACTAACCATCAAAATAACGGCCGCTGATTCACTAAGTAGCTGCTGTCTAGAAGGCCAGACAACTTTTGCTAGTTCGTCTTTGGTTTCGCTAATAAAATTGGCGTTAGTAACGTCAGTTTTGCTTGATTTACTTTCGTTTGACTCGGTTTTTGTACTTGTTTTTTTAACCACGGTAGCCTCTACTCAACATAGCAGTTTCCTAAATTATTAGTTAATTATTGCTATTTTGATCGACAATAGTTTTTTCACCTGATCTAAAACGCGCCCTGGAGGACTCGAACCCCCGACATCAGGTTTTGGAGACCTGCGTTCTACCAACTGAACTAAGAGCGCACAGCCTGAGCAATAACCGAGGGTTATGCTCTTACCGTATTTCATAATAACGCAATTTGATCACAATTTACGTTTTTTTGTGCGCTGTTGTTGAAACAATTATAGGGGACGATCAAAACGTTGACGAATGCGTGTTGCTTTACCGACGCGATCGCGCAGATAGTAAAGCTTAGCCCGACGGACTTTTCCTCTGCGTATAATTTTAATATTGGCAATTCTAGGAGAATGTAAGAGAAAGACCCGTTCTACTCCTACTCCTTGGAAAATTTTACGCACGGTAATGGTTTCGTTAATTCCCCCATTACGCATGGCAATTACGGTTCCTTCGTAGGGCTGGGTTCTTTCTTTCCCTCCTTCTGTAATGCGGACTCCAACACGAACGGTATCTCCCACATGGATAATGGGTAAGTCCGTTTTTAAGTGTTCAGCTTCAATCGATTTGATAATTTCTTGGGCGTTCATGACTTTAGCAAAAACTCACAATTTCCTATTATACCTCACTATCTTTAGTCATTAACCTTATCCTTGAAAAATTTTGTTAAAAATTAAATTAACACGCTCCTTACAATAGTGTCTATGATCTTCGGTCAATCTTCATTCCGCCGTCTTTTGGTATCTCGTCTGCTCTTAGTCAGCGTTCCCGTCCTCTTAATGGGGGTTTACGTCACCTATGGCAAGGCACGGTCTGCCTTTCTAGAGACAGCGCAACGGAATTTGACAGAAAGTGCTATCCGTAAAGGACAAAGTATTCGCCAGTCCATCGAAGCTTTGCAAGGGAATTTAGTAACGGCTAGTGATAGTGTCGTGCTAAAAGCTGGCTCTCAAGGGGAGCAACAGAAATTTCTTGAACAATTATCAACGACCTTTCCAACTGACATTCAATGTGTTCAACTCACGGATTTAACGACAGGACAAGTGGCGGCGAGTACCTGTGAGCCCACCTTAACTGACCCTATTAATATCAGTGACTGGCCACCGAAGCAAACCCAGTTACTAACGAATCCTGACACCATTTCCATCAAGCTATTGTCCTCTTCCCAATTTCTCCAGGAAAACACTTCTAATAGCCAATTAGTCTTATACTTAGCCTCTCCTGTATACGATAACGCGGGTCAGTTACGATATGCTCTACAAATGCAATCGGCCTTGCTGACTCAAGAAAAAATTATCCGTGGCTCTCTCACTGGATATTCCGTCGTTATTGGTCAATCGGGGACAATTTTAGCCCATCCTTTTTCTAAACAAGTGGGACGCAATATCACAGACGAGGCTGATGCAGATCGTCTCAAGCAATTGCTTCGTCGTGCGATCGCTGGACAACAAAACTTTTTACATTTGTTTGCTTTAGAACAAGATGGTGTAGAAGTCGTGGCAGGATATAGTTCAATTCCTAGTCCAGTTACCAATGAAAAAAATCAAAAATGGGTGATTTTAGCAGTTACTCCTTTAGTAAATGCCCTATCTCCCCTAGCTGGTATTCGGCGAGTATTACTCTATATGGTTTTTGCTTTAGTAACGGTGAGTTTTTTAGCAATTCTTTATATTGCTCGAGAGTTGGCTCGTCCTGTGGAACAGTTGCGAGACTATGCTCTACATAAAGAAAATATTCATTCTAAAGACCCTATTCCTCTCAATTTTAGAGTTCGAGAACTTAATCAATTAGCGATCGCTATTCAAGAGATGATTGAACGATTACAAGCTTGGGGAGAAGAATTGGTGTCTTCTTGGCAAGAAGCTCAAAATGCTAATCGTCTCAAAAGTGAGTTTCTAGCGACTACTTCCCATGAATTAAGAACGCCTCTCAATGGAATCATTGGCTGTCTTCATATTGTGAAAGATGGTTATTGTGATAGTAAAGAGGAAGAATTAGAATTTTTGGAGCAAGCTGATGAAGCAGCGGTACACTTATTAGGAATTATTAATGATGTTTTAGATTTAGCTAAAATTGAAGCTGGCAAATTATCGGTTAGTTTAGAACCGATTGATTTAATTCGATTACTCTCAGAAGTCATTCATTTGCAAACAGCTACTATTCAAAAAAAAGGATTAACCTTTAGAACTAACTTTGTTCATGATTCAATTATTGTTAAAGCTGACCCTAAAAAACTCAAACAAGTTTTTCTCAATGTTTTGGGCAATGCGGTTAAGTTTACCGAAAAAGGAAGCATTACAGTTAATATTGATATTGAAGAAAACCCTGATCAAAAACAAGTATGTATTACGGTTCAAGATACCGGAATTGGAATTGATTCCAAACAACAGGAAAAGCTATTTCGTCCTTTTGTGATGGTGGATGGTTCAACTACCCGTAAGTATAGTGGAACGGGTTTAGGATTAGCTATCTCTCGCAATTTGATGGAACTAATGAGAGGTAATATCACCCTATCGAGTGCGGGATTGGGATTGGGAACAACCGTTAAAATTTATTTGCCTTGGCAATAGCAAGGATCAGATAAATCAGGAGTAATGATAAGTTAATTTTTTTCAGGATTGTCATCTGATTTTATTTCATTTATTTCTCGTTGTAATTCTTCTATTTGTTGTCTTAATCTATCGACTTCACTTGCTTGGTGATCTACATTAACTGCTCCTTCTTTACCAACTCGCTGATAGTTACCTCGACAAATATTTTGATAGTCTGTTGAAGTAGACCATTCTGTTAAATAATGCAGTCTTTCTACAGGAAAAGGATGAGTTAAAAATATTCCGTTTCCTCCATTATAAATCAAAAACTTATAGAATTGATTCAAGTTATCCCGATCTAAGTCTCGGTATTGTTCGGCTTGACGAATAAATTCATCTAAATGGCATTCATGACTATATCGATGACTCCCCCCTGCCATTTTGATCATACTATTAAGAATAGGGTTGAGGTCATCCATTACTAATAAAGCGGCTCTATCAGCAGATAATTCTGCTTTGCGTCGCCATTCATAAAAGGCATAAATTAATCCGGTACTAATTAAATTTCCTAATCCTAAAGTCATTTCTCCTAGCAAAGATGCTGCTCCCATTGCCCAAATTGCCATTTGAATTAAAACACTATGGTTACATTTAATATGTCCTAGTTCATGGGCTACAACTGTCCTTAATTCTGTTTCATTACAAAGATCTAATAAACCTGTATTAAAAACTAAATATGCTTGTTCATGTCCCAATGAATAGGCATTAACTTGAGGATTTTGACTGACAAATAAATTCGGTTCAGGAGTAATATCTAAATCCCGCACACATTCACGAAAGATACCATAAAGGGTTGGATATTGACGGGGGCCGACTTTCA
This sequence comes from unicellular cyanobacterium SU2, assembly GCA_002110465.1. Lineage (GTDB taxonomy): Bacteria > Cyanobacteriota > Cyanobacteriia > Cyanobacteriales > Microcystaceae > Rippkaea. Next base: position 396,149 of record NEED01000049.1, on the reverse strand, counting down.
GGCTATTTCCCATTAAAAAAACCTGTTGGGGTCGTTCATATAAATATTCAATAAAGCTTTTGGCCAAAACATTAAAACCAGGAAGACTCCTTAAGCTTTGTTCAGCTTGCTTGTCAAGGGGATGGCGAAAAGCTTCACTCGAAATTCCAGGGTAAGTGGGCATTTTAATGATTAGGAAATAATTTAGATGTCAGGCAGAGGTAAATACTAGAACTGGGATAGACTATGGAGAAAGCGATCAAGACTGCGATCGTCCTTAACTCAAATTTCAGCAACAATGTACACTCAATCCAGCGTGTGGGTAACATCATCAACTGCTAATATTTTAACCCCAACAGCGATCGCCCTAGGTAATTTTGATGGCCTCCATTTAGGACATCGTCAAGTTTTACAACCGATCGTCAGTTCTCCAACCCAGACAATTCCTCCTTATCCCACCGTTGTCACCTTTACTCCCCATCCCCAGGAATTTTTTACCGGACAAACCCGACAACTCTTAACTCCCCTATCCGAGAAAATAAGACGGTTAGAACGTTTGGGTATCAAACAATTAGTTAGATTACCTTTTGATCGAGAATTAGCCGCCCTAAGTCCCCAAGAATTTGTAGAACAAATATTAGTCAAACATCTCCAAGTTAAACAAATTAGCGTGGGAAAAGATTTTCGTTTTGGACACAGACGAAGGGGGACCGCTGAAGATTTAAGGAAAATTGCGACATCTTATGGCATATCGGTTTATATTACTCCTTTACAAACTTACTCAGGTCAAAAAAACCGCATTAGTAGTTCTTTAATTCGTCACTGTCTTGGGGAAGGGGATGTAATGCAGGCCAAACAAATGTTAGGTTATCCCTATTCATTAACGGGAACAGTGGCTAAAGGACAACAGTTAGGGAGAACTATCGGTTTTCCCACGGCTAACCTCAACCTTCCCTCTGATAAATTATTACCACGACAGGGAGTCTATGCAGTGCGAGGGAAAACTAACCAAAGAGAATCTCTTGATGGAGTGATGAATATTGGTTGTCGCCCTACCGTAGAAGGAGAAACGCCCACGGTAGAAGTTCATATTTTAGATTGGTCAGGGGACTTATATCAAAAAACCTTGACAGTAGAATTGGAAGAATTTTTACGTCCTGAACAAAAATTCCCCTCCCTCGATCAACTTAAAGACCAAATTTCCCAAGACTGTGATCTAGCCAAGGTAATTCTTCAAAAATAAATGTTAAGTTTTTAGACAAACTTGGGAAAATTAAGAATGAACCCTTACGGAAATTCTTCCCATGAGAGATAGAATTATTGCTCTGACAGATAACCTCAGTCGCACCATTGTGGGTAAAGACAAACCCATCCGTTTAGTTATTGTCGCGCTGCTTAGTGGTGGTCACGCCCTCCTCGAAGATGTTCCTGGGGTGGGTAAAACCCTCTTAGCTAAATCGTTAGCGCGTTCGATTAATGGACGTTTTCAACGGGTTCAATGTACCCCTGACTTACTCCCCACTGATGTCACCGGAACCAATATTTGGAACCCCAATAGTCGGGAATTTGAATTTCTTCCTGGCCCGGTGTTTGCCAATGTCTTGTTAGCCGATGAAATTAACCGCGCAACCCCTCGTACCCAGTCAGCACTCCTCGAAGTGATGGAAGAAAAGCAAGTCACCGTTGATGGAGAAGCGAGAAAAGTTCCTCAACCTTTCTTTGTTATTGCTACTCAAAACCCCGTTGAATATCAAGGGACGTTTCCTCTTCCTGAAGCTCAAATGGACCGTTTTACCATTTCTTTGAGTATGGGTTATCCAAGTGCTGCTGAAGAACTCCAGATGTTACAGAAACAACATCAACATCTCAAGGTAGATGACTTAGACCCTTGTATTTCTCTTGAAGATGTTCAAGAATTACAGAAGTTGGCTAGTCAAGTTAAGGTAACGCCGACTTTACAACGATATATGCTAGATTTAGTTCGCGCTACCCGTGAAGATGATGAAATTTCTTTAGGAGTAAGTCCCCGTGGAACCGTTGCCTTACAGAAAGCCGTTCAAGCAGTAGCATTTCTCGAAGAAAGGGATTATGCAATTCCCGATGATGTTAAATTTGTTGCCCCTCATGTCTTATCCCACCGTCTCATTCCTACTAGTGGTCGTCAACGGAAGACAATTGTAGAGAGATTGCTAAGATCAGTTATGGTAGAATCTGTTGCCGCTTAAAGTCACTAATGTTCAAGATTCCTGGGTTATCTATCTTTCAACGATTTAATTTGATCTCTGTCGTCGTTGTGTTGGCGATCGCTCTTTGGTCTATGAGTATTGGTTGGGGGATCACTCACACCCTAAATACACTCACCGAGGGTGTGTCTATGGCGATCGCGGCCTCTCCCAATAATGGGGTTTCGGCGCGATATCAACCAGGAAGAGACCTTTATCTTGAAACCTGTGCCGACTGCCACATTGCCTTACCGCCAGAGGTTTTACCCAGTGAAACTTGGAAAGAATTATTAGAAAACCCCAACAAACATTATGGTACTTCGGTTCCCAATTTAATTCGTCTTGGTCAGTTATTGATCTGGGACTACTTGCAAACCTTTTCTCGGACATTACCGGCTAAGGATGAACCGGTACCCTTTTATGTAGAGCGATCGCGTTATTTTAAGATTCTTCATCCACGGGTTGAATTTGAGGAGTCTGTCACCCACAGAAGTTGTGTTATTTGTCATCCTGGCGTAGACAATTTTGATTTTCGGACTTTGACCCCAGAATGGGAAGACGCGCCTTAATAACCAATATAATTTTCCAGCTTGATATTAACTCACCGCAGACGGTTGACTTTTAGCAATGGGTAACGTAAACCACACCTGACACCCTTTTCCGGGGTTACTGTTGACCCCAATTTGTCCCCCATGAGCTTCAATAATTTGTCGACACTGATAAGAACCTAACCCAATGCCTGTCCTCCGTCTATCATGTAAACTGCGAAGATACAATTTAAACAATTGATCGCATTGTTTTTGTTCCATTCCCACTCCATTATCCGTTAAGCAACACTGTATCATTCCACTATTAACAGTTGCTTTAAACACTAAATTAATTCCAGGTGGATTATGTTTTAGGGCATTATTCAAAAGATGTTCAAAGACTTGACTTAATCGTTCATAATCAGCGAAAATAAGGGGTAAATTATCAGAAAAGTCAAACGTTAACGTCGCTTTATTTTGGGTCAAGCAGGACTGCCAATCTTGAAGCAGTTTTTCTGTAAAATCTTGAAGAGAAACCGCTTTAAAATTCATCACTAAGGGTGAGTCTTCAGCAAAATGGTCTTTTGAGAGCGCATTAATTAGAGTAAGTTGGCGATCGCTGCTTTTCACCATCCGCTCAAGAATAGCGCGGGAAACCGTTAAATTATCTCCTGGACGGGTTTGTAAATTTTTCAATAACATTAGCATTCCCATAATTGAAGTGCGTAAATCGTGGGAGACGGCTTGTAAAAACACTGCTTTCATATCATATAACTGTTGCACTTCTTGGATTTTGTCTTGCAGTTGTTGGGTACGTTCTTCTACTTCTTTTTCTAAATTACTATTGAGTTGTTGTACTTTTTGATAGAGTTTAGCCTGTCCCATGGCAATCATCACTTGACTGGCTAATTGTTCTAATAGCCTAACTTCTTGTTGATGCCACTGACGCGAACCTGAACATTGATGAGCAACCAATAAACCCAACGGTTGACCATCTACATGGAGAGGAACCACTAAAGCCGCTTCAATTTGATAGTGTTGAGTATATTGGGCAACAGCTACTGATAATTTTTGATAGTTAATATCAGAAACAACAAAGGTTTGTCCTTGGGTAAATAGGGATTGAATATCTGTCAACAAATCATCCTTAGCATTTCTCCCTAATAAACTAGGATAGTAATGAACCACAGACTCGGCTACCACTTTAAGCCGTCCATCGTCATGTAAAGCCGCAATAAATACCCGATCAGCATCAATTAAACTCCGAATTTCGGCTACAGTCGTCTCGAAAATTTGTTCTATATCCAACGACTGACGAATTCGCAAAGCCACTTCGGCCAAAAGGTGATCCCGTTCTACCGTATCTCGTAGTTGCTTTTCAATCTGTTGTCGTTCGGTTACGGCGGCTGATAGTAGTAGGGCTGTTCCAGCAACAATGATAATAAAAATTTGTAGTAATAAAGTCGCTTGAGACAAATTAGGGGTTTGAATGATAAATGGACCGATTCCTTGAAGGGTGCCGGTGATTGCTAATATGGCAACAAATACACTTCCTAATACCGCTCCCCAAGTTTGAAAGCGAATGGCTGCCCAAACTACCACGGGAAAGGGCAAATACTCTAAGTATTGAGCATTCGTTAACCCTCCTCCTAGGAGATTTAGAGAATTGTCATGACAAACGAAAACTAGCCAACTTAAGCCCAATAACAGTCCAGTACAAGTTAATAACTCAATGATACGCGCTTTATTTTGTTTCCGAAATAGTCGATTGCTGTCAAGTTTGAGGCGCAATAATAACGGAGCACTTACCACAATACCACTACAATCTCCCAACCAGAGTAGCCACCACTGTTGTCCGAAGGTTTTCCACGTAATGTTGCCGGCGAGCATCTGAGCTAAACTATCAATCGAAGCATTCAGCAACGGAGCAATCATCGCCCCCAGAAGAATTAAAGCTGTTACATCTCTGATTCTAGAAAGTTTTAACGAAAATTTGCTCCAACGAAGTAATTTTAGACCAATCACCCCTGATAAAGTGCTACCCAACGCTGAACTTAATGCTAATTCCCAACTAGCTCCTAAAGCCCCCATTAACAGGGCATCTCCTAGAAAAATCCCTAACCAGATTTCCTCTCCGTAAATCAACAAAGCGGTCAACGCAATTCCTGCTGGAAGCCATAGGGGAGAAGCTTCTGCTGCCAACTCCATCCATCGTAAACACAGCCATCCCCCACTCCAGTAAGCGATCGCCGTCTGAGCAAGTTTGACTAAATTTGAGCGTAAAGCGTCTTGGGCTGAAGTCATAGGGACTCAATCTTCCTTGTTAAAATAGCTTAATCTATTTATAATTCAAGCTATCTAAAGGTTGCCTAATTCAATCCTCTTTTTACTTCCCCCACCTGGGTGAAATCCTAGCATAATCAAGAAAACAAGGGATAAGCTCCCTAAAACCTTTTCTGATTTTTTTAGGATAATTTATATATTAATCCACAAAACAAGTTACATTAACCATATCTAAAATTATTGGATGAATCTAGAATGCGAATTTTAATTGTAGAAGATGATCCCCTGATGCAGCTAGGCTTAGAGCAAGCTCTCAGCGAATATCCTGATTTTGAAATTATTGGACAGGCTGATGATGGGTATATTGGTGTACAACAAGCTCTTGAACTCCAGCCTGATTTAGTGGTTATGGATATCGGACTTCCTCGCTTGGACGGAATTGCTGCTACCAAACAAATTAAGGAGAAACTACCTCAGATTCATGTGGTCATACTTACCTCTCATACTCTGCAAACTGAGGTAATAGCGGCTTTATCGAGTGGAGCTGATGCTTATTGTATCAAAGGAGCAAGTCTGGAGCGATTATTAGCGGCTATTGAAGCGGCTAAAGATGGAGCAACTTATTTAGATCCCCAAATTGCCCGATTAGTGTTAGATAATTTAAAATCTCCAACGCCCAAACCGAACCAAAATATTGCTTTGCTTTCTGAGCGAGAATCGGAAGTTTTAAAGTTAATTGTTGAAGGGAAAAGTAATAATGAAATCGCTGAGGATCTCTATCTGAGTACCAATACGATTAAAACCCATGTACGGGGAATTATGAATAAGTTAGCAGTTGATGATCGGGTTCAAGCTGCGGTTGTTGCCTTACGCTCTGGATTAGTTTAAACTTTCGGTAAAAGTCTTTGTTAGGAGGTTATTAAGACTAGAAATTTTAGGTTTCTGTTTTAAATCTATAGACACAAACTCTATCTATTTAAAGAGTTTGTAGCATACTAAAAGAGTTGCTAACTGATAATAAGTAAGATTTATCTAGGAAGAACTCTAGATTCTCCAGACTAAAGTTACGTTTTTCTTTCCGTTGTTATTGTTTACTAAAAATTTATTATGATCAACACTGAGTTTATTAATAACATTGATATTTATTTCAAGCATTTTTTAAAATAAAAAACCTTGTCTCTTTTCCATTATGCGAATAACTATAAGGAAACTTGTTATCATTTTCAGCTTTTTTTTAGTTCCTTTAATAATCATACTGACTATGACAACAAATAGAGTTGAGTCTAAACCTTTATTAAGTGATCCCTTTCTTCAATTTCCTACCATTGATTCAGTAAAAGTAATTTGGTTTACTGAGTTTCTAGGGATAGAAAACAAAGTTATTTATGGTGAAAAATTAGAAAAAACAGCTATTGCTAAAACAACACAATTAAGTAGAACTAAAGAAGACGAAAAATCTAAAATAACCCCATCTTATTCCGAAACAAAACCACGGAAAATTTGGCGACACGAAGCTCAAGTAACGGGGATAAAATCAGGAGAACCGATTCCCTATCAAGTTATTAGTATGATGGAGAATCAGGAAAATACAGAAATAATCAAGAGCGACATTTTTTCTCTCACTTCTCAACCTCAACCTGGAACTCCTTTAAAAGTTTTATTAACTTCCGATCATCAATTAATGCCTATGGTATCAGCTAATTTACAAAAAGTAGTAGAAACCATTGATAACGTTGATGCTGTTTTCTTGGCAGGAGACTTAGTCAATATTGCTGATCGTGCATCAGAATGGTTTGATGATAACCGAGGAGGAGCCTTTTTTCCCTGTCTTCAAGGACGGGCTAACTATTCCTTAGAAAAAGAAGGAAAAATAACGATTTATCAAGGAGGAAAGTTAATTCAAAATGCCCCTATTTTCCCCACTATTGGTAACCATGAAGTGATGGGAAGATTGTCTGAAACTAACAATCTAAATCAGCAATTTAACGATGCATTTCCTCGCCAAGAAGCTCAAAAAATATACCAAGAGAATGTTCAATCAATTAATCCTAATGCTGATAACTCAGTAAAAGAAAATTGGATGAAAAACAATTCTTTTAATACTCAAACCTATGAAGAAATTTTTGCTGATCCTCAAAGTAGTTCAGGAACTAAACAATATTATTCTGCTAGGTTTGGCGACATCCATTTAATCGTTTTATATGTAACCAATATTTGGCGATCGCCTAATTTAGCTCCTCACGTAAAAGGTCGCTATAAAGAAGCAGACGATGACCTAGAAAACCCTGAAAAATGGGGATACGGACAGCATATCTTTGGAGATATTACCCCTGATAGTTCTCAATATAAATGGTTAGAAAAAGAACTTCAAACAGAAGACTTTAAGAACGCAAAATATAAAATAGTTATGTTTCACCATCCGGTACATAGCTTAGGCGGAAACATCGTCCCTCCTTATACTAATCCAATTCCTAAAATTGAGTATAATTCTGACGGAAAAATCGAATCACTTTGGTATGAATATCCCAAAGAAAATGACTACATCATTCAAGATTTAATGCCCCTTTTAGAATCAGCAGGAGTTCAATTAATATTTTTTGGTCATTCTCATCTTTGGAATCGATTTATTAGCCCTAGTGGAATGAATTTTCTAGAGTCTTCTAATGTTGGTAACACTTATGGCTCTCACGTAGGAGATAATAAAAGAAAAATTCCCCCTAATTATTCTCCAGTTAATTATGTTCAAATAGGAGATCCCAATGGACTTGTTCCCATTATTCCTAATATAGCTCCTTTGGTTGATGAAAATAACCAACCTTTACCTTATATTGCGAGTAACGATATTACAGTTTTTAGTATTTTAGATACCAGTCAAGGAACTGTCAGCAGCTATCGTTTTGATACACGGTATCCTGATTCGGAAGTGATCAAGTTTGATGAATTTTCTATTGATAATAGAACGGAAAAAGGATAATTAATTAAAGAAGATAGATGACTCAGTATTTTAACCTATCCCTGAGTTTTAATGATTAATGCCTTGATCCCTAGGGAGGATTAATAATTTTCTTATACTCTTTAATTAGGGGACAAATCTTGGTATGCTGACAATAGTCATAAAGTGATCCAGGGTTGTAATTGTCTTAGATATACCAGATAAGCAGTGACCGATCCTGGGTTCATCCATAATAATTTTTGCTTCCTTCGTTATCAGCCATCAAGCTTAGCTTGTCAGAAATATGAGTCGCTTTCTTTATGAAAAATCCCTTTCTTATCAAGGCAATTTAATTATCCCTTTTCTATTAACCAGAGTAGGTGGAGAAATGATCTATTCCTATGCATTGCTTTCTGAAAAAGGATACAAAAGTGATTTGCACAAAGCCAAAAATCCTTCTGGATTGTGTTCTAATAATCTCAAAGGAATCATTGAAATTGCACAAGAACATATTGATCAACAAGGTGAATTCTCGACAATTGATGATTATTTTCAACAACGTTATACCTATCAAAATCATCTAATTATTCTTCACCAAGAACAAAAAAAATGTTTTTATGATCATTACTTGCCCCATGAATTAAGAAATATTGCTGCCCCCACTTTATTTCTCGGGCCTGATGACTGTATGACTTGGGTTAAACAAAGATTAGATAAGCATCGTCATCAAGTTTGATCACTCTTTAATCGTAGTAGGGATGTTCTGTGAAACCTCTCTACTCCCAATCAAAAGTAAAACTTCTATGAATGGACTCTGGTTAGAAAATAATCAACTACACTTACGCACTGATTTACCGACTCCTGAACCCTCTTCAGGGGAAGCGTTAGTTAAGGTTTTGCAAGCAGGTATTTGTAATACAGATTTAGAATTAATTCGGGGATACTATCCCTATCAAGGGGTTATCGGTCACGAATTTGTAGGAGTGGTTGAACAAGGACCGTCCCACCTGATCAATAAAAGAGTCGTTGGGGAAATTAATGCGGCCTGTGGTCACTGTCATTTCTGTCGTCAGGGAGTTCCTACCCATTGTGAAAATCGAACCGTTTTAGGAATTATGAACCGCAATGGGGCTTTTGCTGACTACCTTACCTTACCTGTAGAAAATCTTCATCAAGTTCCTGATAATGTGAGTACGGATGTGGCAACTTTTACTGAACCCCTAGCCGCAGCCTTAGAAATTCAGCAACAAATCTCGGTAGACTCTCATCAACGGGTATTGGTTGTTGGAGATGGTAAATTAGGCCAATTGGTATCTCAAACCTTAGCCTTAACTGGATGTGACTTATTGGTCATTGGTCGCCATCAAGAAAAATTAACCCATTTAGCTAAACGAGGCATTAAAATCGGTTTGGTTGATGCTGTTAGGGACAGAAGTTTTGATATTGCCGTTGAGTGTACTGGAAATCCAGAAGGATTTGAGATAGCTCGTCGTTCCTTGCGATCGCGGGGAATTTTAGTTCTCAAGAGTACCTATGCAGGGAAGTTAACCTTAGATGTCTCTTCTTTGGTGGTCGATGAGATTACCGTTATTGGGTCTCGTTGTGGTCCTTTTAGCCCAGCTTTAGAATTATTAGCCCAAAGGAAAGTAGATGTACAGCCGTTAATTCAAGGCCGTTATCCTTTAGCAGACGGACTAAAAGCGTTTGAACACGCTCAGAAAAAAGGGGTTTTGAAAATTTTATTATCTGTGACAGATTCAGTGTTATCGGACTAAAACCCTTACTACAAACCTCGAACCAATAGATAAATAAAACAGTGTCAAAGTGATGTTAACTGTATTTCCCAAGATTTCCTTGACACTGCTCTATTTTAGTTTTTATCGAATCCTAACGCCCTCGATGGTGGCTGACTGTTTTGCGATCTACCTTTTTCCCTGAGTGGTTACGGCGGGGTTTCGAGTTGTCTTTGCGATTCTTACCCTTGATAATAGGTTTAGAGATTCCTGCTTCAGGTACTTCCCAGTCAGTCTTCATCCAATTGGGACAGTCTTGATCATAAACCATCTGTAACGCGGCAGCCGCTATCGCCTGGGGATCATATTCATCGCTGAGTTCCCGCACAATAGGTAAAAACGAAGCCATCCGTTCCCCTGCTAAGGAATCTTGAATTTGCTGCTGCAGTCTTTCGAGTCGCTTAGCTTCGACTTGAGAACGATTGGGGATACGACGTAACTCTAATTTTTGCCGGATTCGCCGTTCAATTTGACGTACCATGCGCCGATCAATCGGTTCAATGAGAGAAATAGCTGTTCCTGTTTTTCCTGCGCGACCTGTCCGTCCAATGCGGTGAATATAGGTTTCTGCATTATCGGGCAAATCGTAGTTAATGACGTGGGTTAAATTTTCCACGTCTAACCCTCGTGCGGCAATATCAGTGGCTACCACAATCTTAACTTTGCCATCTCGAAACCGATAGACTAAGCGTTCCCGTTGGGACTGACTAAGATTACCGTGGTATTCGTCCACACTTTGTCCAGCTTCTTGTAACTTACTGGTGAGTTCAGAGGCTGTTTGTTTTGTCCGAACGAAAATGATTGCTGTTTCGGGGGTTTCAATTTCTAAAATCGGTTGTAGTGCTTTGAGTTTTGACCAACCGCGAGGAACACCATAGAGATGCTGCTCAATTTTATCGGGGGCTGCTTGGGGCTGGTCTACGGTTACTGTAACAGGGGATTTAAGGAATTGATTGACTAATTCGCGGATTTCACGGGGCATGGTTGCCGAGAAACAAGCGGTGTTGCGTTGTTCAGGGGTTTGTCTGAGAATTTTTTTCACATCGTCGATAAAGCCCATACTAAGCATTTCATCGGCTTCATCGAGAACAGCCCACTTAAGATTGTCTAAAACCAACTTTTTGCGCTCTAATAGATCAATCACCCTTCCTGGGGTTCCAACAACAATTTGAACGCCTCGTTGTAAACTGCGAATTTGTCTTTCAATCGATTGACCCCCATAAACGGTTAAAATATAAAGTCGCCGTTCAGTGGAAAAATCTTTAAGGGCTAAGGCAACCTGTTGAGCTAATTCACGGGTAGGGGTTAGGATTAGTGCTTGTACATCGGAATTTTTAGGATCAATCTGTTCCATAATTGGCAAGGAATAAGCCGCCGTTTTTCCTGTGCCTGTCTGAGATTGACCGAGAACATCATGGCCTTCTAAAATTAAGGGAATTGCTTTAGATTGAATTTCTGTTGGACTCGTGAAACCTAATGTTTCTAATTTATTAACGCGATTTTCAGAGAGTCCTAAGCTATTGAAAGAAATGGTCATAAGAAATATTGTCTGGTTAGTAAATGGTTGGGTTAATTGGGCAAAGTTTTTGAGTAAGCTTTATCCTCGACGGGAATCGCTTATGGGGAATCTTAGGTCAATCATTGACTGCTAGAATATCTGGTTTATCAACAATGTTTCCATAGAGATCGTAAGTATCAGCATGGGTGATTTGAACAGGGACAATTGTATTCAAAGAAGCTTCTCCTTGAACATAAACAAGACCATCAACTTCTGGAGCGAATCGTGAAGAACGTCCGACTAACTCTTGAGTTTGGGGGTTTTCTTGCTCAATTAAAACGTTAACGGTTTTTCCGACACAACCTTGATTTTTTTTCAGAGAAATTGGCTGTTGAACTTGCATTAACCTTTCTCTTCTGTCTTGGGCTATTTCTTCAGCAATTTGATGAGCCATTTGATAAGCGGGGGTTTCTTCTTCTGGGGAGAATGTAAATACCCCAACATGATCGAATTGATGTCTTTCAACAAAGTTAACTAAGTGTTCAAAATGCTCGTCTGTTTCTCCAGGAAATCCCACAATAAAGGTTGTTCTTAAGACAGCTTCAGGAATGACTTCTTTGATCTTTTCAATGATATTATCGTTAACCTGTCCTTGCCAGGGACGATTCATGGCCTTGAGGATATCCGGATGGGAATGTTGCAGGGGTAAGTCTAGATAGGGTAAGACGTTAGGAGTCTCTCGAATTACCTCAATGATTTTGGGGGTTAAGCCGGTAGGATAAGCGTAATGGATGCGAATCCACGGAATATCAACTTTTCCTAATGCCTGTAGCAATTCGGCTAACTTAGGTTCTCCATACAAATCTAAGCCGTAGTTAGTGGTAATCTGGGAAATCAAGATTAACTCTTGTACGCCTTGTTCTGCTAGTTGTTGCGCTTCAGTAACAATTGATTCAATGGTACGCGATCGCTGGTTTCCTCTCAGGTGAGGAATAATGCAAAAAGCACAACGGTAATCACATCCTTCTGCTACCCTTAAGTAAGCCACTCCTTCGGTGGTTGTTCGATAACGGGGAATAGTTTCATCGGCAATAAATGTGGGATTGGCAGAAACTTCTTTGACTTTTTCTCCTGTGTCCACTCGTTGGATAACATCAACAATTTTCTGATAATCTCCTGTTCCAACAATAGCCACTGCTTCAGGTAATTCCTTGAGAAGTTCTGTCTCAAAGTGTTGTGCCATACAACCAGAAATAATAATTTTTTTCTTGGCTTCGGCTAATTCTACCAATGTACGGACTGATTCTTGGCGAGCCTCTTGAATGAAACTACAGGTATTAACAATTACGTAATCTGCTAATTCTTCATTATTATCTATCTGATAACCTGCTTGTGCTAACAAGCCTAGCATATGTTCAGAGTCAATACGGTTTTTCTCACAGCCTAGGTGAGATATGGCTACGGTTGGCTTACTGCCCATGAATTATTTGGTTATACCCCTTGTTATCTACTGGGGCTATAAACCACGCTAATCCTTCTGTTTAGCCTTTTAGCGGCTATAGGTTAGAGGTCAGGTGTGGATTTGCCCCTGCTGTGTTGTACTGTTAAGTTATTTTAACAGGTTTTGTTCAATAAGAAAAGGAGTCCTCAGATAAATTTTGAGATCAGGTGTGGGTTGACTAGAAATTTTTGAGTGAGGAGTGGTTAGTAAAGAAACTTTCTCATACATCGAAAATCGTGTATGGCATTACCTCTACCGTCGATGCTCAACGTAGGCATCCCAACAAATCAAAAACATGGGTTTTCAAACGCTATTTTCATAGTTTTAGAGGAAGAAACGGAACCTTTATGTGTAAAGGGACTGGTAGAAAAGGAAAAGAGATAACTCACATCCTGTACAACATCAGTAGTACACCCATAGTAAGACACATAAAAGTCAAAGGGACAGCAAGCCCTGATGACCCCTCACTCCGAGAATACTGGGAAAACAGACAAACAAAACAAGGCAAACTCCACTGGGAAAAAGACTCAAAATATGAGCTTATAGCCAAACAACAAAACTGGAAATGCCCCCTCTGTAATGACTACTTATTCAATGGGGAAGAAATAGAAACCCATCACATAGTTCCCGTGAAAGATGCTGGTTCGGACGACACGAAAATCTAATCCACCTGCATAAAGTTTGCCATAAACAGGAACACTTAAAATCCAAGTCAAAGGCTTGAAGTAGGGCTTGAGCCGTGTGGTTGGAAACAGTGACGCACGGTTCTTAGGGGAGGGGAGAGTGGTGACACTCGAACCTTACCCGCTTCAAAAAGATTAACCCAGACAAATTAGATAATTATCTCCAAAGTTTAGAGGGTAAAATAGGCAACATGGTATTTTCTTGGGGAAGTCTAACCAATTTTTTTTAGACCTACTGTTACTTTTGTGTGATTTTCGGGAACGCTATAACCGTAATACAAGGAGATTAGTTACTCAACTGGATATGCAATAATGACTGCTCAATATCCCCCCCCCAATCCCATTTCAATTCAGGAATTTACAGCCTCCAAACAAGCCGGGTTTTTCGACAAACTCAAACAATCTCGGTTTAGTGGTCAATTGGTAATTAAAAATCCTAAAGGAGAGCAGTGGTTTTTCTATCTCTATTTAGGACGGCTCATGTATGCCACAGGCGGTTCTCATCCTGTCAGACGTTGGAGAAGACATATTGCCTTATATGTACCTGAAATTGCTGCCCATCTTTCCTCACTACCATTAGATCTCGCAAAGGTTAAAACCAACGATTTTCGTCTTTGTTGGGAATATCAATTACTATGCTTGTGGGTAGAGCAACAAAAGATTAGTCGAGAACAGGCCGCTCGTCTGATTCGATCGCTGATCATCGAAGTTTTGTTTGACATCACTCAAACCATGGAAGTGACTTGTCAATTACAGCCCAACAAGGTTCTTTCAACTCGTTTAGTGTTGATTGATGTTGACCAAATTATTCTTGAGGCACAAAAACAATGGCAAGGATGGCAAGAAGCGAAAATTGCTGATCGCTCTCCTAACTCGGCCCCGTTAATCCGACAACCCGAACAATTACGAGAGCGAACTTCTCCTCAAGTTTATCAAACCCTCAATCAACTATTGGATGGACACCAAACCCTACGGGATTTAGCGGTTCGCATGAAGCGAGACGTGGTAACGGTTACCAGTTCCCTACTCCCCTATGTTCAAATGGGACTGGTTGAACTCATCCCCATAGAAGATCTTTCCCCACCCATATCGGTTCCTCAATCATCCTCTTCGACATCCATTCTAGACAGTGCCTCAGAAACCTTAATTGCCTGTATTGATGACAGTCCCCTGATGTGTCAAACCATGGAAAAGATCTTAACCGAGGCTAATTATCAATTTCTGGGGATTAATGATCCGCTACGGGCGATCGCCATTCTTTTATCGCGCAAACCCTCACTCATCTTTTTAGATTTAGTCATGCCCAATGCCAATGGGTATGAAATTTGCGGCCAACTCCGTAAACTTTCTTTTTTCCGTCACACCCCCATTATTATTTTGACGGGTAACGACGGAATTGTGGATCGCGTGAGAGCGAAAATGGTGGGATCAACTGACTTTATCAGCAAACCCGTCAATGCTGATGTGGTATTAAATACCATCCGCAAGCATCTAAAAGAAGCAATCGTTGCTTGATTTTTGGAAAATTGTTGTTAGTAACCGAACAAAATTCCTTTGTTTGATGGAACCAAACTAAGTTGTCAAGAAATGTTACTTCCATCAAATTTAAGGGAATGCTAACAATATAGCCCAGACACTGAACCTACTATCTTGATTTTTTGAGGTCAAAATTATGGGAACTGCCCTAATCGTTGAAGATTCTCTAACCGAACGAGAAATTATTAGTCAATACGTTAAACAAACTGGTTTAATTGTCACGATCGCTGCCAGTGGGGAAGAAGCCCTCGAAAAGCTCAATGAGAATCTTCCCGATGTCATTATTCTCGATGTCGTTTTGCCAGGACGTAGTGGATTTGAAATTTGTCGCGCCCTGAAAGCTGAAGACAGAACTAGCAACATTCCCGTGATTATTTGTTCAACCAAAGATACGGATATGGATAAATTTTGGGGAATGAGACAAGGGGCCGATGCCTATCTGGCTAAACCAGTAGACCAAGAAACCTTTATGAATACCCTCAAACAACTGATTCAGCTATAGTCCTATTTACAGAGAGTGTGTTGTGGTCTTTCGAGAATTATCCCCAAAAACTCAAACTCAAGCTCGTACCAATCTAGAACAGTTCCTAGAGTTACAGTTAGTTCCTGATACCACTGTCATGTTACCAGTAGCTCAATTAACTGAGGTTTTAAACATTCCCGTTGGTCAAATTGTCCCAATTCCCCAAATGCCTAGTTGGGTGATGGGGGTTTATAACTGGCGTGGAGAAATTCTTTGGATAGTTGATCTAGGGGAACTGGTGGGGTTAACTCCTTGGCATCAAAAACCCTTAACCTCTCCCGTCCATCGAGCCGTCGTCCTTAAGTCAAGTTCCCAAAAATCTTCAAACTCCCAAAGTTCTCGTCAGACAATTGGGTTAGTGGTTAATCAGGTTAAGGAGATGGCATGGTGTGATCCTGAACAAATCCAATCTCCGCCAGGGTCAGCAATTACGCCGAGTTTAGCTTCGTTTCTTCAAGGTTATTGGTTAAATCCCCAAGGAGAAATGTTTATTGTCCTACAGGGAAAAGCCATCATGGCGGCTATGCCCAAATCTTAATCCATTTCAGAGCATTAATTTTATTAAGAAAATCGTTTTATTGCGTTCTAACTAACCTTCAAGGACAGGATTAGTCCTAAATCTTATTGAGGTAATTTCATGACTCAGACACCCCCTAAATCCAATTCTCAACAGACAAACGGAAAAAACCTTGTCTCCCAAGAAACCATTGTCCCCCTCGAAAAAGAATCTAACCTAGCTGCTTCAGACACCATTCCTAGAGAAGACTCCCCAGAACAAACACCTGAAGAAGCTAAGACGAGGATCGCAGACTCTCAGTCTTCCTCATGGTCTACACCGCCTCCTTCAGACTCTCCTCTCAGAAAAACCCTATCCCCAGAGACATCGACATCCTTGGACTCTGGGAAAAATTGGCGATCGCTTCCCTGGTGGCAACGTCTGAAATTGCGACACAAGGCGATGATTTTGGCCACCCTCATTGGTGTGGTTCCTGTTATGACCGTGGGCTTTATTACTTATGGTGTCGTTAACCGAGGGTTGATACAACAGTCAGAACGAATGGAAACGGGGAATGCTGAGGAACTGACAACCACAGCTAACCAGATGAAAAGTAACCTCCTAACCCTTTTGTTCTGGGAAGTCTTGATAACAGCCGCGATCGCTGGTGTCATTGCGGTGATCATGGCTGAACAGGCTACTCGACCTATTAGTAAAACCGTTCACATCCTCAAAAAAATTGGAGAAGGAGATTTGGATACTCAGATGGAGGTTGAAGGGGAAGATGAATTTGCGCTGCTAGGGCAAACCATCAATCAAATGACACAACAGATTAAAACCCTGCTAGAAGAACAATCTCTCTCCGTAGAACAAGCTAACTTATTAAGCAAAATTGCCACAAGCTTCCCCAATGATCGGGCGGAATTGGATAGTATTTTGTTCCAAATCTTAGATGAAGTCAGACTGTTGCTAGGGGTAGAACGAGTCGTTATCTATGAGTTTGACGCAAATGGTTATGGACATATCACCTGTGAAGCTTTAGAAACAGGATATCCCAGTGCTTTAGAAACTGAGGTGGGGGACAATTGTATTCCTCAACGATTACTCGATGAGTATAAACACAACCGAACTGTCCCCACTGAAGATGTTTATAACGCTGGATTTCACCCCGAACACTTGGCGTTAATGGAACGCTTGGACATTAAGGCAAATCTTGTGGTTCCTATTTTGAAACGGAATAATCTGTTTGGGTTATTAATTGCCCATCACTGTCAGACAACCCACCAGTGGAACCAGACAGAAATCAATTTTCTCAAGAAGTTGGGTGAACAAATGACCATCATCCTGGATCGTCTGAATTTAGAAGAGGAACGGAATAAAGATAAAGAGCGAGCCAATAACGTCAGAGAGATTACCCTAAAAATGGCGGCTGCCATCACCACCGAGGATATTTTAAGGGTCTGTGTGGAAGAGACACGGCGTGTCTTAAAGAGCGATCGCGTTATTGTCTATCAGTTTGATGAGAATTGGAAAGGAATTATCATCGCGGAATCGGTTTCCCCAGAGTTCCCAGTAGCCCTGGGAGCAGAAATTCGAGATCCGTGTTTTGCTGACAGATATGTCGATAAATATCGGCAAGGACGAGTTCAGGCAACCCCTGATATCTATAATGCCGGATTAACAGATTGTCACTTAGGACAACTCGAACCATATAAGGTGAAAGCCAACCTAGTCGCTCCCATTTTACGCAAAGGACAACTCCTAGGATTATTAATTGCTCACCAGTGTTCAGGACCGCGCGACTGGGAAAAAACAGAAATCTCTTTCTTTTCCCAAATTTCTACCCAAGTCGGATTTTCCCTAGAACGAGCTAATATTCTACAACAACGCGAACAAGAGCAAGAAGAGCAACGTCGAGCCAAAGAGCAATTACAAAAACGGGCTTTAGAATTGCTGATGGAAGTAGATCCGGTTAGTCGAGGAGATCTCACCATTCGGGCTAACGTGACGGAAGATGAGATAGGAACCATTGCTGACTCCTACAACGCAACCATTGAGAACCTACGGAAGATTGTTACTCAGGTACAAGAATCAGCCAGTCAATTAGCCGTAACAACTCATACCTCAGAAACCTCAGTGCGAGAGTTATCAGAAGAATCAAGTCGCCAAGCTCAAGATATTGCAGTAGCCCTTGATCGTCTGCAAAGTATGACCAACTCCATCGGCGAAGTTGCTACCAATGCTGAACTAGCTGAAGCCACGGCACAACAAACCGCCCAGACCGTGGAATTAGGGGAAGAAGCCATGAACCGCACGGTAGATGGGATTATGGCCATTCGGGAAACCGTTGCCGAAACCGCCAAAAAAGTAAAACGGTTAGGGGAATCTTCCCAGAGAATTTCGGGGGTCGTTAACCTAATTAGTAGTTTTGCTGACCAAACCAACTTATTAGCCCTGAATGCGTCTATTGAGGCTGCCCACGCAGGAGAAGAAGGACGAGGCTTTGCGGTGGTTGCGGATGAAGTTCGCTCCTTAGCCCGTCAGTCAGCCGAAGCAACGGCGGAAATTAAAGCCCTGGTTTCTAGTATTCAAACAGAAACGAACGATGTGGTCGCTGCTATGGAAGCAGGAACCGAGCAAGTGGTAACAGGAACCAAGTTAGTAGACGAAACCCGTAAGAGTTTGAACCAAATTACCGCCGCCAGCGCGCAAATTACCGAATTAGTTGAAGCGATCGCCAAGGCAGCCGTAGAACAGTCCAACACCAGTCAATCAGTTACCCAAACCATGATTGCAGTTGCCTCTATCTCTGACAAAACCTCATCTGAAGCGGTAGAGGTTTCCGACGCTTTCAAGCAATTGCTGGCGGTTGCTCAATCCCTCGAAGCTAGTGTACGTCAATTCAAAGTCAACTAAAGGTTACTGGGAAAGTATTTAAAGTTGACGATGTCATGGGGGATTTTGATTAACATCCCCCTAGATCAAGAATAGATGACAAATCTGGGAACTATAAACAATAAATAAGCCAAATTTTAGGCTCTTACTCCGAACTTTGAACTCCCCAATCATGGACTGATGACTATGCGAACTTCAATAAAAACCGATACTTCTAGCCCTGATAATAAATTCCCAAAAGATGAATTAACAAGCACAAAGACAACACAGATGGTCTCTTCCTCATCGAAAGGAACGATAGGTCAACCTTCCCAAACATCTGCGCCCTTGGCAAAGAACACACGACCGATGGGATTATGGCAACGATTATCTGCTCTCCCCATCGGACAAAAAACACAATTAATGACCCTTGTAATGATTGTGTCTATTGGGGGATTAATTGGCTTAGAGTCAAAAACGTTAGTGGACAGTTTGCGATCGCAATTACGTCATGACACTCAATCACAATTAAATGTCATTGGCGCGCTGGTTTCTGAGGATCTGGTTAATGGCAACGTCTCTATTGTCGAGAAAACGGTTGATGCTTTCCAAGAGATGGGATACGGTGCTGTTTATCTTCATGAACCATCCACCGGAAAATTGTCTATGGCCACGGCTTTTGTTGAAACCGAACTACGACAAGCTGATGTTGATCTCCCCCTAACTGATACTTCTTTACTTCGTAAAGCAGTGGAAGCTAAGGGTCAATCTATTTCTGATCGCAGTCGTATTGGGAATCGAACCTATACCCTTTCGGCTAAAGCTATACCCAATTCTAATGGTGAGGCGGTGGCGGTCTTGGTTTATGGTGATCCCGAATTGGCTCTAAATCAGATTATTAGAAAAAGTTTAGGGGTGCAACTGGGGTTATCGGCAGTGATTACCGTGGTTGTGTTAGGGGTTGCTTGGGCGATCGCTCAAGGAATTATAAAACCCATTAAACGTTTACAAGAAGTCACAGAAGCCTTTGCTCAAGGAAATTATCAAATCCGAGCAATGGAAACCAATCAAGATGAATTGGGACATTTGGCTACAACCTTTAATAAAATGGCTGACAACATTGCCACCAATGATCGCCAAATACGTCAAGACAGTGAATTATTTCGCTTTTTGTCTGAACTCAATCCTCCAGCTAGTTTCGACGAAGCGTCCTTAGAAAAATGGTTTCAACGCATCTTAGGAGAAGCCAGACAGCTTATTAAAGCAGATCGTCTTTTGATTTATCGTTTTGGGTCTGATGGACTCGGTGCGATTGCCTACGAATCTGTGGGGGTTGGTTTTGGTAGTGCTTTCCCCCAACAAACTGAAGCGGCTTCCCTACAGTCAGAATTAATCAAAGTGTATGGCAAAGAGTCGGTCTGGGTGATGAATAATCTGGCTGATCAACCCTTAAAACCCCAACATCAAGAATTTTTAAAAAAACTACAAGTTAAATCCAATGTCGTCATTCCCCTTTTGAATCAGGGAAATCTTTTTGGATTATTAATTGCCCATCAATGTTCTACAGCGCAATCTTGGGAAGAACAGGAAATTAATTTTCTTAAACAATTAGCCAATCAAATACGAGTTACCTTAGATCAAAATAATTTAACTCGTCAACAAGCCCTAGAGTCAAGACTCTCGGAGTCTCTAAAACGGATGACTCAACAAATGGCCAAGGTGGTCAATCAAGATAATCTTTTTGATCTGGTGGTACGCAACAGTCGAGAAGCTCTGTCAACAGACCGAGTAATTATCTATAGTTTTGATGAAAATTGGAAAGGAACTGTGATCACCGAATCTGTTAATCCAGCTTACCCTAAAGCGTTAGGGGCGCAAATTGCTGATCCTTGTTTTGCTGATAGTTACGTTGAAAAATATCGTCAAGGCCGAGTGCAAGCCACCCCCAATATTTACACCGCCGGCTTAACCACCTGTTATCTAGGACAATTAGAACCCTTTGGGGTTAAAGCAAATTTAGTTACCCCCATCTTGGTTGCCAACAAACTCTATGGACTATTAATTGCTCATCACTGTGAGTCCCCTCGTTACTGGAATCAGGCAGACATGAACTTTTTGTCCCAGGCGGCACTTCAATTGGGGATCGTTCTTGAACGCTCCAACTTACTCAATGAACAAGCGGTGACTCAAGAATTACAACAGCAAGCCCAAGAAATGTTGGAACAGATACAATCATCAAAACCAATCAAATCTGATGAAATAGGGGCAATCGCCGGCTCTCGCCAGGAAATGGTAGAAAACTTGCGAGATCTAATTACCCAAGTCCAACAAGCCTCTCTTGCCTTATCAAGCAGCACTGATAACAATGCCCTGAACCTTGAATCCTTAGCGACAGAAGCCTTACGCCAGGTTGAAGACATTGCCCAGGTAACACAGCGATTAGATGCGATGGGGGCATCGATTGAAACCGTTGCCAGTAATGCTGAACAAATCTTGTTAACGTTTGCTCAAACCACCTCCACAGTAGAAACAGTCGAAACAACGGTCAATCAAACTGTTGAAGGGATGAACAACCTTCGGGAAACAGTAGTTGAAACCACTCAGAAGGTCGAAAATCTCGCTGAAGCCTCCCAACAAATTTCTAAAGCTGTGAATCTGATTGGTCGTTTTGCTGCCCAAACTCACTTACTTGCGCTGAAAGCGTCTATTGAAGCAGCACGGGCAGGAGAAGAAGGACGAGGCTTTGCGGTGATTGCAGATGAGGTAAGAACCTTAGCTGCCCAGTCAGCCGAAGCGACCGCCGAAATTGAAACCCTGGTGATGAATATTCAATCAGAAACCCTACAAGTGGCTAAGGCTATGGAAATGGGAACTGAGCAAGTAACCGAAGGCTCTCAACTGGTGGAAGAAACTCGCCAGAGTCTCCACCAAATTGGATTAATGACAACTCAGATTCAACAATTGGTGGAATCTATCTCCATGGCGGCCTTGAATCAGTCAGAAACTTCCCAAGTCGTCAATCATCTGATGGAAGAAGTCTCGGCGATCGCCAATCATACCTCTTCTTCTGCGACGGATGTCTCCCATTCCTTCGAGAAATTATTAACGGTTGCTCACCAGCTTCAAACGAGTGTGGCAGCACTTTAACCTCAATTGATTTTCCCTAAAACTACCGAACACCAATGTAAGGGTTAATGGCTATTAACTATAGATAACGGACTACCAATAACTGATCATGATGAATCCTGAGATCCGCGACGGAGCCTATCAATTCTTTATCGAAGAAGCCCCAGAACTTCTACAAATCATCGAATCGGGGCTATTAACCCTAGCAGATGATCGTAGTACCTCTAAAGTCCATGAAATTATGCGGGCTGCTCACTCCTTGAAGGGGGGAGCCGCTAGTGTAGAATTGGATACCATCAAAACCCTTGCCCATCGCCTCGAAGATATTTTTAAGGCCTTCTACGATGAAACGGTCGAATTGGATCAGGAGTTAGAAAGTTGGTTATTCCAAGCATTTGACTGTCTTAAAGATCCCCTAACTGAACAGATTGAAACTGGACGTTTTGATCAAGAAGCTGCCTTAGCTAAAGCAATGCCATTGTTCACCACGATTGAGGAGCGTTTAGGGGATAGTTTAGCTCAAGGGGATCAATATATCCCCTCTAGTGCTGATTTGGGGATTGATATTGTTTCCTCAATTTTTGAAGTGGATGTGGCTCAAGGATTAGATCATTTAAGGACGGTGGTGGCTAGTCCTAATGGTTATGATGTGGCCACTGAATTGAAAAATCAGATGGAGGTTTTTCGCGGATTTAGTGAGTTATTGAATTTACCAGGGTTTGGGGCGATCGCCGAAACGGTATTAACCGCCGTTGAACAGCATCAGGATCAAGCGTTGGCTATTGCTCAGGTAGCCTTAGCCGATTTTCAAAATAGTTATCACCAAGTCCTTGAAGAAGGCGATCGCACTCAAGGGGGAGAACCTTCAACTGCTCTGTTAGGTTGGCTTGAATCGAAAATTGAAAGAACCTCTGACTCAGATTCTGACCTGGATTCAGCCTCTTTTGAGTCATCTACTTCCTTAAATCCTCTCTCTAGCCTTTCTCTCGATGATTTATTTGAGGATCAGTCCGATGGGACTAATTCGGGTTTTCTAGAACTGGGGTTTTTTGAGGAAGAAGTCCCAGAAGAAAAACTAGACACTAACTCAGACATTATCTCTCAAGAAACCATTGCTGAGAATCCAGAAACGGAAGTAGACTTTGCTAATGCGCCTCCTTTAGATGATATTTTCGGCCATAGTATTGATGATAATATTGCTGAGGCGATCGCCTCGTCTGAAATTTCAACACCTGAAGTAGACTTTGCCAATGTTCCCTCGTTAGATGATGTGTTTAGAGGACTAGAAAATGAGTCTTTGTCTTCAGACAGATCTAGTTTAGACGAAACCCCAGACGTTGCAACGGAACATCTTGAACAGATGGTTCAATCAGTTGAGGCAATATTCGATGAATTACCACCAATTGTTGAACCAGAAGAAGGAACCGAAAGTAACGAATCAATCCTAGAACCAGAAAGTCAGAAAATAATCAAAGATCAAGGCGATCATCATCTTTCCCCTGCTCAAAACCAGAAACATGAGACTTCATCACCACAGGAAACCAAAGGAAACCGAAAAAACCAAGGGGTTGCAGGTAATCTATCGGTTAAGGTAGATTTTGAGCGACTTGAACGGATGAATAATTTAATCGGGGAATTAGCGATTAACCGCAATAGTTTGTCTTTGAATAATGATCAACTGCAAGGAGAAGTGAAAACATTAGTAGATCGTTTTCGGCGTTTCCAAGAAATGACAGGGAAATTGCGCGAATTTTCTGACCAAATGCTGATTGCTCCTGAACGCTACGGTAATTTTCATAAGTCATCTGAGAAAATTACTTCTTCTGTCAATCTCTCAACCCCAGAACAAGGACTCACCCCCGATTTTGATTCCTTGGAAATGGATTCTTATGGAACAATCCATTTTATGCTACAGACGATGCTTGATCAGATGATTCAGCTAGAGGAATCTGTTGATGATATTGTCCTGTTTGCTAATGCTTCTAATCAAACCCTAAATCAACAGCGTCAAATGTTGAACTATCTTCGGGATGAGTTAATGTGGGCGCGAATGTTACCTTTATCAGAAATTTTAAATCGATTCCCCAGAGTATTACGAGATCTTTCAACTAGCTACAAAAAACGAGTGAAACTCCACTTACATGGCACTGGGGTTTTAGTTGAGAAAGCTGCCTTAGAAAAACTCTATGATCCTTTATTACACCTGCTCCGTAATGCTTTTGATCACGGCATTGAACCCCCAGAAATGCGCCGTCAGTTAGGCAAATCTGAAACGGGTAATATTTATATTCATGCCTATCATCAAGGCAACCAAACCATTATTGAAATGAGAGACGATGGAAGAGGACTTAACCTCGATAAGATTGCACAAAAAGCCGTTAACGTTGGTTTAATCACCCCAGAACAGTTGCCAACTCTCAGTAAAGAACAATTGCAAAATCTGATTTTTGAGCCAGGATTTTCTACTGCTACCCAAGTCAGTGATTTATCAGGACGGGGAGTCGGGTTAGATGTAGTTCGGGAACAACTGCGAACCCTTAAAGGGAATGTGTGGGTGAGTTCTATTCCTGGCCAGGGAACAAGTTTTACCCTGAGTCTCCCGTTAACCCTTACCATTGGGAAATTGTTAGTCTGTTTACTTGAACACGAAACAGGGACGAAAACGGCGATCGCTCTACCGTCAGATAGTATCGACGATATAATAATGCCCCAAGAGCAAGAAATCAAAAAATCAGGAACTAAGCGATTTTTGTACTGGAAAGAGCAAATTATTCCGATTTATTCCCTTGAACATCTTCTAGAGTATCGTTGTCCTTTAGGAAATGGGTTTATTAGTAAAGCTCTCCAAGCAGTTCCTCATCCTGAAGATTGGGGATTACCTCTTTTAATTCTCCGTCAGGGACAACAATTTTATGCCCTAGAAGTCACTCGTTTGGTGACAGAGCAAGAATTGGTGATTAAACCTTTTGGCCAGGCGATCGCGGCTCCTAAATATACCTATGGTTGTACGATTTTAGGGGATGGGACGCTAATTCCAGTAATTGATGGGAATCTTCTGATTGAACAGTTCTTTAATCCTAAGTTGTCTAATCAGGAGTTTGAAAAAATTACACCCACAACATCAGATATTCGTTCCTCAATTGAGATGTCAGTTCGTGAAACCCCGACCATTTTAGTTGTGGATGATTCAGCGACCTTACGGCGAACTTTAGCCTTAACCTTACAAAGGACAGGATATCGTGTTTTACAGGCAAAAGATGGTTACGATGCGCTCGAACAATTACAGCAAAATTCGGGGGTAAAATTAGTCATCTGTGATATAGAAATGCCCAATATGAATGGGTTTGAGTTTTTGGGTAAACGCCGTGGTTATCCTGATTTGATGGAAATTCCTGTGGCGATGCTTACTTCTCGTAGTAGTGAAAAACATCGTCAGTTGGCTACTCATTTGGGAGCAAGTGCTTACTTTACCAAACCCTATATTGAAAACCAGTTTTTAGAGGCTATTCAAGGGTTAATGGTTGATCAACCCTCGTTAAGAATTTAGAATTTAGAAAAGATTATTATCTGAGCTTTCTATTAATCAATTAATTCTCAATTTTTCGTTATTGTTTAGGAGATATTAAATCAAATGAATCAAACTTATTTTAACCTAACTACTAAAACTGAAAATAAGAATAATCAATCCCAGAAATTACTGGTTTTTCAGGTTGGGAAACTTGATTTAGCCTTGAAAATAGAATCAGTGCAAAAAGTCCTACGTTATACGGATATGCAGGGAAGTGGAACGACTGATGTGGGATTAATTAATATTAATAATCAAGAAATAACGGCGATTAATCTCCATAAGCGTTTGTTTAATGTAAGTCAATCAATTGTTTCTCACACTCAGCCTTTTATTATTCTCGCTAAAAATAGTTTTAATGAATCTTTTGCACTTGTAGTAGAAAAAACCCCAACCTTAATAGATATTTCTGTATCAAAGATTAAGGTTTTACCTGATTCTTATCGTCAAGCAGATACGCTAAAAATGGCAAGTCATGTAACAAGATTTGAGCAAGAAGATAAAGTTGTTACCGTGTTTATTTTGGATGTAGATCGCCTAGCTTCCCCGATGAACTGATTGTCAATTAGTCGAGAAGTTTAGGGGGTTTATTAGATATTTTTTTCCATCCATCTTCTAATAATGTATAAAGAACTGGAACCACAATTAAACTCAATAAAGATGAGGTGATTAATCCTCCTATAATAGCCACAGCCATTGGCTGTCTTAATTCTGCTCCGGCTCCTAATCCTAAAGCAATAGGTAACATTCCTAAAATTGTCGAGGTAGTGGTCATAATAATTGGTCTGAGACGGACTTCTCCCGTCTCTACAATAGCCTGATGACGATTGATTCCTTGTTGCCTTAATTGGTTAATATAATCCATTAACAAAACGGCATTTTTATCTAATAATCCTAATAAGAAAATTAATCCAATTAAAGAAATCATTCCGAAATCACTCTGAGTAATTAGTAAAGCAAACATAGCCCCAATAATTGACAATGGTAACGACAAAACAACCACTAAGGGTTCTAACCACCGTCCAAAAGGAATATACAAAACAACCATCATACAAATAATTGCCAGGGTTAAAGCGATCGCAAACTCCCTAAAAATTTTACGAACTTGTGCTGATGCCCCTTGAATATCTAAACTAATGCCAGGGGGTAAAATTGACTCAGTAATTTTTATTACTTGATTAGTGACATCTCCTAACCCAATGCCTTCTTTTAAATTTGCAGTTATATAAATAACCCGTTGTCCTTGAAAATGTTCAATGACAATAGTTTGTTCATCTTCCCCAGACATTTTAACATCGACTAATCCAGGGATTTCTTCAATGCGAGATTTTAAGGTTTGTGCCGTTTCTTTTAGAAGATTAAAATCATTTCCTAATAAAGCGACTTTGAGGGGACTATCATCTCCCGTCTCCACAAATAAAATATCTTCAACACTCGTATTTCCCCCTCGCAACTTCGGTAAAATAGCCCGAATATGTTCTTGAACTTCACTGGTGCTAAATTGGCGATCGCTATTTAATTTGACATAGATTTTCCCTTTGAGGGGATCACCCCGTAGTCCAGCAATAGCATAGGTAGACTTTACATTAGGATTTTCTAAAACTAACGTTTCAAACTTCTTGCCAACACGACTATTAACTCGTAATAAAAATTTTTCAGGAGATTGGGATAAACCCCCAATCAATGACGAACTATTCTGATTAAGATTAGTTTGCAGTCTTTCAGGAACTTTAGGAACAGGTAAGGTATAAACAATATTAAATTCTCCCCGATCTAATTTAGGAACAAACCCTTTGGGAATTAAAGGAATTAAAGATACTCCTAAAATCAAACTAATTAAGGCAATAGCGATCACTGTCTTACGATTTTTTAAAGACCAATTTAATAAATTCCGATAAGGACGCACTAAGAAAAATTCTTTTGTTTTTTTTGAGGCTTCTCTCCTTGGTTTGAGCCAATAAACCGCTAAAACAGGGGATAAAGTTCGGGCAACGACTAAGGAAATCAAAACAGCCGCAGAAACGGTTAAACCAAACGGTTTAAAGAATTGTCCCAGGTTGCCTCCCACTAGGGCAATCGGAATAAATACAGCGGCAATCGTCACCGTTGAAGTCGTCACCGTTAAGCCGATTTCGTCAGTTCCTTTAATCGCTGCTTCTCTGGGGGTTTCTCCACGGTCAATGTGACGAGCAATATTTTCTACATCGACAATGGCATCATCAACAATAATGCCAATCACTAAGGCTAATGCTAATAAAGTCAGGGTTTCGAGATTAAATCCCGCGATCGCCATGACAATAGCCGTCCCTAACAAAGAAATGGGAATGGCCAATGCAGTAATTAAAGTTGCCTTAAAATTGCGTAAAAATGGGAAAATAACCAAAATTGCCAGAACAATTGCCCCGATTAATGCCTCTATAGTAGATTGAGTCGCTTCTTCGATATAATCAGCCTGGGTTTCGGCCAGAATTAACTGGACATCGGGTAAGGTTTTTTGTAAGGTTTCTATGGCTTTTTGGGTACGACTCACCACATTTAGGGTGTTAGCATCAGCCTCTTTTACCACTTGTATTGATAAGATATTTTCCCCATTGAAGCGCACCAAAGTTGGGGGATTGAGTTGATCAGAATTACTGTCGTCTGCTTGCCTAAAATTGCCGTCTCCTAACAATTCCACTCGACTTACCCCTGGTAATTTGTCCAACGGGGGAATAATTTGCTGTCGAGCAATATTTGCTAAGGTTTCAAGGGATTCAGTTTCACTTTGAATGGCATAACTAACGACTGCTGATTCATTGATACTGAAAGGTCTGACTTTAATATTAGTATTAGCAGGTAAATTAGCTTGTTTGAGGGCTGTTTTAACCGTTTGGGTGGACTGATCAAGACTCAATCCCCCATCAAACACCACATTAATAATACTTTGCCTAGGATAGCTAGAAGAAAATAACTCAGCCTGGTTGAGCGATCGCAGAGATTCTTCGAGGGGATTGGTTAATTTTAATTCCGTTTCCTCGGCACTATCAAAGGGAGCAGTCGCCTGGATAATGACCACAGGAAAAGTAACATCAGGAAAGAGGGCATATTTCAGGGAACTAAAGGCGAAAATCCCTGCAATCGTTACAGCAATCCAAAAAAACAGGGTCAACCGTGCATATTTAATGGCAAAGCGAGAAATATTCAGGCGTTCTCGGAGGAGTGGTTTCATCGAGCTACTACTTGACTATCATCCTCTTTTGGTTATACCAAGGAGTCTATAGAATTCAGTCCTGATTGACTATTTCTTAATTTTCAAAGAGGATATCTTCAAGAACTTGATCAAAGCACGTTTGACCATAGGATGTTAAGGTTTGTTTAGCCTTAGCATCTCCACCACGATACTTAGTCAATAAATTCCGAAAGTCATTGGATGTATATTTATTTTTTAGGCTATTAACAGTACAGGTGCATCCTTTTTGAGCCTCTTCCTTGGTCAGCCCTGATTTTTGGGCTTCTGGAACACAATCTTTATTGAAGAAATCAGTAAAGGGATCAGATTGGGCGCGAACAGTTTTGACAGTGGTAATAACAGTCCCTAAACCGACTATCAAGAGGGCGATCGATAAAAATGTCTGGCGAGTGGTATTGATCATAAATTTGAAATCTACTTTCGACGATTAAGTTCACTAAATAATAAATTCGCCGATCCTCCGCTTTTAGTGTATACTCGCCTTCAGTTAAAAGGTAGTTTTTATTATGGCAGTTTTCTAAATTGCACAATTGCTGTAATCTTTTGATATAATAATAAAGTTTGTAGAAATGGCGGCATAGCCAAGTGGTAAGGCAGAGGTCTGCAAAACCTTTATCCCCCAGTTCGAGTCTGGGTGCCGCCTTAGACTTTTAAGAAAATTTACGATAAGGAATTAGCCTCTTGTAATTGATCTAACAATTTTTCTAGGGTTTGGGCTGGTTCTAAGCAAGCTAACCCTTGACAAAGTAACCCGATGGAATTGTTAGGTAGATTATGATCAATGCAATAAACGGTGGTAGGAAGATATTGGGGAATTAATTGCTGCAAGATTTCTGGTTTGGTTCGTACCGAATTACCAAAACGATACCAGTCTAGGGCTAAAAATAAACTAGGACAAGCTTTAGGAGATTGACTTAAAACACTACTAAATGCCTTTAGCCCTTGTTCAGCACGGTTAAGATAGTCTAAATTATCTGTTAGTCGAGCTAAACGGACTAAATTACTTAAAGCAGCACCATTGGCTGAGGGGGTAGCATTGTCAATATAACTGCGTTCACGGACTAATAAATCTTCACTATTATCGGACGCATTATTAAAATAACCTCCCCTATCTAGACTCCAGAAAAATTCATCAAATTCTTGTTGAACAACGATGGCTTTTTCTAACCATTGGGTTTGGCCAGGATTGGCAGTTTGTAAGTCTAATAATGCTTTAATAAATAAGGCGTAATCTTCTGACTGAGCTAACACTGATGGTTGACCATCATAATTGATGCGATGTAATCTTTTTTCTGGCCATTGTTCGTTAAGTATAAACTCAGTGGCTTTAACCGCTAATTCCCAATATAAACGTTCTCCAAACACGCCATAAGCTCTGGCTAACCCCGAAATCATTAAACTATTCCAAGCAACAATCATTTTTGTATCTGTGACTGGAGGAATACGCCCTGGCCACGATTTAGTTTTGGCTTCTTCGTTATTTTTCGCAGGGGGAAACGTTGCTAACGCTTCTTTGGGACTGCCATAACGTAACATGAATAATTTATTTAATATCTTTTCTAACCCTTCTGAAAATTCTCCTTTTTGACGACGTTGTAAAACATTTTTTTCTTCAAAATTCCCTTCTAGAGTAATGGTAAAAGCTTCCCCTAATAAGTCTAATTCTTTTGAAGTTAAACTCTCTTGTAACTGTTGATAACTCCAGACATAAAATGCCCCTTCTTCGGGTTCTTTTTCTTCGGGAGTGGTGAAATTATCGGCATCTTGAGCGGCATAAAAATAGCCCTGGGGAGCAGTCATTTCCCGTTGCAACCATTCAACTGTATGGGCGATCGCTCGTTTAAAAGCGGGTTCGGTGTGTCCTTGACTCCAAAGATTCGCTAAATATTCGACAATTTGCCCATTATCATAGAGCATCTTTTCAAAATGGGGGACTGTCCAGGTAGAATCTACGGTATAGCGATGGAAACCGCCTCCTACATGATCGTAAATTCCCCCTAGGGCTAAATCTTCCCCCCGTTGATAAGCTAATGCTTTACCATCTTCATTGGTTTCCCAAGCAAACCGACTCCCTTGTAAGGCAACATTCGCATAAGGAATCATCGGAAAACAAGGACGATTAATACTTTGGAAACTTACCTTAATAATTTCGGTATTGGTGGTAATTCCCTGATAAAAAAGCTCATTGTTAAGTAATTGGGTATCTGTTGGGGGAAGAATCGCTGACCTTTCTAACGTTCCTAAAATTTCTTGTTTAAAACTATTGAGTTTTTCGGTTTCTGTATCGTAAAAACGGCGAATTGACTGTAAAACTTGCAAAAAACCTGGGCGGCCATAACGAGGTTCAACCGGAAAATAGGTTCCTCCATAGAAAGGAACCAGATCCCCAGGGGTCAAGAAAATGTTAAGCGGCCAACCCCCTTGTAACCCCATCATTTGAACCGCCTGCATATAAATGCTATCTAAGTCAGGGCGTTCTTCTCGGTCTACTTTGATAGGAAGAAAATTAGCGTTAAGGTAATCTGCGATCGCCTGATCGGAAAAAGCTTCTCCTTCCATCACCGTACACCAGTGACAGCTAGAATAGCCAATAGACAGAAAAATAGGTTTATTTTCATTTTTTGCCGTTGAAAGGGCTTCATCGCACCAATACCACCAATCGATGGGATTATCAGCGTGTTTGCGTAGGTAAAGACTTTGAGCCGCAGCCAGACGGTTAGACATAGAGGTTAGGCGATCGCTTGTTCTGTTACCAATAGTTTAACTGAAATGTCAGTAGAAATCCTGACCTAAAAATTTTCTTAAGTCAGAAAGGCAATTAAAAAGAAAACGAGGAGTTGATAGAGTCAGTTTTTTAAGCGTCACTCCTATAATCTCTAGTTATGTTAAGTTTATGGTACTTCTAATAAATAGATTTTAGATTCGTTAACCTTAAAGGGTTAATAGTAAGAGGGTCAAAGATAACGGAACTCCATACTCATCTATAGGGTCAAACAATTACGATGAGTGGGATCACCTGACCTAATTATTCAAATAATCACAGTAACAAGACTTTTGTTTATAGAAAAGCCATGAAATTGAACTTATCCTTAAGACTCGCCAGCCTAGCAACTATTGCCTTTACCACTCTAATTCCTTTTAATAATACTCCCGTCAAAGCTTCCACCTTCGATGAACAAGCAATTCAACAAGATAACGTAATTGCGATCGCCAGACCTTACGGAGAAGGAAAATACGATCTGCTCATTATTGAACAAATCCCCGATAAACGGGACTGTTGGACTGAAAGTGGCTCTAATCCTGTCTTAGTTGATCCTTTATTGCTCAACTATGATTTTACGGGAATTTGTCGCCGTGCTACTGATAGTAATGGCTACTCGATTCGGGTAGATGGAAACGATTTAGGATTAGATTATCTGTTGCGTTTAGTTCCTCGTGATGGAGAATTAGTATTAGTAGGAACTCCCCGATCAGGAAATTACCAAGAAATTGTTCTCGGTAGCACCAAAGGATTAGCGTCTGGGTTTATGAAAGTGATTCTTAACCCTGGGTGGGAATTTTCCAAACGCGCTTATCAAGGGAAGGTATTAGGACACTTCTATTTAAGTGGATCTCGCGCAGCGATCGCTGGAGAAGTAGAAGAAACTGAGATTGCCAGTAACGGTGACGCAACAGCCACTCCAGTAGCTGATACTCGTTCAGAAGCCTTCTTTATGGACATTAGCGATAATATCTATCAGCCCGAAGTTGAACAAGCCGTAGCTATGGGAATTGTGGCTGGATTTGAAGATAATACATTTCGTCCCCAAGAGGCTATTACCCGTGAACAACTAATTGTTATGGCTGTTGATGCTCTTGATAAAGTCTATAAAGTTGATTTAAACGCACAACCCCAACGGGATATTATTCCTTTTAAAGATGTGTCAGGCGATCGCTGGAGTGCAAAAAAAATCAAATGGGCTCAATGGAACTTTCTCAATATCGGGAACCCTAACAATACCCTTCAACCCACCGAGTCCATCACTCGCGCTGAGTTAATTGACACCATGCGTCGTTTAACCATTCACCTGAAAAACCAACTTAACTTATCCCCAGAAATTCAGCAAAACCAAGAACCGGTTCAGTTTTCTGATATCTCTGGTAATTGGGCTGAAAGTTCCATTAACCAAATGTCAGGTTACTGTGGTATTGCTACTCCCCTTAACGAAGAAGGAACAGAGTTTGCTCCTGATCGCAAAGCCACCCGTGATTATACGGCGGCAGTTCTGGTTCGTGTCCTTGAATGTGTCGAGTCAGAATCACAGCAAGCTAATAGCATCACTGATCAATAAGGCTTTTTGCTCTCATCGGACAAAGACTATTGCTGGTTTGTCTTGATGAAATTTGATCGTGGGGAACTGGTCGGTTCCCCATTCGTTGTTTTGTTGATAGCCACTGGGGATCACCAAATTCCTAGCTTAATTTATCATATAATCAATTAGTAAAAATCGTAAATAAGTAAAAAAATAAGTATTTTTACATCAATTAATTTTTGCTATCACTACATATTTATCACTACCAAAAATTGATATTTTCTCTTGAATTAGTAACCCCAAAAAACTTTTAACCAATTCAAAAATAAAGGGCCAGGAATTCCTGGCCTTTTAATTATGTTTAACGTTAATTGTCAGTCAATAATTAACCTAAAAAAATCAACTATTAACTATTAACCATTAAATGATTGTTCCATCAGCAATTACAGCATTTTTGAGAACAACCACAATCCCATTACGAATATAGAAACCTTCGTCTTCGCGGTTAGATTCTTCGATGTTTTCTTTATTAACAATGGTGACATTACGGCCAATCCTTGCATTTTTATCGACGATCGCCCGTCGAATGGTGCTGCCTTCCCCAATACCTACGGGAATCTTACCCTGCTGCTTTTTAGCCTGTCTGATCTCCAGGGATTCATAAAAATCTGATCCCATCAACATCGTGTCTTCCACCGTACAGTTAGCTTCGATTCTGGTACGAATGCCTAAGATGGAATTATGAATGCGACACTCTTTGATAATACACCCTTCACTAATCATTGATTCAGTGATGTTCGAGTTAAGTACCTTTGTTGGAGGTAAATAACGGGCGCGGGTATAGATCGGAGATTTTTCATGGTAAAAGCTAAACGACGGGGTGGGCTGACGATTAAGAGCCAAATTAGCCTCATAAAAGGCTTCAATGGTTCCAATATCTTCCCAGTATCCCTTGAATAAATAAGCCTGTAGGTTATAGTCTTTGGCGGAGAAAGGAATAATTTCCTTGCCGAAATCTGTTTGCTCAGGATTATCTTCTAATAGTTTAGCTAATACCTCCCTTTTGAAAACATAAATTCCCATCGAGGCAATATAAGGGCTTTCTTTCGCTCTTTCGGGACTCAAGCCTAAAATACTAGTATCAACTTGCATCTGCTTGAGTTCTTCCCCTTTCGGTTTCTCGCTAAAGTCAACCACTCGGCCTTGATCATTAATTTTCATTAAGCCAAAGCTAGAAGCTCGCTTCTCATCAATAGGAACCACCGACAGAGTAATATCAGCGTTAGTTTCCCGATGCCGTTTAATAAAATCACTGTAGTCCATCCGATAGAGATGATCCCCAGACAGAATCAAATACTCATCGACTCCCCATTCTTCAAATGCCCAAAGATACTGGCGCACTGCATCAGCAGTTCCTTGGAACCATTTGGGATTTTCTGGGGTTTGTTGTGCAGCTAACACTTCCACAAATCCATCACTAAATCCCGAAAAACTATAACTACGGGCGATATGACGGTTAAGAGAAGCGGAGTTAAATTGGGTTAACACATAGATCTGGAGTATTTCCGAGTTGATACAATTGCTCACCGGAATATCAATCAAACGATACTTACCTGCTAGGGGAACAGCAGGTTTAGCGCGTAACTTCGTTAGGGGATACAGTCGCGTACCTGCACCGCCACCAAGTATGATTGCTAAAACTTTTTTCACAACAAAACCTCGCGATTGCCTGTTACACCTCTTCTAGTCAAGTGTAGGACTGTCGGGGACATCTGGGAAGACAAACTTTTGACATCCTTTAATAATGGATCTTCTAACCTCTTTTCTTGGTATGATCAAAGGCTAACTCTTTTGATCCCCTGACTCGCCCTAAAACTACGGTCATTTCTTCTCAAAACAGGCCTAATTAATAAGGCTAAAGCCCTTACTAAAAACTCTATTTTTTCTGACAGACTCTATCCCAGAATGCAGAATTTAGAATGCACAACCTTGTTGTGAGTAAGTTTGGGGGATTTAAGTTATTCTAATCCTTAATGCGCAGTGCTATAGCTGTGATTCGAGATCTAACATCCTCTAATTTTATTACCACTGAACCCCTTCATCGCAGTGGAGAAGCAGGGGAAAAATTGGTTTGGGAAGCGACACAAAAGGTCTTTCATTACAGAGAATGTCTTGGTTATTGGCGTTATCCTATCTTTTCTCAAACGGGCAAATTTCGCAAAGAACCGGATATTTTAATCGCCGATCGCCAACTGGGTTTAATTATTATTGAAGTTAAGTCGATTACCATTCATCAAATTGTTGCTATTCAAGGGCATCGCTGGCAATACAAAAACTTTTATACTCCCTTTGGTAATCCCTATCAACAAGCAGAAAATCAGCTATTTGCCTTGTTGGACTATACCCAAAGAGAACCTATTTTAGCCAATCAAGTGATGGGTAGAGTTATGGTTGCGTTACCTTTTATTACTCAACAACAATGGCAAGAAAAAGGGTTTGATCAACTTCCCAGTAATCCTCCGATTCTCTTCAAAAATTATCTCGTATCATCGGAGTTAATTAGTCAACTGATTCAAGGAACAACTCCCGTAACGAAAGGGAGAGAATTAACCCATCAAGAATGGCAATTACTTAAGTGTATTCTATCAGGAACACCCGTTTTTAATCAACCCATTCACCCAGTATTAAGCCATAGTCAAAGTCGCGGAAAGATTCTACAAGCTTTGCGATCGCGGCTAAGTTATTTTGATTTACAACAGGAAAAAATAGCCAAACAAATCCCCCCAGGATGCCAACGAATTCGAGGAATAGCAGGATCAGGTAAAACTGTTTTACTGTGTCAAAAAGCAGCGATCATGCACCTCAAATATCCTCAATGGAAAATTGCTTTTGTCTTTTTCTCCCGTAGTCTATATGAGGAAATTACAAACCAAATTGATCGATGGATTAAATATTTTAGTAATCATCAAAAAAGCTATGATTCCAATAATCGTAACTTACGGGTTTTTCATGCTTGGGGTTCGAGGGAAAAATTAGGGTTCTATCGTTTTGTCTCCCAATTCTCAGGAATTGTTCCCTTAAGTGTGAATCAAACTACTCAACAAAAACCTAATGAAGCTTTAGGAGAAGTTTGTGTTAACCTTTTAGAAAAAACAGCGATTCCTCAAATTTTTGATGCCATCTTAATTGATGAAGGACAAGACTTATTGGTTAATCATTGGCACTATCAAGGAAAACAACCCTTTTATTGGTTAGCTTATCAAGCGTTGCGTCCAGTTAATTCTTTATTCCCTAAACAAAAACGGCTGATTTGGACTTATGATGAAGCCCAAAGTTTAGAGAGTCTAAAAATACCTAATGCTAGGGAAATTTTTGGAGAATCCTTAGGAAATTTAGTAACAGGAAAACATTCCAATGGGATTAATAAAACAGAAATTATGTCCCGTTGTTATCGTACCCCTCACCCTATTATTATTGCTGCCCATGCCATAGGAATGGGATGGTTACGTCCTGGGAAAATGTTAACCGGAATGAGGTACAAAGAAGAATGGAAAGCATTAGGTTATGAAGTTGAAGGAAACTTACTAGAAGGGAGTGAGATTACCATAAAACGTCGCCGCGAAAATTCTCCTAACCCTCTACCATCTTTATGGAAAGGTTCCTTAATTCAGTTTCAGATTTATCCCTCAAGACAGGGAGAAATGAGTGATTTATTTCGGAGAATTAAACATAACTTAAGACGGGATGGGTTACGTCCTAGTAGAGAAATATTAGTCATTGTTTTAGGAAATTTTTCTGAGGCAAAAGACTTACAAAAATATATTGCTAATTTTTTAATCAGACAGGGCATAGATATTTTTATTCCAGGGACAAAAGATTGTAATATTTTGATAGAAGATAATCAACCAAATTCTAATCAGTTTTGGTGTGAGGGGGCGGTAACAATTTCTCGAATTTATCATGCCAAAGGTCAAGAAGCCGATCAAGTTTATTTAGTAGGATTAGATCAGATTGGGAAAGATGAAAGTAATCTATGTTTACGGAATCAATTATTTATTGCATTGACGCGATCGCGGGGTTGGGTTAACATTAGTGGCATAGGTAATTATCCCCTATATCAAGAGTTACAAAATATCCTTAAAAGTGGTGATAGTTTCTCTATTACTTTTCGTTATCCCCAACAACGAGAAATTGTAGGAACCGATGTAGGAGAATTGTTAGAGAGGTATAGTTTAGGAGGAAGAAATTTTGAACAAGCACAATTAGAAAATGCTCAGCTAGAGGGTCTAAATTTAAACGATATTAATCTGATTAAAGCGAATTTATCGGGTGCTAAACTAAAATATAGCAAACTCAATCGGGCTAAATTAATAGCCGCTAACTTACAGGAAACTGATCTAACTGGAGCAAGTTTAATTAAAGCTAAATTAATGGGAGCAAATTTACGAAATGCTAATTTGACACAAACTGATTTAACAGGGGCTAATTTAAGTAATGCAGATTTAACAGGGGCAATTTTTAATAGTTAATAGTTAATAGTTAATAGTTAATAGTTAATAGTTAATAGTTAATAGTTAATAGTTAATAGTTAATAGTTAATATTGGTCGTAATATGTGTTAATCTAATTAGGGTGAAAATTCGATTCTACAATAAGAGACTGTTTATACAATAAGTCTGTCTTTTAAGTCTTTAGCAAACTGTAAGGTGTATTAGCATAGCGTAATACACAAAAAGAACCATTTTGGGGTTTTACCGCAGAAAAAAGGATAGAACTTACCAAAAAAATTGTAGTTTGTCTAACCTACCCTACTTATTATCCTGAATAATATGCCAAACAATGAGCAAAATCAAATATTTGAACAACTTTTAGAATATCTGAGACAGTCGAGGGGATTCGATTTTACCGGGTATAAACGATCAAGCTTGCAACGTCGTGTTCGTAAACAAATGCAGGTTCATGATATTCATGAGTTTGGTCAATATCTAGACCATTTGCAAGTCCATCCTGAAGAATTTTTACCTCTTTTCAACACCATTTTAATTAATGTGACTGCATTTTTTCGAGATAAAGAAGCATGGAATTATCTACAAGATCAAACCCTACCTCATTTACTTAACGATAAAACACAAAGCTCCCTAATTCGAGTTTGGAGTGCCGGATGTGCGTCAGGGGAAGAAGCCTATACCCTAGCCATGATTTTCGCAGAAATTTTGGGAACTGAACAATTCCGCCAACGGGTTAAAATCTACGCCACAGATATCGATGAAGAGGCCTTAACTCAAGCTCGTCATGCTTCTTATAATACTAAACAGATAGAAGATATTCCTAATGAATTACAAGAGAAATATTTTGAACATAGTGGTAATGATTATATCTTTCGTTCTGATTTACGACGTGCGGTAATTTTTGGTCGTCATGACCTAATTCAAGATGCTCCCATTTCTCGCTTAGATCTCTTGGTATGTCGTAATACTTTGATGTATTTTAACGCCGAGACTCAAAGCCGAATTCTTGATCGCTTTCATTTTGCCCTAAACGATACAGGAGTTTTGTTTTTAGGCAAAGCAGAAATGTTGCTGACTCATGCCAATATATTCACTCCCCTAAGTTTACAACATCGTATTTTTAGACGGGTTCCCCAGAAAGGAAGGCAAGATCGCTTGATTTTACCCCTTCCAATTTCTGAGAATGAAAACGGTACTACAATGGAACGTTATCTACGACTAAGGGAATTGTCTTTTGAACATCTTCCGTTAGCAGAAATTATTATAGATTACGCCGGAAATTTAGTCGTGGCTAACGCCGAAGCAAGGTCACGATTTAGTATTAATGTGATGGATGCGGGTCGTCCCCTACAAGACTTAGAAATTTCCTACCGACTCTTAGAACTGCGATCGCAAATCGATCAAGTATACCAAGAACGTCGGAAAATCATGATCCGTGATATTGTTTTTAAATCCAGCAACGACCAAACATTTTACCTAGATATCGAGCTTTTTCCGATTGAAGAAAACACAAGGGAATTATTAGGGGTTGCCATTACCTTTAATGATGTTACTCGCTACCATGAATTACAAGAAGAACTCAACCAGTCAAAACAAGAACTCGAAACCGCTAACGAAGAACTTCAGTCAAGTAATGAAGAATTAGAAACCACCAACGAAGAACTTCAGTCCACCAATGAAGAATTAGAAACCACCAACGAAGAACTTCAGTCCACCAATGAAGAATTAGAAACCACCAACGAAGAACTTCAGTCCACCAATGAAGAATTGGAGACAATGAACGAAGAACTTCAGTCTACTAATCAAGAATTACAGACCATTAACGATGAATTGCGTTTACGGACGAATGATCTTGACCAAGCTAATGCTTTTTTACAGTCCGTTTTTGCTAGTTTACAATGGGGAGTAATTGTCGTTGACCGTCAATTCAAGATTCTAACCTGGAACCACGAATCAGAGAATCTTTGGGGACTGCGCAGTGAAGAGGTACAAGGACTGTCCTTTTTAACCTTAGATATTGGTCTACCAGTGGGAGAATTGCGCGATACCATTCGTTTTTGCTTGAGTGATCAAGGAGAACGTCAAGAGAGGATGCTAAATGCGAGGAACCGTCGAGGAAAAGATATTCAATTTCGTATTACTTTCAATCCTCTTGGGAAAGGTCTAGACTCGGAAAGTCGATGGGTTATTATGTTAATGGAACAATTAGAGTCAGAAGGGGTGTAGGGTGTAGCGGGAGCAGAAAAATATTATGACAGCAATTTTTGTTCTTTGAGTTTGGCGATCGCTGTATATTTTAACTGAAGAAAAATCCTAAAGAGGAGTCCAAAATTGAAGTTGTTGAAAACGGCTAAAATCTCGATAATTTAACGTCCAAATTGGACAAGAATACGTCTGACTTAATAATAACACTGTCCCATCTTCTAAAGTCCCTTTCCACTGCGGTAAATTACTAATAATTGCTCGTAATTGATTAAATTCTTTATCTCCAATGGCGATGGGATATAAACTCTCATACATAACACTAAGAGTTGTTTGTGCGAAATTGACTCCCCCTCGATGCAATAGCCATTTATAAACCTCGAAAATAATAGGAATTGGGGTGAAAACTTGAGTTTTCAATGAAGATAACTGTTGAAATCCTTTAACCGCATCATCATGATAACTATCTTGACGATAAAAAAGGGCAATTAAAGGACTAGCATCCAAAATTAATTGCTTCAATCTGAATAGTCCTCAGCATTTTCTGACGCATTTCTAGGAGCATTTTCAACAATTCCAGCTAATCCTAACAACTTAGAAATATCTTTATTTTCTAACTTAGATTCCAAAGAAGTCTGTACTAAACTCGATAAAGTTTCTTGGGGATGTTCCTTAAGATAGTCTGATAAACGTTGTGCTAAGTCATCTGGCAGATAAATGGTTCTTTTCATAACGATTCCTATAGTATCTTACCTTTATCATACCCTTATTTATTTACTACTAACATACCTAACCCACCCTACGAAATATAAGATTTTGTTATCACCATAAGGAAGGAAGAGCCTAGCTCTAGAAATTTAAAGAATAGCATTGCATTTAAGATCGGGATAAATCGCCAATTCGCCCCAAGAATGAAGTCTAAACTTGAAAGACAGTTTCAAGGAATATATAAAGATGCGGTTAGAATTGTAGAGGCTGAAATCAGTTTACCTAAGCAACGTCTCTATAGCCTAGAAGATTTGCTCAGCGGTTAGTCAAGGTTCGTAGTAAGGACTTTAGTCCTATCAAAGGAGATCGTAGTAAAGTTTATAAGTAAGTCTTGAATGAGGCAATCGCATTGAATAAAAAACAACAATCAACCATCAATATTTTACAAAAACAGCTTGAACAAGCCCAAGAACGATTACATAAACTAGAACTAGCTTCTAGGGAGCATTTTACCATATCTCAAGAATTGCAACAAGAGGCACTCACAGAACTTTCTATCTCCCTGGAAGAACTACAGGTCGTCATAGAAGAATTAATGATGCAAAACCAAGAATTACTCGCTACCCATCAATCTTTAGTCTGGGAACAGCAGAAGTATCAAAACTTATTTGAATTTGCCCCTAGTGGTTATATTGTCACCGATTTTAACCTAACTATTCAAGAGGTCAACAAAATCGGGTCTGAAATGCTTAACATATCGGTTAACTATCTTAAAAATAAACCCCTCACCCTTTATATTGCACAGAAAGACCATTCTACTTTTTTAAAAAAATGGACACAGATTAGAAACCACTTTGTTCAACAATGTCAGGCGATCTATATTAAAGACAGAGAAGATACAGAAGATACAAAGATTGACCCTTTATCTCTAGGTTATCCGAGAAAGTTGCTAATTAATAACTGGGAATTGTTCCTGCAACCCAGGAATTCTAATCCATTTCCTGCTAATTTTTTTGTTGCTGGTATTTGTGATGATCAGCAAGAATTAATGAGGTTTTATTGGTTGATTCAAGACCTTACTTCAATCAAAGAAGCGGAAGAAGCCCATCGTAAATTAGAAAAAGAAAAAGAACTCAGAAAAATACAAAACCGCTTATTTTCTCTAGCTTCCCATGAGTTAAGAACTCCCATAGCTGTTATTTTAACTTCAGTTCAAAATTTACTGAATTTCTTTGGTAAATGGACTGAGGAAAAGCAAAAACAAAAGCTAAAAAAGATTGAAATAACTGCTAAAAATATGGGATCTCTCATTGATGAAATTATGGAAGTCAGTCGAGTAGAAGTCGAAAAGCTAGAAATAGAATACACTGGATTTGACTTAGAAGATTTTTGTCAAAAAGTCATCCACAATCTAGATAGTCATCTCAAAAATAATCAGCAAATTAAGTTGATTACTAAGGGACTTTTGCCAGAAGTTTATTTAGACAAAAAACTCTTAAAATATATCATAAGTAATTTACTTTGCAATGCCATAAAATACTCTTGGGAAGAGTCAATAATAAAAGTAACACTTAAACAAGAAAACTCAGAAATAATACTAGAAATTAGAGACCAAGGAATCGGTATTCCTGAAAAAGATAAGAACAAGATATTTGAAGAATTTTATCGTGGGGAAAATGTTGGTAAGATTCATGGTTCGGGACTAGGATTGAGTCTAGTGAAAAAGTGTGTAGAATTACATAAGGGGACGATTAGCTTCGTCAGTGAAGAGGGAAAAGGAACTACTTTTACCGTTAAATTAAAATCAGGTTAGGACTTTTATTGTTGGAATTTATTCCTATTTTTTATTAGCCTACAAACTAATCAAAAAAGTTGAT
Organism: unicellular cyanobacterium SU2; assembly: GCA_002110465.1. Taxonomy (GTDB): domain Bacteria; phylum Cyanobacteriota; class Cyanobacteriia; order Cyanobacteriales; family Microcystaceae; genus Rippkaea. The sequence continues at coordinate 353,796 of NEED01000049.1, read as the reverse complement.
GATTGAGCATTTTTAGTTAAGTTAATTATTTTGACCACTGAATCTAAATTAATGACTCCGTAAACATGGGGGAATAGTTCATTATTTTTAACTTTAAAAGAAGTATTATTTTGGGGATGTACTGGGGGTTCCCATTTAACCTTAGAGATTAACTTTTCTGAGTCAATACAAAGAACAATTAACTGTTGATAATGGCTATAAAAAGTGTTAGCAACCTGAGCAACTTGAGACTTAGTAGAACAATGAATAAACCCCTCAGTTTCTAAAGACTGAGCCTTGTATTCTCTGAGGTTTTGTGCAGCTTGCCAAGCTTCAGTTGTGGTAATATGATAGATTATCATTTTAATAGCTAAATTATGACAAATGTTAAGATCAGGCGTTAGCTTGTTATTAATGTATTGGAAAATCGAGGAGTTAGTATGGCTAAAGTCTATGTTCTACTGTACAACGCCCGCACCGAAAACGAAGGAATTCACACCGTTCAGATGGGCGATCGCACCAAAGTCTTGATGTTCGAGTCCCAAGACGATGCAACCCGCTACGCCCTATTACTTGAAGCGCAAGATTTTCCCACCCCGTCCATCGAAGCCTTAGATTCAGAGGAAGTAGAAGGATTTTGTAAAACAGCCGATTATGATTATGAATTAGTCAAAGAAGGAATGTTAGCTATCCCCCCAGAAACCAATATAGACTCTGATTGGGAAAACGAGGAAATTCCTCAAAAAACAGAAGAAACACAAGTATCGTCCGAGACGGCTTCTGATCTCTCCTCTGACGAATTAGACCGCATTCGTCGCCAATTAGAAGGATTAATTTAAAATAACGAATCTATGGATTATTTAGAAGAACGAGGCCATCTGTTAACTGAACAGATTAACCCCAATAGTAAAAATTTAGACCAATTAACCTCCTTAGAATTGGTCGATTTATTTAACAAAGAAGATGTCCAAACCCTCAAAGCCATTGCCCAAGCAAGACTGGAACTAGCCCAAGCCATTGACGTGAGTGCCAAATCCTTGGGTCGAGGGGGACGATTATTCTACGTTGGAGCAGGGACTAGCGGACGGTTAGGGGTCTTAGATGCGGCCGAATGTCCCCCCACCTTCTGCACCGATCCGGACTTAGTACAGGGCATTATTGCTGGAGGGGCTGCCGCGCTGGTAAGAAGTTCAGAGAACCTCGAAGATCGTACAGAAGATGGAGCCTCGGCGATCGCCCAACGCCAGATTATCGAGAAGGATGTGGTCGTAGGGATTAGTGCAGGAGGAACCACTCCTTTTGTTCATGGTGCGCTAGAAGCCGCCAAACAACGGGGCGCGACTACCATTGCGATGAGTTGTGTTCCCGCCGAACAAGTCCCCATCATCGTTGATATTGATATTCGCTTGCTCACCGGTCCAGAGGTGTTAGCTGGTTCGACTCGCCTGAAAGCAGGAACCGTTACCAAGATGGCGTTAAATATCTTGTCTACAGGAGTCATGGTGCGTCTCGGTAAAGTTTATGGGAATCGCATGGTAGATGTCTCGGTGACGAACCGAAAACTGCGCGATCGCGCCCTGAGAATGTTAGAAGATCTCACGGAGTTAAACCGAGAAGAAGCACAGGTGTTACTAAAACGCAGTGGAAAACGGGTTAAATTAGCTTTATTGATGCACTGGACAGGACTTGATGCTCAACAAGGACAACAGTTATTAGATAGCCATCAAGGAAACCTTAGAGAGGCAATTCAAAAGCATAGCCAAAGTCACTAAATGATTTCCTCACTCCTAACCCCTAACTCCTAACTCCTAACTCCTAACTTAGGTATTAAAATTGAAAAACAGTTAGAATCAAGTTAAACTCCTTGCTACTGTCAACTTTTACTCAACCCGTAGCGGTATAATCTCTGTGGTACAAGATAACCGTTCTCAGGTTCGTCGCGTTTTAGTCATTACCCTATTTCTCAATCTTTTTGTGATGGGGTTAAAGGCTGTGGTAGGGATTATAACCGGTTCTTTGAGCTTACAAGCCGATGCTCTTCATAGCGTTACAGACAGTGCCAATAATATTTTAGGGTTAATTGCCAATCATTTGTCCTCTCCCCAACCCGATCGCCGTCATCCTTACGGACACCAGAAATATGAAGGGGTGGCGGCTTTAGGAATAGCGGCTTTTTTAGGAATCGCCTGTTTTGAAATTCTTCAAGGTGCGATCGAGCGAATTTGGCACGGGGGTCAAGAGGTAAGGGTTTCTGGGGGGCAATTATGGATTTTATTAATTGTTTTGGGGGTTAATATTTTTGTGGCCTTTTATGAACGTCGTGTGGGGAAACGGTTAAACAGTCCGATTTTAGTAGCAGACGCTTACCATACCATGAGTGATGTTTGGGTAACAATCACGGTACTAGGAGGATTAATCGGAATTTGGCAAGCAAAACAGTTAAATCTTCCCCAACTGCAATGGCTAGATGTTATATTAGCTTTCCCCGTCGCCTTTTTGGTGTTTGGTAGTGGTTGGCAGGTGTTGCGAACTAATTTACCTTGGTTAGTCGATGCCATGGCGATCGCCCCTGAAGCCATTCATGAGGTGGTAATGGGGGTTCCTGGGGTGCTTAACTGTCATAACATTGCCTCGCGGGGACTCTTGGGACGACAAGTTTTTATTGAAATGCACTTGGTGGTTAATACCCCAGATGTAGAGACTTCCCATCAGATTACAGAAATGGTAGAAGCAAAATTAAAAGACTGTTTTCATCCGGTACGGGTAGTAATTCATGTAGAACCGTCCGATTATCAGTCATCCGAAATTAGTTTTGGCTCTGAAAATTCCTAGAGATATTCCCTATCAATCATATAGTCCACAAGTGATTAACAAAATTTAACGCTCATCCGTTGCTTTTTTCTGAAATCCCTGTATGATACTTAATATAGATTTTAAGCTATGAAAAAAAAATGATCATAGACTAGATACTATCAAATTAAGATCTACTTAATCTGAACAGAGGGCAAATTATTGATGAGAATAACTAACAAGATTCATTTTAGGAACCTTCAAGGCGATATCTTCGGTGGAATCACGGCCGCAGTTATCGCCTTACCCATGGCGTTAACCTTCGGGGTAGCTTCCGGTGCCGGCGCATCTGCCGGACTGTGGGGAGCTATTTTAGTCGGCTTTTTTGCGGCTCTTTTTGGGGGAACACCAACCCTAATTTCAGAACCGACTGGTCCGATGACGGTGGTAATGACGGCAGTCATTGCTAATTTAACAGCAACTAACCCAGAAAATGGCTTAGCGATGGCGTTTACCGTTGTCATGTTGGCAGGGGTTTTTCAAATTCTTTTTGGGGTGTTAAAACTGGGTAAATACGTTACCTTAATGCCCTATACTGTCATATCTGGCTTTATGTCGGGGATTGGGGTTATTCTGATTATTTTGCAGACGGCTCCTTTTCTCGGACAAGCAAGTCCTAAAGGTGGCGTAATTGGAACGGTGCAAAATTTGCCCACACTGCTCAGTAATATTAATCCCCTGGAAACAGTATTAGCGGTGATTAGTGTGGCGATTCTTTTCTTCTATCCCTCTAAACTGAAGAAAGTTTTTCCCCCTCAGTTACTGGCTTTAATTGTTGGAACATTAATTTCTGTCTTTTTCTTCTCTAATGCCGATATTCGTCGTATTGGAGAAATTGCCGTCGGCCTACCGAGCTTACAAATTCCTACCTTTAGTGCTACTCAACTTCAAACCATGTTGATTGACGCTTTAGTCTTAGGAATGTTGGGTTGTATTGATGCCTTGCTCACATCATTAGTCGCAGACAGTTTAACCCGCAGCGAACATGACTCTAACAAAGAATTGATTGGTCAAGGGATTGGGAACTTAGTGTCGGGTTTATTTGGTGGAATTGCCGGTGCAGGTGCCACCATGGGAACCGTGGTTAATATTCAAACCGGTGCAAGAACGGCTGTTTCAGGTTTAACCCGCGCTTTAGTGTTGCTCGTGGTAGTGTTAGGATTAAGTCAATATCTTCAAGGAATTCCCCTAGCGGTTTTAGCCGGTATTGCGTTAAAGGTTGGGATCGATATTGTTGATTGGGGTTTCCTCAAACGGGCTCACAAAATCTCCGTTAAAGCAGCTTTAATTATGTATGGGGTAATTGGTCTAACGGTATTTGTTGACCTGATTGTTGCTGTAGGGGTTGGGGTATTTGTCGCCAATATTCTCACTATTGAACGTCTATCTAACCATCGTGCCGATAAAGTTAAAGCCGTTACCTATGATGATGAAGAAATCGATCTGAACCCTGAAGAAAAAAAATTATTAGAACGGGCGAATGGTCGGGTACTTCTTTTCTATCTCAGTGGTCCAATGATTTTTGGCGTGGCTAAAGCGATTTCTCGTGAACACAATTTGATTAATGATTATCGAGCGTTGGTGTTAGATTTATCAGAAGTTCCTATCTTAGGTGTAACCTCTTCCTTAGCGTTAGAAAATGCGATTGAAGAAGCGGTAGAAAAAGGTCGGGAAGTCTTCTTGGTGGGAGTAACTGGACAAGCAGAAAAACGTCTGAGAAAATTAGGAGTGATGGAAATAATTCCTGCTGCTAATATTGTCAGCGATCGCACCGTGGCTCTCAGACAAGCAGTTGATTTTGTAGACCAACCCATTGTTGATTTGAATAATCATAATATGATGTCTCCTTCATCGACTATCTCTTCTTCTCGTTCCTAATGTCTAAATTAGTTCAGTAGTCGGACAGAAATTCTTCACCCTATTAAGCCCTCTTAATCAGTTCGAGTGATCTTCAGTTTGACTACTTAATTTAGCTCACTTGTTTTCATGGACACAATCTAATTTAATGTTTTTGTAAGTAAGCAAACTTTAAAAAATTACCATGCCGTATTTAGAACCACTCATTAATTTTCCATTTGTTTCTCTCCCATTATTAGCCAATACCCCTAGTGCTGAAGCTGGACCGATGATTTTAGCGGGCGTTTTACTGAGTCTGGTTTTTATTTATTTAGCTAGTAAACTCGGTGGAGAACTCTCTAAATTAGTTGATTTACCTCCCGTGTTAGGAGAATTAGTGGCTGGGGTATTAGTTGGGATTTCAGCCTTACATTTATTAGTTTTTCCCGAAAACGGGGCAGTGGCTAGTGATTCCGTTGTCATTAGCATTTTGCAACAGTTTGGAGGGTTGAATGTTGAGAGTATTTCAGAAGTATTTTCTACCCAAAGTGAGGTCATTTCTGTTTTAGCTGAACTTGGGGTAATTATTCTCTTATTTGAAATCGGTTTAGAATCAGATTTAAGGGAATTACAAAAAGTTGGTTTTACGGCTGCTCTAGTGGCTATTGTCGGAGTTGTCGCTCCTTTTCTGGCGGGTACGGTGGGATTAATTGTAATCTTTGGAATGCCTACTATTCCAGCGATATTTGCAGGGGCTGCATTAACCGCTACCAGTATTGGGATTACCTCTAAAGTCCTTTCTGAGTTAGGACAATTGAAGTCTACGGAAGGCCAAATTATTGTCGGTGCAGCAGTCATTGATGATGTTCTCGGTATCATTGTTTTAGCGGTTGTTGCCAGTTTAGCTAAGACAGGAGAGGTAGACGTAACCAATTTAGTTTACTTAATTGTGAGTGCTAGTGCATTCTTGTTAGGCTCAATCTTTTTGGGTAAATTTTTTAACAAAAGTTTTGTAGCGATCGCCGAAAAGTTACAAACGAGAGGGAAGTTAGTCATTCCTGCTTTAGTGTTTGCTTTCTCTATGGCGTTTTTGGCTAATGCCATTCATTTAGAAGCAATTCTAGGGGCTTTTGCCGCAGGATTAGTGTTAGATGAAACCGACAAACGCAAAGAATTAGACCAACAAATTATCCCCATTGCTGACATTTTAGTTCCCATTTTCTTCGTCTGTGTTGGGGCAAAAGTTGACCTAAGTGTTCTCAACCCCACAAATGCTGATAATCGTCAAGGGTTGATTATTGCTGCTTTCTTAATTGTGGTGGCTATTATTGGTAAATTAATCACAGGTTGGTCATTTCTTGGAAAACAAAAAATCAATCGTTTAGCCATTGGAATTGGGATGATTCCTCGTGGAGAAGTGGGCTTAGTTTTTGCAGGAATTGGGGCAGCTAGTGGGGTTTTAGATAAGCCGTTACAAGCAGCCATTATTATCATGGTAATTCTTACGACTTTCATTGCTCCTCCTCTATTACGATTAGCCTTTAAAGAAGAGGAAGAAAAACTCGAAGAAACCCCCAATTTGGCTAAATGATTAATGGGGTAAACACTTTAATTTAAAGAATGTTTTGGTGGGCATTGCCCACCGTCTTTCATCTCAACTATACTATCTATTGACCATGTTAGAAGCTTGTATTTTTGCCACTATTCTATGTGGGTTTTTTGGGATTATTTTTAAGAAAAATTTGGTGATGAAGATCATCTCCATGGACATCATGAGTACAGGAGTCATTGCTTATTATGTGTTAGTGGCATCTCGCACGGGTTTACATACCCCAATTGCCAATCAAAGTAATCAGATTAAGGTGGACTATTCAGATCCGGTTCCCCAAGCAGTGATCTTAACCGCTATTGTTATTGGTTTTTCAATTCAAGCATTAATGCTAGTGGGCGTTATGAAGTTAGCCAAAAATAATCCTACTCTAGAAACTAAGGTAATTGAAGAGAATAATACCCCATGAATACGTTCACAATTGTCTGGATGGCTTTACCCTTTTTTGTCGGGTTTATTATTTATTTATTACCGAAACTAGATCGCTATTTAGCCCTAGGAATCGCTTTGATTTCTACTGCTTATGCTACTCAGATATTTTTACAACCATCCCCCTTCAGTTTAAAGTTACTGGATAATTTTGGAGTTAGCTTAACCATTGATCAATTAAGTGCCTTTTTTATCATCACCAATGCTATAGTAACTGCTGCGGTTATTGTTTACTGTTGGGGAAGTCATAAAACGGCTTTTTTCTATATGCAGATTATGATGCTGCATGGGAGTGTTAATGCTACTTTTATTTGTGCTGATTTTATTAGTCTCTATGTCGCCTTAGAAGTTATTAGTATTGCTGCTTTTCTCTTAATTGCCTATCCCCGTACCGATCGCTCAATTTGGGTTGGATTGCGCTATCTCTTTGTTAGCAATACGGCAATGTTATTTTATCTGGTGGGGGCAGTCTTAGTTTATCAAGCTCATAATTCTTTTAATTTTGCTGGGTTACGAGGTTCTCCTCCAGAGGCGATCGCCCTCATTTTTCTGGGATTATTGGCTAAAGGGGGAATCTTTGTCTCAGGGTTGTGGTTGCCTTTAACCCATTCTGAATCAGAAACCCCTGTCTCAGCTATGTTGTCGGGAGTGGTGGTCAAAGCGGGAGTATTTCCCTTGGTACGTTGTGCTTTGATGTTGGAGGAGATGGACCCCGTTGTTAGGTTTTTTGGGGTGACGACAGCCCTGTTAGGGGTCGGTTATGCCGTCTTTGAAAAGGATACGAAGCGGATGTTAGCTTTTCATACCATTTCTCAGTTAGGGTTTGTTCTGGCTGCCCCTGTGGTTGGGGGATTTTATGCCTTAACTCACGGCTTAGTGAAATCTGCCCTGTTTTTGCTGGCTGGGGTCTTACCGAGTCGTAATTTTAAAGAATTAAATAAAACCCCGATTAATACTCAAATTTGGATAGCTTTGGTTATTGCCAGTTTCTCTATTTCTGGGTTTCCCCTCCTATCCGGTTTTGGGGCAAAGGTACTAACCAGCAAAAATTTCTTACCCTGGCAAGTTATTGCGATGAATATTGCTGCTTTGGGAACGGCGATTTCTTTTGCAAAATTTATATTTTTACCCCATAAACCAATTCCTCTAAATCGTAAACTACACCCTGGTTTTTGGGGGGCAATGGTTATTCTCCTCGGTGGATTAATTGTTGCTAATGGCGTTTATTATGAAGCTTATACTGTTGAAAATGTTATTAAACCTCTAGCAACCATTGCTTTAGGTTGGCTGGCCTATTTTTTAATTTTTAAGAAGTCAGTCATTAAATTACCCAGGGAGATCGAACAATTCGATCATTTGATTGGTGTGATGAATTTAATGTTAATCTTACTTTTCTGGATAGTATGGACGCGATCGCAATTCTCAATATAATTCTACGGCTGGTTATCTGGTTTTTACTGACGGCTGATTTTAGGTTACCTAATATAATTATCGGTCTTTGTATTGCTGTTTTATTACCCAGTAGTTATCGATCACCAAGTCTCTTAAAAGATTGGCTGAGGGTATTATGGGAGATTATTGTTGCTATTCCCCAAGCCTATATTGAAGCCATCCAAATTATGTTGCGTCCCCATAACCACGAAGAAATTGTTAGGGAAAGAGTTAAACCTCGAAGAACCCCAGGATTAATATTTCTGGATATCTTTTTGATTACCTTTACGCCTAAAACTATTGTCTTAAAATATGACGAACAAGGTTGGTATGAAGTCCATTACGTTAGAAGGAGGAAAAAAATGAGATAGTTAATAGTTGATAGTTAATAGTTAATAGTTGATCGATAAAATATTTATCTCCATGGACTCAATTCTTATTGCGATGATTTTGGCGTTACTCATCCCTATTTATGAAGCTTGGCAGGATGATGATATCTGGCAGAAAATGTTAGCTTTTGCGAGTATTGCTACGAAAACCTCAATTATGATCCTGGTCGTCTCGGTTTTGCGCGATGATTGGTCTATTGGGGTCGTTGCAGTTATTATTCTTAGTGTGGGTAATGCCGGATTAATGTTACTGGCACATTTAATTAAACGGTTAAACGAAGTATGATTGATATTTTAAGCTACAGTTTTCTTGTAATTGGGATTATCTTTTGGTTTTGGGGAACTTTCCCTCTCATTGGTCATCGATCAGTCTTATTTAAACTCCATAGTCTATCTGTGGCTGATACTTTGGGTTCAATGACTATCGTTGTTGGTTTATTATTAAAAATTCCCAGTGAGTGGCCTTTATTGCTACTGGCAATTATTACCTTAGCTATTTGGAATACGGTATTAGGATATGTCTTAGCCTATTGTTCGAGTGAAGGGGAAAAACAATGATTGATAATTACACCTATGTGATCGTCGCTTTACTACCCTTAACCGCTTTGATGTTGGTCTTTGAAATCAATCCCTATCATGCTTTAGTGATTAGGGCGATTTTAGGGGCAGTGGCTGCCTTAGTCTATGGGGTTTTAGGGGCAGCTGATGTAGCTTTAACTGAAGCGTTAGTGGGGACAATGCTGGCTATTACCCTTTATGTAGTCGCGGTTCGTTCCTCCCTGGTGATGCGTCTGGGAATTCTTGAAGGGGTCGAAGGAGATCAAGATGATCATTTGAAAGAACTGATTGCTAATGTGAGAAAAGTTATTAATAAATATCATTTACGTCTAGAATTAGTTGAATATCCCCATAAAAAAGCCTTAGAATCAGCATTAATGGCTAAAGACCTTCACGCTACTTGTACCCCATCCAAACAAGAAACTTTAGATAGCGATCGCCCTTATCACACAGTTATTCGGGTTCATCGTCTCTTTGAGATCTTTAAAAGTGAGTTAACCTCACCGGTAACTACCCTGATGTATGAGAATTTATCAAATGTGGAGGATAAACATTAATGAAATGGGTCTATATGGCGGCAGGACTGGTATTATTCGTCAAAATGCTAATTATGCCCAATCCAGCACAAGAGTGGGAGGGAATTTCGATTGTTGAGACGATAGTTGCTGATAGTGGGGTTCCTAATGCAGTTTCTGGCATCATTTTTAGAAATCGCCTTTATGACACGATTTTTGAAGTGGTGGTATTTACTATCGCGGTTTTGGGGGTTGGGTTTCTTTTAGGGAACGAAACACCTATGAAAACGGTTTATCAATTTAGCGATCGCCCTTCTATTGTTTTGGCCCGTTTGGGGGCAACTATTTCTGCGATCGTTAGTATTGAGTTGGCTATTCGCGGACATCTTAGTCCAGGTGGTGGCTTTGCAGCCGGAGTGGCCGGGGGAACAGCGATCGGTTTAATCGCTATTACCTCCAACTCTGAGTGGATGGAGGCTATTTATAAACAATGGAATGCGGCTATCTGGGAAAAGGTTTCGGTTTTAGTTTTTATTCTCTTAGGAGTTATCACGCTCATTGGCTGGGAATTACCCCAAGGCGTATTAGGGACTCTTCTCAGTGGTGGGGTTATTCCGTTGCTTAATATTTTGGTCGCTATCAAAGTGGCTTTGGGTTCTTGGGCTGTTATTTTACTTTTTATTCGTTATCGAGGACTATTATAAGGAGTTTAAAAGGTTTTTCCACAGATTTGATCGGGTTAAACCATAAAATAATTCGTTAATCTGTCAAAAAAAGAAAATTAGGATTAATCGGCTTTGGTGGTTGACCAATTATCGGTTGAAGACATTTACTCTTCTTTAAGACTTTTGCTATTTTCCACAAGTTTTCCCTAGTTTTCCACAAAGGTTAAAGAAACAATTATGGTTAGGTTATCAACCCTTAAACCCACAAATCCTCTATTTTGTCAAGGGTAGACTATCTGTACTATTCACAAAGAGTTTTCCCAAAGAGACTTTCTTGCTGAGCAAAAGTCAAAAAATTCGTCTGAGAACAACGGTTTCATCAGGGTTGCGTCATTTTCTAGCTTAAAACAACCAAGATTAGGGCAACATATCACCTGTGTACCTATGATACCAAATGGGTTCCGCCCTGTAAATACGTTCAAAAAAATCTCAATTATAGACAGGGGATTTAGTGAAATCTTAAGCATTCAATTTTATTATTCAAATCTTTCTAGAACAAATAATAAGTTTAACTAATTTATTTAGAGAATTTGACGACCCGTTAAAATCCCTCGCACCTCTAACATAGCAGAATAGGTCGGGATAATATGTAAAGTTTCGTCGGAAGGAGTCAAGGTTAAAGCAGTTTGAATGGCTTCTTTTAAGTCTTCTTTGACGACTAATTTAAGCGGATTTTGAGAATTAGGAAGGGTTTCTTGGCTGTATTTTAATCGTAGTGCCATATCATAGACGCGATCACCACTAACAATTAAAGTTCCCCCTAAATTAACTAATTTTTCCGTATCCACATCCCAAATCCAAGACACATCGGTTCCATCGGGGATGCGATCGTTTAAAACCATCAAGGTTGTCGAGGCTTTTCCTGTTACTTTCAAGTCATTAACAGCACGAATTGTTTCATTCATGCCAACGGGATTTTTTGACAATAAAATACGGATATGTTGACCTTCAATCCTTAATTCTTCTGCCCTTCCAAAAGCTGCTCTAAAGTCTTTAATGCTATTAAAAATCTTAGAGGTTTCAATACCTAATTCTTGAGCGACTAATCCGGCTGCCAAAGTATTATATTTGTTGTAAACTCCAATTAGAATTTGTGGCCAGGCTTCACTGGAAAAAGCAGTTTTACTTTTCGTAAATCCACAACTTGGACAATTAAAATCTCCTAAATGAGAGAGATAAACGCCTTGATAATCGAGAGGATGACCACAGCGAGGACAGTAAATTGAATCGACAGCGTGAGGGATTTCCTCAAGATATAAAGAAGTTTCACTTAAGCCAAAGTAACGTACTTTTTGGGATAATTGTTGCCCCAAATAGGAGAGAGTTGGATCATCAGCATTAAGGACAATAGTCGTGTCAGAAGCAAGGGGAGCGATCGCCGTTTGCCATCGTTGACTAATGGTGTCAACTTCTCCATAGCGATCAAGTTGATCTCGAAATAAATTTAACCCTAAAATAAGTCGAGGTTGGCATTCTTTGAGCAGTAAAGGCAAGATATTTTCATCTACTTCTAAAATGGCATAATCGGCTGTTAATTGACCAATCAAATTAGTATTACCTAAAAGGGCAGTTACTAAGCCATTAATTAAATTAGCACCCGTGTCATTATGGGCAACCTTTGACCCTTGATCCTCTAAAATGGTTCGTAACAATAGGGATGTGGTGGTTTTTCCATTAGTTCCCACCACCAGGATGACCCCTTGTTTGACTTGTTCACACAGCAAGGATAATAGTTTGGGATGGAAACGACGGGCAATTGCTCCAGGTAAAACACTAGCCGCCCCTAAATTTAACAAGCGAACCCCCGCCGTGACTGTCTTAGCCACCGCTACCGCTAACCCCAAACGAAGGCGATCAACTTGATTCATCAGTCTTTTACAATTAATATCTGTTCTCTGAATTATGAACCATAGAAGGAACATTGTGAAGAGAGTTTATTAATAACTCAGTAACACAAGCTTCTAGCTTGTTAGAATCAATCAGGGTAAGTTAAGTTCCAAAGCCAAGTTTTTTGTATGTTTTTCCTTGATTTTTTAACTTTGGTCTTTAGAGTTTTCCCCTTATCAAAACCTGAAAATAATTATATTAATAACAGTTGAAACTCCTTTTTTATTAAAAAAAATTACGGGTTAATTTTGAAAAAATCAAGAAAGCAAAAAATAAGTTAAACTTAGAGAAGTGTAATCAAAAAAAATTCGGTATGCAACAGCAGAAATCTTTACCGCTTTTTATTATTATTGATGGTCATTCTCTGGCATTTCGTGCCTATTATGCCTTCGCTAAAGCAAGAACGGGTCCGTTGCGTACCTCCACAGGAATTCCTACCAGTGTTTGTTTTGGATTTCTCAATTCATTAATTCAAGTAATTACATCTGAGCAACCTCAATATTTAGCCATTGCTTTTGATCGACGAGAACCGACTTTTCGCCATGAAGCTGATGGAAATTACAAGGCAGATCGTCCAGAAACTCCCGAAGATTTTATTGTTGATGTTGACAATCTCCAAGAATTATTAAAGGCTTTAAATATAACCATTGTCACTTCTCCAGGTTATGAAGCCGATGATGTACTCGGAACCCTAGCATACCAAGGGAGTCAAGCTGGATATCAAGTTAAAATTGTTAGCGGCGATCGCGATCTTTTTCAATTGGTTGATGAAAGCAAAAATATTAGTGTTTTATATTTAGAAAGGAATGCAGTAAAAAGTTCATCATCTGAAGGTTATACAGAATTTAATTCTGAAGCAGTAGAAGCAAAATTAGGGATTAAACCGACTCAAGTCATTGATTATAAAGCCTTGTGCGGAGATAAATCTGATAGTATTCCAGGGGTTAAGGGAATTGGAGACAAAACCGCCGTTAAATTATTAAAAGAATATGGTAATCTCGCAGAAATTTATAGTAATCTAACTCAGATAAAAGGTGCGACTAATAAAAAATTAAAGGAAGGGATGAAAGAAGCAGAACATTCTCGTTATTTGGCTGAAATAATTACTAATGTTCCAATTGAAATTGATTTAAGTCAGTGTCAGTTGAAAGGATTTAATCTGTCTTCTCTACAAACAATATTCCAAAAACTAGAACTCAATAAATTTTTAAAGCAAATCAATCAACTTCAAGAACGGTTTGGCGGAAAAACTCAACCTGTTTATCAAGAAATACCACAAATTCAAAACACAGATGAACCGCAGCAACTCTCTTTATTTTCTGAGCAAAAGTTGGTTGAAAGTTCTGTAAAATCAGTTACTCAAAAGATCCTAACTCCATCAGCAATAAAGCCTGCAATTATTACCAATTTAGAGCAATTAAACCACTTAATTAACCGACTAAAAGAATCTATAAATCCTCAACATCCCATTGCTTGGGATACTGAAACAACATCTTTAAAACCGAGAGATGCTGAATTAGTAGGAATTGGCTGTTGTTGGGGGGATAAATCCACAGATATCGCTTATATTCCTACAGGACATAAAAAAGGAAACCAACTCGAAAAAAAATTAGTTTTAGAAAAATTACGACCAATTTTAGAAAGTGATCAATATCCCAAAGCATTCCAGAATACTAAGTTTGATCGACTGGTTTTACACCATCAAGAAATTAAACTAACTGGTGTGGTTTTTGATACGATGTTAGCCAGTTATGTTTTGCATCCTGAAATGAGTCATAATCTAAGTGATTTATGTCATCGGTATTTAGCGGGAATTAGTTCCCAAAGCTATAAAGAATTAGGAATTGCTAAAGGAAAAACCATTGCCAGTTTAGATATTAAAACTGTAGCAAATTATTGTGGAATGGATGCGTATGCTACTTATTTATTAGTCAGTAAATTACAAGAAGAATTAAGCTTAGTTGAACCGTTGAAAAAATTACTCATAGAAGTTGAACAACCCCTAGAACCAGTCTTAGCATTAATGGAAGATACAGGAGTTTGTATCGATACTGATTATTTACAAGAATTGTCTCAACAATTACAACAAGACTTAGAATTGATTGAACAACAAGCATATCAAGAAGCAGGAGAAAAATTCAATATAGGTTCTCCCAAACAACTGGGAGAAATTCTTTTTGAAAAACTGGAATTAAATCGCAAAAAATCCCGTAAAACCAAAACTGGATATTCTACCGATCATGCTACCCTAGAAAAGCTACAAGGAGATCATCCGATTATTGATCATATTCTAGAATATCGAACCCTATCTAAATTAAAATCAACCTATGTAGATGCTTTACCTGCATTAGTTCGGGATGATACCAAGAGAATTCATACAAATTTTAATCAAACCGTAACAGCAACAGGAAGGTTATCCTCTTCAAATCCTAACTTACAAAATATTCCCATTCGCACTGAATTTTCACGTAAAATTAGACAAGCATTTATTCCTCAAGAAAACTGGTTATTAGTCTCAGCAGATTATTCTCAAATTGAACTAAGAATCTTAGCACATTTAAGTCAAGAACCCGTCTTATTAGAAGCATATCGTAATAGTCAAGATGTCCATAGTGTCACCGCTAAACTATTATTTGATAAAGAAACCATTACCCCAGAAGAAAGGAATCTAGGAAAAACGATTAACTTTGGAGTAATCTATGGGATGGGAGCGCAAAGATTTGCCAGAGAAGCAGGGGTTACCGTGGCAGAAGGAAAAACATTTATTAATAAATATCGTCAGCGATATGCGAGGGTATTTGACTATTTAGAAAGGATGAAAAAAGAAGCGATCACTAAGGGATTTGTTACGACTATTTTAGGAAGAAGACGTTATTTTAATTTTATCACAGACAGTTTACAAAAGCTTAAGGGAAGTGATCCAGACAGCATTAATCTAAGGGACTTAAATATTAACTATACCGATGCTCAATTATTGCGTGCTGCTGCTAATGCACCTATTCAAGGATCAAGTGCTGATATTATCAAAGTTGCTATGATTAAAATCCAAAAAATTCTAAGTTATTATCAAGCAAACTTATTATTACAAGTTCATGATGAATTAGTCTTTGAAGTTCCCCCAGAGGAATGGGAGGAATTACAAACCAAAATTAAACAAACTATGGAAAATGCTGTTACCTTAACAGTTCCTTTAGTAGTTGAAATTCATTCAGGTAAAAACTGGATGCAAGCAAAATAGAAATGATGGGGATAAATTAAAACGGTTAATTCTTTTTATGTCTGAAGCTGAAGAAAGCTGCAAAAATATATTTCTGATGAGAAAAACCCCGCAGAATAGCAGGGTTAAGTAAGAGAAACTTGTTAGTCTCGTGATTACTATCAAAATCTTGAACATGATGCTACTAAAATGATCTATCTCCTCACCCTTTCTCTTAATCATCTGTAGTCAACTTGGGAAGAAATGATATAACTCACTAACGATCAAATCTTTGGCTATAGGTTATTAATTCCGCAGTTATATTGCGTCCGTAGTTGTAGCAAAAGTCTTGTTGTACCATGTCAGTATCCTTGAAAACTTCTGTTAATCCTACGCTAAGAAACATCACACCAGCAGCAGCAATAATATAGTTGCGGGGGTTAATAATCTCGGTAGTAGTCTTAAACATCTTGAACCCCCTTTCCTTGATTACCTTTATCTTATAAAAGGTCTAGGGGTGATGTCAGTCCCAAAATGCTAGAAAAGTTAGAGTATTTCTGGTCTACTTAAGGGGAATTATGTAGAAAATTAGCTAAATTCTACTGAAATTAGTTACACTTTTAGTGATTCTGTATAATTAATTACATTATTATGTATAATAACTAAAAATTTATGCCCTGTGAAAAACAGGAATTATAATAATAGACCGGCAATACAAGCTGTCATAAAACCAGCTAACAATCCAGCGATCATGGTGCGAATTCCTAAATTAGCCAGATCTTGTTGACGGTTAGGAGCGATCGCACTAATTCCTCCAATTTGAATCCCAATTGATCCTAAATTCGCAAAACTACACAACGCATAAGTCGCAATAATTTGACCCCGTTGGGAAATCTTTTGTTGAGTGACTAATTCTTGTAAATCAAGGTAAGCAATAAATTCATTAAGGATAGTTTTTTTGCCTAATAAAACTCCCACAGTTGAGCAATCTTCCCAAGGAATTCCCATTAACCAAGACACGGGAAACATAATATAAGATAAGAGCCATTCTAAAGATAATTGAGATAATCCTATTGGGTTTCCTATTGCCCCTAAAATTGCATTAATTAAGGCGACTAATCCTAAAATTGCAATTAACATTGCTGCTACATTCAAGGCTAACTTCATGCCTTCTAATGCTCCAACAGTAGCAGCATCAATAGCATTAGCATGGGAGTTTTTTACAGTAAAATCAGTTTGTCCTAGGGTTTCAGATTTATCGGTTTCAGGATACATTATCTTAGAAATAGCTAACGCTGCTGGAGCCGACATAACCGATGCAGAAATTAAATGGGTAGGGGAAATTCCCATCGCCATATAAGCCACCATAACGCTACCAGCAATCGTCGCAAACCCTCCTGTCATAAGCGCGTGTAATTCTGACATTGTTAGGGAGCTAATATAGGGTTTAACCATTAATGCAGATTCCGTCATACCCGCGAAAATATTGGCAGCACAGCTAAAAGATTCAGCCCCAGAGGTTTTCATTGTACGGATCATTATCCAACTAATACCACTAATAAATCGGGGTAAAATTTGATAGTAATAAAGAATCGTAATTAGAGAAGACATAAAAATAATACTAGGAAGAACTTTAAAGGCAATAAAATGATCTTGAAAATTATCTCCAAAGACAAACTTTGCTCCCACATCTGAGAAATTGATCAACTGTTGGAATAGTTGACCAACGAATTCAAAAAAAGCTAACCCCATAGGAGTTTTAAGAATAAAAACCCCTAAAAATAACTGCAAAGCCAACCCCCAAAGGACTGTTTGCCAACGAATAGCTTGACGGTTAACTGAAAGGAAATACCCGATTCCTAAAAAAACCAGAAGTCCCACTAGAGAAATTAGATGTGCCATCATATCATCATAATACTGAAATTAAATCAGTAGCATCATAGCAAATAATTCAGTTCTTATAAATAATGATTACTAAGATCAATTAGACAATTTGGTTACTATCCTAGATTGAAGTGAAATAAATTGTCCAATCAAGTGTTAAATTTAAAAAAGATTGAATTGCTCCTGAGTCAATCACCTGAGTCAAACAATAATTTTTGAGATAAATTCAGGTTGAATAATTAGTTCAGGAATTGTAAAATTTTCTAATCATCAAAACTTAAATGTTGATCCCTCTAACTCGTCAAGCATTTGAAGAAATTATTCCTGCCATTGCAACAGGGGCGCAATATGCTTCTTGTTGGGGGCGATCGCGTGATTTATTAAGACGCTTATTAATTTCTGTGGTTGCCCTTACCACCTTCTGGTTAATCGGAAAACTCCTAGGCCCAGGAGGCGTAACTGTTAAACTTATTTTTGATATCATTGCTGGATTATATTGGCTATGGAGTCCCGTTTATTGGGCAAGTTTACGCAATAGCCGTTATCGTCGCCTTCCCTATAGTGGATTTTGGCAGGGACGAGTCTTAGATGTCTATCTCACAGAAGAAATTGTGGGAGAAGAACAAACCGTCAACAAGCGTGGAGAATTGGTGATTATTGAGAACCGAGAACGGCGAATTAATCTCGAAGTGGGCGATCGCCAAGGGTTCAGGGCTAGGATAAAAGCCCCTGTCAAACGCATTTATAAGGTCATCAACCCTGGAGATATTGCAGAAATGGTAATTTTGTCAAAACAGCCAGATCTCAGTCGCATTGACAAGGTTACAGATGTCTATCTCCCACAACATAACCTTTGGGTAGGAGAATACCCCTATTTACGACGGGATGTTTTTACTCAGGTGAGTGATGAACTAGGGGGAGTAAAGGGTAGAAGAACGTCTCAAAGAAATTATCCCCGTAGGGTTCAACGACGTAGACGTTAGATATCTCTAGTGGTCCAGACATTATTCATCCTCAAATAGAGGGGGAGAGTGGGGGAGTAGAGGAAATAACTTGTTTAGAGGAAAGGGAATCGATAGCGATCAAATGCTCCGAGAGGTTAGAGGCTGAACAGGATTTTAGCAAAATCAGAAACAATATGTTAAGGTCTTTAGTTAATCAATGGCCATTTGGCTAAGGACTTACTCAATGATTTACTTTCTTGAAGAATCTTAGAGCTTATTTTTTAATAAACTATTAAACCAAATATCTTACTCTTAGAACTAAATAAAAATCAAAAAAAATCTTAAAAAAATTATCAAAATAAAAAAATATATCTTAAAAAGAATCTATCAAAAGAATGGTTAGGAAAACCCATCAAATGGAACTTCAATAAAAAACGAAAGTCTTATCATAAATAAGTCTAGGGATTATAAGCACTATGTTAGATCATCAAATTCAACCCCCAAAGCTTTCTCTAACCCATCACCGAATTGCTGTTTTAATTCCCTGTCGGAATGAGGAATTGACCATTGCTCAAGTGGTCAAACAATTCCGTCAAGAATTACCAGAAGCAGCTATCTATGTTTATGATAATCGCTCTACTGATAATACCGTAGAACAAGCCCACGCTGCTGAAGCCATTGTTCGCTATGAACCCCAACCAGGAAAAGGAAATGTTATTAGACGAATGTTTGCTGACGTTGAAGCGGATATTTATGTGTTAGTTGATGGGGATAATACTTATGAAGTCCCTGCTATTGGGGGACTCATTGAAAAACTAACTACAAACCGTCTTGATATGGTAGTAGGTGCGCGTCGTTCTACCATTAAAGATAAAGAAGCTTATCGTTTAGGCCATCGTGGAGGAAATCTTTTTTTAACCGGTGTCGTTAAGCTACTGTTTGGGGCTAACCTCAAGGATATGTTATCAGGATATCGTGTTTTTTCCCGACGTTTTGTTAAGTCATTTCCTGCTGTATCAAGTGGGTTTGAAATTGAAACTGAATTTACTGTACATGCCTTAGAATTAAAAATTCCCTTTACTGAAGAATATACATTATATGGGTCGAGACCACCAGGTTCAGAAAGTAAGTTAAAAACCTTTACTGATGGTTGGCGAGTGTTGGGAACGGCAATTCTGTTATTTAAAGAAGCCCGACCTTTTTTGTTTTTTGGACTGGTTTTTATTATTCTAGCTTTAATCTCAGTTCTTTTAGGGTTGCCCGTTTTTTGGGAATATTTAGCAACAGGATTAGTTCCTCGATTTCCGACTGCAATTTTAGCCGCTTCTATTATGTTGCTGGCTTTCTTGAGCTTAACCTGTGGCATGATTTTAGACTCTGTTGCTAGGGGTCGTCGTGAAGTAAAAAGGATGGCATATTTATCCCATTCATTACTGGAATTAGATTGATTTTCACCCAGAGAATATAAATGAAACCTTTATTCCCTACTGAAGCTTTAACCATAAATCAAACAAACTCTTTTACCCCAGAAGTTTCAATTGTAATTCCAATTTTTAATGAAGAAGAAAGCCTTGATAAGTTAATCGAAAAAATAGTTAAAACCTTAGTTAATTATGATTTATCTTACGAGGTAATTTGTATCGATGATGGCTCTCAAGATAAATCTCCTCAAATTTTGAGTGAATTAGCTCAACAATATAATAATTTTACAGCTATTGTTTTACGTCGAAATTATGGACAAACTCCAGCAATGGCTGCGGGTTTTAAATATGCTAAAGGAAAAATAATTATTACGTTGGATGGAGATTTACAAAATGATCCTATCGATATTCCTAAATTGATTGATAAGTTAAATCAAGGCTATGATTTAGTTAGTGGTTGGCGGAAAAATCGACAAGATAATACCCTAACTCGATTACTTCCTTCTAAGATTGCTAATTGGATTATTGCTAAAGTAACAGGGGTCAATCTTCATGATTATGGCTGTTCTTTAAAAGCCTATCGTTCAGAATTAGTCGCTGATATGAATCTTTACGGTGAATTACATCGATTCTTACCAGCTTTAGCTTATATTGAAGGGGCAAGAATTGCAGAAATTCCTGTTTCCCATCATCCTCGCCGTTACGGGAAAAGTAAATATGGGTTAGGGCGAACTTTTCGAGTCGTTATGGATTTATTAACCGTTTTCTTTATTAAGAAATATTTAACCCGTCCCATGCACGTTTTTGGACTATTTGGACTAGGTTCAACCATTTTAGGAATGCTATTAGGGGGTTATTTAACCTTTCTTAAAATAGGATTAGGCCAAAGTATTGGAAATCGTCCCTTACTGATTTTAGCGGTCTTATTGGTGTTAACTGGGGTACAATTATTAAGTTTTGGATTACTAGCCGAATTAGTCATGCGAACCTATCATGAATCTCAAAAACGCCCGATTTATCGGGTGAGAGAAATCATCGGCGGCCACCAAGACTAACCATTTTTAGGATGAAATGATGAGCATAGGGACAATTTGGGAACTTGATTTTTATTCGCGTCCAATTTTAGATGAAAATCAAAAGAAACGTTGGGAAGTCCTTATTTGTGAAACCCCTCTAGAGGTAGGGCGATCGCCCGATAGCTTGTTTAAATATAGTCAATTTTGCTCAAATCAAACGGTGAATTCCCTCTGGTTACGGGAAGCCATCGAAAACGCGATCGCCGAAGCAGGAGAAACCCCGAAAAAAATCCGCTTCTTTCGTCGTCAGATGAATAATATGATCATCAAAGCTTGTGAAGATGCAGGCATTCCTGCCGCGCCCAGTCGTCGCACCTACGCCCTACATCAGTGGTTAACTCAACGATATCAAGACTTTTATCCCACCCAACCTGGATATGATGCTAAAGTCGCTCAGGCGGCTTCTGTGGCTTATCCTGAGTTGAATGCGGTTCCCTTACCGGATGCGGTTAGGGGGGATAAGGCGGATCAATGGGCTTTTGTTACCCTCGAAGCCTCTGCTTTAGCCGAGATGAATGAGTGGGAAATTGGGTTTGGGGAAGGGTTTCCTTTGTCTTTGGTGGGAGTAACTCCCGATCAACGAGTTCCAGGGTTAATTATCTTTTCTAGTCGCGCCCTTCCCCTAGCTGCTTGGATGTCAGGGTTAGAATTAGGATTTCTTAAATTTGAAGAGAAACCTCGTCCCATAGTCCGTTTAGAAACCGGAACCAGTGATAGTTGGATTGTTGTTAATATTAGTCAAAAAGATATCCAAACTTTAGAAGAAGCAAGAGGGTTTGAATTGGCTAAACAACAAGCACAAAATGTGCATTTTTTAGCGATTCAATCGAGTCCAGATGTAGAATCTTTTGCTGGATTTTGGTTATTAAAAGAAGACTAATAGGGAGTGTTGAGAAAAGGAAATTTGGAATGTTACTCAAAAGGGGATAGAGATAAACTAAATCCTGGCAAAACATCCTCTCCCGTTAAATCAGTCGGAAGCTCAATAATTTCAACTGACTGACTGGGGCGATAAATTTCGACTTGTTGTTGTTGAGGATTAATTAACCAACCTAATTGTAAGCCACTGTTGAGATATTCGAGCATTTTAGCTTGAATTTCTTCGAGGGAGTCGGTGCGAGAACGAAGTTCAATAACAAAATCAGGGCAAATAGGGGGAAATTTTTCCTGTTGTTCCCTGCTAAGTGTTTGCCAACGCGGTAAACTAACCCAAGCAACATCAGGAGAGCGATCGCCACCCTTGGGTAAGCGAAAAATAGTCGAAGAACTAAAGACTTTTCCCAGTCCAGTTTGATGATTCCATAACCAAAGTAAACTAATTAAATCAGCTTCTCGGTTACCGCTAATTCCCCCGACAGGTGGCATAACGATTAATTCTCCTTGAGCAGTTCGTTCGAGTTGCCAATCTTGGTTAACTTGGCACAAGCGATAGAATTGTTCGTCGGTAAGGTTGACGGTATTTAGGTTTAGGATAACTGTTGCCATAGCTCAATTCTACTTTAATTATTGGCTCTTCTAGATAATGCTCACAGACGAACAAAAAAATAAATTTTCCTCCTTGAGAGTTGAAATCATTGATATCAATATTTTGGCTTACTCTTTCGTTAGAAAATTAAATCGTTTTGGTTATCTCTTCAATAAAGAAAAAGGTTTTTAGCCCACCCTACAAAGCTTTTGAGAATGTAATAGATGGACGAGGAAAAGGGTTAGACAACCAAGAATTTATCAGTCAGGGGGTATTAATTACCCTAATTGTTGCTATCTTAGAAGGATTTGCCAAGCTTCTCGGATTAGTTGGCAATCTCTAATCCTAATTGTTTTAAAAAAGCTGGGGAATAAATCGCTTTTTCCCAAGATTGCGCTTGTTTAATTTGTTCTGTCGTTAATCCAATAGCTCCTTTAAGATTAGCTCCTTCAATATTAGCTTGTTTTAAAACAGCATTGTTCAGATTTGCTTGTTCTAAATTAGCTGAGATTAAATTAGCTCCTTCTAAGTTAGCTTGTGTCAGTTGAGCTTGAAGTAACATCCCCTCTCTGAGATTAGCTTCTTTGAGATTAGCTTGTTTGAGGTTAGCTTGAACTAAATTAACCCCTTCTAAGTTAAGTCCTTCTAAATCAGCTTGATTTAATTGACTTCCAATATCAAGATTATAAGCAGATTGATTGAATATTTCTCGGAATTCTTCAGGGAATCTTGTTCCCACATCATAAAGTGCTTTGTTTAGATTAATTCCTGTTAAATCAGCGTCGGTTAAATCAGCACTTCTTAAGTCAGCTTGAGCCAGATTAGCCTGAGTTAAATTAGCTCCTTTCAAGTTAGCATAAGTTAAATCAGCTTTCACTAAATCAGCTTTCACTAATTGAGCATTTTCTTCTATTTTGTAAGCAGTTTTTTTAAGATTTTGTCGCCATTGATGAGGAAAAGTGTTCTCCATTTCCTGATCATAAATAGCTTCATTGAATTTTGTTTTCTCATTTAATTGAGCTTGTTTAAAGTTGGTTCCTCTTAAGTTAGCTCTCTCTAAGATTCCATTGAGTAAATTAGATCTTGTTAAGTTAGCTTCTTTTAAATTAGCTTCTTTTAAATTAGCTTCTTCAAGATTAGTATCACTCAAATCAACTTGTCTTAAATCTGATTGGGCTAAATTAGCTTTTGTCTTTTCTTTAAAATCAATAAAGTAAGCTCCCTGTTGTGGTAAGTAATCTTTGATCTTTTCAAAGGGTTGAGTTTGACGATCAAATACCACACGAGTTAAATTAGCTCGGTATAAATTCGCATCAATTAAATTAGCTCCTCTCAAATCTGCTCCTGTCAAATCTGCTCCCATAAGATTTGCTTTAAAAAGAGTGGCATTTCTTAACTTTGTTCCATTCATTTTAGCTTCAATTAAGGAAGAATTACTTAAATCAGAGTTTTGTAAATTAGCTCCCGATAATTGGGATTTTGATAAAATTGATTTCGCTAATTGCGCGGCTTCAAGATTAGCATTTTCTAGGTTAGCTTCTATTAAAATAACCTCTTTTAATTGTGACCAAGGTAAACTAATAGGAGATAAATTAGCCCCTTTCAAATTAAGTTTATTGAGATTAATACAGTCAGCATAGAATCCTTTAATAACAGGGTAATTTCTCCAAGTTTTCCACCAATTTAAAGGAATAAACTTGGGAGGATTATTCTCTTGTTCACAGCCTTTATTTAAAGATTCTAGAGCTTCAATTCTTCCCGCACTGGCATTAATTTTTTCAGGATCAATGTTATTAATTACTTGCCAAGATTGATTACGAGATGCTTTTTCTCGTTTCTCAGCATCCAAAATAAAAAGAATGACCCCAAACAGCAAACTAAACTGTCCTAAAAAAACAATACTTTGTCCTAACTTTTTTAAACATCCCTTCCCTTGATTTAACCATTTTCTAGAAGACGATACGGGTTGATTTATTTGACAGTAATGTTCCCATAGAGTTTGGGTTTCCTCTAAAGAAAGCTCAAGTTCTTTAGCAATTTGCAGTAACTTAACCTTGAATTCAAAAGGGCTGTTAGTTAATTCTTCTAGCTCTTTAAATTTATCTATTATAGTTCCAGGATTGCCCTTAATGTTAGGATCGTTTACGGGAGTTTTCTTAGTCACCTGAAAAGTCCATCACTTTTGATTCAAGATTTTATAGTAACTTGTAAATTAACAGATCAAAATCACCAATTCACTTGAGCAGTCACTTGCATTAACCAGGGATGTCCCCACCAGAGTAACCCCACAAAAATGAGAACCCCTAGATAAGCTGGTTTGAAAAACTCGTGCCATTTTAGCGTTTGGCGACCCTCAAGAATAGCCAAAAAAGGAATAATGGAAGTTCGGTTTTTAACATCAATAAAAGCCTCTCCGTAGCGTTTCTCGAGGCGATAGTCCCCATGCCATACAGCGAATAAATGGTGAGCGACTAATCCTAATGATGTCACTAAAGTAAAAGTCGTTCCTAGCCATAGGGTATGGGCAATACACCAAATGACTTGACCAACCATTTGAGGATGGCGACAAATACGAAGAATACCGGTTTCGTAGAGATGAACTTGGGGTTTAGCGATCGCCGCAATTTCTAGGAGATTAAAGGTAGCTGGATAAAGAAACAAAAAAGAAATGGCACTAAGAAGCCAAACAAGGAGTTTAACCCCCTGAACACCTTGGACTTGCCATAAAACTAATCCATCATAGCGGTGATTGAAAAAGTAAATAATTAAAATTACTGCCAGGGGAATACTGACCAAGGCAAACAGGACACGATAGAGTCTCGGTCCAATTTTGTGTTCTCCCGAAGGACGCAAGGCCGCCAATCCACTATGAATAATAGCGAATCCCAAAAGTAATCCTAAAATAATTCCATGACTTGGTGTTAACCAGGTTGGTAAAGCCATTGGTGTTTTGTCTTTCTTATTCAATAAGTTAGTAAGGTTTGAGACCCCTATAGATCATCCTAAAGGAATTTGATCCCCATGGTATGTTACTGTCGTTTTCAGTAGGGATAGGTATCCCCTGTTTAGGAGATCCCGTCATTAAAGTTAAGCTAGTCGTAAGGATAGCCTTTACGGTGAACTCCTTACCTATTTTTTGATAAACCTATGGTAGATATTCCTTTTACATTAGATCAACTCCGTATCCTCAAGGCGATCGCTTCTGAGGGTAGTTTTAAACGGGCTGCAGATACGTTATACGTCTCTCAACCGGCCGTCAGTCTCCAAGTTCAGAACTTGGAAAAACAACTCAATGTTCCCTTGTTTGATCGGGGTGGTCGTAAAGCACAATTGACAGAAGCGGGCTATCTCCTTCTGTCTTATGGCGAAAAAATCATTACCCTGTGTCAAGAAACCTGTCGGGCGATCGAAGATCTACAAAATCTCCAAGGGGGGACTTTAATTGTGGGGGCATCCCAAACCACGGGAACTTATCTTCTCCCCCGTATGATTGGCTTATTCCATCAAAAATACCCTGATGTTTCGGTACAACTCCAGGTTCATTCCACCCGACGGACTTCGTGGGGCGTGGCTAACGGGCAAGTAGATTTAGCGATTATTGGGGGAGAAGTGCCGGCTGAACTGCGAGAAATTTTAACAATTCGTCCCTATGCTGAAGATGAATTAGCGTTAATTTTACCGGTTTCTCATCCTTTGGCTAAGGTAGAAACCATTCAAAAAGAGGATTTATATCGCCTCAATTTTATTAGTTTGGATTCCCAGTCTACCATTCGTAAAGTGATAGATAAGGTCTTAACTCGCTGTGATATTGATACCAAACGTCTCAAAATCGAGATGGAACTTAACTCCATTGAAGCCATAAAAAATGCGGTTCAAGCAGGATTAGGAGTGGCATTTGTTTCCATTACAGCCATTGAGAAAGAATTACAAATGAAGGGACTTCATGTTGGCCGAATTAAAGATGTGGAAGTTCGGCGCAATTTATCTGTGATTATGAATCCGACTCGTTACCGTTCAAAAGCGGCTGAAGCGTTTATTACAGAAGTTTTACCGGAGTTTTCCACTTATGAAGAAGCCTTAGATCTCGATCCTATTCCCCCTAATGCTAATTCGTTAAAAGAGGCTGCTTCTAATATGATTCAAGGGTAATTATAATGAGGCTTTTTAATGATGGTAAAGATGAATAATCTTGTTGGTTACTTCTTCAATCGTTAACCCATCAGTATTAATAGTAATAGCATCAACGGCTTGACGTAAGGGGGCTAGGGAACGATGACTATCTCGATAATCCCGTTGTTCAATCTCTTGCTCAAGTTGTTCTAAGGTAATTCTATTGTGTCCTTGACCTTGGAATTCTTGCCAACGCCTCCTAGCACGTTCAGCTACTGAAGCGGTTAGAAAAATTTTAAGATCAGCATCAGGAAAAACATTGGTTCCAATATCCCGTCCTTCTGCCACGACGCCCCCTTTTTTCCCTAAAGCTTGCTGATAGCGGACTAATTTCTCCCGTACAGCCCATTGTGCAGAAACTTGAGAAACTAAGGCCGTTACGTCAGGAGTGCGAATGGCTTCGGTGATATCTTCCCCATTAATTTTAAGGCGAGGGGCTGTATCATCAGTTGAAGGGAGAAATTCTAACGTGGCTTGAGACACTAATTCTGCGATCGCCCCAGGATCATCAAGAGAGACCCCTGACCCTTTGACCAACCATGCGATCGCCCGATACATAGCTCCTGTATCTAGGTAACGTAAATTCAAAGCCTTGGCTACTCGACGAGTAACGGTCGATTTTCCCGCACCAGCCGGTCCATCAATGGCAATAATCGGTTGACGAACCCGTAAGATGATGTTGTCAATTAAACGGGTTGAGCCAACATAGGCGGCGATCGCCAATAACCCGACCTCTTTAATGGTATCTAAAGCAGTTAACGTATCAGGGTTTACCAAGGAGACGTATTGTACTTTAATCCCGGGATTTAACCCTAATTCCTGCTCAACAATTGTGATGAGTCCTTTGGCAGTGCGTTCCCCTTTACTAAAAGCGTCTTGAGCTTGTTTAAGTCCTTTAAACAAAGCGAGGGCTTGTTGCCGTTCTTCCTGGCTTAAATACTGATTGCGAGAACTATAAGCGAGTCCCGACGGTTCTCTAACAATGGGACAGCCTTTGATAGTAACGGACAAATTCAAGTCCTTGACTAATCGTCGAATAACTGCGAGTTGTTGAGCATCTTTTTCACCAAAATAAGCCAAATCAGGAGCCACAATGGTCAATAATTTCGTGACAATGGTAGCGACTCCTGGGAAATGTCCTGGACGAAATGCCCCGCATAACGGGGAAATCATGGACGGAGGGGGCATCACCGTTGTGGTAGTAGTCTTTTGTAAATTATTAGTAATGCCCATCTCTTGATGTGTCGGGGCAAATAACACCCCAACTCCTAATTGTTGACATAGTTGACAGTCTTGCTCCCATTGTCGAGGATACTGATCTAAGTCTTCATGAGGACCAAACTGGAGAGGGTTGACAAAAATGGTGACCACAACGAGATCAGTTTCGGTGACAGCGCGACGAATTAGACTAATGTGGCCAGGGTGTAACGCCCCCATGGTAGGAACTAAACCCAGAGTCGGCTCTAGGGGTTGATTTTTTAAATAGGCACGTAACCCGGCCACAGTTTTAAAGATACGCATCTCGTTCTTCTGTCGTCACGAATGGGTTAGGGAAATAGTGTTACGCACAAGGTAATCGGGGAAGTTTGGTTTTACCCATTACTAATTAATTATTACGTTAGCGTCCCAGAATTTCGATTTGTACTGGAGCGACTCCACTATTCATTAAGCCAATGATTCGGGCTGCGCCTTTGGATAAATCAATAATCCGTCCGCGGGCATAGGGACCGCGATCATTAATGCGAACGGTAATCGAACGACCATTATTAAGGTTAGTCACCCGAACCCTCGTTCCAAAAGGAAGGCTTTTATGAGCCGCTGTTAAGCCATTTTGATTGTACCGTTCTCCATTGGCTGTTAAGCGACCGTGAAATCCAGGACCATACCAGGATGCCATCCCTTTACGACGACCGGTTACTCGTTCTTTAACCCCTGCTTTTCCTGCCTTTGGGGTGGCTGAGGGCATATTGGCAATCGCTGTCAGGGGGGGCGCATCTCCCATCAACCGACGTAGACGATTGGTCGCTTGTAGCGCGTCGGCAGCTAAATTGTTTGTCGTGTCGGGTAAAATTGTTTGACCATTAACACGCACGAGTTCTTGATCGTTTACTTTGATGCTATAAGATTTGTCTTGCGGATTTGCGCTGACCGTAATGTTTTTCGGTTTAAATTGCTGATCTTGGCTCAGTTGATTGAGGCTTTCAGCCACGGCTTCAGCCCGCTTCATGACATCGCTGTTAGCTTGAATTTGTTCAGGGTTTTTCTCACTGTTTTTAATTTCAGCCAGATCCGCTTTGGTGCCAATAAAGGTGAGAACAGGGATTTCCCGAACTCTGAGGGTTACAGCTAATTTATATTTCCATTGATGAGGATGGAGAGTGGCGATCGCGGTCTCGGGTGTTTCACCCTCGATTTGACTAAGGCTAACAACAATTGGAGCCAAAGCAGTTAATTGCTCGGAACTTTCTGTTGTTGCTGTCGTCGTTACTCCCAGAAGCTTTCTTAGGTCATCAGCCTTGTCTTGAAAATCCAATGCTAATGAGGTGTTCAAAGACGATCCCCAAAGGACAACAGATGTTCCTAAAGTGGTAGTTAATGCTGTGGTTGTTAGTCTTTTCCAAAGTTTTGTAGTCATAGGCTTTGTATTATGTGAGTTGTTTAACTCCCCGAAACCTGGACGATTCAATGGATTTGTCAATTTTGACTCCTCACAAAACGTCTTTACATTTCCTTAACCTGTTACACAGTAGCACGAATTTCTCGGGGGGGGGTTTCATCGTGATAATAATTTCCGTTGGTTTTTATTGAATCTTCAAATAAAGGTTTACATTAAAAATAAGATCAAATACTATGGTGAATTTGACTAAATTGACTTAATTTTGATGATGAGTGTCACTGTTGAATCATTGAAAATTTTAAGAATAGAATACGGCTCAATCATTGACTAAGTCAGTCTTTTACTCTGTAGTATTAAGTTTACTTAAATAATACATTTAAGGGGTTACACCGATAGAAACACACAGTATTCTGGACAAAATTGACCTTTAATTTCTAAAAAATCAAATCATTCTTGAGGATTTTTATTAAAATTTACAATAAGTAATTGACAAAATTCTTAAAATATGAATTGAAATATTATATTAGTTAAAACAATAAAATATTGAATAATCAATAATTAAAATTTATAATCAAGGATGAGATTTTGAGAATCTAGCAGTTTGTTTTGGTATTTTCAAGTTAACTTTTAAATAGGTAAATAACGGATACGAAAAGCTTCATCCCTCACCGAAATAATGACTCCTGTAGACAATTTATTTTAACATCGTTCTAAAACTTCTATTAATTTTTGTTCAATAAGCTCAAGACTGTCATTTATTTAAATCTCTTACTAATCTTACTAATTCTCCTTCACTTTTACTTTACAACAAGAGATCGTATAATTATTACTCTAACATTGTGTTTATCTCTTTTTTGTAACCTTGTCTCTCAAACTACCTACATCTCTTGCTACTCCTCATAGTGGCTATCATTGGGATGGTAACAGTCAACGCTTTTTTGAAGGTTGGTATTATCGTGTTACCTTACCCCAAGTTAAACAAACTTTTGGCTTTATGTATTCTATTGATGACCCTATTGAGAAACAACCCCATAGTGGAGGAGCGGCGCAAATATTAGGAGCTAATGATCAATATTTATGTCGAACTTTTCCTGATATTAAACAATTTTTTGCAGATAGATATCGCTTAAAATTAGGTCATTGGGGTGCAAGTTCTTTATTATTAACACCACAATTATTAGACCCAAAAACCTTTAACAAATATATTGAACAAAAACATATAAAACAAGGTTATCAAGCGACAGCAACCTTAAATCAAGGGTTTATCTGCGATCCTCCGACACATCAATACTGTCGTTGGGACTATACTATTAAACCAATTTACGGTTGGGGAAATAGCGATCGCCCTCAACAAGCAACAGCCGGATGGTTATCTTATCTTTCGGCATTTGACCCAGGATGGCAAGTGTTGATGGCTCATGGGTTGGCTACGGGTTGGATTGACTGGAATGGCGAAAAATACGAATTTACCGATGCTCCGGCTTATAGTGAGAAAAACTGGGGGCGTTCCTTCCCTCAAAAGTGGTTTTGGCTCAATTGCAATAGTTTTCTTGATTATCCTGACTTAGCCTTAACTGCAGCAGGGGGAGTTAGACAGGTATTATGGTGGGATGAGTCTGTGGGACTGGTAAGGTTACATTACCAGGGAAAATTCTATCAATTTGAAAGTAGTCGAGGTGAGTTATCTTGGAAGGTTGAACCTTGGGGATATTGGGAATTAAAAGGAAAAAATGAGCAGTTTAAACTAAGAATTATAGGAACGACTGATCAACCAGGAAATTATGTTCGAGTTCCTACAACTGAGGGGTTACAGTTTCGTTGTCGAGATACTATGCAAGGAAAAATCACGGTTAAATTACGAACTTTGCAAGGACAAGTTATTATTAATGCTGCCAGTTTTTTAGGGGGTTTAGAAATTGGGGGAGAACCTTGGGATAAAACTTGGATTCATCCAGAAAATTAATAAGTTTGAATTTTACTTTTTATAGCTGTTTCCCACCAACTGCGTAAAGGATCATTTTTAGGAGGAAAATACTGTCCTTTTTTTTTGATTTGATTAAGAACAGTCTTGAGTTGAATTAAATCAATATTAGTAATTTCTGACCAATATTTAATAATTTCTTGCGTTGATAAAATTTGCAGATTTGGTACTTCTTGCTTAAATAATGTAATTGCTCGTTTATCATCTGTTGCGATCGCCCAACCTCGACAAATAGCGATCGCGCCCGTGGCGGACTCTCCATCATCCCCTAAAATAGACGCATAGTTAATAAATAAATCTGCTTCTGTTTCTGCCTCAAAATCAACAATTTTAACAATGCCTTGCTCAAGAGTATTATTAAATTGAGTGATATCTTCTGGATCAAAACCATCAAAGTTAATTAATTCTTGTTCCTGTACAGTTTTAGTAATATAAACATCAACAGAAATAGCTTTTACTATGTCAAAAAAATGACCTGAAGCCAGAAAATTAAACACACAACAAGCATCTAAAAGAAGGGGAGATTGATTAATCAGCATCATTAAATTTAATCTCCCATTTTATGTCCATTGAAGGAGATCAATTTTCATATTTTCTTCGCTCATTCCGCTTAATTCTTTCCGTAAATCTTCTGCCATACGACGAGCTTTTAAACGGTTGACTCCTAAAAATTTGGCAAATTTTCCTTCTGTAATTAAACCTTGATCAAAGGCTTCAATCGCTAAATGTTGATAATGAATGGGTGTCAGATCACGATATCGAGATCGAGGAATCTCTTTAAGTCCTAATTTTTGTTGTTCGTTTTTCACGTTTTTCACGTTTAAACCGCGATCTCGTAATCTACCCCAAGTGCCAGACGGGATGAGTTCCATTTCTTGTAATCGATAGCTTAATGCTTGTACCGAAACGCCGTAATAGTAAGCTAAAGTTAGGAGATTAGTGAGGGTAAATTTGTCATGGGCGCGATATATATCATAAAATTGTCTGCGTAAGCTACTGGTAGGCATCAGGAAATATTTAGAGAAAGCTTCCGCTAATCGTTCACTTTCTGGCATTCTTTGATATTGCTCGTCATAATCAATGACAGGTTTACGTCGATGGGCTAAAAAATGGAGATAGCCGTCAGCAAGTGACCAAATTTGCCGTTCTTTAGGATGATCCGCATTAATCGCTAAACAGCCACCGAATTGTTGATTATAACTATAGATTACTGAACATTTTGATTTTGAGGGCATTTTTAGATAAAAGATGCGAAGTCCGACTTCTTGTTCTAAAATTCCCCGTAATCGGAGAATGGGGCGATCTCCTAATCCTAAACGCTGTCTTTCGGCATTAGCAATACTTTCGGCTGCACTTTCTAGGAGCATTTCTTCAACGTTGTATTCTTGGGGATAATTTTTCGATAAGGGCGCATCGAGCATCTTTTCGAGTTCAAGGTAATTTCGACATAATTGCTCAAATTCTAGGATAGTTGGTTTAATTAGAGCTTCATCTTCTTCACTACGACGGTAAGCGGTGCGAAACTGAATATCAAAGGGTTCAGCTACGGGAGTTGATTGAACAAATTCACTGACCGCACGTCCATAAGCACGGGCTAATTTAATGAGTTCTGAGGACTTGAGACGACGTTCTCCTTTTTCAATGGCAACTAGAGTAGTATAGGCAACATCAATGACTTTAGCCGCTTCAGCTTGAGTCATACCACGCTGTTTTCTCGCCTGTTGAAGTTGTTCCCCCAACTGACGTAAATCTATTTTTTCAAGAACATTGGTAGCCATCGTATTGCCCTGACTTTTTCTAATGATAACTGCATCTTTGGTTAATTCATCTTGTGTATTTTTTTCATTCCATAGAAATAGATTAATATCAACTTTTTGATAATCACCTAAAATTTTTATTGGTAATATTTCTCCCCTACCTAAAATATCAACAGATACTCCATCTTGGACTAAGATTTTAATTAATTCCTGTTCCCTGTAAATAAAACTGATGTCTAAATCTATAACTTGTCCTTCTTCCTTTAACACTCTTAATAATTCTAAAAAAGAAAGGGTTACTATTTGAGACTTATTAAGAGAGTGAGTTAATTGATTTCCTAAGCTTCCTGTTGCGTCCATTTCTAAAAGTTTCCAATAACCATTAGGATAGCATTTAGATAAATAGTTAACAATTACACAAATTCTATTCTCTAAAATTTCTCTAGGATTTAAAGATAAAGTAACAGCCCATTTTTCTAAAGTCTTCATAATGGTTCTGGTTCCTTGCTTCTACTAGGAATACCACCAGTTACATTAGGTATCCAACGATGCTGATGGGGCGGTAAAATATGATCGGGGCGGAGTGTTCCATTCTGATAAGTAGGACTGGTAAAGTCAATGTCCCTTATGGGTTGACCAACAGCATTAAATTCTCTAGCTTGATACACTCTACTATTATACTCATCCCATCTTAATCTCGAATGAGATCCCCTGGCATCTGGATCGGGTTTAGGTTCACCAAAACGGGGTGGTTTTTGATGTTTATAAACAGGTGTTCCATCTTCATATCTTGAGGATATTTTTTGTGTCACTTGTTTTTTTAAGTACCTAAACTTAATTAATTACACACTTTCATTTCCGACAATGCTTATATAATCTGGTTTTTAGTTGAGCTAGATGTGCAATTCTATGTACTTATTTACAACTCCCTATAGATAATAGCCTAAAAAAAATCAATTTGATCAAAAATCATTATGATTATCAAAAAATCAAACAACTATAAAGTTGAAGCATTTTGGGATCGAGAAGCAAAACTTTGGGTTGCTACTAGTGAAGATGTTCCTGGGTTAGTAACTGAAGCTAAAACTATCGATATTCTCAGTAATAAGTTACGACAAATTATCCCATAACTATTGATACTAAATGGAATTATTTCTGAAAACTTTACGGGGTCTATTTCTATAGAATTAATTAGTCACCGTCAAGAAATAATAGAGATAGCATCTTAATAATGACATCTTCTTTTATTCTTCAATTTTAAAAACTGCTTTTAGCGGCAGGTTGCTATTTTGAACGTCAGGGAAAAAGCGATCATGAAATTTGTTATAGTCTTATTACTAATCGAAAATTTGTAGTAGACAA
Source organism: unicellular cyanobacterium SU2 (assembly GCA_002110465.1). GTDB lineage: Bacteria > Cyanobacteriota > Cyanobacteriia > Cyanobacteriales > Microcystaceae > Rippkaea. The sequence goes on along the minus strand of NEED01000049.1, from coordinate 319,715 downwards.
TACCATCAAATCTTGCTACAGAGCTAATATTATTTTAAAACAAGCAGAACTTTCCAAAGCTTTTCAATCAAAAACAATTATAATTTGCTCACCCTATCCTCCCTACAATGACTCCTTATCGATAAGATGAAGAAGAGTAACCTAATACAGAAAATTCTATTACCGCAGTGACAGAACCTAAAAGCTACAAAGATACCGTAAACTTACCCCAGACTGACTTTAGTATGCGCGCTAATGCGGTCAAGCGTGAGCCAGAATTACAGAAATTTTGGTCAGAAAATCAAATTTATGAGCAACTGTCGCAAAATAACCCAGGTGACGTATTCATTCTCCATGATGGCCCTCCCTACGCTAACGGGTCTCTCCACATGGGTCACGCATTAAACAAAACCCTCAAGGATATCATCAATAAATACAAGTTACTGCGAGGTCATAAAGTTCGTTATGTTCCAGGGTGGGACTGTCACGGACTCCCCATTGAATTGAAAGTGTTGCAAAGTATGAAGTCCAAAGAAAGGGAGGGTCTAACCCCTCTCAAACTTCGCCGCAAAGCCCGTGATTTTGCCCTTAAAACCCAACAAGAACAGGCCGAAGGGTTCAAAAGGTTTGGAGTCTGGGGAGACTGGGAAAACCCCTATTTAACCCTTACCCCCGAATATGAGGCCGCGCAAGTTGGGGTCTTTGGTCAAATGGCACTCAAAGGCTATATTTATCGTGGACTTAAACCGGTTCACTGGAGTCCTAGTTCTCGGACTGCATTAGCTGAAGCAGAATTAGAATATCCAGAAGGTCATACTTCCCAAAGTGTTTTTGCGGCATTTCCTGTTATTAAATCTTCAAAAGTTGCTCAGGAAATTTTAGAACCTTTTCTCTCTAATTTGGGGGTTGCTATCTGGACAACTACCCCTTGGACCCTTCCTGGTAATTTAGCGGTTGCTCTAAATCCTGACCTAACTTATGCTATTGTTGAGCAAACTTCTGATATTTGTCAGTATAAATATCTCATTGTTGCAGCAGATTTAGTCGAAAAATTGTCAGAGACTTTTGGGACTTCCCTAACGGTTAAAGCAACCCTTCCAGGTAAAGCTTTAGAACATACCATTTACCGTCATCCTTTGTATGACCGAGAAAGTGAAATTCTCATCGGTGGGGACTATGTTACCACAGAATCAGGAACAGGTTTAGTTCATACTGCTCCTGGTCACGGACAAGAAGATTATCTGGTCGGTCAACGGTATGGTTTAAAGGTTCTTTCTCCAGTAGATGACAAAGGAAACTTTACTGAAGAAGCTGGACAATTTGCCGGTCTAAATGTTTTAAAAGATGCTAATGAAGCAATTATTAATGAACTAAAAAATCAAGGCTCATTACTAAAAGAAGAACCCTATTTACATAAATATCCTTACGATTGGCGGACAAAAAAACCGACGATTTTTCGGGCGACAGAACAGTGGTTTGCCTCAGTAGAAGGGTTTCGTGAGGCTGCTTTAGAAGCGATTAAATCCGTTGATTGGATTCCTCCCCAAGGAGAAAATCGTATTACTCCAATGGTTAGCGATCGCTCAGATTGGTGTATCTCCCGTCAGCGTAATTGGGGGGTTCCTATTCCTGTTTTTTATCACGAAGAAACCAAAGAACCATTATTAACAGAAGAAACCATTAATCATGTTCAAGCTATCTTTTTAGAAAAAGGTTCTGATGCTTGGTGGGAACTTCCTATTGAAGAATTATTACCCAAAAAATACAAAAAGGATGCTAATAAATATCGCAAAGGAACTGATACAATGGATGTCTGGTTTGACTCCGGTTCCTCTTGGGCAGCAGTGGCAAAACAACGGGAAGAATTAAAGTATCCTGTTGATATTTATTTAGAAGGAACTGATCAGCATCGAGGGTGGTTTCAATCAAGTTTATTGACCAGTGTTGCGGTTAATGGAATTGCACCTTATAAAACAGTATTAACTCATGGGTTTGTTTTGGATGAAAAGGGACACAAAATGAGTAAATCTTTAGGAAATATTGTAGATCCAAATGTAATTATTAATGGAGGAAAAAATCAGAAACAAGAACCACCGTATGGGGCAGATTTGTTAAGACTTTGGGTATCATCGGTGGATTATTCATCAGATATCCGTGTGGGTAAAACTATCCTGAAACAGTTATTTGATATTTATCGTAAAATTCGCAATACAGCCCGATTTTTATTAGGTAATTTACATGACTTCGATCCAGAAAAAGACACCGTTGCTTACGCAGAATTACCCGAATTAGATCAATATATGCTGCACCGCATCACAGAGGTTTTTACAGAAGTAACTGATGCGTTTGAAAAGTTTCAATTTTTCCGTTTCTTCCAAACGGTTCAGAATTTCTGTGTCGTGGATCTATCTAATTTTTATCTGGATATTGCCAAAGACAGACTCTATATTTCCCATCCTGATGCGTTACGTCGTCGCAGTTGTCAAACAGTCTTAAAAGTCGCCTTGGAAAATTTAGCAAAAGCGATCGCTCCCGTCTTGTGTCACATGGCTGAAGATATCTGGCAATTTTTGCCCTACAAGACCCCCTATAAGTCCGTCTTCCAGTCAGGATGGGTAGAAATGGAAAAACAGTGGGAACGACCAGAATTAACAGCTTCCTGGGGGAAATTACGGCTGATCCGTGGGGAAGTTAATCAAGTAATGGAACAGGCCAGAAAAGAGAAAGCGATCGGGTCTTCTTTGGATGCGAAGGTGTTGCTTTATGTATCGGATCAAGACTTGAAAAAGCAGCTAGAAGCATTCAACCCTAATGATAGTTTAGCGGGAAATCAAGTGGATGAATTACGCTATCTGGTGTTAGCTTCCCAAGTGGAATTAGTTGATAGTGTTGAAGCTATTCAAAAAGCAGAGTATCAAAGTGAGTCTGAATTAGTTTCTGTCGGGGTAATTAAAGCAGATGGACAAAAGTGCGATCGCTGTTGGAATTATTCAACAAAGGTAGGAGAATTTAAAGATGATCCAACCATTTGTGAACGGTGTAATGCTGCTTTAGTTGCCGAATTTTAGGAAGTTTTTAAGTGCGTTAATATTAAGTTAGCGCACTTTATTTTTAGACCTAAAACAACAAATAACAACCTATAGTGACAACTCAGACTTTAAAATTTATTGATTTATTTGCTGGTATCGGTGGTTTTAGATTAGCCTTTGAATCAGTAGGATATCGATGTGTCTATTCTTGTGAGATAAACGAAGCTTGTCAAAAGGTTTATTATAATAATTTTGGGGAAATTCCCGATAAAGATATTACGAAGATAATTCCTAGTAATTTACCAAATTTTGATGTTTTAACCGCAGGTTTTCCTTGTCAACCTTTTAGTATTTCTGGTAAAAAACAAGGATTTAAAGATACAAGAGGAACTCTATTTTTTCATATCTGTGAAATTATAGAAGTCAAACAACCACCTGTTATTGTTTTAGAAAATGTTAAACATTTAATTCATCATCAAAAAGGAAAGACTTTAGAAACGATAATTTATGCGTTAGAAGATTTAGGTTATTTAGTTGACTATAAATTATTAAATGCTAAAGATTTTGGAGTTCCTCAACATAGAGAAAGAATTATTATTATCGGAACTCATCATAAAAAGTTTAATTTTAGTCTTCTTAAAACTCAAAAGTCTATTCCTCAACTGAGAGATTCTCTATGTAAAACTGCTAACTTTGAATATCTAAAAAAACAAGAATATACCTTGATAGATAATCCCAAAAAACAGCTATCAGGTTTAATTTTCGTAGGTTATCGTAATAAAAATATTTGGAAAACAGGAATTAGACCTAATACAGAACATTTGTCTAGAGTTCATCGTCAACCTAATAGAATTTATTCAATTAATGGTGTTCATCCTACCATTCCATCCCAGGAAACATCAGGACGATTTTTTATCTATATTCCTGAAGAAAATGCAGTGCGGAAATTAACCATTCAAGAATGTTATAGAATTATGGGATTTCCTCACGATTTTATCATTCATCAAAATCTATCAGAAGCTTATAAACAAATTGGTAATTCTATTTGTATTCCCTTATTTAAAGAATTAGCGACGCAATTAAAAGAACAAATATTTAACACTCAATCTATTAAAAATACTGTCTCTAATAATAGCTTATACGACTCTCATAGAAAAAAATTTATATTACAGCTAGAAATAACAGGAATAACTATCATGAATCATAGAGAACAACTACTAAAAGTATATGATTTATCAAATAATGCTAATGATATCAAGCAATTAATCCCAGTCGAGTATTTAGACTATGTTAAAATAATCGCTAAACATTCACCGAAACAAAAAGGAGTATATACCGTTTTAATCACCTTATTAACCCATAAAATTATTGATCCAAAACAAGATATTAGATATCATCAAAAAAACTTGCCTAATGGCTTTTCAGGAAGAACAATTGATACTCAATATATTACACCCACTCTCAAAGAATTAGGACTTCCTGCTATGGCTGAAAGTGGATGGTTAACTCGTTCTTTAGAACAGCCATATCCATATACATTGGATTATAACGGAAATATTAGTAATAAAAAAGTAAAAGAGGCTTTTCTGAAGTTAATTGATTTTATTGAAAATAATCCTAAACAAACAGAAAATATTTTAACATTACTATTATCTGAAGTGAGAAAAATTACAGAAACGAATAAAATAAAAATAGTTAAACTGAGTAATCCTGAAAAATTTGATATTAAAACAATTGTTGGTTGTTTAGATTACCATTTCAATTTTAATTATAAGACTCATGGTGCGTCTAAGTTACCCGTTTTATCATTTTACGCGATCTATCAACAATTGATAGAAGAAGTAGAAAGATATAAATCTTGTCAATTAACGCCATTAGGAAGTCATACTGCATCTGATAGAACATCAAAAACTGCAGGAGATATTCAAGTTTTAGATAAAAATAAAAAGCTAGTAGAAGCGATTGAAATTAAACAGGGTAAACCTATTGATCTACAGATCATTCGTATTGCTAGAGATAAAATTATTAAATTTAATCCCCGACGATATTGTATTTTTTCTTCAGCGAATATTAATAACTCCGAATCTCAATTAATAGATGAAGAAATTAAAAATATTAGAGAGAATCATGGTTGTCAGGTAATTATTAATGGAACAATTCCTACTTTAAAGTATTATTTAAGATTAATTGCATCCGTTGAAAAGTTTCTAGATAAATACTCAAACTTAGTAGAAGTTGATCAAGAATTACAAGCAATTCATAAAATTAAGTGGAATGAAATTTTATCAAAATTAGAGCAATAAAATAGTCAACTCGAGTATATACTTAGCAATTTTATATAAAAAATACGGTCTACAGTATCAAATATGCTAAACTATCGACTAAAATAAGACTTAGCTAAGCTTACCCAAAATATTCATCATAAGGAGAATTAACGATGACAAAACCCGATAAAACCGAGAAAAATATAATTCCCATCAGTCCCCAAACGGCTGTTTTAATTATTAGTCTTTTAATTTTGTTGCCTTTACTATTAACAGGATTTTTTGCTCATTAAAACCAAAAATTGTCTATAAATATCACAATAGAGACGTTATTAAAAACGCCTCTAAAAATACTCAATTGCTTAATTACTTGTTACTATTGGGACAGGTTTCTAAATCTTCAGTAACAGGAGTTGAAGCATTTAACCCAATCCAAGTCTCAATTTGTTCAGCATCAAATCCAACTCGATAAACATCATCAACTTGAATGAGAGGACGACGAATCAATAAAGGATCAGCTATCATTAAATTTAGGGCTGTTTTCTCATCTAATTGATTAGGAATAATTTCCCCTGATTTAATTCTAGGTGCGGTAGGATTAAACCACTCTAGAACTGGTCGAGTTCCAAAAAAAGGTCGTAACTGTTCAACAGTCCAAGAAGTCGTTAATAGGTTGTGAACTTCCAGGGTATGACCTGCATTTTCGAGGAGTTTTTTTTGCTTGGTGTTGTTAATACAACCTGGTTTTTCGTAAAAGGTTACATTAGCCATTTGTCTTTAGTCCATAGACTCTAAATAATGGTCACGAAGAAGGTTAGCAATGCTCTTAGGTTTGGGATTACTGCATTTTTCTTTTCCAGGCATTAAAATCATATTAGGAGCCTTTTTGCAGCGTTTCTGACAACTGGTTTTTTCAATTTTGACAGACTTTTCTAGCCCTAAACGACAAATCGTTTTTTGCAGTTCCTGATAAAGTTCTTTACCGCCATTTTTGGCACAATCCGACTTATTGCATAAGAGAATTTTGCCTTTTTTGGGACAACCTGATGATTGATTGCTAGAAATTCCTAACGTATTTGGGGTTTTATTATCTTTACACTCTAGGCTACAACTCAATCGATTTACCTGAAACGCTTTGAGTTTAAATTCACTAAAATTTCCCTTGAATTTCTGTTGTCCTAACACCTGAACCCAATCACCAGCTGCCAAACCAGACCCTAAAGAACCCCGTAATCCTTTATCAAGTTTGATGTGTAATTCCTTGCCATCAAGCATCAATCTTAGGGACTTTAATTGGCCATTGGGTTTGTTGATAAATCCAACAAACTGACCTTCTAATTGAAATGATAAAGTTTGGTAATGCACTGAATCCATGACTAAATCCTCAATATTAGGGAATAGAGTGGGAGAAGGGCTGTGACTGTCCCTCAGCCCAAGGAAATAAGGGGAGACATTTAAACTTCTGCCTCCAAAAACTAAAAGTAATTACAGCTTTTTAGCATCCATGGTTTGGGGTAGCTTAGTATCATCAGTCAGTTTAGGAAATTCTAATTCCCAACCATTAGCTAACGTTAAAACCTTGCCACTGTCGGCGGCTGTTTCATTAACCACAACTTCTTCTAAGTCTTTTTTAGGGACATAGACAGATAAATTTCCCGCATCATTACGGCTTAAAATAACTTTCATGGAATGACTCCTAATAGTAAAACATGAACAATTTAACACTAGGGGAGAAAATCGAATTATAACTATTAATAAATGGTTGATAATTCTGACTTCCTTGTAACAATTAGTGTATTAATCAATATCTACTCATTTCCGCCTTGCGATGTTCGAGGACTTCAGGATCTTCGGCTGATTCTAATTCCTTGCGGCGACACCCTACGACAAAGCCACTATCAATAAAATGCACCGCATAGATGTAATAACTTTGTAGATAGGTTCCAATGCTGACTATATAGCCAACTTCTCCTTTTTTAGCCAAAGTTTGACCGACTTCTTTGCCTGGAAAAGTACCATCATTACGAATCATTTTCCGTAAGCGGACTTTTTCCTCGATTTCAAAAGCTGGAGGATCATTGAGTTCGATTTCGCCAGGGTTATATAATCCCATGAGACATTCTCCTATTAGGTACTAAATTAAGTAATTCATCTACTGTTAAACTTCGTTTCATCTGAACTGACAAAGTTCGCACCGCATCTAAGACAAATTGGGCTTCCTCACGATTTAAAGTAATGCCATGTTGTCTAACTAAATTAGCGACTAAATGTCGTCCAGAATGCTTACCCACCACCAGTTGTCTTTCCCAACCGATTTCTTCAGGGGCAAAAGGTTCATAAGTTTGAGGATTTTTGAGAACCCCGTGGGCGTGGATACCTGATTCATGGGCAAAGGCATTATCCCCGACGACAGCCTTCCAAGGAGGAAGAGTGTAACCAGACGCAGCAACCACTAATTGAGATAATTCTCGCAAACGACGGGTATTGATACCTAAATCTACTTGATAGAGGTGCTTAAGAGCCATAATCATTTCTTCTAAAGCCGCATTCCCCGCCCGTTCCCCTAACCCATTCACCGTGGTATTGACAGAAGTAGCCCCCGCCTGAAGACCAGCTAAAGCGTTAGCTGTCGCTAAGCCAAAGTCATTGTGAGTGTGCATTTCGATGGGGATAGATAACCCTTGTACTAACTTACCGACTTTTTGAGCGGTGGTGACGGGATTGAGAATGCCGACTGTATCGCAAAAGCGAAAGCGCGAAGCCCCCCATTCTTGGGCTGCCTGAGCAACTTCTAGTAAAAAGTCGTCTGAAGCCCTAGAGGAATCTTCAGCCCCGACAGAGACAAATAAACCGTTATCCAAAGCAAATTTTAGAGTATCTTCTAGTCTGGCAAAAACCAGAAAGCGATCGCCATTAAACTTGGCTTGAATTTGTACGTCAGAGACCGGGACAGAGATATGAACTCGTTTAAGTCCGCAAGCGATCGAAGCAGCTACATCCGAACGGACTGCCCGATTCCATCCCAATAAGGCGGCGTTTAATCCTAATTGAGCGATCACCGTAATGGCTTCTGCTTCACTCCCTCCCATGGCCGGAATTCCCACTTCTAATTCGGGAATGCCCATAGCATCCATTAAACTGGCTAGAGATATTTTTTCTTCAGGAGTAAAAACAATGCCAGCCGCCTGTTCCCCATCTCTGAGGGTCGTATCATTAATCTGAATTTTGTCCATCGCTTAATTTCTCGATAACTTAAGGCAACAACTTGTTAGTATGTTTGTGGGAAAAACTGGAATTGAACCTGAGCATCGAGCCAATCCCAAATTCGTTGTAGTTGCGCTCTCGAAATCAAGCCATATTGCCACAAAAGCATGGGAATGGGATCACCTGGTTGTTGACGATTATTTAAAACAACCGCTAGGTCATCGGAGGAAACCGAGAGTTCCTGTTGTAAAAATTGAGTGAATTCCGTAGACATTGAATGATTTTCCATGACAGCACTGAGATTGATAATTGCGTGGTCAGCGACTAAAACTTAAGACTATGGGCAATGGAAAAGACTTAAATATAGTAGGAGTGAACCAAATTTTAAGGGGAAAATTTCTCAACTATTGTAGAATTGGGTCGAAAGAATATCCGCCGACTCCCAGCAACGATCAAGCCAGTCTACCAGTTCTTGACGAGAGGCGATCGCTTGATAAACAGTGCTGCGTAAAAGAATGGCATCAATACCATGTTCAATCTCCACCCACAATGACCCATCATCGGGACACCAACAGGGGATCATTAATTCTTCAAGGCGACGGTGGATCAACCAGCGTTCACTTCGAGAAACTTTTGCAACTTGGCTGATTAACGCATCGGGACGAGATGGTCTAATCATAATGGTAAGGCAGAGTTAGGATAGGTTTTGTATCTTTTGTTCCAATTGCTCAATTCGGTCCAATAAAGAACGAATTACTTGAGCTTCCACATCGGGCAACTTGCCGTGTTCTAGGGGACAACCACGGCCACTACGGGAAATAATTCGACCTGGCACGCCCACGACGGTACAATCGTTAGGGACATCGGTTAAAACGATCGAACCAGCCCCAATACGAACGTGATCACCAATAGCAATATTGCCTAAAACTTTAGCTCCGGCTCCTACTACCACATTGTTCCCAAGGGTAGGATGGCGTTTACCGAGTTCTTTCCCCGTGCCGCCAAGGGTAACATTTTGATAAATTAGACAATAATCTCCAATAATAGCGGTTTCTCCGATCACTACCCCCATTCCGTGATCGATAAAGATTCCTTGGCCAAGGGTTGCCCCTGGATGAATTTCAATCCCCGTGAAAAACCGTCCTAAATGGGACACAAAACGTGGTAGAAACGGCACTTGATAATGCCACAGCCAATGGGAAATACGATGTAATCCTAGGGCGTGTAACCCCGGATAGCAACACAGCACTTCTAACCAGTTGCGAGCCGCCGGATCACGGGTAAAGATAATTTGGAAGTCTTCCCAAAGAGTTCTCAACGGGAGTTGAGTCGGATGGGAAGAGGCCGATAACGCAGTAGTCGAGGCCTTTGGGGGATTACCTAGACTCTCAGAACGGCTATCTCTAAGCAGTATGGATCCAAACATTAAATTCCGTGGTTCTACATAAACTTAGTTGTTATGCTTATACCAAGTCACACTTGATCGTTTGAGATATTTGGGGTGGGTCAAGTTGATTAATATTAATCACAGGTGTACTCAAACTTGTAATAAGCCTTTCTTATCAACTTTTGAGCCATTAATTAAAGTTTTTTTGAGTGGGGGGTGCTAGTATTTTTAGTAACCGGTCTAAGTATTTATGGGTCGGGGGAAAAGCATTTATGTACTCACGGTTAAACTGACTCAGAGTAAGGATTTAAACCCCATAAAAAGAAATTTTAAAGACATGATTTAAAGAACTCAACCAGTGAAAAGAACTTATGGGTTAAACCCCTTATTCAATAAGGATCTTAGAGACTTTAATTCCCTAGAGTTGAGATAAATAGAAGTTAAAGCCAGCATTGTTCTAGAAAAGTGTTACATTAGATACAGAATTGAATTCCGTGACAGCACTGGAGGAGCTTCGGAACGCTTACTCCGGTTTTTTTTGAGGAGGCTCCCAGGCAACAGGCAACAGGGACACTTCCCACTCTCCCCCTGATTTGAGTGCAAATATTAAGGGGAATTACTGAGGACACAATTGTCCTATAATAGTCTTAAGCCCTCTCCTAATGGGGGTTTTACCTTGAGTGCATAAATACTTGTATCCCCAGGGGAAAATACTCAAACCCCATCTAAAAAATACTAGCCCCCCGACCCGAAAAAAAACTTTGACCTGAATCGATACTAGATAGGGAAACAGTTTGACTCTTTGAGTACGTCTTAATAAATTTGATCAATTTGAACTCAGCCACCTGCCTCACAAGCACTGATGGGGGGGTGGTATAACTTACATAACGCCAAAGACGAACAGTCCATTGTTTTTACCTCTTGTTCTGGATAAATCCAGCAAGCGACCGAATACTGAAATATTCCAAATGCTCTTAATAGTTTTAAGTCATTTTTTAGTCACCCTCTAACTCCACGGAATTCAATGTTACAATCAACCGGTCTAACTAACTCTGACTCATCGGCGGCCAAGACAGTAACCCCATCTAGCCCAAAAGCTTCGGGACCCTGTGGTTGCGACTCTTCCGCTCCTCAAGTGATTCCTGAAAATATTCAAGAACGGATTGCTAAACACCCTTGTTATAGTGAAGATGCACACCACCATTATGCAAGATTGCACGTTGCCGTTGCACCTGCTTGTAATATTCAATGCAATTATTGTAATCGCAAGTATGATTGCGCCAACGAAAGCCGTCCTGGGGTAGTTAGTGAGGTTCTAACGCCTGAAGAAGCTGCCCACAAAGCTTTAGTCATTGCCGGAAAGATTCCTCAAATGACCGTGTTGGGTATTGCAGGTCCTGGTGATCCCTTGGCGAACCCAAAACAAACCTTCCGCACTTTTGAATTGGTTGCAGAAAAAGCCCCAGATATCAAATTGTGTTTGTCGAGCAACGGCTTAATGTTACCTGAGTACGTTGATCAAATTAAAGAACTGAATATCGATCATGTCACCCTCACTATTAATATGATCGATCCTGAAATTGGGGAAAAAATCTATCCTTGGGTACGTTATAATCGCAAACGTTATAAAGGAATTGAAGGGGTCAAAATCCTCCATGAAAAGCAAATGGAGTCCCTCGATGCCCTGAGAGAAGCAGATATTCTGTGTAAAGTTAACTCAGTGATGATTCCAGGGGTTAACGATCAACATTTGGCTGAAGTGAACGAAGTGATTCGCTCTAAAGGTGCATTCCTTCACAATATCATGCCGTTGATCAGTGCCCCTGAACACGGAACCCATTTTGGATTAACCGGACAACGCGGCCCTACACCCAAAGAACTGAAAGCTGTTCAAGACAGTTGTTCTGGCAACATGAAAATGATGCGTCACTGTCGTCAATGTCGGGCAGATGCAGTAGGATTATTAGGAGAGGATCGGTCTCAGGAATTCACCAAAGAAAAATTCCTTGAGATGGCCCCTGAATATGACTTAAAGGCTCGCCAGGAAGTTCATGAAGGCATCGAAAAATTTACGGCTGAAGTTAAGGCGGCCAAAGCAGCTAAAGCGGCTAAAGCGGTTAAAAAAGGTCCTAAGATTCTAGTTGCGGTAGCCACCAGAGGCAACCGTCTGGTTAATCAACACTTCGGTCATGCCAAAGAATTCCAAATCTTTGAAGTCGATGGCGCAGATGTTAAATTTGTCGCTCACCGAAAAGTTGACCATTATTGTCAAAGTGGATACGGCGAGGAAGCTACTCTTGAGTATATCATTAAAGCAATCGCAGATTGTAAAGGGGTACTCGCTGCAAAGATTGGTCCTTGTCCCCAACAAGAATTGCGTAAAGCTGGTTTAGAACCCTTTGAAGCCTACGATGTCATCGACAAAGTAGCTCTAGATTTCTACGAACAGTATGTACAGTCCACCGAGTCGGTAGGAGCGTCTCTATGATGAGTTCTGTTATTACCTCTCCTGTGAAAGGTTCGACTTCCTTGACAGCATCTGCTACCAGTCATCAGTCTAGCAATAGCAATCAAAACAGTTGTTATAGTTGCGTCGATGACTACCAGATTCCCCCCTGTACAGGATTTTCCAAAGATTATAGCTGTTTACCTACGCACAGTAGTAACCATCAAAACTAAATGAGGATAGAGTCATGAGTTACACCATCACATCTGAATGTATTGTTTGCGATCGCTGTCGGGTTGAATGCCCTACCAATGCTATCTCATTCAATAACGGTGTCTTACTCATTGACTCTGACAATTGTAACCACTGTCTGGGCTACTACGGAACTCCTCAATGTGCGGCGGTCTGTCCAACCAACGCAGGTTGTTTACCCAGTGATCATTACGGGGGAGTAGTGCCAGACAAACCACAAACAGATTATTGGGATACTTGGTTTAACCGCTATCATACTTTAGTAAAAAGGCTCAAAACCGAACCGAATCGACTTTATTGGGAACATTGGTTTGACGTTTATTCAAAAAAAATAGCCTTCTTGTTATCCCAAGAAACAGTCAAAATTTAATCTTTAAAGAAGTTAACAACATAATCCAATCTTAAACTTCTACCTTCTACCTTCTACTTTTGCTCGATCACGGAATTTATTTTTAGGGATGCCTTGCAATGAAAGACTGCATATATCTCGACAACAACGCTACCACTCAAATTGACGAAGAAGTTCTCGCAGCCATGCTGCCCTACCTCACCCTCTACTACGGGAACCCCTCTAGTATGCACACCTTTGGGGGACAAGTCGGACTCGCGGTTAAAACCGCTAGAGAACAAGTTGCATCCTTGTTAGGCGCAGAAGCTTCCGAAATCGTCTTTACCAGTTGTGGAACCGAAGGAGATAATGCTGCTATTCGGGCTGCCTTATCCGCTCAACCGAACAAACGCCACATTATCACCAGTCAAGTAGAACATCCAGCCGTTTTAAATCTTTGCAAAAACTTAGAACGCCAAGGCTATACGGTAACTTACTTATCGGTTGATAACCAAGGGCAATTAGATCTTTCAGAAGTTGAAGCATCCCTGACCGGCAATACAGCGTTAGTAACGATTATGTATGCTAACAATGAAACCGGCGTTATTTTTCCCATCGAACAAGTTGGGCAACTGGCCAAAGAATACGGAGCCATCTTTCACGTCGATGCAGTGCAAGTTGTCGGGAAACTTCCCCTCAATATGCAAGAAAGCACCATCGATATGTTGACCCTTTCCGGTCATAAAATTCATGCCCCCAAAGGAATTGGTGCTTTATATGTACGTCGTGGTACTCGTTTCCGTCCTCTGTTAATTGGCGGACATCAAGAAAGAGGTCGGCGAGGCGGAACTGAAAATGTCCCTGGTATTGTTGCCCTCGGAAAAGCGGCTGAACTTGCTGAGTCTCACCTAATTATGGGAACTGGGGAACGAGAATTAAGAGATTATTTAGAACAAACCATTCTAGCGACCATTCCTGATACGGTACTTAATGGTCATGCAGTTCAAAGATTGCCCAACACCTCAAACATCGGGTTTAAATTTATCGAAGGAGAAGCCATTCTACTATCCCTTAATCAATATGGAATTTGTGCCTCCTCCGGTTCAGCTTGCACCTCTGGGTCGTTAGAACCCTCCCATGTATTACGGGCAATGGGACTTCCCTACTCGGTGCTTCACGGTTCCATTCGCTTTAGTCTGTCTCGCTTTACCACTCAAGATCAAATCCAAAAGGTCCTTGAAGTCCTGCCGGAAATTATTGATCGCCTTCGTGCCTTATCTCCGTTCACTAGCGATGATGCCGGTTGGCTCGTCGAACAAGAACAAGCAACCTTCGCTAAGTAGTGAATAGTGAATAGTGAATAGTGAATAGATATTTCACCTTTCAACTTTATAACTATTAACTACTAACTATCAACTACTAACTATCAACTATTAACTGGAAAAGGACAATGTGGGACTATACAGACAAAGTCATGGAATTCTTCTATAATCCTCGTAACCAGGGGACTATTACGGAGAAGAAAGAAGGAGAAGCAATTACCACCGGAGAAGTCGGCAGTATTGCCTGTGGAGATGCCCTGAGATTGCATCTTAAAGTTGATGAAGCTACCCAAATTATTCTCGATGCTCGATTTCAAACCTTTGGTTGTGCTTCTGCGATCGCCTCTTCTTCTGCGTTAACAGAATTATTAGTAGGCAAAACCTTAGATGAAGCCTTAAGTCTCACCAATAAAGAAATTGCTGAATTTCTAGGCGGTTTACCCGAAGAAAAAATGCACTGTTCGGTAATGGGACAAGAAGCTCTAGAAGCCGCCATTTTTAACTATAGAGGCATTCCTTTAGATAACCACGAAGATGATGAAGGAGCCTTAGTCTGTCGTTGTTTCGGGGTAACGGATGCCAAGATTCGTCGGATTATTCTCGAAAATGATTTAACAACGGCTGAGCAAGTGACAAACTATGTGAAAGCTGGCGGTGGGTGTAGTTCTTGTTTACCGGATATCGATGATATCTTAGCCGAAATTGTTCAAGAAAAAACCACCGCAGTCACTGCCGCAACAGAAGTGGCTCAAGCCAAATCTACTACACCCTTAACCAACCTCCAGAAAATTACCCTAATTCAACAGGTTCTTGAAGAAGAAGTTAAGCCAGCCTTAGCTCAAGATGGAGGTGATGTAGACTTATTTGATGTAGAAGGAGATTTAGTGAAAGTGGTACTCAAAGGAGCTTGTGGTTCTTGTGCCAGTAGTACCGCTACCTTAAAAACCGCGATCGAAGCCAGATTACGCGATCGCATCTCTCCAGAATTAACAGTAATTTCTGTGTAACAAACTCAGTGAATTAATTCACTATTCACTACTAACTATTAACTAACCAAAGCCTATGTTACTAACCAAAAAAGGTCGAGAGCGATCGCCACCATAAGCATCGCTTCTCACCGGACGTTGAGAGATCACCCACCATCAAGGTTAAGAGTATAGTCTGTCCACTTGCTCAAAATATAACCCTAACTGGTTTGGTTTGACCTTCTACAACGCCACTGCTTGACCCTAATGAGTAAGGTTTCACAGCCTTTACTCTTCTTGAAAGAAGCTTTCCCTAACCAAAAGTTAGCTTCTGTGTGGAAGAACTTTCAGACCTGACGTAGAGATCGAGGGTTCGACGGGACGTAATTCCCACAGGTCATAAAGAAACAAATCATCTTTACGTCAGAAATGGACAAAACCTTCCCAAACTGTAAACACTCACTGTCTAACAAGCGAGAATCAACCATGCGTCAAATTGCTTTCTACGGAAAAGGCGGTATCGGTAAGTCCACCACTTCTCAAAACACCTTAGCTGGAATGGCTCAATCTGGCAATCGCATCATGATTGTTGGTTGTGATCCTAAAGCTGACTCTACCCGTTTAATCCTCAACACCAAAGCTCAGGTTACTGTTCTTCACTTAGCAGCAGAACAAGGTTCAGTTGAAGACCTCGAACTCGAAGATGTATTGCTCGAAGGATTTGAAGGCATCAAGTGTGTTGAATCTGGTGGTCCTGAGCCTGGGGTTGGTTGTGCTGGTCGTGGTATTATCACCTCCATCAACTTCCTCGAAGAAGAAGGAGCTTATGAAGACCTAGACTTCGTATCCTATGACGTATTAGGAGACGTTGTTTGTGGTGGTTTCGCTATGCCTATCCGTGAAGGAAAAGCACAAGAAATCTACATCGTAACCTCTGGGGAAATGATGGCAATGTACGCTGCTAACAACATCGCTCGTGGGATCTTAAAGTATGCTCACACTGGTGGTGTACGTTTAGGTGGTTTAATCTGTAACAGCCGTAACGTTAACAAAGAGATCGAACTAATTGAAGAATTAGCTGAGCGTCTAAACACCCAAATGATTCACTTTGTACCCCGTTCTAAGCAGGTACAAGAAGCTGAATTACGTCGTCAGACTGTTATTCAATACTCTCCTGATCACCCTCAAGCTGATGAATACCGTGCTTTAGGTGACAAGATTGTTAACAACACCAAACTCACCATCCCCACTCCCATCAACAACGACGAACTAGAAGAACTGTTGATCAACTACGGTTTACTTGGTTCTGAAGAAGAGTACAGGAAAGTTATGGAAGCTGACATGGCTGCCCAAGCTCTTACCAGAGGTTCTAAGTAATCTAGGGTCTTAACTCATATTAAGCCCCGTGCAATTGGGAAATGGGGGAGTTATCAGAAGTCAGAAGTTAGAAGTCAGAAGTTTCATAGATTCTTTTTGCCTTTTACTTTTTACCTTTTGCCTTGCGCTATACGCCAACCCCCTTACCCCTTTTTTGTAAGTTTCCTTCTATATCTAATTTGAGAGGAAGACCATGGCAACAGTTGAAGAAAATAAGAAGCTTATTGCCGACGTTCTGGCAACTTATCCCGAAAAAGCGGCTAAGAAGCGCGAAAAGCATCTAAATGTTTACGAAGAAGGCAAAGATGATTGTGGCGTAAAATCCAACAAACAATCTCTTCCTGGGGTAATGACCGCTCGTGGTTGTGCCTATGCAGGTTCAAAAGGGGTGGTTTGGGGTCCTATCAAGGATATGATCCACATCTCCCACGGTCCAGTTGGTTGTGGTTACTATTCCTGGTCTGGTCGTCGTAACTACTACATCGGAACTACTGGGGTTGATAGCTTCGGTACCATGAACTTTACCTCCGATTTCCAAGAACGGGACATCGTTTTTGGTGGAGATAAAAAACTCAGCAAAATTGTTGACGAAATTGAAGAATTATTCCCTCTCAATGGTGGTGTTTCTGTTCAATCAGAATGTCCTATTGGATTAATTGGGGATGACATCGAAGCGGTTGCTCGTAAAAAGAGTAAAGAAATCGGTAAAGGAGTTGTTCCTGTCCGTTGTGAAGGGTTCCGTGGGGTTTCTCAGTCCTTAGGACACCACATCGCGAACGACATGATCCGTGACTGGGTTTTCCCTGCGGCGGATAAAGAAAACGCAGAATTTGAAAGCACTCCCTATGATGTTGCCATTATCGGTGACTACAACATTGGTGGAGATGCTTGGTCCAGCCGGATTTTACTCGAAGAAATCGGACTCCGTGTTGTAGCTCAATGGTCTGGTGATGGTACTTTCACCGAAATGAAAGCGACCCCCAACGTTAAGTTAAACCTCATCCACTGTTACCGCTCGATGAACTACATCAGCCGTCACATGGAAGAGAAGTATGGTATTCCCTGGTTAGAGTACAACTTCTTTGGACCTACTAAGATTGCTGAATCGTTACGGGAGATCGCATCACGCTTTGATGAAACCATCCAAGCTAAAGCTGAAGAAGTTATCGCCAAGTACAAGCAACAGTGTGATGACATTCTGGCTAAGTACCGTCCTCGTTTAGAAGGCAAAACCGTCATGATGATGGTTGGTGGATTACGTCCTCGTCACGTGGTTCCTGCTTTCAAAGACTTAGGCATGGAAATCATCGGAACCGGATATGAATTCGCTCACGGTGACGACTATAAGCGTACCAGCCACTATGTTGAAGATGCCACCCTCATCTATGATGACGTAACTGCTTACGAATTCGAGGAATTTGCTAAAGCTCTCAAGCCTGATTTAGTGGCTGCTGGGGTTAAAGAGAAGTATGTCTTCCAAAAGATGGCACTTCCCTTCCGTCAAATGCACTCTTGGGATTACTCAGGACCTTACCACGGTTATGATGGCTTCGCTATCTTCGCCCGTGATATGGACTTAGCCCTCAACAGTCCCACCTGGGGATTAGTTGGTACCCCTTGGAATAAGTAGAAGGGAATAGGGAATCGGGAATCGGGAATCGGGAACTGGATATCATGAACTCCCCACACTCCCCACACTCCCCTCTCTTCCCTCTCTTTCTCCCCTCTTTCCAAGCTTGTTTGTCTGAGATATACATCCTATACAGGAGTTACCACAATGGCTCAAAATGTAAACAACATTAAGGATCACGTTGATCTGTTTCACCAGCCTGAGTATCAAGAACTGTTTGAAAATAAGAAACAGTTTGAAGGGATGCCCTCTGCTGAGAAAGTCCAAGAAGTTGCTGAATGGACAAAAACCTGGGAATACCGCGAAAAGAACTTTTCTCGTGAAGCCCTAACCATCAACCCCGCTAAAGCTTGTCAACCCCTTGGTGCATTACTCGCTGCGGTTGGTTTTGAAGGAACGCTTCCTTTTGTTCATGGTTCTCAAGGTTGTGTGGCTTACTTCCGTACCCACTTAACCCGTCACTTCAAAGAACCCGTTAGTGCTGTTTCTTCTTCCATGACAGAAAACGCTGCGGTTTTCGGTGGATTAAAGAACATGATCGAAGGGTTGGCTAACTCTTACTCTCTTTACAAGCCCAAAATGATTGCTGTCTGCACTACCTGTATGGCAGAAGTAATCGGGGATGACTTGGGTTCATTCATTGGGAATGCTCGTAACGAAGGATCTATTCCTGAAGATTTACCTGTTCCTTTCGCTCATACTCCTAGTTTCGTGGGTTCCCACATCACTGGTTATGACAGCATGATGAAATCTATCTTGTCTACCTTAACTGAAGGTAACAAGAAAGAAACCACCAACGGAACTATCAACTTTATTCCTGGGTTTGAAACCTACATCGGTAACCTACGGGAACTCAAGAAGTTAACGGCTGCTTTAGGAGTTAATGCAACCATCTTAGGTGACAACGAAATGTACCTTGATTCTCCCAACTTAGGGGAATTCAAGATGTACCAAGCGGGAACTCCTTTAGAGGCTGCTGCTGATTCCATCAACGCTGAAGCTACCGTTACCTTACAAACCTACACCACTCCTAAAACTCGTGAATTCATCGAGAAAGAGTGGGGACAAAAGACCTTCACCTATCGTCCTTGGGGTATCAAAGGGACTGATGAGTTCTTAATGGGCTTATCTGAATTAACAGGGAATCCTATCCCTGAAGAGTTAGAAATTGCTCGTGGACGTGCGGTTGACGCGATGACTGATACCCAAGCTTGGGTACATGGTAAGCGTGCTGCGGTTTATGGAGATCCTGATCTAGTAATGGGCTTATTACAGTTCATGTTAGAAATGGGTATTGAGCCTGTTCACGTTTTGGTTCACAACAGCACTAAGGAATTTATTGCTGAAGCTGAAGCCCTGTTAGCGTCTAGTCCCTTTGGACAACAAGCTACCGTTTGGGGTGGTAAGGACTTATGGCATCTACGTTCCTTACTCTTTACCGAACCTGTTGATTTCTTAATTGGTAATTCCTACGCTAAGTATCTTGAGCGTGATACCAAGACTCCTTTAATCCGTATCGGCTATCCTATCTTTGATCGCCACCACTTACATCGCTATTCCACCATTGGCTATGAAGGTGCTATCAACCTACTCAACTGGATCGCTAATGGGGTTCTCGAAGCGTTAGATCGCAAGACTGATACTCCTGCTGTAACGGATATTTCTTTCGACTTAGTTCGTTAATCACAGGAAAATCTGAAAACGAGGGAGATTAGGAAGATTCAGGGAGTATCTACTCCCCCCCTCTCCCCTCCCCTCCCTTTTTGAAGTTAGAAGTTAGAAGTTAGAAGTCAGAAGTTATATTTCGAGTTCACTCTCACAAGGCAACAGTCAAATTTACTTGGGAACCGCTATTTATATTAAGTCTACGACTGTGCCTTACTATTTTTGACTTGATTCAGAAGGAAAATGATGGCAACTCCAACCCATTCTTTATCTGCTCCTAAAAAACCTTTTTTCGATCTCTTCTATCCTTTGAGGCGTTGGATAGATTCGGTGGAAATGAAACAACCCAAGATTGCTCATATCATCTGTCGGTTGATTCCCTGTACCTGTCCTTTTGAACGGGATATTACTTTTTTTGGGCGAATCTTATTTCATATTCCCCCGTTGTGCAAACTCAATCCTCTTTATGCTGAGTTTGTTAGCTTACGCCTCAAAGCTCTCACCTATCTTTCCGATGTCTGTGGTGAGGATGTGAATAAATATATTTGTTAGGAAATAAGGAATGAAGAATGAAGAAAAGATAATTCTAAATTCTAAATTCTTCCTAACGTTGGTCATTGGTAATAGATTAGGCGGTAATCAACATGAAACTCACTAAAGGCAAAATCTCAGAACTGCTTACGCAACCAGGTTGTGAGCATAATCATAATAAAGAAGGACAAGGCAAAAATAAGTCCTGTAAACAACAAGCTCAACCTGGGGCGGCTCAGGGGGGTTGTGCCTTTGATGGTGCGTCGATCGCGTTAGTTCCCATTACGGACGCGGCTCATTTGGTTCACGGTTCAATTGCTTGTTCGGGCAATAGTTGGAATAGTCGCGGTAGTCTCAGCAGCGGACCAACAACTTATAAAATGGGATTTACCACTGATATATCAGAAAATGATGTTATTTTTGGGGGCGAAAAAAAGCTTTATAAGGCGATCGCTCAATTAATAAAACGCTATAATCCAGCAGCCGTTTTTGTCTATTCTACTTGTGTTACGGCTTTAATTGGAGATGACCTGGATGCCGTCTGTCAAGCTGCCACCAATAAGCATGGAACCCCTGTTATTCCTGTTCATTCCCCTGGGTTTGTGGGCAGCAAAAACTTAGGAAACCGTCTCGGTGGGGATGCGTTATTACAATACGTCGTGGGAACTCGTGAGCCGGAATATACTACGGATTATGATATTAATTTGATTGGGGAATACAACGTTGCCGGGGAAATGTGGGGAGTTTTACCTCTGTTTGAAAAAGTCGGTATTCGAGTGATGGCTAAGATTACAGGGGATGCTCGTTATAAAGAAGTGTGTTATTCCCATCGAGCCAAACTCAATGTCATGATCTGCTCAAAAGCTTTAATTAATATGGCAACGGCAATGGAGGAACGTTACGGTATTCCTTACATTGAAGAATCATTTTATGGCATTGCAGACATGAACCGTTGTTTACGCAATGTGGCTGCAAAATTGGGTGATCCCGCTTTACAAGAACGGGTTGAACAGTTAATTGAAAGCGAAACAGGGCAGTTAAACCAAGCATTAGCTCCCTACCGCGAGCGTCTCAAAGGAAAGCGGATGGTTCTCTACACTGGCGGCGTGAAAAGTTGGTCAATTGTCTCAGCAGCGCAAGATTTAGGGATGGAAGTGGTAGCCACTAGCACAAAGAAAAGTACGGAAGAAGATAAAGCGAAAATCAAAAAACTCTTAGGAAAAGATGGCATTATGCTCGAAAAGGGCAATGCAACGGAGTTATTACGGGTTGTCGAGCAAACCAAGGCTGATTTATTAGTGGCAGGGGGTCGTAATCAATATACTGCCCTTAAAGCCAGAATTCCTTTCTTAGATATTAACCAAGAACGTCACCATCCCTACGCTGGATATGTGGGAATGGTTGAAATGGCGAGGGAATTAGACGAAGCGGTTCACAGTCCTATTTGGCGACAAGTTCGTCAACCCGCGCCTTGGGAAATTTGGCAGCAGGAACACGAAGACTTACTGAACCTAGAAGCGGAATGATTATGAAGTCAGAAGTTTGAAGTTTGAAGTTTGAAGTCAGAAGTTAAAACAATTAATCATTGGTTCAGAAAAATGACGACTATTGTTAATACGAAAAAATCCCTGTCTGTCAACCCCCTAAAAATGAGTCAACCGTTGGGCGCATCCTTGGCGTTTTTGGGGTTAAAAGGAATGATGCCCTTATTTCACGGAGCGCAAGGCTGTACCGCCTTTGCTAAGGTTGTTTTAGTGCGCCATTTCCGTGAAGCGATCCCTTTAGCGACTACCGCCATGACGGAGGTAACGACGATTTTAGGCGGAGAAGATAACGTTGAACAGGCAATTTTAACCATTGTTGACAAAAATAACCCAGATATTATTGGGTTACTCACCACCGGGTTAACCGAAACCCGTGGGGATGATATGAAGCGCATCCTCAAAACTATTCGAGAACGTCATCCCGAATTGAATAATTTACCGATCGTTTTTGTTTCTACCCCTGATTATAGTGGCTCGTTACAAGATGGTTACGCTTCTGCTGTGAAGGAAATTGTCGCCTTAGACTATAATTCTTTTCCTGGAGAAAATTCCCTCAGTTCGGTGGTCTATCCCCAACCTCAAGTAAATATTTTGCCTGGTTCTTTTATGTCTCCAGGGGATGTGGAAGAAATCAAGGCAATTGTGGAAGCATTTGGCTTAACCCCTTTAGTTATCCCTGATTTATCGAGATCCCTTGATGGACATCTTGAAGAAGGCTATCAAACCATCACAGGAGGAGGAACCACCGTAGCTCAATTGCGATCGCTTCCTCGTTCGTGTTTTACCCTGGCGATCGGGGAAAGTATGCGCGGAGCCGCTAAAATCTTAGAGGAACGTTTCGGAACTAAGTATGAGGTTTTCCCTCGTTTAGCGGGTTTAGAAGCCGTTGATACCTTTTTATGGCGTTTATCCCAAATTGTCACCTCTCGCTGCGATCATCATTTTCCCATTATTCCCAATATTCCCGCGTTATTCCAACGTCAACGCCGTCAACTCCAAGACACCATCCTCGATACCCATTTCTATTTTGGGGGTAAAAAGGTAGCTTTAGCTCTCGAACCGGACTTACTCTATCAAACCGCTTGGTTACTCAATGATATGGGGGCTAAGGTTCACGCGGTGGTTACTACCACTAAATCTCCGGTGTTGAAAGATTTACCCATCGATACCATCACCATTGGGGACTTAGAAGACTTAGAAGATTTGGCGGTAGGGTCAGATTTAATTATTACTAATTCCCACGGAACAGCCTTAGCAAAACGCTTAAATGCTCCCTTATATCGGATGGGATATCCAGTCTTTGATCAATTGGGCAATGGTCAACGGTGTTTAGTCGGATATCGCGGAACAATGCGGTTTCTCTTCGATGTTGGCAATATTTTGTTAAATGAAGAAGCTAACACCCCTCATTATCCATCAGTTTTGAGTCATCATTAATCTCTTCACCTGATGACTTGTTCAATAAAAGTTTCCCCCACCCTAATTTCTTTTAGTTCTAAGAGGAGGACTGCCATGAAAGTTGCATTTGCCACCAGTGATAAAGTTCATATTAATGCCCATTTTGGTTGGGCTCAACAAATTGATGTTTATGATGTTTCTCCTGAAGGGTTTAGTTTTGACAAAACCCTAGAATTTTCAGGAAACTTAAAAGAAGATGGCAACGAGGATAAGTTAACACCTAAACTTAAAGCCCTCGAAGGTTGTACGATTATCTATGTTGCCGCTATTGGCGGCAGTGCAGCAGCCCAATTAATTCGGAAGAATGTCACTCCCATCAAAGCCAGAAGTGAGTCAGAAACCATCGAGGAACTGTTAACAGAATTAGTCAAAACCTTAAAAGGAAATCCTCCCCCCTGGTTACGTAAAGTTCTTCAGCAAGAAACAAAATCTTTTGATTTTGAAGATGAGGACGAAGAAGAGGTTTTAGTGAATAGTTAATAGTACATAGTGAATAGTTCATCTTTCATTATTCACTATCGACTATCAACTACTAACAATTAACCACCAACAATTAACCACTATGAAAACAACAACAACTAATTCAGAACAGTCAACCATTCTAGTAGCAGACAGTCCCTTCTTACAAGAAGTGGTTCGGCAAATTCGTGCCTATGATCACTATGGGGTTTATAAAAGTTGGACTGATGAATTAGTCCTCGGACCTTATGTACTTAGTAAGAAACAAAAGCGGGAAATTTCCCTAGAAGGAGATATTGATCCAGCCACCAAATTAAGAATTCTTTGTTTCTACCGTGCTATTGCTGGTTTAATTGAAAAAGAAACTGGGCAATTATGTCAAGTAATTGTTGATCTCAATCATGAAGGATTTGGTTGGGCATTAATCTGGAGTGGTCGTTTAATGACAGTTTGTCGAACTTTAAGGGATGCTCATCGTTTTGGATTTACGTCTCTCGAAAAGTTGGCTGAACAAGGAGAAAAATTGACCCAATCAGGGATTGAACTGGTGCAACGTTTTCCTGAAGTTGCCAGATTTTAAAGATCAACAGTTGACAATAATGTGTCTTCTTAAGTTAAGGATTGGTAACGAATCTTTATCTGTAAAAACTGTTGTAACTTGATTGAACAATAATTAATTGGAAATTGTTCATTGCTAACGGTTTATTGAAGAATAGTTGAGTGAAAATGGTAGAAGCAATAACGACTAAACCAACACCAGAAGCCATCGAATCACTAAAAAAATCTATCAAACGACTCAATTCTAAAGCGGGTCAACAAAAAATGGATTTACATGATTTAGCTGAAGGCTTACCCACTGATTACCAAAACTTGATGGAGATGGCTCAGAAAACTTACGACATTTTTCATGAGCTAAATCAACTCAAAAAACAACTCAAAACCTGGGAGGAACTCTAAAATGGCTGTCACGGAAAAAACCTATACTCAGTTCACTAAATTAACCGATGCAGAAGACTTTTTACAATTCTTTGGCATTGACTATGACCCCACTTTTGTCAATGTTAATCGTCTTCATATTTTGAAGCAATTTTCTATTCTTATTCAAGCGGTTGACAAAGCCTTTCCTAATCTTAGTGAATCAGAAAAGTTGGCTAAATACGGTGAAGCTTTCCAAGAAGCTTACGAACTTTTCAAGACCTCTAGTCCTCTAGAAACCAAGCTATTTAAAGTCTTCCAAGACACCCCCAAAAACGTAGTCTTACTTGACGATTTAGCTAAAGAAGCTGGAGTTTAATCAACATCATGGAACTAACCCCCATCGAATTAGAACGCTATTCTCGTCAAATGCAATTAGAGGGCTTTGGCAAGGAAGGACAACAAAAACTGAAAGCCACCACCGCCCTAGTAACAGGGGTGGGAGGACTTGGGGGAACTGTCGCCCTTTACTTAGCTGTTGCTGGAATTGGGAAGTTGATTCTAGTTCGAGGGGGTAATTTACGTCGAGATGACCTAAATCGTCAGATTTTGATGACTGATGATTGGGTGGGGAAACCAAGAGTATTCAAAGCTCAAGAAACCCTCTCAAAAATCAATCCTGATGTGGAAATCGAGGCTATCCCTGAATTTGTCACCTCTGAGAATATCGATAACCTAGTACAACCAGCCGATATTGCCCTCGACTGCGCCTTTGACTTCAACGAACGGAATGCACTCAATGCAGCTTGTGTTCGTCGAGGAATCCCAATGGTAGAAGCGGCGATGAGTGGGATGGAAGCCTATTTAACTACGGTTATTCCGGGGGAAACCCCCTGTTTATCCTGTATTTTCCCTGAAAAACCCACTTGGGATCGTTGGGGATTTGGGGTGTTAGGGGCTGTTTCAGGAACCTTAGCTTGTTTGGCTGCCCTTGAAGGAGTCAAACTGATTACGGGACTAGGACAGCCGTTGACAGGACAATTATTGACCATGGATCTTGCCAGTGCCACCTTTGCTAAACGTCGTCCCTATCATGATCCTGACTGTCCAGTTTGTGGGAATGTTACCCGACAAAACTTGGCTCGAGCGATCGCCTAAGTAGTGAATAGTGAATAGTGAATAGTGAGGAGATAATACAGCTTTATAGTCAGCAACTATTAACTATTAACTATGAACTATCAACTATTAACTAAAACATGGAGATGAATTATGACAGTTAGTTTAACGGAAAAAGCAGCTTTTAGACTTCGTACTTTCTTACGAGGGGAAGGGTCTAAAGTAACCGGAATTCGTGTTGGGGTCAAAGACGGTGGCTGTAGTGGCTATGAATATACCCTCAACCTAGTTAAACACCCAGATAGTGAAGATATGGTCTTTGAACAAGAAAATATTCCCATTTATGTCGATTCCCAGAGTGTTTCTTTACTTAATGGCGTAGTCATCGATTTTGTGGAAAGTTTAACTCAAAGCGGATTCACCTTTACCAATCCTAATGCTACGGATACCTGTGGGTGTGGCAAGTCTTTCTCATCAGGAGATTGTGGTAGTAAAGCCACCCCTTGTAGCTAATCAAAGTTTTCAATTACTGTTCTTAAATGGAGGAGAACACAAATGACTACTACCTACAAAGTTCGTCTTATGAAAGTTGCTAAAAAGAAAAATAAAGAGACGGGCAAAAAGGAAGAGATTGCAGAAATAGATGTGACTTTGGAAGTGCCAGAGGATGAGTACATTCTGGATTTTGCCGAAGAAAATGACATTGAATTACCTTCTTCTTGTCGTTCTGGAGCTTGTTCTAGCTGTGTTGGTAGAATGGTAGAAGGTGAGATTGATCAAGAAGATCAAAGCTTTTTAGATGATGAACAAATTGAAAAAGGATGGGTGCTTCTTTGCGTTGCTTATCCTCGCTCTGATTGTACGATCAAAACCCACCAAGAACCTTACTTAGCGTAAGTTATCATCTTTTCTGGTTTTATCCTCATTCATCTGCTGTTGAAGTCGTAGTTTTTCTTTACATTCTACGGCTTTTTCTCCCTTCTATCCTTTTTTAAGAGTTATATATTATGGGTGCTATTCTTATTAATTTTGCACGAATTTTTGCTGAGGTCAGCTATGCTCAAATGGAAAACCTTTGTCTTCAAAACAACATTTTGGATGATGGGAGAAATTTTACTCAATTTGTTAGGTCTGGATAATGTAGCTGATTATAGTGAGTTTCTTTTTGGACAAGAATTAGAATTATCTCGCAAAAATCATAAAACAGTTAAACTTTCCTGTCTAAAACCTAAATTTTGCCCTAAAATTAGCGAAAATTGTCCAATCAATGAAGTAGCTTTTCAATTCTCTGAGTATCCCCTAGAAGATTGTATTAGTCATCAGAGTGTGTTTCTAAAAAAATGCACTAAAATGAAAAACCATTGCATTAAAGCTTCTCTATTTTCTGAAATATCTCATAGTTTAAAGTGGAAGGATTGTGGCAGTGATTCGTGAAAAATTACTTGAAGAATATGTCTGTCTTGTTAATAAGTATTATCCCCATATTTCTTACTTATTAAGTTATTGCTATTTGACAGTTATTGATGCCTGGTCAAAAAAACAAGAAAAATCTTATCATTATCTTGGCATTTATTATTCGGCTACAACGGGAAAGAATATTCTTTTATATCAAAAGGAACTAAAAGAACTGGCCGAAAATTTAGGATTAGTTGAGGTGGTCTTTCTCAATGCAACACGAATTGTTCGAGATCCCTTCTCTAATCTGAAAAAGAAAAATCCAAGACTCTGGTTAGAATTATATTGGATTGCTACAAAAATAGAACCTCAGATAGACTAATTAACCCGTAATATTTCTAAGTGAGGTTAACTATGATTGGTGTTTACTGTTTATTATTAATTGTAGGAATTGGAGCTAGTTGGATTAGATTAAGGGGTCAAGATGAAATCCATAAATTAGCAGCAATTATGGCAGGAAGTTTAGCTACATTTTTATTGTTTATGATTACTTCTGCTTTTCTTAAATTGATCCTGAGTATTTGGATTATCTGGTTTTTTAAGCCTAGTGAAATTGTTGACGAATAATTAAAAATAATTAAGGTTGAAATTCAATTATTTAGAGGGTTTAGTCTGGTCATAATGGTCAACCAGACTAAAGTCATGTAAGATTATAAGTCATCATATTTTGTCAATAAATTAAGCTATATTTTTTTGAATAATTCTTGTTGTTCTAGTATTTTTTTTGGGCAAAAAAATAGATTGTGTATAGCAATTTACTGTTTATAAAATAAAAATTAATTAAACTAAAAATAGGCTAAAATTGGAACTAAAAAATGAGTTGTAATCGGTGTCCTGACTCTTGCCCATCCTCCCCAGGTAACCTCAAAGATATCTGGAATCGTTTTTGGACAAGAAATAAATTCAAGAAATTGCCCAAGCCTTCGATTTCTAACCAAGCCACCATTGCCTTAGTCGGTTCTCCTAATGTAGGAAAAAGCCTTCTATTTAACTTATTGACAGGGATTTATGGGACTGTTTCTAATTATCCTGGAACAACGGTTGATATCTCCCAAGGTCAAGCGGTAATTGCGGGAACAACAGTCACTATTATTGATACCCCTGGGATGTATTCTTTGATTCCCATAACGGAAGAAGAAATGTGTTCTAGGAATTTTTTATTGACAGAATCAATTGATTTAGTTATTCATGTCATTGATGCCAAACATCTGAGCCGAATGTTAGCGTTGACATTCCAACTGATGGAAACCCAGCTCCCAGTTTTATTAGCAGTTAATATGCTTGATGAAGCTGAAAAATTAGGAATTTGGGTCAATGAAAAACAATTAGAAGCATCCCTCGGTATACCGGTTGTCACCCTGTCAGCTTCCCAAAAAAGGGGTATTCAAACTTTAAAAGCCAAGGTAGCTAATTATGTCACCACTCCTGCGCTATCCTACAGCTATTGAAGAAGGGCTGACAAGAATTGAGTCCCTGCTGACACCCGAAAGTCACGGAGTTTCTAGTACGGGTAAATATCCAATTTCTCGGCGGAGTTTAGCTTTATTACTGATTCAAGGAGATCCGATTTTTTGGGAAAAAGCTAAAACGATAGAACCCCATTTTTCAGAAATTCAAACTGTTATTGATTATGTGCAATCTCAGTTTAGTGATCCCCTAGTGTTAGTCATTGCCAAAACTCGTCATCAATTGGCTAAAAAAATCACAGAATCTTCTGTGGTCAACATCAAAAAGAAATCCCAAGAAAGCGAGGAATTTTTTCATCAGTTAACCGTTAATCCTATCACGGGGTTTCCCTTAGCAATTATTATTCTTTATATTGGGATTTATAAATTTGTTGGTGGCATTGGAGTCGGAGTCTTAGTGACTCATTTTGAAGGATTTTTTGCTCAGACAATTAATCCCTGGGTTAATCAGATCATAGCGACTCTTTTACCCTGGACAATTTGGCAAAATTTACTGGCTAATGATTATGGAATTATTACTTTAGGGCTAAGGTATATTATCGCCATTATTTTTCCCATTGTCACTACCTTCTTTTTAATGTTTTCTCTTCTAGAAGATAGTGGCTATCTACCGCGACTTTCTCTATTAGCCGATCGCTTATTAAAAGCCTTGGGATTGTCAGGTCGTTCAATTATTCCCCTGGTTCTAGGATTAGGCTGTGGAACCATGGCTACCTTCGTAACTCGTACCTTAGAAAGTAAACGAGAACGGATCATTGCCACCCTTTTATTAGCCCTAACCATTCCCTGTTCGGCTCAATTAGGAGTCATTGTGGGGTTACTCTCTCAAAGTCCCACTGCCCTGATTATTTGGGCTGCAATCATTGGCATAATTTTTATTGGAATTGGTTCATTAACCGCCAAAATCTTACCAGGTGATCGTGCCAGTTTTTATATGGAAATTCCTCCCTTAAGGATGCCTAGTTTTCAATCAATTATCCACAAAACTTATGGCAGAGTTAAGTGGTATTTAAGGGAAATAATTCCTCTATTTATTCTAGCATCGGTATTAATTTGGCTCGGAAAACTGACGGGAATTTTTGACCTCTTG
The DNA here is from genome assembly GCA_002110465.1 of unicellular cyanobacterium SU2. Lineage (GTDB taxonomy): Bacteria > Cyanobacteriota > Cyanobacteriia > Cyanobacteriales > Microcystaceae > Rippkaea. The sequence goes on along the minus strand of NEED01000049.1, from coordinate 289,833 downwards.
CTCAGGGGGTTAGAACCGATTGTTGTCTGGCTAGGACTTCCCCCCGAAACTTCAGTAATTTTCCTCTATGGATTTTTCCGTCGAGACTATGGGGCGGCTGCTCTGTTTGACTTTCATTATTCAGGAATTTTAATGAGTCGTCAATTAGTGGTCGCAGCAGTGACTTTAACTCTCTTTGTTCCCTGTTTAACTCAATTTCAATTGATCTTCAAACAACAAGGAATTAAAACGACCCTAGCGATTATAAGTTTTGTGATGGTCTTGGCCTTTGTTATAGGCTACTTGCTTAATCAATTATTAATGATTCTGGAGGTCACGTTTTAAAATGTTTGCTCAAAGTTTTACCGTTGAATCTTCAGCCCTAAACCTCCTTAAAGAAAAGGATACAGGGATTATTACTCAAGTTAAAAAGAACGATGAAAATCTTCTAAGAAAACTAATTGCCATGGGAATTATGCCTGGACTTACGATTACCTTAGAACAGCGATTTCCTTCCTATGTGATTAAAGTTGGAGGAATGCGAATTGCCATTGATCGTACCTTAGCTCGTGCTATTTATGTTCGACGAACTCGCTAAAACATAGTCAAAGACAAAGGCAAAAATCATGATATCTCTTGACCTTTCCCCGATTTGGATTTCCTTAAAAACAGCCTTAACAGCAACAGCGATCGCCTTCTTGTTTGGCGCGATCGCAGCCCGTTGGATGTTCAAATATCGGGGAGTAGGGAAAGGTTTCATCGATGGGTTATTAACCTCTCCTTTGGTACTTCCGCCGACGGTGGTTGGGTTTGTTTTATTACTATTGTTAGGCAAACATGGGCCGATCGGACGACTGTTAGAGGTCTTTAACCTGACGGTGATTTTCACCTGGTATGCTACCGTGATCGCCTCGGTAGTCGTTGCCTTTCCTTTAATGTATAAAACCGCCTTGGGAGCATTTAAACAGATTGACACCAATTTGTTAGCTAGTGCTAGAACCCTAGGGGCTTCAGAAGAGCGCGTTTTTTGGCAGATTTTGCTTCCCCTAGCCAAACCTGGTCTAATTGCTGGCGTTTTACTCGCCTTTGCCAGAGCATTAGGGGAATTCGGTGCCACTCTGATGTTAGCCGGCAGTATTCCAGGGAAAACCCAAACCATTCCCATTGCCATCTTTTTTGCCGCCGAAAGTGGGGCGATGGATCAAGCGTTAGCTTGGGTTTGTGTCATCTTAGTGCTGTCGTTAGGCATCATGATCAGTGTTAATTCTTGGTCTGATGGGCAACCCAAACGAAAAAGCACAGGAGCCATTCACCAGAGACAACCCCTGTTGTTGCGAGAACACTTAAATCCCCATGAATTGGGTCTAACCTGGGATACGTCGAACTATCCTGTTCCAGAGTCCGAAATTGAGCTAATCGTTGACATTCAAAAGCAACTCCCTGGATTTTTGTTAGATGTGTCTTTCCATACCGACGGACTTCCATTGGGGTTATTAGGGGCTTCTGGAGCTGGAAAAAGCATGATTTTGCGGTGTATCACCGGCTTAGAAACCCCCGATCACGGTCGAATTATCCTCAATGGTCGGGTCTTATTTGATTCTCGTCAGGGGATTAATTTACCGATCCGTGAACGTCGTGTGGGGTATCTGTTCCAAAATTATGCCCTGTTTCCTCACCTGACGGTTGCCCAAAATATTGCTTTCGGTTTACCCAAAGGACTCTCAAGCAGTGCCACTCGTGCTAGGGTTGAGAAGCATTTGATCAGTGTGCAGTTACAAGGATTAGGCGATCGCTATCCTGGGGAACTCTCAGGGGGACAACAACAACGCATTGCCTTAGCCCGTGCCTTAGCCAGTGAACCAGAAATTTTACTTCTAGATGAACCATTTTCCGCCCTGGATACTTATTTACGGGATCAACTCGAAAAACTCCTCAGAACCAGTTTAATTCGTTACCCAGGGGTTACTTTATTTGTCACCCACAACCTAGAAGAAGCTTACCGAGTTTGTCCTAATCTGTTAATTCTCGAAGGGGGACAAATTATTGCCCAAGGACCTAAAAAAGCCGTGTTTGACCATCCTCAAAGCTTTAGGGTAGCTCAATTAACTGGATGTAAGAATTTCTCCCGTGTCAGTCGAGTTGCCCCGCGCAAAATTACGGCTATTGACTGGGGATGTACCCTCGACGTATTCGATCCCATTCCCCCGAATTTAGCCCATGTCGGGATTCGCGCCCATCAATTGACGTTTCCTGATATTGAAAGATTTTCCACTCTCTACAACACCAATATTTTCCCCTGTTGGTTAACCACTATCAGTGAAACCCAACATCGGATGACCCTTTATTTGAAGCTCAATTGCGCCCCCACCAGTCCCTACGATTACCACTTACAAGTGGAGGTGTTTAAGGATAAGTGGCAGCACCTCAAAGATCGCCCTCTTCCTTGGCGGGTTCAGCTTCATCCGCAGCGTCTGCTGCTATTACAGAATTCAAGTGGACATCAATCCCTTGAATACTCGTCTAGTAACTCTTTGCAGTTAACTAGCGAGGATCCCTCAAAACCAAAACGATCCTAACAAGGAGAACACATATGGCAACTGCAACTGCTTTAACCTTTGGTGGACTCGAATGGATTCCCCAATTTGTTGACGCCATCAACAAAGATACTTGTCTTGGTTGCGGACGTTGTTTCAAAGTCTGTGGTCAAAAAGTATTAGCCTTAATGGGGGTTAATGAAGATGGAGAGTTCGTAGACGAAGATGACGACGATGATGATATCGAACGTCAAGTCATGACCATTGCTAATAAAGACAATTGCATTGGTTGCGAAGCTTGCGCTCGCATCTGTCCTAAAAATTGCTATACTCATGCTCCCGCCTAGGACAGTTTTTTTTCTTGGGTTGCGCCTAGGGCGCAACCCTAATTTTTTCAATTGGCTTTAGTGCTAAGAACCGAAAATTTTAGCTTTCGTTCCCCTGAGATGGTTCGGACATTGAAGCAGGTAATGAGGTGTTTGCCATTTGTTCTGCTATGACTTCTGCTTTAGCCTCTGCCACAATATCGCCTAAACTTTCTCGGGTTTCAGCTAAGGTTCCTTTGGTTTTTTCATATAAAATTACTCCAGTTTTTAGGGTGGCTTTGGCCACAGGTTTTAGTAAAGGAATCAGAAGTGGCGTTAAGATGACAGTCCCTGCCCCAATAGCAATGACACGACCAGGGTTATTTTGGTAAGCTTTTTTTAGAACTTCTAACATTTTGTACTCCTGACTTAATTGGTTAAAAAAATTCAAAAGAAAATTTTTGAGGTTTGCTTCTGTCTTTAGCCCTCCCTAATCTTAATTTAAGGGAGGAATTTCTGAGTTTTGACTAAGTGATGTTCTCCTTACCTAAATGTTGGAGAGAGAGTCTGGTTTTAATCCCTGTTTTAATGATGGACTTAATCACAGGACGACTGAATTTCGCCGCCGCAGGAAGGGCAATGGTTCCTAGTAAAATAGCTCCTAAACCCACCACAGCAGTGGAATCACCCTGTTGATGATCTTCGATGATTTCCCTCGCATGAAGGGTAAACACAGATTTATTCCAATGAATGAGTGACATTGCTATTTAACTCCTAATTAAATTGGCTTCGAGTTGATGTTGTGCCAGGGGACGTAAACTATTTAATCCAGCAATGATAGCCGTTCCATTATGGACGATAGTTGCTATCAACGGGTTTAAACCAACGGTGGTGGCTAACCCCAAGGCAGCTAAGTTGGGGGCTACTACCATCAAGGTATTTTGATTAATTAATTGTTTGGTTTGTTTGGCAATGGCGATCGCTTCGAGTAAGTCTCTTAAGTCATTATTCATTAAAACCACATCTGCGGTTTCTCTAGCAATCTCTGAACCATTTTCAAAGGAAACGGAAACATCAGCATAGGCTAAGGCAACACAGTCATTGAGTCCATCCCCTACAAAAGCGACCACTTTTCCTGAATGATGCAAGTCTTGGACAATTTTGGCTTTGTCTTCAGGAAACGCTTCTGCATGAACTTGAGTCGGGGGAATGTTTAAACGACTTGCCACTTCGATCGCCCGTTTCTGGTTGTCTCCGGTGAGTAAATGTACGTCCATCTTATACTCTTGTTGTAGATGATTAATCAAAGCAATACTTTGAGGACGTAAGGGATCACTGTAGTAAATAATTCCCTGAAATTCTCCATCACAAGCCACATAAACGGGGGATACCCACTCATCTTTATCCTGAGTCTTGAGGGTGGGTTTGATCATGATGCCTTTGCTAATTAAAAACTTCTTGCTTCCGACTAATACGGTTTTCCGTTCAATCATCGCTACCATCCCTAATCCGACTTCATAGTTCCAATGTTGACGGGGTAAAATTTCGATGGACTGACTTTGGGCATATTCGGCGATCGCCTCAGCCACAGGGTGAGTAATACGTTGTTCGGCTGATGCCGCCAGTTGTAGTAACGTTTGAGGATTTAACCCCCCCTGAACCGTTTCTACTCCAACCACCGTAATATCACCTTGAGTGAGGGTTCCGGTTTTATCGAAGACAATGGTGTCAATTTCTGATAATAGTTCTAAGGTGCGACCGCTGCGGACGAGAATACCATGGCGAGTCGTATGGTTTAATGCGCCTAAAAAGGCGGTAGGAATGGATACCCGAATTCCTGTAACAAAATCTAAGGTTAGTATAGAAGCCACTCTTGACGGATCTTTGGTGATCCCTAAAATGACCCCTGCTAATAACAATGATGGAGTAATTAATTGTTCAGCCAAATTAGCGGCATAATTAGCCATTCGCGTATCGTGAACCGAGACTTTTTTGAGGAGTTCAAGACTGGCAGCCGCGCGGGTTTGATAACCTACTTTTTGACAGCTAATCCGAATTTCTCCCGATCTTAGCAAGGTGGAGGCATAAACATAACTGTCTTTTTGTGCCACAATGGGCATCGATTCTCCTGTTAATTGTTGCTGATCAATGGTGGCTTCTCCTTTAATAACAATGCCATCAACAGGAATACTTTCCCCTGGATAAACAACGACGGTTTCCCCTATTTTTACCCCATCACTTTCAATTTGAATAATTTTCTGCTCTCTTTCGACCCAAGCAAAATGTCCAATCGTATCTAATAAACTACTGGTTTCTCTTTCAGTTGAACGAGCCGTCTTTTCTCGAATAATATCTCCTAATTCATGCAAAGTTAGGATTAAAGAAGGCGTAACTAATTGTCCTTGCAGTCCACTAAATGTTAATGCCAAAGTGTCTAAACAATCAATATTTAGTTGATGGTTATTCCACACACTGTTATAAGCTCTTTTGACCACGGGGAAAGCGGCTCGAAGTAACATGAAGATGGCAATTAATTTCAACCCTGGTATATTTAATTTAACGGCTCCTAATGAGAGAATTGTTGACCAAGCTGGAATCCTTAAACTTGACCATTCTTCTAACGGCTTTTTCGGTTTATCTTCCTGACTTATATTTTTAGTTGTTTCTAATTCTTTAAGCAGATATTTTAGACAATTCTCAATGTCTGGTTGCTTCCGAGGTTGATAGTAAATAACCAGAGAACTCGCCCAACAATTAAGATGGATTTTGTCAATTCCTTCTGTTGCTGTTAAGCGTTTTTTTAAACTCCCCCCGAAAGATTGATCATACCTCAACCTATCCACTCTAAATCTGATTCTTCCAGGGAGTTGATGAATAATATAGGGAGTCACCTTCATTTTTATTTTTCCCTATTTTTTTAAATTCCAACCTTGTCCATATTTATTATAGCTCGCTTCCCTGAGCTTTATTCATAATACTTAGTAATCGCAACCCTAATTCTAAATCAGATAATCCTTGGGCATCATAATAAATCACTACTGATGCAGCCGCGCCATTAATCCTAACATTAATAACATGATCGTCTTCGTTTAATAAAGTCTGCACATTGCTTGCAAATTCAACATCTTTAGATAATTGGGGAACTTTAAGCCGAATTCTGCCGGGTATTTTATGAACAATCTTATAAGGGCTATTTGTCTCCGATTCTGCCATCAAATTTGCTGCTGTCGATGCTGCAGTAGCGTCTGTTGGGGAAACTTTATTGAGGTTCATAAAAATTTGACGAGCAATACTTGCAACAGCTAAATTCACAATTAAAGCATTAGAACCTCGCAATTGAAAACGACTGGTAATAATTAGACCAATAATAACAGGAATAATAATCTCAACTTCAGGATGATCTCTCAAAAACTGAATAATCTTTTCTTCTGTTTCTTCTATTTTTTTGTTGTCGGTTATAGAGCTTGAAACGGAGTTAATCATTGGTTCTAATTTTACATTTGTAACTAATAGATACCTGATTTTATCATACAACGATCATAAAATATAGTCAACGTTTTTTCAAGAAACCTAACCTCAACCATCGAAGTTAGGAATCAGAGGTTAGGAGCTATTATTTTTTTAAGTCGAACTCAGTTTAACGAATTAATCATCTTATCCTTTCTGACTATCCTAATTTAAGTTGAACTAATTTCACCATAAAATAATTAGCTGAATCGTTAATGCTAAAGTGCTAATTATGTTTAATAATAAAAGTAAAAGGAAGAGAGCATGACTTTTTTAAGTTTTACTTAACTTTAAATTAATCTTCAATCTAAAAATAACGTGGGTTCGACAAAACTAGATTTTTGGAGAGAAGAAAAGTCTTCAACCTCCTGGTTACAACTAAAAACTTGTTTCATCGAACTCACGCTAAACGATAGAATCTTTCCTTTCTAGAAGGAACAGTTTTTGTTGAACTGATACATGATTTTAGCTTCCCTGCGAGAAACCCCGCACTAACGAAGTCAGTGTCGGGACGGGGCTTTTAAACGGGCGAAGTGGTTCGCCCCTCAGCCCCTCATGAGGAACCAACAAAAATGGGACGTAAAGACTCAACCCATTGGGTAATGCGCTCTTCAGTTTTCTCACTTTGGTTAACTTCGTCAATGGGAAGTCCGACAAATTTGTCGTTCAATAAAGCTGAAGAATGCTCGAAACTATACCCATTATTAGGAAATTCTCCAACTAACGTCGCACCTAAACCGTGAAATAGCTTATGCAGCTTTCCTAATGCACTAACAAATTCTGTGCCATGATCGACTTGATCGCCAGCCCCAAATAAGGCAATGGTTTTGCCACTAAAATCAGGCTTATCAAGTTCCATCTCAAAAACGGGGTCACGCCAATCATTTTGAACGTCTCCGGCTCCCCACGTCGAACAACCGAATAATAGATACTCATATTCAAGAAATTGACTATATTCGTCAAAATCCTCTTCCATACTATAAATATCACACAGGGATTCCCCTAACTTTTCACGGACTTTCATCGCAATTTCTTCGGTTATTCCCGATGTGCTTCCATAGAAAATGCCAATTTTTGCCATGATCAAAAACTCCTGATAAGATGTGTGTCTTTAAGAACACAGATTGACGTTAAACAAAAATAATGTGCAGTAAGTATCAAGACTTTCTCCTCTCTATGATTGACTATATCAAGTAAAAACAAGAAAATCTGTATTCAGATTACTTGATAATAATTCTCTTTTGAGAGATAATAGTTGATGATTTTTAGCAATTATCGGAGATCCCTAATCATTGATACTGACTGTTTGCAGAACACAACCTGAGCATCTACCATTAATGTAAGTTCTTAATATCTCTCTTTTAAAGCCAATTCATGGAAGATGAGCCAAAATCATTAGCTAATTCATTGAATAGCGATATTTTCGCCCTTGATAAATCTAAATCTAGTTTAGATCCTATACAAGCTAGTCTTTATCAGAGAATGGAGTTAGCCAAAACCCCTGAAGAAACGCAAGGTTATCTTCGTTTAATTGAGCAACGGCAGAGACAACTTGAGCAAGAAAAATATACCAATTTCGAGTTATCACAAAGAGAAAATCAGCTTAAGTATGAGCGAAAATTAGCAGTTTATCGAGAAGTTATTGCGGTTATTTTGAGTATTACAGCTATTGTTCTTGGAATGTTAACGATAGGTTCTATTCCTTTAATTGCTCCTTTCCTAATTATATTAGGTTTAACGAATGCAATTAATATGATTAATATTTCTCAAAATTCTAACCAATATAATTCCTCAAATTCCTTTAAGTTTCAACCAGTTTTATTACTTTATTTATCTCTGTCTTTATTGGCTATTGCATTATTACTTGTTTTAATTTTTTTTGACATATATAATGAAATCAAGCAAGTTGTTGTAGTCGTCATAGGAGTTTTATTATTAGCTTCTTTTGTTGGTTTTAAGAGAATCATTGAGTCTCAACAAACTAATATTTTTTTATCCCAAGAACTACCTTATTTTGCCAAGAAAATCCTTACCCATGATGGAGATAATAAGATGTCAATAGAAATGCTTGTTGGATTGAATGTTTGTGAGGAAAATTTATATCAAGTATATCGTGAGGAAATGACCCCGATATTAAAGAACTATGGAGGTGGTTTTGGTTATGATTTTAAGATTTCTGAAGTTTTAAAAGCTGAAGTCAATGAACCAATAAATCGCGTGTTTACTATATATTTTGAGAGTAAAGAGTCTATGGATAAATTTTTCGCCGATGAAAAATATCTAGAAATCAAAAAACGGACATTTGAGAATTCTGTTACCTCAACCACTATTATTTCAACTTATGAGCGTTAATCATTTATTTTTAAATTGGCTGTCATTAAACTTTAAAGTCTTCTAATTCTAGCAATGTGGGATATTCTTGTGTAGCACTTATTCGTGAATCATTGTTAATAATTACTGTTGCTAAACCTTTCGGATTATCCTGTTTAAAATGAATGATTTGAGCAGGAAAATAAATAGTACGATAAGCATTAACAGTCTGTTGAGCAGATAATCCTTCCTGTCTCCGCTTCAACGCTCGTTCGAGTGCTGTTTTGAAACTACAGTCAATCCAAATTGAAAAGTCGTAATGATTAATAAAAGCTGATTGTAGTAGATAAATCGCTTCTAGTATAATAACATCGACATTCTCAAACTCATAGCAATGGGGACGATAAGACGTAGCCGTTTCCTCTACAAAATTACTTTCAAAACTGATTGAACGTTGTTCGCGCAAAGGTAAAATAAGTTGGGAGAACATATCATCAAACCGAAAAGCATTACAGTAGAAATGTTCGGCTGAATTATCTTGATTAAATCGCTTCTCTGGGAGATTAAGCCAACCATCTCCAACCATCTATTCCACTAAGCGTAACTAAAATACTACGCTGTCTAGAAACTTGATGGTGAATTTTAACGATAGCATCGACTATATTTTGAATATTAGACATTTTCTGAAACTATTTAATTATATAAAAATGTAACGAATAGCTATAGAAAATCTTACGAATTAGTTCTAACTAAAAATGCTAAGCTCATAACAGAATTTCAGGAAGAACTATGGTAAAAACTCAAGAGCAACTATCCTGGTACGATGTATCAGAAGATGTAAAGAAATTATTAATTTTAGCCTCGGAGAATTGGACCAATACAGTCTTAGCAGAACAGTATATTAATGAAGCGTTGAACACAGCAGGAAATAACCTTGATGTTTTAACGGGAGCCTATCGTTTCTTTTTTTATAAAAATAAACCAGAAATTGCCCTCAAGATTGCAAAGAAAATCTTAAAAATCATCCAAGAAACCGAAAACCTACCGCTAGAATGGGAGCAACTAAAGCCTGTATTAGTTAATCGCCAAGATGAATCGTCGATTCGACTCTATCTTAATGCTTATGCAGCCCAAGGATTTATATACGCTAAACTTGGGCAATTAGAAGAGGCAAAACGAATTACTGAAAGGGTAAAAGAAATTGATCAAAATCGAGAATCTTGTGCCACAACAGTTTTTGAAGTTTTAACAAAATCCCCTGACGAAGACGACGATTAAGTGAGTTAAACCTCACCCGACTATTTACCCCAGGAGAACTATTATCATGACAGAATCTCGTCAACAACAATATTTTCAACTTATCCAAGACTTAGTTAGTTGTCCCAATGGACAAGAACCTGATGTATTAGAAGCTAACATGGGTTTAATTGATCCAGATTTTGTTCAAACCTTAATGGAAGTTGCTACCATGCAAGCCCATCAAGGTAATCAAGATGGGGCAAAATTTTTAATCTTTATTGCTCGTGAATTGGCTAAACAACTAGGATTATATCCTGAAGTAGCGACTGAAAGTTAAGGCTTATTGTTAACATTTGTTTTGTGATCAGACAGCGAATTGATTTTGCTGTCTAGATTTATTATTGACTCATATTGTAAGACCAAATTTAATCCAGATTATTCCCAATATTTCCATTTTTTTCTACTTTTTTCTACTACTTGTCCCTAACAAACACTCTTTAATTACCATTAGCTTAGGTCTATTTCTATTTTTTAAGGGACTGACATCCTTTCTTAATTTTAATATCTTTGAATCAGCAAGAATATTGAGGATTAGGACAAATGTGGGTTTATGAGCAAGTCAAAAGCATTTCTCTTGAAAAAAGTTTCTATACTTCATTTAATTTTACCAATTTTTTCCGCTTAAACCAGAAAACATCCGAAGGTCTATCCCGTTATAAAAATAGAGGATTTCACCCAAGCATAATAACAATTATTATTGAAAATAGTAGCTTGAGAAAACTTAATTTTAAAGAAAGTAAATCGTGGAATGGAATAAGAGGAATATATAAAATTCCCGAAAGTATTAACCCTGGAGAATTAGTTACCTTTGATTTTAGGAGAGAATCCCTTGCTGAAAATCAAGGGGTTGTCGTTTATCAAATAGTAGACCCGTATCAAAAAGACTATGTCCTTATTATAGGTTGGTCAAAACCTAATCATTTGAAGCCCCTCAATCATGCTTTTGTGAAAATTATGTTGATGGAGGATTACCAACACACCAGTCTGGAAAAAATTCAGACATGGATTGATAGTAGTAGTGGTCAATCCTATTCTATCGCCAATGGGTATTCAGCCTGTGCTAAAGCAATAAGTACAGGAAATCTCCCCCTGTGGGTAAATTGCCTTAATAGTTATCATACTTCTGCTTAACTGGTGTTCTCAAAATTATCCCTAAAAAGAAAAATTAGTTAGAGACAAAAATTTTTACCCCAAGAATAATTAAAGTTGTTCCAAAGATTTTTTTGAGAATCTGTTCAGAAAGACCAACCGCAAATTTAGCCCCTAATAATCCCCCCAAAAAAAAGCCTAAACAAATTAAGATAGCCGCTTTTAGATCTACATAGCCTTGTTGATAATAAGTCCAAGCTGCTAGGAGACCAATGGGAGGAACTAATAGAGCTAGAGTAGTTCCTTGGGCTTGATGTTGAGAAAAATTGAACAAAAAAATTAACGATGGAGTAATAAGAACACCCCCACCAATTCCAATCAATCCGCTCAACATCCCCGCTAAAGTTCCTAGTAACAAAAAACCGATGATATCCATCACACCTCATTAAAATTAGCAACCCAGTCAATTCGTTTAATTGTATCCTAGGTTTAAGTCTTTAGCTTAATATCTTGGCTCAATTCAGGTTTGTCTGATGACATTAACGCCCGTCACCATGACGAATTTCTTCCTAAAAGATTTTTTAAGACTTTTTCTGTCATGATTGCTAACTGATCTAATTGTTCTTGTAAACGATTAACTTTTTTTTGATACGTTAACTTTTTTTCTAAAGCAGCACGAGCTAAATCATCTCGATTACGCTTAACTGCTTCCCTTGCTACTTTATCCCACGTATCTCTTTCTTTGATCGCTTCTTTATATTGAGGTTGAATCTCATCCCAAACAACTCTAATATGTTCTAAAGCCTCTTTTAGTAATTGTTGCGCATTTTGAGGATCAGCATTCTTTAAAGCACGTTTTAAAGGATCATATAATTGAGAAACATTAAAATTTTTAATAAAAGGAACAAACTCTTTGATTTGAGAACTATGACTAATTCCTGTCTTACACCAAGTAGCAAAATGCTCACAGTTATTAAATAAAAAGTTGTATTTCTTTTCTCCTAAACGAGTTTCCGCTCGATGAACAACCACATTAGGAATAAAACAAAAACCATTAGCATATTCCCTGAGATAAAGTTGATTTCCTCTGGTGAATGTTAATAAGGATGTTCGTTCGATTGTTTCACTAGGTTTACGATAATGAATAACCGTATTATCCCCACAATCAATTCCGTGGTGTTCATAAACCCCTTGAAGGTTTAATAATTCTCGATAGACATAAATTTGATCGCCGAGTGCCATATCTCCAATAACTATTAACTATTAACTATCAACTGTCAACTATTAACTATTCTTCCCCTAATCCTAACTCTAGTTTAAGTAACTGAATGGACTTATCTCCAATGTAATTTTCAGAACAAATAACATGAGGAGGACGGATCAGATCATCCCGAACAGCTAAGATAGCTTGCTTAACAATAGGATAACTAGCAGGATCACAAATAATAGTTTGTGCTGAACGGACTAACCCCAGAAGCTTAGGGCGATCGCTCGCTTGAGCTAAAATTAACAATAAATCATCCCCTCGTAAGCTATGGATCAGAATTTCGGCCACACTTAAAATCCCTGGACTAAGACTAACGATCCCTAAACGGGTATCTAAAGGCAACTCTCTAACCATCGCCAGTTCCTTACTGTAATCATAAATATCTAGAGGAATCACCCGAACTGAGAAAGGAGAGGCAATTGATTCAGCCTCAGCAAAAAAATAACGGCTTGTTACCACCGTTCCTGATTTAGTTTCAGCGATAACTTGCGCTAATTCTTCAAGGGGAACCAATTGAACAGGAATCGCTAAAGCCTTCTCTAGTTCCTGTAGGATTAACTCCCCTGCCCCTAAATCTTTCGTGGGAACCGTTACCAAAACCTGCGCGCTGCAACGCAACCGCCAGTCAAGGGCAGCTAGAAATAATTCTTTAACCTGAGAAATCGTTAGCCCTTGCCACAGCAATTCATCTAAGCTTTTTTGGACTAATTGACTCGCTTCAGGATATTGGACAAATAACGGAGAACCTGGGAGTTTTCCCGTTTCATTTCCTTGAATTTTAACGTAAATTCCTGATCCCGCAATAGATTCTACTAGACCAGCTTCTTCTAGTTGTTGATAGACTTTACTAATGGTGTTGCGATGAAGTCCTGTAATGGTTGCTAATTGTCGGGTACTGGGTAAACGATGGCCAGGGGGATATTGACGAGAAGCAATAGCAAAGCGAATTTGGTCAAATAATTGTTTAGAAGAGGGAATATCACTATCAGACTGGATTTGAAACTGAAGCATATCAACCAAATCAAGAAAAGGAGCAATAAGATATGGATGTTATTTTATCGTGAATAGTTCCTCGGGAATATCGTTGAGAAAATACAAAAGCTAAAATAGCAATATAATAAAAATAGTCAATAAATTTGAGTAATATTAAAGATGGACTGGAACCCTGCCCCCCTTGAAGATAAAATCGGTATTCACTTCAAAAATAGCGATCTTCTTTTTGAGTCTCTGATTCATCCGTCTTATGCCCAACAAATTAACGCCCCCGAAAACGATAATGAGCGATTAGAATACCTCGGAGAAACGATTCTCAGATTAATTATTACCCATTATCTCTATCAAAATTGTCCCTATTTACCGGTAGGGAAATTGACTGCGTTGCGGGGTAAATTGGAAGAAGAGGAAAGATTGACCGACCTTTGGTTTAAATTAGGATTAGGAGAAAGTTTTCCTTTTTTAGCGGTTAAAGACGAACGGCATCGCCTCCGCCTCAAACGCAATAATCCTTTTGAAAAAGCTCTTAAAGCATTAGTCGGGGCAATATATATCGATCGGGGTTTATCTCAAACCTATAATTGGCTCAAAAAACAATTAATTGATCCCTTATTAGCCCGTCACTTAAAGCAAATTACACAAAGATCATCTCCCGATAAACAGCTACAATTTTTAGGAGATGCTTTGTTTAAAGCAATCGTTGCTGATTATTTATATCGACTTTTTCCCTACGTTAATCCGGGAAGATTAACTAAAATTTCTAAAAAATTGGCGATTAAAGAACAACAAAAGAGATATATTAATCAACTCACCTCAGAAGATTGGGACATCATTAATACCGAAAATGAAAAAGTTCCTAAAAATCACTTTCCCGCTTTATTAGCAGCTCTGTATCTCCACTTTGATCAACAAAATAGTAAAACAAGTTTTCGAGAAACTGGTAGTTGGTGGGTTAGTAATCATCTCGATGAAGATGAAATTTGGCGTGAAGCAATTACTTTACTCCTTAAAGATGGTATCCCTCAAAAATGGATTATTCGTCAGGTAATGGGGTATGAAAGTAAAGATTATAATGAAGGTCGTGAACGGTTCCACGAATTAATGGAATCCTAAGTAGTTGATAGTTGATAGTTGATAGTTGATAGTTGATAATGGAACAAGAACTAGCGATCGCTACCCATGGTCTCACTAAACAATTTGACCGTTATGTGGCAGTTAATCAAGTAGAATTACAAGTAGAAACAGGGGAAGTTTATGGACTAATTGGTCCTAATGGTGCGGGGAAAACGACCCTAATTCGGATGTTATCGACCGATGAAGAACCTACCACAGGCGAAATTTATCTCTACGGCGATCGCTTATTCCGAAATAATAGTAACCCCCGTCTCAAACAGCAATTAGGCTATCTTCCCGATGACTTTCCTCTCTATGAAGACTTGAATGTTTGGGATTATTTAGACTATTTTGCACGACTTTATCACCTCAAATCTCCCCATCGTCGTCGTCGTATTCAAGAGGTTCTCGAATTAGTTCAATTAACCAGTAAACGTCACAGGAAAATTAATAGCTTATCACGGGGAATGAAACAGCGCTTAAGTTTAGCGAGAACCATTATCCATGAACCCATGTTATTACTTTTAGATGAACCAGTATCAGGGTTAGATCCCATTGCCAGAATGCAGTTTAGAGAAATTATTAAGGTTCTACAACTAGCGGGAATGACTATTTTAATTTCTTCTCACGTTCTCAGTGATTTAGCTCAGTTATGTACATCGGTGGGTATTATGGAACTAGGATGTCTCGTAGAAAGTACCTCCTTAAGCGAACTATATCAACGATTATCTTTACAACAAATTATTATTGCTACTTTGGGAGATTTAGAAGTCTTAAAAAGAGAATTAAAAAAACATCCTTTAGTAGAAGAATGGGAACTTATTCCAGAAAAGAATAGTCTGCGGGTGAATTTTTCGGGAGACGATGAAGAAAGTGTAGACTTACTGCGATCGCTAATCACGGAAGGAATTCCTATCCGAGAATTTTATTGCACCCAAGAAGATTTAGAAACCATTTTTCTGAAGTTAGGACACAAACAAGTGAGCTAAAATTGCCTCGTCGTCCCCATTAAAATTCTTTCAATTTAATTAAAGGTGAGAAGGAAGGACATTGACCTTCCTTTTTCTTTGTAAATATATTAGTGAGTGATAATTTTTCAATCGCACACTAAGTTACCCTAAAAAACCAATAAAAACATTATCATTGAACAATGATGGATAATTCATCTCAATAAAGATTAATTTTTGTAAAACACTTTGTGAATTTGACTGAGGACGTGGTAATGCTGACAACAGCCCTTGATCGCCTTGGAGATTGGAATCCCCAGTTATTGCGGGAACTCAAAGGACGGCTAAATAAAAGAAACATGGCGATCGCTGCAGCGATCGCTCTTATTAGTCAATGTTTTTTGTTAGTGATTTTTGGGAGCAACCTCCCGAAAGAAATTGACCTTGCGATTACCCAACCAACGGGAGGATTGAATCAGTTTAATCGTTATTGTACCGCCAGTCCTCCTCCTGATGTTTATCGTCATTCCCATTACGCTAACCCCTATTGTATAACTGATTTATTGGGTCATTGGGTGATTAATTGGCAACTGTGGTGGTTTGATATTTTTCGTATCCTTAGCATCATTGGAATGTTTGTTGTATTGGTTGCCGGAACTTACCTACTGATTAATGATTTATCTAAAGAAGAAAGTCGAGGAACCCTTAATTTTATTCGTTTAAGTCCTCGGTCTGCTGATAATATTTTGATGGGGAAACTATTAGGAGTTCCTAGTTTAGTTTACTTTCTAGGATTGTTAGCATTACCCTTACATTTAATTGCTGGGTGGCAAGCCCATATTCCCATCGGTTTAATTTTCGCTTTCTATGGCGTACTGTTAGCCAGTTGTGCTTTCTTTTTTAACTTTGCTTTGTTGTTTGGTTTAATGAATTCTGGTTTAGGAGGATTTCAGGCATTTTTAGGCAGTGGGTTAGTCTTGTTTTTCTTGTTTGTCATGACAGGAATGATGACCTATTCTTCAGGAACTTTTATCTATAATAATCCTTTTGACTGGATTACGATTTTTTATCCAGGAACTATTTTATCCTACTTAGCCGAATCTACATTTTTACCCACAAACACCATAGATTTTAACTACGAAGATATTCACAACCTTCTCTGGTATGGACAAAGTTTATGGAATAATACTTGGTTAGGCATTGGTTTTCTGCTAGTGAATTACAGTTTATGGACTTATTGGATTTCCCAAGCTTTAAAACGCCGTTTTCATAATCCTATAGCAACCTGGTTAAGCAAAGCCCAAAGCTATTGGTTATCAGTAAGTTTTATTACGATGGTATTAGGATTTGTCTTTCAAATTGAGCAAAATCGACACTTTAAGTATGATATTTTTGACAACTTTGCTATATTGCAAATGTTTATCCTAGGGTTTATTTTACTGTTGATTGCAGCCTTAAGTCCTGACCGTCAACCCCTACAAGACTGGGCGAGATATCGTCATCAAACACACCATCATCATCGGTCTATTCTTGCAGATTTAGTATTCGGGGAAAGAAGTCCCTCAACGGTCGCTATTACCCTTAATTTAGGGCTTATTTTCCTCTACTTATTTCCCTCTATTGCCATCACTCCATTAGGGTCTCTAAAATGGTGGCTTGTATTGGGTTTATTCTTGGGTTTAAACATGGTTTTAATGGCTGGATTGGTTGCCCAACGAATTTTACTAATGAAAACGCCTAAACGTAATTTTTTAGCGATGTTAGGAGTAACTTCATTGATTATTTTACCTCCCATCTGTTTTGGCATTCTAGGACTGAATCCTAATGATATAATGTCCCCTTGGCTTTTTAGTTTTTTCCCCCTAATTATTCTTGAACATTGTGCCAAATTGGGAACCACATCTACAATTATTTTTTCGATTCTGGGTCAATATTTAATTATTACTTTGACGGGGTTAGAAATGACTAAGCAACTACGGAAATCGGGGGAATCCGAAACTAAAGCTTTATTAAAAAGTGAAGCAGTCAGAGTTAATAGTTAATAGTTAATATGGGATAGAGATTTAGTAGTCTCTATCCTCCTCAACTTAGACTATAGAAAGTTTTTAGTAAGGGCTAAAGCCCTTAATTTATGTATGTCACAAAACAAAATAAAAAGTAATTGCAATTAATAATTTATGATTTATGAATCGCCAAAAACTTGAAAAAACAGGGCTATATTTGTCTATATATGGTGCTTTATTTATGTCTATTTTAGGCATTTCTTTTGGACTCTATATTGAGTCAGAAGCGATTTTACTTGATGGTTTTTTTAATATTATTAGTTTGATGATGGCTGTCGCCTCATTATGGATTGCTTGGTTAGTTAAACAACCTGAAGGAAGTCAATTTCAATTTGGTTATTTAAGTTTTATTCCCTTAGTTAATCTGAGTAAAGGATTACTAATTTTTATTCTTTCTCTATTTGCCCTATTTTCAGCGATTAGTGCTTTGTTACACGGGGGAAGAATGCTAAATGCTGGACTAGGGGTTATCTATGCAATTATCGCCGCCTCTGGTTGTTTAATCATTGGGATTAGTCAAAAATTTATAGCCAAAAAAACAGGATCTTCAATACTTATTGTAGACGCACAAAACTGGTTGATTAATGGACTTATTAGTCTATCAGTAGGGGTTGCTTTTGGTATTGTCGCTTTCATTCAAGGAACCTCATGGTCAAATTTAGTTCCCTATGCTGATCCTATTATTGTAACCGTTTTAGTTCTCATTACCCTTCCCGTTCCTGTTAAAATTATTATTGAAAGTGCTAATCAAATTCTCTTAGGTGCGCCCCATTCTGAAATTCAAAAGCAATTACGATTAGTGGTTGAAACGGCGATCGCGGAGTTTCCCTGTGAGCAATATTGGTTAAGAATGACCCAAGCTGGTCAGAATATTTATCTACACATTTTTTGGTTAATTCCCCAAGAATTTTCTCAAATAAGTATTAAAGAACTAGATAGACTACGGATGCAAATTACCGAAAAAATGCAGCAATCTTACCATGATTTAACCGTAGATATCATCTTTACGCAAGATACGTCCTGGGCTAATCAAACCAACTCCTCTGTAACCAAAATTTAATTTAAGCTAATTAATTGAAAAAACATTAAGATTTTTATTGAATTGTATCTTTGAGACTGAATTAGGTTGAAAAAATTATTTTTTTGAGTAAATTAAAAATTAGAGAAAAAAAGATAAAGGAAGGTCAATAAAATGATTACTTTATTATTAATAACCGTCATTCTTCTGATTGGATTAACTTTATTGTGTGAAAGCGTATTGTATCGTCAAGAACAACAACTATAGCAGAATTTAGAAGTTAGAATTTAGGATGAATAACTTTGTCGTGAGTGAGTTTAAGAAATTTAACCTCTCGGCTTCGCTCGATGTGAAAGTTGTCTTAACCTTAATCGATGAGTGCTAAATAAAATGGAACTTCAAGTTATCTCCTTAGACATTCCTGAAGGATGCAACCTAATTTTAGGTCATAGCCACTTTATCAAAACCGTGGAAGACTTACATGAGGTAATGGTGGGAACGTCAGGACAAGTTAAATTTGGCCTAGGTTTTTGTGAAGCATCCGCACAACGATTAATTCGAGTCACAGGAAATGACACAGAATTGGAAACCGTAGCGGTTGAAAATGCCCAAGCGATCGCGGCGGGTCATAGCTTTGTTATTCTACTTAAAGATGCCTTTCCCATCAATTTTTTAAACAGTATTAAACAGTGTCCAGAAGTCTGTACTATCTATTGCGCCACGGCTAACCCTGTCCAAGTTATTATTGCCCAAACTGACCAAGGAAGGGGGATTTTAGGGGTAGTTGATGGCTATTCTCCCCTAGGGGTTGAAACAGAAGACGACATTCTAGCTCGTCAAGAAATCTTGCGAAAATTTGGCTATAAACTTTAAATGAATCTCAAAAAAAAGTTAATAGTCAAAAGTAATTGAGTAATGACTATTAACTAATTACTAATATGGTTTCAATTGTCTATTTGAATAGATTTTGTAACCATTTAACGATAGGATTAGTGGGTTCTGATTTTGGCGTTGAAGGCGGTTTGTTAGGCTTGGTTTGTGAGGTTGGCGTTGGTTGAGCAGATGGTTTTGGAGGAGTCGTTTTAGGAGGTTCAGGGGGAGAAGTGGGAGTTGCAGAAGTTTCTGAATCTTGTTTGACTTGATAGCTTGCTAAAAACTGGCTTAACTTTTCTGCATCAGACACAGAAGCTTCCCTAGCTTGTTTAGCTTTTTGGGCAAAATTAGCTTCTCCAATATACATCAGCCAGTTTTCTAAGTCTCCTCGGTTTAAGTAATTAATTCCCTCCTGGGGAGACTCTTGGCAGATTTTGATTAAATCTTCTACATTATTAGCCTGTTGACCATTACTAAATCTAAAGGGTTCTGTCATTGTCTTTATCCTAATCTCCAAGGGAATAGTAATTCTCACTGCTGATTTTAACGACTTTCCCAAATATTAGTCATCCTAACATTCAGCAAAAACTCACAATTACATCATCAAACATTTAACTTAGAATCAGAAAATAATATTATTCTAAAATTTTGATTATCTCTCTAAATTAACTCCATGAACCTGTTGAGTCCCTTTTCTCGTGTGATACGTCATTTCAAACCCAATCTTGATCCAACCTCTTTGGGAGTTCGACTCACAGTAGGTATCGCCGCAGTATCCCTAATTGGACTCACAGGGGTTGTCACTTGGATTAGTTGGCGAATGCAAAAAATATTGATTGTCACCCATAAACAGAATATTAACTATATTGTCGGACGTTTTCCTAATGACGTAAAAATCTACAGTGATATGGTGTCCCTAGAAACAGGAGTCCAAAAAGCCATTGATAATCTCACCAATAACAATACTCTCTTATGGGTCGAAAATCCTCAAGGCGAAATTATTGCCCAATCAACCCCCTTAAAAATGGGGATGGAGGGAACACATTTAGTCTCTTTAACCAGGATTCCTCCCCAACCAGAATTACAATTAGCTAATGGACGTTACTGGTTAATGTGTGCTACCCCGTTGATCGTCAAAGGGACTAACCTAGGTCAATTTTATATGGCTCAAGATATCACCAATGACCAAATTATGTTTCTGAGTTTGATCCGTAGTCTGGGGGTGGCCAGTTTAATTGCTATTATTTTTATGACTATGGCCATCGCTTGGTATGTTAAGCGATCGCTCCTTCCCCTCAAACGCATTAGTCAGATTACCGCCAATATTTCTGCTGATCAATTAGGAGAAGCCCATATTCGTCTAGAAAAAGCCCCTAGTGAGGTCAAAGAATTAGCCCAAACCTTTGATCAAATGCTGCTTCGCTTATCCGATGCTTGGGAACATCAACGCCAATTAGTCAGTAATGTGTCCCATGAGTTACGAACTCCTCTAACCGTTGTCTCTGGTTATTTACAAAGTACCCTAAGACGGGGAAGTAATTTAAGTGATATCCAGCGAGAAGCCCTGGAAATTGCTGCCTCTGAAGCCGATCGCACCACCCAATTATTACAGGATTTATTAGACTTAGCCCGAGCCGACAGTGGACGAATGCACTTTCATCTTGAACCGGTTGTCCTCAATGACTTACTTGAAGAAGTAAGGGGGATGACTCGTCAATATAGCGATCGTACCATTAATTTTGAGATTCCATCAATTTCTCTGACTGTTAAAGGTGATAGTAACCGCCTGAAACAAATTCTCCTTAATTTAATTGATAATGGGGTCAAATATTCTGACCCAAACTCGGTGATTACCGTTAAACTTTATCAAGATCACAAAACTGTCAAGTTACAAGTATGCGATCGCGGTCGAGGAATTCCTCTGTCAGATCAAGGGCGAATTTTTGAGCGATTTTATCGGGTAGATGAAGCCAGAAGTCGCACTACTGGAGGGACAGGACTCGGACTGTCCATTGTTAAAACCTTAGTCGAAGGAATGGGGGGAACCATTGGCGTTACCTCTCAAGTGGGTAAGGGGAGTACCTTTACTGTCACCTTACCTATGTTCCACAGACAACCCCTAGAGATTTCATCCCCTTTGATATCTCTGTGACTCACACCTTGCACCAGTACCATATAACTTAATCAAAAATCAAAGTGTTGGCGATCTTTACTAGCTCATTTTAAACAAGGTGCAAGATTCCAGTCTAACATTTGGTCAGAAGCCTCTATGGTTGAAATAATGTCCAAGATTTTAAGATAACAAGAATCATCAACAAATTGGGGTGTTAAACTGAGGTGATGTCTTTATTAAAATTTTCTTTAGTTGACAATGAAAGCCAAAGGGACTGATCAATATCTGTTAACGTCAGGAGATTATGAGCGCAAAAAATTAGATGTTAATCTCTGGCTAGTTTTGGCACTTGCCTTAGGACTTGCTATTGTGATTTATGCGATCGCTTTCCCGTTTAAAACTTCTTTTCTGGGAATACTTCTCTATGAACGGGGCCTAACTCAATATTTAGTAGTTTATTTAGCAACGATTGTCCTATCTTTGATTGTTATAAAATTGGTAAAATTGCGACAAGAAGTTAGTTTTCTCCGCAAACAGTGGCTCCCTGAATTAATCAATTTTGATAATCCTCGGTCACCAGATTTACTAAGTTTACAAAAGAATTTAGCCAAGAAAGATCGTCTGTTAGCGATTCGTTGTAGTCGAGTCATTGCTGCTTATATTCAATCAGGAAGTCGCAAAGCAGCCACAGAATTAGCTCTTGATGATTCTACCTTTTATCTCAGTGCTTCTGAGTCATCCTATACCTTTCCTAGAATTCTCGTTTGGGCAATTCCTCTATTAGGATTTATTGGTACAGTGATTGGGATTAGTCGAGCGGTGAATGGCTTTTCTGGTTTCTTGGAACAGTCAGGAGAAATTGAACAAATTAAAGAGGGAATTGGAGCCGTTACTAGCGGTTTGGCTGTGGCATTTGATACGACTCTTTTAGCTTTGTTACTAAGTGTTTTAGTAATGATCCCTTTAGTATTAGTAGAACGGATTGAATCTCGTCTATTACTGGGAATTGATATTTTTATTAGTGAGAATCTTATCCCACGCTTTAGAGAACAGTCAGATAAGTTCGATGAATCTACTATTAAGTTATCAGTCGGTCAAGCAATTGAGGAATATTTACCCAGTCCCCAAAAATTAATTGAACCCGCTCATGATTATGCTCAACAAGCTGCTAAATCTCTGGCAGAAAATTTTATGGGCGAATTGGAAAAAGTTCAACAGTTTAATAATAAATTAATTGAACAGATTGAACAAATAAATAAAATAACAATTGAAGAAAGAAGCCAATTTTTATCAGTTTTAGAAGAGCAATTAAAAGTCAACAGAGAATTATCTGACTCCATGATCAAAGAAATTCATACCCTTAAACCTCTCCTCGAAAAATTAAGTAAACCTCGTTTGATTACTTTTGCTGATACCGAAGATTTATCGGAGGGTTAAACAATGCCTAGGCGGACTTTTGCTCGTAATTCCGTAGAAGTTGAATTATTTCCTTTTTTATCAATTCTTGCTTGTACTATTGGGACATTAATTTTATTAATTATCGTATTAACCACACAGCTTTTAAGTAGTCAACGGGAAATTACTATCGTCGCCAAAACAGAAACCGATGGCAGCAATCGAGGCAAAATTCCGAGATATATTGAATGTCGAAAAGATGGAGTAATTCTTCACCCTAGTCAAAAATTTGTTCCTCTATCTGAGATAGATAGTCCTCAATCAGAGTTAAGTAAACTTATTACTGAAGTCCGTAAAAATAAAGAGCAAGAATACTTAATTGTTGTGCTTCGTCCTGAAGGAGTTGAAGTGTTTCAACAAGTTCGAGATAGAGTAGAAAAGCTAGGCATTGATATTGGATATGAACCCATTGAAAAAGGATGGAAGCTTAAAATAGAATCAGCACCATAGTTAAGTTAATAGTTAATCCAAAAATTATAAATTTTATTCTTGGGAAGAATTAAGATTATTTTTATCTATATTTATCTTTTTTATTGCTGCTCTTAACTGAGGAGATGCTTCCCCCCATTTAGAAATAAATTTAACCATATCTAGTAAGGGAACATCCACAGGAAAGATTCTATCTTGGGGAATAACATATAAGTTACCAACAGTCGGTGTAGGTACAGTAGGAACAAATATAGTGTACATTCCATTATCATGTTTTTCAATTAAAAATGCAGGAGATAAAGATTGATGACTTTCTCCTAGGGAGACAAATGCTGCTCCTAAAGTCTCTGTTTTTTCTAGGTTTGCAACCCGCTTTATTAAACTACGAATTAATAAATAACCTGGAATTTTTTTAAAAATAGGACTAATCGTTTTTTTGACAATGATAGAATAACGAGTTTTTAAGATTACTCCTGCTATAAAACAAACAAAAAGAAATAGAAATAGAGCAACGGGAACAGCAATTATATTTTTATCAATTCCTAAGAGATTAGCAATAGGTTTTAGAAATATAACAACTAATCTAATTAATCCTTTGACTGTTTGATGAAAAGCTAAAATAGCTAAATAAGCAGGAAGAACAACTAAAAATCCACCAATAAAAGTAGTTCGGATTAATTTAATTAAATTAGAGGGGCTTTCTTCTTGGCTCTGCATGGTCATGTTAATTAACATTACAACAATGATATTATAGTTGCTTTAAAGGCGTTCCACAATCAAAGGATGATTTTGATTTGGGTGCAATAATTTTTCCTTTGATATCAGTAGTTTTGTCCTATGGAAATTTAATCATCATCCCACAACGATGCAACGCCGCTTTAAATAATAAAAAGAGCCAAAAACAAGCTCTTCGATTTCTAGCACGTCTAGCCGTATTAGAAAGACCTCCATGAATAATTCAATCAAAATACTTTGCGTAACTTTTTTAGCGATCAGGGTTGAATCCGTAATTGTATCAGTTAATGCTTATGGAGTCCATGATAATATTACGTTGCTTTGAATGTTAAGATATTAAAAATTTATCAGTTATCAAAAAAATAAAACTTATCATGAGAAATAGAAGATCGCGCAAAAATAACGCTCCTACTCAAAACCTAGATTCATTTTTAGATATTCTCACCAATACCGTTGGTGTTTTGATGTTTATTAGTTTGTTTATTACAGTTGTAGCGGTACAATCAAGTACTGTTGTTAAAACCCCCTTAGTTTCTCAAAGTAAAAAAAAGCCCCATTTTTTTGAGATTAGAGGGAATAAAATCATTTATATTGATGACAAAGAAATTGATCGACAAATTAAAGATTTAACGCAAGCATTACCAGAATGTCCAGTTCCAAATATTCCTGAGTCAACCGATGCAATTTTGTATGATTACTATATTACTCAAATTCAACAATATGAGTCTTGTCGAGCTAGAATCGTTAACAGGTTTAAAATATTTCGCGGCAAAACTGACTATTATAATGTTCGTTTTTATGACCTTAATGCCTTAATTTATGAACCCATTCATCCTAATATTGGAGAATCTCATAAAGAGTTAGGTAATACTGATTCTGAATTTACCAAAATGCTGGCTAAATTAAATCCTCAAACTGATTATTTAGCTTTTATTGTACGGACTGATAGTTTTGCTGGGTTTCGAGAAGCTAGAAAACAAGCCTGGAAAGCTGGTTATAATGTAGGATGGGAACCCATAAAGCAGGATACACCTATTATTTTTGGGTCTAATGGTAGAAGCGTTGGTATTCAATAAAAAAGCTATTAATAATAGCTGACTAATTTATATGGGAAAAGATGGCGAATTGAGGAGGCATTTAATACGGTTAAACGACTTTTAGGTTTGAGTTATTTATGGGTTGGTTCAATCAATGGAGTGAAACTACAGATATGGGGAACATGGCTATTTTATGCCATTTTAATTGACTTAGGAGATGCCGTAGCTGATGAACTTTCTTTACCCTTTGACCGTATTTCATTAGAAATGATTTATCGTGGTCTGTATCATTTTGGAGTAGCTAATCAAAAAGGCGAAGCGACAGACCCTGTGAAGTATTTTGCTGCTCGGTCAAATAAAGATTTAGGAATTGTCAAACCGAAACGAAAGAATAATATTAAGTTAATTGTAGCACCTTTCCGGCGAAAACAACGAAATACTCCTGAGTTTTTCTTTTCAGCTAAATCTCTAACTTATCCCTGAATATCTTAACAATAATAATCCTTAGTATTACTATCAATTATAGGGCTAAAGAAAGAGAGTTTTAAGAATTTTTTTTAGCGGACAGCATACGCTAACAAAGTCCTTCCATTTCTGGCTAACTTTGGGAATTAAACTTGTAAGGCAAAACTGGCTTGACATCTGACTTACAGCCTTAAGTTGTCACGAATGATACAAGGTAGCACAACTTTCTATACAGAAACGTTGAGCCAATTCAGGTCGCTCATAATTCTGCTAACGTATTACCAATGAATGAATTTTTCAATAGTGAAATTACTGAGATTTAGCCCTCTGAATACCCTAAATTTAAGTCAAAATACGATAAGCAGTCCAGAACAGGGAACAAAAATAACATAACAGTTTACCGTTCGACTGAAGCGGAAACTGAGCCTTGTCGAAGTTCACGGCAAAGCCCCACTCGTTGCGAGAAACGCTATATTGTAATCTCTGAGTATAATTATGCCCACCTACTTATTTTTAAGAAATCTTAACCAAATCAATGATTTTTTCAGCAATTGTAGTATTAACAGGAATCACAGATAAACGGTTTCCGCGTTTAACTAATAAAAATTCATCCGAACTAAACATTTGTTTTAATGTGGTTAAAGTGAGAATTTTAGAAAATTGTTCAACAAATTCAACCGTTACTGTTTGCCAACGGGGAGACTCTTGCGTAGACTTTGGATCATAATAAGGGCTATCTTGATCAAATTGAGTTGGGTCAACAACATTACTTTCTATCACTCGCATTAACCCGACAATTCCTGGGGGCTTAGTATTAGAATGGTAGAAAAAAGCCAGATCTCCTACTTTCATCTGTCGTAAAAAATTACGCGCTTGATAGTTGCGCACCCCATCCCAAATTGTCTGACCTTCTTGTTGCAAATCAGTAATACTATAAACTTGAGGTTCGGACTTCATTAACCAATATTTCATAACAATTTCTTTTGTATGACCCTTCTCAAACCTGCTGTCTACTTCATCGGTGCTGGCCCTGGTGATCCAGACTTATTAACCCTCAAAGCACACAAAATTATCACTCAAGCTGATGTTATTTTCTATGCAGACTCCCTAGTTCCCACACAAATATTACAAGATGTTCGTCCCGATGCCCAATTAATCCCCACAGGCAGCAAAACCCTAGAAGAAATTATGGCCTTAACCAAAGAACAGGTCAAGAATAATCATTCGGTTGTTCGTCTTCATTCAGGAGATTTAACCCTTTATAGTGCCATTCACGAACAAATACAGATTCTAGTAGAAGAAAACATTCCCTTTGAATTAATTCCTGGGATAAGTGCCTTCCAAGCAGCCGCCGCTAAGTTAGGGGCAGAATTAACCATTCCTGACTTAGTGCAGACGATTATTTTAACCCGTGTTAGTGGTCGCGCCTCAGCCGTTCCCGAACCTGAAGAATTAGCCAGTTTAGCCGCTCATAAAGCTAGTTTATGCTTGTATTTAGCCGCTCGTCACATCGAAACGGCCCAAGAAAAATTACTAGACCATTATCCCCCTGATACCCCCATAGCCGTGTGTTTTCGGATTGGGTGGCCGGATGAAAAAATTTGGCTAGTTCCCCTAGAAAAAATGGCACAAGTGACCAGGGAAGAAAAGTTAATTCGGACAACCCTTTATCTAATTAGTCCAGCATTAAATCCTAGTTCTTCAAAGCGATCGCGCCTTTATCACCCCCAACATTCCCATCTATTCCGTCCACGAATCTAGAGAGAAATAGTATTAGAATGAAGGGTGCAACAAAGATCCCCATAACCGTTCAAGTATAGAAAGATAACCATGCAGGGTTTACTCAAACGCATCTGGCAGTGGATTCAAGAATTTTTGGGACAGCTTTTTGGCGGGCGATCGCCTGCTAGAAGCAATGCTAGTAACCCAGAAGAGGCTAACCGTCCTCTGACAGATACGGATTACGAGTTTTTGTTTAGCCAATTACTAGAAGGCATTGCCCACGGTTGGCACGAAGGGCGCATCCTCAAGTATTTTGAAGACTTGGGAGATCGGGGAAAACCAAAACCTTGGGTAGGTTGGTTAGAACGGTTTGGAGAAAAAGCCATAGCATCTTCAGCCCCTAATCTACAATTGGCTGCACGGATGATGCGTTTAGGGGAATTAGCCCAATCCTTTCGAGAAACTGAACTGATCGGGAAAACATCCTATGAAATTGGCCGAAAAATCTATAGCAAAGAAGCAGAAAGCGGGATTTGGGAATATGAAGGCCCAGATCTTGATGAGGAAATGACCACAACGGATAATTCCGAGGGTAGCCCCCCTTCATTGGGAACTGACTCCCCTCAAGCTTCCCCCGAACCAACCCAAACCCTGACTATAGAAGAATTGAGAGAACGGTTACAGCAAGATGAAACCCTCGCCCAACAACTGGCAGCCCAACTGAGAACCGAATCAACCGATCCCCAACAACTGATCGATGCCCTACTCGATCAGTTTGAAGCTGAACAAACTCAAGATCAAGGGGTTAACCCTCCACAAACGGAACAAGAATGGTTTAATCTAGGGATGCAACAAGCTAATCAAGGGGATTTAGAAGGCGCGATCGCTAGTTGGGATAAAGCCCTAGAACTTAATCCTTCCCTCTCTCAAGGATGGCACAATCGCGGCAGTGCTTTGGGCAATTTAGGACGATTACATGAGGCGATCGACAGTTTTGATCGGGCGATTTTTCTCAATGCTGACGATCTTCAAGCCTGGAATTCCAAGGGAAATGCCCTCTATGGACTAGAACAGTGGGAAGGGGCGATCACTTGTTGGGATAAAGGGTTAGAATTGCAACCGAACTACTATCAAGGCTGGTACAATCGCGGCAGTGCCTTAGAAAAATTGGGCAAAATAGAAGAGGCGATCGCCAGTTACCGCAAAGCCCTAGAAATTGAACCAGGGTTTACCTTAGCCCAATCTCGACTTCATGAATTATCTCAATAGAGTGAATAGTTGATAGTTGATAGTTGATAGTTGATAAATGCTGGTCAGAACAGGGTATGATGACTTAGGTTGAACCCTTCAACAGTTTATTTATCTTCATGACTTTTCAACTGCGCGTTTATGTTCCCGATCACCCTTTAATTAAGCATTGGTTAGGGGTTGCTCGTGATGCTAATACCCCGAATGTTCTATTCAAAACAGCAATGACAGAACTAGGACGTTGGTTAACCTACGAAGCGACTCGCTATTGGTTACCGACCCTAGAAACCACCATACAAACCCCCATTACAGACTGTCAAGCCACCTTGATCAATCCTCAAGTTCCCATGGCCGTCGTTCCTATTTTACGGGCAGGACTAGCCTTATTAGATGGGGCGCAAACCCTTCTCCCCTTAGCTGCAACCTATCATTTAGGGTTAGCCCGCAACGAAGAAACCCTAGACGTTAGTTGCTATCTTAATAAATTACCCCAACAATTTCACCCCGAAACCCGAATCCTTGTCCTAGAACCCATGTTAGCTACTGGGGGATCAATCACAGTTGCCATGGATGAAATGACCAAACGGGGAGCAAATCCTGAATTAATGCGAATTATTGCCGTGGTAGCGGCTCCCCCTGCTTTGCAAAAATTAAGTGAACAATACCCCAGCTTGAATATTTATGCCGCTATTATTGATGAAGGAATAAATAATAAAGGATATATTGTGCCAGGGTTAGGAGATGCAGGCGATCGCGCCTTCGGAACTTGAAGAGATTAAGGCATATTTGACCCAATTTTTCAGAGATTGAACATTATAAAGGTTAGAAATTATGAGTCAACGAGATGGATTTGTCGGCGGATTTTTAGCAGGAACAATTGTTGGTGGTGTTGTCGGTGGTGTTATTGGGGCGTTAGTCGCATCACGCCTTGATAATAATCCTGAAGAAGACAACCCCTCCTTACTAAAATCAGCAAAAGGTGAGAAATTAGACAACGAAACGAATATTGAAATGGCACGTCGTCGTCTAGAAAATAAAATCGCTCAACTTAATCTAGCTATTGATGATGTACGCGAACAATTTGGACAAGTAGAACAACAACCCCTTGAAGCAGAAACCTCTTCAGAGGAAAATTAAGTAATAGTGTTTCAAGTATTAACGATTGCTTAAAAAATATCACTAAAAATCGGCGAAAAAATAAAAATTCAGCATTAGTTTCTCCTTTAAAAATCCCCTATTAACTGAACTCTATGGAAGTGACCTGGCAAGTAGCCAAATCCTACGAAGATATCTTGTATCACAAGTCTGACGGTATCGCTAAAATAACCATTAATCGTCCCCACAAACGTAATGCTTTTCGTCCTCAAACAGTCTTTGAACTCTATGATGCTTTCTGTGATGCCCGCGAAGATTCTCAAATTGGGGTAATTTTATTAACAGGGGCAGGTCCTCATACTGATGGGAAATATGCGTTTTGTTCAGGAGGCGATCAAAGTGTTCGAGGAAAAGCTGGCTATGTAGATGATACAGGAGTTCCTCGGTTAAATGTTCTTGACTTACAACGTTTGATTCGTTCTATGCCTAAAGTAGTCATTGCTTTAGTCGCAGGTTATGCTATTGGTGGAGGTCATGTTTTACATCTAATTTGTGATCTTACCATTGCGGCCGATAATGCTATTTTTGGTCAAACTGGCCCGAAGGTAGGGAGTTTTGATGGGGGGTTTGGCGCAAGTTATTTAGCCCGCATTGTGGGGCAGAAAAAAGCCAGGGAAATTTGGTTTTTGTGTCGTCAATATACCGCCCAACAAGCTTTAGAAATGGGGTTAGTCAATTGTGTGGTAGAGGTTGAGCAACTTGAAGCCGAAGGGATTACTTGGGCGACTGAAATTTTAGCTAAAAGTCCCATTGCTATTCGTTGTTTAAAAGCAGCGTTTAATGCTGACTGTGATGGTCAAGCAGGGTTACAGGAATTAGCAGGAAATGCGACCTTACTTTATTATATGACCGAAGAAGGAGCCGAAGGAAAACAAGCTTTTTTAGAAAAACGCTCTCCCAATTTTCGCCAGTATCCTTGGCTTCCTTAATCAGCATTAATAGTTATCGCTAAATCTTTTAAGATTGATTTTCTGGACTAAAGCTAAGAAGAAAGCTTAGCTAATTTAGCTTCTAATTCTTTAATTTTTATTTGCAAAGGAACCATCATTTCCTCAACTTCTTCCTCAGAATAACGAATCGGAATATGTTGGGGACAATTCCAATCTAATGCTTTTATTTTAATTATAAAAACCCGTCCTAATTCCGCTTCATAATCTGGCTCAGCTAATTGAGTTAATAGTTCTGGGTTATCATCAATCACTTGAGACTGACCCCAAATTTTTAAACGTTTTCGATGAGCATAATCCATTAAAAATAAGAAAACACGATCATTTTCTAATAAGTTACCAACGCTAAGATATTGTAAATTTCCTTGAAAATCCACAAATCCCAAAGTCTTTTCATCTAATACTTTCAAAAATCCTTTTGGACCTCCTCTAAATTGAATATACGGCCAACCCTTACTGTTAACGGTTCCCATATAAAAGCTATCCCGCGCATTAATAAAGTCAATTTCTCGTTCAGTTAAACTGTCTTCAGAAACCCCTCGTTTAACCACGTTTTCATACATTTCCCTAGAACCATAATGTTCTTGAACTTCTTTGACCTTATCGGTAAAAGCGATTTTGGTAAATTGTCTGGCCATAATTATCACCTCAAATTGGTAAACTTTTATTAAAGAATAATCGCTCCCTTGGGATGACGAGAGTTTTAACTCAATTATGATCAACAATAATTCCTAGAAATTAACGAATCATTAAAGACGTTTCCCACGTTTGACCACAGATCAGCGTGTGTACTTGCCATTGGGAAGAAGATTGAGGATAATCAATGCGATAATGTCCTCCACGGCTTTCTGTGCGAAATAAGGCACTTTTTAAAATTAAGTAGGCAATGTCCAATAAATTGAGGATTTCTGCACAAGTCCGTAGGTGGATTTGTGCTAAGGGAGAGTCAAAAATTATCTCTTGACCAGGATCTAAGTTCAACACATATTGGCTACTGTTGAGATGGGTTAATTGTTCTCGCCAGTCCTTAACTTGATCTAACGCAGCTTCTAATATGGTTTGCTCTCGACAAATTCCCGCACTTTTCCAGATTAAAATTGGTAAATTTTGGCGAATATTCTTAATAAATTCTATTTCTGTAGTCCAATCTCCCTGATGCCTGATGATAGAAACGCTTTCTCGACTGATTGCTGGTGGCGAACTCACTTCAATTTTGGATAACTGAGCCGCAAATACCAAACACTCTAACAAAGAATTACTGGCTAAACGATTTGCTCCGTGAACCCCTGTACTTGCAGTTTCTCCAATGGCATAGAGTCCCTTAATAGAAGTCTCATTATTGAGATTCACTCGAATACCCCCCATCCAGTAATGGGCGGCTGGAGCCACAGGAATTGGTTCTTTAAATACATCTACTCCCCAATTTTGGCAAACCTGAATAATATTGGGAAAACGACGGCGAATTCGTTCGGGTTCAATCGGACGTAAATCAAGGTAAACATGGCTATGGGCAGGATCTACTGCGGTCTTTTGTAAGTGGCTAAAAATAGCACGACTCACTACATCCCTTGGGGCTAACTCCCCATTTGGATGGTAATCAAAGGCAAAGCGTCGTCCTTGGTGATCGATCAAATGCGCTCCTTCACCTCGCACCGCTTCACTAATGAGAAAATGAGGTGCATTGGGTTTGGTTAAGGCGGTTGGATGAAACTGGAAAAACTCTAGATCCCGAAGAACTGCGCCCCCTCGCCAAGCTAAAGCTACCCCATCCCCTGTACTGACGGCTGGATTAGTGGTTTGAGCATAGACTTGACCGCCCCCTCCTGTGGCTAAAATGACCGCAGATGAACGAATCCAGTGAATTTGTCCTTGGTAGAGAACGCTGACCCCAAGACATTGTTTTTGGGGCGGATCAAGCCATAATTTTAAAGCGACTGCTTGGGAAATGATTTTAATATTGGGGCGTTCTAAGACTTTCTCTGTGAGGGTGCTAACGATCGCCCGTCCTGTAGTATCTGCCGCATGAAGCACACGAGGATGAGAATGGGCAGCTTCTAGCGTCATAGCTAATTGGCTATTTTTGCGGTCAAAGGCGACTCCCATTTTTACCAGAGAGGCGATCGCGCTAGGGGCTTCATTAACGAGAAACTCGACAGCACGATCATCACACAATTGAACGCCTGCTTTGAGGGTATCTTCGAGGTGAAACTTTGGAGAATCGTCAGGAGCGATCGCCGCCGCAATTCCTCCCTGCGCCCAATCACTGGCTCCTGTTTTTAGGGTATCTTTAGTAATTAATCCCACTTGATACTTCGAGGGCAAACATAAGGCTGCATATAGTCCAGCCGCCCCTGAACCCACCACTAAAATATCAAATTGGGTTGTCAGAGAGTCAGCAACAACAGAATTAGCTGAGGAGATCAAGGTAATAAATAGTAGTTGTATGATAAATATTTATTTTAACGACTTTGCCCAACAATAGCCTTATGTTAGTCGGGTTTGTTAATTGAAAACAAAAAAAAACCACTCCGTTAAGAGTGGATTCCTGAAAAAACGATTATTTCAAGGAAAGTTTAGTAAAGACCAGGGTTTAAGCGATCATCTCCTTCGGTAAGTTCACTTGCAGGAGGAGTAACCACAAACTTGTCTAAATTGCTTTGTAAACGTTTTTGTTGTTTTTCACTGAGTCCAGGAATATCTAAAACCTCTTCTACTTCATCATAGGGAGAGTTAACAATAATCTTACTGGCTAGGTTGGGATAGAAGCCACGTAATTCCCGAAACTCACGAATGTTACTGTTATTTAAGTCGATTTTTTGACCAAATTCTGTGGTTAGCTTAGCATCTACTGGGTTGAGAGTAGGTGCAGCCATTGCTTGTCCCACAAATCCTAAACAACTGATAGCCACGACTAGGACAGCAGCAATACGAACTAAGGTTTTCATCAATTTATTCCTCCTAACAAAATGGGATTGTTTGCTTTTTCTAGTGATAAGCAAAAGAGTGGATCGATTAATAGCAGCAGATAAGATGAGTTCAGGTTATATCATGCCAATAATAAATTTGATAGCTTCAAGTTTTCACCAGATTAGGGGCGTGAGGTACAACACCAACTAACTAACATAAATCCTGAAGCCGCAATGATTCAAGAAAAAGTCAAAAAAAATCTTCAGCTGCTTCGCTCCCTATGATACCGTAGTTTGTCCACTGTTGTTGTCTTGAAGTAGGGTCGCTTTCAAAGCTTGTAATTCCGCTTCAATGCCTAAATAACCCGATTCCAAATCAGCCCACTTTCGTTCCTCTTCATATTCGAGGGTAATTGCCTCTAGATATTGTAGATTTCTGTAGAGTTTGGTTGGTTGACTGGTATGACTGAAAATTTTGGTGAGTCCATAAATACCTAGTCCGACTATTCCCCCCGCAGTGGCCATTGAACCCATTCCAATACTAAAAGCTGTTCCCCCAACGCTTAAACCAATCCCTCCGACAGTAGCAGATACCCCAACTCCTCCTAGGGTTCCTAGTCCGATTGCCCCCAGTGCAGTTGCGTCTTTGTCTGTAATTGCTTTCAATCCTCCATAAGTAGCCGCCCCGATTATCATTCCTGTTCCTGTCATTGTTCCCAACCCTAAACCAATACCGCCAAATTTTCCGACTAATCCCATTCCTCCTACCATTGCTGAAGTGCTAATTCCTCCTAACGCTCCTCCACCAATAAATGCTAAACTCTCTGGCGAGATATGTGTTCTAGAGAAAACTTCTCTGTTATCTAAAGAAGTTAGTAAATTTTGCTGTTGTTGAATTCTTGCGAGATCTCGTTGAACTTCAAGTTGATAATTTTTTTGTTGTTGTTTAAGTTTCTGGCGATCACGCTCTACCTGTTGATTAGGTAGATTTTGCTGTTGTTGAAGTTTTTCGAGATCTCGTTGAATCTCAGCTTGATAGTTTTTTTGTTGTTGCTTAAGTTGTTGGCGATCGCGCTCTACCTGTTGATTAGGTAGATTTTGCTATATTCACATAATTTCTCCCATCCTTCTGCTGTGGTATCAACAGCAAAACCAAGCCATTCTATAGGTGCGCTTCTTAAACTTGCTATAACAGTAATAATCATACTGATCAAGTTCTTACCATATTTGCGATTCAACAAATAAACAACATTAACGGCAATGACAAATAACAATGTACCGAAAACAAGTCTTAGAGCTAGAAAAATTCCATCTTGAGCTAATTTTTCTAATTCTTTTCTATTGATTTTACGTCGCAAAATTAATTTAAGTAATAATACTCCAGTATTTAATAACCAATATCGAAAAGTCCCTCGAAGACTGGTTGTTTCTGGACAGGTTTCGTCATCTTTGGGAAAGTTTGGATAATCACTCTTTTGATAGTCAGGAAAAAAGACATAGCACCCTTCTTTAGCTAATTCTTCTAGATGCTGTTCGTAGAATTTGGGTAAACAAAGAGAAAAACCATGCAAGTATGTAATAACTTTTAGCTTGCCATTTTCCTCATAAGGTTTTTTGGGAGCATAAATTCTTACAAAGTCACCTTCATGATGACTTCCTGTTTGATAAATTCTATATTCTGGCTCTTCTTTCCAAAAGATTTTATAACCTGAATATTCTGCAACGTTCCATCCTTCAGGGCAAGTTAAACAAGGCAAAGATAGTTGTAATTCTTCTAACTCTTTGTCCTCTTCCTGGGGGGGCGACAAGTCGCCTATAATCCATACCTGGTCTAACTTCTGCAAGTTGCGCTTGAAAAAGATAGAAGTAGCGATCGCCAATGAACTAAACGAGATAATGGGGTTTTTAGCGAAAATGATTGCAAGTTTTCCCAAAAATAGCTTGTGAAAAAGGACTATCTTTGTAAACCATACATGGCTCAAACCCTGATTGTATAATGCTTTAAAACCTCAGTGTCGCCCCCCCAGGTCCTCTTCAAAATCTTCTTCAAAGTTGTATTGTGTCAATAATAAACTCAGAGCCAGAACACATTCGGAAGCACTCCCAGGAAGAGTTCCTACTTGTGCTGACGGTAAAGCATTACCAATTAAACCAATTAAAGCTCCGATAAATAACCAACGCCAATTTTTTGTTCTTACCCAAATCCCAATACCTACTAATAACACGAAAATATTCACAATTATAGTGATAATGGGTATTTTGGGTTCTATGGAAACATAGCGTAGAACATTAGCGAAAATTTCGGGCTTTAACTCTAGTCCAATGAAATTTCTAACAACATCAAATCCTGCCAACCCAAAAGCTAGTAACCACGATGACACTCTGAGAAATTGATTAGCCCATTTAGCTTCGGAACGATAAGCTAATTCAATAGCAACAACAATAAATAGCGGGACAACTAAATAGTGAAGTAAATACCGTATTTGTGAAAGCGTTTCTAGTAATTCTCCTTGTCCAATGAACCTACCACTCCAGAGAATTAAATTATCGTAAATCGTGCTAACTAAGACAATGGGTAAGACAATCATTGCCAAATTATTCGATAAACGAAAGAAAGTTTAAGCAATAATAGGTATTCTAGATCACATATTATCGTCAATCAGCCCTTTTTTCTTCTTCTTTATCTTCCTAGGTGATTATTTCCATACATTGTAGAGTTTTGTAAAGAAAAAAAGTAATAAAATTTTTAATCGACATTGAATCAAATTAAAGTAGACTGGTATTTGACTAACTTAGTCTAACTGTAGTCAGGGTTAATATCATTAAATTGAGTAAGTGGGATAAGCTAAAACACAGTTTAAATGCACAATAGCTTATTACCCAAATCCTGTTTTATTATTTGAATTTATTATTTGAATAATTTACCCTCTCGCCACTGCTGCATAACAACAGCTATATCTGGCTTTCCTGTTAATAAAACAGCTACTTGGGGTTCATTCCAACGCACCATCCAATGGGGTTGAAGTCCCAAAACGACAATACCCATAGATAATATAAAAGCTGGTATTCTTTCAGACCATAACACACGAGGTAATTGAGCAAGTTCAGGAGTTAAACGACCAAAAAAGACACGGTTAACCATCAAAAGGAAATAAACTGCCGTTAAACCACTCCCCACTAGACATAACAAAGTTTGTACTGGGAAAATAGGAAAACTTCCTCGAAATACTAGAAATTCAGCAATAAATCCTACCATTCCTGGAATCCCAGCACTAGCCATTACTCCTAAAATCATTAAACTTCCAGTGATGGGCAACCCCCGTTGAGGGTTGAGTAACCCTCGTAAAAAGTCTACATCACGGCTTCCGGTTTTCTTATAAACTACCCCAACTAACAGGAATAATAGGGCAGAAATTAACCCATGACTGACCATCTGGAAGGTAGCAGCCGTAATACTTAATCGAGTGGCAGCAGCAGCAGCTAATAAGATGTAGCCCATGTGAGCAATTGAAGAATAGGCTACCACTTTTTTCATGTCTTTTTGAACAATCGCACATGATGCCCCATACAAAGCACTAATAGCTGCTAATGTGGCTAACCAGGGAGCTATAAATACCCAAGCATCAAGAAATAATGCTACGCCAAAACGCAATAACCCGTAGGTTCCTAATTTCAACAATACCCCTGCTAACAAAACTGAAACAGGAGTAGAAGCTTCCACGTGGGCATCAGGTAACCAGGTATGGAAAGGGAAAATGGGAATTTTAATGGTTAAACCGATGAGGAGGGGAGCCAGTAAAATTAATTGAGTTGATAAAGGGAGGGTATGGGAGCGTAAGGTTTCATAATCAAAGGTAGATCCACCTGAAAGCCACGCTAACCCCAAAAATGAGGTTAAAATCAAAATCCCTGAAACTGCCGTGTAGAGTAGGAATTTCATCGCGGCATAACCCCGCTTTGCTCCCCCCCAAATCGCAATAAGAAAATACAACGGGATAATTTCCAACTCAAAAAAGAGGAAAAAGAGTAAGACATCTTGGGCAACAAATGCCCCCATTACCCCACTATTGAGCATTAAAATCAAGGCATAATAAAACCGCGATCGCTCAATAGTTGCACTACTGGCATAAATCGCAATTAATGTTAGCAAACTATTGAGAAAAATTAGAGGAAATGACAGGCCATCAACCCCTAAATGATAATTTAGCCCAATCCCTGTAATCCAAGGTAAATACTCAGTAAACTGGACATTAGGATTAGTAGGGTCAAAGTTCAAGCTGAGAATAACGGTGATAATGAGAGGGATACTAGCGATCGCTATGGCTAAAAAGCGACAACCTATTAGATCTAGCTTTCCTGGCCAAAAAGCAATCAGGATAGCCCCGACCAACGGAATCCAGATTAAGGCACTGAGCATCATTGATATATTGACTCCTGATGTTATCTAATTATTTAAACCAATTTAAGAAAGTAAAGATGACCAATAATTGATCATCATTTTCCATTCTCCACCGAGAACAAACCACATTAATAAATTCACCCCAATTAAAATAGTCAAAACATAAAATTGTGATTGTCCAGAGACATTATATTTCAAAGCATTGCCACTAAAAATAGTAGCTAAACTCACTAAATTAACAGCTCCATCAACCACATAGCGATCAAACCAAGCACTTAAACGGGATATTCCTGCCACTGCTGCTACAACGGTTAAGTCATAAACACGGTTTAGGTAAAAATCGTAGGCAAATAAATCTTGAAAAAACCGCAAATAGAATTGAGTTGGTCGAGTCCAAGACCGTCGCAAGGGACTAATAATTCCCAGGAGAAAACCGATGATTCCTGACCCAATTAAAAGGGGAACTCCCCATTGAATGACGATAGAATGATTATCCGTTAATGGTGACACGGTGGATAACCAAAATGGCCAGTGAATCGCAACAAAAGAAGCAACTAAAGTAGTTACGGTTAACGTTACCATCGGAAAAGCCATCGGCCAAGGAACTTCGGGAGTACGACGGGTTTTAGGTTGAGGACTTCCTAAAAATACTAAACGGAAGACACGGGTTAAGTTCCAAGCACACAATAAATTCACAAATAGGACGATTGCACATAACCATCGAGGGACATTCCAATCCCCATTAAACCACCGTTGCAATGTCCAAAACATTCCTAGTGGTAGCAATGCAACTAAGCCCGCAGAGCCTGTCATAAAGGCAGTAGTGGTAGCCGGCATCCGTGACCAAATTCCTCCCATTTCCGTGATATTTTGATTGCTTGTGGTTGAAATGATCGCCCCTGCACTCATAAATAACAAAGCTTTGGCGATCGCATGGGTAAAGACTAATAATAAAGCTATATCGACTTGACCTAATCCCACTGCAATAAAGACTAATCCTAAATAGGCACTGGTGGAATGGGATAGAGTTCGTTTAATATCGATTTGTGCTAACGCCATCAAGGAAGCTCCTATCGCCGTTACTGACCCTAATATAATCAAAGCATCAGAAGATACAGGAGATAGGGTAAACACGGGTTGCAATTTAATTAATACATAGGCTCCAGCCGAAACTACCACGGAATTCCGCATAATGCCCGCAGGGTTGGGTCCTTCCATCGCCTCATCCAACCAAAGATTAAGGGGAAATTGGGCGCATTTTCCTGTAGGACCTGCAATCAAAGATAGTCCTAATAATGCTGCGTTTAAAGGGGCTAAATTCGAGGTACTTGCCCAACTTTCGAGTTCAGAGAAAGTTAATCCTTCTCCATAACTAGACAGAGCCACTAATCCCATTAACAGAATAATATCTCCGACACGCTTGGTTAGAAACGCATCCCTTGCCGCCGTCACCACTAACGGTTGAGCATACCAAAACCCAACTAATAGGTAGGTAGATAAGGTGAGGATTTCTAAAAGACCGTAACTCAGTAACAAAGAATCACTGAGGGCAATTCCGCCTAAAGCCGCTTCAAATACCCCCATCAATCCAAAAAATCTGGCCAACGACCAATCTTTTTCGAGATAACCCAGGGCATAAAGTTGAGCGAGTAGGCTAATTCCGGCGACTAATTCTAACGCACCTAAACTCACTGGAGAGAGTTCTATAGCTAAGGATAAATCTAAATCCGCCACCTGGAGCCATTGAAATACCAATTTTTGAGGTGATTGTTGCCAAATAATTGAAAAGTCCAATGAACCGTGAATAAACGAAAGTGCTGTCATCAACAAGTTTAGATAGGCTGCTGGCCTCGGTCCTGTGCGGCGAATAATTCCTAAAGACCAGGGTAAGGTTAACAGTGAACCAATTAAACCGTAAACTGGGATCAACCAACTACTTTGTAAAAGAAAATCGTTCATCTCATAAATTATTTAGGAGTCTTTTATCTTAATCTCTTATAGAGAATATCAGTTTTTCTATTGGCTTTTCACCTCATATAACCAGAAAATAAGGATTTTTTTCGGGAATAAACCCTAAGTTATTCCCATTGACTCTGGTATATTAGGGTTATTTCTAGAAAGTTTTTTGAGTATTCCTAGTGTTGGGTCGATTTTCTTCCTTTAATCTCAAGCGGGCTAATTGACCCAGCGAAGTTGATAATTTCTATCAAGTATCTTTACCTATACCAAAGGGTTAACTCAAGGAAATTCCTGAATGGCTCAATCATTTTTTCAGTTAGGATAATAGATCTCCATCAAAACCAGATTGAGTAGGATAATAGCCTATTCTTGATTATTGTCAAGCTTTAGTATATCCCCTCAAAAGTTTAGTATGAAGAAATTATAAAACAGTTTGAGCTATTCAAGAAAGGTCAAAGAATTGATACCAGCACATCTCTAGAGATTTTGTCTTAACTATTAACTTTCATTAACCATCAGATTAGAAAATATCATGGTGATTTATATTGTCAAAGGGGCCACAGTTGCCTATTCTTTTATATAGGTTGATATGTTAGCTACTCCCGTGCTGGTTTTTCTTGCCGGAATCCTTGAACTGAAAATACAACAGATTCAAAAGGGTAGATTACAACCGATAGGAGACTGATGAAATAAGGCATTCTCCGATTTCTGTGTCAGTGATTAATGCGATGAGATTGTTCCTATCAGGAGAATGGTTCAGAGCTTGATGATTGATTCAGGTTATACAGTTGTTTAGTTTGGCGATCGCGAGGAAATCCACTATGCCAATTGCCGTTGGAATGATCGAAACCAGAGGTTTTCCTGCCGTTGTAGAAGCGGCAGATGCTATGGTTAAAGCTGCCCGTGTCACCTTAGTTGGGTATGAAAAAATCGGAAGCGGTCGCGTTACCGTTATTGTGCGAGGCGACGTTTCTGAGGTACAAGCATCTGTGAGTGCAGGAATTGATGCTGCGAATCGAGTCAATGGAGGAGAAGTTCTCTCAACTCATATTATTGCCCGTCCCCACGAAAACTTGGAATACGTTCTGCCGATCCGCTACACCGAAGAGGTGGAGCAATTCCGAGCTTATTAGCCATTAATTGAATAGTTAATGGTCAATGAAAACAAATCACAAAATTAGGAGAAAAAACTAATGTCAATTGCTGTTGGAATGGTAGAAACCTTGGGCTTCCCTGCCGTTGTAGAAGCGGCGGATGCTATGGTTAAAGCTGCCCGTGTTACCTTAGTTGGGTACGAAAAAATCGGAAGCGGTCGTGTTACCGTTATTGTTCGCGGTGATGTTTCAGAAGTCCAAGCATCTGTTGCAGCCGGCATTGATAATGCTGGCCGAGTTAACGGTGGACAGGTTCTTTCAACCCATATTATTGCTCGTCCCCACGAAAACCTAGAATACGTCCTACCAATTCGTTACACCGAAGCTGTAGAACAATTCCGCGAGAGCGTCAATCCTCCTCTAAGACGGGTATAAGCGGCAATTAGTAATTAATCATAATGCAAATTGCCAAAGTTAAAGGCACGGTCGTCAGTACCTATAAAACCCGTAGTTTAACAGGAGTTAAGCTCCTATTAATACAGTTTATGGATGCCCAAGGTCAACCGTTACCTCAATATGAAGTAGCGGGAGATATCGTAGGTGCAGGGCTTGACGAATGGGTGCTAGTATCGAGAGGAAGTGCTGCTCGAATAGAAGACGGACAAGAACATCGTCCGCTCGATGCGATGGTGGTGGGGATTATTGATACCGTAACGGTGGAAAACCGAAAATTATACAGCAAAAAAGACGAGTATCGAAGCTAGTAAAAATTATTTACCCAAGTAATTCGACTTTAGCCAAGCCGAGAGAGTCTGTCGGCTCAAGTGGGTAATGATGGCTTGTTCAATTAATTAGGAGGACTGAAGTAGCAATGGTAGTCCGCAAAAGAGCGGCACCCCCGACACCTTGGTCGAAAACCTTAGCCGAACCCCAAATTGATGATAGTGCCTATGTACATTCTTTCTCTAACCTGATTGGTGAGGTGAAAGTGGGAGCCAATGTTCTCATTGCCCCAGGAACCTCAATTCGTGCTGATGAAGGCGCCCCCTTTGCCATTGGTGAATCCACCAATATACAAGATGGGGTGGTTATTCACGGACTTGAACAGGGGCGAGTGGTGGGCAATGATGGTCAGGAATATTCTGTTTGGATAGGCAAACAGGCCTGCATTACCCACATGGCATTGATTCACGGTCCGGCTTACGTTGGGGATGACTGCTTTATTGGCTTTCGCTCAACGGTATTTAATGCCAGAATTGGCAAAGGTTGTATCGTCATGATGCACGCCTTAATTCAGGATGTAGAAATTCCCCCGGGGAAATATGTTCCTTCAGGAGCAGTAATTACAAACCAACAACAAGCTGATCGTCTCCCTGATGTAACCGAGAGTGATCGCACTTTCGCTCATCATGTCGTGACCATCAATGAATCTCTACGAGTTGGCTATCAGTGCGCTGAAAATAACGCCTGTATTATGCCAATTCGTGAGAAGTTGGAAAAGTCTATAAATGACGTTAATGAGACTGATTATAGAAATTCGGTGGCCAATATGAGTTTAAGTCCAGAAATTGTAACCCAGGTTAGATCCCTACTGTCCCAAGGTCATATCATTGGGACAGAACACGCAAATCAACGTCGTTTCCGTACCAAGTCTTGGTTGACTTATGGAACCTTTAAGGGCGGAGCTAAACAAGTCTTAGCGAATTTAGAAGCCTGTTTGCAAAACTGTCAAGGGGAATATGTTCGTTTGATTGGGATTGATCCTCAAGCCAAACGCCGTGTCCTAGAAGTCATCATACAAAGGCCTGACGATACCCCAGGGGTTCCTACCCGCACCACTACCACCAAAACCTACACTAGCAATGGTCGTAGTTCTAGTGTCAGCAATGGGAATGGTAAGGGTCATTTATCAGGAGATATTGCTTCCCAAGTCAGAAATTTACTCCAATCTGGCTATAAAGTCGGGACAGAATTTGCTTCTCAACGCCGTTTTCGGACTAAATCTTGGTTAACTGGCCCTGCCATTGAGAGTAAGCGGGAAGCCGAAGTAATAGGGACATTAGAAGCTCTTGTATCTGAGCATAATGGGGAATATGTGCGTTTGATTGGGATTGACCCCAATGCTAAACGACGGGTCTCAGAAACCATTATTCACCGTCCTGGGGAAACTGCTCAAGTTCAATCTAATGGTTCAGGAGTGGGGAAGCGTTACAGCCAAGGAGCAGCAAGCAATGGAAGCTCTAGTGCAGGTTTAAGCTCCGAAACCATTAGCCAAGTGCGATCGCTACTGTCCCAAGGATACAAAATTGGCACAGAACACGCAAATAAGCGTCGTTTCCGGACTAAGTCTTGGCAAAGTTGTTCTCCTATTAATAGTACCCGTGAATCTGAAGTGATTGCAGCTTTAGAAGCTTGTTTAGCCGAACATCAAGGAGAATATGTACGCTTGTTAGGGATAGATTCCCAAGCTAAACGTCGTGTTCTTCAAACCATTATTCAACGGCCTGGGGATTCTTCTAGTAATGGTTCTGCCAAAGCTACTGCAACAGTAGCTGCCTCTTCAAGTTCTAACGGCAATGGTTCTAGTTACAGTAGCATCAGCGTCAGTACCCAGAACTTAGATGCCGAAACCCTTAATCAAGTGCGATCGCTGCTTTCTCAGGGTCATAAAATAGGCACAGAACACGCCGATAAGCGTCGCTTCCGGACTAAGTCTTGGCAAAGTTGCGCTCCCATTGAGAGTAGCCGTGAATCCGATATTATTGCTGCCCTAGAAGCTTGTTTAGCTGAACATCAAGGGGAATATGTGCGCTTGCTTGGGATTGATACTCAAGCCAAACGCCGTGTTTTAGAAACGATAATTCAACGTCCTTAATTGTAGGGAGTAGGGGTAAGAAAATCTTGCCCCTTGCTGACTACTGAGTAATAGTAATGCGTTTACCCCTTATTCATCCACCAACTCAGTTAGATATTTGCGTCATTGGTGACGTTACCATTCATGAAGGTGCAGTTGTTGCACCAGGAACCATTCTCCAAGCTGCACCCAATAGTCGCATTGTGATTCGAGAAGGGGCTTGTATTGGGATGGGAACTCTCATCAATGCTTATCAAGGAGATATTGAAATTCAATCTGGTGCTATGTTGGGTTCTGGAGT
Source organism: unicellular cyanobacterium SU2 (assembly GCA_002110465.1). Taxonomy (GTDB): domain Bacteria; phylum Cyanobacteriota; class Cyanobacteriia; order Cyanobacteriales; family Microcystaceae; genus Rippkaea. Next base: position 245,717 of record NEED01000049.1, on the reverse strand, counting down.
CTTAGTCATTGGTCAAAGCAAAATTGGTAAAAATGCTTGTATTGGTTCTTCAACCACAATTATTAATACTTCTATTGAACCAGGAACAACTATTAAAGCAGGATCATTAATTGGTGATACCTCTCGCCCGTTCTCTACTGAAAACTCTGAATCTTTTAAGGAAACCACATCAGAAACGAATGGTTCTTCTGGTAATAATAATGGCTTGAGTTCTGAACCTTCAAGGGAAATAAAATCAGAAACTAACCGTTCTCTTGATTATGGTAAGGAAGATATTTCTAATGGTAATAATTCTTCTCCTAGTCCACAAATGACTAAAAGTCAAAAACCTGCATTTGTGGAAGAAATCGAAGATGTCTGGTTAGAAACAGCCACAGAAGTTGACGAAAGTGCTGAAATTCCCTCACCATCTAACCCTCCGCCTAAACCACCACCAGAAAACCAAAATTCCCCTGTTGTCGGTCAAATTTATATTAATAATCTTTTATGCACCTTGTTTCCTGAACGTCAAGCGTTTACTCGTTCTCAACCCGATTTGTCTTCAGACGCTTAATCATTCATCAAAGGATATCTTGATTGATTGTTGCGTTTTGAAGAACGTTAGCTATAAAAGCCATAAGTTGATAGTTAAAAACCCAAGGACAAACTTCTTTTCTTTCTAAACCTTCCTAACTTAGCTTTTTTGAGGAAATTGGTGATTTCTGCTTAATCACTAACATCATTATTCCTAATTTTTTCTTACCCATTAAATTATTCAAGAAATAGTTTTATGAGTAAGAATACTTATTGGTAATTAGCGAATTTTTGTAACTATTTATAAAATATTTAGGATCAATGTTACTATATCTGCTATGGAGGAAAAATTGATGAAAGAAGATTAAAGATGTATCAGATAAATTAATCAAACTGTCTACAAATTGTAATAGAAAAATCTTGAAGAAGAAATAAAAAGAGTATAACTATCGTGATATGATTAGGACTCGAAGAACAGATAAGTGAATTAACGGTCAGCTACAAACGACTTATAGCAGCCGAATAACTTTCTAAAATATTTTCTCTATTACGGGTAGGTTGAGATTTAACTTGCACGCAGATAAATGAGAAATTAATGATGCCATTCATGGAGGAATTACTACATGGTACAAGCCCAATCTAAATCAGGGTTTAAGGCTGGCGTTCAGGACTACCGCCTGACCTATTACACCCCCGACTATACCCCCAAGGATACCGATCTGCTGGCGTGTTTCCGCATGACCCCCCAACCTGGGGTTCCTCCTGAAGAAGCAGGTGCGGCAGTTGCGGCGGAATCTTCGACCGGAACCTGGACAACGGTTTGGACAGATAACTTAACTGACTTAGATCGTTATAAAGGTCGTTGTTATGACATCGAACCCGTTCCTAACGAAGATAATCAGTATTTTTGCTTCATTGCCTATCCTTTAGATCTATTTGAAGAAGGATCTGTTACCAACGTTCTCACCTCTTTAGTAGGTAACGTATTTGGATTTAAAGCACTACGGGCATTACGTTTAGAAGATATTCGTTTTCCTGTTGCCTTAATTAAAACCTTCCAAGGACCTCCTCACGGGATCACCGTTGAACGGGATAAATTAAACAAGTATGGTCGTCCTTTATTAGGATGTACCATTAAGCCTAAACTCGGTCTGTCAGCTAAAAACTACGGACGTGCGGTTTATGAGTGCTTACGCGGTGGTTTAGACTTCACCAAAGACGACGAAAATATTAACTCTCAGCCCTTCATGCGCTGGCGCGATCGCTTCCTCTTCGTTCAAGATGCGATCACAAAAGCTCAAGCAGAAACCAACGAGGTTAAAGGTCACTACCTCAACGTTACTGCTGGTACTTGCGAAGAAATGCTCAAGCGGGCAGAATTTGCCAAGGAAATTGGGACCCCTATCATCATGCATGACTTCATAACGGGTGGTTTCACAGCGAACACCACCTTAGCGAAGTATTGTCGTGATAATGGTTTATTACTGCACATTCACCGCGCAATGCACGCAGTAATTGACCGTCAGAAAAACCATGGTATTCACTTCCGCGTTCTAGCGAAGTGTTTACGTTTATCTGGTGGTGATCACCTCCACTCTGGAACCGTTGTTGGTAAATTAGAAGGGGAACGGGGCATCACCATGGGGTTTGTTGACCTAATGCGTGAAGACTATGTTGAAGAAGACCGCGCTCGTGGTATCTTCTTTACCCAAGACTATGCTTCTATGCCTGGAACCATGCCGGTTGCGTCTGGTGGTATCCACGTATGGCATATGCCCGCATTAGTGGAAATCTTTGGTGATGATTCCTGCTTACAGTTTGGTGGTGGTACTTTAGGACACCCCTGGGGTAATGCGCCTGGTGCAACTGCTAACCGTGTGGCTCTTGAAGCTTGTATTCAAGCGCGTAACGAAGGCCGCTCCTTATCTGGCGAAGCTGGAAACCAAGTTATCCGTGAAGCTTGTAAGTGGAGTCCTGAATTAGCGGCTGCTTGCGAACTTTGGAAAGAAATCAAATTCGAGTTTGAGGCAATGGATACACTCTAATTTAGAGATAGTTGTTAGTTTTGAAGGAATTAAAAATACTCATAACTAGCAACAACGTCCTAGTTGGGACAAGGAGTGATTCATGAACTGTAAACAAGTGGCTAAAGAGACCGCTCGAGTTTTACAAAATTACCTGACTTATCAAGCTGTTCGCACCATTATCAATCAGTTGTCCGAAACGAACCCGAATCAAGCCCTGTGGCTCACTCAATATACGTCATCCCATAATATCCAAGAGGGAGAAGTGTATTTAGAGGAGTTAATGGCTCAGAATAAGGAATTAGTATTGCGGATCATGTCGGTGCGAGAGCATCTGGCGGAAATGGTGCTGGACTTTTTACCAGAGATGGTAATGGCAGGAATTAGTCAGGCAAATATGGAACACCGTCGTCAATTGTTAACACGACTGACTCAGTCCCAACCAGTGACTTCTAACCCTCATCCAGAAATCTCTGAGTCTGAGATAGATGACTCAAATAATCCTTAAACTGGTTAATTGAACGGAAAAGATAACCCATGAAAACTTTACCTAAAGAGCGTCGTTACGAAACCCTTTCTTACTTACCTCCCTTAACTGATCAACAAATTGTCAAGCAAATTGAAAATATGTTAGATCAAGGGTTTATTCCTGGGGTTGAGTTTGAAGAAAATCCCGAGCCTACAACCTATTTCTGGACAATGTGGAAGTTACCTTTGTTTAGTGCTTCTTCTGCTCAGGAAGTATTAGCAGAAGTCCGCGAATGTCGCTCTGAGTATCCCAATTCCTATATCCGTGTTATTGGTTTTGACAACATCAAACAATGTCAAATTATGAGCTTCATTGTTCACAAGCCTAACACTCGTGGATATTAATTAACTCAGTAGCTTGACATAGCTTTTAAGTTAATATTTCAGAGCCTATCTACCATTTTATTTGTAGGTAGGCTTACTGTTGTTAGTTGCGTCAAAGGTAAAACAGCTTATAGTTTGTAGTAAGGGCTTTAGCCCGATCACTATTTCATTCGTCAGCATTATACTGGATAAAGATCTCAAAATAATATAATTAGCTGATGCACTGGTTAATCAAAAAAATTCTTACTTTTCTATCAGTTTACTATGCTCATATGTTAGAGTATCGCGCTGAAATCTTTTTTTGGATTTTGTCGGGATCATTACCTATTATCTTGATGGGAGTTTGGATAGAAGCAGCTAATAATAGTGATTTTGGACTAAATGCAGTAGACTTTGCTCGTTATTTTTTCTGTGTTTTTCAGGTAAGACAATTTACTAATATCTGGGTAATTTGGGATTTTGAAAGAGAAGTTTTAGAGGGTAGACTCTCTTTTAAATTATTACATCCTCTTGATCCAGGTTGGCATCATGTAGTAAGACATATTACGGAAAAAATCACTCGATTTCCCTTAGTTGTTTTTTTCACAATCTTATTTTTTCTATTATATCCTCAAGCTTTTTGGATACCTGATTTATTCCATTTTCTGTTAACTTTAGTCATCATTGTTATTGCCTTTGCCCTACGTTTTTTGATTCAATATACCTTTGCGATGTTTGCTTTTTGGACAGAAAGAGCCAGTGCTATTCAACAACTTTGGAATTTAGCTTATGTCTTTCTTTCTGGAATGACAGCCCCTTTAGATGTGTTTCCTGATGGGGTTCGTGAGATCGTAATGTGGACTCCTTTTCCCTATACTGCTTATTTTCCAGCGGCGTTATTAATTGGATTACCAGTTAATATCATTAAAAGCTTATTGATTATGATGGGATGGTGTATTATCTTTTTTGTTATTAATCGTTGGTTATGGCGACGGGGACTAGAACAATACTCAGGAATGGGTGCTTAAAATACGCATTTTATCAATTCTAAATCCTCTACGACGAACTTTTATCTTTTACATTTAATAATGCCTACTGACACCAAATACGCTTTTAAAAGTTAGAAAAATAGGAGATGTAATTATTATGATTGCAGTAATTGATAGAAAATCTATGTCGTTTGATGAATTCATAGATTGGTATCCAGAGAGTTCAGGAAATCGCTACGAATTAAGACGAGGGGTGGTTATCGAAATGCCAAAACCGAGGGGTCAACATTCCAGGTTAGCTGGTGATTTGGCTTATGATTTGGGGACTGCTTTTCGAGAAAAGAATCAATCCTATTTTATTCCTAAAGAATGTATTATCAAAATCTCTGAGAATACAGGCTATGAACCAGATATTATTATTTTAGATGAAAGTGAGATGGTAAATGAACCCAGATGGGAGCAAGAATCGATTATTACTTTAAGTCAATCGATTAAACTTGTGGTGGAAGTTGTCTCAACTAATTGGCGCGATGATTATCTGGTTAAATTGGGAGACTATGAAGCATTTGGGATTCAAGAATATTGGATTGTTGATTATTTGGGAATTGGAGGTAGGCGTTATATTGGTTCTCCTAAGCAGCCAACGTTTACGGTTTGTACTTTAGTAGAAGGGGAATATGAACTACAGCAGTTTCGTGGCAATGATCCCATTATTTCTCCTACTTTTTCAAAATTGTCATTAACAATTAATCAGATTTTTAATTCAGGTGAATGAAATAAGTTTATACAAGTTTAAGCATGATTTTATAAGAATAAAAGCTGTCTACATAGCCTAATTATTAAGACTGCGAAGGCAGGCTTTGTTTATCTAGCTTAACCCTTTAGGGTTCAAGTCTCATTGTAACAAAAATGGACAATTAAGATTTGGTAATAGCTTATAATATTGATATGTTACAGGTTACAAGTCTTTGTGTGAGAGCAGAAACTCGACTCATACTTACATTTATCCCAATACCAACAACAGGAAGATGCCCACCAACAGGAAGATGCCCACCAACAGGAAGATGCCCCTTTGGAGTAGTATCTAGGAGTTGAAATGTAAAGTCTGAATAGCTAATATATCTGCCTTCTTTTATCCAACCAACGCGATCGCAGAAGTCGTTCCAAATTTTTTGATCATGATCTTTTGTCCCACCAAGCTCATCAATAATTTTCTTTTGGACACTAAAGCCAAATTTTCCATTGCTGTATTTAACCCAAAGTTTATCGATAGTGAGTAAGTCGTCACAGGGAAAATTATCTAGATCAGACATATTTAAGTATCCTTTAACGACTTGATTAGCAGCTTGAACCATTACGTTAGCAGTTTCTCTGTCTGCTTCTTTCCATTTTCCTGCTGCGAGAAGATCACGGAGTTTCGTATAGTCAATATTTCTTTCACTTTTGAGTTCTATTTCAGGGATGATAGGAGATTGAATCGTCTCAATTTTAGGACTAGAGTCAACTTGATTTTCTCTTTGTAACCCACTATTAAACTGTCTTTGGCTGTTTTGAAAACTTGTAACTAACTTATTTAATTCAATTTGAATTTGATTAAGATTACCAATATAGCTATTCATTTGATTACCAATAACTTCAACCTTATAATTATTTTGTCCTATAGTTTCAGAAACAATACTAACTAAATGTTCTCCTAAATTTTCCAACTTATCATTATTTTGTCCTATCTGTTCAGAAATGTTACTCACTAAGCGTTCTCCTAAACTTTGTAGATCATCATGAATTTGTTGTTGATCATTAGTTAATTTCTCTACAAGATTAGTAATCTCTACTTGAATATTAATTAATGCTTCTCTTTCTGTCGTCAATTGATCTTTATTCAATTCTAAAAGTTGATTAGATTGTTCATTAAGATGAGTAATTTGATTTCCTAATAGGATCATCCCATCGACAGAACTTTGAAATTTTTCTAAGGAACCTTTAATTAATTTAGTTGATTCTTGTAAAAATTGAGTGGAGTTAGCAAAATTAGTATAAATCTGATCTAACTCAGTGGTTGTATTGACTAATTTATCAGCAAATTTACTTTTATCAATGGTATTTGCTGCGTCTTTAAAAGTTCTCGCACTACTATCAAGAGAACTAGATGCTTCTAATAGTCTACTATAAACTTGTTCTGCTAGTTTGGCACTGGTTTCATTTAATGCCAAAATTTGATTAGATTGTTCATTAAGATGGGTAATTTGATTTCCTAATATAATCATCCCATCTACCAAACGTTGAAATTTTTCTAAAGAACCTTTAATTGATTGTGTTGATTCTTGTAAAACTTGAGTGGAGTTAGCAAAATTAGTATAAATCTGATCTAACTCAGTGGTTGTATTGACTAATTTATCGGCAAATTTACTTTTATCAATCGTATTTGCTGCGTCTTTAAAGGTTCTCGCACTACTATCAAGAGAACTAGACGCTTCTAATAGTCTACTATAAACTTGTTCTGCGAGTTTGGCACTAGTTTCATTAACTTCAACAATTTTGTTAATTTGTTCCCCTAAAGATCTTTCTACTGCATCTCGTACTGTATCACCAAATCTATATAAAAATCCCGTAAATTCTCCCACTAAACGATCAACCGCTTTATCCATACGACTATGGGTTGGTAATTCAGGCAAATATATATTATCGAGGTAATCTTCTAAGACACTAATTAGTTTGTATTTGACTAAATTCGTATTATATTTTAAGTTAATAACCGTCAACAAAGAACTACAAAAAATAGCAACTAAACTTGTAATAAAGGCAATTCCCATTCCCTGTAAAGGTTCTTCAAGTTGTTTTAGTAAATTATTAACATTACTTACATCAACTTGATTAATGGTTTGACCTAAATAATGTAAATTAAACGTAATCCCTAAAAATGTCCCCAATAACCCAAAAGATAACAGAAGATTTGGCAACATTCGACAGAAATAATCAATAAAATCAAAGCCAATTTGTATTCCTAATATGTTTAATTTTTCCTGACTATAAATACTATCGATCAAAGCAGAGGTATTAATTTGTTCTAGGTTAACACTAGCTTTCTTAAATCTCTCCTCTAAACTTTCAACAATAGTGGGTTGTTGTCCTCGACTTGTTCCTATTTGTACTAATCGTTGAATTTTTTTAGCATTTCCTGAGAGATAACCATACAGTCTAATTCTCAGGAAAATAGCAATAAGTGTGGGGATAATTACTAACACAAAAGTTGCAAAAAGTAAAGGAAGAGGGTAAAGGGTTAACCATTCTTGGAAAAGATTGCTCCATTGATTCATGATTCAATATTCCTAATTAATTAATTCTCTAGTAATTTTTTCTTAGCTGCTTGAAATTCTTCTTGAGTCAGCAATCCATCCTGATATAAATTAGCCAATTTTTGTAATTCTACCATAAAATTATTTGAAGATACTTGAGGTTGTTTTGTAAGATTTGGTGGTTCAGTTTCTGCATCAATAATATTAGGATCACTGGTTAATACCTTTTGATTTTTAGGTTGAGTATTAAGACTTTTTTGATCAGATTGTAAAGTATTTACTTTGTCTCTCATGCGACGTTGAAAACGGATTATAACCCCTTGTTTGTCTAAACTTTCACGGTTTCCTTGGGTTCCAATTACTGTTGATTTATAAGGGTAATTGGGATCGTCAATAGGAAGTTGATCGACTTTTTGAACAAATTCTCGTAATTTAGGAAGATAATAAATTTCCCAACGTTCGGGATTATTTTCTATCTCTTCTTCTGCTTGTTTAAGAAGTTTTTGTAAAGCATTAGTCATGTCAGTCCGTTGATGGAGAGTTTCTAATGCTTGATTCCAAATAGGACTCAAAGATGCTGTATAGTAAATCTCTCGACTCTGATCATAATGTTGAAATTCTAAATATTGACTTTGAGGGTTTTCTGTTAGTAGTTCAAACGCAAGACAAGGATAAAAAATATCTTCTAATCTCTCCAAAGTTCTAACATCAGGAGGAATAATATCGATAAACTTTTCAGGTGGATCATTATGAAGACAAGCATTACTGACATTAATTTCCCGAAAATAATGTCTTTGCATTTCAGTTAACCCTTGTATTAATCTGAGGGGAAAAGCAGCATATTCAGTAACAATTATAATCTCGTCTTCTGCTTGGGTAGGTTTAATAACGTTATCAGTAATATTCTTTAAATCTCGTAAAAGTATTTCTTTAAAGTCTTTAACTTCTGGTTCATCTGTATCTTTAAAGCCAACTATTTGAGTTTTTTTTGCAGGATTATCGCGGAAATAAGGATCATTCAAATTAATATTTAAAAGATATTCTGCTTCTTTTATAATACTCTCTAAGCGAATAGAACGCTCTAAAAAACTATAATTTTCAAGAAATCTTTTAATAACCGACTTAACAATCTTAAGGCTACGAGAACCAAATAAACGGTCAACTGTTAGATTAATATCTTGTTGTATTTGTTCTTGAGTAATACGATCTATATAGGATGCACCAAAAGTTGTCCGTTCCACAAAATTAATTAGAGATTTTCCCCGTCCTGATGCTTCTGTTATATCTTTACTCAAGATGATTAATTGATCTTTATATTCATTTTCTGGAAGCAGTTCACTGTAACAACTTTCGATATCTTGATCATCAAAAATCCCTTCCCCACTCATTTCATCAATATCGAGTTGCTTCCATTGGGTTTCTTGTCGTTGATAATCACTTTTCAGGGTATCAATCAAACGGCTAAAACTAGCGAGTTGAGTTGACCATTCTTGAATATATTGTTGTAAATCTTTAACGATTTGTAGAGCTTCTTGTGTTACCATTAAATCAAAATTGTGTTTAATTAAATTACTGATTTTTCGCACAACACTTTTAGCTTCTCCTTGGATTTCACGATTTTTATTCCCTAATAATTGAAATTTTTGCTCAATGTCTTCGATGATTTGTTCTGTATCTCGCCATTTTTTCTCAATATTTTCTAAGGTTTTCATTCCTTCAAAGGTTTGAATTTTTTCTTCTAGGTTATGTTGATAGCTATTAAGTTCAGTAATCAGCGCATCTAACCAGTCTCGACTACTTTTAATCGAGAAATTACTACTGCTAGGGGTCAGTAAGCTTTCAATAAAATTATCAATATTTGTTTTGAGTTCTTTTGTAATTAGAGGCCGCGCTTGTTGAATTTTAGTGAGCCAAATTCCCCGTGTGGTTTCCGTTTCTCCTGGTTGAGTTTTACGAAATTGATCTCTAAATTCCCTGGGTAATTGTTGGCGCAAAGTAACTCGGTCATCTTTGCTTTGACAATCATCAATAATGCTTTCTAATTTGGTTCGCCAATTACTCAACGTTTGACTAAAAGTTTTATTAACTTCTTGAGGAATTGACTCTAAACGATTGGTAAATCCATCCCTGACAACTAAATCAGAATGCCAACGTTCTTGTAATAAAAATTGTTCGAGTAATTGTTGAGAATCAGGACTTTGACCAGACCCATATAACCAAAATGTAACTAAGTTTAAACTAATCCGAGTTAGGGCAATACGAACAATTAAATCACGGGGAAAATAAATAGCAGCTAAACCAAAAGTCAGGTATCTTTGAACATTAGGTCGAGGGTAATCATCTAATTGAATTAGATGTTGAGAAAAGTTGTCCCTTTGTCCTTTCACAACAGGGGCAAGTTCTCCGGAAAAATCTAGGGCTATTTTGTGAGCAATGACATTACAAAGTTTGCGTTTATCTAATATTTGATATCCAGTATTGTTTTGCTCAGATACTAAATAAACATAGTCGAACGGGGGTCTTTCTTCTTCTACTATGACCAGGTTTTGTGGATCATAACAAGCTTGAAATTTAGTCCCAGAAGTGGTATAATAGTTAAGTTCTTTAAGGGCAGCATAAGTGTTAGCAAAAATAGTTGGATTAGGGTTAGCAGGAGAGGTATAAAGATTAGGGGCAATGACTAAATAACCGACGATTTGCGCCCCTTGATTACTATAATATCGTCTCAGATTATAAGCCATATCAAGAAACATTCCACTCCCCGTACCACCACAAAGAGAACCCACGACAAAAATAGTGAGTTTCTCATCAACTCTTAAACCCGATCTTAATAGGGTAGCACTATGGCCTCGAGTACGTCTTTCGGCTCCATCTATGGCTGCTTTAATCTTGCGATAATTATGAAAAAAGGCCAATCTTCCCACAGGTCGAATGGCTTTAGCCCCATCTTCAATTGCTTTAATATTGTTTGATAATTGAGGAGGAAACCATAAACTAATATGGTCATAAGGTCCTTGTCGATCATAGCTTGAACGGCGTTCTAATCCTGTTTTAAAGTTCTCTATTTCAATAGAACTCATGGTGGTACTAACTTTCTCGGATTCCCGTAAATTTAGATCAACCCCATGATGAATGTTTCCTGTTCGTAAACTAGACGCTTGAGAGGCAGATTTATCGGTATCAATATGGATAAAACTAACAATAGGAAGGTTATTTAAGTCTCCATAACGGTTAACAATTGACCGCCGAATTCTCATGAGGATATCAAGTCCCGTTCCCCCTAATCCAATACAAATTGTTCGGTTAATGCCTCGAAATTGTTGTGATGAGTTGCTGAATTGTACCATTTGTTTACTTTTAACACTATTTTTTTACTTTGATGTTGATTTCAATTTCTTGTGTTTTTCGTTTTTGATTTTGAATAGTCAAGGTAATTTTTTCCTTAACTAATGGAGTCTTTTTTGTGACTTCTTTTCCTTTCCAAGAAATGGAAGGTGTGTCTTTCAGAGGAACTAAAAATAAACGATTTCTTTTACGTTCTAAGTAGCCTCGAAGTTCTGAGTCAGGTAATTCAATAGAATCTGCCGCATCTCCTCCAAGATAAATACGTTTATTGTTAGCTAGATTGACCCGCTTCTCTTCATCTAAGTTATGAGGTTCAAAATCTATCCGAAGCTGCCATTTTTTTTGCCATGATAACCAATTTTTGAGAAAAATGCTTAGGGCAATGATACCTAGGGTTAATATAGAGGTAGGTAGCCATAGCTGTTTAATAATATAAGGGGTTACTAAACAGGTTTCTTGACCTCCAGGTACAGGAGTACAAAACTCTTGAACCGTTGGCGGAATATCAACAATAGTTAGTTTGTAGGGTTCATTTTTCTCGTTGATAATGGTACGCGATCGCTGTTTTAAAGGGAGAGTTTCTAGCCATGTTTTTCGCTCTTTACTGGGTTGAGAATTGGCATTTCTAAAGGGACTTATTTTAGGGGTTTCTATCCATATATTTGAGGTTATTCCAGGGTCAGTAAATAAGGGCGCATCAGTTATCCAAATGACAGATTGAGGTTTAATGGGTTGATTTTCAACTAATTTGCATTGATTAAGTTGTGCTAGTTGTTTATAAATCGATAATTCCGCTTTTTGAATATCTGAATTTTTTAGATTTTGATCAGCTTTTAAGGGAATAGTTTCAATGATTTTTTCTATATCTTCTTTTTTCCCTGTGTATTTAATAGGTGTTTCAACTGGATAAACCTGACTAGCAAAAGGAATAATATAAACCCTATCTCCTGATTTCAAGCTATCTTCAATAATTTGATTTAATCTAATACGTGCTTCTGGGTCTAAGCCAACACTATCGGTTAAGTCAATAGCAAAGACTAAATCCCTTCCACTATCTAATCTTGCAACTAGATTTAAAGCTCTTTTTTGCCAGTCTTTAAGGGGTTGACCTGGTGTAATCGTTGGACAAGTCATTCTACATCTTTGACCTTCTTTCTTAATACTTTGATTGTAACTTATAATAGTCTAAGGATAAATTCTTATCTAAGAAGCTATTATTCAGGTTCAGGTTTTAAATTTATGATTATGGAATCATCAAATCTAACCATGTAAGTTTGTAGTAGGTTCCCTTTAGGCCAAGAAAACTTTTTATCACGCGATACTCAAACCCTTACTACTAACTTTTCTATTTTATGTTTAATCACACCTATCTGCTTAAAATTTTTAAGAATACTTATGTTAATTTTTTTATTAGTCATGGGAATACTGGATACAGTCGTCTATTTTCCTAAATCATGACTGAACTCATTCCCCAGTGCCAAAATTTATCCACTGATGTTAATAGTTTACTAGAACTGTTGCATCAAGAACCCTCTCTTCGTTCCCAACAGGATACCACCACAATAGAATCTTCTCTAAAAAAAGCCGTTTCTCCTAAGTTTGAAATTGTTTTTGCAGGGGCGTTTAGTGCAGGAAAATCAATGCTAATTAATGCTCTATTAGAACGAGAATTACTTTATAGTGCAGAGGGTCATGCTACGGGAACAGAATGTTATATTAATTATGCTGATCTTGATAGTGAAAGGGTGGTTCTAACTTTTCTTAGTGAAGCAGAAATTAGAGAGCAAGCACAAGCGTTGTGTCAGCGTTTAGGATTGGAATCTTCAGCCAATATTGATCAACCTGAAGTCATTAACTTATTGACTCAATATTGTCATAAAATCATTGAACAAGAAGGAGGAGAAAGTAAGTCTGAACGGGCTAAACAAGCCAAAGCATTGATGTTATTGATGGAAGGGCTTACTCAGAACCGAGATCGCATCCATCCTGTCAAATCAGAACCTTATTCTATGGAGCAATTTAACTTTTCTAATTTAGCAGAAGCAGCCAGTTATGCTCGTCGGGGAAGTAATAGTGCGGTACTCAAAAAATTAGAATATTACTGTCATCATCCTTTGCTAAAAGATGGGAATATTTTGGTAGATATGCCTGGAATTGATGCCCCAGTAAAAAAAGATGCGGAGTTAACTTATAACAAAATTGAACATCCCGATACTTCCGCCGTGGTTTGTGTTTTAAAACCTGCATCCGCCGGAGATATGACAACAGAGGAAACAGAATTATTAGAGAAAATGCGAGCTAATTTAGGAATCCGCGATCGCGTTTTTTATGTCTTCAACCGTATTGATGAAACTTGGTACAATGGTCAACTCCGTCAACGACTTGATAGTTTAATTCAATCCCAATTTAGAGATACTTCACGGGTTCATAAAACCAGTGGTTTATTAGGGTTTTATGGCAGTCAAATTAAACACACTAATGGGGGAAATCGATTTGGACTAGATACCCTATTTTCTGACAGCGTTAAGCAGATAGGAGGGGAAGAAGAAACCCCTCAATTTGTTAGCGAGTTTAATAATTATTGTGCCAATTCAGGAAAATTAACCCGCACAGATTTTAAGGTTTCAGTGAATGGTTATGAAACGCCCAATGAAAATTATGTCAGAATTTTGAGTGAATGGGGAAATCCCCTGATTGAACAATTAATTGCTGATAGTGGAATTGAGGATTTTCGTACAGCTATTACCCGTTATTTGACTGAAGAAAAACGTCCTCAACTGTTTGCAACCTTAGCAGATGATTTGCAACCGTTGTGCATTAAATTACGCAAATACTATTTAGATAACTATCTAGAATTAGATAGTCAACCAAGAGAAATTGAAGCAATGAAAGCGCAGGAATTGACGCGCCTTAATCATGAGTTACAAGACGTGGGAACTGAGTTTAAAGATAAGATAGCCTATGAAGTCAATGAAGTAGTTGTTAATGCGGATGAAGCCTTTGAACAAGACTTTAAAAAACTGCAAGCCAGAATGATTCATCGTCTTGATGAATTACTCCAAACTTTTTCAGTTAAAAATTCCCATCGTTTCGCTGCATTAAGTCATCCTCGTAATCAAACGGTTCCCTTAATTGCTATTTTAGTTGAGGCTTTATATTACCTCGCTAATAAGTTAGAAGATGTCTTAGTTGAAGAGGTTAAACAGTTGATTAATTCTTTCTATCAACGACTATTAGATCGGGTGAGACAGTTGGAATGTTACCGTCAATTGTATCGTTTATTAGGAAATGATAGTGGCATTGAAGCTAAATTAAAACAAGTCAATAAAGATCTTATTCATGCTTTAGTTAATGAGGCAAAAGTTGAATGCGATCGCTATGTCAGAGAGAGTCCAAGATTCTATGATGAAGGGACATTTTCTATCTATCAATTCCGTCAAACCTTACAGCAAACGTCTCAAGCTTATGACTGTACCAGTATGATAGAAGCTGAACCAGCAATTCGTCAATTACTTAAGTTAGATTTTGACCCCAAAGTCTCAGCAACTATCCGTAAAAACTTCCGTCAAACCATTAATCAAACCTTGAAAACTCAGTTATTGCCAATGGCGGATCAACAAGCCGAAATGATTTTACAACAATATGATCAAGCGCGAGATTATTTAGGGCAAACTTTAGAAAAAGAGGCACAAGAAAAGATTGAACGTAATGCTAATTTGCAAAGCAAAATTAAGGATAAAATTGAGGTGTATAATGAAGCAGTTAAGGAAATTAATAGTTGTTTACAAGCCATGCAAGTTTATGAACGTCAATTGCCTTTAATTACTCCCGAAGATTTGAAAAATAAAGAGATTCACGTTGAGGTAGAAGTCTTAGATGCTGACAGTAATGAGATATAATATTCAATAGTAACTATTATCCTCATTAGAGACTGTATAAGTTTTGAATAAACCTAGGTTGGGTTGAACAATAGTGAAACCCAACAAAACTCCCTACTAAGCTTTTTTTTTACCCAGAAACGCATAGTAACAGAGAGATTGTATTACTTTCAACAAGAGGTTTTATGCCAGATAATGAATTGTCTCATGCTAAAGATTATCTAGGCAATGATGATGTTATTGCTTTTGAAATTGAGTCTATAGGTAAGGTTTCTAGCTTGAAGGAATTAGTAGAAATTTTTTTAATCAGTACAATGAGAAATGATGATGTTAAATTTTTAGCAGAACATGGACTCAAGCATCTCGGAGATATAGACCTTCTCTTTAAACAAGGAAGGCCTTGTGAAGTTTTGAAAGTTGGGGCTAAAAGTTGGCAAAAAGAGAAAGTTCGTATTCAAGTAAATATTGAATTTATTCCTGATGAACCAGAAAGGAAAAAAGCTGAATCAACTTTAGATGATCTCAGGCAAAAAATTAATGAAATCAATTAAGAACGATGAAGGGTAAAATCTTAACAACAAATCTTGCCTTCGCAGGTTTATAATTAAGCTGTGTAGACAGCCTTTCTTTCTCTAGTATCAGGCTTAAGCCTATAGACAATAATAAATATATGCCAAAAACGCCACGAATACCCATACCTTCATCAGTGAGAGAATATATCTTTCAACGAGACAATTATACCTGTAAAAGTTGCGGAAGAAACCAAGATAAAACCATTCTAAATATTGATCATATTATCCCTTTAGCGAAAGGAGGAAGTAATGATATCAGTAACTTACAAACCCTGTGTAAAAACTGTAATCAACGCAAAAAACATTATATTGATTCTCGTTTCCGCCGTCATTTTACTTAGAAATAAAATTATGGAATGTAGCATTCTTAGAAAAAAATCAATTAGTAAAAATCTTTTCTATTGTAACTTTAAGCTGACATTTTACTATTAGCGAATACCCTTGATTATTAAACTTATGTCAAAAAGATCGAGAAACGCCCACATTGACGAAGATGTTAATATTTGGTCGGCTTTTACAGACTTAATGTCCAATGCCTTTATGATTCTAAGTTTCTTTCTTTTACTAACCCTTTTTAAATCAATTTTTCTTCAATCAAATGAAGTCAAGCTAAAAGAAGAGATCAAACGGTTAAAAGCTCCTCCCGTACTAATTATTAAAGATTCAGAAGACCGTAAATTTAACTCAGGAAGTGCGGAATTACCTCCTAAATTACAACAATATATTACCAATAATCTTGTTGAAAAAATAGAAAAAATAGTTCAAGAAACTACCCAAGAATATGAGGTGTATGTTATTGAAGTAATTGGGCATACCGACGGTCAAGTTAATGGGAATAGACCTAGTAATTTAGATGATAACTTAGAAGCGGTTGCTAAAGGACGTAAATCAGTGAGTAATCTTCAACCAGGGTCTAATGCTGACTTAGGATTAATGAGAGCCTTAGAAGTGGTTAAAACCCTGCAACAAATTCAAGAAACAGGGCGTTTACAAGGGTTACAATTTCGGGCGTATTCTGCGGCGCAACTCTTCTTAACCAATGGGGAATTTGCCCCAATTAATCGCCAACCCGATGGACAAAGACGACGGATAGAAATTCGTTTTTCACCCCTAGGACAAGCAGAAACCATAGAATAAGAAGATTATCTTGAGTTCGTAGTAAAGGTTTAAACCTTGCTAATCAACCCTAGAAGCATTGTTCCATCATCAATCAAGTTTTAGAAAAAAATACTTGACAAATGCCCGTTAGCCTCTGTTATAATTACAAAGGCATCATTAATGGGGTGTCGCCAAGCGGTAAGGCAGCGGGTTTTGGTCTCGCCATTCCTAGGTTCGAATCCTAGCACCCCAGTTAACTAATTAGGCACAAAACAAAGACTCCATTACTGGAGTCCCTCAAAACTATCTTAAATTTTCACCGATCCTTATCCCCAATGATTAACAGGCAACCTCTTGTTTGACGGGTTCAAATTGAGATTTGGTCGCTCCACAAACAGGACAAGCCCAATCTTCAGGGATTTCTTCAAAGGGAGTTCCTGGCTGAATGCCAGAGTCAGGATCACCTTTTTCAGGGTCGTAGATATAACCACAGACTTTACATTCGTACGTTTGCATAATTTAATTCTCCTTTTTTAGCATCATTTTTAGAAAAAGGGGGGTTTTCCCCCATACACCCTATAGCTGTAATTAAACGGCGGCGGCTACCTTTTCTTTAACCCAAACGCCATTTTTATCCTCTGTGTAGTTTTCGTGGATGGCTTCCCAGGCAGCTTGTTCGGCTTTAGTTTCGTCTTCAGTCTCATCGAAGACCCCATTATAACGTTCAATAAACGTTTGTTGAGCTTCCTCAGATAGGTGCGCTCGAATTTCTAAAGATAAATCTTCTGGGCTGTTGCAACGACCAGGACACGGATGGGGTAAAGTCTGATCACTCACATGAATTTCTTGACCTCCGGCACTCTCAATTAAGAGTCGAAATTCTCCTGATTTTTCTGAGACAACCTCTGCCATAACGATGAATTCCCCTGCTTTGAGACGGGTTTCATATACCGTTGCTTTATCTTCAGGCATTCCCCAAGTGGTGAGAACTGAGGCTAACCCCCCTCCGGCACCACCAGCAATGGCTCCTGTCGCGGCTCCTAATAGTAATGAGCTTAAGG
Organism: unicellular cyanobacterium SU2; assembly: GCA_002110465.1. GTDB lineage: Bacteria > Cyanobacteriota > Cyanobacteriia > Cyanobacteriales > Microcystaceae > Rippkaea. The sequence continues at coordinate 228,113 of NEED01000049.1, read as the reverse complement.
GACCAGCAGCTACCACAGACCCCACAAAGGGGATAAAGAGAACGCCAACTCCTGTCAGTAAACTTAGTAAAGAACCGAATAACGAGCCAAAAATTGCGCCGCTTCTTAATCCACCAAGAATGACATCTTTTTTGGTAATAAATCCACTAATTCGGGTCTGGGATTGGAAATCTCTTCCCATGACCGATAAGTGATCCCGTGAAACATCTCGATCAAGTAAACGCTTAATTACGTTGTCAACTTGGCTTTCTGTTTGAAAAATAGCGGTAATGGTTTTTTGTGCTTGATATTCTTGAGTCATAAATTGTGATGTGTGCGTAACGTTAAAGAGTGAGTGATTAAGGGTTGATTAGGGTTAGGCGTTAACGGTGGGTTTGGTTTGGCTACCAGGGCGATCGCCATTGCCTTCTAATTGTTCTCCTTCTACAAAAGAACGAAGCATCCAGGCCATTTCTTCGTGTTGTTCCATTAAGCCGGTTAAAAAGTCCGCACTTCCTTCATCATGGAACTCTTGAGAACAGCGATCAATATGTTCTCTGAGGTTACGAATAATTTGCTCGTGATCATTGGCTAACCGTACCACCATCTCCGTTGCTAAAGGTAAATCATTAGCGTGTTCTCTGATGGTTGCTAATTGTAGAAATCCTTCGGCGGTTCCGACAGGATAACCTCCCAATGCTCGAATTCTTTCAGCCGTTGCATCTATATTTTCGCTGAGAGCATCATATTGTTCTTGCCAAAGTTCATGAAGTGTCCGAAACTGGGGTCCGACGACATCCCAGTGGTACTTTTTGGTTTTGATGATCAGTAAATAAAGATCAGACAAATCTCTATTTAAGAGGTCAATAACTCCGTAACGTTGCTGTTCTGTTAATCCAATATTTACTTTAGCCATAAATAATCAAGTTTTCTCTTAACTTCACTTACCATTGAAGCAATTTAATGATTGTTTAACATCCTCTATTTGAAGGAAATTAATTTTTGATTAATTCATTCATCTAACTTAAGGAATAGGTCATTAGCTAGGGATTATGATTAATTTTTTTGAGTAGAACAAGGAAAATTTTGAGAAATTATCGAATAAAATCCCAAAATATAAACCTTATCGTAGTCAAATAGATAAGATAAATTAAATTGAGACCAAAAATTTCTTTTAAGGAAAAACTGTTTTCAGGTGCTCCCCATTTTAAAAATCCTGCATAGGCTGCTCCCAAAAGACCAACAAAGGTTAAATTCAGGATATAAAATTCAAGATCTTGTACGGGTAAATTAACCCAAGCTAGAGGAAAAAAGGCTAAGGTCATTGTCGCCGTATTATCGGCAATAACGCTGGTCGTCGCTGCCGTAACTTGTCCATTTTTTGCTAAACTCCAGGTAGCAAATACTTCAGGAATCACACTTAAGGTAGAGGTAATAAATAACCCACCGACTAACTGAGAAATACCTAAAATAGCAACAATGTTTTCCGTTGACCTAACGATTAAATAAGCTCCAATCACTAGAATAATTATTCCAGCAATTGAGAGGATAATTTCTTGGGAATTCCAAGACATCTGTTGACTGGTTTTTGATTGACTATTAAGAGCATGACTTAAATAAATCAAATACGCTACAAGCATAATCCAACCATCAATAGGTTGCAGTCCACGCCAAGGTTCAGGAATGGTTAGGAGTGCGACTAAACCAAGAATGATGAGGTAAGGAAAAGCTTGAACGGTTAGAGATTGAGGTTTAAGGGATAATACAGGAGCCGATTGATTTTCTTGAGGATATTTTTTAGTAGAACCTGCAATATAAGCGACAGTAACAATAACTGGAATAGAAATAATATTGCTCCCCAATAAATTTCCTAACCCAATATCAGAGACTCCCTGTAAGGCACTGGCTATATTAGTTCCTATTTCTGGACTAGCCGTTGCTAGGGCTACTAAAGTGGCTCCTGTGGCTTGATTGAGTCCCCACTGTTGACAGAGTTTTTGAAAAGGCTCGGCCAATTGATCGGCTCCCCAATGGGTAGCCCAAATCGAACTTAAAAGGACTAAGATCCAAAAAAATAGACTCATTTTAAGATTAACTATACCTAATACGATATTAACTAAGGAAAAAGCTTATGCCTGAAATCCTACCTCCCATTAAGTCCTGTCAAATTATTAATACTCGACTCGATGGGACAAGTTATCAGGATGCTTGCGATCGCATTGAACAATGGGCAACTGAAAAAAAGTCTTGTTACATTGTGGCGGCTAATGTCCATGTCGTTATGATGGGTTATTGGCAAAAAGACTACCAAAAAATTATTAATAATGCCGCCTTAGTAACCCCCGACGGAATGCCATTGGTGGTAGGACTAAAATTACTCGGTATTAAAGGACAATCGAGGGTTTATGGTCCTGATTTAATGTTAGCGTGGTGCGATCGCGCTGCCAACTTAGGGATTCCCATCTTTCTGTATGGGGGAACTCCCACCATGTTAAGTGACCTAGAACAGAATCTCAAAAAAAAGTTTCCTGGTTTGATCATTGCAGGGAGTCATTCTCCCCCGTTCCGTCCCTTAACAGAAGAAGAAGAGTTACGCGATCGCCAGCTTATTACTGCATCTGGGGCGCAAGTTGTTTTTGTGGGGTTAGGATGTCCCAAACAAGAACAGTGGATGGCCAGACAGCAAGGGCAATTATCTGCGGTGATGATTGGTGTGGGGGCGGCGTTTAGCTTCCATAGTGGTCACGTTTCCCAGTCTCCCCGATGGATGATGAACTTAGGGTTAGAATGGCTATATCGCTTAATCAAAGAACCTAAGCGGTTGTGGCGAAGATATCTCATCAATAATCCTAGTTTTGTGGTGCTATTTTCAACTCAGTTGGTCAAAAAGTTGTTAAGAGTGTGACCTTAATAGAATAGCTTGTCTTGATGCCTCAGTTTTTGTCGCCTTTTTTGTCCTTATTTCTTAAACATAGTATATATCAACTACCTGAGAACAATAACATTAAGGGAAATTATGTTTACAGTAGATTTTTAGAAGGTAAAGTTATTGATCGGGAGTGGAATTGTCGGGTTTTGGCCGCATAAATTTTTGAGTAACTTTTTCAGCAAACCCTAAGTAGGTAAAAAAACGAGAAACTTTACCTCTTGCCTGCGAAGCCTGTTGCCTTTCTTAATAAGTAACTTTAAATTTGTCCCACCACCTAAAGCCTGATTCTACAAACACAAAGTCCGCCTTCACCGACTAAACTAATAGGTTGCACAGACAACCTTTGTTTGTATAGCTTAACGCTTGCCGAGTTCAAGTCCATTATTTGCAATAGTTTAGCATTATTGATACCGTAGAACTTTAACCTGATCATTTTCCTGATCCTTGGGGATCTAACGCCCCTTTCGGATAAACAATGCGTTGATGGTGGAATTGCTGCCAAACTTTAACAAACACCTCGGCAATGATCGGTAATTCTTCATACTTAATCCCAGAATCTGCCAATTGATTATCTCGCCATCGCGCCTTAAAAATTTTATGGATCATAGCTAACGCAGTGTCTGGGGTGGCTTCTTTCAAAGATCGTAACGCCGCTTCACAGCCATCAGCTAACATAACAATACCTGTTTCTCGTGACTGAGGAATGGGGCCTGCATAGCGAAACTCTTCTTCAACAATGGGGGCTTTTCCGTCCTTATCTGCCTGTTGTTTCGCCTGATAATAAAAATAGGAAATCAACAATTTTCCTTGATGTTCAGGAATAAAATCCCGAATTACTCGCGGTAAGCCATACTTTCGGGCCATCACCAACCCTTCGGTTACGTGCTTTTTAATAATTTCCACACTTTGCCAAGGATCATTAATCTCGTCGTGTTTATTGGGCGCACCCATTTGATTTTCAATAAATCCCAAAGGGTCGTGCATTTTTCCAATATCATGATAAAGGGTTCCTGTCCTCACCAACTCTACGTTACAGTGAAGTTCCCGAGCAGCCGCTTCTGCCAAACAAGCCACAAATAGAGTATGTTGAAATGTCCCTGGAGTTTCAGTCGATAGTCGTTTAAGCAAGGCACAATTGGGGTTAGCCAATTCCACCAACCGAATAGGAGTCACCAAATCAAACAACCGTTCTAGATAAGGAGAGATTCCTAAAGCCATTACACTCCAGAGAAACCCTGATAAACCATAGACGATCGCCCCAGGTAACACCGCCGACCAAATGGTTCCAGCGACGGGAGCAACAATCAAGTAAACGAGAAAGTAAAGACCTCCTTGAACCAGACCCACTGCCCCTCCTAAGCGGGCTAATTCATCCCGTGAACGAAGTCGTCCGGCCATCACCGCCGCCAATAACCCCCCTGCGGTTCCTGCTAAAACGTAACTCCAATTAACAGTTCCTGCCGTAAACGTCGATAAACCACTTAACAAAAAGACTTGAGTCACGGCTAAAGTCGGTCCATAGAAACTACTGGTCAATAAACCGACGGCGGGCAAGTTAGTATAACCCAGATTGAAAATGGCGAGAAACGGGGTACTTAAACTTAATAAACACAAAAGCAGATGATCGCGGCGACGCATGGGACGATGGATATGACGAGTCACCACACAAAAGACCGTTACTCCTCCTGCCACTAAGATGACAGAAACCCCTAACCCTAACCAATTAATGCCCCGACGACTTAATCCAAAGCTGTCAAGCAAAACAAAATCTGCTTGGGTAATGGTTTGATTGGCTTTGACAATAACATCTCCCTCTTTAACTTCTACGATAACGGGTTCTATAGCTTGGGCTGCTTGTTCAGCCTGTCGCTTTGTTTCTTCTCGATCTACCGTTAAATTGTGTTGATTTTGTAAGATAGACATGAGGAGTTTTCTCCCCATTGTTTCAGTTGACGTAGGCAAAGAAGGATTAAGTTGTATTTTCAGAATATCGTCTAAAAGATTATTGGGAATTCCTGCGGGAATCCCTTGGATTAAGATTTTTTCAGTGGCATTGAGTAGTGCTTGTCGAGTGCTTTTCCAGGTAGACTCATCTAAGTTGAGAAAGGTGTTAGTTATCTCTGATGAAAGATAGGGACTTCTCAGAGTAGACAGCGTTAATTGAGCTTGATTATAGCGTTGACGCGCTTGGGTAATGTCTTCTAATAGGATTTTAAATTCTGTTTCCGTGGTAGTTTGACGATAGTCTTTAAGCTCATTTAAAGCGTCTTGTAGGTTAGAGGGGAATTTTTGGCTCTCTGTAGAAAAGTTTTCAGTACGATTAGGAATTAACTGAGTTTTCGCCAAATCGAGAACCTTTTGCCAATTTTGTTCAGAACAAGCCCGTAAACTTTGTTGGGTTGATAGGGAAAGATCTTGAACATCAATCACAGGAAAAGGACTGCTGATGTTCCGTAATTTTTCGATGTTTTCTAAAGCCCTTACCACCGCCAATTTAAGTTGACTGGTTAATTCGACATCTCGTTGCAATACAGGAACAATTCCCGTACGGACTTCTTTGCGCTTTTCCTCAGTGGTTTTGGTATCTTCAAAGGTTCCATCGTTAGGCGCGAGAATAGTCACTGGAGAAACAGTTCCCACAGCAAGCTTCGGTTGGTTGTAGAAACGATAACCAATCACACTTGTCAAAGATACAATAGCTAATCCCCACATTAAAGGCGGGTGAATTTTTCTCAAGGAAGATGAACTATGCAATTTGTGAAAGAAATCGCCAGCATCACTCGACTGGGATTTGGGGGGTGTTGCTGAAGCATCAACGTTCCTTGAAGGCGATGAATCCCTATTTTTATAATTTTTTCGCCATTTATCTAGACTTTTGGTTAAGAATTGGAGCGTTTTCATCGTGTGTGAGGTCGGTGAAAAGATATGGAAAGGTAAGATAGGGCCTTAAGAGACACGCTACTTTTGTTAAACGAAGGTGTGCTTATATTGAAATGTGGTCATAGCAAAATAATCTCAATTTAATGATTTACTCCTGTAACTACTTTACTGTTTCTATCGAACAATGGAGTTAGTCTTAAATATTCTTTTTGAGAAATCAATGTCACCGATGACCGTTTTTGCATGACCAATGGCGAGTTAACCGCAGTCATGTTCCCGTCGAGTTTAGTCTTTCCTAAAGTGTTGCTACCAATCCACATTGTCCATAGAGTCGGAATTGTTTGGTTAATTAATTGACTGTTTTCGATGTTCCTCAAAGCAATTTGCCAATGGGAAGGAATCCCTAAACAACTATTGTAAGCACCAGCTAATGCTCCTACTAAGGCGGTGATCACAGGGGAATTGGTTTGAAATGCTCGCAGAACTCCCAGGGAAAAATCTTCTGGTGTACTGCTAAAACAATACACTGCTAAGGGTATAGCAGAGTGTTCTGGGGGGTTGTGTCGAGCAAAATGGTTGATCACTTGTCTTAGGGGGGTTTCGAGTTGCACAAACGATTCTATTTGTTTTAAGGATTCCCTCAAACTAGAATCAGATGAACAATCATAAGTAAGTAGTTGGGAAATTATCTCTTGAACTTTCACAGTTTCTCTGAAAATGAGGGTAAGTAATTCTCCCCAAATCATCATTTCTTCTAAGGTGTCTGGGGGTAACTGCCACTGGACAACTAAGCCTTGTAATTGCTCCCACAATAAACTCGGAGCATCATGGAAAAAAACCATCAGAGGGAGTGTTCCTAAAATCAGTTCTCCTGTATTAGGGACTTGAGAATCCTCTGGAAAACAGGACTCATCAGAGGCGATCGCCAACCAGTCTTCTGAGGAGATTTCTCCGGTTTGAGCTAATTTCTTGATTATTGCTTGACTCAAAGACAACCACCATAAACTAGGTTTAAGGGGATTTCCCAGATTAGCACCGATTAAACTGCCAACAAAGGTTCCTTGAAAGTGATTCAAGAGAGAGTAACGCATTTTTGAATGATTCAATCCACCTCGAAGATTATACTAATTTCACCATTTGAGTATATTCGGTAATAAATTCATCATAAGTTAGGCTATCGGTAGATGCCTGGAGACTCTATATTAATTCAAATTTCAGCAAATAAATCAGAAGTAGATGCTAAGGTTTCTAAGGCTGTTTTAACATTTTCTATTGTTTTCAGATCATGGCGATCATGGCCAGTCTCCACTTATAAGGTGACTATAATAAACATTTGGTAAACCACTTGAGTTAAGTAGGCATAATTGAAGATACAAGAGAAGAGTTGGTAGCAACCGCCAGGTTGCTGAGATCACCCTAAACTATTGTTTCAAGGGAACGCCGGAACAGGAAAATATCCTAATCGTTTTGATGAGGTGCTATACAATCTTTATGGAGTTGGGATAGTTCACGTAAAAGGACAAGATTTAAGACCAAAAAATTTTGATGAATAACCAATCTACTATCGTTCAAGTCATTGGAGGAGGGTTAGCCGGAACCGAAGCGGCCTGGCAAATTGCCCAAGCAGGAGTCCCTGTTATCCTCTACGAAATGCGTCCCCTCAAAACCAGTCCCGCACACCATAGCGAAAAATTAGCCGAATTAGTTTGTAGTAACTCCTTTGGGGCGATGTCAAGCGATCGCGCTGCGGGACTTCTCCACGAAGAATTACGCCGTTTAGGGTCAATTATCATTCAAACCGCCGATCAACATTCAGTCCCTGCTGGAGGGGCGTTAGCAGTTGACCGGGGGATTTTTAGCCATGCGTTAACCGAAACCTTAGCTAACCATCCTTTAATTACCCTAAAACGCTCAGAAATAACCCAAATTCCCCTAGAAGGCATCATCGTCCTCACCACTGGACCGTTGACCACCCCCGCTTTAGCAGAGGACTTACAGCGATTTACGGGGATGGACTATTTAAGCTTTTTTGATGCAGCTAGTCCCATTATTGTCGGGGACTCTATTAACCGTGATATCGCTTTCCTGGCCTCCCGTTATGACAAAGGAGAAGCAGCCTATCTTAACTGTCCCTTCAATAAAGAACAATATCTGCACTTTCAAGAAGAATTATGTCAAGCAGAACAAGCCGAATTAAAGGATTTTGAGAGAGAAACCGCTAAATTTTTTGAAGGCTGTCTTCCCATTGAAGAATTAGCCAAGCGGGGGGAAGATACCATGCGCTATGGACCCCTAAAACCCGTGGGACTATTTGACTCCCGTTTAGGAGACTTCCGCGACCCTGAAAATAAGGAAAAACGTCCCTATGGGGTGGTACAACTGCGTCAAGAAGACAAAAATGGACAATTGTGGAATATGGTAGGATTTCAAACCAATTTGCGTTGGGGAGAACAAAAACGGATATTTAGATTAATTCCAGGGTTAGAAAAGGCGGAATTTGTTCGCATGGGGGTGATGCACCGCAATACTTTTATTAATTCTCCCGAACTACTCGAACCTACCTTACAGTTTAAATCTCGTCCTACCTTATTAGCAGCCGGTCAATTAGTGGGGACAGAAGGGTATACAGCAGCCACGGCTGGCGGTTGGTTAGCAGGGACAAATGCTGCGCGGTTAGTATTAGGATTTAATCCTGTTACCATCCCTGAAACGACTATGATGGGAGCCTTATTTGAGTTTATTAGCAGTGCCTCTCCCAAACATTTTCAACCGATGCCGCCTAATTTTGGAATTATACCTGAATTAGCTGTGAGAATTCGCAATAAACGGGAAAGGTACGGAAAATACCGCGATCGCGCTTTAGGTGATTTAGATAATTGGAAAAATCAACTAAAATACTCTGATTTAGCGATTATTTAATGATTTATACCCACAAATTGTAGTTAATCACTAATCATTGATGATATTCTGACAATAAGTCAAAAAAGTAACCATTCATCACAAGCTAAAGCCTGATTCTAAAAGAACAAAGTCCGCTTTTGCGGACTCAAATCAACTATTCACTATTAACTATATCACTATCAACTATTAATAATGATTCCCTGATTTACGATGATGAACCGCCGTTACGCCATCATGTAAAACTTGGCCTTTTTTGGTTACCCCATAAATGACCCAATGATCGCCACATTCCATGCGATCGCCGACTTGACACTCCAGATAAGCTAAGGCATCTTTCAAAATAGGGGAACCATTCTCAGCCGTTTCCGTTTCTATCCCCTCAAAACGATCCTCCCCCGGTCCAAAGGGTTTAAGAAAATGCTTCATTAAACCAATATGCTCCCCTTCTCGAAGAATATTAAGGACAAAAGGACTTCCTGTATATAACAAAGATTCGATCGCCCTTTCTTTAGCCACGGCAACGGTAAACCCAGGGGGGTTAAAGGTGGCTTGAGACACCCAAGAGGCTAACATCGCCCCTCCAACGTCTTCTTGTTGACAAGTCACGATACATAATGACCCCACAATACGCCCCAATGCTTGCTCTGTTCGTGCTGTTTGGGACTCATTAACCGAAGCTTTAGGTTTGCGGCTTTTTTGGGCTTTTTTCACCGCTTGAGCAAAGTCTGTCCCGGCTTCTTCACAGGTTTTGAGGGTTGCATCGGTGGGCTTAAATTTCACCCGAATCGGGTCAAACCCGAAGCGATAGCCTCCGTCTCGGAATTTACTTTCGAGAAGATCGATCGCTTCCCCACTCCAGCCAAAAGATCCGAAAACCCCGGCTAGTTTAGTCTTATCTGCATTGGCTAAAGTAATTCCCAAAGCCGTTTGAATCTGAGTTGGGGCGTGTCCTCCCAAGGTTGGGGAACCAAAAATAAACCCGCTACATTGGTTAATGGCTTCTTTAATTTCTTCAGGTTGGGCGACTTCAGCGTTAATTGACTCTACCCCTACCCCTGCTTTGGTGATCCCCCTGGCGATCGCCTGGGCTAAGGTTGCCGTATTTCCATAAGCCGAAGCATAGATTAAAGCCACACTGAGGGCTTGCGATTTTTGATTGGTCAACCATTGTTGATAGGATAGCGTTAATTCTTTCAACCCATATTTCACCAAAGGTCCGTGACCGGTTGCGTAGATTCTAGCGGGTTTTTGGCTTAATTTTTCTAATCCTGTAGCAACTTGCTTAGCATAGGGAGCAATGAGACAATCAAAATAATAACGTCGATCTTCAGCGTAAATTTTCCACCCTTCATCAAACACCTGATCCCCACAGACATGAGATCCAAATAACTTATCGGTAAAAAGAATTTCGGTTTTCGGATCATAGGTACACAATTGGGCTGGATAGCGGGGGTTAGGAGTAGGAATAAACCCTAATTGATGACCTTTCCCTAAGTCTAGAAAGGTATCTTCTCCTTTAATTACTTTCAATTGTGCTGGGAACTGAGGTAATAAAATATTAGGTAATAAGATTGCCCCAGGATTAGAACAAACAATGGTAATTTGAGGAGCAATTTCTAATAAAGCTTTGAGGGTTTCTCCTCGGTTGGGGTTAACATGACCGACAATCACATAATCAATGGTTGTGGGATCTATGCGTTCTTTTAGGGCGTTTAAAAAAATCTCGGTAAAGGATTCTCCTGGAGGGTCAATTAGAGCAATTTTCTCTCCTTGAATGAGATAGGAATTCGCTGTGGTTCCTCGCTGTAGAGCATATTCTATCTCGAACTTTAATCGTTCCCAAGTCCGCGATCGCAAAACAAGGGTATCAGTAGCAATGGGAAAAACTTGCACATCTTTAGGTTTCATAATCAATTTCTAATAGATAAGCTGGAGATTTATTTTAGTTAAGAAGTTAATAATTTATTATATAGCAATTTAGACAAAAATCGACTAACCTTTATGTTGCTTAACCTGGTGAATCACAAACAATCCTAGAGCCACAAATAGAGGTAAAAAATAGTAAATTACTCGATAAGCAATTAATGCGCCTAAGACATCTGAGGCGGTAATTGAAGCAGGACGCAATAATAAAATAACCGTTTCAAATACCCCTAATCCTCCAGGAACCGTACTAATTAATCCAGCCGTTAACCCTAAAATATAGATACTAAAAAAGCCAAAATATGATATTTCTGAGTTGATGGGAAGTAGTAAATATAATACCCCACAGGCTAATCCCCAATCAATAGCAGCAATTCCGATTAATTGTAACGAAATCTTGGAAGAGGGAAAATTAATCGTTTTGTTTCTGAATCTTAGGGGAACTTTCCAAATATATTCAACGGCAAAATAAATAACGACAAAAAATAGAAAAATCAATCCTAGCGGATGAACCGAATTAAAGGGTAAATTTAGACTAGAAGGTAGGGTTAAAGGATCAAGAATAAAAACTATGCCACTGACGGAAAATAATCCTAACCAAAACGTTAAATGAGTAAATAAAACTAGCTGAGCAATATCAATCTTAGATATGCCCCAACCACTATAGAAATGATAACGAATGGCTGTTCCTGAGAAGGCACTAAATCCAATGGTATTACTGACAGCATAACTAATAAATGCAGTACAAGCAATTTTAGCTGGAGCTAAGACTTGATTAATATATTGAAACCCTAATAAATCATAGCCAGTCATGGTTAAGTACCCTAACCCAGTTAAGGCGATCGCCCCTACTTGGTGGGTTGTCGGAATGGTCTGTAAATATTGCCAAATACTTTGCCAACTATGGTCTTTTAATTCATGAATAATGGTATTAACTGAAATAGATAAAAATAAAACAGCAAAGAAAAGGGGTAGAACTTTAGACAAAGTCCGACCGAAAGAAGATTTCATTATCAATTCACTAGATAGGCATTAGTAAGCTAGGGTTTTTCGTAAGCTCTTTAGAGGAAGAAAGTGTTGCACCATAGAGGCTAAAGCCCTTACTACTAACTTTTCTATTTTTACTCTAATTATGCCTACCCACTTATTATAAATCCTGACTAACAGTAACCAAAAAATACAATAATCCCCTCATTGATGTGAGGGGAGTCAATCGGCGCAATGGCTTAAATATGACTAAATTACCGACATTTTTTGATTTTTTCCTTATTTTTTAGGGGTTAAGAACATCATCATATTGCGTCCCTCCCGTTTAGGGGCCTGTTGAATGTCAGCGATATCTTTAAGGTCTTGAGCCATGCGGTCTAGTAAATCTAGGGCCAAATTGGAATGTTGTATTTCCCGACCTCGAAATGTAACCGTGGCTTTAACTTTATCACCAGACTTAAGAAAGCGTTTTGCTTGATTAATACGCACCATATAATCGCTTTCGCCAATTTTATAGCGCATCTTAACTTCCTTAACGTCAGCGGTGTGCTGTTTTTTCTTGGCTTCCCTAGCTTTTTTCTCCTGTTCAAATTTATACTTGCCATAATCCATGATTCGGCAGACAGGCGGCTTAGCGGTTTCGCTGACTAAAACTAGATCAAGCTCCCGTTCTTGCGCTATGGTCAACGCTTCGTCAGGAGTTAAAAGCCCGACTTGAGAACCATCACTATCGATGACTCGGATTTCAGGAAAGCGAATTCTTTCGTTAATTTTGGGGAGATCGCGTTGAGAGCGTCTTTTATCTATCACAGGCGTTTGTTATTGTTTCTCAATAGAATAATGAACTTGAGTGAATATAAACTAATAGAGTGACTCAATCTATTTTACTGAATTTTTAACGAACTTCCACCTTTAATTATTAACATTACTTTGGATTTGTGGAAATCTATCTCAAGAGCGAATTCTAATAAACTTCTAGCTTTGAGGATTTTTGCCCTTCCCCAATTTTTCGGTCAAACTGTGATTATCTTACAATAAATTGAGATGTAAAGATTTATAACGGTAAGAATTGAGTGTCTCAAAAAAAACCTTGGGAGCAACGAATCGGACGACAGCGAGATTGGATTTGGCGCGGTTGGCAGATTCGCTATACTTATTTTCGGGCTTCGCTCAAGTCAGATTCTCAAAGCAAACCCCCTTTAATTTTGCTCCATGGGTTTGGGGTTGCCATCGAACATTGGCGACACAATATTCCTATTCTGGCCCAGGAACACACCGTCTATGCCATAGACTTATTAGGGTTTGGCGGTTCAAGAAAAGCGGCAACTGATTATACTGCCTATTTGTGGGCGCACTTAGTTTATGATTTTTGGCAAACTTTTATTGGCCAGCCTGTTGTTTTGGTGGGCAATTCTCTAGGGGCTTTAGTTTGTTTAACGGCGGCAGCTAATTATCCCAATATGGTGACAGGAATTGCCATGCTGAGTTTACCTGATGTTTCTCTAAGACAGGAAGTAATTCCTCGATGGCTGCAACCAATCGTTATGACGTTAGAAAGTTTAGTCACCCCCCCTTTATTAATCAAGGGATTATTGAAAATAATACGTCGTCCTAAGATTATTCGTCCTTCGGTTAAATTGGCCTATCAGGATACGTCAGCCGTTACGGATGAGTTAGTAGAAATTATCACGGCTCCGGCTCATGATGAAGGAGCATCTAGAACATTATGTTTGTTGGTAGAAGGAGTTAGAAAGTCTCAATTTAGCCCCTCGGTTAAATCAGTTTTACCGAGTTTAACGATTCCTATATTATTGATTTGGGGTCGTCAAGATCGATTGATTCCTCCTTCCCTAGCACCGATTTTTGCTCAATTAAATCCTCGGATTACGTTAATAGAATTAGATCAGGTTGGCCATTGCCCCCATGATGAATGTCCTGATCTCTTTAATTCTATGTTGCTCGATTGGTTGAAAACAAAATGTTAACTTTTGAGGGGTTTAGAGAGCCATGAGTCTCACAGGAGTTGCTAAAACGATTAGGACATTTTCCTGTTTCGGAGTTTCGGAGTTCCCTTACCTCACTAGGCAATTTTAAACGAGTGCTATATACTTTTTTATTAGTCAATGGAGAAATAGAAACATTTAAAAGGTGAATAATGAGAGATGATGAGAAAAAACAGGCTATCATGAGATTAAATAAAATTAAGAATAAAAATAACGCCGATTGACCATTTAAAGAAATTGAGCGACCCACGAGTTGATCGAACTAAAGACTTAAAGTTGACTTTCATAAACGTCGTCAGAGGGTAAATTAGGTTGTTGAGACGCTTCAACCGCAAGGCGATCGCAATATTCATTCTCTGGGTGTCCTGCATGACCTTTCACCCAAACAAAATTAACCTCATGCTTTTCAGATAAGTCTAGTAATTTTTGCCAAAGATCCGGGTTTTTAGCCGCTTCTTTTTTGTTGCGTTTCCAACCGTTAGCTTGCCATTTTTTCGCCCACCCTTTAGTGATGGCATCGACTAAATAACGAGAGTCTGTATAAAGAGTGACATCACATTTCGTGTTGAGGGTTTCTAGTCCAACAATTGCCGCCATCATTTCCATACGGTTATTGGTCGTTAAACGAAAGCCCCCTGATAATTCTTTGCGATGTTCATTGTAAACTAAAAGGGTTCCATACCCCCCGGCACCTGGGTTCCCTGAACAAGCCCCATCGGTATAAATTAACACTTTTTTTAGAGAATTATTCATCACTTCACCACTTCTTCGACTAATTGACCGAGGCTCGGAGCCTCGGAAGGCAGGAGGCTCTGGGGCAGGGGGCAGAAGGTAAAATACTTCCTCCTCCCCTCCCCCTCATGGTACAAGCCCCGTCTGTCTTGGTGCGCTTTCCAATCCGCCGTGCAACGGCGGTTGGGTCGCACCGCTTTTAAGACGGAAGGGGTTTGGTGGGAGTGCAACCTCCCTCCAAACAAGAAACCTCCTGCCTCGGAGCCTTTCAACTCCTGCCTCCTTTTGACTGAAAAAAGTCCGCCTGTGCGGACTTAATGACTATTTTCAGCCGTAAATATTCAGATTACACACCAGACTGTGAATGAACATCAACGCCACTAATGGAACTGCTTGGACTACCGGCAAACCCATCGGGTTCTTTCACGAAACCATGATAAGCTTCCATCCCATGTTCCCCAATATCGAGGCCATTGATTTCCTCTTCTTGGGTAACACGAATTCCTAGAGTCGCTTTGAGAACCATCCAAACCACACCACTGAAAATGACGGTAAAGACTCCTATAGCAACAATGCCAATAATTTGATTAATCAATTGACCAATACCGCCACCGTAGAAAAGTCCAACTTCTGTATTAAAAAGTCCAACCGCTAGAGTTCCCCAAATTCCGTTAACCAAGTGGACAGAAATCGCCCCAACCGGATCATCAATTTTCAAAACGGAGTCAAAGAACCCCACAGAGTAGACGACAATAACACCGGCGATCGCCCCAATAATAACAGCCCCCAGATAAGATACCCCGTCACAACCGGCGGTAATTCCCACTAAACCAGCGAGAATCCCATTAATAATCATAGAAAGATCGGGTTTTCCGTCCTTAAACCAAGAAACCAAGGTAGCAACAACACCACCAGCCGCTGCCGCTAAGTTAGTAGTAACAGCGATATAGGGAACCATTTCATCGGCCGCTAATTGGGAACCTGGGTTAAACCCAAACCAGCCGATCCAAAGAATAAGACAACCCAAGGTAGCAATACTCATATTATGACCTGGAATGGCTTGGGGACGGCCCTCAACGTATTTACCCATTCTTGGACCGAGAACCGCAGCCCCAACTAAGGCAGCCCAACCGCCAACGGAGTGAACCACCGTAGATCCGGCAAAGTCTTTGAAGTTACCTAACCAACCGCCACCCCAAACCCAGTGGCCAGTGATTGGATAGGAAATTCCCACCAAAAGAAGACTAAAAATCAAAAAGTCAGTAAATTTGATCCGTTCAGCTACTGCCCCCGAAACAATGGTAGCTGCGGTTCCAGCAAAAGCCGCTTGAAATAAGAATGCAACGGAAATAGGCAGTCCTGCTGGAAAGGGATCAAGTCCATAGGTGGCAGGATCGGTACTACTCAAAAACCAACCCCCACCCCCAATTACGGGGTTATCGGGACTCCCAAACATCAAAGAATAGCCGATCGCCCAATAAGCAAGGGTTGCTAAAGCAAAGACGATCAGGTTTTTCGAGAGGATGTTAACGGCGTTTTTCTGACGACAGAAACCTGTCTCAAGCATCCCGAAACCCGCATTCATGAAAATGACCAAAATAGCGGCAATTAATACCCAGATGGCATTGAGGGTTCCCTGAAGGGTTGCCACATTAGTATTAACATTTTCGATAGTAATTTCGGTGATTTCCACATCTTGTGCAGCTACGGCCCCATGCCACACAATGACAATAATGGCAGTTAAGGGAATACAAGCCACCCAATAGGGGGAAACAGATCGCACAATGGATTTAAACGAGTCCCAAAAATAAGAGGAAGTCTTAGGAACGTCTTTTATTTTTCGTGTTGATCGCATTTTAGTTAGTGTTCAATGAAACATCTAATTGAGCCAAGTTGACTCTATCTGTATGGGATATGATAGCGATATTTTTTTATAACATCAGGAAATTAGGCGTTTTTTTTAGTTTTCATCCTCATCTGGTTTTAGTTTTAAAATTCTACCAATAACCGACAAATGGCTTCAAACTTTCCTAATATGGCAGATAGAGGGGAGATTGACCCAGGTTTATCTTTACTTGTCCTAATCTTTTTTTGAGACACTTTCTGTATTAAGAACTACAATTTTTGTTGATGAATATTAAAGATTTTATAAGTTTTTGAACCCAATCAAACCATGAATCAGGCAGACTTTGATCGAAAAATGATGCAGCGATGTTTGCAGTTAGCCCAGCAAGGGTTAGGCCACACGACTCCTAATCCTTTGGTAGGGTCAGTAATTGTCAAGAATAGGAAAATAGTTGGGGAAGGGTTTCATCCCAAAGCCGGAGAACCTCACGCAGAGATTTTTGCTCTACAAGATGCCCAGGAACACACAAAAGAGGCAACGGTTTATGTTAACCTTGAACCCTGTAATCATTATGGCCGTACCCCTCCTTGTACAGAAGCTTTGATTAAAGCAGGGGTTAAAAAAGTGGTTATCGGGATGGTTGACCCTAACCCCTTGGTGTCAGGAAAAGGGGTAGAAAAACTCAGACAAAACGGAATTGAGGTAGTGGTTGGTGTAGAAGAAGCAGCCTGTCGTCAGTTAAATGAGGCGTTTATCCATAGAATTTTACATCAGCAGCCTTTTGGCATTTTAAAGTATGCCATGACCGTTGATGGTAAGATTGCCACGACTACAGGTCATAGTGCTTGGGTGACAGGGAAAGCATCTCGTCAGTTAGTCCATCAAGTTAGAGCAGCCTGTGATGCGGTGGTAGTGGGAGGGAATACAGTTCGACACGATAACCCCAATTTAACCACTCATCAGGTGGCACGAACTAATCCGTTACGGGTAGTGATGAGTCGTCGTCTTGATTTACCCCTTGAAGCGAATCTCTGGCAAACAGACATTGCCCCTACTTTGGTCTTTACCCAGATCAATAGTAATCCCACGTTTCGGGACAAATTAGACCATCAAGGGGTTGAAGTCATCGAATTAACTGACTTGACTCCATTACAGGTGATGAATGTTCTTTATAAGAGGGAATTATCGAGTGTTTTATGGGAATGTGGGGGAACATTGGCAGCAAAAGCGATCGCGGATGGGGTGATTCAAAAAATAATGGCGTTTATTGCCCCTAAAATTATTGGCGGTGTAACAGCCCCTTCACCCATAGGAGAGTTAGGATTAATACAGATGAATCAAGCTTTAGAATTACAACGTATTAGGTTACGTCAAATTGAGCAAGATATTTTAATTGAAGGATATCTAAACTAAAAAATAGGTTAAATGGTTAAGTCTATGGTTGTTAATTCCCTGCGCTGGACAGTCCGAGATCTTGATGCTATGCCCGATGATGGTGGTTGGAAACGTTATGAAATTATTGATGGAGAATTATTTGTGAGTCGCGCTCCTCATATTCGCCACCAAAGTGTGGCTGGTAAATTACAAATGCGCCTGGAAATCTGGTCAGAGAAAACTTGACTGGGAAATTCTTTCTGCACACCAGGAGTCATTTTTAGCCCTACCGATGCAGTGATTCCTGATGTGGTTTGGATTAGTCAAGAACGCCTGGCTAATGGGGTTGATCAAGCAGGACACTTAACCGTTGCCCCTGAATTAATTGTTGAAATTCTCTCCCCTGGTAAATTTAACGAACAGCGAGATAAAGAAGTTAAACTTAAGCTCTATTCTCTTCATGGTGTTCAGGAATATTGGATTGTTAATTGGCAACTGAAAAACTTGGAAATTTATCGTCGTTCAAATGCTCAATTGCAATTGGTTAGCACTCTATTAGTTGATGATATCCTTACCTCACCTTTATTGCCAGAATTTGCTAGTCCTGTAGCTAAAATTTTCCAGTAGTTAGGGGAAAAAACAGCAATTTATTCGAGGTTATTTTATGACAGCGATCAATAACTTTACCTTCTAAAAATCTACTGTAAACATAATTTCCCTTAATGTTATTGTTCTCAGGTAGTTGATATATACTTCAGCAAACCCTAGGTAAGCGTCAAATTTATGACTGTTGCCTGCTTGCACTGAGTCTTGTCGAAGTGTTGCCAGATGAGGCGTTGCCTATCCTTACTAGCTTATTTTAAACAAGGTGCAAGATCTCAATAAGACCCATTACCCATTACCTAATACCTCCTACTCAAAATGTATTGTCCTAACCATAATGCATAGTGCTATATCACATGAGTCCTAAAAAGAGCATCCTATTTTTTTCAATATGTTTCCTTGTGTTCATAGGGGGAAAGGAGAGGACATAACTTGTAGTGACCAAACCCAGAATTGGCAACTTTGGGATGGTTCCGCCCTAAAGGACTTACTACAAACATCAAATTAATTTTGCTTACACCACTTGGGGATAGATAAATTGAAATCCTGCAGCTTTAATTTTTTCGTTAGAAACTTTAGTATTATAAGGTAATTTTCCTGGATCTGACTTATCCCAAATAACAGATTCTAAATCATGAACTTGAGCTAATTTATCTAGTAGTTCTCGTTTTTTTATTGGAACATCATTGACTAAATTATAGATTCCTTGTAATTTGTGCAACCGGGTAAATTCTAAAGCAGTAACAATATCATCAAGATGAACCCAATTAACATAATCTTCTCCTGTTCCTCGTTGAGTTGTTCCAAACCAAGATCCAAAAATTTTTTCCACTTCTCGACCTAGCCCATAAATTCCCCCTAAACGCAGGATACAAACCTTTAAAGTTTCACTTTGAGCCGATAATAAAACTTGTTCTGTTTCAGCTAAAATCTGACCCCGTTCATTAACAGGAATATAAGGAGTTTCTTCATCGACCCATTCCCCATTATGATTTCCTAAAACGGCATAGCTTCCTGTATAAATGAGTTGCTTGACATTAGAAGCATTTTGCAGAATAGATACTAAATTTTTAGCGGTTTCCAGATAGGTTTGTCGATAAGTGACTGGATCTCGTCCACGGCGACCAGGTGAGACACTAAAAACCACAACCTCTTGATTTTGAATAATATTAGTTAATGCTTTAAGGCTATCTTTTTCAACAATAACGACTTGACCTAAAGGAGAAAGCTGAGAAATTTTAGCTAGGGTAGTAGTTGTTAGGGTAAGTTGATGGTCTTGTTGCTGCCAAAAAGAGGCGATCGCTTGACCGACATACCCACAACCAATAATTAAAATATTCATCTTGCGTTGACACTAACTCATGCTTTTTCTAGGGAGAAGAAAACCCAAAAGGACGAGCTAACGGTTCCCCAATAAATAACCCTTGTCCTACCCAAGCCACGCTTTTCCAGTAGGCATTGATTAAGGAATCTCCCCCTAAATAATGGTACATTACTAAGCCAGGATGGGGAAACTTTTGGGGAAAATTACACGGTTCAACTACGGTTCCATAACTTCCCGTTGCACCGGCTTCTAACCACCTTAAACTACTCATTTGATGACTATCGGTAAGTTGACCCCCAAAAGAGGTGAGATGATCGGCGATCGCTCCTGGACGAAAACGGTTGGTCTCAATTTCTTTGACCTTAACCAGTCCTGTAAAATAAAACATCACATCTGTCTTGTCTTTGAGGGTATTGGCTTTGATCACTTCTAAGGGAAACCGTCCCTCAAAGGTTTGATCAATCTTAGGATAGAATGAGGCCCGAACATTACGGTTTTTATCCTTAGTATCCAATAAATAGGCCGTTCCTTGGGGATAGGTTCCATCGGCGGCTACTCCGCGATCAATGAGTCGTTTCGCTTCCTCAAAGGTTTTGGCCGCGATCGCCATGGTGGGACGTATTCCGAAGTCGGTATAAGGTTGAGAACGCTTACTATTAAAATAAGGGTTTTCTTTAGTTGGGTGACATCCCTTAGCACAATGACTAGGATCAAAGCCAAAGGCAAAGGCACTGGTGATAGACATACACCCCACTCGGTAGGGACTTACCCAGGTTAACCCATAATTTTGAATATGTGAGGGGGTTTTAGCTTCAACTTGAGCTTGAATGGCTTTAAATTGTTTGGGAGAGATAACAGGATTATTTGGGTTAAATTTTACCTTAATCACAGAATTATTAGGAATACTCCGTTTCTGGCGGTAGTAGTCAGCAATTTTAATACTGATGGGATCGGCTTCATTAACGATGATCGCCAGTGAGGAAATTTTGCGGGTTGTTTGAGTGTCATTACAGCCAGATAAACCTACTAGCAAGAAGACTGTAATTACTATTCTCAGAAAATGGGGCATATGGGTTGAGAAGGAGAACAAATAAGTATCAGATAACTTTATCTGATCATATGACAGGTTACTGAAAATGGGTCAACCTCTTTCATTATTTTCTGGGACTTCTTTAATTAATCATGACATTAGTTAAACTTAGAATTATTGTCAAAGATAAAAGTTTATTGTTAGGACTTGAGCATGGATCAAACCAGGATTTTAAGCTCTAAAGGAGACCCACTACCAACTTGTATTGATGTTGGCATTTCCTTGTATACTGTCGTCGCCTGTTGCTTCATCTAAATTTATTGTATAATTTGACGAAAAAGTTAATAACTTTCATTTTCTATGTTCACAATTACTGCCCAAGGAAAAACCTTTACTTGTTCTCGCGGTGAAAATTTGCGCCGTGTTCTTCTCCAGCACAATATTGACCTTTATAATGGTCAGGCCAAGTTAATTAACTGTCGCGGGATTGGGTCTTGTGGAACTTGCACTCTAGAAATAGAAGGGGAAGTATCTCAAGCCAATTGGAAAGACAAAGCAAGGCGTTCTCTTCCCCCTCATTCTCCTCAAAAAAATCGTCGTTTGGCTTGTCAAACTAAAGTGAATGGGGATCTAAAATTGACTAAATACGATGGGTTTTGGGGTCAGGGTGATCATGTGGTTTGGACTGCTGAATAAATCAATATTGATCAAGTTGAATTATATAGGCTTTTCGTTGCAAAGCTGACCAATCTCCTGAAACTGCTGACAGATGTTCTCTGATTAGGCTTATTCTCCAATCAACAATTGAACTAATTCACAAAAGCCATCGATTTGAGTGGAGTGGGTTACATAGACAGGTTTGTGTTGCAGGCGTTCCTGATAATTTAGGATATTAGCAACGCCAACCGAAACAGGAAACAAGTCTTGATTAAATAAACTTTCATCATTGGGACTATCTCCAACCGTTACAATTTGATTTTGGGGGAGATTAGGAAAATAACTTTTCTTCAACATCATGAGCCCGTTGGCTTTATTTTGTTCTTGAGGTTTAAGATGTCCTTGAATATGACTATAAGTGAATCCCCAGTTATGATCATTACAGACCTTTTCAATATCAAGTAGATCATCTTGACTTAAATTGTGACAATCAAATGTCCAATCGGTTAATCGAAATAGGTTATCTGAAGAGGATTGCAGTTGAGGAAATTGTGTTTGTAAGTATTCAAAGCTTTCTTTTAAGCCTTGACGATGCTCAGTTAAATTAGTCAAGGGTGTCAACTTTTCAATCGTTTGAGTTTTTTTCAAACAATAGATTCCTCCATTTTCAGCAATAATTCCCCATACGGGTAGATAGTTAACGATTCCTTGACACCAGCCGGCTGATCTTCCCGTTATTAAAACAACTTTAATTTTATTTTTTTGTAAGTTCTCTAGAGTCAATAAGAATTTTGAGGTGAACAACCCCTGTTGAGTTAACGTTCCATCAATATCAGTAGCAATGAGATTAATAGGTTTAAGTTGATTGATAACGGATGGTTCACTAATGCTTATTAAGGTCATATTTAAGCTGTTTTTTTAGTTAACGTAAAGAGATAAAAATCCCTGATTGTCGAGAGCCTTAAGAATTACAGTAAATCAGCCCATAATTTCCTTTTGATTAATCACAATTAGGGAGATTTATGTGAGTAATTAGCTCTTCTTGAATAGATAAAGACTATTGAATTTTATCAATTAATTAAAACGCTGTGAAATCTCAATTCTGACTCAATTGAAGGTGCAAGATTTTAGTCAAAGATGCGATCGCCCCCTCCAACTCTGCATATTCTGGGAAACTCAGACCTATACATAGGCAAATCCAGTTTAAAAGGGACTTTGAGCCAATTAAGTTGACCAAAATCTCTATTTTTGACCAATATTGGACAGTTTATGAATTATGCTAGTTCAAGAAAATTTAATCAATCTCAGTCAATGGCGAACCTCCCTATAAAATGGTGTGTAGGAGTAATAATCATACTATCAAGTAGTATGGTGACAGAAACAATCAAAGCTCAAACCCCTGAAACCCCTTCAGAAGTTGATCTGCAACCCTTAAGAGATCTGATCCCCACACAACCGCCTCCTCCTCTTCCAGAAACGCCAGAAACGCCACCCCCAGAAGACTTACTCCCATCCCCCCCACAACCTTTACCCGAAACGGTTCCAGAGACGGGACAAACCTTGATAGTAACCGAGTTTAAATTCATCGGTAATACCGTTTTTACCGATCAAGAGTTAACAGCAGCTATCACAACCGGATTAACTGATAAACCCCTTCCCTTGTCACAACTGCTCGAAGTGGCTTCTAATGTAGCTCAAAT
This sequence comes from unicellular cyanobacterium SU2, assembly GCA_002110465.1. Lineage (GTDB taxonomy): Bacteria > Cyanobacteriota > Cyanobacteriia > Cyanobacteriales > Microcystaceae > Rippkaea. The sequence continues at coordinate 205,245 of NEED01000049.1, read as the reverse complement.
TTATGCGGAGGCAGGTTATACGACATCTGGTGCTGTTATTTCTCTTCCTAAAACCACTCAAGAACAGGGAAAAGGGATCGTTGAAGTTCAAGTCATTGAAGGGGAATTAGAAAGCATTGAGGTGATCTCTATCAATGAAGGGGAAAGACTGAATACTGAATATGTGCGTTCTCGTATTGCGATCGCCGCAGGTAAACCTTTGAATATTTATCGTCTCCAAGAAGCATTACAACTACTGCAACTTGATCCTCTAATTCAACAAATTTCAGCCCAACTGTCGGATGGAACTCGCACGGGAACCAGTATTCTCAAGGTAGAATTTGCCACCGGAAAAACGTTCGCCCTTCAGGGACTCTCAGATAATAATCGCACCCCAAGTGTGGGCAGTTTTAGACGAGGGGGTGCAATTTCTGAAGCAAATTTATTGGGGTGGGGAGATACTTTACGAACAGAATATCGTAATAGTGATGGAAGTAATGATGTGGAGGTTTCCTATACCCTTCCAATTAATCCCTATAACGGTAGCGTTAGATTTCGATATCGAACCACTAACAGTACCATTGTTAAACCGCCTTTTGATCAATTCAATATTGACTCTCATTACGAAAATTATGAATTTACTTTCCGTCAACCCATCTTACAAACGCCACAACAAGAGATGATTGTCGGGTTATCTTTAGATCGACAAGAAAGTAATAGTTTTCTCGATGGTTTAGCAGTTCCCTTGTCTCCAGGGGCGAATATTAAGGGACAAACACGAATTACTACCCTACGATTGTTTCAAGAATGGTTACAAAGAAACTCACAAGAAGTAATCGCGGTTCGTTCTTCTTTTAATATGGGACTAGATTTCTTAGGCATCAGTGAGGCGTTTGATGCAGACATTAATCGTAATACAGCCAAAAATCGTTATTTTACTTGGCGTGGACAAGCACAATGGGTTCGTTTTTTAGCCCCTGATACCTTGTTTTTAATCCGTAGTGATATTCAACTTAGTTCAGATCCTTTAATCCCTCTAGAACAATTTGTTATTGGGGGTTACGGGACAGTACGGGGTTATGCTCAAAATTACCGTCTTAATGATAATGGGATTATTGCTACCGCAGAATTACGTTTACCTGTGTTATCCATTCCTCAATATGAAACAAAAGTATCGGTTATTCCTTTTGTTGATTATGGTAGCGGATGGAACCTCAAGCGACCAACCCTTCATCCAGCTACCTTAGCTTCAGTGGGGTTGGGTGTACTCTGGCAACAGGGAGATACATTAAGTGCGCGTTTAGACTGGGGGATTCCCTTGACTCATAATAATCGGGCTGATAATACGTGGCAAGAACATGGGCTTCATTTTTCGATTATTTTTAATCCGTTTTAATTGACATTACATATTTTCAGAGACTGTTTATAAAGAAAATATTAAGACGGTTCAGAGAGTTATATTCCTAATCTAGTCAAGTATAATCACTTAAAACTCCCATATTGCACCAAGAAAAGTTGATATAATGTGCATGATTTTTAACACTCAAATCTATGGATTAATAGAACAGAAAAAAGCAACTAGGAATTATTCAAATGAAAATCACAAATTTATTAGTTAATGCTTTAACTTTAACGGGTTTAGTTGTCGGTCCACAAATCAATCCAAGTTCTGCCCAAACAATACGCTTTAAGGGTGAACGCGAAATGGCACAAGAATGTGTTTCTATCGCAACAAGAATTTATTCTCAAGCGACAGCTAGTTCTCGCAGGGCTGTCGGAAAAGCTGAAAATGCTTGTTTGTAGATGGTTAATAAGTGTAGAGAAATTTTAGATATGAAAAGAATGTATTTGTTAGAAAAAATTGTTTTTTGTGCTTGTTTTTTAACCTTAATTAACGGGAGCAATATGCCTTTATTATTAAGGGCAGAACTTCCTCCAGCACCAGATACGGGAACCCCTCCAGGTAAGCCCACCCATGGGGGAACTCGTCCTGATGCAATTTGTAAAAATACACCCCAACCCCTCACTGCTTTAGCCGCTTATAATGGTAGAGATTTGACAGTTTCTTCCTATCCAACATTTTGGTTTTATATGCCCTATCAACCTCAAGACATTAGGCAGCTTACATTTACTATTGAGGATGTTCAAAAGGGTTCTATTAGAACGATTTATCAAACCAATATTCAACTCAATCAGGGATCTGGAATTATTAAAATACCTGTTTTAAAAAAACCAGAGTACGCCCTAGAAGTGGATAAACTATATCAATGGAAATTGACGGTCTATTGTACAAAAAATGCCAGTAATGACATTGATTTAGTCATAGAAGGATGGGTGAAAAGAATTCCTATGACTGTTGACCTTAACACTGAATTTAACACTTCTCAGAAAGCAGATCACCTTATCTATCAAGACAATCAAATTTGGTATGATGCTATCAATAGCCTAGCTGAAAAATATTTTGCTAATCCTGATAATTCGGAACTTAATAATGCTTGGCGTGATCTTTTAGAAGTGATTAATCAAGAAAGTTTTAGTCAGGAATTTTTAGTTGAATCAGTCTTATTGTCTCCTCAATAAGTAGGAAATAATAAAACTCGATTCCCAACGATGGGATAATTCTCTCCAACTATTTAAAGCTAAAAAAACATCTGTTTTTCTATTTCATAGCTCTTAATGAAACGAAGTTATGGTATTTTTTCATTATAGAGATTGAGAACAATAAGTAGTCAGATATAAATAAATTAAACGGCATAAACATTTGTAAATAAAGCTGTAATTAGTCTCAACGGTAACTTTTATTTTTGTCGAGGTACTTATGATGATTTATTATATTTACATACTCAAGAGATTAAAAAAGTTGAGCGTCAAATTAATAAATATAAAGAGGAGATGAACCCCTTGAAAACATTGGAATATCCATCTTAAAGTTGGAGTTTTTGTTAATTGACCTAGTTGATTTTTTAATCCAGTATTCGATTCCCTTAATTGACGACGTAATTTTCTTTGTCAAGCGCGAATAAACTAGAAGACATAAACCCATTAACATAGCCATTGTTTCCACTCTCTGTGGAGATTTAAGAAAGACACTATCAGCGAAAAATAAAGGGTCTTTTAGAAAACCAAAACCTCTCTCGGGGGCTTGTTGCTCTTTATATTTAACTGCTATTTCTCCAAAGACAGCTTTATCGTGTTCATTACCATCCGCTACTCTTAAAAATAGGGGAACTCCACTAGGCTATTTTACAACTATTTTTGCCTACCTACTTTATAAGGCTGAGAGCCTTACGAGATGTACGTTTTGGGGATAATTCCCTAGACTTTCAATCTCAACGAAGCGCACAAACTTCTTGTAATTGTGAATGCAGCAAAGTTAAATTATTTTGAACAGAACAGCTTTAATTGGCCAAAGCTGGAGTTGTTTTAGGCGATCGCCTAAATTTAGTCGCCTGTTCATAAGCGTAAGCTAATCCCAGTAAGGTTGGTTCACTGTAAGGAAGACCCAAAAATGTCAGTCCCACCGGAAGTCCCTGTTTCGTAAAGCCCATTGGCACTGAAATTGCTGGAAATCCAGAGACATTGGCTAAATAACCAGGAGTGTAGGGGTCATCTACCTTGCATTGATAAGTGGGATCATCTTTGGTGTATAGAGAACTAGCAGGACAAGTCATGGTGGGAAAAATCATCCCGTCAAGCTTCTGAGATTTCATCGAAGAGGTCAGGATTTCCCGCACAGAAGCAAACTCATGTTGAGTGAGATAGAGATAATCAACATCGGCTAATTCTTTGTTTAACAAGGACTCTTTTGCTCCCTCAATGCGGGCTGAATTAATAGAACCTGAAAAATTTCTTATCCTACCCGATAAAGTTAAAGAAATCATCTCCTCAAGACTTTTTGGAAAAGACGATCCTAGGGTTTGTAAATAATTTTCCAGTTGCGGTTCAAACTCGGCGGCTGTTACCTTTTCCATCCAAGGCCAGAGATTTTCTAGTTTAGTTGGTAAGTCAACCATGACCACGGTTGCTCCCAAGGCTTTAACCTTAGCAACTGCCGCCTCAGTTAAAGCGTCCACCTCTCGATTAGCTCCGCGAAAATCTACTGCAACGCCGATCCGCGCCCCTTTAAGGGCATTTTTGTCGAGAAACTGAGTGTAATCTTGGTATGATTTTCCTTCACTGTCGAGGGTACGAGGATCGTTAGGATCGACCCCTGCCATAATCCCTAGGGCGATCGCCCCATCTTTCACCGTCCGGGCCATCGGACCTGCTGTATCAAATGAAAGGGTAAGAGGGACAATTCCATCCCGACTCACTAACCCCTGAGTGGGTTTAATCCCCACAATACCCGCCACCGCCGCCGGCGCACGAATCGACCCAGATGTATCGGTTCCTGTGGCTAACATGGCAAAATTAGCGGCGATCGCTACCCCACTCCCCCCACTCGAACCCGAGGGATTACGCGTTAACTTGTAAGGATTGAGGGTGAGTCCTCCGAGGGAACTGTACCCAAACCGACCATAAGATTGAGCAAAGGTACTCATATTGGCCTTAGCGAGGATAATCGCCCCAGCTTGTCGCAACTTTTGGACGGTAAAGGCATCATTAGGGGGAAAAGATCCCCGTAGCAGGACTGAACCGGCTGTCGTCGGTAAATCGGCGGTGTTATAGTTATCTTTAAGAATGATGGGAATCCCGTGTAGAGGACTGCGCGGACCGGTTTTTCGCCGTTCTTCGTCTAATTCTCTCGCTTTAGCCAGGGCATTAGGATTAACAGAAATCAGCGCGTTAATTTTCGGACCCCTTTCCTCGTAAGCTTTAATGCGATTGAGATAGAGTTGTACCAGTTGTTCTGACGTGAGTGTGCCTTGATCAAACCCTTGATTAACATCGGCGATCGTTGCTTCGATGAGGCGAAAGGTTTCAGCAACCGCTGCTAGGGGAAAGGCACTAAAGCCGAAAACACAGAGATATGTGAGAACTTGTTTAGGAATTTGGAATAAAAGAAGGCTCTTTTTCATGCCTAATTAGCTAAATACGGTTGTCAGTTTTTTTCCGTAAAATACTTACGTTATGCTAACATGATGCGATTCTTTTTGGGTAAAATTAGATGTATTTATTTACACAAATAACCCTAACCTAACCCCCACTGGAATAATCATCAATTATGATCCCCTTGAGGAAAATCATCTTTCAATTATTGCTTTCCTTTCAGCCTTTGAGAATCTATATTATTATCAGCCTCTTTGCCTGTCTTTTATCCCTTACTTGGGGGCAAATCGCTACAACCCAAACCCCAGAGGTTTCCCCTAGTTCTTCTGTTGAAGAGAGTATGGACCCTCCTAATCCTACCCCTATTCTAAATCCTTCCCCTCAAGACAAAAATCCCTCCCCTACTTTAAGAAAATCTTCTCATTCTTTAGTCAAATCAGATCCTCAAGTTCAAGAGTTAATTAAGCGTTTTAATATCACTCCAGAAGAAGCCATAAAGCTACTCCAAAAAAGAAGGGAATTAGAAGAGCTTGGTTTATTACATTTAAGCTCAGGAAAAATAGGAAATCTGAATTATATGGCTGTCAAACTTGATGGCCGTATCATTTTCCCCCTTGCTTCGTATAGTCAAGAAAATAAGAATGGATTAAAGGGTCGTGTTCAGAAGATTGAAAATACACTCAATGAAATTATTAAAAGAAATATTCCTGCTAATCAAATTCGAGTTTTTCCTTCTATTCTCCATAAGCAAACTGTCATAGTTATTTCTCGCAACAATCAATCTGATAATAGTGAACTCGATCAGCGACAGCGATGGATACTGATGACAATTACGGCTGATGATTCCCAACTTTATGGCGTTCCTATCCCTGTCCTATCAAAACTTATTGCTAAATTAATTGAAGATGCTTTAGAAACTGCTTGGAGAGTCCGTCAACCTTACGCTCTTCTAGAACAAGGTATTATTTCTTTTGGTATTTTATTAGTCATGATCCTGGTAAGCTTGTGTTTAATAGCTGTTCAGCAATATATAGTTCCTCGTCAAGGTCAAAAAAGTTCTCTACTTTGGAATCGCAGACTGTTACAAGTAGGACACGCAGTTATTTGGTTTCCTGGCCTTGGTTTAATTTTAAAAAGATTTCCTGATTCCTATGAAGTGGGTAATTGGTTATTAGATAATACTTTCACCATAGCCATTGCCATTATTTCTTTTTTATTAATTGGGCGAATTCTTGATATTATTGTTAAATTTGGAGAATCTAACGACCGATTTAAAACCGTTCCTATTAGAATTTTCGTTCAGCTTTTTTATATTTTACTAGCCACTTTATTTATCTTGATTATTATTGCTAATTGGCTTAATCAACCTCTAACTAATGTTTTAGCAGCTGTGGGAGCAGGGAGTGCTATTTTAATGCTAATTTTCAAAGATTCCATTATGGGATTTACGGCGGGATTACAATTAGCTGCTAATCGCATGGTAGCCCTAGGAGATTGGATTGAAATGCCTAAGTATGGGGCTGATGGATTTGTTAATGAAGTGTCTTTATTTACGGTTAAAGTTCTGAATTGGGACAATACCATTACCTTAATTCCTACCTATGCTTTAATCTCTGATTCCTTTAAAAACTGGCGAGCAATGTTTGAATCAGGAGGACGAAAAATTCAGCGTTCAGTCTATATTGATATGACTTCTATTAAATTCTGTGATCAGGAAATAATCGAACGTTTTTCTAAAATTAAAAGTCTGTCTGAATATATTCAGAAAAAACGTCAAGACCTAATGGACTCTAACCAGAAATATCAAGTGATTGATAACTCTATCTTTCTCGAAGAAAAATGGCTTACCAACATTGAAATTTTTCGTGTTTATGTAACTGCTTATCTACAAGCACATCCTAAAATTAGTCCTGGTCCCTATTTCCTAGTACGCCAATTACAACCAACTGAACATGGCTTACCTATCGAAGTTTATGTCTACTGTAATGATACAGCTTGGGCGCAGTACGAAGAAGTTCAGGCCGACATTTTTGATCATATTCTGTCTATGGTTCCTGAATTTGAATTAAGAGTTTTCCAAAATCCCTCTGGCTACGATTTAAAGAAGTGGATAGTGCATGATAACAATTGAAACTTTAACTGGGTATTAAAGAACTAGAATAAACCACAAATTCAGCCTTTTCTAGAGAAGTAATTGCGGTAGATTCATTTTGTACCCAATAGGTTTGACCAAACCGAACAAATTTTTGTTGATTTCCTGTCCCAATAACCGCGATAACAGGAATTTTTGCTTTGGTTTTATCTCCAGAATGTTGAAGAAGAATTCTTTTTAGATTCTGTTGTAAACCTTGATTTACAGCTTGTTGAGAAGTTAACTTAATCATCAACATTTTCACATCTTCTATTATTTCTACATCTTCAACAATTAATTGAACTTTTTCATCTCGACGGTCAACTTTTCCCCAAATAATCAGGCGTTGATCTTCAACTAATAAGTCTTTTATTCGCTCATAAGCATCGGAAAAAACGACTCCCTCTGATTGTCCTGAAATATCTTCTAAGGTTAGAAATGCCATATCTTTTCCGGCCTTTGTTACTATTTTTTTGACTTCATTGACCATGACAACAGCACTAACCCTATATTTGGATTTTTGATTTTCTAACTCACTTAAATTGATTGGAGATAAAATCTGAGCTGCTTTTTTAACTGATTGTAAAGGATGTTCAGATACATAAAATCCCAGATGTTCTTTTTCTAATTTAAGTCTTTTTGGTAAAGGAAAATCAGCCATAGGAGGAGAACTAGGGGCTTGCTCAAAATCTGAATTATTATTAGCTTTATTTTCAGTGGTATTTACCACCAAATCAAAGATATTTAACTGACCAGTTTCTTTTTCTTTAGCTCTTTTTTGCGCCCAAGAAATTACCAAATCAAGATCATTGATTAATTGATTTCGGTTAGATTGAACCTTATCAAATGCCCCACAGTAAATTAGAGTTTCTAAGGCTCTTCGGTTAACTACTCGCAAGTCAACACGACAACAAAAATCGGGTAAAGATTCAAACTGTCCTTCTTCGTTTCTAGTTCTTAGAATATTATCAATGGCTCCTTCTCCTAAATTTTTCACAGCCGATAAACCAAATAAAATATGATCGCCAATGGGAGTAAAATCTTTTTGAGAACGATTAATATCAGGGGGTTCTACATCGATTCCCATTTTTTGACAATTTTCTCGATACTTTTCTACCTTATCTTGGCTATCACTACTAGCTGTTAATAAAGCGGTCATGTATTCAACAGGATAATTCGCTTTTAAGTAGGCTGTTTGATAGGTAACATAAGCATAGGCAGTGGAGTGGGATTTATTGAAGCAGTTAGAAGCAACTGTTTGATTAGCCAGCAAAAAGTTATGGTCTTCAACAACCCCAATATCATAGACAGGTTGTTTTCCTAAAGATTTACAACTAATAATTTTAACCATGTCGTGTCAACCGATGATATCCTAAAAAACGTTAAACTTTTCTGAAAAAATGCGCCTAGGTATAGTCATTATTAACTATATCGTACTCCTGATTTAGGGCAAGCTTTAGCCTACATTGAAAAGCTGTCTAAAATGATTATTGACCTCTGGCAGTTAAATCAAAGATGATGAGGGGCCATTTCGGATTGTTTTAGGTAGCCTTTGAACGAGATGTCAACTTTATAAAATTTCCCCAATTCGATGAGCGTTAAGAGTAGGGTTAACATAGGCTAATATATTAAAGTTAAAAACTCGTCAATAACCGTCATAAACGTTTCGAGGCTATGCTTCCAAAGACACCCCTACCCTTGATATTGAGTATATTAGTCCCTAGCTTAATTTCTCCAGCCATCGCTCAACCATCCCCTCCCCAATTTCTCGTTCAGCGATCGCCCCAAAGTGAACAACTCAAAGAACTCCTACGTTTGGGTCGAGAATATGTAGATGCCAAAGAGTATAATAACGCCATTGTGGTTTATGAACAAGCAGCTGCCCTCGACGGCAAAAATCCCAGGATTTTCTCAGGAATTGGCTTTTTATACGCTCAACAAGGAAATTATCGACAAGCCGTAAAAGCTTATCAACAAGCGGTTACTCTCGATCCCGATAATGCAGAATTCTATTATGCCCTAGGATTTAGCTTGGCTAATATTGGTGATAATGCTAACGCTGCATCAGCTTATTATTATGCCATTCAACTTGCTCCCAAGATAGCCAAAAATTATATAGGGTTAGGGGTAGTATTATTGCGACAGAATGACTATGAAGGAGCTGCTGAAGCCTATAAACGAGTTATTGCTCTTAATCCCAATAATCCAGAAGCTTTTGGCATTATGGGGTCTTCGTTAATTCAACAAAAACAAATTGATGAGGCGATCAAGTATCTTGATAATGCGGTAGAAAGATTCCCGCGTGATAGTGATTTAAGGTTATTATTGGCAACAGCTTTATTAGAAAAGGGAGAGGTTGAACAGGCATTTAAAGAGCTAAAAGTCGCTGAAAGACTTGCTCCAGGAACAGTTAAAATTCAGTTGAAAATCGGTAGAATTTTAGAACAACAAGATAAATTAGAGGATGCCCTAAAAGCTTATCAACGGATTACTTATTTATATCCTAGTTCAACAGAAGCTCGTGCTGGCGTGGGAAGGATTCAGTTAGCAACAGAAGATTATTTAGGGGCTGTTATTACCTATCGAGAGTTGATTGATATGCTACCAGAAACTCCTGAACCTTATTATTATCTCGGAGTAGCTTATAAAGAACGTAAAAGAGAAAAAGAAGCGAAAAAAGCCTTGAAACAAGCTCGCCAATTGTATGAAGAGCAAGATAATACTAAAGGAGTTGAACAGGTTGATAAATTATTAGAAGAACTGTAAACTACCCCTAAACCGATACTAAAGAGTTAAAATTATGGCAAGAACCCCTTCAACGATGTTACCCCTCGGGACAAAAGCCCCTGATTTCCAATTACCCGATGTGGTGTCAGGGAAAACGATTTCTTTAGATACTTTTGCTGATAAAAAAGCTCTCTTAGTTATGGTGATTTGTCAGCATTGTCCCTTTGTTAAGCACGTTCAAAATGAACTAGCTAAATTAGGTCAAGATTATGTTGAGCAAGGGTTAGGAATTATAGCAATTAGTGCTAACGATGTCGCTAATTATCCTGATGATTCCCCAGAAAAGCTTAAAGCAATGGCTCAAGAATTAGGCTTTAATTTTCCTTTTTGTTACGATGAAAGTCAAGAAACGACGAAATCTTATACTGCCGCTTGTACCCCTGATTTTTTCCTCTTTGATAGTGACTTTGGATTAGTTTATCGGGGACAATTAGATGATAGTCGTCCAGGGAATGAGATTCCTGTAACAGGTAAGGATTTAAGAGCAGCCATTGAAGCTGTTTTAAAGGGAAATCCTATTAATGATGACCAAAAACCCAGTCTCGGTTGTAACATTAAATGGAAGCCTGCAAATGAACCTCCCTACTATGGTTAATGGCTTCAATAATATTCGGAGAAACTTAAATGGTAGGTGGTTTCATTGCATTAGATACCATTGATTTACTATGGTCATTAGGTATTATTGCCATGGCCATTGCTTTATCAAATTGGCAGAAATTAGGGTTAGAAGGACAATTTATCTTGGCTGCAGGGCGATCGCTCCTACAATTGTTAGTAGTAGGATCGGTTTTATTAGTCATCTTTGAGTTAAATAATCCCTTCGCGGTCTTAGGGATTTTAGGAATTATGTTAACCATTGCAGCGAGAGCGGCTAATAATCGGATTACTCATCAAAAAAAAGGTTTTTTTTCAATTGTTTTAGGGTCATTATTGGTGAGTAGTTTATTAACCTTAAGTTATGCTCTAATTATCATTATTCGACCGGATGTTTGGTACTCTCCTCAATATTTAATTCCTTTAACTGGGATGATTTTGGGAAATGCCATGAATAGTGCCTCTTTATCGGGGGAAAGGTTAGGCAGTGCGATCGCTCAAAATCCCTTAGAAATTGAAACTCATCTGTGTTTGGGAGCGACCCCTAAACAAGCTATAGCTTCTTATCGTAAAGAGGCTATTCGGATTGGATTAATTCCGACTTTAAATCAAATGATGGTGGTAGGAATCGTCAGTTTACCTGGGATGTTTACGGGACAGGTTTTAGCTGGAATAGATCCCTTAAATGCCGCTTCCTATCAGATTTTGATTCTATTTATGATTATTTTTACTAACTTATTAACCGCGATTTTAGTCACTGAAGGAGTTTATCGTAAATCCTTTAATGCCCAAGCTCAGTTAATTATTTAGGGGAATTGATAGTTTTCTGATTTTTACTATATCGAGTGTAAATCCACATCACATCTTGTATGCTATAAACTATAGTGTTATCGGTATAGTTATTTTTACTCATGTATGTAACTGCATCTCAAGCAGCTAAACTCTTAAAGGTTTCTGTAAGACGAGTTCGTTGTCTTCTGTCTCAAAAGAGAATTGAGGGAGCATTCAAAGCAGGTAGACAATGGTTAATCCCCCTATCTGATGGTCGTCCTATCGTCAGTGAAGGTAAACGCGGACCTAAACCCCGTTGGGCAGTCAAAATCGAAGAGGGGAGGAAAAATAGAAGACCTCGCCATAAAAATTTAACGGTCATCAAGGTTTCGCGCCCAACCATCAATAAAAACGTTACTCAAGGAATGACAGCACCGGTTATCAGTGTCACCCAACCCTCTAACCCGGCTATTCATTGTCATCAGCTTGAACTAACAGGGCCGGCAAAAATCTTTTACTCCCTCGAACCACGACCAGATAAGGGAGGGACGAGGGTTTGGATAGAAACTCATTTTGCAGTTATTCCCCTTTTTGAGCAGTTTACTAGCTAGAAATAGTCATTAAAAATATGGATAATTCCCTAATAATCATCGCCAGTGTATCATTAATTATCTGGTTATACTTATTACTTTTTAGAGGGCAATTTTGGCGTTCTAATCACAAAATAGATCCAGAAGAAATCTCGTTAACGACCTATCCGTCTGTTTGTGCAGTTATCCCCGCGAGAAATGAAGCGGACGTTTTGCCTATTAGTTTGAAATCCCTATTAAACCAAGATTATTCAGGGGATTTCCAAATCATTTTAGTCGATGATCAAAGTGATGATGGAACAGAAGAAGTTGCTCAGGAATTAGCTATAAATTGTCATCAAACTGAGCGGTTAACTGTTATTTCAGGACAGCCGTTACCCCCAGGATGGTCAGGAAAATTGTGGGCAATGGAACAAGGAATTGCATATATAAAAGAAAAGAATTTACAGTCAGATTATATTCTCTTTACTGATGCTGATATTGAACATCATCAAACTAATCTACGAGAGTTAGTCGGTAAATCTCAACAAGAAAATTTAGCCATGACATCCTTGATGGTGTCGTTACGTTGTCAAAGTATTTGGGAACAATTTTTAATTCCTGCTTTTGTTTTCTTCTTTGAAAAACTCTATCCTTTTTCTTGGGTCAATAATCCTAACCATAAAATGGCCGCTGCCGCCGGAGGTTGTATTCTAATTCGTCTGAATATTTTAGAACAAGTAGGAGGACTTGAAATTGTTCGTCAGGCTTTAATTGATGATTGTTCTCTAGCAGCAGCCGTTAAATCAAAGTTACAAGAAACTCCAGAAAATACCCCTCAAGGTATTTGGTTGGGATTAAGTGAAAAAACTCGCAGTTTACGACCTTATGATTCCCTAAAAAGCATTTGGAATATGGTGGCTAGAACTGCCTATACTCAATTAAACTATTCCCCACTTTTACTCCTAGGGACTATTATGGGACTAACCCTAGTTTATCTTGTTCCTCCGATTAGTTTAATTTGGGGTTTAGTAATGGGTAAGGGATTAATTGCTAGTTTAGGAGGAATTACTTGGCTATTAATGGCTATTTCCTATTTACCAACTTTATTTTTATATAAAACCTCACCCTTATGGTCAATCAGTTTACCTGCAATTGCCTTGTTATATTTATTGATGACTCTAGATTCTTCCTTACGTCATTGGAGAGGAAAAGGAGGAGGTTGGAAAGGAAGAGTTTATTCAGTGGATAACTTATCATAAAACTTATTAAAGTTAACTAACTAGGAATTTATCCCTGATGCTGAATCTTAAAGTAATTCTGCTCTTGTATCTATCTTTAAATTTATTGATCGCCTGTACAATTCCCACCCCAACCACTTCTCTTTCAGACAGTTCAGAAGAACAAAACTTGACTAAAAATTCAGGGGTAAAAACTATTTCAATGACCGAACTTCCCCCGTTGACAACTGGACAGATTATTTACGTTCCTATCTACTCAGAAATCTATGACTTTAATCCAAATCGAGCCTTTCAATTGACTGCTACCCTCAGTCTTCGTAATACGGATCTTTCTAATTCCATTGTGATTGAAACTGTAGACTACTATAATTCTGAAGGTAAAAAATTAAAGGCTTATTTAACCGACCCTATTCAACTTGATCCATTAGCTTCTACAGAAGTGGTGGTGGCTAAAGATGATAAAGTAGGTGGTGTTGGTGCTAATTTTATTGTAGAATGGCGTGCCGCCAATGAGGTTAGTGATCCAGTTGTGGAGGCAGTTATGGTTAGTACCATTTCTCAGCAAGGTATGTCCTTTGTTAGTTCAGGTAAAGTTATTCGAGAACGTCAAGACAGACTGGAGTAAGTTTTTGAAGACAGTCTTTAATCTGTTTAAATTAATGATGTAATAATGATTCAAGATGAGCCAATGATGAATAACTCTCCTAATCTAAAACCCCTTAAAATTCATAAAATTAATCCTGAAACTTTTATCCCCTACGGACAAGTGATTATCCCTGCCGAAGATAGCAAACCCTACGATGAAAGTGATGCCCAATTAAGCTTAGAAAAAGGGGTTCCTCGATTTTATATTATGCGATTAGCTCAACGAGGTCGTCAATTTTCTACAATAACCCGTCATGGTCAATGTACTCAATGTTTAGGATCTCTTGAAGGGAAAGAATGGTTATTAGCTGTTGCACCCCCATCTGAACAAGATTATCCTGATATCACTCGATTAAAAGTTTTTAGAATTCCAGGGAATTGTTTTGTTAAGTTAGAAGTAGGAACCTGGCACGCTGGCCCCTATTTTGATCATGAATTCGTTGATTTCTATAATCTAGAATTAAGTAATACTAATATTGTTGATCACTTTACCTATGATTTTTTAGCTCAAGACAATCTGACCTTTGAAATGGTTGATGGTTAATAGTTGATAGTTAATAGTTAAAATCCCTCTCCCTGTCCCCATCTCTTGGGCGACAGCGACAGTCGAAGTCCCCTATCCCCCTCTTATCTTCTTCTATCTTGTAACTTGCGATAAACGTCCTTAATATCAACTTGATGATAGGACAAGGCTACCAAGGTATGGTAGAACAAATCAGCCACTTCAGAGGCGATCGCCTCTCGATCATCATCTTTGCAAGCCATCACCACCTCGGCTGCTTCTTCCCCTATTTTTTTGAGAATTTTATTATCCCCCCCCTCTAATAGGGTTTGGGTATAAGATCCTGCCATCGGATGATCCCGACGCTTACAGATAACCTTATATACCTCCGATAAGGTGTCTGCCGAAGGAGCAATTTTTTGATTATCTACTTGATGAAAGCAACTTCGTTCCCCTGTATGACAAGCAATATCCCCGAGTTGTTCGATGGTAATTAATAAGGCATCACTATCGCAGTCATAGCGAATTTCTTTAACCTTTTGAATATGCCCAGAAGTCGCCCCTTTGTGCCATAATTCCTGTCTAGAGCGACTCCAATACCAATTTTCCCCCGTTTCTAGGGTTTTTTGTAGAGATTCTCGATTCATCCAGGCCATCATCAAGACTGTCCCATCTAAATAATCTTGGACGATCGCAGGGACTAATCCTTGTTGATTGTAGTTAATGTTGTCTACTCGAATGGCATCACTTAAAGAAGACATCTTAGGTTAGGTAATAATTGTTTTCTTTTCTAGAATCATTGACAATCTCGCATTTAAAAGCGTCAACCGACTTTGTTTTGTCATCAACAATATTACGTATATCTTACTCCATCATTAGAGATAAATTGTTGCATTTTATTAATTTTTTAGATTTTGGCTCCCAACTCAATCCTTCTTAGGGTCATAATGAAATTAAGTCCCCTAAGTTATAATAGAACCAAGATGGAACAGAAGAGGAGTGAAAATACCATCTGTTAGATAAGTCTAAGGATACAAATTTGATCCAGGTGGAAGGTCTAAGTCGTTCAAGTGATTTAATCCGAGCATAATATTTATACCGATTTTTTACGATCAGGAATTCCACAGCATTGAACAATCATTTAACCCCTTGAGACTATCTAAAATTAGCTTAGAAGATATCCCTTTTATAATACTTTACTCATGTAAAAAGTTAATCTAAAAAATACTAAAATCGTACGAATAAGCAACAAAAAAGTTGATAGTTTCCTGAATCAGAAATAGTAAATATTGAGAAACTCTCCTACATTTTGGAGCTAGTTTAGGATAGTTTTTTTTAGAAAAAATGGATATTTAAATAAAGTTGGTTTAAGAGATACTTACGAAAAAAATGGAGATTTAGCAACTCAAAAAAAGAGTAACTTCATCTCGCAAGTTTGTCGTGGAAAATAACTTAAATAATTAGGAGATAACTAAATGAAAACCATAACAGCGATATTCTTATTAAGTCCATTGTTATTGACTTCTGCTGTTGAGGCAGCCAATCCCCTTCAAGTAGAGCGTTTATTAGAAACCAAAGAATGTATTAGTTGTAATTTAGAAAATGCCAACCTTCAAGGGATGGATTTAGCGGGAGCAAATCTAGAAAAAGCTAATCTCAAAAATGCCAACTTACAAGGGGCAAATCTGACCAATGCTAACCTGAAAGAAGCAACGCTTCAAGATGCTCAACTGATGAATGCTCAACTCCAAGGCATCATCTTAGATGACGTAAATTTGATTAATGCCAAACTCAATGGCGTTAACCTCAGTGGGGTTAACCTCAAAGGGGTTAATCTAGTCAATGCAAAAATGGACGGCATCATCTTATCCCATGGGAACCTAGAGGGGGCGCAGATGCGAGGTGTCACCCTCCAAGGAGCTAATCTAGATCAAGCCAATTTACGAGGGGCTGATTTAACTGCCCATGATGGAGAAAGGGTCAACCTCGTGGGAGCAAGTCTCAAAAACGCTGACTTAACCGGGGCTTATCTAAGAGGAGTAAAGCTTAAAAAAGCTAATCTTCAAGGGGCTAATCTCTCAAACACAGACTTTTCGAGGGATTTTCCCAATAATACCACGGCCAAAGCTGCCCTCACCGGAGCAACTGCCGCCATTCCTTTAGCCTATCCAGGAGCAATTTTAGGGTTTATTGGTGAATTCGCTATTGCAGAAGCTTCTTCCCTCAATGCTGATGTTAGCTATGCTAATTTGCAAGACGCTAACTTAGAGAATGCTAATCTACAAGACATCAACTTGCATAACTCTAATCTGCAAAATGCTAACTTAGAAAACGCCAACCTAAACTATGCCTACTTAGTCAACACAAACTTTAGGGGAGCTAATTTAAGATCAGCGAACTTAAGTGATATTAATATGGAAGGGGTTAACCTGAGTGATGCTGACTTGACAGAGGCGAATTTAAACAAATCCTATCTCGTTGGGGCTGATCTCAGTGATGCTAATCTAGCTTCAGCCCGACTGACAGAGATTAACATGAAGGGAGCAAATTTGAGTGATGCTGATTTAACAGGGGCGAATTTAAACAAATCCTATCTTGTTGGGGTTGATCTCAGTGATGCTAATCTAGCTTCAGCCCGACTGACAGAGATTAACATGAAGGGAGCAAATTTGAGTGATGCTGACTTAACAGGGGCGAATTTAAACGAATCCTATCTTGTTGGGGCTAACTTAAGCAATGCCGTACTTGATTCAGCCCAATTGACAGGGATTAATATGAATCGTGCTAATTTAGCTAGTGCCAATTTAATCCAAGCTAAGTTAACCGATTCTAATTGGCGTAATTCTAACTTGTGCGGCGCAATTATGCCTGATGGTTCTGTTTCACAAATAGGATGTACTGCCATCAACACTCCCAACTAATGGTTAGGATTTTTGATTAGTCAATGGGTGTGTTAGTCTTTATTAACGCACCCTACCAATAACTTGACTATGATACCCTAGTGCATTTAAGACTTGATCAAAATTGATTGACTTTGGGAATATAAGAAAAAATTGATCAACTTAATTACTGATTCCTAAAATAACACTGACTAAAATAGCGATGGCAGCAGTAACTAAAACCCCTAATGAAACATTTATAGTCATTTCAAATAAGAATGATACAAAAATTGAGCTATGAAGACTATTATTACAAGCAGCAGGTGTCTCACTTTTAATTGAAATGACTATAACTCCTCTTTACGCATTTTAAGACAATTAGGCATAAACATACTCACCTAACTTCTTCTGAATCTGTTTAAGCTACTGAAAGTAATTCTTTAAGAGTATTCATTCGATAAAAAGCAGATTCATCTTGGCGATAAAAAAGAAAATGATTAAAATCAGCAATTTCTTGGGCAATTGTGACTGCTTGATCGTCAATTAAATTATTTTGTTTAAACCATTGAGCAACATTTTTCCAACTCCAAAGTAAGGATTTATTAGTAATACCAGAAATGGGTAAAGGAAAGTTGCCCTGTCCTCGTTTTCCTTCAATTAAAAGCCGCACGTACTCTCGACTTTTGTTAATCCTTCGAGCAATTTCTGAAGCAGTAACTAAGTCATCAGGTTCAATTCTTTCAACTTTAATTTTATCATTAATACTTTCTACTTGACGAATAGCAGAAATAACGGCTTCTCGAAAAGAAGATGACTCTCGATCAAATTCTAGATATGCAATTGAATTCCGAAAGCATAAGGTAGCATCATCACACCCTGCTTCAAAAATGGCATCTGCTAAAGTGTCTAAATCTTCAGATACTTGGCTAATACCTGATAAGACTAAGGTGAAATTGTACACTATCATTTTGTCTTTCTTCATTGTTCACAATTAACTCGAATTTGGTCGTTTAACTCCTCTAACCCTACAAAAAATTTTGTAATTTTAGTAAAACAGGGAGAGGGGAATAAATAATATTTTCCCTGTTTTTTCTTAACTTTTATAATAATACGATTAAACTATTAATTGTCATCTAAATTTTCCCCATGTTCACATTTATCTACAAAACCGATAATGCGTTTAGCATGATTTTCGGGAACCTCTGGCGTTGAATAAATATAGATTCGACACCCTTGCCTACTATTTTCCCTACATTGCAACTTGCCCCAACTATGGGATGATTTTCCAGTTTTTTTAAAGATCCATCCTTGAGATTCTGCATATCGAATTGCTCCTTCTATATGTTTATTGGGATGTCTATCTCTTCCCATGCTTTGGTGACTAATTTGCTATTGCCAATTATCATGGTAGCGTGTTAGTTGACAAATGTCAACACACAAAGAAAAAAAGTTATAAGGTGAGCAAATGCCCACCCTACCAATGTTAGGAAATGTAGTCTTGTAACGCTTTAACTTCTAGGGGTTCAGTTTGCAAAGAACGAATGGCTGCAACGGTAGCTTTTGCCCCTGCAATAGTGGTAATAATGGGCAATTTGTAATCCAATGCCGTGCGACGAATCATCCGACCATCTACTTGTGATTCTTCACCACCAGGAGTATTAATAATAAATTGAATCTGTTTATTTTTGATCCAATCTATCACATGAGGACGACCTTCATGAAGTTTCAAAACTACTTCTATGTCTTCAATTCCATTGTCCGTTAAGACCTTTTGGGTTCCTGATGTTGCCACGACTTTGAACCCTAAAGAAACGAGATCTTTAACGACGGGAACTGTTGCCATTTTATCCCGATCATTCATAGAAACAAAGACCGTTCCGGTGGTTGCTAATTCAACTCCTGCGCCAATTTCTGCTTTAGCAAAGGCTTTTCCAAAATCATCATCTATTCCCATCACTTCCCCTGTAGACCGCATTTCTGGTCCTAATAAAGTGTCTGCGCCTGGGAATTTTTGGAAGGGTAAAACCGCTTCTTTGACCGCAATATGGCGGGGAACAAATTCTTCAGTTATGCCTAACTCTTCTAAGGTTTTCCCTGACATCACTAAAGAGGCAATTTTAGCTAACGGTCGTCCGGTTGCTTTAGACACATAAGGAACGGTTCGAGATGCACGGGGGTTGGCTTCTAAAATGTAAACTTGTTCTCCTTGAACGGCATATTGAATGTTCATTAAACCGACAACTTTTAAACGATTTGCCAGGTGAGTTGTCCAAGTCCGAATAGTGTCGATAACTGAAGGAGAAAGGGTCGTATAGGGAAC
Source organism: unicellular cyanobacterium SU2 (assembly GCA_002110465.1). Classification (GTDB taxonomy): domain Bacteria; phylum Cyanobacteriota; class Cyanobacteriia; order Cyanobacteriales; family Microcystaceae; genus Rippkaea. The sequence goes on along the minus strand of NEED01000049.1, from coordinate 185,838 downwards.
CGAACAGGCCGAGTCTCCAGAGTGGACCCCTGCTTGTTCAATGTGTTCCATAATGCCACCAATAACCACTTTTCCTGTGGTATCACACAACGCATCCACATCGACTTCGATCGCATTTTCGAGGAATTTATCAATTAAAATAGGATGGTCAGGTTCTACCTGGACTGCATAGGTCATATAGCGTTCTAACTCTTCATCAGAATAAACAATTTCCATGGCCCGTCCTCCTAAGACGTAAGAGGGACGCACAACTACCGGATAACCAATACGAGAAGAAACTGCCAAAGACTCCTCATAACTGCGAGAAATTCCGTTAGGGGGTTGTTTAATATCGAGATCGTGTAAAATCTTTTCAAAGCGTTCTCTGTCTTCTGCGGTGTCAATTGCATCGGGGGAGGTTCCCCAAATTTTAGTCTGGACGGGACACTCAGGGGTATCGAGGTATGTCTGCAATGGAACCGCTAATTTCAGGGGAGTTTGTCCGCCAAATTGAATGATCACACCGAGAGGGTTTTCGGTTTCAATAATGTTGAGGACATCTTCTTTGGTTAAGGGTTCAAAATACAAGCGATCGCTGGTGTCGTAGTCGGTAGAAACCGTTTCAGGGTTAGAATTGACCATAATGGTTTCAAACTCTGCATCACTGAGGGAAAAGGACGCATGACAGCAACAATAGTCAAATTCGATCCCCTGTCCAATACGGTTAGGACCTCCACCAAGGATCATGACTTTGGGTTTGTTACTGGGAGTAACTTCTGTTTCTGAGGGTTCGTAGGTGGAATAGAAATAAGGGGTAAACGCTTCAAATTCTGCCGCACAGGTGTCTACAACCTTGTACACTGGGATAATACCTAAACTTTTGCGGTAATTTCTAACGTCATCTTCTTGGGTTTTGGTAGCAAAAGCAATTTGGCGATCGCTAAACCCTTGTTGTTTAATAAACCGCATATCTCGGCTAGAAATGTCGGTTAACGTGGTTTGTTTGAGGAATTTTTCCGTTTCAATGAGTTCTTGTAATTTATCCAAAAACCAGGGATCAATGGCGGTTAATTCGTGAATTTCTGCCACCGTCATCCCCAGTCGCATGGCATGATAAATGCTATAAACGCGATCGGGGTTAGGGGTTCGTAAACTGGCGCGAACTTGGGATAAAGAGGGTAAGGTTTCCTTTCGGTCACATCCAAACCCATATCGTCCAGTTTCTAAGGATCTTAACGCTTTTTGAAAAGACTCTTGAAAGGTGCGTCCAATAGCCATGGCTTCCCCGACAGACTTCATCTGAGTGGTTAAAATAGCTTGGGAACCAGGGAATTTTTCAAAGGCAAAACGGGGAATTTTGGTTACCACATAGTCGATAGTAGGTTCAAAAGAGGCGGGGGTTTTCTTGGTAATATCGTTGCTTATTTCATTGAGGGTATAGCCGACTGCCAGTTTTGCTGCAAATTTAGCGATGGGGAACCCCGTTGCTTTCGAGGCTAATGCAGAGGAACGGGAGACACGGGGGTTCATTTCAATGACGATCACATCGCCGTTAACCGGGTTCACGGAAAATTGAATATTTGAGCCGCCGGTTTCCACGCCAATTTCGCGGATGATAGCTTGGGAATAGTCTCTTAACCGTTGATATTCTTTATCGGTTAACGTCTGAGATGGTGCTACTGTAATAGAGTCCCCTGTATGAACTCCCATGGGGTCAAAGTTTTCAATAGAACAGATAATCACCACATTATCTGCCAAGTCCCGCATCACTTCTAATTCGTATTCCTTCCAACCTAAAAGGGATTTTTCCACTAGAATTTGGGATACTGGCGACGCATCAATCCCAAATTGTGCCATTTCTTCAAATTCTTCTTGGTTGTAAGCGATACCTCCTCCTGTCCCTCCTAAAGTAAAGGCAGGACGGATAATTAAAGGATATGATCCAATTTCTGCGGCGATCGCTTGTGCTTGTTTGAGGGTACTGGCAATACCCGAAGGACAGACGGGAACGCCAATTTTCGCCATTGCTTCTTTAAACAGTTCCCGATCTTCTGCCATTTCAATAGCTGGCAGTTTTGCACCGATTAATTCTACGTTATATTTGTCTAAAACACCACTTTTTGCCAAGGACACCGCAACATTCAGGGCTGTTTGTCCTCCCATTGTTGGTAATAAAGCATCTGGCCTCTCTTTGGCAATGACTTTTTCTACCATATCGGGGGTGAGGGGTTCGATATAGGTGCGATTGGCCATTTCTGGATCGGTCATAATAGAGGCTGGGTTAGAGTTGACCAATACTACCTCATACCCTTCTTCTCGTAGTGCTTTACAAGCTTGAGTACCAGAATAGTCGAATTCGCAAGCTTGGCCAATAACAATGGGACCTGCACCCAAAATTAAGATTTTCTTTAAGTCGTCGCGGCGTGGCATAAGCGTATTTGTAGAGTTAGATAGAATAAACCGAATTTATTGTATAGTCTGTCTTTCGGTTTCTTGTTGTAATCTAATCCTTTATTTAGGTTTAAGGGTTGTAGGGGTATATTATATTATGTCTTCACAACAAGTTAGATGTTGCAACTTTTGATATATTTGCTGTCCATATTTTTTCAAGCTGTTATACTAACCTTAGTTTAATTATTATTTTTTTGAGAAAATTGGAGTATTTTTATAATGTATTCATTAGAAACTTTTTTGTTGTCCTTATTAGGGTCAAGTATTTCCCTTATTGGAAGCCTACAGATGATAACCAGAAACCAGCCTTTACTGGCTATATAGCTTGTATTAGTAAGTATCTTTTGTTTGTGTTATCTTTATGTCGAACATACTGATTCGATTAAATTCTATAGAATTATTATTGTCTACCCAATAAATCAAATTAAATACGAATCATTAATCAATGCTATACTATAAAATCTATTCAACATTAGATTAATGTGTTCACAAATAAAGATAAACCAGTAATGATAGCTATGAGTCCATCACAATTAGATTCTTTGTTAGAAACTATCGAAATTTTATCAGATCAAGAATTTTGTCAACAATTAAAAATAGGAATAGAAGAATTGAATAAAGGTGAAACATTTAGTGTAGAAGAAGTTAAAGAGGAATTAGGATTATAAAGGAGCAATAATTTAGAGTATCGAATATTATTAACAAAACAAGCAAAAAAGCTATTAAAATTAATTAAAGATCGTCGAGAACAAAGCTTAATTTTAAAGCGTTTAGAAAAGCTAAAATATGAACCTGAAAAACAAGGTAAAGCATTAACCAAAGAACTTAAAGGATATCGTAGTATTCGTGCAGTTGGACAACGATACAGAATTGTTTATCAAATTAATAACCAAAATAATTAAGGCTCCCACCCCCAAGCTAGGCTAAAGAGGTGAGATTATTGGTTGATTTATTTACCCATCCCTAAATGCTGAGCTTTTTGGTAAACCTTCCCTTCTGTGAGTAGAGACGGAGCAATCACGACCTCGACTTGCTGCATATCTTTCAGGGTCTTAGCCCCTAAAGTTCCCATACTGGTTTTGAGAGCCCCCAACAGGTTATGAGTGCCATCGTCTAACTTCGCCGGTCCTGTGAGAATTTCTTTAATGGTTCCGGTGGTTCCCACACTAATGCGAGTTCCCCTCGGTAACACAGGAGAAGGAGTCGCCATCCCCCAATGAAACCCCCGTCCAGGAGCTTCTGCTGAACGAGCAATCGGAGAACCAATCATGACCGCATCCGCACCACAGGCAATACATTTACAGATATCTCCTCCGGTCACAATCCCGCCATCAGCAATCACAGGGACATACCGTCCGGTTTGTTGTTGATAGTCATCCCTGGCGGCAGCACAGTCAGCCACCGCAGTTGCTTGAGGCACTCCAACCCCTAAGACCCCACGAGAAGTACAAGCAGCCCCAGGACCTATCCCGACCAAAACAGCTGCTGCACCAGTTTTCATCAAGTTTAACGCCACTTCATAGGTAACACAGTTACCCAACACCACAGGCATAGGCATTTCTTGACAAAATTGCCCTAAATTCAGGGGACTTATGGATTCAGGACTCAGATGAGCCGTTGAAACCACCGTTGCTTGAACAAAGAGGAGATCTGCTTGTGCATCAGCTACAATGTGACCATATTGGGAAGCCCCCGCAGGAGTCAGACTAACGGCCGCAATTCCGCCTTGGGATTTAATCTCACTGATGCGATGCTTAATTAATTCTGGTTGGATAGGTTTAGCATAAAGTTCTTGCATCAACCCCACAAACTCTGATTTTCCTACCGATGCAATGCGATCAAGAATGGGGTTGGGATCTTCATAGCGAGTTTGTATTCCCTCTAAATTAAGAACTCCCATTGCGCCTAATTCCGATAGCAATATAGCCATCTTGACATCGACGACTCCATCCATTGCACTGGCAATAATGGGAACATCTCGTTTAATATTACCAATAGTCCAGTCAGTCTGTGCTAAACTCGGATCTAAAGTCCGCCCTCCAGGAGCAAGGGCTATTTCATCTATTCCGTAGGCTCGTCGAGCAGTTTTTCCTCGACCTATGACTATATCCACGACTTTATATCCCATTCCCTATAAGTATTAATTTAGACTATCAAATTTTGAAGAGTTTTTACCGCTTGAGTCCATCCTCTTTGATTTGGGTAATTTACTCGTAAAAGCTGCAACTCCGAGAGCCAGCACGGGTTTTGACCATAACGCAAGCTTATGAAAACTATAGAAGATCGCTATACTGAGCTTTAATGAGAAAATCTTGCATTTACTAATCTGTCGTAGACCTTGACAAGCTCTTGACAAGACCAGGTCAATATAGGGTTAAGTAATTAACTTTGTCGATTCTTGTAACGGTTTATGACGATGAAAGTCCAAAAAAGTTAAGCAAAGCATGAAGATTTTTACAAATTCAGCTAGTATATTATACTAAAAACTATACTTTTATAGATTATTCTAGCCTTGATAGTCTCAAGACATGAACAAATTTCCATAACAAATATTTCCAAAACGCTTTTTGTCAGTTTTTTTTATTAAGTTTAGTTAAATCAATGCCAATAACCAGTCGATAGTTAATATGTATGATTCATCAACTTGCTTTGCCAGAATTCACCTCTATTGGTTTAGGTAGTTTGCTTTGCCTAAGCTTAAACTTCTTCCTCAAACAAAGAAAAAGTGTAAGGAAAATGAAGGTGATATCAGCCAAATATAAAGATATACCTCAAAAAATTTTTAGAAAATCTACAATAGAATTAAAACAAATTGAATGTCAACGACAGCAAAAAATGCTATGGAAGAAAGATTTAGAGATAGCTTTTAATCACAAGATGTCTAACCAGAAGCCCGAGTTACAGGGTAAACTAGAAACCGGTTGTCATTGTATTAATTTTCCTGATAATCTTGATAAGAAGTCTGAAGGCTTACAAAAGACGATTATAGACAGTAAATGTCAAAAGTTTATCGAAGAGAAGTTTTGTCTCAGCTTTAATCTAGCACCCATAGGAATGGCTTTAGCGACAACCGATGGCCATTTAGTAGAGGTGAATCAATCTCTATGCCAGATGGTGGGTTATACTTGCGAAGAATTGTTGCAGATGACTTGTTCTGATATCACCTATCCCGATGATCGACCTAGGGAGCTTGATCTGATTCAACAATTATTACAAAAAGAAATTGTGAATTTTCGCGTTGAAAAGCGATATTTGACAAAACAGGGAGATATCAAATATGCCATTCTCCAAGTCATTTTAATTTGCGATCAGCAAGGAAACCCTTTTTGTTTATTAGGGCAGGCCCTTGATATCACTGAACGTAAACAGGCAGAAATTGCTCTGCGTGAAAGCGAGAAACGTCTCAGTAAAATTATTGCTACTATTTCTGATGGACTATTAGTAGTGGACTATCAGGGAAACGTCTGCTTTGCTAATGAAGCGGCTCAAAAGATTTTTGGCCGTTCTCAAGAGCAACTTCTTCACCATCCCTTTGGTTTGCCGATAGTCAATGACGAAATTACCGAAATCTCAATTCAACCTTCTCAGAACAAAATAATTATCACTGAAATGCGCGTTGCTGATCTTATTTGGGAAGGACAAAATGCCTATTTAATTTCTTTAAGAGATATCACTCAAAGTTACCAAGCAACAGAAGAAATAGCCAAGAGTGAACAAAAGTACCGAACCATTGTAGAAACAACAACAGAAGGCATTTGGGTTATTGATCGTGATAAAAAGACCACCTTTGTGAATCAACAAATGGCGCAAATGTTAGGATGTACTGTTGAGGAAATGATGGGTAGACGATTGTCTGAATTCCTCTATGAAAATCCCGCAGAACATCTGATAGATAAACCGTCACAACAGAAACGAGAAATTCACGACGTAAAATTGCGCCGTCAAGATGGAACTGCCTTGTGGGTAATTATATCTACCAACCCTTTATTTGATTTTGAGGGTAACTATACAGGGACATTAAAAGTTGTTACCAATATTACTCAACGTAAGGAGATAGAACAAGCTCTTTCTAAGAGTGAAAAACGCTTAGAGGGGATCTTAAATTCCATTGAAGATGTCGTTTGGTCAGCCTCTTATGAAACGTGGAACATTGAATATCTTAACCCCTCGGCACAAATAGTTTATGGATGGCCACTCGATAAATTGTTTAGTGACCCCTATCTTTGGTTGAAAATTGTTCACCCTCATGATAAAGAGTTAGTAGAGTATAATTTAGAGCTTTTACAACAGAAGAGTCAAATTGATTTTAACTATCGAATTGTTCGCTCTGATGGGCAAGTGCGTTGGCTATATAGTCGTAGTCGAGTCATCTATGATGGTCAAGGAAATCCAGTGAGGATTGATGGAATTAATAGTGATATTACTGAACAAAAAAAAGCTGAAGCACAGTTAAACTATAACGCCACTCACGATTCTCTAACTCAATTACCGAACCGACTGCTATTGATGGATCGCTTAGATCATGCCCTAGAAAAAATGAAACGTAATCAAGCGTTTTCATTTGCGGTGTTGTTTCTCGATCTCGACGAATTTAAAGTCGTTAATGATAGTTTAGGTCATACGATTGGAGATGAATTGCTCAAAGAAATTGCCTATCGCCTTCAGGAATGTTTGTATGCTGATGATACCCTAGCGCGATTGGGAGGGGATGAATTTGCCATTCTTTTAGAAGATATTGAACATATTGAAGATGCCATTAAAATTGCTGAGCGCGTCCATCAAAACTTAATCCGTCCCTTTACGTTAAAAAATCAAGAGGTATTTATCAACACGAGTATTGGGATTGCCTTGAGTAACGCTGAATATGAAGATGCTGCTGATCTCTTACGAGATGCCGATACAGCAATGTTTCGGGCTAAAGCCAGTGGAAAAGCCTGTTATGCCATCTTTGATCAACGGATGCACGCTCGTGCGGTGAATCGCCTACAATGGGAAACGGATTTGCGACGGGCAATAGAACGGCAAGAATTTCAAGTATATTATCAGCCAATTATCTCTTTAGAAACCCTTCAACTTTCAGGGTTCGAGGCCTTAATTCGTTGGCAACATCCCCAACAGGGGTTAGTTTCTCCCGGAAGATTTATACCCATTGCTGAGGAAACCGGGTTAATTATTCCTATGGGTCAATGGATTCTTCAAGAAGCAGCCCAACAATTAAAACAGTGGCAATTGCAATTTTCTAACTATCAGTCCTTAACGATTAATGTTAATCTCTCTAGTAAACAACTTAGAGACAGAAAGCTTCTCCAAACTATTGATGAGATACTTGACAAGACAAAACTTAATGGTAGCTGTTTGAAAGTAGAAATTACTGAAAGTATTTTAATGGAAAATATCGCCTTGGCCACAGAGATACTGTTAGGTCTCAAAGAAAGGGATGTTGGAATTTGTCTTGATGATTTTGGGACAGGATATTCTTCGTTGAGTTATTTACATCGCTTTCCTGTTAATACCCTAAAAATTGATCGTTCCTTTATCATACAAATGCGTCCCAATAATGAGAATACAGAGATTATACGTGCCATTGTGAGTTTAGCTCATATCCTGGGGATTGAAATTGTAGCTGAAGGAGTAGAAACTGACTTACAATTAGCTCAACTTAAATGGCTTGGTTGTGAAAAAGGCCAGGGTTATTTTTTTGCCAAACCATTATCGAAAAAAGACGCAGGAAGTTTATTAGAAAAACCTTTACCTTGGCGTTTTTAGATATTAATTAAGGTGGGAATTGCCCACCCTAAAAATGGATTTTTTAGTTGTCAAAAGAACAAACAGACAACAACCTTTGTTCGGAACCAATCAACCCAACTGTTGCCCGTTGCCCATTCCGGCGTTCCCTCGACCGAAGGTCAGTTATTATTCTATTTTTTCTACATTTCCCGCTTTCACCCAACCTTCTTGGCCACTTCTAGGAAGACGAACGTTTTGCCAGTCTCCGTCAGAACTGGTCTTTAAAATAATCAGTTCAGCTTTGTAACCGACACCCCCAATTCGTTCAGCATCTTGGCCAGGTTCAGCCCGTAAACTTAACCCACTGGGCCAGGTAACAGACGCTTTATAAGCCCCTTCGGGTAAGTCTTCTTCCGTTGTGAGGGATGATTCGGATATTGTCGTCACGACTTCTTGGGAGTTTTGTGCCGTTTTGTTAGGGGTTTCTTGGGCTTTAGAATCAGCGTTACTAGCTTTTTTGGTTTCTTCTTGTTTTTCTTCAGCGAAAGTGGGTTTTGGGGGTGACGTATTCAACCGATAAAACACGACATAGGCCAATGCTGCCGTTCCGCTAACTAGGAGAAGAACTCCCACAAAGAATCCTAAAATAAATTGTAAAAGGGCAGAGAAATGTTTCATAATTGCTTCAAAATGGAAATTCAAAACTTAACATAAGATATTAACTCCAAATCCCAAACTACGTTGATCATCAATAAAGGTTACAATAAGCGACTATTGCGAGAAGCCAGGCGGGCTTTTCCAGCAGCAGCCCAATTGTGGAGAAATTCGATTTCTTCTTGGGCAGTTTTTGCCAAAGGAATAATTTGACTGGCCGCCTCTAAAATATCCTCAGAGGTAAAGTCTCGATTTTGACTAAAACCAATGTGCATCGCTTCAATTAGAGTTTGTTCAATTTCTGCCCCAGAAAAGTCAGGGGTTTCATAGGCAAGTCGCTTAATATCGTAATTTTTCAAGTTATGGGGTCGGAGTCTAGATAAGTGGACGTTAAAAATAGCTTCGCGTTCCTCTTGAGTGGGTAAACCGACAAAGAAAATTTCATCAAAACGGCCTTTCCGTAACATTTCGGGGGGTAAGGCTTGAATATTATTAGCGGTTGCTACCACAAACACGGGGGACTGTTTCTCGGCTAACCAGGTAATAAAAGTTCCAAACACCCGTCCAGTGGTTCCGCTATCCCCTTTACCATCTATTCCCCCGAAGGCTTTATCAATTTCATCAATCCACAACACACACGGGGCTAGGGCTTCTGCTAAACTAATCATTTGACGAGTCCGAGACTCTGACTCTCCGACTAATCCCCCGAATAACCGCCCCACATCCAGACGCAACAGAGGTAAATGCCAATGATGGGATATTGCTTTAGCCGTCAGAGATTTTCCAGTTCCTTGTATTCCCACCAAGAGTAAGCCACGGGGATGGGGTAAACCATAAGTCCTTGCCCGTTGACTAAAAGCCCCTCCACGTCTCAATAACCAGTCTTTAAGATTATCTAGACCTCCAATATCAGAAATTTGTTCAGTGGCCGGATAAAAGTCCAAAATTTGGGTCTGACGAATCGATTGACGCTTTTCTTCGAGGATTAATTCCACATCTTCCGGTTCAATTGCGCCATGACTAGCAATGCAACGAGTTAAGACGCGGCGAATGCGTTCGAGGGAGAGTCCCTGGGCTGAACGAACTAATTCATCTAAGAGTTGATCCGTTAAAGATTGTCCAGTAGAGGCTAATAACCGTTGTACTTCGGTTTTAATATCCTTGGCGGTGGGTAGGGGAAAATCAATAATCGTCATAAATTCGCTTAATTCTGCTGGAATTTGGACTTCAGGGGCGATGATGACGACGTTTTTCCGTTGAGATTTGAGACTACGGGAAAGGTTACGGAGTTTACGGGAAATAGAAATATCTTCAAGGAAACGGGAGAAGTCTCTGAGAATAAAGATTCCTCCCACATTTTGGGGCAATTGTTCCACAAATTCTAGGGCTTGTAGGGGGTTACGCCGGCCAAATCCTTGATTATTGGGGTTGTCTTGATAGCCATCGACAAAGTCCCAAATATAGACTGAACGGTTGCTTAAGGTTTTGGTGCATTGGGCGATCGCCTGTTCAACTCGTTCCTCTTCAGGAGTAGTAATATAAATTAGGGGGTAACAGGCTCTTAGGAGTAGTTGAAATTCTTCATCAAAGGACATTTTTAGTTATTCATGAGATCGTTATTCTGTTTACCTATTTTGGCTCTGAAAAACTTATTTCTAGAAAGCCCGACTTGGGTAAATTGCTCCTAATGTACCATATTTTCTTGATTAACCTGCTATTCGATTATCTTTCTCCCTTGGTTGCCCTAGTAACCCTAAAATAATCTGAGTTTTTTGACAGAAATTTAGACTCAGTTATCAACTAATCTAAGTTAAACATTAACACTGTTCTGAATCAAGAATGAAAATTTTAAATTTACAAAATAAAGCGATAACTTATTCTTTACCCTTAGCATCTTGTGTGGTTTTATTGACCACTGCTTGTCAAAATAAACCTAATTTATTTTTAGACCAATCAAAAGCCGATTCTTCAGCTAAAACGGCTATTTATCAAGAAGTTTCAATGACAGCAGAAAACACCTGGAATTTTGAGCCAGGAGTTGATCAATATAGTGAAAAAGCATTATTAGATCTACGCTATCTTAACGAAAAAGTCGCAGGAGAAACTGGATTTATTAAACTTTCTGAGAATGGCAACAATTTTGTTAAAGGAGACGGGACACCGCTCCGTTTTTGGGCAGTCAATTCTGATGTGTGGAGACAAGACAAGAAAGTCATGGAAGATAACGCCCGTTTTCTAGCCAAAAGAGGCGTTAATATGGTTCGTTGGCACGGTCACATTTCACCGCAAACGAAAAATGATCAATTCACCAATATTAATTCCAAAAGTAGAGAACAACTTTGGCAATATGTGGCTGCTATGAAGCAAGAGGGAATCTATCTTACAGTTTCCCCTTATTATTACAAGCGTCTTCAACCAAACCCTAACTGGAAAGTTCCCCAAGATAGTCGATCTTTTTCTGGATTACTGTTTTTTGATCCCGAAGTTAAACAAGCTTATAAAACTTGGTTAAAAGACCTTTTAACTCCCATTAATCCTCATACAGGAATAGCCCTTAAAGATGACCCCGCCATTGCCATTATTCAACTACAAAATGAAGATTCTTTACTATTTTGGACATTTAATCAACTCAAAGGAAGAGAACGCGATCTCCTAAGTCGTCAATTTGGTTTATGGTTAGAAAAGAAATATGGTTCTTTAAGCAAAGCATCAGCAGCTTGGCAAAAAACAAGCCTTAAAGGAGATGATTTTGAGCAAGGATTGGTTAAACTATATAATATATCGGCAATGACCAAAGCTAAAACCTTCAACAAAGGAAAAGCTAAAAGATTAGCTGATCAAACCCAGTTTTTAACTGAAACAATGCGGAATTTTAATCAAGAAATTACTCGTTTTTTAAGGGAAGAAATTGGGGCAAAACAGTTAATTAATGCAGGAAACTGGAAAACGGCTGATCCCGTTCGACTTAATGACGCAGAACGCTATTCTTATACCGCCACTGACGTTATGGCTGTTAACCGTTATTATCATGGTGGAACTCATGAAGGGAAACGGGATGGATGGGCGATTCTTAAGGGAGATAAGTTTACCAGTCAATCGGTTTTATTTGACCCCCGTTCCTTTCCTCTCAACCTTAAACAAGTGGCTGGTCATCCGATGATTATCTCTGAAAGTTCTTGGGTTCCTCCTTTAGAGTATCAATCCGAAGGACCATTTTTAGTCAGTATTTTTCAGTCTTTAACGGGGGTAGATGGGTTCTATTGGTTTAACGTCAAGGAATCCCAATGGCGATCGCCTTCTTCGGCGAATAATCATATACCGTCTTTAGGTAAATGGGTGGTTAATACGCCTGAATTATTGGGGAATTTCCCTGCTGCTGCCCTAATGTATCGCCAGGGTTATATTGAAACGGGAAAAGTAGTAATTGACGAAAAAAGAACCCTTGAGGAGTTATGGACAAGAAAAGACCCCCTCATTGCCGAAACACCCAGCTTTGATCCCAACCGCGATCGCCTTCAGACTAAGTCTTTATCTTCGTTATATGACAAAGTCAATCCTTTGGCTTTTTTAGTAGGGCCAGTACAAGTTACTTATGATGCGAAATCATCGGAGAGTCGGGTTTCAGATTTAACTCCTTATATTGATGAAAAAACCAAAACGATTCGTTCGATTACCAGTCAAATAGAATGGAACTATGGGAAAGGAATCTGTAAATTAAACACACCAAAAGCCCAAGGAGTAACAGGTTTTCTAGATAAGTTTGGGGAAATTAAGCTAGGGGATACTACCCTAATATCTGGTAATAATTATTCTACAGTGATGGTTGTTTCTATGGATGGTAAACCGATTGCTAACTCTCAAAAAATACTGGTTCAAGTTGGTACAGTTGCCCGTCCGACCAATTGGCAACAAGAAACAGCCACCTGGAAAGATAAAGAAGGAAATTTACTAAGAGGGTTTGAGATTATTGATTATGGAAAAGCCCCTTGGCGATTAGTCAATAATGATTTAACAGTTACTATTAATAATCCAAACTTAACCCAAGCAACGATCCTGGATCCTAATGGATTAGCCCAAGGTAAATTGGCTATGCAACGGGATAAAAACAAAATTTCTTTTCAATTTCCTCCTAATTCTAAATATGTAATTCTTCAACCTTAACCTAATGATTGAAGAATTGCTTGAATTTCATTGTTAAAGAATTTAGTTATACCAATTGTCAAAGATAGCTAAACACATAACCCTTATTCAAGTATTAAGATTGATCGCCGATAAGCTTTTAATAAAAGCTTATCGAATTTTTAGTTTTTATTTTAGCTGTAAACTAAGTCTCCAGTTACTTTTGAGAATTGGTATTATAAGCGAAGTCAACAAAGAAAAAGTTTCTTGGTTTTTAAGTTGAGTTCTAATCTTAGCGAATTGTCTAACGACATGGGGTTTATATAATCTCTCTCCACATTTTAAACAGACTTCTGCTTCGACTTGAATAATAGCGGTATTGACTCCCCCTTTGAGAATTTTTTCAACTTGTTTAGTGGTTAATTCTCCTTGACAATTAGGACACTTTTTAAGCTTTTTCATTACTATCTCCTAAACTTAGTTATTTGTATAATTTTAAACCTTTAATAAAACGAAAATCTTTAACATTTAAAGTATATAAACTCATTGTATTGACTATTGCTGTGGAAGCAATTAAAGCATCAGGAATACTTAATTTATGACTAAGAGAGTAAATTTCCATCAGTTCAATAAATTGATTAGATATCATAGTATCTATAGGAAAAAGATTTAATAATTTTAAATGTTTCTTTATTTTGCTTAATTCACTCTTATTAATAGCACCATAATATAATTCTGCTTGGGTAATGGTACTAATTGCTAATTGATCAAGTCCAATATCATGTAATTCATGAATTACATTTGAATTATTTTTATAAAATTCTACAAGAATATTGGTATCACACAAAATCATTGAATATTTTCCCGCCATGCTTCTTGACGAAGAGACTCTGTAGTAATATTTCTATTTTCCCATAGTCCTGCTAAGGCAAAAAAATCTTTCTCATTGTCTGATTCAGATTTAAGATTTTCAACAAACTCTAATACTTTTTGCTTTTTTTCTGGAGTAAGTTCTCTCCACTGTTCAAGTAATGCTTCTTCTTCACTCATATATGTTTCACTCTTCAATAATACTTTAATCCTAACACTAATTCGTAATCATGATTAGGCGATCGCACCTTAATAATTTACCTTTACCTTCAAATATTATAGATAAATAACATTTGTCGCACTTTTCAAGACATTTTTAGGTAGTTTTGTTATATTAGGGGTAGGGTAAGCAAAATTTGGAAATTTAATATTTTTATTAGAATTTATATTTATTGGTTGATCTTGCTAAAAATGACTGAGATTATTTTAATTTATGGCACCTAAAAATCTCTGTAATAATCGAAATATTCCATTGCCAATACAAAGAAAAGTTAGGCAAAGATGTGGTTTTGGCTGTGTAATATGTGGAATTCCTATATACGATTACGAGCATATGTTAGGATGGGCAAATGTTAAAAGACATCGTGCTGAAGAAATAACTTTATTATGTTCTCAACATCACCGTGAAAAGACTGTAGGTTTATTAACAAAAGAAGATGTATCAGAAGCAAATAACAATCCTTATAATTTAAGAAAAAGACGATCAAAACCTTATAATTTACATTTTAAGGGAAAAGATCCTAAGATAAGAATAGGCTCAATTATTTTGAAAGGAGTGAGAAATGCAAACTATTTATGTCCCTTAATAATTAACGATATGCCTATAATATCATTTTATATATTAGATAAGCATTTGTTTCTAGATTTAAACTTATTTGATAAAGACAACAATAAAATCTTAGAAATCAATAAAAATCAATTAGTATATTCAATTAATAATTGGGATATATAATTCAAGGCAAAAGAACTTAAAATCAGGGAGAAATTAGGAAAAATAAAAGTTGAAATTGAATTTTTTCCACCTAATAAAATTTTTATCAAAAAAGCATATATTTTTTACAAAAATCATATGGTTTTAATCGAAAATAATGGAATAAGAGTTAATAAAATTGTGTTTAAAGGTTTTACCATTAAAGGTTATGTTGGTTTAGCAATTGGAAAATATACTGGAGTCTTGAAACCTGCTTTTGTCGTTCCTAGTATAAACCCACAGTACATTACAGATAAGTCCATATGATTGAACAAATTTCTGATTCTATTGAATCTATAAAATATTCATTCAATAAATTAAAACTAAATTCAAAAAAATCTCCGGTACTCACCGGAGAAATCATCAGAATCAAAAGCTAAATTAATTGACTACTACCAACAACTTAGCCAATATTCACTTTGACAACCTTATTTTTTTCTTCTTCAGCTTTAGGAAGAGTTAAGTGAAGAATACCGTCCTTGTATTCAGCAGAAACATTAGTATTGTTAACTAAAGAAGGAAGTGCGATCGCCCGTTCAAACTTACCGTAACGGAATTCACTGCGGGTCATTCCTTTATCTTCAGAAACGGTTTCTTGTTTGCGTTCACCCTTAATATAAACTGCTTCTTTTGTTACCTGAATATCAAGGTCTTCTGCTTTCATTCCAGGGACTTCTAACTTCAGTAAAACCGCTTTATCAGTATCCGAAAGTTCAGCCGCAGGGGCAGAAGTAAACCCTTTCATTTCCCGCTCAAACGTAGGGGAAAAGATATCATCAAATAAACGATTCATTTGGCGTTGTAAGCTATCAAGTTCGCGGTTGGTGTTGTAACGAATAAGTGCCATGATGAAGACTCCTTTGACTTAAATTTAGTGGTTTGATTGATTTATTTCATTGATTACATCTTAAACTGAATTATCCGTTAGTACAATACGGCTTACACAACAAAAAAAGTGTAGTTTACCAACAATAACCTCAGTAAAAAAGCGTGTAGAAAACCCAACTTTTTGGTTCGGTTCTTCCTCCGAACCCCTAACTCCGAACTCCGAACTCCTAGCTTGTTCCCAATTTTTAATTGATAATTCGGAATTCAAACAAAAGGACTGACGTACACTAAGAGTAAGTTTGTAGAATATGGCTGAACATGGATTAACTTTCACTTGCCGTCAACTTACCATCGCCGTCAGGCCATGTTCTAATTGTCTTGTAACCTCTAGTGTTTTAGAAAAGTACATGAGTGAACCTCTTTATGAATACGCCTGGTTAATACCCGTCCTACCCTTGGTTGGGGCGATGTTAGTCGGGTTAGGACTTATTTCCTTTAATCAAGGAACCAACCGCCTACGACAGATAAATGCGGTCTTTATCATCTCCTTATTAGGGGCATCGATGGTGATGTCCTTTGCCTTGTTATGGAGTCAAATTCAAGGCCACGCTGACTATACCCGTATGATTGAATGGGCAGCGGCTGGCAATTTTCACTTGAATATGGGCTATACCATTGACCATCTCAGTGCCTTAATGAGTGTGATCGTCACTACGGTTGCCTTTTTGGTGATGGTGTACACCGATGGCTATATGGCACATGACCCAGGCTATGTCCGATTTTATGCCTATTTGAGCATTTTTAGCGCGTCAATGTTGGGGTTAGTCATTAGCCCCAATTTAGTCCAAGTTTACATCTTCTGGGAACTGGTGGGGATGTGTTCCTATCTCCTCATTGGCTTTTGGTTTGACCGCAAATTGGCTGCCGATGCTTGTCAAAAAGCCTTTGTCACCAACCGTGTGGGAGATTTTGGCCTGCTATTAGGAATGTTAGGGTTATACTGGGCAACCGGAAGCTTTGACTTTCATATCATGGGTGAACGCCTCGAAGAATTAGTCTCTGTAGGAACCATAGCCCCCGCTTTAGCGGCTTTATTTGCGGTTTTAGTGTTTTTAGGCCCTGTGGCAAAATCCGCCCAATTTCCCCTTCATGTTTGGCTACCAGACGCGATGGAAGGCCCTACCCCCATTTCTGCTTTAATTCATGCTGCAACGATGGTAGCGGCAGGGGTTTTCCTAGTAGCGCGGATGTATCCAGTGTTTGAAAACATCCCTGTGGCAATGACCACTATTGCTTGGACAGGGGCAGTTACTTCCTTTTTAGGGGCAACCATCGCCTTAACCCAAAATGACATCAAGAAAGGATTAGCCTATTCTACGATTTCCCAATTAGGTTACATGGTAATGGCTATGGGAATTGGGGCCTATAGCGCAGGGTTATTCCACCTAATGACCCATGCTTACTTTAAAGCGATGTTATTCCTTTGTTCTGGTTCGGTCATTCACGGAATGGAAGGGGTTGTGGGTCATGAACCCATTTTGGCGCAAGATATGCGATTAATGGGCGGTTTACGCAAATATATGCCCCTGACTTCTTTAGCCTTTTTGGTGGGAACCTTAGCTATTTGTGGAATTCCTCCCTTTGCGGGTTTCTGGTCAAAAGATGAAATTCTCGGTTTAGCCTTCGGTGCGAACCCTGCATTATGGTTAGTGGGTTGGTTAACGGCGGGACTCACTGCATTTTATATGTTCCGTATGTATTTCATGACCTTTGAAGGGGAATTTCGAGGCAATGATGAAGCGATCAAAGAACAATTGTTAGCCTCCGTGGGTGCATCGTCTCCCCTTCCTCAATTTGGTCCTGGGGCGATGGATGTTAAGGAATTAGATCACGATGATCATGGTCACGGTCATAGTCATTCTCCCCATGAGTCTCCTTTAACAATGACCTTACCCTTGTTAATTTTAGCGGTTCCTTCAACCGTTATTGGGTTATTAGGAAAGCCTTGGGATAATAGTTTTGAAGGGTTTATTTTTGCCCCAGGGGAAGTTATTGAAGAAGCTGCCCATTTTGACTGGACTGAATTTTTAATTATGGCTGGAAATTCTGTCGGTATTGCTTTAATTGGTATTACCGTTGCGTCTTTGATGTATTTGCAACGCAAAATTGATCCCGCAGCGATCGCTAAAAAATACCCTTCACTGTATCAATTCTCTCTCAATAAATGGTACTTCGATGATGTTTATCATAAGGTATTTGTGATGGGATGTCGTCGGTTAGCCCGTCAAATTATGGAAGTTGATTATCGTGTCATTGATGGGGCGGTTAATCTAACGGGTTTGGCGACTATTGTCAGTGGAGAAGGGTTGAAATACTTAGAAAATGGTCGCGCCCAATTCTATGCTTTAATCGTCTTTGGGGCAGTATTAGGGTTCGTGATTGTTTTTAGTGTGGTTTAAGTTAAATCAAACTACATTTGGTGACTAAAATTAGGGGGTAAAAAGCCCCCTTTTATCTTCATAATTGGTATTTAATACATACATTTGTATAGTGTAGATGTATGGGAACAGTAAAACAAAATGGCTTTGAGTGGGATGATGTCAAAAATGCACGGAACATTGAAAAGCATAGTCTTGGTTTTTGGGAAGCAAGTACCATTTTTAAGGGTGTTGTTTTAGAAATTCCTAGTCCTTATGATTATGGAGAGGAGCGAACCCTTGCTATTGGTATACTAGAAGGTAAAGAGATTTTAGTTGTCTATACTGAACGTGAGGACACGAAACGAATTATTTCAGCAAGGAGAGCTAGAAAAAATGAGCGAGAAGCTTACTGGAAAAGTATCCAAACACAGAATGAATGAAGCAGACTGGAAACGGTTTCATGCTATGTCGGATGAGGAGATTGACACATCTGATATTCCTGAGTTAGAAATTAATGATAATTTTTGGTATAAAGCAAAAGTCATTAAACCTTTGGATGAGGAAACTACAACAGAAGTTACTCACTAAAATTAAGAGAAAATTTTTGTTTAGTTTCGTTGCTTTAATCGTCTTTGGTGCAGTGTTGGGATTCGTGATTGTTTTTAGTGTGGTTCAACGTTCATTTAAAGCCAATTTGGTGACTAAAATTAGGGGACTTTTTTCCCTCTTTTTTTATGGTCTATGTTAGCGATCGTCTAACCTAAACTAACCTCAAATATTTAATCCCCACACTTTCATAGCAATATCAACTAAAATTTGCTGACGTTTATTGATAGAATCATAATTCCACTCGATAAATTCTACTAAACCAAGCTCATTCATCGCTCGATTTAACCGAGTGTTATTACCAATATATAGTTTGTCTGCTAAAGAACGAGTTATTAATATTTTTGATTGTCTATATCCTGATATTTTATCTTGATATGACTTGTCAGAGATAGAACTATTCAGAGTTTTTTCTAACAAGGTTAAATTACCAAGTTTGTTACAATAAGGATCGTTTCTAGATTGAGGCATAATATGTTCAATAGTAATTGTTTTATCTAAATAAAAATCAAGAGATTCAGCATTACCGAAAGCTTGTTGCTCAACATATTGAGCAATTTTAGCCAATAGATAGCGTAATCTATACTTAGCCAAATTTATTCCAGAGGTTTGCATTATAGTTTGTTTAAATTCTTCTTGCATTTCCTTTAGCTGAGTGACAAAATTTTTATCTATAAAATTGTCTATTTCTTCACTAGTTTTTATTTTTCTGACTTGCCTTGACTAATAAGTAAATTGCCGAGTAATATTTACATCTTTACGTCTATTTTTTCTTGTAATAGAAATAGCAAAAAATAAATTTTCTATATAAGAAGATAATCTTTCAAACAATTCAATTTCTAAGTGACGACAAGCTAATAGTAAGATGAAATGTGCTTTAGTTCTACCTTGAATTCTTCCAATAGCTTTTATATATTTATTTTCTGAACCATCAATATTTTTGCCTTGAAAAAACTTACAATAATGATCGGCAGCTAAAATTAAATCATCAAGAAGTTTCATAGGATTACTTTGAATCCCTTGTTTGTCTCCATATTTAAGAAACCAGTCATAAATTTCTTCTTCAGGAAAACTATTTGATAGATCAATTTCATCATAATGAGACATCAAATAGTATCGTAAAAATTGCAAAGGCTGTTGTTTATTTTTATAGAGTATTTTTAATAGTTCTTCCCATTTATTTGTTAAAGTTTGCCACTGACGATCTTTCCCCTTTTCTTTTGCTGTATGAATAAAGAGATAGTTTTTTAATAAATCAACTGGGGTTAACCCTATACCTCTTTCATTAATTGTCTCAAAAACTTTCAGGGCATTTCTTAAATTAGGAGTTTCAATTCTAATTAATTTGGTTCGATTAGCTATGGCTGTAGAAACTTTTTTATAAAATTTCACTTCGTTTTCTAAATTTTCTGAAAAATAACTTCTAATAACTTTCCATGCTTTGACTATATTATTAGCAGATGCTGAAGCGTCTAACAATGACCTTTCTGGAATTTTTCCATCTACAAGATAATCATTAATTACTTTTTCTCCAAAACTATCATATTGAAGAGATAATCGTCGTTTATCAATGTCTTCTCCTGTTTCTGTATTCTGAGTAGTCCCTTTTAAATAATTTTCTATAGCCTTTGAATTATCTCCTAATTTTTTAATAGAATCTCTAATAACACAAAAATTAGATAGATTGTAGTTAACCTTTGCTGACCATCTATTAATTGAAAAGTTTGTTTATCATCACTAGAATCTGGATAAACAACTATTGAACCTAAAAAATATTCTGAGGAATTTATCTCTCCTGCATCTAAATCTAATCCTTCAAAAATATCTTCAAGTAATTTCTGAACCTGAGCTTTTTGCCAAACATATTCACGTTGAAAATCTGGAACGATGTAAAAGTCTTGAAATATACTTGAAAGGCTAAGGTTTCTCGATTCAATTTTAGGAATACTGGACCTACTGTTTGGATTAGTATAGTTTGACCTACAAGGATATAAATAAATTTAACCCATATCCTCAATATATGAGTAATTATACTATAAACTGCTTATTCTCTGCAAAATTATTCATAAATGACCCAAAAATCTCGTGGTAACACTTAATAATATACCTAATCTTTAAATAAAACTGTTGCCATATAAGTATATATACGAGTTTGAGTGCTTCTCTTATAGTGAATTAACACAGCCAATTTGGGGCATTAGAATTAGTTTTTGTTGGGTTTCGTTCCTCAACCCAACCTACATCTACTTTATCATTTTAGCTATGTCATTCGAGTAGGGTGCATTAATGAAATATAAAGCAACATCTAATTTACTTTTTAATCTGGGGGGGCGACACTGAGGTTTTAAAGCATTATACAATCAGGGTTTGAGCCATGTATGGTTTACAAAGATAGTCCTTTTTCACAAGCTATTTTTGGGAAAACTTGCAATCATTTTCGCTAAAAACCCCATTATCTCGTTTAGTTCATTGGCGATCGCTACTTCTATCTTTTTCAAGCGCAACTTGCAGAAGTTAGACCAGGTATGGATTATAGGCGACTTGTCGCCCCCCCAGCTTTTTAATATAACAAACAATCTTCTTTTCAATAATGGTAGATCACGCTTTTTTTATAACGTTTCAGGATCAACATAAATATAATTTTCACAATGTTTTAGTTCTTCTAATACTTCGGTTAGATAACGACGGTTTGCTTCTGTAGAAAGTAAGTATTCTGTTTCATCAGTTTCTGGGTTATCATCAATTAATAAAATTGCTTCAATAACTTTTCCTTCAGACAAATTTAAGAGTGACTAATTCTATATCATAGCAAACTCATTTTTTTCTTAAGAAGAAGTAATTAAGTTAATTTTTTTAAATAATCTTCACTAATTCTCGAGTTCATTAAATATAATATATGTAAGTCTCTAAAGCTAAGGAATACTCAGCTTAACGATTTACGGATTCTTAAACTTCCCATAATAATGATGAGCTTTATAAAATTTCGTCCCATCATTCAGCTAACCTTTGTAGCCGGACTGTTATTCCTGGGAGCTTGTTCTAATGATGATCAATCTTCCTCTCAACAAGGAATAGAAATCAAAGTATTAGTTGGAAGTGCTTTAAAACATTTTTGTGAAGACTCCGCCACCACTTTCAATCAACAAAGACCCAAACTTGATAGTGGGGAACGGTTTTATATGTCCTGTGAAGCGCAAGGAAGTGGGGATGTGGTTGCAACGATGGTTTCTTTGGCACAAAAACTGCAACAAGGTAGCATCAAACCTGAAGACCCAAAGTTTCCTACTCTGTTATCTGTCGATGGAGAAATCTATCACGCCCAATTAATTTACCGTATTAATCAACTGTTTCCTGGTCAAGATTATATTCCCCAAATTACCGATTCCCCCCTGTTAGCCTATAGTCCGATGATATTTATGACTTCCTCGGAATTAGCCCCTGGACTACGGCAACAACAAGACTTATATCAAAAGTTGGTGAAGGCGAAAACCCACAAAGAAATTGACTCCAATAGTCCTAATCTTCCCATTAACTTTGTCCACACCGCCCCAACCCGTTCTAATTCTGGATTACAAACCCTAGTTACTCAATTTGCCTCGGTTTCTGGTAAACGTCCCGAAGAATTAACCCTTGCTGATGTCCAAAAATATCAAGGACAAGTACGGGACATTCAAAGTAAAATAACCCGCTATGGAGTTTCTACGGGAACCCTAGCTAACGATATGGTTAAAAATGGTGTCTTTTGGGCATCCATTGGCTCTGTTTATGAATCTTCTGTTATTGAAGCTAATAGCCAACCACAAAGCAATCAAACCCGTTATGAGGCGGTTTATCCCCAGTCAACCTTCACCTCAAATATGCGAGCTATTCTCCCCAACGCCCCTTGGGTAAGCGAACAAGAAAAAGAAGGAGCGCGGAAAATTATTGAATACTTGCGTTCTCCTAATGCTCAAAAACAAGCCGCAGAATTAGGGTTACGGCCAGGAGTTCCTGGGGTAGATTTAGGGAACAAATTTGTTGCCCAATACGGGGTAAATTCTGATGCTAAGTATGATTCCTTGCGTCCTCCTAAACCAGAAGTAGTAGACGCGATGGTTAAATCATGGCAAGAATTTGCTAAAAAACCCTCTCAAGTTGTGATTGTGGTAGATTCATCGGGGTCAATGGCGGGGGATAAACTTCCTGGGGTTCAAAATACTTTGCGTTACTATATAGAAAGTTTAGGTCCTAAAGAAAAGATAGCCTTAATTGATTTTGATTCCCAAATTCGTTCCCCAGTAATTATTGATGGAACGCCCCAAGGAAAAGAGAAAGGATTACAGTTTATTAATAGTCTAGAAGCCGAGGGCGCAACATTGTTGTATGATGCGGCCTTACTAGCTCGAAATTGGTTACAACAAAATCGTCGTCCTGATGCCATTAATGGGGTGATTATTCTGACAGATGGAGAAGATTCAGGCTCTAGAATTTCTTTAAATAGACTTCAACAAGAATTAGAAAAAAGTGGGTTTAAGTCTGATGAAAGAATTGCATTTTTTACCATTGGTTACGGCAACAAAAATGACTTTAATCCCGATGTCTTAAAGAAAATGGCTGAATTGAATGGGGGCTACTATCGTGAAGGAGATCCTCAAACAATTACAACCTTAATGTCTGATTTGCAGTTGGAATTTTAATCTAATATTAGTAAGTTAGAAGGTGTTGTATGGTGAAAATTGCTAATCCGCTCCATTACCCGATCGCTGTCTTAATAGGTGGTATTGTTTTGGTGGTTGGGGTTCGTTTGCTAAGAGTTCCTAATCTGATTATTTTGCCTACTTCATTAGCTATTACTGTACTCTCAGCAACGGGGTTAAAATCCCAAGAACCTGACCCTAAAGAAATTCTCAAACGACAGTTAACCCAACAACTCGAAGAAGTAGAACAACTGAGTGAAGAGTTAGCTCAAAAAACTGAAAATTTACGGCAAGAAGCAGGTAAAATTCTGGGACAAAATCAGTTTAATTTAGACTTGTTAATTGCTATCCAAGAAGTTTGTAATTTTAGTGTAGAAACTCCCCAAAAAATCAAAAAAATCAGTCAAAACTTTTCTAAAGATGAATCTCTATTGTCCATAGAAAAATTAAATCATCAGTTATTAGAAGTTAAAAATAAAATATCTTCTAGTTCTGGAGTATCCCGTCAACAATTAGAACAATTAGAAGTTAGTTTAGAGCGTAATCTTGAATTAGCTAAAACGGGAGAAGATACCCGTCAAGCTCAAATTTTTAACCTCCATCGTATTGTTCAAGATTCAGCCGGAAGTCTGCAACAACTACAAAATAAACTAAGAACAGCCAATGTTGCTAAACCAGAAAATGTTCAAAGCTTAAAAGTATTAACAGAGGAAATTAAAAGTCAACAGGAACAATTGTCGATCTTAGTTAATGATTTAATGTAAGCAATTTATCTTAAAAAATAGGATGTTTATTATGCAAAATATCAGTAATAATAGGCTTTTTACTAATCAAAATATTGAAGCCAAAAAACAAAAAACTACAATTATTTCATCAATTATTGCTTTAATTGCTTTGGGATTAGCTTATGCTCCTTTACCAGGAATCAAACAAACGATTGTGGTGGTTGGGGGAACAGAATTAGCGGAACCATTACAATTATTAGAAGAACAATTTGAAGCCCAAAATCCTAATCTTGAATTAGAGCTTAAATTCCAAGGTTCTCAAGACATTATTAATAATTATATTGACAATAAAAACGACTTTAACCCAACCATTGTTATTCCGGCTTCTGGGAAATTATTAACAGAATTAGAACAACGATGGAAAAGTCAAAATCAAAGCGAACCGTTTTATAATAATCCCCAACCCATCGCTAAAACCTTTTTAGTAGGAATTGCTTGGCCAGAAAGGGGAAAAATTTTGTTTCCTAATGGTAATTTTAATTGGGGAAAAATTGAACAGGGGATGTTAGCCAAAAATTGGGGAGAAATTGGGGGTAAAAGTGACTGGGGAAGTTTTGATTTTTTAACCACTGATGTGACCCGTTCTAATAGTGGTCAACTGACTTTGAGTTTATGGTATTACGACAAATTGGGGGGACAGAATAACTTTAGTGATCCGAAGATTGAATCTTTATTTAAAACCATTAAAAAATCTGTGTATCTTCCTCCCCGTTCTACAGATATTTTACTACAAGAATTTATTACGAGAGGTCCTAATGATTCAGATATTGCCACCGTTTATGAAAGCATTGCCCTTTATCGGTGGGAACAGTCTCAAGTAAATCAGTCTAATCCGTATCAAATTTATTATCTTAATCCCACCATAGAAACTGTCGCAACCGCAGCCATTGTTAGGCGAGATGTAGGAGAAAGAAAAGCCAAAGCAGCGCAAGAATTTATTAACTTTATTACTCAACCTGAACAACAGAAAGTTTTTGTTAAATATGGGTTTAGACCTATTATTGAAGGAATAGATTTAAGCAGTGTTCCTAATAGTCCTTGGGCGCAAAATATTCCAGGAACTGAAGTTAATCCTTCTCTAAAAACTTTACCACCTCCTAACCCTCAACAAGTCCGAGAAATGCAGAGATTATGGCAACGAGTGGATTAAGGTTTATCGTTTTTTAATTGTGACACAATCTTTGGATTCCACCAACAAAAATACGGGCATTAGAGAATTCTTCGAGGGAAAAATCAAGAGAATCTTGCTGAATTTCTTCGTTTAATTGAATCCAAGGAGTAATCAAAGTTTCACTTGTGAGTAAGTCGTCTGGGGTAATAGAAATTCCTCCCTTTCCCAGATCGAAAAATCCGATACTTCCTCCACTAACCCCTTGACATCCTTGAGCAACTTTAACTTCGGCGGGTGCTTGGGGTAAATTTCCTAATGCTTCGATGGGATCGGTATTAAGACGGTTAATTTCAATCACGCCATCAGCACCTAATTCAGAACTAGCGGTAATATCGCTAAAAGGACTTAACTGATCTCTCGGTTCAATACCAAAAAGCCCTCTGGTGGTAATGGTAATGTTACCTCCGTCTCCTGTAAAAGCATTAGCGGTAATATCACTATTTTCTGAGGGGATAGCAAAGATAAAGTCAGCAAAGATAGTAATGTTTCCCCCATCCCCCTCGGTGTTTTGGTTGCCGGCGGTGGTCGAAATTTGAGCGTTGTTGTGTAATTCTAGGAAATCTTGAACCACAAGGGTAATGTTACCGCCAGTACCACTGGTAGTTTGGGCTGAAATCGTTCCCCGTTGTAAAATCAAATTATCAGCCAATAAAGTAATATTTCCCCCATCTCCTGTACCTAAACTGTCAACAGCAATAATGGCTCCGTCTTCAATAATAAAGGTCGGAGGATCAACGAAAATGTTGCCGCCGTCTCCTGTGGAACCTGGGGTGGTATTAGCAAAAAATCCTGTATTATCTCCAGAAAGAATGATACTTTCTTGGGCAAATACCTGAATATCTCCAGCATTTTGGTTTCCTGAAGTGGTGGTGCGTATTTGTGAACCATTATCAGCTTGAAAGGTTAAGGTTTGAATAGTGATACTGCCTCCAACTCCGGCTGAAGTAGTGGCTGTAATTTGGGATTTGTTATCTAGATTAATATCTTGGGTTTGAATATTAATTGAACCTGCATCGGCTTGGGGTTGTCCTTGACTACTGGCTGTAATGCGACTGTTATTATTGAGGGTTATTTTTTCAGTTTTCAGGTTAATATCTCCTCCATCTCCTGTTGCTCCTTCATTGGCAGAACTGGCTAGGGTACTATTATTATTAAGATTAATGGATTCTTTGGCATTAATATTAATGGTTCCTGCGTCCCCTATGTTAGCTGTACTAGCAGTAATCTCGGCATTATTGTTTAAGTTTAATTGTTGAGTATTGAGGGTGATGTTACTCGGTTGTCTGGCAACTCCTGTGTTTAAAATTGCCGTAGAAATGGTACTATTGTCTAAATTAATGGTATTAGCATTAGGAACAGTAATACTTCCTGCACTGCCATTTCCTGCTGTAGAGGCACTGATTTGAGATTGTTCTGATAAGGTTAAATTCGGAGTATTTAATGTGATTTCTTGAGAGTTTCCTGTTGCTCCCTCTTCGACGGAACTACTAATTTCACTGTTGTTATTTAATTCGATTTTTTCGGCACTATTAATATTAATTAATCCCGTGTCTCCTTCGCCAGAGGTACTCGCGGTAATCTCGGCATTATTATTCAGTTCTAATTGTTGAGTATTGAGGGTAATATTACTCGGTTGATTGGCAACTCCTGTGTTTTCTATTTCTGTGGAGATAGTGCTATTATTTAGTTCTATTCTGTTAGCATTAGGAACAGTAATACTCCCTGCACTGCCATTTCCTGCTGTACTTGCACTGATTTGAGATTGTTCTAATAAGGTTAAATTCGGAGTATTAAGAGTGATTTCTTGAGAGTTTCCTGTTGCTCCCTCTTCGACGGAACTACTAATTTCACTGTTGTTATTTAATTCAATTTTTTTGGGACTATTAATATTAATTAATCCCGTGTCTCCTTCGCCAGAGGTACTCGCGGTAATCTCGGCATTATTATTCAGTTCTAATTGTTGAGTATTAAGGGTAATGTTACTCGGTTGTCTGGCAACTCCTGTGTTTAAAATTGCCGTAGAAATGGTACTATTGTCTAAATCAACGGTATTAGCATCAGGTACGTTAATGCTCCCTGCACTTCCATTTCCTGCTGTACTTGCACTGATTTGAGATTGTTCTAATAAGGTTAAATTCGGAGTATTAAGAGTGATTTCTTGAGAGTTTCCTGTTGCTCCTTGTTCGACGGAACTACTAATTTCACTGTTGTTATTTAATTCAATTTTTTCGGAACTATTAATATTAATTAATCCTGTGTCTCCTTCTCCAGAGGTACTCGCGGTAATCTCAGCCTTATTATTTAAGTCTAATTGTTGAGTATTGAGAGTAATGTTACTCGGTTGATTGGCAACTCCTGTGTTTTTTATCTCTGTGGAGATAGTGCTATTATTTAGTTCTATTCTGTTAGCATTAGGTACGTTAATACTTCCTGCACTGCCATTTCCTGCTGTACTTGCACTGATTTGGGATTGTTCTGATAAGGTTAAGTTCGGAGTATTTAATGTGATTTCTTGAGAGTTTCCTGTTGCTCCTTGTTCGACGGAACTACTAATTTCACTGTTGTTATTTAATTCAATTTTTTCGGAACTATTAATATTAATTAATCCTGTGTCTCCTTCTCCAGAGGTACTCGCGGTAATCTCAGCCTTATTATTTAAGTCTAATTGTTGAGTATTGAGAGTAATGTTACTCGGTTGATTGGCAACTCCTGTGTTTTTTATCTCTGTGGAGATAGTGCTATTATTTAGTTCTATTCTGTTAGCATTAGGTACGTTAATACTTCCTGCACTGCCATTTCCTGCTGTACTTGCACTGATTTGGGATTGTTCTGATAAGGTTAAGTTCGGAGTATTTAATGTGATTTCTTGAGAGTTTCCTGTTGCTCCTTGTTCGACGGAACTACTAATTTCACTGTTGTTATTTAATTCAATTTTTTCGGAACTATTAATATTAATTAATCCTGTGTCTCCTTCTCCAGAGGTACTCGCGGTAATCTCAGCCTTATTATTTAAGTCTAATTGTTGAGTATTGAGAGTAATGTTACTCGGTTGATTGGCAACTCCTGTGTTTTTTATCTCTGTGGAGATAGTGCTATTATTTAGTTCTATTCTGTTAGCATTAGGTACGTTAATGCTCCCTGCACTGCCATTTCCTGCTGTACTTGCACTGATTTGGGATTTTTCTGATAAGGTTAAATTTGGAGTATTAAGAGTGATTTCTTGAGAGTCTCCTGTTGCTCCCTCTTCGACAGAACTACTAATTTCACTGTTGTTATTTAATTGAATAGTTTGATTAGCATTAAGGTTAATTTCTCCTGTATCTCCAATTCCAGAGGTACTGGCGGTGATTTCTGATTGATTTAAGCTAATATTTTCGGCATTGGGGACAAGAATGCTGCCGGCTGTTCCTTGCCCTTTTTGGTTGTCTTCTGCTTCAATGGCAGTGGTAATTCGGGAGTTATTCAGACTTAAATTATCGGTTTGTAAGGTAATGTTACTGGGATTATTAGGATTAGCATCGCCATTTTTTTGAATTTCTGTAGATATTTGAGCGTTATTGTTTAGGGTAATCCTTTGAGCGTTGTTTCCTTGATGAGAAATTCCGATGCTTCCTGCATTTCCTGTTCCATCGGTGAAGGAGTTGATGGTTGCGTTGTCAAAGGTATGTTGATTAGCATCGAGATTGATGTTTCCTGCATTACCATTTCCTAGGGTTGAGGCGGTAATTTCTATTCCTTCTGTTAAGTTTATTGTTTGGCTAGTTAGGTTAATGGTTCCTGCATCACCTGCGGCGGTTGTTTCTACTTTGATAGTGCCATTGCCACTAATATTAATTGTTTCGGGTGCGTTTATGGTGATATCCCCTCCATTCCCAGCACCCAAGGTTGATGCTGAGATTTGTCCTTCATTGGTAAAATCAACGTTTAGAGTGGGGTCATTTTTGGGGTTGATGGTTAAATTCCCTGCGTCTGCTATGCCTTCGGTTTCGGCAAAGATGCCTAATCTTCCTGAAATGTTGAGTTGATTGGCATTTAAAGTGATATTCCCTGCTATTCCCGTAGCGAGTTCTCTGGTTCTAGCACTGAGTTCGGCATTTTCTCCGATACTGATTGTTTGAGCGGTAATATCGATATCTCCTGCATTACCACTGTTTTCGGTTTCTACATTCAGCAGACTACCACTATCAATGTTAATTTCTTGTTCAACGTTTAAGTTAAGATTCCCTGCTTTTCCGCTACCGGTGGTTAAGGCGGTGATTTGTGAGTTGTTGATTAAGTTGATGGTGTCTGCATCAGGAATGGTAATATTCCCTGCGTCTCGGTTAGCTGATGTGGATGCGGTGATGGTTGATGCGTCTAAGGAAAGGTTATCGGTGTTAATGGTGATATTTGCTGGTTGATTACTTATTCCATCGGCTTTAATTTCTGTGGAAATATTAGAGTTGGTTAAGCTGACTTGATTGGCGTTATTATTTCCATTGGTAATGATAATACTCCCTGGATTTCCTGCACCTGTGGTTAAAGCTTGAATGGTTGCGTTGTCTAATGTTAGTGTTAGGGCATCAAGGGTGATGTTACCTGAGTTGCCTAGGTTGGAGGTTGAGGCACTAATTTCAATACCGTCTGTTAGATTCAGTTGATTGGTGTTGATGAAGATACTTCCTGCGTTTCCACTTCCAGAGGTTTCGGTGGTAATTGAACCTTGTCCACCAATATTGATGATTTGGGGGGCTGTAATATTGATACTGCCACCATCGCCTATGCTTTCGGTGCGTGCAGAGATAAAACCATCATCAGTAAATTGAATGTTGAGGTTGGGGTTAGTTTGATAGGGTTGGATGGTTAAGCTACCGGCATCGGCTATGCTTTGGGTTTCGGCGAATATTCCTAATTCTCCTGAGATGTTTAATTGATTGACATTTAGGTTAATGTCTCCTGCGGTGGGACTGGTAGAGGTTTGGGTGGCGGTGGCACTGAGTTGGGCGTTTTCTCCAATGGTTAACAGGGGAGTGTTGATGTTAATGTTTCCTGCTATTCCTGCATCGCTGGTTTCTACAATTAATTTGGTGTCGCTGTTTAGGATAATACTTTCGGGGGCATTTACGGTAATATTTCCTGCATTTCCTCCCCCTTGGGTAAAGGCTTCAATACTTGCACCTTCTGAGATTGTTATATTCGGAGTATCAATGACAATATTATTAGCATTTCCCCTTCCAGACGTAGACGCGGATATTTTTCCTTGGGTATTTAATTCAATTAAATTTGCTTGGATTTCAATTGTTCCAGCGTTACCTTCTCCAAGGGTTTCTGTCGAAATTGCTCCCCCATCTTTTAGGAATAATTGATCGGTAGTAATCTGTATATTCCCAGCGTCACCAGTCGCTAAGGTTGGATCAGAAAAATTGTCTAATAAAGGTATATTTGATTCAATTCCTGAACTAGCATTTAATTGACTCGGACGATTTTCTTGTGGAGAACGCCCCTCAATTATAATTGTTTCGCTATTAACAATTAACTCTCCTCCTTTTCCTTGATTGAACGTTCCTGCCGTAATTCCTGCACCATTTTCTATCTGAAGAATATTTGTTGTAATTGTTACATTATTTCCCTTTCCAATTCCTACTGTACCACCAGCAATAGCACTAGGAAGATCATCAGTGGCTGTTCCTCTAACAATTATTGATTCCGCATCTATTTGTAAAATTCCACTATCCCCTTTTCCTAAAGTTCCTGCTAAGATTGAAGCCCCATTTTCTACAACAATATTTTTACTATCAATCATTAAGTCTCCACCGTTCCCATCCGATGCGGTTCCTGCTAATAATGAACTTCTAAATTCTAAGGTCGGTGAAGTCCCACTTAATTCAACTAATTCCGCATTTTTGATAATTAAATTACCAGCACTTCCCGTGTTATCAGAAAGGTTATTCTCTGCTGTCAAATTACCAGTTGCGCTAGAAACAATCGCTCCGTTTTTAATAATTAATCTAGGGGTATCAATGACTAGATTTTGAGCATTTCCTGAACCTGATGTTTGCGCTAATATACCACTAGGAAGATTTTCTTGTTCTGAAGTTCCGACTAATTTAACTTCTTCTTTTGCCTTGATGGTGATATTACCCCCTAAACCTTCCTCAAAAGTGCTAGAAGCAATAGAAGCTCCCTTTTCTGCTATTAAACTTTCTGTGTTAATTTCTATATTTCCTGCATTTCCAGGGGATTGAGATAAACTAAAAATTCCGATAGGTGATTCTAAAAATTCATCAGTAAATGGTGTTTCAATGTCAATAAAACCGTTTTTACTATTGGCTATTAATTCAATTGATTTAGGATTATTAATATTAATATCTCCCGCGTCACCTTCTTGTGTATTAGGATTATTATCAAAATCAAAAGTAATAGTTGCAATTAAACCATCTTCTAAATTTAAACTAGATGATAAAGCATTTTGATTAGATTGATCTTCATCAAGAAAGTTGATTTCAACATCACCAGCTTTTCCGGTTCCCAGAGTTGCATTAAATAAAGCACTACCATTGATAATATTAATAGATTCAGTGGCATTAATGGTTAAATTTCCACCATCTCCAGTATTAAATGCAGACGCTGAAATAATTGCCCCATTTTCGATGAATATTTCTTGTCCACTGATATCAATATCTCCTGCTTTTCCTGGAGAAAGAGAAATAGCAGCAATTCCCATCGGAATTTCGGGAAGGTCTTCAAACTTAAAGTCGGGTGCGTATTCTTGGATAAGATTTACAAAGTTAGATAGTAAACTTTCAACAGGAATTGTCTTAGTATCTCCTGTAATACTGATGTTTATCAAATTAGCCGGATTTTCAGCACTGTTAATAGAAATATTACCACTATTGCCTTCTATTCCTTCATCGTTGTTATCATCAAAAGTTAAAGTAGTTATAATTCCGTCATTGACAATTAATTCAGGAGTCTGAATATCTACTTTTCCTGCTTCCCCTGTTCCTGTTGTAAAGGTAGCGATCGCGCTTTGATTTTCAAGGTGAATTGATTCTGTCCCATTGAGAATTACATCACCGCCTTTTCCTGTCTCAAAATTGAGTTCGGGAATCTCAAAGTTTATTTCTAATCCAACAATTCCTATTAAATTATTAATGGTTTCAAGGACTATACTAGGATCTTGAAAATCATCCCCAAGTTCTTCGGCTACATCAATGGTTCCTGTTAGAATTTGAGACGCATCTTTCAACAAGATATTATTCGCATTAATACTCACTTTTCCACTATCGCCTAAGCCAACAGTCGTCGTGATTAAACTACTATTATTAGTTAAAGAAACTTCATTAGCATCAATAGTAATATTCCCACTAGGACCCAAACCATAACTACTACTAATAATACTATTATTTTCGAGAGATACCATTCCATTCTTACTATCGATTGTAATATCCCCTCCCTTTGCTTCTCTAAAATTAGAGTCAATGCCTGATAATTCAAAAATTCCACCAACGCCTCCTGACGAGTTAATCTCTCCCAATATAATATTGTCAGCAGCTTTTATAGTAATATTTCCACCACTTCCCAAAGTCGGAACAGAAAAAGCAAAATTTCCTAAAACAGTATCTAATTCTATATCTTCAGTCAGATTACTTACCCAGGTTAAAATCGAGCCAGTGGCGGTATTCACAGAACCATTATGACTAATAATACTGACATTTCCCCCATCAGTAAAATTAGAAGACACATCAATATTGCCAGTAATAATATTATTCTCAGCTTCTAAACTAATATCACCGGCTTTACCTAAAATTAATGCTCCATTTTCATAACTAGCACTGGTATTTAACGTTCCTTCTGATGTATCTATTGTCCCTTCTTTACTAATAATTCTGATGTTACCACCGTCATAACCTTCAATAATGTTTATGCCAACTGGAATTTCAAAAATAGTTTCTATTTCTATGGGATTATCCATTTCAGTATAAGTATTAATATTTTCTGTAACAATCTTTTCCTCTGCAATTAAAGTTACATTTCCGCCATCACCAGACGTTGAACTCGCTAAAATATCTCCGTCCAAGGTTATATTATTACGGGAATCGATAAAGACTTGGCCAGCATTACCATTATCAGAACCTCTCACATCAATTCCATCACCATATAACCCCCTTTCTGAAAGGATTTTAATATCACCATTGGGAAGATTTAGATTAGGTTGATATTGATTGGTTAACAAGACTCTTCCATTTTCAGCATTAATCCATATATCACCAATCGTTATATTTGAGCCTGATATATCAGGAAAACTAAAAGGCTCAATGACATAATTCAAAGAAGCAGACAAGTCAAAGTCTGAGCGAAGAAATACCTCTCCTGTTAAAAATTGGTTAGATATAAAATTAGGATCAACTCCTGCACGAATATCTACCGTTGGTTGTTGACTTCCATTAATAACAATAGGCGTTCCATCTGATAAATTAACATTTGCTAAAGTAGGAGTGTTAATCGGATTTATTGTATTTCCTTGGCTATCAGTTCCTGTCACAATTATCGTGTCAATGGTAACTGAACCACCAGCAATAATATGTAACGATGTCCCTTGATAACCGGCAAAATTAACATCTCCAAATGTTTGAATAATAGGATCTTCAATACTGACTAAATCCCCTAAAGTGCCGTCTAATTGCTGAACTTTAAAATTCCCTCTACTCCAATAATGAGCATCACCAATAACAGGATTAGAAGATATCAAGGTTAAATCTTTTCCGCTAAAGAAACCACTAGCAGGATGATTTAAAGCAAAAATATCAATTTCCGAACCCTGAATTAATAAATCTCTTCCTGAAACGGCAATAAAAGGATTATCTTGACTATCCCGAATAGTAACAGTATCTTGAGCTTTTAAAGTCAACTTTTCTTCAGCCGCAATAATAGCGGATATGTTTAAATTTTCTGCCTCTAACGTTAAATTTTTTTGACTTGTTAATGTCCCTTGATTTGTAATATCGCCAGAATTTTCACCTAGGGTTAAACCAGTTGGTTCATTTATCACTAAATCAGGAGGAATATTCGGAGTAACCGCACTATATTCAAACTCATCAAAAATCACAGCATCAGCAGTCGTTGCTAAAAACGAACCATTCAAATCTAAACTGGCATTTTGATTAAATAGCAAACCATGAGGATTAAGCAAATATAAATCAGCAATTCCTTCTACTCCTAACGTCCCTCTAATCTCAGAAATATTCTCCCCTGTTACCCGTGCTAAAATATTTTCTACCCCAACAGGATTGGCAAAATAAACCCCTCTCCCTGTTTCAATATTAAATTCAAGGAAACTATGAAATAAGTTACTTCCTCTTTCTGCACCCCCAATTACCCTATCATTATTCTCATCAATTGATTCTATTTCCGTGTTTTCATTCCCTAGAGTTGTATCAGGTTGTAAACGAATATCATTAGAAGCGGTTATATTGTTTTCTGTAGTAGGATCATTAGAAGCAACTGCTAAAGAATTGACATTAGAATTTTCTGCATCCTCTGTATTATTTTCATTATTAACATTATTATTATCAATCTCTTGTTGCTCTGATGATTCTCCTTTACCTTCATTGTCTGTAATCTTCGCTGATTCTGATTCAACAACGGTTTCCGATTCAGAATTACTACTTTCTAGTATAATTGTTCCTTGATTATTAATAACATCGGCTGTCAAATTAACTTCACCAGGATTTTCACCGACAGCACTAATCGTTCCCTGAAAATCAATCTCTGACGCACTTATTTCTACATTTCCACCATCTCCACTTGCTAACGCATTTGCTTTAATTTCAGCCGTAGGAGCAATAGTTACTAAACCATTTTCTGCTTCAATATTAACCTTTCCTGCACCGATGTTCCCAGAGATATCAATCAAAGAATTATTGGTTAATTCTATTTCATTTCCCAATAAATTAATTGTCCCATTTGGAGCCGTTAAACTTCCTTGATTAACAACTTGACTACCTGCTAAAGTAATGTTTTTACTAACAGCAACTCTTAACTCAGCTTGATTGGTAATTATTCCTTCACTGCCTTCTAGTCTAATCCCTACAGGAGCATTAGTATTAACGGTTAATAAGGGTGGTGCTTGAGGATTAGTGGCACTATATTCTCCATCAGCAAACGTAAAACTATTAGCTGTCGTCGCCAAAAAAGAACCAGCAAGATCTAACTGAAAATTAGGACCAAAAACAATCCCATTGGGATTGAGAAAAAAGAGATTAGCATTGCCTAATACTCCCAATGTTCCCATCAAATCAGACGGATTTTGTCCCGTAACCCGACTAAAAATGTTAACAATATTTTGAGGATTCGCAAAATAAGCAGCTGCCCCGTCAGGTATATTAAAATCAGAGAAACTATGAAATAAATTCGCTCCTCTAATGGCTCCCCCTTCGATTTGTTGGAGGTTTTCATTAATTTGATTAACCACAGAATTTTCGCTTCCTAAAGTCTGATCTGGCGTAATTTGAGCTAAAGTAACTTGTTCAAATTGAGAAATGATTAATCCACCTAAAGAGAGCAAAAAAGCTGATTTTAATCGTTGAGGGAGACAATTAGTCATGTTGTCTAACTATTTTGGCTAATGTTGCTCAAATCTAGCAAAACTCTCTCAAAAAAGCAATTAATGTTATTAAAAAGTAATATTTAAGATTAAATTAAGATTTTTAAGAATCGACTAAATTTATATAAGAAAGTGTATTCACAATTGTAATTGATAATTGAGACTTTAATAATTTCATTTTTATGACTCCTAATTAATTTTGTGTTCTGTTAACCCATAGATTGGAGTCAAAAAAAATATGCAGATTTAGAACTTATCAATTAGCCGCGACACAAAAATCCAACTCACCATAACAATAAGAGGAGGAACAAAAGGAAGCCAACCGCCTTGAAGTAAAACAAGCCAACAAACTCCCCACAACACAACAATAGCAACAGCGATCGCTATTCCTTGATAAAACGGAGTACGGAGTCTCCAAACCAGAACACCCCCAGTCAAAGACCAAAACCCAACCCAGAGAAGATCCCCCCATTGTGGCCACCACCAAAACAACGGTCGATCATCTATCACGGCACTGAGAATTTGACTAATCACATGGCCATGAACATAAATCCCTCTAATTTCCCCATAAGGGGTATCGTGTAAATCGGGAACACTCCCAGCCGTCACCCCAATTAAAACAATATGGCCTTTGATTCTAGATAAATCAAAATGTCCTTCTAAAACACTCCTAACCGGTATCTGTTTAGCAATTTGAGGCGTGTTACGGTAATTAATCAACAATTGGTTGCCTCTATCATCCAACCGTTGATAGCCACCGCTTCGATTTTCTAACCGTTTAACAATAACAGAACCAAACCGCCAGTTTTTCTGCTCATCAGGGACTCCAGAAATTCTCTTAGTATCTAAATATCGATAGGCTAATTGCAAGGCAAAAGAATAGGAACTTTGACAACGAGAAGGCATTTCTAATAACCCAGGACTTCTCGATAAAAGATAACGGCGAACCGTATCATCTTGACCATTCGTTGGCTGTTTATCATCATATAAATCCACAAAACCCACCTGTTTTGGTGATAATTGTGGCGGAGGGGCAATACTTTGAGATTCAGCATCCCCACTACTTCCACAAATGCCAATGACATTCTCCTGATTTTGCCAATATTGACTCAATTGTTGATAACCCATAGCAGTTTTAGAGGGAACCGGTTGATCTCGGAAAATATCAACCCCAATTACTGCCGGTTGATAAGTAGTTAAATTATTAAGTAATTGAGCCAATTTATCATCTGGTAACGGATACCCATATTGACTAATATCCTTTTCATCCATGCCAATAATCAATAAACGAGAATCAGCCGATTCAGTGGGACGTTGCTTCATTAGCGCGTCAAACGCCTTGAGTTCTAAAGATTGCCAAATTCCCAACCAACGAACACCCATAACCACTAGGGTGAGGGGAATACTCATCAGTAATATTCGACGTAACCGAGGACGAACAGGAACTTTTAATGGGGGTTTTTCTGGTTGTGGGTTCCCTTGTAAATCTTTCCACGAAAACGATGTTTCGGCTGGATTTTGACAGATAACAGGCAACCAACTAGCACAGGGAAATTCAGATTCTAACCCCTGTAACCGTTCTCTAGCTTCGCGTACTGCTAAATAAAAAGATTTTCCCCCACTAAAAGCCTTCAGAAATAGTTTTAAAAAGGTTTGCGCCACCAGATCCGGTACAGCTTCGCGCATAACAATAATTTGAGGAATAGATAATGAGGCTAATTCTCGTCCTAATCCCAAGCCATCACAAGAATTAAATATCCCTAACTTTAAACCCCGAGAAAGGGCAGCTTTCAGGGCATTTCTGAGGTGTTCAATGGTAATTCTTTCAGTGGGATTAATTTCAAGATAGCCAGTTCCTTGTTCGGGATGAGTCCAACTATGACCAGCAAAAAAGAGGATATCCCAACCCTGTTCATCCCATAAATGTTCATCTAAGTCTTGTCGTCGGGGTTCTACTAACCAGACAATTTCTACTCCTTTTAACGCCTGAAGCATCAGTTGATCTTGTTTAACATCAATTCCCGTACTGTTCCCTAAAATCGCTAAAATTCTAACTTGACCCGCATTTTTTCTGGGTACTTTGGATATTCGCCTGTATTCTTGGGGACTTAAGGAGATTTCAGCATAGGAATAATCATCAAAAAAACGCCAGAGATTCCAAGGAAATTGCTGTAGTTGTGGTTGTTCTGTCTCAATAATCACTCTAATTTCAGAATTAACATTGAGATGGCTTCGTAATTGACCTTCAAGACGACTAAAAGATGGAGAATCAAGCCAAAGATTAAACATCTGTTTTAACTCGTCAGATAGAGCAAAAAACTCCTCATCGCAGACTTGAGTAACATCATCTTCGTCGAACTCAAACCCCTCTGAAAGAAAACTTCTACGGAAACTGAGATTAGCACTGAGTGCTTCGTACAATTTTCGCCAATTTTGATAAACTTCCCCTAATTCTGGTGCAGAAGGCAAACTACCAATGAATTGTAGGGGAATCTGATTTTGGCTTTCCCAGAGTAGAACACTGACGTTAGAAAATCCGATTTTCCAATCTCCTTTCCCTAATTTTAAAACAACTAAACTACTCATTTGTCATTCTTCATGGTTCAAGTTTTCTCTTGTTCAACGATGTTTTAATTAACTCGGTAGTGAAGATTAATTATTCGTTTCTAGTAAGTTAGAATCGGACTTCTTTAAGCTAGCTTTACCTCTCACTACAAATGTTTGAAAAAACATTATGTTAGGACTAAGTCGTCTTTTGAAAGGTTTATTTAATAAAGGCTAAAGCTCCAACTACGAACTTTTCTATTTAACCCTACCAACTTAGACAATAAAAGATTCTGTTACACGCCAATCATCTAAGGTTAACTGTACCTTAAATTGAAAGTCTGAAGGACATTTGAAACGCTTGATTTGAATATAATTATCTTGGTTACGTGCTTGGACAGATTGAATGGGTTCTCCTGATTCAGTACATAATGTTAGGGTAATATTCGAGGGAAGATAGCGATCGCGTCCTTGGGGATAAAGTTGTATCCTAACCCCTATTCTGCCATCGGTTTCTGGGGTGATTCCAATTAATAAGATAACCCCTTGACGCTCAACGGAACTCGCTTCTACAAAAATGACCGTGCCTCGTTTTATTTGAGACCCTTGGACTTGAGCAGTACGCCTAGTTTCAAAGGCTAAATTAAGCTCTTGAGGAGACTGCCAAACCCCATCAAAGATATTATCTAGCCAACGACTTAAATTAATTAAAGTGTTAGTGCTTTCTTTCTGAGATTGTCGTTTTTGATAGAGTTTTTGAGTCCAATTTTCACTGTCTAATAAAGCTCCCCATAAGGAAAATGGAATTGATAATCTCGGTACAGGAGCATCAGAATTGCCTAAACGTTCAATTAAGTTTTCTGCTTGAGCTAATGGTAAGCTGGGCAAAGCATTTATTACTTCTCTGGTCGTTTCTTGTGTCGATAATTCTTGAGAAACAAAAAAAACATTAAGATCTTTAATTAAGTCATTGCTATCAAGGCTATAAGTTCGTTCGATGGGATCATAATGACCTTGATTTTTCAGTTTGTGATGAGTGGTATAACCCCAAATTCTTATCCATTGTTCGTCTGGGTTAACTTGGACTGCTAAATAATAATCTCCGACTAAACGGGGAATATCTATCCATTCTTGAGGAACTTCTAATTCTTCATCATCGCTGGCTTCTGTTGGTAGTAATACAAGTTTTTTATCTCCCATATTGACCACACTTCCATTGACCACATCCCAAAGACTCAAAAGGGTTTCAATCTGATCTCTAGGGATATTTTCTTGGGGATATTCTTCTTGTAAATAGCTAATAAATGTTGAACGGCATAGTTGATTAATATAAGCTCTCCAACGAGAACTAGAAGCGCAAAGAGCTTGACTTTGTTCCCATCCAGTAGACTGATGTTGGGGGGATATATCCAACCAGAGTTGGGTTGGTTCAGCAAAAAGGAAAGTCATAATTGTTATTGTCCTAAAATATTGTTTAATGGATTAAGTTAGAAAACCCGTGCTGTAACTCCCTTGAGATTGAAATTCGGGGTCTCTATAAATTTAATAGAATGGTTTAGCATTTTTTATGCACAGTACAGATGCTCTTGTTATTCTCTGTAGTCGTCTAAGGGTTGCTGGTTTGTTAGCGTATTTTTACTGATTGTAGTCATAGTAACCTTCTAACCATTCTCCTAAAACACCACTCATTTGTTCAATTCCTTCAGAAGTGATGGATATATTAAATTCATTTTGACTCCATTTAGTCAGAGCTTTTAATAAATTTTTTCTTCCTTTCGTTAAACGACGGGAAACAGTATATTGTTTTGTCCTTAATTGTTTGGCAATATCGGTTTGGTTAGTTTTTTCTCCATAATATAGTTGTAAAATAGTTTGTTCTTCTGAAGATAGTTTCTCTAAAGTCATCGTTAAAACTTGACTGATTTTTGAATGTTTATCCTGTCTTTTTGTGACTTCTTCTTGAATCATAACGGTATCAAGTAAAGATTCCTCAGAAGTTGCTAAATTATCAATTAATTCCCTCGATTCAGAGTTAGGGTTGGTAACATTGAGAGAAGTGGTTTGAGGATAGAGATAAGAACGAATCGACTTAGCACATTTTTTGAGCCATTGTTCTAAAATTTCTGACGTAGCTTCTGTCTTTATTAGTTTAGATTGTAGAAGACGTTGTTGATTATACAATTCTGTTATTTTCTGCCAAGTTACTTGATCCGGTCGAGAAATTTGCTGTGTTACTGTTGCAGACTTGGGGGTATAAATATCTAAGAAACAACGCCAAGCTAGTCTATATTGTTCAATTTCTTGATTGGTTAATCCTGCTTTTTCTAACGCTATTTTTAAACGTTTTTTACTAACTTTTCTCAATAAAGCCCAATCACTACAAATATCGGTCTCCTTGCGTTGTCTTAGGGTATTAGTCAGAATACTTCTAAATATTTGACTAGCGTAATTCTTGAGGGAGTTGCCTTGTTTTTGATCAAATCCAGTTAAAACTTTATCAATAGATGCGATCGCAATCTGAAACCCATCAGATAATTTATATTGTATGTTAGAAAATCGTCCAATGGTTTGTTGTGTTGACCAATAACAGGATTCTTGTAAATAAGCACACAAATGTTCTTGACTAAGAGAATGGGATTGTTCTTGCCATTGTTTATGCCAAAAAATCACCCAAAATTTTTCTGAGTTTGTTGAGTCAGATAAGTCCTTAAGATTCAGTTCCATACTTCGACGTAATTTCGGGTCAATTAACCAACCGTCAAAAGAATCAGAAGCGAGTAGGAGAAAACTTGAAAATAACTCAACCAGACCAGAACGAGAACGCATAAGTTAACAATTTAGCTTAGAGTAAGCATTATAGTCACAATTTATCTCTATTTTAGGTCATTTTATTCAATTTGTCTCCTAAAACTTTTATCGTAAAATTTAACAATATTTGTAGCAGCCAGCCCTCAATCTTGTATTACTAACCGATTTGAGAGAAATAGGGGACAGACTGCATAAATCTTTTAACTCCAATCTAGAAGTCCACTGTACCTGGTTCTGTTCAACGTGAAGCTGAAAGAATTGCAAGAGATGCTATTTACAGTGCTGTTCGTGGTCAAAGTCCAAAAGCAATCGCTAAAAATTTTGATACTGTTGATTTTAAAGCAGGAGCAATCAAATATTCTGGGGGAAATTATCTAGGAGGAAGCCAAATAGGACCTGCA
Organism: unicellular cyanobacterium SU2; assembly: GCA_002110465.1. Lineage (GTDB taxonomy): Bacteria > Cyanobacteriota > Cyanobacteriia > Cyanobacteriales > Microcystaceae > Rippkaea. Next base: position 144,244 of record NEED01000049.1, on the reverse strand, counting down.
ACCTGGGGTTTAAAGCCTTACGTTGCTTTTCGTGTACGTTCTTCTCGCCGAGGTGATTCTAATACAAGTCCTACTCGAACGTCTCGAACCTCTTTGGTAAATGCAGGAGGAATGTGTTTAGATGTTCACGCACCTGACATGAGGAATAATGGTGGAAGAGTGCAGGTTTGGCAATGTAATGGAGAACCCCAACAACAATGGAGTCTCAGAGGTAATGCGCTGGTAAATGCAGGAGGAATGTGTTTAGATGTTCACGCACCTGACATCGAGAAATAATGGTGGAAGAGTGCAAGTTTGGCAATGTAATGGAGAACCCCAACAACAATGGAGCTTATGAACGTAACTTAGCTCGTTATCTTCACTTTAAATTTATAGTATCTGATACAGTATGCAGTAAAAATACTTTTACTGTCATGATTTTACCTCCTCAAATTCTATTTGATTCCAATTTCATAAACTTAAGCTACCATTGTAAATGGAATTTATCGAGAGTGATCGCCCCCAATTTTTAACATAAGTTGATTATTCAAAACTTTACTACGACTGCATACAAGTGGAGAGAGGGAATTACCCAGCATTAAAAGTGTTTTTTATTTTTCTAACTAGAAAAAGAACTCGTTACCATTACTAGATAGTTATTCTCTTACTTTCATTAATAATTCTCCTAAACAATTTTTTCCAGTGTGTTGTTTCCCGATTTTCCAATAATAATCATAAGGATAATTCTAATAAAGATGTCGATTTTCGGTTGCTAATAATTTATTTTTAATTTTAGGGTGACTAAACTTTTTTTTCAAAGCATATAACATCACTTCTTCTTTTGCTGTTTCCGAATCTTTTCTTAAGGTTATTTGTCTAGTTTACCCTCAATTTTTAGCCATTCCTGGTGTTTCAACAAAACAAATCTTATCTTGGCATTCTTGATTTTTTACTCGGAGAAATTTCATAGCTTAAAAATAATGTTCTACGGTTGGCTAATATAAAGCATCATCATCAATAAAACCAAATGTATAAAAGTTTAAAAACTCAAACCAGTCATTGTTTTTACTAAAAAAATAGATGGGGTAATTCATTATTTTACCTATTATAAAAATTGCTAAATTAGCATTTTTGTTAGTAATTTATTATAGTTAACTCAGAAGAGCCATAAGCATTATTTTAACCGTTTTTGAAACTCTTTTCCAAATGTGAGCCAGTTTCTTTCTAAAAATAGCTGAAAGAAGGAGGGTTTTCGTCTTGCCTCTTTTACTAAAGGTGGAGTATTGATCAACATTCATCATCTTTATCCCCACCACAATCATTTTGTTCCCCACCAAACTTATTAAGACCAGAATTCAAAGCGGACTTAAATACTTCTTCTTCATATAAGAACTCTAGCGATACTGCGATGGAACTAGCATTAGCGGATTTTATTAATACTAAAAATAAAGGGATTAAGGTTACTAAAAAAATTGTACCAATTAGAAAAATTTTTGTTAGTGACTTCATGTTAATTCTTCCTTTTTTTATCATTGGGCAACAAGACAAGGAGTCAAAATCCTTGTCTTTCATTAATTCAAACAGAACATTAAATTTGAAAAATTAGTAAGGTCGATAAACAGGGTTAGCAGGGGAATATTGAATGTTGTGAACTGCCCTTTGTCTTGGTGGATATGTGGTGGAAGTTCCTTGAGAATAACCTTGATATTGGGGACGATAGCCACCGCCTTGAGGATAGCCACCGCCTTGAGGATAACCACCGCCTTGAGGGTAGTTAACATTTTGAGGATAACCACCACCTTGAGGATAGCCACCACCTTGAGGATAACCACCACCTTGAGGATAACCACCACCTTGAGGATAACCACCACCTTGAGGATAACCACCACCTTGAGGATAACCACCGCCTTGAGGATAGCCACCACCTTGAGGATAGCCACCGCCTTGAGGATAACCACCACCTTGAGGATAACCACCGCCTTCAGCACTTGAATTTGACTCAAATTCTCCCTCACCACCTGGAGTGCCTGAATTTTCTTCTAATCTTTCGATTCCGTTAACCACTTTTCCTATTCCTTCCAAAATGTCACCGATTTGAGCAGATGCAGGAGTTGAAGTCAGGGGAATGATAGCCATTGCGAGAATTAAAGCTACTTTTTGCATTGTCTTAAAGTCCTTAAAATGAGGGTTGAGTTAAGTTGAAATGAAGAACATTACACGAAGTTGTTATAACGTCTCTAACCCCTACACACCTTGTTCAGAGCATTGCAGTGATTAAGTTAAGTTAGTCAAAGCTCTTCTACTTAACCTCTAGAAATGACTCAGACGATTTATGCACTTTTTGTTTGAGTAAGTAGGTAGGCAAAAATAAATTCAAGTTTGTAGTAAGTCCTTTAGGGCTTAAAATTTTTATTTCATAGAGGCTAAGAGACTGTTTATAAAGTAAATCCTAAGAGAACTGTAGGGTGTATCAAAGTGCAATAATACACACAAAAGGGGTTCTGGTGCGTTACGGCAGAAAAAAAGGAGAGAAATTCCCCAAAAAACCGTAGTTGGCCTAACGCACCCTACTTAATGTTTTATTTTAGGAACACTCTCTAAAGCCTCAACTACGAACTTTTGTGTTTTACCGAAGCGACTAAATCGTCTGGGGAACTGATTTATAATCGGGGGAAAGTCAGAGATTACTTGGCAAGAGTGCAAAACCCTATCAAATTTCCCTCCCTAATGGCTAAAAAACTGTCTCTATGGTTGATTCAGATAAATTGCTTGAGGCGATCAAGTCGTTTCTTAACCCAACGGTTACGTCATGGGTTGATTTTTTTCTTAATTGGGCTATTGCTTATCCCTGGAATCATTTCTCTTAAAGCTTATGCCCACAATTTCCAGATTAGTCAAACCTTAAATTCTGGATTAGAACTGGTCAAAAAGGGACAACAACATTATCAAATCGGTCAATTTAGGCAAACTGTTCAAAATTTACGTGCAGCGATTGAGATCTACCAGCAACAAGGCGATCGCCTCAACCAAGCCATTACGTTAAGCAACCTGTCCTTAGCTTATCAACAATTGGGTGAATGGAGTGAAGCCCAAAATGCCATTACCAAAAGCTTTCAACTCCTTAACTTTGATCCAGAAACTGGAGTAGATAATCTTTCAAAACAATACGGGAGCATTTTAGCATCTGCTCTCAATATTTATGGCCGTTTATGGTATCAACAGGGAAAAGGAGAAATGGCTCTCGATAGCTGGCGCAAAGCCAGTCAAATTTATCAACAATTAAACCACAAAGAGGGATTGATTAGCAGTCAAATTAACCAAATTCAGGCTTTACAAGCTTTGGGACTTTATCAACAAGCCCAAAAAATGGTTTTAAACATTGAACAAGTTTTGAATAAAGTTTCCCTACCACTACAAGCGAAAGGGTGGAGAACCTTAGGAGAATTGTGGCAAACCATTGGAGATTTAAAAGGGTCTGAAGAGATGTTAAATCAGAGCTTATTCATCGCTCAAAAAATTAATTCTCCTCAAGAAATTGGTGCCACTTTATTGAGTTTAGGTAATCATTTTAGAGAACAAGTCAATTTAATTCAACAACGAGAAGACATCTCAGAAATGGATGATACTAATCCTTGGCAATGTGTGACTAATAGTGTATCAGAGAACGTCTTATTTTTATCTGAAAAAGCCTTGACTGCTTATGATCGAGTGAGTTTGACTGCTCCTAAATCTGACTTAGCTGTTAAAGCACAAATTAACCAGTTAGATTTATTATTAAAAACGAATCAAATCCCTCAAGCAAAAAGAATTATACAAGATATAGATATAGGCTATATTCCCCCTGGTCAAACAGGTATCTACGCTCAGATTAAGTTAGCTAAAAATTTAGCTTGTCTTCAGCAAAAATCGGCAGATTATCCTAATAATTTATCTTGGAAAAAAATAGAAAATAGCTTACTAGAAATCATTCATCAAGGGAGAACTTTAGAGGATAAAAGGGCTTTATCCTATGCTTTAGGTAATCTTGGTGGATTCTATGAATACTTAAGTTTACAAGATAATAGATTAGATTTATTGCCAAAAGCTCAACAATTGACGGAAGAGGCTTTATTGCTTGCCCAACCCTCTCAAGATCCAAATATCGCTTATCTTTGGCAATGGCAATTAGGAAGAATTTTTGCGCGTCAACAAGAAACAGAAAAAGCTTTCATGGCCTATAAAAATACAGTAAAAAGCCTGGATAAGATTCGAGGAGATTTACTGACCATTAAGGCAGATGTTCAATTTTCGTTTCGAGATAATGTTGAACCAGTTTATCGACAATTTGTTAATTTAATTTTAAATCCTTTATCAGGACAAACGATAAATAATAATAAATTAGGAGAAGTGATTGAGTTAATTGACGCTTTACAATTAGCTGAGTTAGAAAACTTTCTCCGTTGCGATTTGACTTCAATTACCACGAATCAATCAGGAATTGAGTCTATTAAAGAAGCAGCTTTAATTTATCCAGTCATTTTAGAAAATAAATTTTATGTTCTTTATAAATTACCCAATCAATCCATCAAATACGAAGTCACTAACATTGCCAAAGACAAAGTAGAAAATACCCTAATAAAACTACGAAAAGCATTAGGAAGCCAAGACAATCAAACCTTTATAGAAACTTCCAAAGAAGTTTACAGATGGTTAATTAAACCCATTGAAAATGACCTAGAACAACAATCAGAAATTAACACCCTAGTTTTTGTATTGGATGGTTATTTAAGAAATCTTCCTATGGCAGTTTTATATGATGAAGAAAAACAAGAATATCTAGTAGAAAAAAAATATGCGCTGGCTTTACTGCCTACTTCAAAACTCTTAAATTTACGTCCTTCTTCTCAACAGCTAAATGTCTTAGCGGCTGGTATCAGTGAAGCGTTACAAGTAGAACAAAAGGACTTTCGTGAAATTAAAGCTCAAGAAGAACTAGAAATCTTAAAGAACTTAGTCCCCACCAACGCTTTACTAAATGCTCAATTTACTAAAAATAACTTACGCAAAACCCTAGAACAGGAGGACTTTTCTGTTATTCATCTAGCCACCCATGGCAGTTTTAGTTCAGATCCGCAAGATACTTATATTCTTGCTTATCAAGAATTACTAACAGCACATGAATTAAATAACTTATTAGAAACTAAGAATAGACAAGGACTAAACGAGCTTGAATTATTGGTTCTCAGTGCTTGTGAAACTGCCTCTGGGGATAATCGTGCTACCCTAGGATTAGCCGGATTAGCGGTTAGAGCAGGGGCAAAAAGTACCCTAGCTAGTCTTTGGTTAGCCAATGATGATTTCACCATTCCTTTAATTAAACGCTTTTATGAAGAATTAACGAAAGGGTCTAGTAAAGCTGAAGCCCTTCATCAAGCCCAAAAATCTCTTGTTTATCAAGAATTTGATGGGTTAAAATTACTGAATTCTCCCTATAATTGGGGGGCTTATGTTTTGGTCGGAAATTGGCAGTAATTCAAACTGGGTTAGGTAAAATTAAAAAATATTAACCCCTAGAAATAGCTCTGGTTTAGCCTCTAATTGGTAACAGGAATCCCCCAAATTTAATTAACCTCTTTTTGCTAATTCAAAGGCTTGATGTACTGCCTTTAACGCTTTAATGCCCTCTTCTTTAGCCACCACACAACTAATTTTAATTTCTGAGGTGGCAATCATTTTAATATTAATTTTATCCTTAGCTAAAGCTTCAAAAAACTTAGCTGCTATCCCAGGTTGTCCTACCATTCCTGCTCCCACAATACTCACTTTAGCGATATCGGTATCTACGATCACTTGACTAAACCCCTCTGAAAGAGTTTCTAGGGCAGTCTGGGCAGCTTGTAGATCTCCTTGAGCAACCGTAAAGGCAATATCACGGGTGGGGATTCCGTCGATAATACGACAACGTTGGGATTGAATAATTGTATCGACACTAATATTATTATCAGCTAAGACCCCAAAAATACTAGCCGCCATTCCGGGCTTATCTTTCACGTGAAGTAAGGCAATTTGGGCTTGTTGGCTATCAAGTGCCACTCCTCGCACGGGGGGAGATACTTCAACGGTTTTAGGGGCTACCGGAACCGTAGACAGCTGAACATCAAAGGCGTTACACAAGGCATCTATAGCGCGATCGCCATCTTGTTGAGCAATGACACAACTCACCTTCACTTCTGAGGTGGCAATCATTTCAATATTAATCTGAGCATCAGCGAGAGTTTTAAACATCTTAGCGGCGATCCCTGGTCGTCCAATCATTCCTGCCCCTGCAATGGCAATTTTTGCTGCCCCTTTTTCCACCATTACTTCTGCTTCGTTGCTATTAGTCAGAGAATTCCGTAACGCAGGGGCGATCGCCTCAGCTACGGCTTCAGCTTTCGTTAAAACATTTTTAACCACTGTAAAGGCAATATCATTACTATTCCCTTCGTGGATCGATTGAATAATTAAGTCTACATCGACTTGTTGATGGGCAATTTCCCCAAACAATCGGGCTGCTACGCCAGGGCGATCGGGAACCCGTAGTAGGGCAACTTTGGCTTGATCTCGGTCAAATTCCACTCCATCGACTGCCTTAGTTAATTCTAATCCCTCTAGGGATCTTGGTTTGGGAATGGGGGAAAGAACGCGAGTTCCTGGGGCTTCACTCCAACTCGATCGCACTACTAAGGGAATGCCGTAATTTCGGGCAATTTCCACGGCCCTAGGATGAAGAACTTTTGCGCCTAAACTGGCTAATTCCAACATCTCATCACAGGTAATTTCATCCATTAATTGGGCATCACGAACGAGGCGGGGATCTGTGGTTAAAATTCCCGGAACATCGGTATAAATTTCGCAACAACTGGCTTTTAATGAGGCGGCGATCGCTACTGCCGAGGTGTCTGAACCGCCCCGTCCCAAGGTAGTAATCTCTAATTCTGTTCCATTACTAATCCCTTGGAACCCTGCTACTACAACGACTTCTCCCCGATCTAAATGGCGTTGAATACGATGGGGTTTAATCGAGAGAATGCGGGCGCGACTGTGTTCAGCTTCGGTGACGATCCCTACTTGCGCCCCTGTCAAAGAAATGGCTGGCTGTCCCAATTGCTGCAATGCCATACTCATCAATGCAATGGAAACCTGTTCTCCTGTTGACAGTAACATATCCATTTCCCGACGGCAGGGATCAGGGCTAATTTCCGAGGCTAACTTGACCAAAGTATCTGTGGTTTTGCCCATTGCTGAAACCACTACCACAACCTGATTGCCCTTTTGGGCTGTTTTCTGGATGCGTTGTGCTACTGTTTGGATTCGTTCTACTGAACCCACAGAAGTTCCACCATACTTTTGGACAATTAAAGCCATAACCGTCTTGGGATTTGATACAGTCTCTTAGTCCTTAAGGGTAGCAAACTTAATTAGGATTGGTGGTTAATCTTAAAATTGCTTTAAAGGTTTGGCATATTCAGTTAATGATGATACTAAAACGATTAGGGTTGTTTTTGTCTGGTCACATTGTCAGTGAGCCGTTCAAAAAACACTTTTGAGAAGCGATCGCCAAGACTAACAATAGTCTAAACTCTAGTTGTCAAATTACCATTCATCAAATCCCTTAACGATTAACTATTATGAGCAACATTAGCCAAAATGGTAAGAGGTCCTAATTCTTTTAACCGCTTCATTTGTTCTTGATTTTTAACTAATAATGCCCCTGCAAACCCCAAAGAATTAACTGAAATAGATTCATAACTTGCTTGCGATCGCTTGACAATCATCATCCATTCCCGTGTTATTAAAAGGTTATAATCTCCTCCTGGTTTATCTTGACTCAAGGGTAAGTTAATTGCTTCTAGTAATTTATGATAAGTTTCTAACATAATTAGGGCATTCTGAAGGGGGTTTTGTTCAGTATTTAGCTTGATTTTCGTTAAAGCATGACTAAACCTAAAGCTAGGAATCAGTCCAATTTCTCCTTGAAAGTTGGCTAGTTTCACTATAGATTCGATGGGAACTCTTTCCCCTTCAGGACTTAAGGGGAAGGGAACTAATTGAAGATGTTTATGACGTTGACTGGCACCAGCAACCGAACCACTATTATAAAATCCTAATCCATCAATTTCTGATAAACATTTCCCCAAAGCAGCAAAATCATTAAGGTTTAGCCAGCTTTCTTGTTCTTCAAAAACACGAGTAATAATTAGTAAATGGTGATCAACTACATTATATTTGTTCAATAAACATAAATGAGTATCCGAAAGATTAGTGACAAATAAATCTTCTTCGTAGGGAAGAAACGGATTGACTTTTTCTCCTGTCTTTTTACTTTGTTCGGTTTCTTTTTTCTTGGCTTCTTCTTTTCGGGAAATATTAGCTAAAATCCTGACTAAAAATTGAATATTATTATCTTCTATAAATTCATAGCTTGTTGGAATCGATTGCAATGCACCACAATTAATGGCATATTTAGTCTGAGTGATGACTTTTTTCCATAAATTTGTCGATTTAACCGCTTTATTGTCTAAGTTCATATGAGTGTCAAGTTCTGCCTAGCTACATTATTGATCACTTTTTTCCTGTTTTTTCAGAGACTTAATTTATTGAACTTTTAATTAATAAAACTGATGTAAATGTCTGGAAAAGTAATAAAATCCAAATCAAAAGAGTCCCTTTACATCACGTAATGTATAAGAATTATTGTCAATAATCAACGAGTTGACCCATATTCAGGGCAATATGATAAAATAAAAATCTGTAGCCAGTATCTTCAAAATTAGTGAAAAGCTAGTCTCCAACTCAATGAGTTTCTTCTATTCCTAATTTTACGTGACTGGTGACACAAGTTCGTCAACTATTGATTAACGCACGTTAGACTAATTTGAGCAAATGTACTCAACAAAAGTAACGGATTGTAAAGCCATGTTTGACAAAATTGATAGAATAATATAAAAGGAACTCCAATAAACGTTTAATGGGGTTTCATAGAATCTTATATTTCTTCATGTCTTAATAACCAAAACCCACTATAAGTAATCCCAGAATCATCTGGCTGAACCACTAAAAAATGTAATCCTTGACTATCATTTTTTCGTAACTCATATTGTTGTGCTGCTTGGGCCATTTCTGAATCTTCAAAGGTGGCTAAAATCCAGCGATCAACTAACCCTGATTCTAACACTAACCCGCCTGATTTCTCTAACTGAGTCGGAATATAATTCAAGGCGACTGGTTTAACCTGTGCTAACCAACGGGCTAAATACATGGAGGTTCGATCGCCATAGATAATGATCCCTGGAATTTTTACGGTTGACGCAAGTCCTAAATTCATAGGAAGTAATAGGTCAGGAATATCAACAATAGGAATCGGGCGATCGCTAAAAAATTCAATAATATCCCCCCCACTAAAGGTAACAAACTGCCATCTTTCTCCCCATAAATTTTCCGGTAGTGTTTGGGGAGGCGGTTGCTCTAATTTAACTGGATTAAAATTGTTGTCAATTCCTTGTTTTTTTAAAACTTCTTTAAGCTTAGGGGTTCGTCTTGTGGCTTCAACTTTTATCCCAAATTTCTCTGCTGCTAGGGTTAATAAATTAACTGATTGAGGTCGAAAAACTTGAATTATTTCAGGTTTTTCTTGATGGACAATAGATTCTAATTGACAAACTAACCAAGTTAGATTAGCCTCTTTTTGTTCACAGATTGCTTGACAGATTATTTTTCCTTGAGCATCACAAAGTAAGAGTTGCCATTGAGGGTCGTTTTCCCGATTTTGAAAGGGGATTTTATAAAAATCTGCTTGCCAAGTATTTCGGTTCATAGATTAAAATTTAAACGATTTAATTAGTTTTTTAACATATTTTATTGTCTAAGACTAAAAGACTGTTTGTCAAATCAACTTTACAATGATATTTAGGCTCTTAGTAAAGGCTTTAGCCTTTAGAAATCAATTTTAAAGAGTTGACTACTAACCGATAAGACGACCAACATCAACTTAATCTTTTATTCACAAACATTTTCTAATTGTAGCATAAAAGTTTATAATAGATAAAATGAATACTCTAGTGATTTTCAAACAATGACTGAAGATAAGATTAGTTTAGAAAATTTGGATGATTGGATAGAAATTGGAACCATTGTTGCGCCACAAGGATTACAAGGAGAATTAAAAGTCATTTCTGATTCAGACTTTCCAGAAAGATTTGAAGAACCAGGAACCAGATGGTTACAATCTCCTCAAGGGTTATATCCTCAAGAAGTTGAGTTGGTTAGGGGTCGATATGTACCTGGGAAAAACCTATATATTATTAAATTAGATCAAGTAAAAGATCGCACCCAAGCTGAGGCATTACGGGATTATAAATTAGTCGTTCCTAAGAGCGATCGCCCCGAAATAGAAGAAGGAGAATATCATGTTTCAGATTTAATTAATTTAGAAGTTTATCATCAAAAAACAAGAGAATTAATTGGGACTGTAACTGACATTTTATGGGCAGGTCATGATTTATTAGAAGTTCAATTATATCATACGGTAGACGAACAGAAAGATCCAGAGAAAGAAAGTAAAGTTGAGAGCCAAAAAAGCCAGTCTTCTTCTCAGAAAAATCACCCCAAAAAATCAAAAAATAAAACCTCAAAGCAGAAAATGACTAAAGTCTTAATTCCCTTCGTTTATGAAATAGTTCCTGTAGTTGACTTAGAAAATAGACAAATAGAAATTAATCCCCCAATCGGATTATTAGAGTTAAATCAATAATCATAATTTGGCAATTATTGGGATAATCTATAGTTTCAAATAATCCCGTAAAGATTGAGTCATAATATCAACAGGAACAGGTTGTTGTAACCATAGTTGTAGGGCGACTGCGCCTTGTTGAACTAACATTTCTAAGCCATCAATAATCCTTAATCCTTGTTGCTGTGCATCCTTAAGAAATTGGGTGGGATTAGGGGTATAAATCAAGTCGTAAGCGATCGCCTTCTCTGGCATTTTTGCAAAAACATTAGACTCTACAGGAGAATTATTAATATTAGGAAACATTCCCACAGGAGTAGTATTAATTAATAATTCAGTTTCTCCTATCACCCCTGACAATTCATCCCAGGAATGAACGATTAAAGCGGCTGTAAGGTCAGTATTTTGCCAACTTTGTTTAAATTGCTCTAACTTCTGCTGATATCGTCCCACAACGTGGATTTGAGAGCATCCTAATTGAGCTAACCCGACCACCACCGCCCTAGCTGCACCGCCATTTCCGAGGATAGTTGGCGTTATATTCCCCCAGTCCCGTGGTAATGGTTTGAGAGGAGATAAAAAGCCATCGATATCGGTGTTAGTGCCTTTCCACCCTGTTTCAGTGCGCCAAACCGTATTCACCGCCCCCACTAATTTCGCCGTAGGAGTCACTTCTGATAATAGAGGAATAATCGCTTGTTTGTGGGGAATAGTAACATTAAACCCTACAATTCCCATGCTAGAAAATCCCGCGATCGCGGTGGTTAAATCTTGGGGTTTTACAGGGAAAGGAACGTAACAATAATCTACCCCCAAATGGTTAATTGCTGTATTGTGCATGACTGGAGATAGAGAATGTTCTACTGGATCACCAATAATTCCTAATAGTTTTGTTTTTCCGGTAATTGTTAACATATTTTTGGGATAAGATAAAAGACTAAATTCTTATTTTACTCACATCTTACACCTGCGTCATAAAGTATTGGTGAGGATAGGGTGTAGGGTGTAGGGGTAATTCGTAAATTTATCTATGGCCAACTCAAAAATTCAATTGTATAGCTTTATGAAAAAATTTAAGTCTACTATTTATGACAGTTTAGCATAACTGATACTTGAGAAACGCTTTTTATGATTGAGGGCTAAAGCCCCTACTACGAACTTTTACATTTTACGTTTAATTACGCTTACCAGTGATTACTTAAAGCAATCCATTGTTCTAAGCTTAATTCTTCTGCACGACATTGAGGATTAATAGTTAATTGTTCTAATAATAATATTAGGCGATCGCCGTCAATTATACTTTTCAAATTATTCCGTAACATTTTGCGACGATTAGCAAATCCAACTTTAACCAAAGTATCTAATTGTTGAGGATTAGTAGCAGGGATTTCTAGGGGTCGAGGTTGCAAACGAATGACCCCAGAGTCTACTTTCGGGGGAGGATCAAAAGCTTTACTCGGAACATCACAAATATATTCACAATGGGCTAAATATTGTATCCTAACCGATAAGGATCCATAGGCTTTGGTTTTGGGTTGGGCAACAACCCGCTCAGCTACTTCTTTTTGAACTAATAAGACAATTAAATCATAGGGAGGTTGGTAGGGATGGGCAATGGTTCCGAGTAATTTTTCTAAGATGGGGGCAGTGATATTGTAGGGGATATTTGCTACTACTTTATTAAGGGGATAAAAGGTAGAAAATTGTTGCAATTGAGTGGTTAAATCTAGGGTTAAAATGTCTCCTTGCAGTAATAAAAAGTTGTCGATGTTTCCTAACTTTTTAGCTAACCGTTGACATAAATCTCGATCCAATTCTACTGCTACAATAGACTGAACTTGAGGAATTAAACGACGGGTTAAAATTCCGGTTCCTGGTCCAATTTCTAAGACGCGATCGCTATTTTGAAGTTGTGCAGCCTCTAGAATTTGTGTTAAGGCTTTTTCGCTACGTAACCAATGTTGTGCAAAGCGTTTACGAGGTCTAGGCATTATTTGAAGATAGAAGTTTCAAGTTAGAAATCAGAAATTTTTGAGTCAGAGGGATAGCTAATGTTTATGTTACCTATTGCCTGCCCATCTTCTTAAGGGGGGTTAGGGGGGATCGCTTATTGCCTTATAATTTTAGAATTAATAATTAATTATTCCTCATTTCTATGACTGCCCCCAAATCAGAGAAACTCCATTTTACGACAAAATTAGCTTATGGTGCGGGAGACTTTGGACCTGCGATCGCGGCTAATATCTTGGTATTTTATTTATTATTTTTCTTTACCGATGTGGCGGGATTACCAGCCGGATTAGCCGGAAGTGTACTAATGATTGGGAAGATTTCTGATGCCATTAATGATCCGATTGTTGGGGTGTTAAGCGATCGCACTCGTTCGTCTTGGGGTCGTCGTTTACCTTGGATTTTAGGGGGGATTTTACCTTTTGCTTTACTTTATGCTTTACAATGGCTTGTCCCTCATTTTAGCGACAATATCACCGTTAATCAATGGTCATTGTTTGCTTATTATGTGCTAATTGGAATTCTCTTCAATATTGCCTATACAGTGGTTAATTTACCTTACACTGCCTTAACTCCAGAATTAACGCAAGATTACAACGAACGCACGAGTCTCAATAGTTTCCGATTTGCTTTTTCTATTGGGGGAAGTATTCTTTCTTTAATCCTTTTTATTTTAATTTCTATTGCTTATCCTGATGATCCTAATACTCGATATTTTATCTTAGGATTAAGTTGTTCTATTTTAGCTATTTTTGCCTTATTATGGTGCAGTTTACGAATTCAAGAAAGAGGAGCTAATCCCATCTTGAATGTAAACCAAAAGAAAGGGTTAGGTAAAATACTATCAGGATTAGGTATTGTAGGCATACTTTATGGGATATCAAGGATCATTCGTGGGGTGTCAACCTTAGTGGGAGGAGCAGGAACATTAGATTATTTTAGTTTCTTTTCCTTTCTTGTGGGGTTACTAATTTTTGGCTTTGGGTATAGTTTAATTGTTGCTACGCCTGAAACCCATTTAATTGATGAAGCAGCGATTTTAGAAAATGCTAAAGCAAAAACAGCTTCTTCTCTTTCTTTTTTAGAACAGTTAAAAATTGTCTTTAGAAACCGTCCTTTTTTATTTGTCATTGGGATTTATTTATGTTCTTGGCTCGCAGTTCAATTAACGGCTTCAATTTTAGTTTATTTTGTTGTTAGTTATATGAGATTAGGGGAAGATAAATCAGGGTTTGTCGCTTTGGGGGTTCAAGGAACAGCTTTAGTTATGTTATTTTTTTGGCAAGCAGTTAGTAAAAAGCTAGATAAAAAAGCAGTTTATTTTATGGGGATGGGATTTTGGATTATTGCCCAAATCGGATTATTTTTATTAAAACCAGGACAAATAACTTTAATGTTTGCCCTAGCAATTTTAGCAGGATTTGGGGTATCGGTTGCTTATTTAATTCCTTGGTCAATGGTTCCTGATGTTATTGAATTAGATGAGTTGCAAACGGGGAAAAGACGGGAAGGAATCTTTTATGCGTTTATGGTTTTATTACAAAAATTTGGCTTAGCATTAGGGTTATTTTTAGTGGGAATAGTTTTACAAAGTGCAGGGTTTATTGAACGGCTTCCAGGGGAACCTATCCCTGTTCAACCTGAAAGTGCTTTATTAGCGATTCGGATTGCGGTTGCCCCGCTTCCTGCGGTAATCTTAATTATTGGATTAGTGTTAGCTTATTTCTATCCAATTACCCGTGAAGTCCACGCAGAAATTCGGTTGAAATTGCAAGAGAGACAACAAACAGAAGGGCTAAGATAAATATTCTTCATAGGGACTTCCTTTCAAAATCTGCTCAATTTCCTCATAATTGTCAATCAGATCAGGTAAATTTGTAGAAAGTATTTTTTTCTGCTCACTTTCTAAAGCTATGGGTTTAACGTCTAGGAGGTTAAAAATTTTAATCGTTAAATTATTTCTTGTTTCCTCTGATGAGAAAAATTCTTCATAGCATATATTCAAAACTCTTTGCTCTTTATTGGTTAAATTATCTACTAAGCTAAACTGTTCTTCTTTCTCTTTTTCAAAAATGGCTAGTTCTTCTAAAATTGTATTGGGATCTAAATAAATTTTTTTTGACTTAACAGCTTTAGGATCTTTAGTAGAAATCGTTCCTGTTGATTGCATATTTTTCATAGAGATGAGCCTTTTTAAAATATTATTTCGATATAAATGAATAATTTTTATTTTTGGTCTGTCCTTAAAATAGTTAGGAATACCTCTTTTAATAAAATTTATTGAGAAATCTTTAACGCCCACACTTTGGATTTGTTGATATGTTTTAAAATTTATTTTTTCCCTTTTTTGAATTTTAGAGTAGACACTATAAAGCTGTGCCATAAAAAAAAACAATGGGCTTTCGTAAATATAATCTAAATAACTTTCAACGGAATTTCCTCCCAAACTAACCTTTTGATGAAGTTGATAAGGAATTGTCCAATCCCCTAAAACTTCTCCATAATTCGTCAGTTGAGGATGTAAATTCAAAAGATTGGCGATATAATTGCTTCCGCTTCGACCATTACTAAGTATAATGTGTTTAGATGGCATAAGTTAAATTTTCTAATTAACAATACAAAGATTGTACCAGATGGAACCCAGTGGGAACCCATTACTATTCCCTAATTTTCCTCAACCTGAAAGCGATCGCTTTTTAGTCTGTGGTTTGGGAAGTTTAGGACAACATTGTGTGTTGTCTCTCAAAGAATTTGGGGTTAAAGTAACAGCCATTGAACAGATTAAACCCCAAGCTTGGGAAATTCCCACTATTCCTGAATTACTCGATGATCTGATTATTGCCGACTGTAGACAAACTCAAATTTTACAACAAGCCAAAATTGAACGGTGTCGCGCAGCATTATTAGTCACCACCAATGAACAAGCAAACATCGAAACCGCCTTAGCCATTCGTCAACTCAACCCCCACACCCGTTTAATTGTTCGTTCAGCGAAAGAAAACCTAAATCAATTATTAAGTGAACAACTGGGTAACTTTATTGCTTATGAACCCACTCAACTGCCGGCAGCTGCCTTTGCGATCGCCGCTTTAGGAACAGAAACTAAGGGCTTTTTTACCCTAGATCGCCAAAAATTACGAGTGATTCAGAGTCACTTAGACCGAGATCATCGCTGGTGTAACATTCGTCCTCTATCTGACTTAAATACCCGTCACCGTCGCCTTTTGGGTTATCACAATGGGGAACAGGAGAAAGGATCTAGTTTTCATTATTGGGACCCAGAAATCATTGTCCGTCCAGGGGATCAGGTGACTTATATCGAAATGGCTGACACCCTGTTACAGGAGATGAAACCATCGTCTGTGCAACTATCCCAAGGTCATCAAGAGAAATATTGGAAACAGTGGGGCGATCGCCTGGAACGTTTGTGGAAAACAGGACGACAACACATCCGACAAATAGCCTTGATCTCTGGTGTCATTGTCTTTACCTTACTGTTGATAGGAACTTTCTTATTACGTTGGTCTTACCCTGACAGTACCTTCCTCTCAGCTTTTTCTGCCACTGCTATTCTCTTATTAGGAGGATACGCTGACTTGTTTGGGGAATTTGAACAAATTGACGATATTCCCCAATGGTTACAGTTATTTAGTTTAGGGTTAACCTTAGCGGGGACTGCTTTTGTGGGGGTTTTATATGCTTTACTCACAGAAACTCTCTTATCAGCGCAATTTCAGTTTATTAAACAGCGTCCCCCCATTCCTCAAGAAAACCATATTGTCATTGTAGGACTCGGACGAGTGGGAAAAGAGGTCGCTAAATTATTGCAAGCGTTTAAACAGAATTTAGTAGGAATTACCTTTAATTTAGAGTTTGATCGCACTGTTTTACCGGAAATGCCCCTTATTGTTGGCAATGTTCAAGATGCCCTCCCTCAAGGAAATTTAGCCACCGCGAAGAGTGTGGTGGTGGTGACAGATGACGAAATTCTCAACCTAGAAGTGGCTTTAATGTCCCAAAAACTTAACCCCCAAAGTGATATTGTTATTCGGACAGCCGGACAACAGTTAGCCCAACATCTATTGCCCATTTTGCCGAAAGCGCAAATTTTGGGAACCTATGCCGTAGCAGCAGAAGTGTTTGCCGGGGCAGCGTTTGGAGAAAATATTATCAGTATATTTCGCCTCGATAACCGAACTGTTTTGGTGACAGAATATGATATTGAAGCAGGAGATACCCTAAATAGTTTGTTATTAGCTGACGTTGCCTATGGCTATGGGGTGGTTCCTATTCTGCATCAAAAGCCCCCAAACACCTCAAATTTTATGCCCTCTGACGATATTCAGTTGGGGGTAGGCGATCGCTTGGTCGTGTTAGCGACTATTGAAAACTTAAAGCGAGTTGAACAAGGGGAACTGGCTATTCATAGGAAACAGTGGCAAGTTAGGGTAGCAAAGGCCTTTACTGATGATGCCGCGTTTGAGGGGGCTAATGCGATCGCCCGTATTTCGGGATGTCCGTTGAATGTTGCGCGAACCTTGATGAATAATTTACCTGGGACGTTATCGGTTCCTCTCTATCACCATCAAGGATTAAGATTAGTACGGGAATTGAGTAAGTTACGAGTGACAGCAGAATTAATTCCTATTATAAGTTAAGTAGGGTGGGCAAATTTATGTTGTTAATAATTCAGATTATATAATTTAAAATTTTGCCTCCCTCCCTTCTGATAATCTTTTATTTTCGAGGCTTTTCTTCGATTAATGCTTAAAAAATCAATCAAGAGAGACTTAATTTAGTGATAAAATAAAACAACAATACTAAAATAAAAGTGATAGATTGGTCAAAATTATTTTTCATAATTATTTTTCATTATGATACATCAAACAACATCTCCAACTCATCAATTATACGATAAAGATTATCAACTGTGGTTAGAAAAAACCTTAGAACAACTTCGTAACGGTCAATATTCTGAAGTAGATTGGACAAATTTATTAGAGGAAATTGAGGGGATGACCCGCAGGGATAAACGTTCTTTAAAAAGTTTATTAACTCGCTTATTTGAACATTTTTTAAAAATAGCTTATTGGGAATTTGAAAAAAACTATAACCAAGCAGGATGGGAAGGAGAAATTCAGAATTTTCGGGTTCAAATTAGACGATTATTACAAGATAGTCCTAGTTTAAAACCTTTTCTAGAGACAATTGTAGAGGAATGCTATCAAGATGCAGTAAAAATAACTTATAAAAAAACCAGACTTCCCTCTGAAACATTTCCTGTCTCTCCTCTAGCGAATGTAGAACAAATTTTAGATGAAAATTGGCTTCCTATTGATAATAAATAAACATGATTTCAACGAAACTAGGTTATGGTAAAGTGTAGGAAGTTTTTAAAAACCAGATTTAGTTTTTAAAAACCTGTATTGAGATTTAGATGAAGACTGCGATCTCAAGGACGACAAAATTGAGGAGAAAAAATGAATGCAAATTGTTTGGACACACCATGCAGAAGAACGGCAAAAGCAATGGCAATCAAAATTAGGAATTACAAAGGAGGACGTAGAAACTATATTAAATAATCCGCAACAGGTTATCATTGAAGATGAAGTATTGATTGCTCAATCTAAAAAAGGAAACGGTTTACTAAGAATAGTCTTTGTAAGAATTGGCAAAACGAGAAGGATTTTAACATTATACTGGACAAATCAAATTAATCGCTATTGGCAGGAAGATAACCATGAAAGTTAAGTATGATCCAGAATCAGATATTTTAATTTTTATTATGAAAGATGTTCCCCCATCCAATGCTATCTCAGAAGCAGGAGGAATTATTATTAGTTATGATGAGACAGATGAACCAATTAGCATTGAATTTTTGAATGCTTCTCAAAGACAATTAATTAATCCCCAAGAAACTGACTTAAAAATCTATCAAGAAACTTAGCTTTTAAGTGATTAAAATCCCTGATCAATTATCAGTCATCAGTAAAATCTCATATTGAAACCTGTAGAGAGTTTTGAAAAACCCGTATTGAGATTTAGATTAGGAATGCGATCGCATTCCGAATGATGAGCAGGCGATCGCTATTTTCCAAACATTTTTGGGTAAGTTTGTTATATTAGGGAGGTGAGAAATTAGAAAATAGAAATAAATAGACTATGAGTATTTTATGGTTGATACATGAAAATAGAAAATTTTAAAGATGAAATAACCTATTTTTACACCATGGCTATTTTTAAAAAGCATGAAAAACTTGGTATTTTATTCTTATGTGTAGCAATTATACAACAGCAAGATGATCCTTTGAAAAGAGAAATTAGAAAAGGAAACTTTAAAGCTATTACATTAGATACATAAATTTTTGTGAGCAATGGTTTAAGACTAAATTCAGGATTACTTAAGCAACTTGAACAATTTCATAATAGTTCTATAAAATTAATCATTTCTGAAATTGTAAAAGAAGAACTTTTGTCGCAACTTAGAGATAAAGCGAAAAAGGCTCAAGATAAAATGATAATAGCTGTAAAAGAAGCTAAAGATTATTTGCTAGTTAATAATCAAGTTCTTGAAGACATAGAAAAAGAAATTTTTGATTCACATAAACCTCAAGAAATTGCTTTAAAAAAATTTCGTCAGTTTCAAGAAATTACTTCTCTTTATATAATTGAAGCTCAAGATCATGTAAAAATTCATGATTTAATTCAAATGTATTTTAATTCTGAAGCACCATTTCAAGCAACAGGAAAAAAGAAATGTGAATTTCCTGATGCTATTGCACTAATGTCTTTAGAAGCATTAGCTAAAAATTCTGAAACAAAGATTCTTGTTGTTTCGTCTGATAATGATTGGAAAAACTTTTGCCAAAAATCTGAAAATCTTGAGATAATTGATAATCTTGCAAATGCTTTAAGTCTATTCCAAGATGTAGAAGCTAATTATATATGTAAATGCTTATCAGAGAAATATAAAAAAGGCAAACTAAATCAGGTAAAAGAAGCTATTTCTAAGTTATTAGATGAGCAAATATACAATTTTTATTTTGCACCTTACGTAGAGGCTAGTTATTGCTATTATGAATGGGACGGCTTTATGGATATATCTCTTAATGGATTTGAATTTAAGTTATTTGAACATCCTAATATAATATTTGAGCCGATTAATTTTGATAGTCATAATAATATTGTAACTTTAATTGTTGAGTCAAAGTTAAGTGTTAATATATAGGCAGAGTGTAGTTTTATATTCGAGGAGTATGAGCGTGTAGATTATACTTATTCTTTCTGTGGAAAAACCACTAAAAATATTCAAACTAATTTAGATATAAATGTGTTAATTTCATTTTCAATTTCATCTATAAATGATTTGGGTATAACTGAAGAAAATTTTAAAATAACTGAAATTGAATTGGAGAATACTAAAGAAACTTATGATATCTATTTTGACTACATTGAGCCTAACTGGAGTGATGACTAAACGTATATACTAAGGTTCTTCTTTTACTTTAAGATATTTTAAGAAAAACTTTAGTAAGTAAACTCTTAACGTATATATAGCAATTGGTTAAACAAAATCCTGATTTCGTTGACTAAGCTTTGTCTTGGTCGAAATTTTTAAGATAAGGTCAAGTAGGGTAGGCATTGCCCACCCTAAAAAGTTTAAGCCTTTATTAAGCGGTTCTAAACCTTGCTAATTCTTGCCCTGTTTTCGCATCATGGGCGTGTACCGTACACACCAAACACGAATCAAACGAACGGGCGACGTGACCCACTTCAACGGGGTTGGTAGGATCTTCGATAGGGATACCCACCAACGCCTCTTCAATAGGGCCACGGACATCCTTACCGTCTCTGGGACCCACATTCCAAGTGGTAGGAGCAATCACCTGATAATTCTTAATTTTACCTCCTTCTACTTCAACCCAGTGACACAACGCACCGCGACTCGCTTCAGTTCCACCCCAACCGCGGCCATCTTTTTCAGTCGGTTTCATATACCAGGGTTCATTGAGTTTGAATTCCCGTAGACACCGTTCGACTTCCCGATACAGTTTAACGGACTCGTGCATCCGTGCAAACTCTCGGAGGTGAATGCTAGGACCGCCCATCTTTTTGAACATATCGAGAATTAACCCATCATAATGCTGCCAGCTTTCACCATGTTTACCACCTGCGACTAACTGACGCGCAAGAGAACCCACTTCCATCCGTCCTAAGTCTTTGTGACTTACCGCAGTCGCCCAGGAATATTTACCCTCATAGTCGTTAGTATTGATATGCTGGGGTTGAGTCGTGCGATCAAAGGGATGAACGTCTGCTTTTCCTTCTTCATACCAAGCATGGCTTGTATTTTCCCGCGCAAAGGTATGATCGACCATGTGGTGCATATCAGTAAAGCTATCATAAACACCCCCTTTCATAATCACCGCCCCATTGCGACCTTCAATGGTGGGATGTTGAAACTTATCTTCGTGGGGGAGATAACCCCAAGTTAAATAGCGTCCAGGGCCTTGGCCATATTTGTGTAAGCCAATATCTATGCCCATTCTCCAATAAAAACCGAGGTCAGAATTAGCATGATTAGGACTTTCATCTAACCACTCTAGGAAATCTTCGTAGGTTTGGATTTCTTCGTAACGTTCTAAAGAACAGCCTAACCAAACCGGTTCTAACCAATTGGTGCGGAAATATTCCATAATCCCCCAACCCCGTGTAACATCGGTTAGGGTTGGCGCACACATGACTCCCCCAGGAACCATGTAACTCGAATGGGGCCATTGTCCTCCAAACAAAGCATACAATTCGACGGGTTTTGCTGAGGTAGTAATGGCTAATTCATATGATGTCCCAGTAAAGGCACTAAACCGTTTACACGCTTCCTCATAAAAAGGACTATTTTTGTATTTTTTGTTAGTTAAATCAATCGCATAGAGGGCATAAAAATGACGGGGATGGCTTTGAATAGTTTCGACTAATTGCCCTAAATTTCTCGCTAAAATCGCGTTACGAGGAACTTCAGTCCCCCAAGCGGTATCTAAAGCCCAGGAAGCACAAGTGAGGTGAGAGGCCCCACAAATTCCGCAAATACGGGGGGTTACAATTAAACCAGCTTGAGGATCTTTTCCTTTTAAAATTACCTCAAATCCCCGAAATAGTTCGGCTTTTGTCCAGGCGTTTACCACCTGTCCATCTTCAATATCTACCCGAACATCTAAATCTCCTTCAACTCTTCCAACAGGAGATATTTCTAAGGTTTGTATTGCCATGTTTTTCCTCTCAAGAAAGTTCAACTAATCAGTTGGTTTAGGGAACAGGGAACAGAAATTTAATCAACTATCAACGATCAACTATCAACGATCAACTATTCACTATTCACTAAAAAGCTTTCACCCCCAACATCGAAGATGAAAGCCCAAGTTTTAGACAGTAAACATATCATCATTAGCCCAAGATGGACTAGCATCTTTCGCCATAACTGTCATTAAGGCATAGTCTTTTTTGTTGACTCCTGGGGGTAATTCTTTGGGAACACCCATCACCGTTTGAGTCTTAAAGACGGTTCCTGGTTTCAAATCATGGAAGGGAAACTCAGGTTCCGTACACCCTAAACAGGGCATTCCGGCACGAGTTTTAGAGGAAACTCTATTCCAGAGGATTCTATTACAAGAAGAGTGGGTCATCGGTCCACGACAGCCCATATCATAAAATAGGCATCCGGTCCGTTGTCCAAAGTCCTGGGTCGTCGCTTTATAGCTAAAGTGCATATTGCGAGTACAACCGGTCTGAGTAAAGGACTTAAAGAAGGTTTGAGGACGATGGAATTCGTCTAGGGTTAAATCTCCAACCCGTCCCGTAGCCACCGCAACTAAAATTTGAGAAATCCAGTCAGGGTGAGCCGGACAACCGGGTATATTAATCACAGGGAGACCAGCTTGGGAACGATAGTCAGCCCCTAAAAATCCCCCTTCCTTGCGCTTGAGGAATTGCACCCCAAGGGACTCGCTAGGGTTGGGTTCCATAGCAGGAATACCGCCATAGGTCGCACAGTCTCCTACAGCAACCACAAATGCAGCCACCTTGGAGAGGTCAGTTAACCAGTCCTTCATGGGACGACCGGCAAACCGGTTCCATTCTCCGGTTCCGTGGGGGGCATTAACAACGGTTCCTTCAAAAACCAGGATATCAACAGCGATTTTGCCGCTAACGCAATCTTTTAGAAGTTGCTGTAAGCTATCTCCTAATTCTAGCCCTAGGGAAGGATGCCAGAGAACATTAATGCCAAAATCAGTAATTAAATCTACAACGGTGGGTTCTTCTGCGTTGAGAAATGATATAGTATTCCCACTACAAGCCCCACCTTGCAGCCAAAGGACATTAGCCATAAGCTATCTTTTTTTGGTATCTAGTTAATCTAAATCATGCACCAGATTTTTTGGGGAATTTTCCTTCTTTAAGAAGTTTTTATAAAAAAATGAGAACGTTAATGAAGCTGATACTTAAGTTAATCTAAATCTAAAAACAAAAAAGTAAAATTTAAGAAACTTGTCAATATAGATTATCGTTGAAGGTTTAACTAGAAACAAAATGGTTGTTTGTCAACAAAACATCATCTAATCAAAAAATCATAACCTTAAAAATAAGGAAATCATTAAAATTTTATAATTATGAACCACTCATCAGAAAACAAACGACCTTGGCTCAAAAAACTAAAACAGTTTGATTGGATTGTTTTAGGATGTATCATTCTTCTTAGCTTAACACTAGGAGCAATGTTAGTGAACGGGGAACAAGTTCCCTTAAAGGTAAGTTATTTTAGTTGGGATAATAAGAAAGTTGGGTTACAAGATAAAACCTTTACCCTCGTTTTTAATCGTCCCGTAGATAAAAATACGGTTCGAGAAAACCTGTCTATTGAACCACCACTTCCTGGGAGAATTAGTTGGCAAGGACGACAATTAATTTATACCTTAGATTATCCCCCAATTTACGGAACAAATTATCAAATAAAATTGCAAAACGTCCCAAGAATTTATGATCGAGAACCTATTGAACCGTTTGTTAGTTTATTTAGTACCCGCGATCGCACCTTTGCTTACATTGGGGTTGCGCCAGAAGAAAAGGGACGACTAATTCTCTATAATATTACCGAGACAAATCAACCCAAAAAAACGATATTAACCCCCCTCGATCTGATAGTTACTGATTTTAGGATTTATCCCAATAGCGATAAAATTTTGTTTAGTGCTTATGAACCGAGTCTGAGGGGTCAAGCATTAGCCAGACAGCAATTGTATACTGTTACCACAGGTTTGCAAGTCTCTCCTAATGGCGTGGAAACACCACGGGCTGGAAGACTTGAACCGATCCTAAACGCCAAAGAGTATCAAAATCTAGAGTTTGACTTGTCGCAAAATGGTCAAAGTATTGTTATTTGGCGGACTAATCGAAAAAATCCAGCGGATTCAGGATTATGGGTGATTCCTAATGGAGAAGATCCCAGGCCATTAGGAGTTCCTGGGGGAAATTTTGTCATTTCACCAAACGGTAAGCGTGTCGCTGTATCTCAACGGGGTGGGGTAGGAATGGTTCCCCTGACTCCCGATGGAGGATCATCAGAATTTTTAGGGGGGTATGAGAAAAGCTTAGGATTTTCCTCGGATGGTAAGCAAATACTCTTAGTGAAAGACAATCAAGATTATACGCGATCGCTAGTGCTTCTCAATCGTAATGGTCAAGAAAAAGAGTTATTCAGGACCTTGTATCCGATTATTGATTGTGAATTTGAACCCAGAGAAGAAAACTTGCTTTACTGTCTAAAAACTGACCTAATTGAGGAACAAGAGGGTCAGTATAAAGAAGAACCCTTTCTGTCGGTAATTAAGCTCGATGATACCCAAGATTTACCCTTACTCGCCTTGCCTAACTATCGAGATGTGCAATTAAGTATGTCCCCCGATGGTGTAGCCTTGCTGTTTGATCAAGTTGTAACAACAGTTCCCCAGTCCAAAAACGATTTAATGACCACCGAACAAAAAGCGATCGCCGATGGCCAAGTTTGGTTACTTCCCTTACCAGAATTAAAAGATCCTGAAAAGTCGCTCAAAATTAAACCAGAAGAACTTGAACCAGGTTTCAAACCCAAATGGTTACCTTAGTCTGAAAAGCAATGACCAAAAATCTGGGTTTCAAGCCCCGTCCTTTAGCGATAGCGGAGGACGGCTTTATATTTATTGATGTCAAACAATTGCAGATTGCAGAGGGCAGATTGTAGATTGACCCGGAGCTTAAAAAACAGGGGCTTGGGATTGAAGAAGGTAGATTTCAGTTAATCCTATTGGAATGGTTAACGGGTTTTATTGCCCCAATGAGGTCAGAGGTTTTCCTACTGCTTTTCTGCCTTTGGATGAGTCGCTTTTCTAGACCCTGTTTCATCTTGAGAACTCCTATTAACGCCAGTGTCACCAGCAGGCGGTGTCTGATTGCGTCCTGCTTCCAGCTTCGACCTCCCAAATTCCGAGTTGGGTCATCGTGGACAGGTTTTGAGTCACTCTTAGCCTTAGAGGGAAGGACTTTCACCTTCATCAATCGGACAGTTATCATCTAGGAAGGTTCCTAGAAGCCTCGATTATTCTAATATTTTTTTTCTTACCTCAACTAATCTGAGAAATTAGCAAAATTAGCTACAAACTTTCTCACCCAATGGAATTAAACTTAAAGTTAATTGTTAAAGATCACGCAACTTCCGACTTATTGTTTTAGGTTAGTCTCCTTATCTCAACCAAGTGAATTATTTCCTTAAAAGTCTATTAAATTTAGACAAGTATTTCTCTGATGTGTAAAGAAGTGCTAACAAAATTGAGTATTTAAAAACAATCTCTTTTGTCAGTATTGATAGCTCAATCAATCTTGGCACATTCTTTTAAGATCCAGTGTGGAATAAACCTGGAAAAATCTCTATTTTGTCTTTAATAAAGTTTGGAAGCGATTACTTATGTTTGCCAAAATTCCCGAACGACAGATGCACCGTGTGAGGTGGGTTTTAGCCCTTGGTTGGCTATTAATTATTGCCTCTTTATTTTACGATCCAATTTCCTATTGGTTTACCCTACCAGAAAATACCTGGAGTCCAGTTAGTATCAGCAATGTAACTGCCCAAGAATGCGTTAAAGTTCAGGGAAACTGTATTCCTGAAGTTCCCTATGCTATTGGTGCAATTATGTTTTGGGCATTTATTGTCCCCATCGGTGTCTTTGTGATTATGGTGATGGGTCTTGAAGCTTGGCGCAGGCTTTGTCCCTTATCCTTTATGTCACAACTGCCTCGTGCTTTAGGATTTCAAAGACACCGTAAAAAAGTTGACCCGAAGACGGGAAAAACTCGTCACGAATTAGTCAAAGTTGATAAAAATTCTTGGTTAGCTCGTAATCACCTGTATTTACAGCTAGTTCTCTTTTTTATAGGAATAGCGAGTCGAATTTTATTTGTCAATTCCAATCGACTCGCCCTAGGTGTTTTTCTAATTGTAACCATTTTGTCAGCCATGCTCGTCAATTATTTGTATGCTGGCAAATCTTGGTGTCAATATTTTTGTCCCATGGCCCCAGTAGAACAAGTATTTGGAGAACCCAGAGGACTTCTTAATAGTGCAGCTCATACTGGGGAACGTCAAACAATTACTCAGTCAATGTGTCGTACTGTGAATGCAGAAGGCAAAGAACACAGTGCTTGTGTCGCTTGTCAAAGTCCCTGTATTGATATTGACTCAGAACGCTCTTATTGGGAAAATATCACCAAACCTGAGTATCAATGGCTTTACTATAGCTATGTTGGACTAACAGTTGGTTATTTCGTCTATCCTTATTTATTTGCCGGAAATTGGGAATATCTGCTTTCTGCAGCTTGGGCGCATCAAGAAAACCAGCTAGAGACTTTATTTAATCCTGGTTTCTACATCTTTAATCAAGCAATTCCCATTCCTAAATTAGTCGCTGTTCCCTTAACGATTGGTCTTTTTGGGTTAGTGGGTTATTTTGCTGGTCGGAAAATTGAAAAACTCTACAAAGCTTATCGTTTTCGTAAGCATAAGTTAGTAGCCACAGAAGTGATTCGTCATCGCATCTTTATTCTGTGTACTTTCTTTATTTTCAACTTCTTCTTTATTTTTGGTGGTAGTAACTTTGTGCGATTATTACCCGTACAGTTACGCTATCTTTTCCCCTTGGTAATGGCTGTTTGTAGTGGATTATGGGTGTATCGTAATTGGTCACGAAATCCTGCAGTTTATCAAAGAGAAAGTCTTGCAAGTCGTCTGCGTAAACAGTTAAGCAAATTAAAACTAAACGTCTCTCAATTTCTTGATGGTCGTTCATTAGATGATTTAACCGTTGATGAAGTTTATGTCTTAGCTAAGGTATTACCTGGGTTCGACAAAGAGAAACAACTGCAAGCTTATAAAGGTATCCTCAAAGAAGCGTTAAACGAAGGCTATGTCGATATTGCAGGAACCTTTGAATTCTTCCGACAAATTCGCATAGAACTCAATATTAGCGATGAAGAACATGGCTTAATTATGACGGAACTCGAAGTTGAACACCCCAGTGTCATCGAGATTAGTAACCGTAAAAATCATGAAGATTGGTTACGTCAAGAAAGCTATCGTCAAGCTTTATTAGATACCATTGTTGAATCATCGAGAGATCATCCCCATCAAGCTATGGTATTAGATCTGTTTGATGTGATGACAGGGAAAAAATCTTTCGAATCTTTCAACGAGGTATTACACAAGTTATCTGCCGAAGAATTAAAACAAGTTGAGTCAATTCGGGAAAAATATTCCATTACCCCCGAAGAAGAACAAGAAATCCTCACTCATTCCAATCCTAATCAGTTATGGCAAACTATGGCCTATACGTTAAGTGCGATTGAACATTTAGATGCGATCGCTCAAGGAAAAGAAGGAGTTTCTTGTCATATTAGGCCAATTGATCAACAACAAATGGCTTTCTATGAGCAAACTTTCAAGAAGTTTGATAAAGATGGTAACAATGCTTTATCAATGGCAGAGTTGCACTCATTATTAAGGGCTGTAGGTCGATCTTATTCTTCTCAAAGAGTAAGAGAAGTCATGGATATGATTACAGGGCGTCCTAATAGTGAAAGTCTCACCTTCGTTGAGTTTACCAACTTAATTCACCGAGATTTAGCCGATACTCCTGAAGATGCCATGTTACAACGTTTCAGTTTCTTTGATACCGACGATTCTGGTAACATCAGTCTCGAAGAATTACGTTTATGTTTACGAGACATTGATACAGGACTGTCTGACAGTGACATCGAGGAAATGCTCAAACTAGCAGATACTAGTGGAGACCATCAACTGAGTTACGAAGAATTTTGCGAAATTTTTGAACAGTTTAAAACCGTAACTCATCCTGCTTAGTCTGTTCTCAAGAATCCTATCCTTAAAACCTAATCAATAGAGACGTAAAAAAAGCGTCTCTATTTTTTTGTTGAGAAATTTTTGACAATTCTCCTACTAATTATGGAACAAAGAGTGAGACGATACACATTAAGATTGAAACAGGCTCAACGGTAAAACGTTTGGAAAAATCTCAGTTGAGCCACCCACAGAAAACCAGAAGGAGGACTTATGCGTGCAGTGCTAATGGCTGGGGGATCGGGAACTCGGTTACGACCCCTAACTTGCGATTTGCCTAAGCCAATGGTTCCCGTCCTAAATCGACCCATTGCCGAACATATCGTTAACTTATTAAAACGTAATAATATTAGAGAAGTCATTGCCACCCTCTACTATCTTCCTGATGTAATGCGTGATTACTTCCAAGATGGCAGTGATTTTGGCGTAGAAATGACCTATGCAGTAGAAGACGATCAACCTTTAGGAACCGCAGGTTGTGTCAAAAATATTGAAGAACTGCTCGATGATACCTTTGTGGTGATCAGTGGGGATAGTATCACCGACTTTGATCTTCAAGAGGCGATCGCCTTCCATAAAGAAAAACAATCGAAAGCCACCCTCGTCCTGACTCGTGTTCCTAACCCCGTCGAATTTGGGGTGGTGATCACCGATAAAGACCAACGAATCAACCGTTTTTTAGAAAAACCCTCGACCAGCGAGATTTTCTCTGATACTGTCAATACCGGAACCTACATCCTAGAACCTGAAGTCCTGCAATACCTCCCCGACAACGAAGAATCAGACTTTTCTAAGAATCTGTTTCCCCTCCTGTTAGAAAAAGGGGAACCCATCTATGGCTTCATTGCTGAGGGGTACTGGTGCGATGTTGGGCATTTAGAAGCCTATCGAGAAGCGCATTATGATGCCTTAGAAGGGAAAGTAACCATTGATTTTGCCTACAAAGAGAAATCCCCAGGATTTTGGCTGGGCCAAAATACATATATTGATCCGACTGCCAAAATTATCCCCCCCGTCCTCATTGGTCACAACTGTCGCATTGGCCCGGGGGTCATTGTGGAAAAAGGAACCGTGATCGGCGATAATGTCACCATTGGTGCAGGAGCTGACCTTAAACGTCCGATTCTTTGGAATGGGGTGACTATTGGGGATGAAGCTTATCTAGCAGCCTGTGTGATTGCTAGGGGAACGCGGGTTGATCGACGCGCCCAAATTTTAGAGGGGGCGGTGGTGGGTCCTTTGTCCACGATTGGAGAAGAAGCCCAAATTAGCTCAAGTGTTCGTGTCTGGCCTAGCAAACGCATTGAATCGGGGGCTATCTTGAATATTAATTTGATTTGGGGCAATATAGCCCACCGAAATTTGTTTGGTCAACGAGGGGTAACCGGATTAGCTAATATCGATATTACCCCCGAATTTGCCGTTAAATTGGGAGCAGCTTACGGTTCAACTCTCAAACCTGGTTCTCAGGTGGTGGTCTCCCGTGACCAGCGGAGTGTTTCGCGCATGGTCAGCCGTTCTTTGATTGCTGGGTTGATGTCTGTGGGGATTGATATTCAAAACCTGGAAGCGACAGCAATTCCTATTACTCGCACTCTCACCCCAAAATTGGGGGTTGCTGGTGGGGTTCATTTACGCGCTCATCCTGATCGCCCTGATCATATCCTCATCGAATTTTTTGATGAACAGGGGATTAATATTTCTAAATCTAAGGAAAAGAAAATCGAGGGAGCGTATTTTAAAGAAGATCTGCGACGGGTAGGAATCTCAGAGATTGGAGATATGGCCTATCCTGCTCAAATTATTGACAACTACCGTAACACCTTTGAAACTCAACTCAATGTTGAGGCACTTCGTAATAGTGGCTCAAAAGTCGTTATTGACTATGTTTATGGGGTTTCAGGGGCAATTCTTCCCCAACTTTTAACCAAATTTGGCTGTGATGCAGTGGTTCTTAATGCGAGTTTACGTCAAACGGCTGTGTCCAACGAAGAACGAGAATCCTTGTTACACCAACTCGGCCAAGTGGTGGAAGCCGTTAAAGCTAATTTAGGGGTTCAAGTGTCGGCCAACGGGGAGCAATTTATCCTGGTGGATGAGTCGGGCTTACCCATTCGCGGCGAACTGCTGACAGCGTTGATGGTTAATACTATTTTTACGGCCTATCCTCGTAGTACGGTAGTGGTTCCCGTAGAAGTCTCTAGTGCTGTCGAACAAATTGCCCGTCGTCATGATGGGAAGGTGATTCGGACGAAAGCTAACCCCACCGCTTTGATGGAAGCTTCCCAAACTAACCCTAATGTTTCTTTAGGGGGAAGTGGGGATATGGGTTTTATTTTTCCCCAACTACATCCAGGATTTGATGCAATGTTTGGCATTGCTAAACTGATAGAAATGTTGACTATTCAAGAGCGATCGCTGGTGCAAATTCGGGCTGAATTACCGCGAGTGTGCCATAAGTCCTATTCAGTTCGTTGTCCCTGGAAAGTAAAGGGGGCATTGATGCGTTATCTGGTAGAAAATAACTCCCCAGATAAATTAGAGTTAATTGATGGGGTTAAGGTAATTAATCCCCAAAATGATAATTGGGTTCTCATTCTACCCGATGCAGGAGAACCTTTAGTTCATATCTTCGCTAACAGTGATGATCGTGAATGGGTTGATATTACCCTCAAAGATTATCGTCAAAAAGTTCAAAGCTTTATTGAACAAGAACAAGGAGAAATAGTCAGTATGTAAGCAATGAAAATAAGTTCAATAACCATTAACACTGATCATTAACTATAGATAGCTTAGGAGTTGATTCGATGAATAGTTGTGTTTTGATGGCCACGGTAATTCGTCCTCCAGAATTACGTTATACCCCAGACAATCAAACCCCCATTGCCCAAATGTTAGTGGAGTTTGAAGGGCGACGGACAGAAGCCTCTACTTCAACTTTAAAAGTTGTCGGATGGGGCGGTTTAGCAACCCAAATGCAAGAAAGTTATCAACAAGGCGATCGCCTAATTATTGAAGGTCGTCTTTCAATGAGTACCTTTGATCGTCCTGAAGGATTTAAGGAAAAACGGGCTGAATTAGTCGCTTCTCGCATTTATCCCCTCAATAATTATCCAACTACCCCAGGGACTTCTGCTGCAGGGGATAATGTTGTTTCAATGGATTCTTATCAATCCCCTGCTTATCCCCCATCAACCCAACCGGTTCCCACTTCTACTCCAACCGACTCTTCTGGGGAAGAAGATCCCATTCCTTTTTAAAGGTTGAGAGAATACTATAATCCCACCCCAAATTCAAGACTTGGAGTGGGATTTCTTGAGTTAACGCGGGATAATATCTCCGTAATAACGTCTTTCGGCTTCGAGTTGTTCAATCAACTGGGAGTTTCCCCGTTGTCTAGCGACTTCTAAACGGTGGTTAAGACTCCGTATCATGTTTGTCCGATGAATTTGAGTAATGTCTTGTTGCTTGTTGCTAGTCATCATTTACTTTCCTTCTGTTATGAGCATTCAGGTTAAATCCGTGACAAGTAATTAGTCGGGGTCAACCACTGTTGACCCACAATTGTTAAGAATTGTCGCTTAAAAGCCAGTTCCCACTTCTGAGGCTAGTCTGTATAGCATCGAAAGTTGGCGATTTTGCTGCTTTTGGCGATTCTGACTAATTAGAAATCGCGATTGCTCTGCAATAGAGGTAGAATATTCTTTGGATTGAATACCAAGATTATGAGTTTGAGATTTCATGTCGCCTCCTTCAAATTCGTTGAGTTATCGAATGAGGCGCGTTCCTTCGGAAGATCTCAGGAACTTCCTACTTCCGTCCACCAGGCAGGCGGATGAACGATTTATCCTATTACTTAATAGCATACCAACTTTTTTTCAAAGATGAGTAGGGTAATCTCACCTAAAAATCCTAGCGGTAGCATCATTCAAGATTAGTAATCATAGGGGAAGAATTAATCAAACTTTAATAGTTAAAGCTTTTTACTTGGTGACTTCTGATTGCTTAGAGAGTTTGCTTTGTCCTGAGTGATAGGGTGAGCTTGTTAAAGGGGAAAACCACTGATTTCTATCAAACCACCGAGGAATGACCATCGAAGCGATTAATAAAACCAATGCAACAATACTAAATTGAGCTACAGACTGGACTAATTGATGTAGGGGAATAATCCGTCCCACAAAAAAGGAAAGGGTTACCATAATCAATGCCCAAATCGTCGCCCCACCAAAGTTACACAGCAAAAATTGACCATAGGGCATCTTAGCAATTCCAGCCATCGGCCCAGCAAAAATCCGCAACAAGGCTACAAAACGTCCAAAAAAGACTGCCTTTGCTGCATTATTGCTAAATTGTGCCTTAACTTCCTCTAATTTTTCTTGGGGAATTCTAAATAAACGCCCAAACTTTAATAAAAATGGCCAACCCCCTAACCGACCAATCCAATAGCCGAAATTATCGCCAAGAACCGCTCCGGCGATCGCACTTCCTAAGACAACCCCATAGCTTAAGTCTCCACTCCCAGCTAAAACCCCTCCCACAATGGTAATGGTTTCTCCAGGAATGGGAATTCCGGTGTTTTCTAAGGCAATTCCGATAAACACTGCCCAGTAACCGTATTGACGTGCAATCTCTTGTATATTATCCAGTGACAATAGCTCTAGAGTCATTTAACCTTAGCTTTACAAAGATTTACTTTATATTGATATCTTGACGCACTTTTGAAAGAAGTGTCAAACTCTCCCGATGTCAGGAGAGTTTTTTTCAATTGAACAAGCTATCGAAAAAGTTTCATGGAAACGTCATATTAATGTCGTTTGATAGACATCTAACCTGTTTATATTAAAAATGAATATATCGATAGACAGGAGAGAGACAATGAAAGAAGATTGGTGGAAAAAGTTAACAAAATACCTTATTCAAGAAGTCCCTACTAACTTAGCTTACTGCGAATTCGATTGTCATTCTATCAACTGTGAGGACTGTCCTTTAATAGAAAAAATGCTTGTGTCTAAATGTGACTTATGAATATAGGAGTTAACCCACTCTAATTTATATCAACTACCCAGAAAAATATAGCAATCACCGAATCAGTTTTCAGAGAGAATCTCCTCTTGATTATGGGGGGTATGAGCAATCAAGAATGGGAGTCTCGAAAAGCAACAAAACCGACAGATAATAAGACATTTGTCATCAATTATTGCTAATGCTATATTCCCCTTATCGTTAGAGATAAACTAATCCTATAATTATTGATTAGCAATTAGTAAACGAGAGGCTAAAAATCGATCCATCCACCCTTCCAAATAAGTACGATTGGCTATTTTTTCTTTAATGTCAGTTGTCTCTAAAGGATAAGGAGCTAATCCTTTAATTGCTGCTGTCGTTACACAAAACATAGACTTTTGAAAGGTCTGACAAATTTTCACTAATAAATCATCTTCTTGGCGAATACTATTTTGATAAAATTGGTGAAGATAGTCTGGTAAATAATGTCTCATATCCTGCATTAATAAAGTAGGGGGAATTCCTGCCCCTCCGACAGGAAGGGGATCAGCGTACAAAGCACCATAGTTGAATAACCCTTGTTCTTGGGGAATTTGGTAAGCTTGAGCATTGTAAGAAATGGTTCCCAAAAAGGGAGTTCCTCGAAAGAAAATTGATTCTACATAAGGAACTGCTGTATCAGATAAAAAGGTTAAGTCAGCAGATTTAGGAATAATATCGTAGACTTGATTATGAATTTTAACTTCATAAGTAATAGGTTTATTCGCATCTTTAACTAACCCATCTAAGATATGTTGAACAACTTGAGGAATTGACTTTATTTCTCCTCGATCATAACGATCAGAAAGAGATAAAAATATATCAGCCATCACTCGCCAAAATTGCCCTAACCCACTATAATAGGACATCATTCTCATCTGTTCAGGGAAAAAATCAGGAAATATTTTGTTTAAAGCTAACATTAAAAAGTTGTTCTTAAACTTAGCTTGAATAACCTGTTGAGCAACTGCCTTAAATTCTGGGGTATCTAAATAACTATCTAACCCTCCTCCTCCATGCCACATCATAGATTTCATACAATATTCAGCATACTCAAAATTAATCCGATCATGACCCCAATGGTGTAATAATTTCTCGAAGGAAATCTCCCCATTAAAGTATTTAAAAAAGGGAAATATAACTAAAAATTGATAGTCAGCAATATAAATTAGATTACGAGAATAAGCATCTAGTACCACCCCATAACTTTTCAAAATACCTACCACTTCTAGAACATTATCAGGAGAGTTTTTGAGGAGTGCTTCTCCTTGTTCCAAACGATAGATATACTCAGCGAGAGGATGACGAGAAGGTTCAAGTTGAATAGTAACCATAGTGTAATTATTAAGTTATGATTGATTGTCTAATTTGATGATTGCCTTGAGGCGATCGCCCCCTATAATAGAAAACGTGATTCCTAGACGCTACCATCGATTAAAACAAGTTTTAGACCGACGGCAACCCGATTTGACCGTCCTAACTGAAGATGTCCATAAACCCCACAATCTATCTGCTATTATACGCACCTGTGATGCTGTGGGAATCTTTGAAGTTCATAGTGTTAATGTTACGGCAGAATTACCAACTTTTTCTCAGGTGTCTCAAGGAAGTGAAAAATGGGTTTTTCTCAATACTCATCCTGATACTAAGACAGCCATAAATTACCTTAAACAGCAAAATTTTAAGGTCTATGCGGCTCATTTTAGTTCTCAATCTCTAGATTATCGTCAAATAGATTACACTCAACCGAGTGCTATTATTTTTGGGGCGGAAAAATGGGGGGTAACACAAGAAGCTGCCCAATTAGCCGATGAACACATTATTATTCCTATGTTGGGAATGGTACAGTCTCTTAATGTGTCTGTTGCTGCTGCGGTCATTTTATTTGAAGCGCAACGTCAACGGTTAGCCGCACAACTGTATGATAATGTTCGTCTAGATTCTGAAACGTACCATCGAGTTTTATTTGAATGGGGTTATCCTGAAATCGCAGAAATTTGTCGCCAGAAAGGAAAACCCTATCCTACTTTGGGAGATGACGGACAAATCAAAGAATAGTTGATAGTTGATAGTTAAAGATTGACGGCACATTGATCAAGTGCTTCTAAAACTTCATCGGGGTATTTTTCCATTAAAAAAGCTTCAGCTTCATAAGGTAAAGCCTGAGAATCATATAGCTTTAAAGTCATCCAATCAGAGGATTTTAAACTGACTAAAATAGACCGAGATAAATCAGAATTATTGGCAGCAATAGAAGCCATCTCATAGTTATTTAAACCTGCGGCACAATCTTGAACAACGTGCCAACTTTCATGGGCTAAAGTTTCAATATAAAGATTAAAATCCTTTCGATTATTTTGGCAAATAATCATCCGATTAGGCCTTGATAAATAACGGCCGAGAATTCCAGAGTCACAACTCTCATAGCTAAGAGATACCCCAACTCTTTCTAATGCCTTAAAAAACTTATCTTCATAGGCGTTAAATCGATTGGCATCTGAGTTAAATATATCGATACACTTTCCCTCATCAGTAATAATATAATTACTATAATCACAATTATTTATTTGATTTGTATGAGTAGGAAGAGATTCTTCACCTCCAGCTAGAGACAGGGGTGAAATAGCTAAACTACCAACAAAAAAAGAAGCAAAAATAATTAAATGGGTATTCATCAGTAATTCATGGTGTGTAAAGAGATTATACTTAGGTTTCCCAATTGATGCTAAAAAATGTCGATCCAACTTATGATATCAATCACATTGTAAAAGTGATCTTCATCACCAGAATGAACAAAAATAATTAGCGGTGTAAATTTCTCTCTAAGTTTTGGGAATTCTTAGATTGGATTTTTAACTTCTCACGTTATTGATTAAGTCCTTATGTTCATCAAAAGAATCCTTAGTAGCCTTATTGTTGGTACTAGCATAGCTACTATAGCTAACGTAACCTCAATGCAAGCTCAGCAACCCTGCTTCATGCAAAGTCCAAACGGTCAAAGCATAGATTTAGGTCATTTATGCGGGGGTCAATCTTCTCCTCGGATCAACTCCCGTCCTGCTAGTTCATCAAACATCTTTCAAATTCCCATTAAACGTCGAGACTCGGGCATTCCTGTTGTTGATGTTATTTTTAATGGCCAGCATACCTTTGAGATGCTATTTGATACGGGAGCTAGTGGTATTGTCATCACCCCTGATATGGCCTCACAAATGGGAGTTACCGGAAAACTGGGATCTGTGGCACAAACAGCTGGGGGAAATGTTCCTATCAGCATTGGACTGGTGTCTTCTGTTCAAGCAGGACAACTGGTTTCTGAAAATCTCGCAGTTTCTATTATTCCTTCAATGGGGTTGGGAAATTTGGGACTTTTAGGACAAAACTTTTATGGCAATTATGACGTTACCATTAAGCAAGATATCATTGAAATTCGACCTCGACGTTAATAACAATTAATTAAATAATTGTGATAGAAGGTTGCATTATATTTTTTTCCAAGACTTGACCAATAGTACAACTATCTTTAAATCCTGACTGAATTAGAGTTAACAAGCATTGCTCAGCATTATTACAAGGAATTGATGCAAGTAGTCCCCCCGACGTTTGAGGATCAAATAGTAAGGGGAATTTTTTTGCTTGGTTAACGTCTTCACGATTAATAATATAATCACTGGCTCGCAAATTTTGAGGATATAAAGAGCTAGTCATTCCCTGTTGAGTTGTTTGTATTGCTCCCTTTAATATAGAAATTTTTTCTAATTCTAAACTAACTGATACTTGAGAAGCTTTGATCATCTCTACTAAATGTCCTACTAATCCAAAACCTGTTACATCAGTACACCCTGTTACTCCAAATTCTTTAAAGATTTTCACTGCTTCTTGATTAGATAATAACATCGATTCAATAGCATTATCGATCCATCTTCCTTTGGCTTTATAATTCATATCAGCAGCTAATAAAGTTCCGGTTCCAATTCCTTTAGTCAAAATCAACTTATCTCCAGACTTCATTCCACTTTTTGTTAATAAATTATTGGAAGAAATAAAACCATTACAGGATAACCCTAAAGCTAATTTTTCAGCTTCTATCGTATGACCACCAATTAAATAAACTTGGGAGTTATTTAATATTTTAAGAACTCCAGAAAGCACCTGGTATAATGTTTCTTCTACGTTTTTTTCTAACCCGTAAGGAACACTGACAACTCCTAAAGCACTATGAGGAGTTGCTCCCATGGCAAAAAGATCATTTAAGCAATGATGAGCGGTAATTTGACCAAAGACAAAAGGATCATTGATTAAACTGGAAAAAAAATCTATAGTTTGCACTAATAATTTTTTAGAATCTAGGGTTATAATTGCTGCATCATCGGGACTATTTAAGCCAACTAAAATATCATTGTTTTGTTTTATTTCTAAACGATTTAAAACTTTTTCTAAAGTGGAACTTCCTACTTTTGAACCACAGCCAGCACAAGGCATTAAATGATTTGTTTTTGAATCTACATGATCAAGGGTATTCAATGGGTTTTGATTCATTAAAGGCAGATCATCAAACCTTCTCATAAATTTTCGATCAATATAATCTTTCCAACGCCATAAAATAGAAGATTCCCATCCCAGACATCCCCAAGAAGCGATCGCCGTTTTATTTCCGGTTCCAATTAAGCTTAAAAAATACTTTTGAGGGTGATAAGATATTAAAGGTTTCTCTAAAATAACTCGTTGTAAATTTTCAAATAAAGGTTTTCCTTGACGAACAGCAAAAACTCCCGCTTTAGGACAAGGATTATCTTGAATTGTCGCAATATCTCCAGTCGCAAAAATATTAGAATGGGAAATAGATTGTAATTTATGGTTAACTAAAATAAATCCTCTTTGGTCGGTTTTTAAGCCACAGTTTCTCAGCCAATTGGGTGCTGATGCTTGAGTTACGACAAAAACAAAATCACAGTTAACCCTTAACCCTGATTCACATTCAACTTTAGAAAATGTGGTTTCATCAGAGGAGAATTGTCTAACTTTTTCATTCAAGTATACTTGTATTTTTTTTTGTTTTAAGGTAGTTTCTGATCGCTTGCTAACCCAAGAATTATGTCCTGTTAACAGCCTATCTCCTTGATGAAATAAATGAATTTTAATATTGTCCAAAGACTGATTAGCATTTTGTATAATCTTAGTCAAACGAGTATGTATATTTAACCCTAATTCCACCCCTCCAGCACCCCCACCAACAATACCGATAGAATATTTTCGTTCAGGAGTGTTTGTTACCATTGACACTAATTTATTCCAAGCTTCTAAAAACTGAGGAACCGGTTTAGCAGGAATAGCATATTGAGATGCACCAGGAATATTAATCGTTTTAGGGGTACTGCCAATATCAATAGATAAATAATCAAAAGCAACTGGAGGATGGTTAGCACAAATTACTTGATTATTAATTAGGTCTAAGTTAATTGCTTGATCAAGATAAAATTGAGTTTGAGAAAATCGAGCAAGACGACGCAAATCAATATGAGTTTCATCAAAACTATAGAAACCGGCTACATGACCGGGTAACCTTCCTGAATAGGGAGTATGGGAGGTATCTGTAATTAAAGTAAGGCGGACTCCAGGAATTGGATTCATTCCCCATAATTTTAAGGCGATTGCATGGCTATGTCCTCCCCCAATTAGGACTAGATCATGGGTAATGGTAAGGGATTTTGATTGCATTATTCTATCTTAGATAACAAATATTATTAAAGATCCTTATTTAAAACATAATACCTAGCATCGATTCAATACTAGGTAACTGTACTACAAAAATAAGGATTATGGATAGTTACTAAAAAAGAGATTGTAATTGAATTAAGATATCTGTGTTGTCCCCAACTACTAAAATAGCAGAATCTCCAAATTTGGGAGGTCCACCCTGAATCACAGGATTACTAGAAAAGCCAAATCTTTCTGTGGGAATACCTAGAAAGTTGCGATTAAGTTGACCATCTTCATTATCGTCCCAAAATACCGCTACAGCATAGGTTTTTGATGGTAAATTATTAAAGGTAACCCGCATCGGATTTTTATTGATTTTTACACATTGACTTTCAATTGCATCTTCTTTACTATCAGGAAAGCCTCGACTACTTGAAAATAAACTTAAGCAAATCTGTCCGCGACTTTCCCTCAATCCTGCAATTTCAACATTGAGATTGCTCATTAAACTGGCATTCACGGCTTTAGAAATACCTAACATTCCTAAGAGAGAGATTAAGCTGGCACTTATTTGATATTTACGCTTCATTATCATTCCCTATGACAAAACGTTTTTTCATCTAACTTAAATACAATGATCGGTTTTGACGTTAACTAAAAAGTCAGTTTAGATGGTAATTGTGTTACCAAATTTCGGCTTGACTTTCTAATCACTGATTTATAAGTTAGCTTTTTCTTAATATAGCATTATTGTTGAGATTATTAATATTTTATTAAATTGAATAATTTTATCTATTCCCTAAGTCAGATAACCTAGTCATTAACGCTTATTAAGATTCATAGATGATTGTTCCACGGGTCGATTTCACTGAGACTAAAGAGAATACTCAACGAATAAAGTTATTATGTATTTTTACTGACCAATGATATAATATAAATTGATTTAATCAAGAAATTTGGTAATTATAACCTGATTTTCCCTGTTACTATCGCAATAACCTGAGATTTAATATACACCCATTACCTATTTGGTGCATTGGGTGATGATCTGTTGTTTTAAGAAAGCGACTAGAGCAATTACTGTAAGATTTAGAATAATGGTAAGAGCGTTTATTTTATTTGTTGTATTAATTTTATCTTTTACTTGGATACAAACTGTTAATGCCTCTTTCTGTCGTAAAATTGAGGATCATTCCATCTGTATTGAAAGAATCAAAAGAAGTGCTAAAAATTATTGGGAATATCGAGTGTTAGAAAAGGTTGATGGAAAAGTGCGTACACCAAGAGTCTATAATTGCCGCGATCGCATTATTACCAAAAAGGATGGAACCGTTGAAAAGTTTACCAATCACGGAATTGGTAACTTAATTTGTAATGTTCTTGAAAAATAATTATGATTAAAGTAATTGTCCCAATTCGATTATTCCCAGACCTTGGGAAGATTCAGGGATGATCAAAGTCTCAATTATGAAAAAAAACCCTTGGGAGTCTTGCCGTGTTTCGACCCCAAGAGCTTTTGTCTTTCGTTCTTACTCCTCACACACATTTATCTTGACGTGACTTTCGTGAATAAGTTTCCATAAAAGTGACGCTTTTTTTATTGTCACTGATTTATAGATCAGGAGAGGAACTTAAATTTCTTCGTGATCGTCATTTTTTGCCATCACTAAATAATAAATATTCTTAACAGGAGAATAGATAGTAGATAATTAATAACTAAAACAACCTATGATACTCATGGGATACCAGATAAGGTAATATAATTTCTAAACATATCATCCAACAATACTCATTATTTATTAGGTAAATAAACCAAAATTTTCCATGATTATCTCAATTACAGCCTTAAAAGGGGGAGTTGGGAAAACAACCACAGCGATCCATTTATCAGCCTATTTACAACCCAAAGCCCCTACATTATTAATTGATGCCGATCGCAATCGTTCTGCCCTAATTTGGTCAAGAGAGGACAAACTTCCCTTCCATGTAGCGTCCCAAGCTGGATCAACGGCGATTATCCGTAAATATCCCCATATTATTGTTGATACGAGAGCCAGACCCGAACCCGAAGAATTTAAAGATCTTGCTGATGGGAGTGATTTGTTGATTGTTCCGACAACCCCCAATCATCTCGATTTAGATGCTACCTTTAAAGCGGTTGAACAGCTAGAACCCCTCAAGGCTAATTTTAAAATTCTACTGACTAAAGTGGATGCTCGGACTAAAAATGGAAGAGAAGCTAAAAAAATCTTACAAGATGCGCAATTTCCTCTGTTTAAAACTGAGATACCCCTGTTAGTTGCCTTTGAAAGAGCTTCCCAACGGGGGGTCATCATTAAAGACTATCCTGATGCCCGCTCTAAATTTGCTTGGTCAGCTTATGAAGCCGTAGGACGGGAAATTATGCCCTAACTCTTCTTCTGTTGATGAGATTTGAGGTATTCTGTCGCCTCTGTCGCGGGTAGGGGACCAGTAAACTTATATCCTTGCATTGTCTTACACTGAAGGCCGTAGAGTGTGTTGATTTGTTGTTGGGTTTCTACCCCTTCAGCGACTACTTTCATCTGAAATTTTTCTCCCAAAGCAATTAAAGCAGAAATCAGGGCGGTATTATCAGGATTATTCTTTAATTTATTGACTAAAGATAGATCAATTTTGAGTTTTTGAAAGGGACTATTGGATAAATAACTAATGGCTGTATATCCTTTGCCAAAATCATCAAGACATAAGGCAACGCCAAGGTTCTGTAATGCCTTTAAGATGGGATAAGCCTTCTCAATATCTTTTAAAATTGTTAGTTCAGTGATTTCCAACTCTAACCAATTGGAATCAAGATCAGTAGCCTCTAAAACCTGAGTAATAAGATCAATCAATTGGGGATGATAAAATTGATTAGCTGATAAATTAATAGATATGGTAACACTAGGTAATCCCATAGTTTGCCAGAGCTTATTTTGAAGACAAGCAGTTTCGAGTACCCAACGGG
Source organism: unicellular cyanobacterium SU2 (assembly GCA_002110465.1). Taxonomy (GTDB): domain Bacteria; phylum Cyanobacteriota; class Cyanobacteriia; order Cyanobacteriales; family Microcystaceae; genus Rippkaea. The sequence continues at coordinate 102,340 of NEED01000049.1, read as the reverse complement.
TGAGGGAAGTAATAATATCAGTTTTTTCAGACCAAGGGAGAAACTGTTGGGGAAGTAGTAAACCCTGTTTTGGGTGATTCCAACGAATTAAGGCTTCTACAGCTTCGATTTTCCCCGTTAAAATATCTATTTGTGGCTGATAATATAAAACAAATTCTTGCGCTTCTAAGGCTTTGTAAAGTCTTTGTTCGATTTTTAATAATTTGGGGTTGATCTGACCATCATTATTCTCTGTAACGCTAGAAATCTTTAGTTGTTTGTGGTCTGCTAGTTGGCATTCGGCCTGTTCGATTAAGGTTTGGGCTACAACGCCATTATGGGGATAAACAGCCAGTCCATAATTGTAAAATAGACGACAGGAGTTGTTGTCGACAGTTAAGGGTTCTTCTAGGATCCTTAGAAGACGCTGAACAATTTTCTCGAGATTATCAGTGGCTTTCACTTGAGTTAGAAGGAGGCTAAATTCATCTCCCCCCCAACGGCCTACAATATCCCCTGAGCGGATGCCAGCTTTTAGGCGTTCACCAACTTCTCGTAAAACCCGATCGCCTTCTCCAGATCCCACGTTATTATTAAGTTTGGTAAAGTCTTTAATATCAATCAGAAGAATCGCCATTATCGTTTCATTCTGTCGTGCATTGGTTAAGGCAATGGAAATATATTCGTTAAAGAGAATACGGTTCGGTAATTGAGTAACAGGATCAAGGGAAGACTCGACAGTAAAAGTATCCTCCTCGCTGGTTTCTTCTAAGGAATAATCAACAATATTTAGGGTTTCTTTTGCCGCCAAAGTTTGAGAATATAATGACGGAAAATTTCCTCTGAGAGTCGTCTTCTTATCTAGATTTGAATTCGCGTTGATTGGAATTGAGTTATTTTGATGATCTTGGAAAATTGTTTCAGGATTGATTTGGGGTGAGAGAATATGATAACTGGCACTAACGTCACAACCAAAATTGATTAAATCCCCATCTTGCAGTTCATGAAGTAAGCATTTTTCTCCATTAATAAAAAGATGATTTTGACTGACATTTCCTTCTAGATCTCCATCTAGTATCCAAAAAGAATCTTGTTGATTTTTTCGATTCATTTTTCGGATTAATGTTGCGTGTTGACGTGAGATTTTTCGAGATTTAATAATAATAGAATTCTGAGAATGACGACCGATAGAATATTTATCATCTTCAAGAACAAACATTTGTCTTGAACAACCGTCTTCTACAATAAATAAGTAATTATCATTTGGATTTTTTATTTGTTTATTCATAGCTTTTAGGAAAAACTTTAAAATATTTATTTAGCCTTTAACCCAGTTAGTTGTCAACTCCAGTTTGATTAGCATTTTAACGTTAAATTATTGCAACTTTTAGTTTAGGTTATTTTGTTTATTTCAATTTTTTTACGTAAAAATTGTCTAGCCTCTTCAGGTTCTAGAGGATGACTAAACCAATAACCTTGAACTTCTTCACAGTTTAGGCGTTGTAATAATTCTAACTGTTTAAGGGTTTCTACGCCCTCCGCAATTACCCTTAAATGAAAACTCTTGCCTAAAGCAATTACAGCAGAAATAACCGATGTATCCTGAAAATTATCTTCTAAAGATTGAATGAAATGTTGATCTATTTTTAATGTATTGACAGGAAGTTTTTGCAAGCACCGTAAAGAAGAATAGCCAGTTCCAAAATCATCGAGAGCAATATTAACCCCTAATTGGCGTAGCTCCTTGAGAGTTTCCTGGGAAAAGTGAAGATTTTGCATCAGAGCAGTTTCGGTAACTTCTAATTCCAAAAACTGAGGCTCTAAACCGGTTTCTTCCAAGATTTGAGCCACTATTTGTACTAAGTTCGGTTGCTGAAATTGTTTGGCTGAGAAATTAACCGCTACAGGAACTTGAATCAAATCATCTTTTTGCCACTGCTGACATTGTTGGCAAGCCCTTCGTAGAACCCATAAACTAAAGGGAATAATAAGATCAGTTTTCTCAATCAAAGGAATTAATTTAACAGGGGAAACATTGCCCAATTCCGGGTGATACCATCGGATCAAAGCTTCCATTCCAGTTACCTGATTGGTTTTTAGTTTAATTTGAGGTTGATAATGTAAATTCAACTCATTTTCTTCAATCGCTTTATAAAGTAAATTTTCTAACTTCAGCAACATTGATGCTTTAGAAGTCATGGTAGATTTATAAAATTGATAGTGATTTCGCCCCCGTTCTTTGGCACGATAAAGAGCAGCATCAGCATTTCTCAAAAGGGTTTCTGCATCTTCTCCATCTTGAGGATAAATAGCAATACCAATACTGGTTTTTATATGTAATTGATGTCCCCCAATGTCAAAAGGATGTTTTAACTCTTGGAGAATCCGTTGAGCTAAGTTTACGGTATCCTCTGGCGTTTTAATTTGTGGCAATAGTAAGGTAAATTCATCTCCTCCCCAACGAGCTACCATATCCCCTGCACGAACGCATAAATTCAATCGTTGAGCAAACTTTTTAAGGAGTTGATCCCCAATCGTATGGCCAAGGCTATCATTGATATTTTTAAAAGAATCTAAATCTAAAAATAGTACAGCCATCACATAGCCATTCCGTCGCGCTTGGTTTAAGGACGCGGCTAGACGTTCATCAAAAGAACTCCGATTGGGTAAATCCGTTAATGTATCGTGTAAAGCTCGATATTTCAGAGTCTTTTCGGCATTTTTCCGCTCAGTTACATCAAAAAGATAACTTCTAATTAATTGATTATCAGATAAATAATGAACGTACTGTTCAAAAACTTCATGATTGACTGTGATTTCTCGTAAGAGCAAATTACCTTGGAGGTTGGAGATTTCCGAAAGTAACCCGGCTAACACTGGGTGCTTAAGTTTGTCTTGTTCAATATTAAAAAACTTAATGCTGGCTGCTGGATTAAGATAAGTTAAATTCCCCGAAAAATCCATTTCAATAATGGGATTGGGACTTAATTCAGGAAATGAGGCTAATCGCACTAAATCTTGGGGATCTCTTTCTTGCAAAGGTTGTCTTGTGGTTATCGTCGATTCATATGGGTAAGAATTAGCAACTGCCGATAACTCATCAGTTCCATGAATTTGGACATCTTCAAGGGGGTTGAAGAGATCAATTTCTAAAGCAGTCGATAAGATACGATAGCTGATTTTAGCTTTAGCCCCAAGGAAAATACTATCACCATGTTTAAGATTGTAGGACTCATAAGTTTTTCCGTTAATAATTAAACCATTAGTGCTACGATTGCCCTCTAAATCCCCATCAATGATGCGATAAATATGGTTATCCTGGCGAGGACTCGGTTTAATACGAACCAGGGTGGCATGATGGCGGGAAACGATACGATCATAAACAACAATATCATTACTTGAAGCTCGACCGATGGTATAGGTCGCTTGTTCGAGAGCAATAATCCGTCGCGCTTTTTGATCCTCAATAATCAATATATGGCGGAAGGGCGGTTGACTATTCATTGCAGGCACACAGACAGGGATTAAACGTAGTGTTCCCATAACTAAGAGCAAACGAACATGGTCTTAGGGGGATGTCTTGTTTTCTCTCTATGATATGATAAGCCTATAAATAGAATAGGAAACTCTTGAAGATAAATAGCAAGATTCTAGGTGGTCGTTTAAGTTGGAAGTTCCAGCAATAACCAAGCTTAGATAGAGAGTTCCGCCAGTCTTTGTAAAATTAATATGACCAATTATTCAACGCAAGAAATTACGATTGCCGTGGTGGGGGATGTTCATAATCAATGGGAAAAAGATGACAATTTTGCCCTAGAAAATTTAGGAGTCGATCTGGTTCTGTTTGTTGGGGATTTTGGCAATGAATCTGTGTCTATTGTTCGTTCAATTGCTAAACTTACCCTCCCGAAAGCAGTCATCATGGGCAACCATGACGCTTGGTATACGGCTTCAGCTTGGGGACGGAAACAATGTCCCTATGATCGTACCAAAGAAGATTGGGTACAAGCCCAATTGGATTTATTAGGTAAAGCCCATGTGGGGTACAGTAAGTTAGATTTTCCAGAATTAGATCTTTCGGTGGTGGGGAGTCGTCCCTACAGTTGGGGCGGTCCCCAATGGAAAAATAAAACCTTTCTACGCGATCGCTACGGAGTGAGCAATTTTGAAGAATCTACAGCTAAAATTGTGGCTGCCGCACAACAGGCAACCTACAACACCGTTATTTTCTTAGGACATAATGGACCGACCGGATTAGGGGAAGAACCAGAATCTATCTGTGGACGCGATTGGCAACCCTTGGGGGGTGATCACGGTGATCCTGATTTCGCTGAGGCTATCACTCAAGTTCGGCGGTTAGGGAAAACAATTCCTTTGGTTACCTTTGGTCATATGCACCATCGATTACGTCATACAACTTCTCGACTACGCACCCAAGTCAAAAATCATCCCCAAGGGACAATCTATTTGAATGCGGCAAGTGTTCCTCGTCTCATGGAAAAAGATGGGGTTAAGTTGCGTAATTTCTCTTTAGTTTCTTTAAAAAAAGGAAAAGTTAGCCAAATTTCTTTGGTATGGGTCAACGTTAATGGAGCGATCGCTTCCCAACAATCTCTATATTCTCACGAAGAGGCGATCGCCTCAGATAACTTGGATCAATATCCCACTCGTTTAAACTATGCGTGTCAGTCAGACAATTTTTGATAAGATAGAAATTGCTTAACCTTTTGGAGAGGTGGCAGAGTGGTCGAATGCGCCCGACTTGAAATCGGGTTTGGGTCAAACCAACGTGGGTTCGAATCCCACCCTCTCCGTTGTTTTACAGAAATCCCTTTTCAATCTACTCCCTTAGAATTGTGGGGGGCCACAGGTCACTCTAACTAGAAAAATCGGCTAAAGTAGTAAATAACAGCTTATAAACGCGCTCAAGTATCATGACATCTTCATCCCTTGCCGTTAGAGAACTTCCCCTATTTCCGTTACCTGAGGTCGTTTTATTTCCAGGCCGTCCCCTTCCTCTTCATATCTTTGAATTTCGTTATCGTATGATGATGAATACTATCTTAGAGGATGATCGTCGTTTTGGGGTGTTGATGGTTAATCCCCTTGACGGCGAAATTGCCAATGTCGGTTGTTGTGCTGAAGTCATTCGATTTCAGCGATTACCTGACGATCGCATGAAAGTTCTTACCCTCGGACAGCAAAGATTTCGACTCCTCGAAACTGTCAGAGAAAAACCCTATCGCGTGGGGTTAGTTGAATGGATAGAAGATGAGCCTCCATCAGAAGATTTAAGACCCCTTGCTCACGAAGTCGAGCAATTACTCAAAGATGTGGTTCGTCTCTCAGGGAAGTTGACGGATCAAAAAATTGAGTTACCCGAAGATTTGCCCGATCTTCCCCTACAATTATCCTATTGGGTGGCTGGAAATCTCTACGGTGTGGCCACAGAACAACAAACCCTTTTAGAAATGCAAGATACCGTGACTCGATTAAAACGAGAATCAGAGATCCTCACTTCTACCCGCAACCATTTAGCCGCAAGAACGGCTCTTAAAGATGTCCTAAAGTAATATTAAACGCTTAAATTTTAGCGATATCGCTTGCCTTGAGTGGTAATACTTGATAGCTACCGAAAACCTTTAACACTTCTGTGTGGGTAGTTAATTCGACAAGAGCCTCGTCAATTGGATTATGTTCTGACTTGACTTCAAGATCCATAAAAAAAAGATATTCCCCTAGTGATCGCTTAGTAGGACGAGATTCAATTCTACTTAAATTAATCCCTCGTTTCGCAAATATCTCTAGGGGTTTAACGAGGGCCCCAGGAACATTAGCCGGCACACTAAACCCCAAGGAAATTCGGCTTCCTTTTACCGTCGTCGGTGTTAACCCTAAGATCCAAAATCGTGTACAGTTGTCGGGATAATCATTGATGTTATTGACTAGAATCGGTACGTTGTACAATTTAGAGGCACGGGGAGAGGCGATCGCGGCTGACGTTGGATCAGGATTGATCTCATGTAAAGCTTCTGTTGTAGAATTGGTCGGAATTAGATGAACCGATGACAAATTCTGCTCTAACCAAGACTGACACTGTGCTAAGGCTTGGGGATGAGAATAAACAGACCGAATTCCTTTGAGAGATGTGCCTCTAGAAAGCAACGCATGAGAGATGGGGAGAACTAGCTCTTGTTGAATCTTGAGTTGATCTAATTGCCACAAGGTATCGAGGGTGACAGCAACTGTTCCCTCTGTCGAGTTTTCCACCGGAACAACGGCCTGTTGAGTTTCCCCATGAGCAACCGCATATAAAGTTTGAGCAATGGTCGGATAAGGGCATAGGAGAGATTGTTTTCCTTGTTTTTGCTCTAACCAACCCTGATAAGCTAAGGCAGCCGTTTCTGCATTGGTTCCCGTCGGACCTAGATGAGCAATGGAAATAGCCATAGGCAATGAATGTAGAACCTGATTGATTATATCGAGATTTGGTTTAATTGGCATCGCTATTATTAAGTAATTTAACTCAATCTAGAAGTTGAGTAAGTATTAGTAGATATATAAAGAATTTTGTCAATAGTTTTCTGATAAAACTTAATTATTTGTCAAAATCTTGGTTTTTTGGTCAGCGTAAGGGTATGATTACTGAATCCCCCCCCTTTAATTTTTTAAGAAGTGTAAACTAAAATTAAGTTAAAGACATAATTTGAGTAAAAAGTATTCAGTTTTATTAGTTTTCTATGGATGTTAAATTTACTGCTTCTGAATCAGTGTCGATCGTTGTTGAAGACACCCCAGTTCCTGTTAACCATTATTTGCGACAACCCCAACGGTTAGTGCGAGCGATCGCCGATCCAAATTTAATGGAACCGCTTTCGGAATGTTTATTTCGGTTAAAGATGCGTCCCCTCAATTTTATGGATATTTATCATTTCCAACCAACGGTTGTTTTAGGCGTTTGGAGTGATAGTAAAGGTCGGGTTTATTTACGGTCTGAAGATTGCGAAATCCGAGGTATCGATTATATTAATGATCGCTTTTCATTGAAGCTTAGGGGAAAACTTTTCCCAGAAAATTCTGACCGAAAAACCTACTTAAAAGGTCAAGCTAATTTAGAAGTTAAGGTGATCTTACCGCCCCCCTTATGGTTGACTCCAAAATCTTTATTAGAAAAGACCGGAAATAGACTACTCAAAAGTGTTTTGCTGCGAATTAAACAACGCCTACTTAGTCAATTACTCAAAGATTACTATCAGTGGGCGGGGCAACATTGTTTAGAGAAAATTTCTCCAGAAAATCAAGTTAATTCTTCCGTTAATTCTTTAGCTAGTTAAACATCAAGGGTTAATTGAACTTGGCAAGGACGAAAAGAATGCCGATGGTGAGGGGAAGGTCCGTATTTTTTTAAGGCGAGGCGATGTTTTTGGGTTCCATAACCTTTGTTATTGGCTAAATCATAATCAGGATATTTGGAGTCAAGACGAACAACCAGTTCATCTCGCCAAACTTTAGCTAAGATACTTGCGGCTGCAATCAAAGGGGAGAGGCGATCGCCGCCAATAATGGCTTGTTGATTAATGGTTAAGTCAGGAATCTTTTGCTTTCCATCGACTAAACAAATTTCTGGTTCAATCGTTAGATGAAGAACTGCTCGTTTCATCGCTAAAAGAGAAGCCTGTAAAATATTAAGGCGATCAATCTCACGAACAGAAGCATAACTAACAGAATAATCCGTAGCTAAGGCTTTAATTTTTGGAACTAATTGCAGACGTTTTGTCGAAGACAGTTGTTTGCTATCTTTGACTCCTATTTCCTGAAGATAAGATGTACTTGAAACAGGAAATATTACTGCGGCAGCTACCACGGGGCCAAATAATGCTCCCCTCCCCACTTCATCGACTCCTGCTATTAACTTTTGTGAAGACAATAAATCCTTCTCAATATTCATTAATTTCAATCAAAACTAAGAAGGAACAAATAATATAAAATTGTCCCTTCTTGATCTTAGCTTTATTTAATCTAAGATTCTTTGGCCGAGGAACGGCGGCGGCGGCGGCGAATAACAGGACGTTCGGAGTCACTTTCTAGTGATTTCGTGGATGAATCATCCTCTTTCTTCTCATCTTCATCACCAGAAAACTCCGACACCTCAACAGGAAGAGATTGGGAGATAACCAATGATCTGTCTTCACGAGAAGCCTCTTGTGTCTGTTGTTCGTCTTGAACCTCTTGTGTCTTTAACCCATTCACTGAGTCGTCAGGAACCTTCACGGAAACTAACACAGACTTAGGATCTTTAAACTCCCGATCAAGCCGGACAAGGGGAGAAATTCCCATCAAAGCATAGATATCTTGTTCTAAAGGAGTCATTTCCACCGATACCTTTTCCATCGGTATTTCTTCTCGGCGTAAATGTCGTTGTCTTTGTTCTTTTTTCGATTCTGTGTCTGCCTCCTCTCCATAGTCGCTATCTTTTACTGTAATGTTCGGCATAATTTTAGCCGCGGGTTCTTCCTTAAGTTGAGGTTGAGGTTGACGGCGACGGCGACGGCGAGTGGTGTTAGGGACGTTGCTCTGTTCTTGATAGCTTGGATGGTGAAGTAATTCTAAAGGGTTAGGAGCATCGCCAATTTCATCTTCAAAAATTGATTCTCCAAGGATTTCAGGCATTTCCATTTGTTTTTCCATTGGTTTCACCATTGGAGAAGGAGAAGCTACCGAGACCGTTTCTAGAGGAATTAATTCAGATTCTCCGGGAAGACGAATCATATGTCCCAACCCACCACAATTGGGACAGGGTTGACCAAATAATTCATAAATATTTTTACCTTGACGTTTTCGAGTCAATTCCACTAACCCTAGTTCCGAGAGTTGGGCAATTTGGGGTCTAGCTTTATCAGATTTTAGGGCTTTGTTGAAATGTTCTAATAGCTTGAGTTGATCGCGCCGTGAGTCCATATCGATAAAGTCCACAATAATCACGCCACCAATATTCCTGAGACGTAATTGACGGGCTATTTCTGTCGCGGCTTCACTATTAGTCCACAGAACCGTTTCTCTGGCTGTGGCTGAACGAGTAAATGATCCTGAGTTAACATCAATAACCGTCAATGCTTCGGTGGGTTCAATAATGACATAACCGCCAGAAGGTAAATCTACTCTCGGTTTAAGTGCCTCTCGAATCGCAGCATTAACGCGAAAATAATCTAAAACAGGAAGATTTTCGCGGTGGTGATCAATTAACACCCCTTCAGGAGATCGGCCACCGCTCCAATTCATTAAATGATGTTTGACTCGTTTAACACCAGCTTGGGAGTCCACCACAATGCGGTTGACATCAGCGCTGTACATATCCCGTAATACCCGTTGAATAAAATCGTCGTCGCGGTTCAATAGGGAAGGAGGACGGGTTGAGGTAGCTTGAACTTGAATCGACTCCCATTGTCGCTGGAGAAACTCTAAGTCCTCCATGATGGCTTCTTCAGCTTTTCCTTCGGCTTCGGTACGAACTAATAACCCCATTCCTGCTGGTTTGATCAGAATAGCTAAAGCTCGTAAGCGACTCCTTTCATCATCATTTTTGATTCTTCGTGACAGATTAACCCCTTTACCATAGGGCATCAGCACTAAATATCTTCCAGGTAAGGTGATGTTTCCTGTCAGTCGCGGTCCTTTATTTCCTGTTGGCTCCTTCATCACTTGAACCAACACTTTTTGTTGAGGGGTCAACAGTTCCGTAATGGCTCCGGCACTTCTTCTCAGGCGCAAAGGACCCAAGTCGGTTACGTGAATAAATCCATTACGTTCAGCATCCCCAATATTGACAAAAGCTGCATCAATTCCTGGGATGACATTTTCAACGACTCCTAAATAAATGTCACTAACTTGTTGGTTGCCTGTGGCAACTACTAATTCTTGAATTTGATCTTCCCAGAAAACAGCCGCAATATGATGTTGCTCTGCGATAATAATTTGTTTTGGCATCCAATTCCCTCAAACTTTGTAGCTAACAATGACACTTAACGAGTCGAGTGCCTGTCAATATAGATTGGTCAAAAAACTGTCTAAATTTAATTGCAATTGACTTCAAGTCAATGGAAAACGAAAAAATTATGCTCACCTTTATCTTTCGCCCAAACGCCGACTGTTTTATGAAGCTGACGTATTTTTTGCCCAGATGTTGCCTGTTTTTCGGGTTAATCTCTACCCATCTTAAAACGAGAATTTTTAGTCAATATTTAATCAACTCCTGTGTAAATAAATGTGTTAGCAAAAGCATTTATTGTATGCAAGACGCTTGTTAGGTGAATGAAGCTGGAAACTAAACCAATAAGAAACATTTTAACTGTTTTTTGAGTATGGTAACTAATGATTATAGTCAATCAAGCATTTAAGTTATGTTGATTGCAAATCGTTCGAGTTAGCTGAGCGACTTTATCTTTGTTGGACATTAGCCATTAAGAACAATAAATACAACTGCTAGGCTATTTTAATCTAAATATAACCCCGTTGGAAAGCTAAAACTCTAGCACTTGCTTAATTTTTGGAGAACATCACTGTTACCCCAATTTATTTTTATTTAGATTTCCAGGTTAAGTAACCAGTGTGAATCATATTTCCTAAAATCCTATGGGTTTAAATGTTGGCAGCAACTTTACTAAGTTACCCCGTGTAGCTCTATTTTTAGTAATAGACTTCACTATAACATAGATCGGTCTGTTATTTATTTCCGCTATGGACACTTCTTATTTTAACCACCGCCGAGGCTTAAACTACATTGTATAAACCTTTATGAAGTATCAATTTATTGTTGAAAATTACGAATAAAAGACTCCTGTCTTAAATAAACAAACCGTGGAGTTAACGGAGGTAAATTATCTCCATTGTTGAAATCGGTGTCATAGTCCCAATTTCGGTTGGGGGCGTTATATCTTTGTCTTCCCCATCGCCCTCTAACATGAAAAGGAGTCCCTAAACTAACAAAAGAGCCTCGATATGTCAAGGTTCTCCCACTCCAATTCTCTGAAAATCGAGGATAGTTCTCTAGCCCTCCATTATACCCACTCGTTAAGGATGAGTTGGTTATATCGGTTCCAGCCAAAAAAGCAGCATTAATAGTAGTATTCACCGCATTTGTTTTGCTCCCATCGATATCACAGTTTTTATTCGGTCGTTTATTGATAGCTTCGTTAGCATTAAGGCAAGCATTAGACAAAACATTGAGAGAATCAGCTAAAATTGCTGCAGGTTGCTTGTTAAGGCTATTATTATAGTCTCCTTGCACATAAACAGCCTGGTCAGTGGCAAAGGTGACACCAAAGGCATTACTATGGGTTGGGTTTTTCGCTAAACTCATCAGTTGTCGTCCTTTGGTAATAGCAAAACCGTAAGGACTGGTATTTCCACCTGCATTAGGATAATCGTTACTATCGATTGTTGCATGAATCACCAAACCCCCTTCGCTCGAATCATTACCAGCTAGTCCCAAATTTTGAAAAGAACCAGAAGGTGCGTCAGCATTAGGGGGTGCTGTGGGGAAAAGTCTGTGTTGAGTTGAAAATCCTTGACCAGCATTATGAGCAACCATCACTTGATTATCGAACTTAACATAACGACCTACTTTATTCCAGATTGTTAAACTCTGAAAATTTAGTTGTAATAAACGCATCTCTCGACGCTCACGATCATTATAGAAGCGATGGAGAGAGTTATGGGAGGGGTCATCTCGTCCAATATCCTGTAAAGGCGCACTAACAAAACAGCGATTATCTAAAGCAGCAATTTGAGCAGGGCTAAGTTCTCTAATATCGAGTGGAACCGAAGAAAAAGACTCAGAGAATGTTGAGTTTATTAAACGCACTAAGTATGTTCTTACCTCAGACAAATCATCGCTATCCTCTAATGGTTCGGATAATGATGAATAAGGAATGGGTTTGGGTTGAGCAAGGATAGCTGTGTATAAAAGTTGTGGAAGTTGTATCTGTTGAGTTGGTGTTAAAGAAGTAATGGGTGAGGTGGGTGGAGTTGAAGGACTACAGGCTCGAAAATTTTCTGGTATTGTTGTGCTGGCTAATTCCCTAGTAACTAAAATAGGTTGACCCAAGCTTCGCAATTCTCCATATTTTATGTTGACAGAAGTGCCAGAACTACGATCAATCGCAGTGACTTCAAAGGGAACAATAGATAGAGTTGGGGCAGCATTGGAAGTTGGAAAAGGTCTATAAAGAATCCGCAAATCTGCCTTGCGATAATATTCCCCTGTGTTCTGAAGAAGACTCGGAGGGGGAAGGGAAATTGATTCCAAGCCTAGTTGGACTTGAGTTCCCCAAGCAGTTCCGATGAGAACGGGGTCCATGGGATTCGTTGTTCGGTTAGTGCTACCAGTTCCATTGGACAGAAGATTCAGAAAAGTTGTCCCCGCCGCGTCAATAATTCTGACTCTTCCATCAGGATAAGTTGAATTATTATTTTTTCGTTTGTTGTAAAGGTCTCCAGACAAAGTGACTTGACTATTAATATTAAGTCCATTGTTGTTATTAGCACCTAGATACAAATCCCCATTAGTATGAACCGGTCCACTGAGATTCATAGTCGGACCTGGAAGAATTTCTAAATCGTTTGCATAAAAAGCTGCGAACTGGAACATTGGAATGAGACGACTTTTGACATCCAGTTGTAAGATAGCTGTTACTTCAGATGACAATGCGTGTTCTTTTTTAGCGACTGAATAGACTGAATAGCTATATTCAAGCATATTCAAGTTCTGGTAAGCTTCTCCTCTAGGAACAACTCCTGATTTGGGTATTCCACCATTTCTCTCAACGACATAGGTACTAGCAATATGGCTTGCTCTATTGCTTGAGGCAGAAGCAAATTGATAATTTCGACAGGCATAATCTCCCGTTCCATCATTGGTAGAGTCAGAGTCAGCGCAAGCAGAGATAGAGGAGGGACTGATTCCTGAAGGTTGGTTATAATCAACGAAAGTCTGCCGAAGCTTTTCGGCTCTTAGGTTAAGTCCTGCTTCAGCCCCATAAAAGCCACTATTGAGATCAGATGAATCCCTCATAGTAATGCGCTCAACTTTAGTTAGGACAGCATATGCCATCAACAAAGCATTAATCGCTAAGACTAAACCAAGAACTAAAACCAAAATATATCCTTTCTCTGTTGATTTCTGATAGCGACTAATCAAAAAAATTACTAGGTGTTTCTTAACTAAGGTATTTCTTTTCATCATTCATTTCTTCTAATAATTTAAGACATTGCGAGGGAAAACCTTTTGAGATTGTTCAGCTTTAATCGATGAGGAATAATTATCATAAATTAAAGCTTTAGGTTTGATTTCAATGAATTTTATTTGTGACCAAGCATAAGCATAAACAAGAGAGCCACTGCAAGAAGTAGAATCAACAGGAGGAATAACAGTACAGGTATATTCTCGATAGGAATTGTTTAATAGATCTTGTTGAATATGGGCAATAACGTTGAATGTTTCTAAATTACCAACAACACTAGAGGTTTGAGTTACATCATCGTTAATCACTAACTGTAATGTGTCTCCTTGTAGTCGATAACGACGTTCTTCTATCAAGTAAATTCGGCTAGCACTATTGTTTCCATAGGTATTTTGCCAGGTGTGATTATTGGTATTAAGAGAACCTGATGCGACAGCCCCTGGTGAAGGGGTTACCGCCGACCCATCTGCTTGAAAAGTTTCTTCCCCATAGTACTTAAAAAATTCTCCATTTCCTGCTCCATCATAGATAAAAGCGCGAATAGTTGTCCCATTGGATAAACGATAGTCTTTCCACGTCTGTAAACTATCAGGCCAACCATTATTATCATCATCAATTAGATCACAACCAGCAATAGAACTCGTATCATCAACGACTAAAACATTATCAGATGTTCCTGAGACAATCTGACGACAAACCGGCAGACTAGTAGTTAATAAACTACGGCGAATACTAATCTCAGAATTTCCTGAATTTTCAGTAATAACAATACTGGGAAAATTGGGATCTTGAGCAAAACCTTCTCCTGCTTGTCTAACATCTGAACCAACTATCTCAAAAACACTACGGAGAGTTTGATTAACGTCATTACGCTGTTGATCTTTAACATACATTTGTCGTAACCAAGAAAAACTCATAGCAGCAAGACTTATGACAGTTGAGGCGATCAATGTTCCTAAGAGTAGTTCACTCAAAGTGGCTCCTTTGTTTAAAGAGCCTCTCTTTTTAAACAATAAGAGGTTTATTAAATAAAATTGATCAGTATTTCTTTTCATTATTTAACTTATTTAAGCTTGGTAAATACTGTTTCAACTGTATAGATTTTTTGTCCGTTTTTTGCTATTTTTAAAAGCACATATCGTAGATTATCCTGATTAGAAACTTGCGTTGAGCAAGTGACAGACTCATCGATATCAATTATTGGTTTTTGGGTACATACATATTGAGTAATCTGATAAGAATACCCTAAATTTTGTTTGGTACTAGTTGATTGACCTAGAGGAACATTGAGGATTTTTTTTCGCCTTAAATCATCCAAACTCTCTTGTGACAGAGCAACAGCTCCTGACAATATTTTTTGGCTAATATTTTCTTGTCTTTGTAAAGCAAACATTGGGAACATGACGGACAAAGTAATTGTCAGGATACTCATAGAGACTAAACTCTCTGTAAAGCTTGAACCCAGATTTATATTTTTGGAATCTGATAATAATCGCAGCCTTGAGCTTGAAAATATTAATGATTTTTTTATCATATTTTTAACAATAATTGAGGTTAGTAAGGAGAAAAAATTAAAAATTTATAACTATAAAAAGATTTTAATTAACTTATGATCCAACTTTGATTGAACCTCCTTGCAAGACAGTTATTTCATTAGTTTTATTATTATAATTTTTGCCTAAAGTTAGAGTTAAATTACTATTAACGACTCCATAGGCATCATAAAGGTTAGCAATTCCTCTACTATCAAAGCATAAAGTCCAGTCTGTATAGTTACTGCTCATTTCTATGTCTTTTGGCAAGGAGAGATCTTCTTCTACGAAGTTGGGATCATTTAACCAATTATTAACAAGTTCCACCGTAGAATTTGCTGTTTGAGAACTCCCTAATGGCTCTCCTAAAGTTATGGTTGAGGTATCAGTGGCTATAATTTCATTGCTTGTCTTATCATTACCTACTTTAATACTGTCGCCAACGACTAAACCTCTAGCTGATGCTACACTTAGCTCTGTATCTTCTCTTGTTGCATCTGCAATTAATTGGGTTGAACTTTCACAACCTCTAGTCTTTGAAATTTCAACTTTGAATTTAGTGTTAGGGTCTAAAGGATCTGGTTTTATTCGATAAGCTGAGGTAGTGGAAATCGCACGCATTCGTATCAAATTAAATAATCCAACAGTTTGGTTCGTCCCATTTCCTAGAGAATTCTCATACCAAGCTTTCATTGGTCCCGTAATTGTGCTTAATACCCCAATTATCGAGACAACTGCTAAAACTTCTGGCAAAGTATATCCTAGATTTTTGGTTCTTGCTGTTACTCTATTTTTTTTCATATTTTTGAAATTGGAAAATATATCAATTACAACTATTCTAAACTTTAGATTATCTGTTTGTTTGTGATTCAAGTCACGCTTAAAATGTGACCTTTGCCATAAATAATTTTAAAGCTAAAAAATCTAAGAAAAAATTCTTGAAATAAGACTTTATTTAAAAGCAAACCTTAATATTTAGAGCAAATCTTAATATTTTTTAGTGAAAACCCAATTCGGTCTGGGAATTACTTCCTAATCATAAATAGGTTAAGGTAAAATTAAAGAGACTGTCCCTTTGTACATAACCTAAAACTATGACCAATACTACCCTAGACAATAATCCCTTACTCACTGGGAAAGGACTTCCCCCGTTTAATCTAATTCAACCAGATCAAGTTGTTCCAGGGATAACTAAATTACTTGAAGAATTAGAGTCCCAATTAACTCATCTAGAGGTTAATGTTACTCCTACTTGGGAAAGCTTAGTCGAACCCTTAACCGAAATTGAAGAACGCTTAACCTGGAGTTGGGGAATTATTAGTCATTTAATGTCGGTTAAAAATAGTCCTGAATTGCGAAAAGCTTATGAACAAACTCAACCTTATATCGTTCAATTTATCAATAAACTAAGTCAGAGTCAGCCCTTATATGAAGCATTTAAAGCCCTGCGAAACAGCGAAGGATGGAACACCCTAGAACCTGCTCAAAAACGCATTGTCGAGACAGCTATCCGTGAAGCAGAACTCGCTGGGGTAGGGTTAGAAGGAGAAAAGCGAGAACGGTTTAATCAAATTCAATTAGAATTAGCAGAACTTTCTACTAAGTTTTCTAATAATGTTCTTGATGCAACAAAGGCATTTAAACTAAAATTAACGACCGAAAAAGAAGTCGATGGTTTACCTCCTAGTTTACTCAGTTTAGCGGCTCAAACGGCTCGCACGGAAGGGGAAGAAAATGCGACTCCTGAAAGTGGACCTTGGGTGATTACTCTCGATTATCCTAGTTATATTCCTTTCCTGAAATATAGTACCCAACGGGACTTACGAGAAAAAGTTTATAAAGCTTTTTTAACTCGCGCTTCTCAAGGAGACTTGGATAATAATCCTTTGATAGAACGTATTTTAGAATTACGGCAAGAACAAGCTCAATTATTAGGGTACAATACCTATGCTGAAGTGAGTTTGTCCCGAAAAATGGCTCCCGATGTAGAAACGGTTGAAAACTTGCTCGAGGAATTACGTCAAGTCAGTTATGATGCTGCGGTTCAGGACTTAGAAACTTTAAAAAAATTTGCTAAAACAGATGATTTAAAACACTGGGATATTAGTTTTTGGGCAGAGAAACAACGGGAAACCAAATTCAAT
This sequence comes from unicellular cyanobacterium SU2, assembly GCA_002110465.1. Lineage (GTDB taxonomy): Bacteria > Cyanobacteriota > Cyanobacteriia > Cyanobacteriales > Microcystaceae > Rippkaea. Next base: position 85,447 of record NEED01000049.1, on the reverse strand, counting down.
TTTACAGCAGAAGAATTACGTCCTTATTTTCCTTTACCCCAAGTATTAGACGGGTTATTTACTTTGGCACAACGGATTTTTGGGGTAACCATAACTCCAGCAGATGGTCAAGCCCCAGTATGGCATGAAGATGTCCGTTATTTCCAAGTGAGCAATGAATTAGGAGAAGCGATCGCTTATTTCTATCTTGACCCCTACAGTCGTCCAGCCGAAAAACGGGGAGGGGCCTGGATGAATGACTGTATTGGTCGGGCAAAAATTCAGCAAGATGGACAATTTTCTACCCGTTTACCCGTCGCTTATCTTATCTGCAACCAAACTCCTCCGGTGGATGGAAAACCCAGTTTAATGACCTTTGATGAAGTTACGACTTTATTCCATGAATTTGGTCATGGACTCCAACATATGTTGACAAAAGTAGATTATCCAGGGGCGTCAGGCATTAATAATGTTGAATGGGATGCAGTAGAGTTACCCAGTCAATTTATGGAAAATTGGTGTTATGATCGCCAAACTTTATTTAACCTTGCTAAACATTACGAAACAGGGGAAACGTTACCAGATCACTATTACCAAAAGTTAGTGGCTGCACGAAATTATATGAGTGGTTCGGCTATGTTACGTCAACTTCATTTTAGTTTCTTAGATTTAGAATTACACCACCGCTATCAACCCAATGGAGAAGAAACCCCCTCCCAAGTCCGCGATCGCATTGCCCAAAAAACAACCGTAATGAAACCCTTACCAGAGGACTCGTTTTTATGTGCCTTTGGTCATATTTTCGCCGGAGGTTATGCGGCGGGATATTATAGTTATAAATGGGCAGAAGTCTTAAGTGCCGATGCTTTTGCTGCCTTTGAAGAAGTCGGGTTAGAAGACGAAAAAGCGATCGCCACAATTGGTGAAAAATTTCGGGATACGATATTAGCCCTAGGAGGAAGTCTTCACCCTATGGAAGTCTTTAAAACCTTCCGAGGACGAGAACCTAAAACGGAACCTTTGTTAAAACATAGCGGCTTATTACAGGTTGCTTGAGCATTTAAGCGGTGTGTTATCTATTAGGGATAATACACCCTTGTTTTAGTCATTCGTGAGAAATGCTATTATATTAAGATCTTTCTTTCTAAGAATTACTTATTGATCAGATTATAGTAGTTAGATTTACTTGACCCTATAAATTGTATATCTAAATTTTTTAAGTAATTTCTCAGAAAATTTTAACCAGATATTAACCTTTTTTGATTAATCTAGTATTCAAAATATCAGCGTGATTAGCAACTAGCAATGAAAAATAAACAATTACTTCTTTTCTTAGGGACAACACTACAACAAGTAAAAAATCATTGCTTTTATTATTTGTTTGAGGAATCAAGAAGTTTTAATATTCAATGGTAAGTTACCCATTAATTACTCTAAAAGTTATTTTTACACAACGCCTATCCCTTCAACTCAATGGAGAAGTTTTTATGTCCTCTACTCCTCTTTCTATTGATTCATTATGGGTTATCCTAGCAGAAAAGCAGCAAGAAAGAAAGTCTACTCTCCTTTCATTAATAGATAGTCTTGAGCAAATGAAATGCTATGCAAAAAATTCAGATAATCAAGAACTCACTGAGTTAGTTGAGCAAGCAATAGATCAATGTCAATATATCAAAATGCTCAACTAAAGTTTTTAGAAAGCTATTGATAAAATCTCTCAAATATTTAAAAGAAAATATCTAAATAATCGAGGAAATATTGTTTACTATTCTCTGTTCCTAGGGAAGTATTGAGTATTCGCTGAACGTAACGTCCGAAGTCTTTCCAAGCTCAGATTACAATACTTAGTTAACATTTGCGTTACCAATAATTGTAAAGATTTTGTCATAATTGGCTTTGCTTTCATCCGATGACAGAAAGATTGGAGAATGTAGATTGCAGATTTCAGATTGAATGAGAACAAGCCATTTATTTCGGCATTGGTAAATCTAAAATCTTCCCTCAACAATCAACAATAAATGAGGGCGCGGGGTCAGAATTATTTCCGACCTTTAAGCCGCCCGTCTTAAATCTACAATCAACAATCAACAATCAACAATCTGCAATCTGCAATCCTTTGACTTCCCGAAGTTGACTCTAATTTCAGTATTTTGATGAGACGGAACTTCAGTCAAAAGATCAAAGTTTTTATCAACAAACCATGATTATGTGTACTTTCTATAAGAGAGTAGGGTGTCTCATCACATTTTCTTGCGTACAAATACCAGAGAATCCGAAGAATTAGCTAAGGATTTACCCAGAACCACAGATGGATAATAAAAATCTCTTTTCTATAGTTAATTTAGATTGTTAATCAGACAACAATCAACTTAACAAAAAAGTTTGAGGTTTTTATTTTATGGTTTTCACATCAATGAATGCGAAAACAAAGGCTAAACAATCTGTTAACCAACCAGAACATATCTTAAAAAAGAAATATCCCAAAAGACATCATCATTATAGTTTCGAGGACTTTTTCTGTTTTCAAACCCAAACAGGAACTATTGTTGATTGGAACGATGCACGGAATATTTTAACCAGTGAAGACTTCATTATTGGTTTAATTGAAGGACTCGAACACGAAGTCGGAAGCGCGGCAGGTGTTGTCATGTACAACATTGGTAAGGATTGGGGAAAACGAGATGCGGACTTTTTCCAAAAATGGTTTTTCTCTGAGTATGAATACGACAAACCTCTCCAAGAACTTAACCTCGCCTACGTTCTAGAAGCTTGGTGGTGGCCTTTTACGGCCCAAGGTTGGGGGAATTGGGAAGTAGACATGAGTGAGCAGAAAAACGGCTTTATGTTTGTTAACATTTTTGACTCGGCTGTGGCGCGGACGTTAGGAGATGTGGGTAAACCCGTCTGTCATATTTATGCGGGACTTTTAGCTGGCTTTTTTACTAATTTAGTCAAAAAAGACTTAAATTGCATTGAAATTCAATGTTACTCCATGGGAGAAACCTACTGTAAGTTTCTTCTGGGAAAACAAGATCGTATCGATGCGGCTACTTTCTGGCTTAATGAAGGAGCTCAGTCTAAGGACATTGAAAAGCGGTTGCATCAAGGAGAGTACCTTAAGTGATGAGTCAAACTCAATGGGGACCTATCAAGGTTCATGACTTTTTTAGTGACTACAATTGGACAGGTGAAACGTCACAGTTAGACTACTTAGAAACTAACCAAGATACAGTAGAACCGAGTTCGTTATTTTGTCTAACTATTAGAGACTTTCTCGGACGGGGAAACTGGACGGGTAAATCAGCCCAAAAATTTGCTAAACTCTCTATTTCCCAAAATACTCCCCTATCCCTCACTATATCCGTTAATGAGTTTTTCGAGCGCATAAATTGGAGTTCTTATCAACCTATTCCCTCGGCTGTTTCTGTATCTGCTGCGATTCCCTCTACTCCTTCATCATCTGAATCCTTGAACGTTACTAATTTATCTAATTTATTTTAGGACAAAGACCATGCAAACAGACTTTGAAAAACTTTTCTATGAGGCAGAAGATCATTATCTTACTCCTTCAGAAATGGCCAATTTTAAAAATCAAGTGAATGTTTTACGGGAACGGTTAGAAACCTATAAATTATTACGGGATCGAGAAATTGCCATTTTTCAACCGATTGCTGATAATTTAGTTGAAACTTTTTCTGAAAAAAATCCCCAATTACTTGAACGGGCGATTAAACATTGGCTTTGTGTTATGCGTTACGGGGCTATGGCTATGTTATTAAATAACCCCGATTATTTCCAACATCGCTTACTAGAATGGCTAACTAATGTAATCCAAGCTCACGAAATGGTAGACATTGAAAAGCATCTTTATGAACTTTTAGAAAATAGTTTACAGAAGATGCTTGATAAAAATAAATTCAAGTTACTTAAGCCTTTTTTAACTCAAGCTTACGAAGCTTTATTAGACCAACCAATCAATAAGCAACTTGTTATAGTAGGAGAAGACGCATGATTAATGTTGCTGATTTAGTCAAAGATAAGCCCATAAAAGGAAACTATTTTTCCCCTGATTCTTATGTTCAAGGAGACTTTGAATTTGGTTTAATTGAAAATCGTGGTGGTTCTCGTCTTTTAGCAATACCAGATACCCTATTACAAGCTCTTTATGGAAGCTTAGAAGATGAACTAGGACAAGGTTCAAGCGTTGCTTTGTTTAGTTGTGGTCGTTGGTGGGGAAACAGTTTTTATCGACGGTTTGCTGAAGAATTGGGAGCCTATTATGGTCAACCCTTAGAGCAAATGGAGATGATCGAATTCCTACAATGTTTGCAACAATTTTGGAAAACTCATGGCTGGGGAACCTTAGATGTTGACCTAAAATATTACCAGCAGGGATTTATGGTTATCAAAATTGTTAATTCTCCTTTCACTCAATTTGCCCCCCAAGGAAAACGACGCATGGGCTTTTTAGAAGCAGGGATTTTAAGTTCTTTTTTTACTCAATTAACGGGACAAAATTTACACTGTATTCAAACTTCTTGTGAATCAATAGGCTCTGATTGTAATTACTTCGTTATCGGTATAGCTGAGCGCATTAAATCTACTGAAGCTTGGTTAGAAGAAGGTCATAATCATGCTACAATTATGGATCTTTTATGTCGTAATCAAAGCTAAATTTAGTTAATTTAAGGAGCATAGAAAAGTGGCTAAAATTGTCAAGCTTGACCCGATAAACCAAGAAGTTTCTGTTCAAACCAATGACAATCTTTTATCAGGTTTACTGGCCAATGAATTAAATGTCTTAAAAGAATGTGGTGGTCGAGGAATGTGTTCCACCTGCCATGTTTATATCAAAGAAGGCATGGATAGTTTATCCCCGATAAACCGACGAGAAATGCGGACTTTAGAAGTGATTACCACGGCCAAGAAATTTTCTCGACTTGCCTGTCAAGCAAGGGTGATTAATGAAGGGGTAGTCGTAGAAGTTCCGTCAGGGATGTATGTCAGTCAAATTGACGATATTGAAGATTTAATTGGTCGTAGAGCCGAAGAAAATATATTACATCCTTTAACGGGATCAGTATTAGTTGAAGCAGGCAAATTGGTAACCCGTTCTATGATTAGTCAACTCAAAGACACCCAGGTTGAGATATCAGAATATATAGCCAAAATCCAAAATACTTGAATTTTCTGAAAAGGTAAAACTATTAACAAAAAAATAAAAATTATGTTGAAACAATTTGGGGGATTAAATTTAGAAATCGATGACCGTTACGCAACAGATCAAGAATTACAATTTCTTGAAAATTACCTAAATTCTACTGAAACACGGATTAGTGCTTACGAGAAAATTCGTAAAGAAGAACAACAACTCATTGAGAGTTGGGAAGCAGAAAAACGATCTATGAAAGAAGATTTATTTCATATGGGAGGACAGGATATTACCGAAATCTGTCGGAAAGATATGACTGCTATTCTCCGTTGTTCTTCTGCGGCTATGCTGGTTGGGGACTTGGATAAATTAAGGGATGGTCTTTTAATTTGGTATCAAACTATTGTTAAATCCTTTGATTATACAGAATATACCAAACGTAATTATAAAATCATTCAGGAGGTCATCAAACTCTATCTTTCAGAGGAAGAGACTAATGTGATTTTACCAGCTTTGGAATTAGATTACACCATTGTTAGTGCTTGATTTTCGGTTAATTTTTTTACTGCATTTTTAAACTATTGGAGAACAATCATGAGTCATGATAACAAATCTTTTCCTGTTGCTCTAGTTAATGATAAAAAAGGACTAGCTAAAACCATTCAAGTTGCTCCTGATGAATACATTCTGGATGTGGCTGAAGACGAAGGGATAAAGCATCCTTATTCTTGTCGTGCGGCATCATGTTTTGATTGTTTAGGCAAACTAATAGAAGGAAAAGTAGAACAAACAGGTAAAGCGATAGAGTTTCTCAGTCCTAAAGAAATTGACGCAGGTTATGTCTTACTTTGCGCTGCTTCTCCTGCCTCAAATTGCAAGATTCTTACTCATCAAGCTGAGGAATATTTAGACTAGATTTTGTAAACTAAAACGATTCAATGTGACAGGAGTTGATTTAATAATGAAACCACAAACAGAAAATCAAGTAGTAGATGAGCAAGTTAGTGAAAATAGCCTACCGGATATCTTCGATATTCTCTCAGGAGTTGGGTTATTAGGAGGAGTAGTTGGCTCTGCGTTGAATAATATTGCTCTAGCGGGTATTCCGGTTTCTATTGCCCTTGCTCTCCAAATAGTAAACCGTAGGCAACTAGGTATTAAAAATTCTCAAATACAACAAGCCGCTATTGCTCAATTAAGCCAAGAGATTAATAACAATCAGTCAATTCTTTCTGAGGAAATACAACAGCTTCAACAGGAGACAGACGCTCGGTTAGACAAGCAAAGTCAGAGCTTTGATAATCAGATTCAGGAGTTGTCAGAAACCCTCGAAGAAAAACTAACAATCAATATTAAAGATGTCAAAGCCTTAGTGAATGCGTTAACCGGAAAACACAATGAGTTAGACCAATTTACTCATATTTTAGAGAAGGAACAACAACACCTTAAAGGGGTAGTTAATGAGTTGCACCATATCGAGAGCATCTCTCAACAAATCAGCATGAATGCCGATCAAGTTGATGCTTATTATCAACGGGGCTTAAGTTTTCAAAAGTTAGGAGATAAAGTAGCAGCTATTAAAAATTACACTGAAGCCCTACATCTTGATCCTACCTATGCTCAAGCCTACCATAATCGAGGAATTATCTTAGCAGAATTAGGAAACCGCAAACAAGCAGTAGAAGATTTACGCTTGGCAGCAAAATACTACTTTGAACAGGAAGATCTTAACAGTTATCGCCAAGCAAGAGAACTGAGTAAAGAATTCTATGATCTTCGTTATTCCCTTCCTGATGATGAGATAGCCTTAGACCTATTATCTAATGCCCATCAACCAAAAGAGGAAGACAATAATCAAGCAGATATTCATGTTACGGAAGCGATATCTGTGGGGAACCTTTTCTCCTAAAGTTAACTTTTTGATTTTAATCAGTGGACTGAAGTAGGGTAGGCTATAGCTTGCCCTTTTTTGGAGCAAGAAATAATTAGTACATTGGATATGTGATAAATATTCGCTTAAATCTTGATTTAGAGGCTGTTTGTGAACAAAATAAGTGGTCGGACAAATTTAAAGTTACCTGTAAAGAAAGGGAACAGGGAACGGGGAACAGGTAAAGGTTCTAGCTTTGTTAACATAAGTTAATATAGTTTGGTTGATTTATGTCAGACTACTTATTCAGTAGGGTGCATTAGGAGTTTAGGGGCTATTGTCTGAGAATTTAGTTAATAAACAGTCTTTTGATTATAATCAAGGAATTGTTAAAAGATATATTTAGTAATGAATTCCTTAAAACCCCCTCAGAAAAGCTCCCTTCCTATCCTCTTCAAAAACTTATCTTTAATAACAACAGGAAGTATTTCTCTGATTATTTTATTGGGATTAATCGGGGTATGGCGTACGGGAAGCCATATTATGGCAGGAATTGATGCTTTATTTAATGCCCCACCTCCCACCCCACAGGTAGAGGTTTCATCCCTAATTGTCAACCAAATTCGAGGCATTAGCCAATTAACAACAGCAGTATTTGTCATGGATGCGGTTGTTCCTACCTCCCAAAAACGAAAATTAGGTAAATTAGTTTTAGGACAGACAAAACTGCTTTATATTGCCCGTGGAGAAGTTCGTGCTGGAATTGATTTAACGACCCTTAATTCTCAGTCCGTGAAAGTTCATGACAACACCATTCAAATTCAGTTACCTCCCCCAGAAATTCTTGATCACAAAGTGGATGTAGAACACTCGAAGGTCTATGATTATGATCGGGGCTTTTTAGGTTTAGGGCCTGACGTTGCCCCCCAACTCCAAACCTTGGCACAACAGTCAACCCTCGATAAAATTCTGAGTACAGCTTGTCATCAAGGTATTTTAGATGAGGCTAACCAACGGGCTAAACTCGCCGTTACTCAATTATTAACAACCACGGGTTACTCTCAAGTGAACGTCATTCCTACCCCTCCTGATCCAGAGAGTTGTTCTGTTACACAAATGTGACACAACAGGCAAGTTCAGAGTCGCTTATGTAATATCCGAAGAATTTTTTCGGTAGGGGTTGACAAATACTGGTTAACTTAGTTATATTAGTATTCGGCTCAAAAAAAGGGACTGTAGTTCAACTGGTTAGAGCACCGCCCTGTCACGGCGGAAGTTGCGGGTTCGAGCCCCGTCAGTCCCGTTAACCATAAACCCTGGTATAAAGGTTTGAGAATGCCTGACTCCGTCTCAGGGGCGTTCCTTACTCAGTCTTTTCTAGGATTCAATAACCAACCGAACAAAGGATATAAAATATCGGCTGTAATGGGAATACCAAGGGTATTGTAAATATAGGCAAAAAAGATATTTTCCTTAATACAGCAAATTGCGAGTTAATATCACACACCTTTGGGCGCAAGCCTTAATTCCAAGTATGGTAAGACATCTAGGGAAATTCAGGTATCTTCAAAAAAGCCAGGGAAAATCGAAATTTAAAATCTCAAAAACAATTAGAAAATACTCTGATTTTAGAAGTTTAAAATAACTCAAAAACAGCTTCATGTCCTAAATGTAAAAAAAATAGTTCTCGTCTTCACCAGAATCATTACTCTTTGATTAAAGATATTCCTTAGGGAGAAAATGAAGTCGATTTAAGAGTTAATAGGAGACAATTTAAGTGTGATAATTGTTTAAAGCCATTCAGTGAAGAATTAGATTTTGTCAAGAAACGACAAAAACATACTCTAAGATTTGCTCATTTTATTACAGAGCAAGTCGTTAATAGTGACTTAAAGTCAGTAGCTAAAAGGAATAATTTAACTGAATCAGAACTTGAATCAATGATTGACTTTATGAGTCGAAAATTTTTAGTCATAAATCTAAAGAGTTTAAAAAGATTGGGAAGAGATGAGATTAGTTTAGTTAAAGGATAAGGAAAATTTATTAGAGTTTTAGTGGATTTAGATACAGGAAAACTCATTGGATTAGTTAAAGAAAGAAAAGCTAAATTTCTTGAAGATTATCTGAAGTCTTGGGGAGAAGAAATCTTAAACAATATAGAAGAAGTTAGTATGGATTTATATAAAATGTACAAAACAGTCATCGAAAAAATCTGTTCAAAAGCGGTTGTTACACTGGATAGATTTCATGTAACTAAAATTCTACATCAAGAGTTAAATCAAGGAAGAATTGAGCCAAAAAAGACGGCTGAAGATTTAGAACTCAACCAAAGACAAAAACTTTTCTCGGCTTTGAAAGGGGGTAAATATGTTCTGTTAAAAAGAGAGGAAAACCTTACATTAAAACAAAAAGAAAAACTATTAGAGATGAAAAACGCTTCACCACAAATTGAAGTTATGCACCAACTAAAAGAAGAGTTTACTGAAATTTTTGAGAATAGTAAAAACTTAGGTGAAGGAGCTTTAAAACTAGGGGAATAGTTAATTAAAGCTAACCCTTTCTTCCCGAAAACAGTTAGAACTATCAAAAACTGGTTCGGAGAAATTGTTGGTTATTTTGAACAACGAACAACTAACGCTGTTGTCGAAGGCATTAATAACCGTTTAAAAGTTTTAAAGCGTTGTGGATTTGGGTTTAGAAATTTTGACAACTTCAAAAATAGAGCTTTATTATTTTGGCATTTGGCTGATAGTTTAGCATAATAAGTCTGGTAGAACCGGTTTTTTTACATTCTCTTTACGAATTAGCTCTTAAAGCATAATCAATCTGTTGATATAAAGCTTCTAGAGTTGAGGAATTATCTAAAACAACATCAGCGACAGCAACTTTTTCTTCTAAGGGTATTTGACTTTTAATCCTAGTTATAGCTTGTTGTTGAGTCATATTATTGCGTTTCATAAGTCGTCTAATTTGTTCTTCATAAGGACAGTAAACGACCCAAATTTCTGTTACCATGCTAGTTAATTTAGCTTCAAATAGTAGAGGAACTGACAAAATAATTGTTGAATCTTTTAAGTGACTTATTTCTTCCTCAAATTTATTTCTGACATAGGGATGAATTTTACTTTCTAACCATTGCTTTTCCTCTAAATTATTAAAAATAATATCTCCTAAGGCCTGACGATTTAATTGTCCGTCGGGCAATTGGACAGATTGACCATAATGCTCAAAAATGTCTTGTAAAATAGGGGAATTTGGTTGAACAGCTTCCCTAGCATAAACATCAGCATCTAAAATATCAATGTGATAAATCTTATTAATATAATTAGAAACTGTGGTTTTTCCGGTAGCAATTCCCCCAGTTAACCCAATAACCCGTCTTAATAGTTTATTCATTATGGATTTGTGTCTAATCTTTTGCAGTTTAATTCTACAATTAAGTCAATATTTAGAGATTTCTTGGATGAATCTTGGCTATCTTAGAAGAAGAAAAATTTAATGGGCAAGAACTATGAACCCGCTAATATGCCCCAAATGTGGGGGGAATTTAGAAAAGATTATTTATCAAGATATTGAAGTGGATCGCTGTTGTCAATGTCAGGGAATTTGGTTTGACTCCTTAGAAGCAGAACAACTAAAAAGTATTAAAGGTTCGGAAAGTATAGATTCAGGGAATTTTCAAGGAGAGAATGCGGCACAATCTTTACAAGAATCAGTCAATTGTCCTCGATGCCAAGAAAAAATGCTAAAAATGCTTGATTTTGATAAATATCCTATCTGGTATGAAACTTGCTTAAAGTGTCATGGCCTTTGGTTTGACGCTGGAGAATTCCAACAATTTAAACATAATTTTCAGAACAAAGGACTGTTAGATCGAGCTATTAAAATCCTACGCTTCAACAAAAAAATGACATGATGGAAATTTCATATCTTCTCGCGCCGTAAAACTGCAGAGAAACCCAGATTGTGAGATCTGGGTTTCTGCTTTAATGCAGTCGCCTCCGAAGATTTGCTCTGTTCGGGTCTTACACTCGCTCCACAGACTGACACCGCTGTCTGATACTAGAAAAGATTGGCACTTTAAATTAAAATCTCTATTATTGATAATAATATCGATGATTTTTTGGCTTGACAATTATTTAAAAAATCTTCGGTTTATTCAATTTTTTCAGCACTAACTGATAAAGATAATCAAGATCCTCAAGAAATCTATTAAATTATCAAATTAAATTATTAAGATAACCTTAGAAATAATCTACCCTAACGCAATCTTAACCCTAGACTATTAGCATAATCTACAAATTGATATTAAATTCTCTTCAGAAACTATGTTTGAGCAGATTTTTACGCCTAACCCTGATGCGGAGAAGCCGACTCCTATTCGTCCTCGTAAAGGCGTTATTATTGGTGTCGGACAGGTAGGAATGGCTTGTGCTTATTCTATTTTGATTCAAAACTGCTTTGATGAATTGATTTTACAAGATATTAATCAAGAAAAAGTGCAAGGGGAAGTCATGGACTTAAGGCACGGAATGCCTTTTTTATCCCCTACAGAATTGAAGGGGGGAACTGTTGCTGATGAAGGCAAAGATGCGGATATGGTAATTATTACAGCAGGGGCGGCTCAAAAACCAGGAGAAACTCGTTTAGAATTAGTAGGACGGAATGTTAATATTTTCAAAGGTATCTTAGGTGATGTCGTTAAATACTGCCCGAATGCCATCTTACTTATTGTTACTAATCCTGTGGATATTCTAACCTATGTAACTTTAAAAATTACACAATTCCCTAGTGCGAGAGTGTTGGGTTCAGGAACGGTTTTAGATACGGCACGTTTTCGGTCTTTAATTGGACATAAATTAGGGATTGATTCTCGTAGTGTTCATGCTTATATTATGGGAGAACATGGGGATAGTGAGTTTCCAGTATGGAGTAGCGCACACATAGGAGGAACCAAAATTGTTTCAGGAGAGTGGAATGACTTATCTAATTCAGAAAAAGAAGAATTAAATAATATTTTTAATCAAGTTAAAAATGCTGCCTATGACATCATTAAACTTAAAGGATACACTTCCTATGCTATTGGATTAGGGGTGACGGATATTGTCAAAGCAATTCTACAGTCTCACGAACGAATTTTGACTATTAGTACCCTAATTAGTGGACTCTATGGCATCAATGATGTGTGTTTAAGTTTACCCACTGTTGTTAACGAAAAAGGCGCATTAAAAAGCGTTAACTTATCTCTCAACGACCTAGAAAAGGAACAATTATTAAACTCAGCCCAAGTTCTCAAAGATATTTTTAAACAACTTGATCTTTAAATTTGTAAAAACGACAAAAAAAACACCATGAGTATTATTGCAAAAATCAACAATATTTTTCCCTCTCTTGAAAAAATCCCCCCAGAATTCCGTCTAAAAGAGACTATTAAGCAACGAGAATATTTAATTGATGGAAACTTAACCATTTGGGAAGGAGAAACAGAAGAATCTTTATCGCCTGTTTATCTAAAAACCCCTCAAGGATTGACCCGTCAAAAAATCGGAGACTTTCCCAGTTTAGGCCAAGAAGCCGCTTTATCTGCGTTAGATGCAGCAGGAAAAGCCTATGATAATGGACGGGGAAAATGGCCAACTATGTCCGTTGGTCAACGTATTGAATGCCTCCAAGATTTTGCCTATCGGATGAAAGAAAAACGGGCAGAAGTGGTCAATCTTTTGATGTGGGAAATTGGCAAATCATACACAGATTCTTGTAAAGAATTTGACCGAACTGTTAACTATATTGAAGATACCATTGATGCCCTCAAAAATCTAGATCGGGTTTCTTCTCGCTTTGAAATTACTCAAGGAGTCATCGGACAAATTCGCCGCGCCCCCTTAGGAATTGTCTTGAGTATGGGACCTGCTAATTATCCCCTCAACGAAACATTTACGACCCTAATTCCTGCCTTAATCATGGGTAACACGGTTATTGTTAAAGCCCCCCGTCCTGGGGTGTTATTAAACTACCCCTTATTAGAAGCATTTAAAGAGGCTTTTCCCCCTGGAGTTGTTAACACAATTTACGGGAAAGGACGCAATATTTCACCTCCGTTAATGGAGTCAGGAAGAATTGATGCTTTGGCTTTTATTGGCAGTAGTAAAGCCGCTAATAATCTCAAAAAACAGCATCCAAAATCCTATCGTCTTCGCTCAATTTTAGGATTAGAAGCCAAAAATCCAGGGATTGTTTTACCTCATGCCGATTTAGATTTAGCTGTCAAAGAATGTATTTTAGGAACCCTTTCTTACAATGGACAACGATGTACCGCTATTAAAATTCTCTTTGTTCATAGGACTATTGTTGATAAGTTTTTAGAAAAGTTTACTGAAGCGATAAGTCAACTGAAATTTGGAATGCCTTGGGAAGAAGGCGTTTTCTTAACCCCTATTGCTGAACCTGGAAAACCCCAGTATCTTCAAGACTTAGTAGAAGATGCTAAAAAACATGGGGCTGAGGTGATTAATGAAGCCGGGGGAACTATTAACGAAACCTTCTTTTATCCGGCGGTTCTTTATCCCGTTAACGAACAAATGAAAGTCTATTCAGAAGAACAATTTGGACCGGTTATTCCTATTGTTGCTTTTGATGACATTGAGACTCCTATTGACTATTTAGTCCAGTCAGACTATGGACAACAGGTGAGTATTTTTGGACAGAATACGGAAGCGATCGCCCAATTAGTTGATCCTTTAGTTAACCAAGTGTGTCGGGTTAATTTGAATAGTCAATGTCAAAGAGGACCTGATACGTTTCCCTTTACAGGACGAAAAGATTCAGCCGAAGGAACCTTATCGGTTCATGATGCGTTAAGGGCTTTTTCTATTCGGACTTTGGTAGCAGCAAAAGAACTTGATCTCAATAAACAATTAATTTCAGAAATTGTCAGGGAACATAAGTCTAATTTCTTGTCTACTGATTTCATTTTGTAGATCAATTATCCAAGATCTCTTTTAACGTCTTTTGTGAGTTTAGAGATAAAATACTTAGTTAGCGTCATGTCCACGCTAACTTAACTTTTATCCCATCATTTCACCCTGAATAAGCATGAATATAATGTCTCACAAGTAACAGATAGTTGATATTCGTTAAAATGAATTGGTAACTTCTCTTAATAATTAATCTGCTTGTTAATAACTGGTATGTCTTGATAGATAATTGACGATTTTTTTTGACGATTGTTTCCACGGTCGCTGATAATAGATAACTGTTGACGATGGGTTGTAAAGTATTTCTTGGTACTTTCTACTACTCGAGTAACTTTCTTGAACATCTTATCTTCGTTATTTTTGGTTCACCCATTCTATGCAGGGGGAAATACGAATATTTAAAGCAGTTTACACATTAATAATCCTATTGAACTATTGACTCTCTCAATGAGAATAGTTAGTAGACAAAAGAACAATTGAACTAAATACAAAACTTAATCTTTAACTGTCTTTTCTTTATTTTGATTTCCTTAGCTTGATCAAACAAAATGTCAATCTATGTTATTTTATTCCCTATCTTACCTGCTAAAGGATGGTAGTTCATCAATTGCCAAGCTAAAGATGCAGCCGTTATCCCTCTCATGTCTGATGATAACTGCCATAAGTCAATGCTCAGGAGCGTTTATTAATAGAATTTTAGATGTTCCCGAGACAACGCACCCTATTAAAAAATAGTAGTAAGTTTGAGGAAAAGTTTATTGCATTCCTTACAACCTACTCTTATAATATCATTGATTGCTTGTTTATGAACAGTCAAATAAAAAAAATTTTAGAGTTATTCTAAATTCTGCATTTTTAATTCTACGTTGTGCTGAGCAAGTAGATTAAAACAGTCGCGGAACTTTCTTGTTGTGCAGATCTTCAACTGGTTTGGAACTCACAAGAGTAGAGTTATGTCATCTATCAGACATAATAGAAATAACAGACGCTGTTGTCTCAAGGATGGGTAAACAGCCCCTCGACCAATTTATACTTGCATTATGACTACCTCCTCAGCCAGTGAAGCGATCGCCAGCTTAATCGATTTAGCGCAACAGGGAGAGATTGATCCCTGGAATGTTCAAGTAATTGATGTGATTGACCGCTTTTTAGATGAGTCAGGGCTTACGGATGACTTAGATCTAGCCTATCAGCGGACTAATTTACCGAAATCTGGACAAGCCTTTCTTTGGGCTTCGATGTTAGTGCGCTTCAAAGCTGATACCCTCGAAACCCTTGAACTAGCCGAAGAAGCAACAGAAAATGAATTAGAATTGGCTGAAATTGCGCCCAATGGACCCAACCGTTACTTACCCCTTCATTTAGAACAAAGACTTCGTCGTCGCACTGCTGCTTCTCCCCCTCGCCAACGCCGTGTCACCCTTAGTGAACTGATAACCCATATTGAAGAAATTGCCCAAGAGTTAGATAATCCCAAAACACCTAGTCCTCGACGGCGAAAACAACCCCGTAATGCCTCTCGCCAAGAAGCCACAGCAATTGTGACCCAACTGGCACATCAGGAAAATTTAACCGAATTAGCTCAACAATTAGAAGCATTTTTTCAAGAACAATTATCGGAGTTTATTCAGACTCAAAACTGGATTAAATTAGAAGAATTACTAACTTGTTGGCATCGAATACAATCTGTCAATGATCCCGAAGTTAAACGCGATCGTGTAGGGATTTTTTGGGCATTATTACTCTTATCCTCCCAATCTAAAGTGGAATTATCTCAAGAGGAGTTTTACCAAGACCTAAAAATACAAGTCCTTTGATAATTAATTTTCTAACTTTTCAAAAGGGTAAATGGTAAACTGAGCAGTGTCATCCTAGACAGTTGTGACAGCGATTGAGGAAATAACATTCATGAAAGCCATGATTTTGGCCGCCGGAAAAGGCACTCGTGTTCGTCCAATTACCCATACCATTCCCAAACCTCTGATTCCCATTCTCCAAAAACCGGTCATGGAGTTTCTCCTTGAACTCCTACGACAGCATGGTTTTACAGAGATAATGGTCAATGTCAGTCATTTGGCCGAAGAAATTGAAAGTTATTTCCGTGATGGGCAAGGCTTTGGCGTACAAATTGGCTATTCTTTTGAAGGATATATTGCTGATAATGGAGAATTAGTCGGGGCTGCTTTGGGTTCAGCTGGAGGATTAAGACGAATTCAAGACTTTAACCCCTTTTTTGATGATACCTTTATAGTGCTTTGTGGGGATGCCCTAATTGATTTAGATTTAACCACAGCCGTAAAATGGCATAAGCAAAAGGGGGCGATCGCCACTATTGTGACTAAATCCGTTCCCCAGGAAGTGGTGTCTAGTTATGGGGTAGTGGTTAGTGATGAAGAAGGAAGGATTCAAACCTTTCAAGAAAAACCTTCCGTTGAAGAAGCCCTTAGTACCAACATTAATACAGGAATTTATATTTTTGAGCCTGAAATTATAGATTATATTCCCCCCAATCAAAAGTATGATATCGGTGGCGAATTGTTCCCCCAATTAGTCGACAAAGGTGCGCCTTTTTATGCGGTTAATATGGACTTTGAATGGGTGGATATTGGCAAAGTTCCTGATTATTGGCACGCTATTCGGGGGGTTTTGCTACGAGAAATTAAAAATGTTGCTATTCCTGGGGTGGAAGTTAAACCAGGAATTTATACAGGACTCAATGTGGCAGTTAACTGGGATAAAGTGAATATTCAAGGACCCGTTTATATTGGGGCGATGACCCACATTGAAGATGGGGCAACCATTATTGGACCGAGTATGATCGGCCCAAATTGTTGGGTGTGTAGCGGTGCAACAGTAGATAATAGTGTTATTTTTGAATATTCTCGTTTAGGTCCAGGAGTTCGTTTAGTGGATAAGTTGGTATTTGGTCGCTACTGTGTTGATAAAACAGGGGCATCTATTGATGTTCAAGCGGCCGCCCTAGATTGGTTAATTACTGATGCACGTCAGAAACTTCCTCACAAAGACCATCATCCTCAACAGGCGATCGCCGATCTACTTAATAAAGATGTTTAACGATAAGGTGGGCAAAAACTGTAATGAGTTCAGTCAAATTTGCCCACCCTATAACCAATCAATTTAGCTGTTAAATACGAAATTGTCTTCGATCAAGCTGAGGGCATTTACTCCATTGAGAATCGCCACATCTTGTCCAAAGGCTGTAATGATGGTATTTGCGCCATCTTGACGGAAATTCAACTCAGTTGACCCAAACGCTAAGGAAGTCGCCAGGAATCCCAGTTGATCCCCTTCTGATGCGTTGAAATCACCAATAGTATTGGGATTAGCCGGTAATAGCTCATCGTCTTGGGTGAGATAGAAGATATCTCCGCCAGAACCTCCCGTTACTCGGTTATTTCCGCCACCGGACCCTAAGAATAGCAAATCATCACCAGCACCAGCATCAATGCGGTCATTAGTACCAGCAAAGAGGATGTCATCCCCTGAATTGGTCTGAACCGTGTTTCCTCCTTCTGCATAGGTAAGATTGACCTGATCATCACCGCTACCAGCAATAAGGATTTGCTCGTCTCCCTTAAAGTCTTCCGAGAAAACCGTATCAAAATCATCATTTTCTGGAGTTCCTGAGACAACTTGGGGGACTTCAACGACATCGGGTAAGACTGTATCCTCACGAAAATCGAGGTTCTGAATCCGTTCATCGCCTTCACGGGGAACATCCACTTGATCAAAGGGACTATTGTTAGCATCTTGGGTTGGATCAAAGTTTTCTACCAAATACTCCGCTAAAGCGTCTTGTTCTGACCCATCAGGGGCAAAAGTCGCTACACCAGTACGGGGGTCGGCATCGTCAGCCGCTAAATCCACTCGATCCGTTTGGGGAATCGGATAACCATCTCCTCCACCGGCTAAGAAATTGAGAGTCACCATGCGGAAGATACGGCTAGAATCTCCGACGATTTCACCATCCCTAACTACTGTATCAACGATATTTCCATTCTCATCTTGAATGGCTAAAGATTGGATGCGATCGCCGGTCGGGAGATCCAAGTCAAAACTAAAGGCCATACCACTGACTTGAGGAAATCGTCCTTGCGCACTGTTGTCGTCGTTGGTACTTTCAGCAATACCATGTTCAAGAATGGCGAGTAACTCTTCGGCGGTAACCGTAACCAAGGTTAAACCATTATTGAAAGCGAGGGTGTTTTGAATATCAATCTGGGAAATTCCCCCATCAGGTTTACCAGAGAGTTCATTGCCTTCGGGAGGTAAGCGCACCGGTTCGGTACTTCCCCCTGGAGTGACAATACTGCCAATATTAGCCCGAATTCCTCCCCCATTTTTCAGGGAGATGACTGTGTCCGAGTCAAACTCTTTAGCGATCGCTAAGTTAGCATCGGCGGTTAAGTTCCCTAAGTTGGTTTCTTGGTTACGAACCCCGTCAGGACCCCCACCGGAACGATTCGCATTGAGGAAGACATCGGTGACCCCAAAGAAGTTGCTGTCTTGTTGAACAATAATGCCTTCGAGGGTATCAGTAATGGTGGTGATTTCAGGATCTGGAGTTCCTCCTAAATCAGCTACCCCTTGATCATCGGTGGCATAAGCACCACTAATATCAGAATCATAGCTTTCAGGAATAATATTGCCATTGGCATCAAAATCAATGACTAAACGCCCAACATAGCGGTATAAAGCGTTAGCATTGACGACGGCAATGGGGTCTCCTGCGGCATCTGTCTCGAATACAGGATAGTCGAGTTGTTTGTTATCCCCATCCCGTAGGCGATCATTCTCATCTACTGTTACTAAATGGTTCCCACCAGCGATAATCACATCCACATCGGTGAGTTTTTCGGCTAAGGCTAACTCAACATCAATCACCTGCATATGGGTGAGGGCAATTACCTTGTCAATTCCCGCTTCCGTCAAGGCATCTACTGAAGTTTGAATGCTGGCGGCGAGGGCATCAACATCCGTTGCATCTTCTGGATTTACGCCCACATCGCCAGGGAAAGAAATACTAGATAACGTAGGAGTGGTTGCGCCGACTACCCCAATTTGCTCCCCATTAACCGTAATTACGGTGCTTTTGGCGATGCTGTTGGGGATGGTACTGGCTTCTTGACCATCGGCGGTCACTAAATCGGCTAGATTCTCATCGGTGCTGAAGTCTAGGTTAGCACTGAGATAGGGGAATAAGGTTCCAGGGTAGTTATTTTCGGGGTCAGCTAGTAAGATTTCACGAATCGCTCCTGTATTTTGGTCAAATTCGTGGTTACCAAAGGCGATCGCATCAAATCCCAGTTCATTTTGAATCAGGATATCTCCCCGTCCTGGCGCACCATAGGCCGTTTCACTCGCGTCATAGAATACTCCTGGAATCCAGCTATCTCCTGACCCTAAAACTACTGTATTCTCATAATCAGCATTGCCATCCCCATCGTTGTCCTGATTTTTCAGGGCATCTAACACCGCACTAAAGCGTTCTGCATCTTCTAGGGCATTTAATCCCCCTTCTTGGTCTCCTGCATGGAGAATTTGCAGGGTAAAGGGTTCTGGTTCTTCGGTAGTAGCGAGATCTAAGCCAACAATAACGGGATCATGGTCAGAAGAACGGAAAGAATCGGGGCTATAGTATCCTGGGGGATTGAAGAAATCTTCATAATCAATGACTTTCGGTTCATCTGCGTTAATATGCCATTCCGTTACTCCTGTAACTTGATCGATCAAGCTTTGAGTCACTAAGGCATAATCTAAAGTCCCTGACGCACCATCAAAGATAAAAGAATAAGCTTCATCTTCAGCTAAATTGGTATAACCGCCATTTTCTAACGTAAAAATCGGATCTTCTTGGGCATAGGCGTTTAAATCTCCCACAATTAGCACATCTGGATCATTACTGTTGGTAGGATCAGTAGCAATCCAATCTACTAACGCTTCTGCTGCTTGGGTACGAGTGAAGTTACTGAAACCTTGGCCATCTCCAAGATCGAGATCACGAGGATCGGGTTCTTCTCCCTCTGGTAAATTCCGTGGGGGACTTCCTTTAGACTTGAGATGGTTATTAACAACGGTGAATGTTTCTCCCGTGGCAATTTCTTGGAAGGTTTGCGCCAATGCAGGACGTTGATTATCAGTATCGAAGCGTTGATCAACCGTTTTATCGAGAACCGCTACATCTCCTACAGGACTGACGTTATCAGGTTTGTAAATAAAGCCAACGGTAATAACATCGGTTCCTAATTGTTCTACTCCTGGATCAACGAAAGCGTAAGTTCCTTCTCCTGCAACGTCGTTTAAGCCATTTACCAGGTCTTGAATGGCACTATCTTCCCCATAGCCGTTATTTTCGATTTCAATTAACCCTAAAACGTCTGCATCAATGGTGGTGATAGCAGCAACGATTTTATCTCGTTGACGAATCAGTTCATCTTCATCGAACGCACCCCGCGCATCAGAATCATCTTGTCTGAGGGAGGTAAAGTAATTGAGAACGTTAAAACTGCCGACTTTTAAGCGTCCCCCTATATCTTCGAGGGTTTCGGGACGAGGATTAGTATTGGTAAAGGTGGGAGTTTCTGTATCCAATACCTGTAGACGATAATCTAAGTTAGGATTGCTACTACTAGAATTAATACGTCCGAAATCTAAAACCCCAACGAGATCGGTAACGGTATCACCCGCACGAATAACCTCTGGCGGTGGTGCGCCTAAAAAGGGAACAGTATCAGGATTATCTCCTAATCTTCGGCTATCTTGTCCGTCATCTAAAATCAAAATACGTCGGGCATTTTCGTCAGCTAAAGCGATCGCGTCGGGGGTATTCGGACGAAATTGATTAGTAGGTTGATAAGGTCGTCCAGCATCCCCATTATCATCAGCAGAAGCTAGAGTTAACTGGCCATAACGTCCCACAAAGAAGGTTTGCGCTACCGTCATTTCGGGGGTGGTAATTAACATCCCCTCGTATTGTTCTAATTCCCCTTCAACGGTTTCGGGAAGGGTAATAGAGGTGGGAGTAACGGTGTCTTCGCCAATAACTTCAATGTCTGTTACCAAGTCAAGATGGGTAAAGTTTGTCCGTCCATCGCTGGTGGAATTACTAGGACTGTTTTCGGTGACTGTCCCTGTGACTTCAATGACATCCCCAATATCGAGGGTAAAATCAGAAAACTCGTTAGGTTCGGGCAAGAAAAGAAAAATTCCATCTGAGGTCGCAATATCGCCATCTCCCGTAGTATCTTGAATGAAAACACCCCGTAAAGGTGCAAAATCATCTGGATTAAGATCACGGAAGTCTGCGGTGACAACCCCTGTGGTGGTCACAATTTGGTTTTCTAAAGGACTGGTAGCACCTGAACCCTGAATTTCGTAAATGGCTGCAACGATAGGGTCTGAAGGTTCAATATTGGGTAAACTTAATCCTGATACTTCGACATTATCAATACCATATTGATCTCGGCTACCGCCGCTACCACTAGCATCATCTCCTGTCCATTTGAGATAAAAAAAGTCATCAGGGGCTAAAGTTAATCCTGTAATTGTGGTTGAACGATCTTCATTTTGCCAACTGGGGGAAGCATCTGCGGCTTCTGGGGTAGTAAAATCTAGTTCATTGAGAGTAATATAATTGGTTCCGTCGCTGGAGTAAGAAAAGTTCAGGGAATTAGCACGAGGTTGATCATTAAAAGACCAAATATTGTAATCAACGTCTACTTCTGTAAGCTCACTTTCTCCCGTATTTTGCAATTTTAAGACAATTTCTCCAGGGGTAAAGCCAGTACCTGTGGGTTGAATTCCTAAGATGTTATTGCCGCTTTCGACTTCAAAGCTATAAACTCCGCCAGTAAAAACGGCACGCCTTGCTGTACCTCTAGCAAAGTCTCCAGAGGTTGCCGTATCGCCAAAATTGAGATTTCCCTCAGATAATCCCGTGACAATCCAAGCATTAGAATTTAATTGTCCTTCTTCAGGTTGAGGGGCAAAACCCTCTCCTAAAAATAGATTGAAATCTTCGCTGAACATAATGATTGATTGGTTGATGGTTAATAGTTGAATAAGGGTTACACGGCTACACAGAAAATAGGGTCAGTATTTCCTCAAAAATGCTGAAAAATTAAGAAGTTTTTTCCCAAAAAATTCACGATTTGAACGTTTGAACTGAATTAAACTGATACAAGCTTAGAAAAATATTGTTTCTAGTTACAAAATCTACAATATGTTTACAAAAATTGCAAAACAAATTAAACCATATTCAAGATATTTTTTCTTAACCTATTCATGTCTAAAAATTAAACTTTGGTTAATCTATTTTTAACCTTTTAATAGTAAGTCTAAAAGCTTATGTAGCAGTTCTCGCTGCACAGATTTGATCCCCACTAGCCCTCTTATTTAAGGGGGAATAATAAGAAAATTACCCTGGCAAATAGAGAAATAACAACAAAGTTCTCCTTATTTAAAGAGGGAATAAGAACAAAGTCCCCCTTTAAAAGGAAGATTTAGGGGGATCGTAAGTCAGTTTAAACTATAGTTTAAGCTAAATCATAACATCAAGAATAATAGGCGTTAATTTTTGGGTTTCGTTGTCAACGCAACCTAAGAAGGCGCAGCCGAAAGCTCTTGCGAGGGGAATCGCTTACCATATAATATTATCATATCGTAATAGCTTGAAAATACTTTTATTGATCAGTTAAGTTAAAAAATTGCCCAAACTAAACAACAATAAACTTAACAAGGGGGATTGGCTATCAAACCTTAATTAATGAGATTTTTCTACTGGTTTTACTTTTACCCAAGAAGCTTTATATGCTTCTCGTAATTGTGAGGAACCTGGGATATTTTCCTTAATAATTCTTAATTCCTTTAAAACAGCATTAGAGACTGTTTATAAAGTAAATGTTAACAGAACTGTAGGGTGTATTACGCTACGCTAATACACCAACAAAACCATTTTGGAAAGTCGTTAATGACTTCGTGATCATCAATGGTGGCGAGAATAGAGGTAGAACGTCGTAATTCTTCCCAAGTATTTAACCCTAAGCGATCGCTGTAAACTTCGCTGTGTTTGGCGCGGTATTCTTCAATTGTCTCTACTTGATCTTTACGAGTTCCATCAGGATTTTTAACCGCGTCGGAGGCAATATCAGCGTAAACAGTGTCCCCATGTTCAACAAAGAAATCAAGGGTTTTCTCAGCCACATTACTAATGGCAGGATAAGGGGCTAATTCTCCCTGCCAATCGCCAGAAACCCCGAAATTTAACCTTGCTTGGGTTCCTAATTCGGCTGCGGTGGTAAATTGTCCCGTTTCGATATCCCCTGCTATATCAGTTACATGATAGTAATAGGTGGTTTGGGGGCTTAGGTTGTTAATTTCTACCTTAACGGGGAAGATAGACTCAGTTACCTCACGGGGTGACAGGTCTGTCAAAAGGCTTATTTTGAGAGGGTTTCCAGAGGTTGAGCTACCCAAAACAATTGTCAGCTAATCACCGCTTATTGAGAATAGGCAATAATGATAATCATTCCTGTGGGGGAGAGGGGCGTACCGCCCCTCTCCCCCAAACTTTGTTGATTTTTTAGTCAACCCCCAAGCATAGAGAAAACAATCCGATTTTATGATAAGAATAATCAGATTGGTTTGAATCGTTTTATCACTTAAATTATGAGCTTTTTATCAGTTTATCAATAGTAATTATGAGGGGTTCGAGTTGTCTTAACCTTAATGCGTAGTGCTATAAGTCAATAAGCAAAATTAAATTTAGGTTTGTAGTAAATCTTTTAGGACTTTTTTGATAGGGCTTAAGCCCTTACTACGAACATTTAAAAAATACATAAACAAAGAGGGTGGGAAGAACCCACCCTAAGAAAGGTTATGCAAAGATAAAGTTCTCTTCGGTCAAGCTGAGGGCATTAACATTATTGAGAATAGCCACATCTTGTCCAAAGGCTTCAATGATGGTGTTTGCGCCATCTTGACGGAAATTCAACTCAGTTGAACCAAACTCTAAGCGAGTAGCCAGGAATCCCAGTTGATCCCCTTCAGATGGGTTAAAGTCACCAATAATATTGGCACTACCAGGTAAGAGGTCATCATCTTGGGTGAGATAGAAAATATCAGCGTCAGCACCTCCAGTGACTCGGTTACCGCCGCCACCAGAACCGAGGAAAAGAATGTCTTCAGCAGCACCAGCATCAAGGCGATCATTAGTCCAGCCAAAGAGGATGTCATCTCCTGAATTGGTCTGAACCGTGTTTCCTCCTTCTCCATAAGAAAGATTGACTTGATCATCACCGCTACCAGTAAAGAGGATTTGCTCGTTTCCCTTAAAGTCTTCAGAGAAAACGGCATCAAATAGATCATCATCAGGAGTACCGCTAACCACTTGGGGAACTTCAGGTTCTTCTGGTGTTCCTGGTTCAACCCCAAAGAGGGTTTGATACATGATGTCGTAAATTTGGGTATTGTCCACAGTAGAAGGCAATAAATCCGCATTCATCCCGTAGGTTTTAGAGACGATACTACCTGGGACATCAGGGGTTCCACTCCAAGCAATGCCAAAGTTCCCCATCGGGCCATCAAGGCTATCGACAGAAGAAAAGGACTCCCAAGGAAAGTCTTCACTTCCGGTACTACCATTAGCCCCATCAAGAAAATTGCGAGTCTCATTCGTGGTAGTAGGATTAACATTGATGAAAGGAACTTGAGGTTCCGTATCCCCTAACACTGGATCACTGGTGAAATTCCCATCAGGGCGAGTGTAAGGGGTAAATTGAAACACCTGAAGTCCTCCCCCATCACTATCAGCAGCCGTAATTACCAGAGTATTAGGATCTTCATTATCAACATAATCCATCGCCACCCCAATAGCAGCATCAGCCCGACGCATCGCCTCGATGGTACCTGCTGCATTATTACGATTCCCAAAGTTATCGGTTCCTTCTTCTTCCAAAACCACAAAGAAGCCATCGGGGTCATTCTCGAGGATTTCTAAGGAAGCATCGAGCATTTCTGCGACAGTAGGAGCAGTGTCCACATAAAGAGGGCTAGGATTTTCACTATTGAGTCCTAAATCTTCTTCAGTGCGAGCATCAAAGGTAGCCTCAGCAGCAAACACCCCTAAGATCTTGTCAGGTGGGGTATCCCCATTGACCGCAGCATTCATCTGGTCTTCGGTATAAACTACTGTATAACCCAAAGACTCAGCCAAGTCAATTAAATTAATGGTAGGACGACGTTCGGGGCGAGTTTCAGAGGCATCAATTTCTGGAGTAACGTGGAAACCAGTGGTACCGATGGGAAGCATATAGAGTTCCCCACCTCCCATAATGATGTTGGTACCAGAACGAATGGTCTGTTCAATGATTTCAGCGTACTTATCTCTGGCTCGAATATCGTCCCCATCACGATTAGTAGTGGAGGCAGCAAAGGCGGCCGTTCCTGGTTCGGCTAACTGACCTGATTGAATCAACGCCGTCGCTTTTCCAGCCGCGATCGCTTCTTCTAAAATAGTCATGCCTACTTTTCCAGAAGCAGGAGTGACTTCGGAGTTATCTGCATTGAGGCCAAAGGACTCATTGAACACTTTCACCCCATTAGCATGAGTGACTGCCCCTGCGTTGGAGGTTCCGGTTAACTGGTTTTCCATGTGTCCCAGATAAACCCCTGAATTGCTCATATTATCCCAGTTGAGGCGACCATCAGGTCCAAGGTCAATATTTCTCAAAGCCATGTAGTGGGAAGGACTGGTTCCATCAGGGTGAATGAAAATAACATTCCCTGTGTTTTCGGTAGCAGGAGGGGCAACTTGAGGGGCAGGGTTGCGCGGAGCTAATTCTACGTCAAACAAGGTTTCGTACATTAACTCATAAATCCCTGTATTATCAACCGTCGCAGGGAGTTTGTCTGCATTAACCCCTTCGGCTTTAGCCACAATAGAACCGCTAAAATCAGGGGTTCCTGCCCAAGCAACTCCAAATGGAAATTCATCCCCACTGGCATCAGGGGCAGCCACAAAGGGGTCTGTATCAGCCCCATTTTGTCCATCGAGGGGAACCGGACGGGATTCGGTGGTCGGGTTATTGTTGATAGTACCGACGGTTTGATCCGGATTTCGAGGATCTCGAACTTGTAACCCTCCTGCATCACTATCTGCTGCGGTGATGATCAGGGTATTCTCGTACTTTTCATGAAATTCTAGGGCAACACCAATGGCCGCATCACCACGACGAGTTCCTTCTAAAGTACCAGACGCATTGTTATTGTTACCAAAGTTATCGCTTCCTTCTTCTTCCACCACAAAATATGACCCATTTTGGAAGTTAGGATGACTCTCAGCCAACTGTTGGGTCACTTCGAGCATTTCTGCTACAGTAGGAGCGGTTTCCACATACAAGGGAAGTCCTTCTTGGGCTAACTCTTCTTCTGGCTCAGCATTAAAGGTATGAATCGGTGCAAATACCCCTAAGACTTTGGTAGGAGGAGTAGGAAGGTCTAGTAACCCGTGGAGTTGGTCTTTGGTATAGACAACGGTGTAGCCTAAATTCTCAGCTAGGTCGATCAGATTTTCTGTAGGACGACGTAAAGGATTGGTACTTAGAGCATCTAACTCTGCTGCTGTTCCATGAAACCCATCAGTTCCTACCGGTAAGAGATTAAGTTCTCCTCCGGCCATAATAAAGTCTACGCCGGACTCAATGACTTGTTTGGAAATGTCTGCTAACCGTTGACGGGGAGGAATCCTTTCACCATCAACTTCTATTTCTCCAACTTGAGCGACAAAGGCGGCGGTTCCTGGTTCGTAAATTGCGCCAGATTGAAGCAATGCGGTTACTTTGCTGGCTTCAACCGCTTCTTGCATGATGGTTTTGCCCACATTGCCTGATAGGGGAACAATGGGGGTGTTATCTTCTTCAAATCCGAAGGATTCTGCGTAAACTTTTGCTCCTGTAGCATGGGTAACAGCCCCTCCATTAGAAGTCCCGCCGAGTTGATCTTCCATGTGTCCGAGATAAACACCAGCATGGGAGAGATTATCCCAATTCAAACGTCCATCAGGACCGTGATCGACAAATCGGGCAAAACCATAGTGAGAAGGACTGGTACCATCAGGATGAATGAAAATAACATGATTATTGCTCATCTTTAGAGTCGCCTCATACTAAAGTTAAAGATTTGATCAGCGACTTTTTAGGAACTCAGGAGATACTTTACTTTTGGAGTCAGTTAAACTTCCAAAACTAATAAACTCCTGTGGCTTACTAAGGGTTAATGTCTGTAGAAACACAACCAAATTTAAGAGTTTAGTTTATTCACTTTGAAAAACTGACCAGGGAGATTATACAGGAACAATCATTAAAATTCCTGTATAATAAAGTAAGGTTATTTAAAAGGGAAGAATCAGTAAATTTGATTCCCCTGAGAGCGGGAGAGCAATTCTTCCGCCTTTTCCTAAAAAGTCATTTCTTGAACTGAATCTGTCTAGGGGAAACCTAGAGAAACTTAACAGTCCACAGTTATAAAATTTACAATATGTGAGAATTTTTTGCAAAGAAAATTAAACAAAATTCGATGTTGATTCAATCTTAACCTATTTATATCCAAAACTTTAACTGTTAACAATTGAAATTAAACTTTGGTTAATCTATTTTTAACCTTAAAATGTTATCCATATACCATAGGATTTCTGGATCTCATGAGGCTTCACCAAAGTCCGAACGGTACACTTCGGGGTTATTTTTGTAGGCTTCGCTATTCTTCGAGAACCCTGTTCAGATGTTACCTATTACCTCTCCTCACTAGGTATAAAAAAAAGGTGCAAAACTCTATGCCAAACTGCTTTGTAGTATTTGTTTAGCGAAGCCTAATCAGGGTGGGAAGAACCCACCCCAAAAAGGTTATGCAAACATGAAGTTTTCTTCAGTTAAACTTTGGGCATTCACTCCATTGAGAATCGCCACATCTTGTCCAAAGGCTTCAATGATGGTGTTTGCGCCATCTTGACGGAAATTCAACTCAGTTGAACCAAACTCTAAGCGAGTAGCCAGGAATCCCAGTTGATCGCCTTCAGATGGGTTGAAATCACCAATAATATTGGCACTACCAGGTAAGAGGTCATCATCTTGGGTGAGATAGAAAGTATCAGCGTCAGCACCTCCAGTAACTCGGTTACCGCCGCCACCGGCACCTAAGAAGATCTTATCTTCACCATGCCCAGCCTCAAGGCGATCGCCTGTCCAAGCAAAGAGGGTATCATCCCCTGAACTGGTAGTAACAGTGTTATCCCCTTCTGCATAGGAAAGGTTAACTTGATCGTTACCGCTACCAGTAAAGAGGATTTGCTCATCTCCCTTAAAGTCTTCAGAGAAAACGGCATCAAACTTATCATCATCAGGAGTACCGCTAACCACTTGGGGAAGATCGGTTTCTTCAAAAATTCCTAAAACGATGGGGGTAGGGTCAGGATTTAGAGGAACAGAACCATCACCTGGAATTGGCTCATCAGCTAACCCGAAGTCATTGTCATTAAGAATCGCAATATTTCCATCAGGGAGTAATGCTAAACCTTCAGGTTTATCTCCTGCTTGATAACCTTCTTCGACTATATCTAAGACCAACGTTTTCTCAACAGGATTCACCCCTGATTGTTCATTGACCTCATAGATAACCGTATTGCCACTTACCTCATTAGTAGTTACTAACAAGGGAGTACCAATAGGACTATCTTCAGCCGAGATAAAGACCAATCCTTCAGGACTAATATTTTCTGATGGGGTAGTATTTTCGTAGTCAACAAATTTAGGATTCTCCGGATCAGTGATGTCATAAGTCATCACTCCACCAATGCGTTCTAAACCAATGAAAGCATAAGTGCGATCGCCAATTGTGCCGACGGTTACCCCTTCAGGTTCAGGCCCTTTATTATCACTACGACCATCAAACTCATCAGTGCTTCCATCATCAGAATTAAAGAATGAGGGCAACTCAAGAGCAGTAAGTTGTTCTAAATCATCCCCACTATCAAAGACTAATTCCCCTTGGCTATTCCAAATCGAGAAAGAACGCGATCCATAGGAATAAAGTTCATCAAAATCCCCGTCTCCGTCTGTATCTCCAAGGGTGGTAGTAATGTTGAGACGACCGATATTCTCATCAGCTTGTAATTCCGCCGCATTGGGAAACGCCGTTGGATCAAGGATGACATCTTTAATCCTTGCTTCTTCATTAAAAATGTCACCTTCTTCATCATTAGGAGCCGGGAAAACACCGTCATCGGTAGGACGAAGACGAGCATCTCCTTCATTAGCAGTAATGTAATAGGTATCGGCACCTACTTGGAAAGAGGCAATGCTATCAGGTTGGTACATCCCAAAAATCGGCCAATTTTGGATATTAATCGCACCGTCTCGGTCACTAGCATCTAGACCATTTCCAGGTAAACTATGGTCTTTAAACCCAAGGGGAACAATATCAGTAATGGTCGCGTTTTCAATATCAACAACCGCAGCAGCGTTATTTTCTTGTAGGGTGACAAATGCCGTAGAACCATCGGGAGACACGGCGATATATTCAGGTTCTACATCTTGAGCAACTGAAGCATTAAGACCAAAAATTCTGACTCCGGCTGCTTTTAACGCTTCTTCTTGATTGTTAAATGCAGTAAAATCAGCAGTATTTACTGTGGCATTAGCAACGCCATTGGAGATATCGATAATACTAATTGAACCTTCAGGATCAATCGTATAGTCTTCATTGGGTTCTCCTTCGTTAGCCACTAAGATTTTTGAGCCATCAGGGGTAAACGTTACCATATCTGGTAATGCACCCACTTCAACCTCATCAATTAAATTTCCGTCAACATCAAAAAAGACAACGCTTCCATTATCAGTGACAATCTCTGCTTCAACGGCTGCAACAACAATTCCATCTTTTACGGCAACACTATTAACCCCTCCGCCAAAGGGACTCAGATCAATGGTGGTGACTTCTGTGGGATTAGTGGGATCACTAATATCAATAACGTCTATACGATCATTGGCTCCATTAGTAACAAATAAGCGTTGACTACCTGAGTCATAAGCAGCAATTTCCGCGCCTCCTTCTTCACCAGTTTCAAAACTACCAAGACTGTTGAGACTCAAGGAATTGATCGCTCTTATTTCCTCTTCGGTTTTGAGTTCTAAGGCTTGTGATTCGGTGGCTTCTGATAAAGGGGTTCCTAAGATATTAGTGGCGTTGGTGATATCCACTTCAAAAATAAATTTATCAGCCTCAGGTCCAACAGCAGAATCCCGTTCAATAGCTAAAAACTTGCCATCACCTTTATAGACCGCATCCCCAATTTTATCGACTGCTAAATCGGTATCATTCAGGACATGAATAAATTCTCCAGTAGCCTCACCATTACTAGGATCAACTTCTAAAATCCGTAAAATCTGTGATGCTCTCGAATTAGCATTATTGGCAACATCAGGGTTATCAATGGGACTTTGAATCCAAGCATAGAGCTTACCATTATCTGTATCTAAGGCCATGCCTTCAAAGCCACGGTTAGCCCGTCTTTGGGCATAAATTGGGGGTAAGGTTTCTGTTCCATAAGTTCCTTCTGGATCACCATTAGCGGCTGCAGTCCCTTCGGGAATAAAACGGTTAATTAAAACCCCATCAGAATCAAACTGATAAATAGCAGGACGGTATTCATCAGACATCCAATAGTCACCATTAGGAGCGATCACAATAGATTCTAAATCTGCACCAAAGGGATCATTAGCTAAAAGATTTCCATTAAGATCAACGGGGTCTTCATCGGTATAAGCTAACCCTGGTTCATCAGCTTGTAAATTAGGTAATCCAGTAATAGGTGTAACCCCATCTTCACGGGTTAATAGAATCGTGTTGCCAACTTCGACCGTTCCGACAACCGGCTCAAAAACTAACTGAACAATTCTGGCTTGATAATCAGGTAAAGCAAAGGGTCTTTCATTATCTCCATCTCCATCTACATCTGTTGGTGCGCCATTAGGACCCCGATCAGGAACAGCGACAAAATACTGTTTACCCTCTTCTTCTTTTTCAAAGAATAATCCTGAAAGTCCTCCTAATAAAATCTGTTGACCGGCATCTGTTGTTCCTAATACTTGGTCGCTATTGTCGAGAATAAATTGTTGAAGTTCAAAAGCCATGGTAGTTAATAGTTGATAGTTAAAACAAGTTAGATACCGCTATATACAACGAATAAATGGCGTATCTTTTAGAGAAAAAAGGCTTAAAATGCAAAGTGTTTTGAAGCCTAGAAACGACAAAAGTCAGTAAAAATAGTTTCTTTCATGATGGGAGAGGCCTACTTTTTCCCAATCCTCATGATTAAAACTGATACATCTCTAGATAAATCTAGAAAATCTTGTTGTTTACAGTTACAGAATTTACAATATATCGACACATTTTGCAAAGTCAATTAATTTAATTCGATTTTTTTAAAAGCTTAACTTATTAATAACAAAAACTTAACTTTTTATTAACCCAAAATTAAACCTTACTTAGTTTATTTTTGATTTTTCAATGTATTATTTAAGATTGACGATAGTAGAGTCAAAATCGAAAAGTTCGTGAGTTTGGGCTTCAGCCCTCATTAGGTACTACTTTTCAGCTTTTGTATAGCTTACGACAAACCTTACAAAATTAACCAGAAAACAGGGTGGGAAAAGCCCACCCCAATATTAGGTTATGCAAACATGAAGTTCTGTTCAGTCAAACTGGCGGCATTAACTCCATTGAGAATCGCCACCTCTTGTCCAAAGGCTTCAATGATAGTGTTTGCGCCATCTTGAGTAAAATTCAAATCACTAGAACCAAACTCTAAGCTAGTTGCTAAAAAGCCCAGCAGATCCCCTTCCGATTGGTTGAAATCACCAATAGTATTGGGATTAGCGGGTAAGAGGTTATCATCTTGGGTGAGATAGAAAGTATCTGCGTCAGCACCTCCAGTAACAAGGTTGCCGCCGCCACCGGCACCTAAGAAGATCTTATCTTCACCAGCCCCAGCATCAAGGCGATCGCCTGTCCAAGCAAAGAGGGTATCATCCCCTGAACTGGTGGTAACAGTATTTCCTCCTTCTGCATAGGAAAGATTAACTTGATCGTCACCGCCACCAGTAAACAGAAGTTGACCATTTCCATCAAAGTCTTCAGAGAAAACGGCATCAAAGTTATCATCACCATTTCCACCGCTAACTACTGGGTTTTCTGGTTCATCTTCAGGCATTCCTAAACGAGGATCAAGATCAAGAGATTCATTTAATTCAATCTTGATGATTTCGTTATTGTCAATGTCGGGTCCGCGTCCAATGGAGAAGGGATAATTATTGTCATTGGCAACAAGAATGGTATTTTCATCAAGGACGAGAACATCTTCAATGGTTACAAAGGGAAAATCAAAGGTTTGAAGTCCATCTCCGTTTAAATCGTTAGGATCAGCCACGTTGAGTAGATCAACGAGTTCCTCTTTCTCAACAAAACCTTCTCCATCAACTTCAGAGAAATCCACCTTGAAGATTTTCTTGAATTGGGCAGCATCGCCTTGTCCACCATCCCGTTCAATAACGAGGAATTCGGTGTCATTAATGGGTGTGAAGTCACCAATGGCATGACTAGCATCATCTAAGCCATAGAAACCAACGATATCCGAACCATAAGTTCCACTAGCAACATCGAACTCATAAATCCGAACAGCATTGGCAGGATCACCCACGACTGCTCCCTCTAACATAGGATAGAGAGTCTCATAATCAGGACTGTAAGCCATTCCTTCAAATCCACGGGAACGACGGAGGTTATCAATAGCGTTTCCGGCTAAGACATCAGGATTATCAGGAGAAGCCACGAAATCTTGGGTTAATTTCGCTACTTCCATTGCTCCTGTTTCAGGGAAGTCGGTGAAAAACCCATCTACTCCGATCTCAATCAGTTGTTGAAACTCTTGTTCAGGAGTTTGGGGAGTTCCATCAGCATTTAAGGTTAAGAACCGTTCTTCATCACGTAAGGTATAAGGATGAACCTGTAAACCAGCCGCATGAGCATCATCAACAAAAGAAGTGACTTCTCCTGTTAACTGACTGGTAATTTCAGCGACACCGTCACCATCACCATCAACGGGTGTATCCAAGGATTCGCGCAACAAGAAGTTGTTTTTCCAAGGACCTGCACCCTCAGCGTATGAATCACTGATAACCTGCAAAAACTCAGCATTATCTAGATCCTGATAAGTTGTGTCTAAAGATAGGGGATTTTCTGCTGCATCCAGGAAGTCTTGACCATAGATAGCGGCTAAATCGTTACCCTGTTCTAGGTTAAAGCGAATGTCATAAGGGACAGAGAAAGGTTCGTTAGGATTAGCACTGTCAGTGGCCCGACCGTACAGTTGAACCAGAGGAATATCTCCGAGTCCTTCTGCATCTAACTGCCCTTGTAATTCAATTAAGTTTTGGAACTCAAAAGATTGGATAAAGATGCGACTAGGATCAGTAAAGCCGGTATCCTGAAGGGTTTGGATTAAGGGTTCTTCTAAGGATAACCCTTGCTCATCAAAGAAGGTCGGGTGTTTTGTTTCAGGGTAGATACCAACTTGGTTCCCTGTTTGAGCTTCTACGTCTTGTACCAGTTCGATAACTTCTTGAAGAGTGGGAATTTCAAATTGACCATTGAAACTCTGATCACGGAAATCACGAGGTTGAACAGCACGTAATTGTTTGATTTCTGCTAAGGTAAAATCTTCGGCAAAGTAAGCGGTAACTTCTTGTCCATCAAGGATTTTGGTCGATTGACGTTCTGGTCCAAATACGTCAGCCACGTTAGTCGTGTCATCGAGCATAGGTTCGTGACGAGCAATCAGAACCCCATCGCTGGTAATAACTAAGTCAGGTTCAACAAAGTCTGCACCTTGTTCGATCGCTAACGCATAAGCTTCTAGGGTATGTTCAGGAAGATCGCCACTAGCACCACGATGGCCGATAACGAGAGGATCTTGACCGTTTAAGGTATTAAATTCAATCTCGTTAGGGGTAGGAATAGGAGCTTCAAGTAATGTGCCTGTTGTGTCGAATTTGAGCAGATAAGGACCAAATTCTTCCCCGACCCAAATCTCTCCATCTGGGGTAAGAACAAAAGATTCTATGTCAAAATCAGCCCCAGTGAGTAAGCGTTCTGCTGTTCCCTCTTGTTCAATTTCAAAGGGAATTAAATTGTTGGGATCAGCCAGTTGAATGAAATTAGTCCATTGAGCTTCACCGCTTCCCCCTTCCTCGGTGGTGAAATTGGGATCAACTTCGTAAATACGGAGGAGATAATCAGCACTATTAGCTTTAGAACCGTAGCCATTGTCGGATAAGAACCAATAGGTGTCTTCTCCGGCGAATTGTACCCCACTAAAGCCCTGTACAGGTTGATTGTCAAAGGGGGTTTCCCGTCCGTTGGTGGGATTCTCGACCTCATTACCAGAACCCCCAGGAAGTCCAGGAGCAAAAGTATCAGCAGGAAGGGATGAAAAACCAACTAATTTAGGGGATTCAGGAAGATCGATATTAAACAAGAATACCTGACCGCCTTGGTCGGCTTGGCGTTCGGCAATGATTCCACCAGACTCACCTCGGTGCTGTAGCACACCCATCAAAGTGTGTTCAGCTAAAGGAATGCTGCTGTTGATTTGTGCAGCACCCGTTCCAGCTATCTCTTCTTGAGTGTAGAAGTCGCCGTTTTCTTTCTTCGCCACAAGGTGCGTTACGTCCCAAGTGCCGGAGAACTCAGAACTGGTTGCTCTCGAGAAAGTCCCTGGAATGGCTGCAACTTCTGCTTGTGCGCGAGGGTTAAGAGAACCACCAGCCGAGGCCAAGAAGTAGCCTTTGCCTTCCTCTTGTAGTTGTAAGTTACCCTCTGCATTCTCCTCAATGGGTAGAACAAACTTCCGTTCGCCGTAGTCGTTACCTGAGTCTTCGTCTACAACCAGGAAATCCCCATCAGAGGCCTTAATCCACTGTAGTCCGTCAGGTTGATCCATGCGAGCCTCACCATCTTCGACATGGATCGCATGGGTTGCGGTGCCGTCGGGATTGTTCGGTCCGATGTGAGCTGCTCCCTTGCCACCGGTCTCTAGTGTCAGCGCACCATCTACACCGGCCAAAATTCGGGTCACATCTGCGGACAGGTAATCTGGCAGACCGTTGCCATCAGCATCATTGTTCTCAAGCTCATTGACAATATCAGTGAACTCGATGCCTAACTGAGCACTAGGCACAGTCAGGTTTTGGATATAGCGGTGCTTATTGGGGTCTGGATCAACTGCTGGATGCTCGGTCTTGCTGTCACCGTTGAAGAAAGTGTGGCCGGCTGGCTGCTCGTTTGGCTCGAAACTGCCATCTGGTAACTCGTCGCCATCTTGCTCCCACAGGAACACTTCTGTTTCGTTAGCGTTCTCAGGGGTATCGAAGCCATCCCACCGAAAACTAGTGGGATAATACCGTGCGCTGAAGGTTTCGGGAGCATCGGCATCTTTGGCATAGGCATCCATCATGAATTCATCAGCATCAATCTCGTTAATGCCTATGTCTGCGTAAGTCATGTCATCGAGAGCCATCCCGTATAACTGACCGTAAAGCAGACCGTTGCGACCTAAGAAAGAATCCCGTTGGCTGGCATCCTCGGAAAGGGAATTGCCATCTTCGTCTACACCCTTCTTACCGATGTAGATCATCAGGGGTGCCGGCTCTACCTCAAGGTTGTAGCCCGCCATCACCATGACGACGTAATCTTCATGCCCTGAGTTCATGGGCAGGATTTTCTCATAACCCGACTGACCCAACGCGGGGACTGTATAGGCAGTCTCGTTTTCGATATCTACCACCATCGAGGCTAGACCCATAGTGGTGGTGAAGAAATCCGATCCTGGAGACAGGCGCGCGTCCTCTTCAGTAATTCCGGCGGCGGCTGCAGCCTCTTCAAACAGTTGGCCGATGTTCCATTCCTCACCCATCAGGTAAACGTCATCTTCAAAGCCAATGCCGTCGCCGTACTTATTGGCTTGCTCGTAGTAGGCTCCGCAGAAGGAGTGGAAGAACCAGTCAGCATCGGTGAGCAGCTGATCCGCGTCAAACTCAACCACTGTCCCATCGGCCAGGGATTGGTTACCCCACTTAGCACCAAGATCAGTTGGGTCGGTGTTCTTGCCGGTTACTTCTTCCCCAAATACGTTGTAAACCGTGCTGAACAGATGTCCTGCCCCCTCGAACATCTCGCTGGCGGCACTGTCGTTATTGAGAAACTCTGCAAAGGCTTCGCGGTTATAGTCAATGGTGTGAACGTGGGAACCGGTAAAAGTCGCACCACTATCCATTACCCAGTTATAGGTCTCTCCTTCGGAGCTAGTTAGGGTAGCATAGGACTCAGATTGGTACACCACCCGTATGGTGT
Organism: unicellular cyanobacterium SU2; assembly: GCA_002110465.1. Classification (GTDB taxonomy): domain Bacteria; phylum Cyanobacteriota; class Cyanobacteriia; order Cyanobacteriales; family Microcystaceae; genus Rippkaea. The sequence continues at coordinate 48,993 of NEED01000049.1, read as the reverse complement.
CCTCATCGTGAAGCCAGGCTGCGTGACCATCTGGATAACCTGTTAGCACGTGGCCATTTTCTGGGTCTCTTTCCCCCACCGTCGCTAGTGTCTTAAAGTTACCAAACGGGAAATCAGTATCGCCGCTACCGCCGTCCTGTAGGTGTTCGGGCGCGTTGGAACTGCCCGCCTGAGGAATCAGTGCTGTTGTTTCTCCAATATTGGTCATCCTTCAAACCTCTTTCACAAAAGTGTGTTGCTGTTCGTTAAAAGTTCACAATTTTCTCAGCGACTTCTCAGGAATTTAGGGGATACTTTACACAACAGAGTCGGTTAATTTTCGAGAGCAAATAAGCTATAACTTTCTATGAATTAATGGTTTTATGAGACCAGAAGTATTTCACCAGCTAATTAGTACATTCGCCCTATTAAAATTGACCCGCAATTTCCCATAGGAACTATATATTAAAGTCCCTGTATAATGGAACAATGTTAAGTAGAAGGGGAAGATCCGTAAAAGTGATTCCCCTAAGTGCGGGGGAATTGTTCTCCCGCATTTTTCCAAAAAGCCATTGTTGAATTGAGATTAGCCTAGATATGTCTAGACAAATTCTACCGTTTACAGTTATGAAATTTACAGTATTCTGGGTAATTTTGTAAAGGGAATTAAGCAAGATTCCATATTTGTCAAACTATTGACCTTTTTTATCCAAAATTTAAACTTTTTTGTACCTAAAATTAACTTTTACTTAGTCTAATCTTAATCTTTGAATGTGAAGCTATACTTTGAAATGGCTTTTTATGGGAAAAACATTGTCTAATATTGTCTAAATATGGACGAAAGTTTTTCTTTACTTCTTACTTCCCCATCTTTTGAATGGCTTATTTCTTACTTTTTAAGTAACATTAAACGAGTATTTTCTAATACAAAAACCTGTCACTCAAACAGGAAAATTCTTAGATTAAAGTTAATTGACTTTAACTGAAATTCTCTTGAATTTATTAAATAGTGAGTTGAATGGTAATTAAGAAAAGGAACACAAAAAGTCATCAATACTTCCACATCTATAGAAAAAATATAGTAGGTAAACCTTGAAGTTGATTCTAGTTGTGAGTTAAAACTATATGCTGTTCCCATACTGACTGTAGACTGTAAAAAATTTTTAGTCTTGACCTACGAACCAGTTTTCAAGCTTACCCCATAAGCCACAAAAACGTTGTATTATTTGCGAACTTATTGAAACAGATTTAACATTCTGAACTAAAACTATGACTCATTCTTCCAATAGTCCAATTGATCCTCTAGTTACCCAGATAGTCATTTCAGGAACCCCAGGAGATGACCTATTTAATGCGGCTGATGATAATAGTGACTTTCAGGGTGATCACCAAATACTATTTACCGGTAGTGGCAATGACATAGTCAGAGTTCCCCTTGCAGTTGGGGGAAATACTATCAATTTGGGTAGTGGTGATGATCAGGTTTTTGCCGGCAATGGTAATCGCATCGACGGAGGAATAGGAAATGATGAGTTCTTTTTAGGCACAGGAGACGGTCAAAACCAGGTAACAGGAGGAGACGGAGAAGATAGCTTTTGGATTAGTAACGCCGATCTTGATTTACCGACGAACCCTAATGAGATTGGGGATTTTAATCGTGATGAGGACAAGATTGGGCTTCTCAATACTGAGTTAGAATTTGCAGATTTAGGAATCGATTGGAACATCCGACAAGAAGGAAATAATACAGTTATTGAGATATTGGGGAATGATGTCGCAATTCTTAGGGATTTTGAGTCATCGAGTTTAACAGAAGACAATTTTATTTTTGAAAGCGCAGATATCATATCCCCCATTGCTGACATCGTGAATGTGACCCCTGATCCCCGTGATGAGAATGCGGGGTTAGTAACAGTAAACTTCTCCGAAGAGGTAACTGGGGTAGATATCACAGACTTTAGTCTGAGTTTAGATGAGGTACAGGTAGACTTAAGTGGGTTAAATGTTACTACCGTAACACCAGAGGAATACACCATCGATTTGAGTACGGTGACAGGGACATCAGGAACCTATGAGTTGACCTTAAATGCAGCCAATAGTGGGATTGAAGACCTCGCGGGGAATGCCTTGGTCGATGATGCGAGTGATCAATTTACTGTGGAAATAGATACTACCCCTCCCACAAATACCATAATCTCAGGAACCCCAGGAGATGACCTATTTAATGCAGCTGATGGTAATAGTGACTTTCAGGGTGATCAGCAAATACTATTTACCGGTAGTGGCAATGATCTAGTCAGAGTGGAATTGGCTATCGGTGGAAATATTATCAATTTGGGTAGTGGTGATGATCAGGTTTTTGCCGGCAATGGTAATCGCATCGACGGAGGAATAGGAAGTGATGAGTTCTTTTTAGGCACAGGAGACGGTCAAAACCAGGTAACAGGAGGAGACGGAGAAGATAGCTTTTGGATTAGTAACGCCGATCTTGATTTACCGACGAACCCTAATGAGATTGGGGATTTTAATCGTGATGAGGACAAGATTGGGCTTCTCAATACTGAGTTAGAATTTGCAGATTTAGGAATCGATTGGAACATCCGACAAGAAGGAAATAATACAGTTATTGAGATATTGGGGAATGATGTCGCAATTCTTAGGGATTTTGAGTCATCGAGTTTAACAGAAGACAATTTTATTTTTGAAAGCGCAGATATCATATCCCCCATTGCTGACATCGTGAATGTGACCCCTGATCCCCGTGATGAGAATGCGGGGTTAGTAACAGTAAACTTCTCCGAAGAGGTAACTGGGGTAGATATCACAGACTTTAGTCTGAGTTTAGATGGGGTACAGGTAGACTTAAGTGGGTTAAATGTTACTACCGTAACACCAGAGGAATACACCATCGATTTGAGTACGGTGACAGGAACATCAGGAACCTATGAGTTGACCTTAAATGCAGCCAATAGTGGGATTGAAGACCTCGCGGGGAATGCCTTGGTCGATGATGCGAGTGATCAATTCACTGTGGAAATAGAATCTGGGGAACAACCTGGAGAACAACCTGGAGAACAGCCTGGAGAACAGCCTGGGGAACAACCTGGGGAACAACCTGGAGAACAACTTGGAGAACAACCTGGAGAACAACCGAGGGAACCCTCGAATACTGTTTCTCTCCTTGCAGCAGGTCGAGATCCCAATAATGCTGATGATTACTTTACTCTAATCGCAGAAGAAGGACTTATAATAACAAACGCTCAGATTTTAGATAATTTTCCTCTAAATAATCTTGATCCTAGCATTTACAACTTTTCTGCTGGATTTTTAGAATTTGATATTGAGGGATTAACCCCAGGAGGAACAACGACATTAACCATAGATTTACCCAGAGGACTTAACACTAATTCCTACTGGACTTACAATCCCAATAGCGAAACTTGGGAAAACTTTATTTATAACGGACAAACAGGGACAAGAGTCTTTGATTTAGATGGGGATGGAATTAGCGATCGCCTTGAGATCACCTACCAAGATGGGGGAAGAGGAGATAAAGATGGTTTAGCCAACGGAATTATTACAGACCCCAGCGCACCTGCTTCAGTTGAAACCCAGTTACAGTTAGGAATTGATGCAACTCAAGAGAGCTTTTTTGTTCAAGGAATAGAAGGAGTTGTTGGACAACTAAATGTTAAAACCCAGGGGACAAATGCTGCTAAACTCAATACTCTCGGATGGGTACAAATCGATGAAAATAATAGTATTGATGGATTGTTACCAACCGATCCTGGATTTGAGCAAATAGCTTTAGAGCGAGGAGAAATCCTTTATACTTCCCTAGCTACTGAAAAAAATGTTTTAAGTGGTACTCCTCAGAAAACAGTATCGGTTACTTCTGGCGATCGCTTTATCTTTTATTTACGGGATGAGTTAAATAATACACAATTCTTTTCGGTCACGGAAGCCAATAGTGATGGAATGGATTATTTACAAGTATCTTCTCTAGACAATGGATTTCGATTAGCTTGGGAAGATGGAAACGACAGCGATTATAACGATCTAATTGTTGACATTAGTCTCGAAACCCTCCCACTCAACTTACAACAATTAATTGCAAGTACCCAAGACGAAGAAAATCAGGAATTTCTTGATTTGCGTTCACTTAGAGGAGACACAGTCGAAGGACAATTTGTTATTAACCGCGAGGCTGCATTCGATAATATCTTTACTTTCTATGAAATTGATGATATTACCGGAAAAATAGGTGATATTTCTCCTGGGGATTTAGGTTATATCGAAGCAGCGTTAGACAAACGAGTACCAGGACTCAATTTAACGGTTGAAGATGAGCAAACTAACACAGTAGATGCAATTTTGGAAGGAGGCAAATTATATGCACCATTATTGATCCTTGATCAAAATGTTGCTCAAAATGCTGAGACTACTGAGGGTATTGAAGAAATCATTTATGTTCCGTTTATCGCAGCCAACCCTGATGGCCGTGATCATCTGAAGATGTTAGGAGAAAACCTCTTTGGCGTTGAAGATTTACCCAATGGTGGTGATAATGATTTCAACGATATGACAGTACAAGCAACATTTAATTTTTGACAACTCTAATTTTAACGATTCTTGAAAAAGGTCTTACTGCTGTGATCATTGAGGGAGGGAAAATGGGCATACTAAAGCTGCAAATAAATTGATTTCCTAGAATAGAGGCGAAAAATGCGTCTTTTAAAAAGTTGGTTGACTATTGCTTTTGTCTTGGGGTTAATTTTTATCGGGATAGGAGACACCTTTCTTCCCGAACCCCTAAGTAATGTCAGCAAAAATACCCGAACGAGAGTTAATCAAATGTTACTTAAATTGACCCCTAACCCACAAATTAGAAACCCCAATGATAGCTTAAGCGAACAAGTCGAAGAAGCTGAAAAAAAGGCTACAGGAAATTAATAAACCCGTAGCCCATCATTCATTATTTATCTTTCAACCAACTAAACATCGCCCGTAGATCTTTTCCAACTTCCTCAATAGAATGTTCGGCTTCTTGGCGACGCATTGCGGTAAATCCAGGTTTACCCGATTGATTTTCTAAGACAAATTCCCGTGCAAATTGTCCTGATTGAATTTCACTGAGAATCTTCTTCATCTCAGCGCGAGTTTCATCGGTGACAATACGAGGACCACGGGTTAAATCTCCATATTCTGCTGTATTAGAGATACTATCGCGCATTTTAGCCAGTCCCCCTTCTACAATCAGGTCAACAATTAATTTAACTTCATGAAGACATTCAAAATAGGCTAATTCTGGTTGATATCCCGCGGCTACTAGGGTTTCAAATCCGCCTTTAATTAAAGCACTTAACCCCCCACACAGAACAACCTGTTCTCCAAATAAGTCTGTTTCGGTTTCTTCACGGAAAGTCGTTTCTAGGATTCCGGCGCGGGTTCCTCCAATCCCTTTAGCATAAGCCATAGCGCGATCGCGAGCTTGTCCTGTCCCATCTTGATAGACAGCAAATAAACAGGGAACGCCTTCCCCTTGTTCATAGGTACGTCGAACTAAATGGCCAGGTCCTTTAGGGGCGATCATTACCACATCAACGGTAGGAGGGGGAACTATTTGGCCAAAATGAATATTGAACCCATGAGCAAAAGAAAGGACTTTTCCTTCGGTTAGATTCGGTTCTATTTCATTAATATAGACCGTTTTTTGAACTTCATCAGGCAACAGAATCATAATCCAATCTGCTGCTTTAGCTGCTTCGGTGACACTAAGAACTTTTAACCCTGCATCCTGGGCTTTTTGGGTGGACTTACTCCCTGGATACAACCCCACAATAACGTCTATGCCACTATCTTTAAGGTTAAGGGCGTGGGCATGACCTTGGGAACCATAACCAATAATGGCAATTGTTTTACCGGCTAAAAGGTCTAGGTTGGCATCTGTGTCATAATACATCCGAGCCATGGGGCTGTCTCCTTGTTGCAAGTTTTAATCTCTTCCAAACTTACTATTATACTTAGCCATGAGAGGAATTAAATTATAGTTTTTTAAAGTTAAGCAAATTTTTAATTAGTCAAAAGTAGAGGATATATTGTCTTTTTGTTATTCTGCTGGAACGATCGCCCTACTCATTGCCCTTTATATCTTGTGGCAAATTCGCTCAATTATACTACTAACATTTACCGCGGTTGCTTTAGCCACAGCTCTTAATTACTTAGTTGAATTTTTAATAAAGTTGGGAATCCCAAAAAGAGGACGAGCAATTTTAATTTCTTTAGCCCTAATTTTTTCAGCACCTGTCTAAGCTGGTTGAGTTTATCGATTTTGCAAGTGCAACTGCCTCTAGCTAATGCTCTTTTAGCAGGTTTATTAACTTTCATTCCCAACTTAGTCCCTATTCTAAGCTCTATCCCCCCAATAATTATTGGGTTAATTGATTCCCCTTGGAAAGGATTAGCTGTCCTAATTATTTATATTCTCATTCAACAAGTAGAAAGCAATATTTTGACTCCTCTAGTCATGAAACAAAGAGTTTCTATGTTACCAGCAATTACGTTACTTTCTCAAGCCACGTTTGCCCTATTTTTTGGCTTATTGGGATTGTTTTTAGCCCTTCCTATGACCGTAGTCGCTCAAGTATGGATAGAAGAAATAGTTATTAAAGATATCCTCAACAATTGGCGGACAAAGCGTAACCGGCTCCGATGATTGACAAGAATATCAGCTAATAGAACAACAATCTTTACAATAGATCGCCCTTTTTGGTAAAATCTAACTTTACATTAGTTCAATAAAGTTTTTAGGAACAATGCTTTTACCCACACAACTAATCGCCACAGCCGGACAATTTCCCACCTATTTCGTGATTGTTTACGTCGTTGGGTTCATCGCGGCGGTCACTATCGGTTCTATTGCTTGGTACAATTCTAAGCGTCCGGCTGGATGGGAAGACGCGAAAAAGCCTGATTATATTCCCGATATGGACTCTCAAGAAAAATCATCAGAAGAATCAAAGTCCTAGATACAAAATCTTTCAAAAGCGTCCATTTGCCCTTTCAATTCTTTATCCTATTGCTGTGAATTCTCCAAATATCCCTCAGCTATTAAAAAATCTGCACGAAGTTGATCAATCAATTCGTGATCGTGCTACGGCTGAACTTTGGCAGTTTTGGTTTGAACAAAAAGGGGAATTAGGAAGGGAATTATTGAAAAGATCTCAATGGTTACTAGAAAATGGAGAGGTCGAATCAGCCGAAAAACTCCTGAGTGAAACCATCAATAATTATCCCGATTTTGCGGAAGCTTGGAATCGACGGGCTGTCTTGTATTTTACTCAAGAAAAGTATGAGAAATCTAGAAAAGATTGTGAAAAAGTTGTACAGTTAGTTCCTTATCATTTTGGGGCATGGCATGGATTAGGATTATGTTTGACAGCTTTAGGAGAGTATCGGGAGGCAATTCAAGCTTTTCACCATGCCCTAGACATTCAACCCCATGCCTTAATTAACCAGAAGCTAATTCTTGAATGTACAGCCCTACTCAACTAAATTTCTCTAACCTCGAAATTGCTTTTCTATGGCATTGAGTAACCATTCCCTCGGGAGAAAACGGCTAGAGTTGACAATAAATTGATTACTAAATCCACCAGGAACCGTGTTTGATTTATCTTTTTCGAGGGCTTCGAGGGCTTCTTTAACAACCTCTTCTGCTGGTGTTAAATTTCCATTATTTTGATTGGCGAAACTGTCGGGAAAATCGGCGACTTTAAAAAAATTAGATTCTGTCGGACCTGGACATAAGGCAAGGATATTAATATTGGTTCCTTGGTTTTCAGCCCATAACGCTTCAGAAAAACTGAGAACAAAGGCCTTCGTCGCTGCATAAATCGATAAATAGGGTAACGGTTGAAATCCAGCAATGGAAGAAACGTTAATAATACTTCCTGTTCCTCGTTGTTGCATACTCGACAAAAATAAATAAGTTAGCTCGACTAAAGCAACAATATTCAGTTGGATCATTTCTATCTGACGGGATAATTCCCGTTGGGTAAATGCTCCATAATCTCCAAATCCTGCATTATTAATTAAAAAGTCAACGGTCAATCCTTTCTCGGTAACAGTATCATAAACTTTCTTGGCCGCTTGTGGCTCAGTTAAATCTTGAACAATTACCTCCACGTCAATTGACGCTTGATCTTTTAGGGTTTGAGCAAGTTGATATAGTTTATCTTGGGAACGAGCAACTAAAATTAAATTCATCTGGCGCATTGCTAACTCTTGAGCAAAAGCAGTGCCGATACCAGAAGATGCACCAGTAATCAAAGCTGTTTTCATGGTCATTAGTATTCACATCAAGAGGGGGTTGCCTTTGTTAAGGATTGTAACGCATGATCAAATTAATCAAGGACAAGATTGACGGCTATAGAAAACTTGCCTATAGTTGGCTACTACAAGCAACTAACCAGTTAATTGTCCGTCAATGCTCAATTAAGGGTGGTTCTACTAAATCTCTGATGTTGACGAAAGTGCTTCAATCTCTATCTAATTTATGGCGATCGCAAAAGGGTCGATTTTCTCTATCTTTGATGGATCGCTACATTGGAGGCGAACTGATTCCCCCGTTTATTTTTAGTGTGGGACTCGTTTCGTCATTAGGGGTAGCTATTGGTTATTTATCCGACTTGGCGAATAAAGTAGTAGAGTCTAACCTTCCCCTGATGCAAGCCATGGAGATTTTACTCTTAAAAGTGCCAGAATTCACGGCTTATGCCCTACCAATTTCAGTCATGTTAACGACCTTATTGACCTATGGCCGTCTTAGTAATGATAGTGAATTAATCGCATTACGTGCTTGCGGAGTGAGTCTTTATCGCATCATTACCCCTGCTTTAATTCTTAGTTTAGTGGTAACAGGGATAACCTTTGTTTTTAGTGAATTGGTCGTTCCTAGTGCTAATTATCGAGCCACATCAATTTTAGTTGAATATTTAAAAGAAGAACATCCCTTTTGGCAAAATAAAGATATTTTTTATCCTTCTTATGAAGAAGTTGATTTACCCAATGGAGAAACAGTTAAACGACTAAAACATTTATTTTATGCTGAAAAGTTTGATGGTCAAAAGATGAAAACTTTAACCATTCTAGAATGGATAGGAAGTAACCTTAATAAAATCGTTGTTTCCGATTCAGCTACCTGGAATTCGAGAGAAGATACTTGGGATTTTTTTAATGGAACGATTTATAAACTAGCTCCCGATGCTTCCTATAGTGATACCTTTCCCTTCAAACATCGTCAGTTATCTTTGACTAAAGCTCCTTTTGAATTTGCTCTCCAGGGTCGAGATCCCTATGAAATGAATGTAGTTCAAGCCCAAGAATACATGAAATTATTGCGAATGATCGGGGATGAAAAAAACTTACGAACTTTTCAGGTGCGAATACAACAAAAACTGGCTTTTCCTTTTATTTGTGTTGTGTTTGGTTTGGTAGGATCTGTGTTGGGGGTCAGACCACAACAAATGGGGAGAGCTACCAGTTTTGGCCTGAGTGTGATCATTATTTTTACCTATTATCTGTTGGGATTTGTTATCGGTAGTTTAGGATTAATGGGTGTTCTTTCCCCCTTTATGGCGGGATGGTTGCCTAACTTTCTTGGCTTAGGAATGGGATGCTGGTTACTTTATCGGTTCTCTAAATGTTGATTTTATATGAAAGCTAATCATTGGAAGATAGAACAATTACCGGGTTTAAGTCAAGCTGAACAAAAGCAACTGAAAGCGTCGGGAATTTTAACCACTCAAGACTTACTTGAACGAGCTAAGACCCCTGAACTAAAACAAGCCTTAGCCAATGAATTACAGCTTAATATTAAGTATATTAATAAATGGGTTGCCTTAGCAGATTTAGCCCGTGTTCCTAGTGTAGGATGTGACTATTGTGGGCTGATTTTACACGCAGGTATCGCTTCAGTCAGTCAATTATCTCAAACCCTTGCACCTCGTTTACATCGACAAATTTTGAAGTTACAAGTGGCTACGATGCAACGGAATGATTTATGTCCTCCTGTTGAAAAGGTACAACAATGGGTCAAAGAAGCGCGATCGCTCTAAATAATTTAAGTTATAACAGAAAAAATGTTTTAATCATGGATGAAGAAAAGTAATGACTGGGCAAGAATTACACGGACTATTATTTAGTAAATGGGGTAGATCTTATGATATTCAGTTGCGAAAGGTAAAAGGAAGAGTTTTTTGCCAAGTGATGTGGAAATACCTTGAACAAGCGTCTTTTCCTCTATCTCAAACCGAGTATTTTGAGCATTTAGACACCGTAGCGAGTTATCTGACAGCTTGGGGAAGTACACAACAAATTATTGCTTATTTAGAACAAACCCGCGATCGCCCTCGTTTGGGTAAAGTCATTAGTATTCCTCTAGATTTAGGAGAAAGGGCTTCAGAATGGATTTTAGAGTAATATCACGCCTATTTTCTCCTCAGCTTACCTAAACTTCTAACTATCAACTATTAACTATCAACTATTAACTATCAACTATTAACTATTAACTATTAGCTATCAATTTCCTGTTAACTTGACCATGCCAATTCCCCCAAAATATAGCCCTAACACAGCACTAGCTAATAAAGATTGAGTTAAGGGGTCAGTTGAAGGGGTTAAAACGGCTCCTAAGATTACAGAACCAAGAACAATCACACGCCATCCTTTCAACATTTGTCCTGACGAAACAATCCCAAGAAACCCTAAAATTAATTGGATAATAGGAATTTGGAAAGCAAGTCCGGTACTAAACATCAATAGTAAAATAAACTCAAAATACCGATCAATTGACCAGGATTGTGCAACTACCTCAGAACCATAATTAATAAAAAATTGTAACGCAGCAGGAATTAATGCCCAATAAGCGAAAGCTAAGCCAACAAAAAATAAAACACTCGATCCTAACACCACAGGAGCTAATAAACGGCTTTCTCGACGGGTTAAACCAGGTAAAACAAATTGAATAATTTGGTAGAGAATAAAGGGACTCGATACTAATAATCCACTATATCCAGCAACTTTAATCGAGACAAAAAAGAATTCTCCTGGGGCTAATTGTAAAAATTCAACCCCTTGGGCGGGAACTTGCAACCACTTTACCAAGGGTTTCACGAAGACAAAACAACCGATAATTCCAATAACAGCGGCAATTAGCCCATAAAAAATCCGTTGGCGCAATTCTTCAAGATGATCAAACAAGGACATTTCTACATCATTGGGAATTTCATTAAGATAAGTCTCTTGATCAGTCTGTGGAGGAGTTTTAAGGTCTGTTGTAGCCATAAAATCTGAGGTTATGTTTACTATCTTACTATTTTAGTTCGTCCTGAACTGAGTATAAATTCTTATTTGTGTAAATCTTTTTCAACAAAACTTTACAAATAATTAAAATTTTGTTACATTTATAAGTGAAAATTTATTTAGAGATAGAAAAACATTATGACTACTTATGGCGGATTAATACCTGTACCCCCTACTATCGAATCAAAAGTAAGGATTTATGACCTAAAATCTCGGTTAGATTGGGGAGAACCTGCCCTAACAATCATTGATGTTCGCGATAGAGATCAGTTCAACAATAGCCACATTATGGGAGCTATTTCCTTTCCCATGAATGAATTAAGCGATCGCGCTTTAATGAGTCTCGAACTCACCCGTGATATCTATGTCTACGGTGAAACCGACGAAATGACTGCCGAAGCAGCAATGCAGTTGCGCCAAGCTGGGTATCTAAATGTTGCGGAAATTAGTGGTGGTTTGGCTGCTTGGAAGGCGGCTGGCTATTCCATCGAAGGAAACGCGACTACCGTTGCCTAATCTTGCCAAATTAGGAAATTAATCCTTCCTAACACCAAACGAGTCCCCTTCTTGCTGCCACAAGTGGGGGGCTATTATATTTTAGGGGAAATCGAAAAAATAGTTAAGGTAATTGATTGTTTTGTCTATTGGATTTCAGCAATAAATTAATTTGTTTCCATTATGTCTTTTGGTTAGGTCACAGTATTATCACAAATTTCAGTTAAACAGAGAATTACATTATCTGCTAGCGAATCGAGGGTTTCTTGACTAATAGACGGTTGAGAAACGGTAAAGTTCAGAATCATTTTTTCATTAAATGTTGCAACAGCAACAGTAAAAATTTTGTTAAAAATAACATTAGAGGGAATAAAACTTATTTCTTCTAAGGTTAATACCCCTTTAATTTCAGGAATTTTAATTCTACCAATATTTGTCACTGAAGTTGTTGCCAAACTTGTCTCAGAATCAATGAGAAAATTTTCTACTAATTTTCGGAGCATTAATAACGATTTAAACATATCTTTTCTCTTTAAACCTTTATTTATTTGTGCCGTCACATCTCTAGCTATTTCCCAAAATAAAATTTCCGATTTTAGGGTATGAAAAGACGTTAAAAATGAAGCCCACATTCCCATATTTTCTGGAGCAATTTCTGGCTTGATTCTTCGCCGTAAATCGACATAAGAAGCACAAGAAATATTAACTTTTTTTTGCTTATTGTTTCTGATCTTATTAGCGACTATAATTAACATGGCTGAACATAAAGCACCTTGTACTGTTGTATTTTCTACTTGACATAATTTGAGCAGTTTTTGAGTCAAGTCTGGATTGAGAAATCGCTGAGTTATTCCACAGCGACGCAACTCAATAGCTACATTTTTTTCGGATTTTAATGATTCTGTTTGATGGACAAACATCTTAAGCCTAAGTTTTAACAAAAACCATGCACTGTTAATTATATTTATTTTATTTTTAAGTAATAACTTATCTAAGGATAGAGGATAGGATACTGGAGATGAATTTGTCGTAACTTCTAAACATCGGTCTGAAGCTATAATTTGGCAATAATTGAATATCTCTGATTGAAGTCTTATGGACGATAAGCCATCTGATATAGCATGATGTATGGTAGTAATCAAATATTTTATTTCAGGGTTTTTTTTATTAAAAACTAATAGGCATCTTAACAAAGACTTATTACTTTTCAAGGGAGTATTTAACTCTTTTGATATTATGTTTTGTAAAGAATGATTTTTATCAAAATAGACAATTTTCAAAGGGATATTTTGAGTTTCTTTATCTGTAAAATGAAGATGTTCTAATCCCCCTATAATTCTATGATCTAAATAAGGATAATTAGCTTGAACTAAATTTAAGGCTTTTCTTAGAATTTTTTCATCGATATCACCTTTGATCCGACTTATAATAACTATGTTTAATGAGCCTCCATAGCGATTTAATATTTCCATTACTTGTTCGCTAGGAATTAACTTTTTTAGTTTAGACATAATAGTTAATAGCTCATTAAGTTAATAATAACTATTCTAGGTTATCAGAGCGCACCTTAATCCTTTGATACTCTCACGGACGAACCTCGTGGGATTCTCCCAATGGAGTTACCCCTTACTGTTGCTAGAATTATCTCACAATAATATTCGGAAAGAGAGCGAGGATCTTGTAAAATTCATAAATATATCGTTAAACCATAAAATATGTATCTATTAATTCCAGCAGCAGGACTAGGAAAACGGATGGGAAGCGATCGCAATAAACTGCTTCTAACTCTCCTAGGAAAACCTTTATTAACTTGGACGCTTCTGGCGGCTGAAGCATCGGAGGAAATTGGCTGGATCGGTATTATTGGTCAATCCTATGACTTCTCTAAGTTTAAAGAAATTCTCGCTAATCTTTCCCTGACTAAACCCATCGAATTAATCGAGGGAGGCGAGACTCGCCAACAATCAGTTTACAATGGATTACAAGCATTACCCCAAAATGCACAACGGGTTTTAATCCATGATGGGGCGAGATGTTTAGCGACTCCAGACCTTTTTGATCGTTGCGCGAAGGAATTATTAACCTGTCAGGGATTAATTGCCGCTATTCCTGTTAAAGATACCATTAAAGTGGTTGATCAGCATCAATTTATTCAAGATACCCCTAAAAGATCTCAATTATGGGCAGCCCAAACTCCCCAAGGTTTTGAGGTTAAACTCTTAAAAGACTGTCATGAAAAAGGACGTAATTTAGGTTGGGAAGTTACTGATGATGCAGCCTTATTTGAAAAGTGTCAGTTACCTGTCAAAATTGTAGAAGGAGAAGAAACAAACTTAAAAGTCACCACCCCAATTGATTTAACAATTGCTGAATTCATTCTTAAAAAACGCTTGATTTAGTCTGGTAATAAGCTCAGGTTTCCATCGCTGTTAACCTTTTTGGTAAGCGATCCTAACCTAACAAAACGTTAGTCAGGAATAGAAAACAAATTGTGAATTCTTTTACGAACCCAATTAACGATATTGATATCATCTTCATCTTCACTGATTAATCCCATCTCTTTGAGTTGTTTGTGACGTTGAGCTAATTCTTCTTGATGTTTACTCAACTCCTCAAAAATAACCTCAGCAATATTAGATTGTTCTTGTAATATTTTCTGAAAACCTACTTTGTCAATAACAAATAAGCGAGTTTTTTCAAGTGTTTTGATGGAAGCAGTTCTAGGAATTCCTAATATTAAAGCAAGTTCTCCAAAAATAGATCCTGGCTTTAAAGTTGCTAGATATTTATTAATTTTAGGAACAAAAACTTCTACTGAGCCTGATAAAATAATATAAAATGAATCTCCTGGATCTCCTTCATTAAATAAAATAGTATCTTGATTTAATTGCTGTTGATACCCTACTTCGATTAAGTTACGGAGTTCAAGATGAGTTAAATCTGAAAAATAATGGTTGTTTTTTAAAATTCCACGAACAGAAATATAGGTATTATTAGATTGGTTAGCATTAGAAAAATTTAGAGAGTTAACATTTTTATTAATGGATATAGGGAAGTTAAAGTTAGGATTAGAAATAGCAATTTGCTGATTGGGAAAAATTAGATTAATGCCGTTTTGTTGCAAATAATATTCAAGGGCATAATTCAATCTATTAATCGTAAAATCATCATTTTTTACATCATCAATCCATACTTTTAGAATTAACTCACAATAATAATCATGAATTTGTTTAAAAATTAATTTTGGGGGAGGATTATTTTTAACTGATGGTTCTTTATAAGCTGTATCTAAAACCAGTTCTGTTAACAACAAAAAATCAGTATCTTTACCAACTTTTAAGTTTATTTCGATTCGATGATCCGTTTTTTCATAATGCCAATTTAAAATAGGATAGGTCACTAAATAACTGTTAGGAATAATTAAAGAAGCTGAATTTTTAGTTTTAATAATGGTGAAAAGTAAGGAGATTTTTTGAACAGTTCCTTGTACATCAGAAAATTCTTGACGATTGCCAAATTGAATAAAATCATTAACTTTAATCGGTCTTCCTAATAATAAAATCAAACCACTAATAAAATCTTTTATGATACTTTGTAATCCAAAACCAACCCCAATTCCTAAACCGCCAGCAATAACCGCCAATGATTGTAAATTAATTCCTGTTGCTTGTAAAGAAATGATGCTACCAAAAGTAATTATAAAATAAAAAATAAGTGTAGAAAAGGCTTCTCCATGACCTGGTTCAATTTTTAATTTTTTAAATAACCATTTTTGACATAAGATTACAATAACTCTCGCTAATACAATAATAGTAATAATACTAATAATTATTTGAAGAATTGTATTAATAGAAATAGGATCTCTACCTAGATTAATAATAGGGTAATTCAACAGCCAATAAATTTTTTGAATAATTGTATTCATTAAGATATATATTAATGTTTTATTTCGACAAAACTATGTCGTTTATCAAAAATTTTTGTCCTCTCTCAACAAAGCCTAAAAATCCGTCTTCTGTTGCGTTAGGAAGTTCACCAGGTTGATAACCATACAGCCATATTTTCTGTTTTATATGTTCTGGTAATTGGACTAATTCTTTGTAGTGTGAATGCACAGGAGTAGGATATTTTGATGTTTCACAATCATGAAAAATAATGTCTGCTTCTTGATAATATTTTTTTAATTTTTCGTCACATAATTGAGTGTCAGTTGTAATGAAAATTTGTATATTATTAAGTTCAAAAAATAAACCATAAGTTGGCATTACATAAGTGCCGTTATTAATATGAATCATTTTTACCAATTCAAAATTAATCTGCTTCCAGCTAAAATATCTTTGATCACCAATAGAATATATATTAAAAAAACTATCTAAAGTGGTAATTTCTCCTTCAATTGATTTCATACCTCCCGATAAAGTATTTTCCCAAATATTAGCAGCAATATCGTGACTTAAATAAAGATTAGGTTTATTACAGTTTGGATCAAATTTAGTGGTTAATCCTACATATTCTAATCCTCCTACATGATCAGAATGTAAGTGACTAATATAAATATCTGTAATATCTCGATGAGAAAACCCTTCTTTATACAACGAAAAGCGAATATCAGAACCACAGTCAATTAACAATTTTTCTCCTGTCTCATGTATTAGAAACATATTAGAATGAAAATTGTCAGATCCGACTGTAAAAGCTGAACCTGATCCCAAAAAAAGTAGTTGAGTCATGCTATTTTATAAATATTACAATTAAGCGTAGGTTAAGATATGAATTTTTCCAATAATTACCGACCTATCAGACAAGACTTTGATAAAGTTCATCTAACTTCTTTGTCACATCAGGAGGTTTAGCGGTAAACCGAATATAAAACCCACCATTATGATGAGGTTTATCTAAAACTTTAGCATAGATATCATCACTCACGGGGTGATAATTTTCTGAATTTAATAAATTACACTTAATATTGGTCATTCCTGAAATAAAACCTTGAGTATCATTATGAGCATAATTAATAATTGCCCCATTTTCTGATAACTCTACTAATTTACCACGATACTTAGTATCTGCAACATTTTTTCCATCTAAAATACTATATTCAATTAATAAGGGTTGAGGAATTTTTGCAAAAACCTCCTCTTTCTTAGGTAAAAATAAATTATAATTGCCTTCAATTCCTCCAACTTCATAAATAGAAATAGGTTCTTTGACTCCCTTTGGTTTTACCTGTTTTTCCGATTCAATTACAATTGTTGAACCCACCTCTTTTAAGGTGGATTCAGAAATCAATATTTGTCCCCCAAGGGTATAAGATTCTACCCGATAAGTTAAATTTACTTGCGAACCAACCACTCCATATTTAGTCCGTTTTTCTGAGCCAATATTACCGACCACAACCTCTCCTGTATTAATCCCAATTCCCATCTCAAGTTTAGGTAAATCCCATTTTTTCATCTGTTTATTAACAGATTCCATTGCTAATTGCATAGCCACAGCACAAGCGATCGCCCGTTCAGCATCATCTTTTTGGGAGGTAGGCGCACCAAATAAGACTAAAATTCCGTCTCCCATAAACTCATCAATCGTCCCTTGATATTCAGTAATCACATCAGCCATATGACCTAAATAAAAGTTAAGAATTTTAACCACTTCTTCAGGGGGCAGTCGTTCTGAAGTAGCCGTAAATCCTCGCAAATCTGAAGTCAAAATAGTAATCTTTCTTCTTTCTCCCCCCAAAGATAAACCCGAAGGATTTTCTAATAAATTGGCCACTACTTGATCAGTGAGGTAACGTCCAAAGGTTTTACGAATTTCTGCGGCTGTTTTTGCCACGTAAGCGGTAATGGTCATGATTGATCCCCCAAAGGCAATAAATGCTGGAACAACAGGAATCCACCACCCTTCAATAAAAGCAAAATAGGTACTTCCTATTAAAAATCCCCCTGCCCCTAAAATACTACTCCATCGTTTCCAGGAGAGATTTTTTTCCCCATCTACATAGCGAAATTGCCAGGTTAAGGTTGCCCCCGTCCCTGCCCAAAATATGATCCACAGCCATTCTAGAGGCTCTGACCAACTTTTAATCAAAGGACGACCTTCTAGGGAACTGCTAATAATTTGACTGACCAAATTAGCATGAATTTCTGCTCCAGCGATGGGTTCTGGTAAGCCAACTAATCCACTACTATAGGGGGTAAAAAAGAGGTCTTTAAAACTTTCCCCTACTTTCCCGATAATAATCACGCGATCGCTTGCCCAGTCTGATGATACCTTGTCTTCGAGAATATCAGTCATAGAAACAGTTTCAAAGGTGCGATCGCCCCCACGATAATTGATTAAAAGTTGATAACCTCCTGCATCGGTACGAATATAACCCCCATAGTTGGGATTTAGGGGAGAAAAAACCGCTTTTCCCAGTTGCCACTGATCACTCCCCTCTATCATTTCGGGGCTAATACCTTCTTGTTGAAGATAATGTAAGGCTAAATGAAGACTAAAACTATAAATGGTTTCCCCATCTTTTGTGTCCAAGGAAATTAACCCTCGTCTGACTCGGTTATCGCCATCAAATATTAAGTCATTAGCCCCCACTTGTCCCTTTTCTTTTAACATTGGAGGCGGGGCGACAGTTTCCCATCCCACCTCTCCTGCTACTTTTTGAATACCAACAAGATTAGGGGTTGTTTGAAATACCTCAACTAAAGTTTCATGGCCTGGCGGGACAGGTAAGTCACGATAAATATCTAAACCAATCGCGCGAGGATTTTGGGCTTTTAATTTATTCAATAACGACCCTAATACTTGATCACTAATAATTGATTCATTGAGCCGACTTAAATCATTTTCATTAATGCCAACAATCGCAATTCGATTATCTTGATTTTCTGAGGGACGAGATTTCATATAAAAGTCAAACAAATCCCATTCCCACCCTTGTAGGAATCCCCCTAAACGCAAAAGAATGACCAATCCTGCTACGGTTGGCGTTGTTAACCAAACCCCACGACTTTGCCAAAAAAAATGTTGTAAACTTTCCCACATAAAATATACGTTTAATTATCAACTTGGCAACAATCCAAAATAGGAACGTCAGCTAACATTCCTAATCCCACTGATTCTAAAAGTTCTTGCCATGCCTGGGGATTTTCTTGTCTGATTTGGATGACGGTATCAAGGGTTTCAAACCATAGACTAGAGTTGGCATAGAGTTGGGCTTTTTCTAAGGAAAGTTTATTGCTAATCTGACTGGTTAATCCTTGATTAGGTTCAACGTATTCTAGGGAACCTTCTACATATTTATCTCGATTTCGATAACGAGAGTCACAAATCACCATAAATGACCAAGTATAATTTCCTGGTTTTAAAGCTACTTTTTTAGGGATTTCTAAGCTAATAATTCCTGGCGTTGATGGTAATTGAAATTGAGTATAATAAACTTCTTGATCATTGCTATCTACTAAAACAAATTCTCCTTGGGTGGCTGTTGTTGTAGGAACATACCCATAAAAGGTCGGAGTATCCCTGGCAGTTTTAGCTTTATTCTCTCGGTTAGGCATCAATACTACTAAAGGAGGTTCGTTTTTTTCATTCGTTAAACAAGACTCCGCGTCACTTCGAGTTCCTCCCCCTGCACTTTTTTTAGGCGCGCCTCTACTTCCTGTATCGGGGAAGTTTAAGCTAATAATAGTGTTGTTAAACAGAGAAGCCGACAAAACGGGCAAAAAGCTAGAAGAAACACTTAAAAATCCCAAAGAAATTAATAAACTTGCTCTAGTTGAATATTTTCCCAAGAATCTTTTGCTCATAAGTATTCTATCCTAATTAGGTTAAAAATGTCTGTTGCCTGTTCCCCCATGCAATTACTTATTTGTCATAATTATTGCAAGAAGAGTCGGTCTCTTTTAGTGAATAGCCAATGACTTTTTCTAAAAAACCATATCTATCCATAAATGTCAATGGGTTCATCAAAAAAATTGCATTTAATCAAACTTCTGTTAGATAATGTATTGATAGGCTTCTATCGCAAAAAGTGATTATCTGTCACAATATATTGAAGGATGATAAGTGGTCGGACATCAATCAATTAAAGTGATCAAGTATTAGAGACTCTTCCTAAATAAAATTTTAAGTAGGGTGCGTTAGGCCAACTACAGTTTTTTGAATAATGTTTCTCCTTTTTTTCTGCCGTAACGTACCAAAATAGTTTTGTTGGTGTATGACACTACGCTAATACACCCTACAGTTCTCTTAATATTTACTTTATAAAATGATGCTTTACTTTTTATGGTACATTTGAATGCACTTTCTATTGGTCTAAGCATAACCTTAGCGACTATAGCACTTGAATCATTGGCTGAACCGTTAACAAATACCGTCTTGAATCCAGAAAAAAACGTTACTAATACCCTGGTTCAAAAAATCTCTCAAAATTTAGAAGAAAAACCTAAAGAAATAGATAATTGTCTTTTTAATATTCAAGAAAAAAAGCCTTATTTTCATTCAAAAATATTATTAAAATTAACCGTTGAAGATACAATAATTCCCATCACAGTTACGGGAAATACGGCGTTTACCACAGAAGAACTTCTAGCAAGACCTGAGATTTTAAATCTAATTCAAAAGCATCAAGAAAAAAAGTTAACAGTAGACACATTTAATCAATTTCATAAAACCTTAGCCAATACCATCACCGAATATTATTTCAGCAAGGGTTATATCACCTCAAAAGCAACTATTAATTCTCTCAAATCAATTGACCAAAATAGTATAGGTGAAATTGTTGTTATTGAAGGTCAACTGTCTGAGTTGCAATTACTAGGTAGAGAAAACTTATCATTATCTTACATCTGCGATCGCCTTTTATTAGGAATTAGTTCACCTCTTAATATTATTGAATTAGAAGAACAATTAAGATTGCTCTCTATAAATCCTCTTTTTGAAAGTGTTGATGCAAGTATTCAAGCATCGGGAAAACCTGGATTAAGTGTTTTGGTCGCTACCATAAAAGAAAATAATAACTGGGAATTTGGAGTAGGAATTGATAACTTTTCTCCCCCAAGTATTGGCTCAAATCGTAGCGGTACTTTTTTAAAACACACTAATATAACAGGATTTGGAGATAATTTATCTGTTTCTTATTATCGTTCAACAACCGATGGCGCAAATACCATTGATGCGATTTATCAACTCCCTTTAAATGCTGAAGAAGGAACCCTTCAACTTCGAGTCATTCCTACCTGGACAAGAGTCACTCAAGATCCCTTAGATGAGTTTAATATTACAGGAAATAAACAAGTTTATGAAATAAGTTTTAGACAACCCTTATGGCGGAGTTTATCTGATGAATTAGCTTTGTCTCTAGGGTTCTATTATCAAAATGGACAAACATTAATTAATGGAGAATCAGTATCTCTGGAAAATGCCAGAAATCGCTCAACTGTCTTTCAATTTGGACAAGATTATTTAAGTCGAGATGAACAGGGATTTTGGTTTTTGCGTTCTCAATTTAATTGGGGAGTTGATCTATTTGATGCAACAGTTCGTCCAGATTCAACGCCAGATAGTCGCTTTGTTAGTTGGTTATTTCAAGGACAAAGATTACAACAATGGAATGATAATCATTTCATGATTATTAGAGGAGAAATACAGTTAACTCCCGATTCATTATTACCAGATCAATGGTTTTTAATTGGAGGAGGACAATCAGTGCGCGGTTATCGACAGAATATTAGATTCGGGGATAATGGGTTTCGATTATCAATTGAAGATCGAATGACAATAATTGGAAATAATAAGAGTCAATCTAGCATAGAAATTGCTCCTTTTCTTGATATGGGATCAATTTGGTTTACTTCTGATAATGCTAATCGTAATTCATCTAGTAAAAAATTTTTGATGGGAACGGGGTTAGGGCTAATTTGGAATAATGTTGCTATGATTGAAGGGTTAAAAATTCGAGTCGATTATGGAATTCCTTTAATTTCTTTACCTCATCTTGGGGATAATCTCCAAGAACAGGGATTATACTTTCAAATTAATTATTCTCCATAATTTATCAAAAAAATTAACCTAAAAATGTCTATAAAACGACCAACTAAGTTAATTATTGTGCTGATAAACTCCGAATTTCTAAAGTTGCGCGTTTAATAGTATTAACTAAGGTTGTTCCAAAAGTTTGCAGTAATTTAATATAAATTTCAGGATTTGTTACGAGTAATGTTTTGAGCTTGTCAAAAGGTAGTACATAACAAGTCACTTCAGTATCTGCCACAATATCAGCGGTTCGCTGACTTACATTAACATTAAAAAGAGCTAATTCTCCAAAAGCAATCCCTGGAATATAGGTTGTTAACCGTTTTCTTTGATTACTATCAGAAAGGGACAAAGAAACCGTTGCCATTCCTTTTGCTAAGAGAAATAAACGATCAGCTTTTTCTCCTTCTTGAATAATTACGTCATTAGGTTGATAAGAAACTTCTGTAAATAACGGGGCGATCGCTGCTTTTTCTTCTTCAGTAAATGTGTTAAATATATCCATATCTCCTAAAGAGAGCTTATCTTTAAAGGTTTTATCCCCATAATTACTTTGCTCTAATAAATAATTTTCACACCATTCGAGGGCGTTATCAATAGTCCCCAAAAATGCCTCATCTGTCCAATTATTGGCTTTAAGCCTGGTTATCGTTGTCTGGGGAAATCCAGTTAAGATTAGCGTAATTTTTTGACTAATACACCATTGTCTAATATCTGATAGTAAGGTAATGGCACTACTATTAACATTACCAACACGATTACCATCTAAAATAATAAACTTAGCTTGTCGTTGACAATTTTGTAGCTGACGCACTAATTTTTCTATAGTGGCAAAATAAAGATCCCCTTTCAGTTCATAAACTAAAATTTGTTCCCCTTCTTTATCTAAAAAATCTCTTTGAAACGTCCGTCTTTGTCGTTTTGAAGCAACCATCGCCCCAGTATAAATTCGACTAACACAGGTTTGAGATATGGGATGACTATTAAATAAATGAAACTTGAAGCGTTGAGATAACTCCTCACAAACTTTAATCCCTCGTACACTATTTCCTCGTGGATCTAAAAGAGGGGAAAATGTACCAATTCCAAATTGACCAGGTAAAACAGCAACAATGCCGCCACCCACTCCACTTTTAGCCGGCAAACCAATACGATACAGCCATTCTCCCGAAAAATCATACATTCCACAACTGGCCATGACGCTGAGAATAGCGCGAACTTCTTCGGGGTTAACTGCTTTTTGCTTCGTAATCGGATTAATCCCATTATTCGCTAAAGTAGCAGCCATGACAGCTAAATCCTTGGCGTTAACCAAGATAGAACATTGGCGAAAATAAAGATCTAAATGTTCATCAATATTTCCTTCTAACATTTGTGCATTTAACTCTAAATAGGCGATCGCACGGTTACGATGACCCGTTGCTCTTTCTGACTCAAATACTGCTTCATCTACCTCTAAAGAACGACCAGCAAACCGCTCAAACATCCTTAAAATGCGGTTAAATCTTTCCTCATACCCGTTACCTTGGATCAAAGCTGTTGTGGCGATCGCTCCAGCATTAACCATCGGATTATAGGGACGGTTATTTTCTTCATCAAAGATGATTGAGTTAAAAGCTTCTCCTGTGGGTTCTACCCCAACTTTAGTCATAATTTTCTCAAGGCCATGGTCAACTATGGCTAAACCATAAACAAAAGGTTTAGAAATTGATTGAATGGTGAAACAATGGTGTGATTCTCCTGCTTGGTAGCTTTGGCCATCAGGGGTAGTAATACAAATTCCGAAAAGATTAGGATCAACTTTACTTAGTTCGGGAATATATGTTGCGACTTTTCCTTCCTTAACCGACTGATAACGTTGATAAATATTGATAATAGAAGTTTGAATTGGAGAATATTCTAAATTTGGCTTATTCATTAAATTATCTGCCTCACACTATTTTTTCAGGATCAGATCAACCCTTGATACTTGGTAAGTATCATAGATAAGTACAAATACATAAGTCAACTAGCCAAGCCATTCTATGACGGTTAAAGACTTTTGTTTTTCTCATATTCATATTTGATCTAGATTTGATGAGAACAGAGTTAGGGCTAATTTGAAATAGTGTTGTTATGATTGAAGGATTACAGATTCACTTCGATTATGGGATTCCTTTCATTTCTTTCTCGAATTTTGATTATAATCTCTAAGAAAAAGATGATACTTTTAAATTAATGATTTTTCATATTTATCAAAAAATTTAAACAAAAAATGTCTATCAAACGAGCAACTAATTTAATTGTTTTTTCTTTATTGATTGTCAAAATAATTTCCCTAACTCCCACATTAGCACAATCAATTATTCCTGCCAACGATGGTACAGGAACTCTTGTTAATCAAGACGGAAATCGTTTTAATATTGAAGGAGGAAGTTTATCAGAAGACGGAGCTAATCTTTTTCATAGTTTAGAAAAATTTGGCTTAAATGCCGACCAAATTGCTAACTTTTTAGCTAATCCTCAAATTCGCAATATTTTAACTCGAATTGTCGGCGGTGATCCCTCAATCATTAATGGATTAATTTCAATAACTGGAAGTAACGCTAACCTATTTTTAATGAATCCTGCGGGGATTGTTTTTGGTCCCAATGTTCAGCTTAATTTACCCGCCGATTTTACCGCCACCACCGCCACAGGAATTGGATTTAATAATAATTCTTGGTTCAATGCCTTCGGAGAAAACAATTATCAGTCATTGATGGGTAATCCGTCCCAATTTGCTTTTGATTTAGCTAAATCTGGTAACATCATTAACACAGGTAATTTAACTGTTTTAGAAGGTAATAATTTAACCTTAATTGGGGAAACAGTGATTAATACAGGAACCCTAAAAGCACCAGGGGGAAATATTACCATTGCAGCTATTCCAGGAACCAATCGCATTAGAATTTCCCAACCAGGAAGTCTGATCAGTTTAGAAATTATTGACCCCCGACAAACCAACTCCCAAGTCTCAGGAATTACCTCCCAAGATTTACCGACCTTACTCACAGAAGGGAGTCAAACCTTAGACTTAAATATTACTGCCAAAGATGATCAAACCCTTCAATTAAATGAACAAAATATTAGCATTCCTAGGACTCCAGGAACCGTCATCACCGCAGGAACCATAAACAGCACTTCCCCCTCACAAATTGGTGGTAACGTCACCCTAGTCGGCGATCGCATTGGCATAATAGAAGCTCAACTTGAGGCTTCTGGCGGCAAAGGAGGAGGTATTATCCGCATTGGGGGAGATTATCGAGGACAAGAAACCATTCCTACCGCTCAACGTACTCTCATTACCTCAGACTCAATCCTTAGCACGGATGCTATCAACGAAGGAAACGGGGGTCAGATTATCATCTTCTCCGAGGACTTAACCGCGTTTTATGGTCATCTTAGCAGTCAAGGTGGCTCGGTTTCAGGAGATGGTGGGTTAGTGGAAGTCTCAGGAAAGGAGCAACTAATTTTTCAAGGAACTGTTAATACCAGTGCTGTTAACGGTGATTTTGGAACCTTATTACTAGACCCCTCAGAGATTATTATTAAAGATGGCGATGGGGACGGAGCAACCGATGGGATAGATACCTTTGCAGGGAATAATACAGAGCAAGTAGGACAAATTTTCAGTAATCAACCTCTTAGTGATACGGCTCCTACTACCATTTTTGAGTCGGAATTAGAAGGATTATCAGGGGATACTAATATTATCCTTGAAGCCTCTAACAATATAACAATTGAAGATTTATCAGACGATGCTCTTACGTTTCAACCAGGTTCAGGAAGCATTATTTTTAGAGTAAATACTGATCAAATTAGCGTAGGAAGTTTTGAGATGAATCCTGATGACTCTATTATTGCTCCTGGTCGAGATTTAACGATTGAACGTCTGGGGAGTAATCCACAGATCTCCGGTTGCTTTAATACGGACAGTTGTCAGATTATTGTGGGTAATATTGACACTTCTTTTCCTAGTGGTGGGGGTTCGGTTAGAATGACGGCTCAAGGTAATACAGGCAATAATATTCCTATCATTGAGGTCGGTAGCATCAATACCTCATCGACGAACGGGATAGGAGGAACGGTAGTCCTTGAAACCTTCGCAACTAATGGAGATGTATTAGGAAACGTAACTATTGACGGCATTCCCTTTGACCCTAATAATCTTGAAAATTTCACCCAAGATGTTTTGAATACTCAAGGAGTCGATGGACCGGCTGTTATTAGTATTAACGATAATGAGCTTCAGTTTGATGAACCAGAACCTGAACCTGAACCTGAACCTGAACCAGAACCTGAACCTGAACCTGAACCTGAACCTGAACCTGAACCAGAGCCTGAACCTGAACCAGAACCTGAACCAGAGCCTGAACCTGAACCTGAACCTGAACCTGAACCAGAGCCTGAACCTGAACCAGAGCCTGAACCTGAACCAGAACCAGAACCTGAACCTATTTCAACTCCAGAACCAGAACCAGAACCTGAACCTATTTCAACTCCAGAACCAGAACCAGAACCTGAACCTATTTCAACTCCAACGTCTCCCGTTGCTCAACCGTCAAACCCAGTTACGCCCCCTGTCTTGTTATCTCCTCCTGAATCACCCGTTTTTGAAACTACCAGCAATGATATTATTCAACCCCTTGTCATCGCCCCAGAAACCTCTTTATCAGAATTAATAGGAACAGAAAGGCGTGGGGTTGTCGTTAACGTAAATAATGCTTACACTGCTTCTAATCAATCTGATAGTGTAGACTCAGGAACACAAAACAATGTTACTTTTTCGACGACAGCTACACAACTTGATGATGCAACCTTGAGACAAATTGAACAAGACTTTACTACAGATTTTGTTGACTATCTAGGGATTGAATCTGTTCCTGTTGTAACTCTTGAACAAACTCAGACCATATTACAACAAGCTCAAGCAAAAACTAACCTAAAACCAGGTTTAGTGTATCTCTTTTTTAAACCTCAATCTTCTTTAACGCAGCAATCGCCAAATAGAATCCTTTGGTCATTTAATTCATCTAATCAGAACACACAAAAACAGCAACAAACACCCGATATTCAAACAGCAGCCAATGATCAATTAGAAGTCGTTTTAATCACGCCATTAGGTAAAATTTTTCGTCAGTCAATCACTGATGTTACCCGCGAAAAAGTTATCTCTACGGTTGCTCAATTTCAACGAACTATTACTAACCCTCGTCGTCCTAGTGCTTATCGTAAACACGCTCAACAACTTTATCAATGGTTTATAAAACCTCTAGAAGAAGGATTAAAAGCATCCGAAATTGACACCCTGGTATTTATTGTTGATCAAGGATTACGTTCTGTTCCTCTAGCGGCTCTTTCTGATGGTTCAAAGTTTTTAATTGAAGAATACAATATGGGAATAATGCCCAGTTTAGCCTTGACTAATACTGAGTATAAAGATATGACTAAGCAACGAGTGTTAGCAATGGGAGCATCAGAATTTACTGAGTTAAATCCTCTACCAGCAGTCCCTTTAGAGTTATCCATTATCGCTAATCGTCTTTGGCAAGGAAGCTTTTTTATTAATCAAAATTTCACTCTAAATAATTTAATAAAATCTCATCAATCTGGTGAATTTGGAATTATTCATTTAGCTAGTCATGCTAATTTTGAAGCTGGCAAATTAGACAATTCTTATATTCAATTTTGGCAAAGTAAGCTCTCTTTAGGAAAATTCAAACAACTTAATTTTGGTGATCCTCAAGTAGAATTGCTTGTTTTAAGTGCTTGTCGAACTGCATTAGGAGATCGTGAGGCTGAGCTAGGATTTGCTGGAGCAGCCGTTTTAGCTAATGTAAAAACAGTATTAGGGAGTCTTTGGGAAGTGAGTGACGAAGGGACACTAGGTTTGATGACAAGTTTTTATGAAGAGTTAACTAAAATTCCTCTCAAAGCTAGAGCAATACGAGAAGCTCAACTAAGTTTATTACGGGGAGAAGTTTACTTGAAAAATGGGGAATTAGTGACTCAAAATAATCGCTTACCTTTACCTGATGAACTGAAAGAATTAGGAAACCAATCTTTAGAACACCCCTATTTTTGGAGTGGATTCACTTTAATTGGAAGTCCTTGGTAATATAGCGTTACAAAAAATGGGTAGGATAATAGACTTAGGTTTTCGGGAACACTGAAGAGGGAACGCTCCAGCAAACGGTGCGTGTTTTCTCTTCTCTAGCTAATTTTAAAGAAGGTGTAAAATCTGAGTTAGAGATAGGAGTCAATGACGATTGACCCCTACCATACTGAGATCTTTCACCTGACGTTGACAACTCGATTTTGACCTCAATGGCAACGAATTC
The DNA here is from genome assembly GCA_002110465.1 of unicellular cyanobacterium SU2. Lineage (GTDB taxonomy): Bacteria > Cyanobacteriota > Cyanobacteriia > Cyanobacteriales > Microcystaceae > Rippkaea. Next base: position 20,764 of record NEED01000049.1, on the reverse strand, counting down.
AATAGGGTTTCAGCGTTTCAAAATGGGGTTTTGTGTACTTTTTAAGCTTGGTGCAAGATGTGAGCATACCTAAAATTTCTTGAGAGTTTCTAATTAATTGGTTTTCAACTTAACAGCTTTGTCTTTCTAATAAAACAGCTTGACTATCACATAACTCAAAAGCGGCTAAATCCTTGATTTCTAAACCAGGAGAGGCGATCGCAATTTGCCATTGATCAAGATCAAGTTGTAACCAGTCTCCGAGGGTAACGGTAAAAGGTTCTCCTGTCATGTGGGCTACCATCGCCACTTCATAAGGCTCTGTGTCTGTTTCTTCTTCAACGATGGCGCGACGTAAGCCATAAAATAGAGTGGTATCTTGGTCTTGAATCCGATTAAAGCGGTCAGTTGGTCTTAAATTATGCCGCAACCAAGGATGTTGTTGGCGAAACTGTCTTAAGGCCAGATTAAAAGCCACTTGTCCAGGATTAATTGTCTCTTCTTGTAGCCAAACATTACTCATTTCATGAGCATCTTCCATAAAAGCTTTAGCAAACTCCTTGAGTTTTGCGACCGATAATTGGGTGAGAACATGGGATTTATCAGGAAGATTAAGTTTTTGCAATTCTGCTGCAGATTTGCGGGTTTTGGCTTCCTTTTTTGAGGCTTCTGAGCTTCCTTCACTCCCTAAGTGACGCTGACAAATATGGGCAACTTCATCTAAATCGTAATTAGTCTCGGCTAGTGCATCAATCAATCCCCTGACAAATTGCCGTAATTCTGCTAGTTTCGTAAATCCTAGGGCTTTCAATCGAGGAAATAAGTTGGGATAGTCATAGGTTTCGGGGACAATTTGCCAGTCGAGAAAGCCTCCTGCTTCTTCAGATACCACTTTAACTCCATAACGGTCATCCGTATTACGGAGAAAGCCCCAGGGAGCGCGCATGGTACAGTTAATGAAATCCATGGGTAGACCAGGACTAAATCCATAGTTTAATAAGGTAATCACTGAGTTATCGTAGGCATTATGCAAGACTTCTGGTAAGGTTTTTCCTAAGTTCCAATTAATATCTAAGTGAGGATCAACTTGAGTCCCACGACGCAAGGTATCATGATTACCACAGCCTGTAATCCAATTTTCTCCGAGTTGCATCACTTGGCAGACCCGTTGCCATTTCTTATTCCAGAAGCTTTTCAGACTGGGGGTATTGTGGGCAAAAATGAGGGGTCCCCATTGGAAAAAATCAGGGTTGATTTCAATCAGCTCACGGTAGGTTGAAATTTCTTCCCATCCTTCTGCTGGCCAAGGACGACCATCTTCAAAAATAGCAAAAAGCCGACGTTTACTTGGTCCAATTTCTTGGACAATTTTGGCCATACTTTGCAGATATTGATCATCATATTCAACCCGACCAGAAATAGGATTAAAGAATTTAAAATCTTGGCCTCCATCGACTCGAATTCCATCAGCCCCCGTATTGATTTTCCGTCGCTGCATTTCTAGTAAAATTGCCCGAACAACGGGATTTTGATGGTTGACATCTTGACCATACATATTGGGACCTTTCATAAACCGTCCATTGAGGAGATCTAACCCTTGGTTATCAGCATGACCATAAACCAAGTCATAGATCAGTTTAATCGGACCGGTAGGAAAATTGTGTAGGGTTTCAATGAATTCAACCACCTCATCAGGTCTTAGGGTTCTTAACACAGATGGATTGGTAGCAGAACTTCCAAAAATAACAATGTCATAACCCCAATTCTGAGTATCTGGTTTTTTGAGGGTGATTTTGATGTTTCCTGGTTCATGTTCAATCCCTTCTGATTCAGCGTCCATTTCATCTAAATCTTTGTCATCTATAATAAAAAATCCGTGGCCTAAGTCATGTTTTCCCCGATATTCAACCGTCGGTTCAATGGGTAATAATTGAATGGCATCATAGCCAATGAAATTTTGTTCGGCGGGGGTGAGTTCTTCTTCTTGGTAAACTTTTTTTTCTAACCGTTGATAGAGTTCCGTTAATCCAGCCAAAGTGCCGTCGGGAGAAGCTGTGTTAACGTGCAATTGCAGAATATTATGGGGGGCATGAACATGAGTAATATCTTCATCTGTTTCTGTGTCTTGATCAGTTAAAAGATAGGCCATATCCTTACGAGTTGCTTGTAAGGAGGTCATGTTATAAACTTCTGCAGGAGCGTAGACTCCATAGGGTAAAGAATAGGCTAGACAATCTCCAATCACTCGAACTTCATTCGTGTCTCCATCAAGATAACGTAGCCAATAAAATGAGCCAAAATTATCTTTTGTTCCTGCCTTTAAACCTGAGAGAACTCCCCAAAAGTATTCTCCATGTTTTTCTAAGTTTACATAGTCTCGACGAAAAACAATTCTTTGACTATGTTTTGTGGGCTTAATGGTTTGTTTTGGAGTAAAAATTTCTAAATAAATGTTTTTTGGTTGGATTACGTCAGACTCTAATTCTGGTGTCCAAAATCCGATTTCTGTTAACCCACTATTGTGACAATAATGAGCCCCTAAACGAGTTGCAATTGTCTGTGCTTTATCAAAAACGGTATTATCAGATTTTTCTATATTTTCGACCCATTCGATTAGTTTACGGGTCTCTTCTTCTATTAATTTAATTTGAGGTCTTGTTATTGTTGTCATAAGTTCCTATCTATAGTTTTCTAGCAAAAAATTTTAGAATTGGCGGTTGAAATATCCGAAAAATAGCAACAGAATTGCTGCTGCTAATAGTTTTTTGGTTTTTATTATTACATAACCCTGATCAGACCAGAGTTCTGTTACCTTGCTCAGTGTAAACATTTCTTCCCTTAATGACAAATCATCAACTCTAAGCCTTCAGATAGAAAGTATCGTTAACTGTAACTGAAAGTATCTTGCTACTGCTTAGCAGAAATTGAGTTAAGACTAAGTCAAAGCACTGCATTTTACGAGACATTTTTGGGTTAAGAAATAATCTAGTACCATAGGCGGGGGTATAGTTGCCAAGAATTCTACATGATTAGAAGCCTATTTTTAAATGAATCATCGTTAACTCTTAACCTGATTAGTCACGACTCCTAACAAGGGTAGATTCAAAGCTTGAATTTCGGTGACTGCTTTTTTAGCTGAAGATACTGGGGTTTTATTAATTCCTACTACCATCAAAATTCCATCAGTTTTTGCTGCCATCAATTTAACATCAGAATCATTGAGAAAATGGGGAACGTCATAAATCACTAAATCATAGAGGGTCGTCAATTCGGTCATTAATTTTTGCATCCTTGCTGACCATAGTCTTGCAGGAGGATAAGGGGTTAATTGCCCGGCTGTCAAGATAGATAAATTCTCGATATCAGGCACTTCTTGAATGATTTCTTGAGGAGAAACACCATCTTGGAGAACTTGACAAAGTCCCTTCTGATTGGAGACATCTAACCAATCATGCAGTTGACGATGATACCAATTGGCATCTACTAACAGTACTCGTTGACCGGCTGTTGCCCCAGCAATCGCTAAATTCATCGCTACTGTTGATTGACCATCTTTAGTCTCGACTGAAGAAATCACCACCGAACGAAGATTGGTATTTTGGAGAAGGTTAAGCTTAGCATAAAGTATGTCAAATGCTTCTAGAAAAGCTGACTTTTGGGGAACATCGATTCTCTCAATATCGAAAAATTCTTCTTCAGCTTGTCTTCTCTCGAATGCCGCTTTCTGGTTTGAAGGTGAAGACTTGCGGCCTAAGTTTTGAGACAGTTGAGCGCGATCATCTTTGGGAATATTAGCTAGTAGAGGAATTGAGAGTAAGTCAACAACGTCATCAGGACACAAAAATACATTACGGCGTTTTTCCCATAAAACTGCTATACCCATTCCTAAGAATACTCCTCCCATCAAACCTGCTAGAAGTTTCTTCGTTGGACTAGGGGGATAACCAATGGGTTTTCCTTCCCCATCGAGAGGAATTTGAGGTTGAGAAATGAGTTGCCAGGGAATATCTTGCGCTGATTCTACTTTAAGGGTTTCACGTTGCTGCAGCAGTTTATTAAGTATTTCTTCAGTTAGCTGAATCTGACGTTCTAGATCGTTGTATTCATTGATTAAAACTGGATAACGTTTTGCTTGCTGCTCTAATTTTTGTAATTCTCCCGTTAGAGACTCTAGCTGGTTTTCTAATACCTCTATTTGATTAGTCGCTTCTACTAATCGTTGAATTAATTCTAATCTAGTGGGGTCTTGATGTTGAAAAGCGGCCGAGCCAGGGGTAACAGATAATCCGTTTTTATTAAGGATTTCTTGGGTAGTTTGGTTCAACAAACCTAGAATACTTTGTTTTTGATCTCGTAGATACTTTACTTGGGGACTATTATCAGTAAAGGTCGTTGAAGTAACCACAATTTCTTGTTCAAGTTCTTGCAGTTTATCCATCAGTGCTATTCTTTCTGTATCTTGGCTCAGGGTTGATGCTGCCCAAGCCTCATCAGGAGTAAGATTGAGATCTTCTTGTAAACTGCTCTGAGTAGTTCTCAAAGACTTCAGTTGGTTTTCTGTTGTGAAAACTTCTTGTTTTAAACTACTTATCTGGGTTAGTATCTCATCATTTTTGGCTAATGGATCAATTAATTCATATTTTTGTCGTAGTTCTTTTTGTTGCGATTGAAGTTTTTTCAGTCTTTGTTGCAAATCAGGGACTTGTTGATCAATAAACTTCACCCCTGCTTTAATATTAGTTTCGCGATCTTCTTTACTATACTGAAGAAATTGCTCAGCAGCTGCCGATAAAACAGCTTGAACTTCTTGCGGATTTTCTCCTTTATAAGAAACCGTAAAAATCTTCGTTTCTGGATTTCTACCTTTTTCAAGCATAGCCCTTTCAACGACTAGGTTTTCTCGCACGTCTTTCCAAATGGCAGGAACTTCTCTAGACAATTCCTTTTTATGAACGGTTTCAGCTATTTTTAAAGTCATTCCTGGACTTTTGAGAAAAACCTGATTGGTTGGATAGTCTAAATCGAACAAACGGTCTGTTCTTGGCAGTCCTTCTGTTCTTGCTAGAGCAGTGGGGTTGGTCAGTTTAGCAGTGGTGGTAATCGGTTCGACCAATAGGTAAAAATTTCCTACATAGGTGTAAGGATCTTGTGCGCTAAGCATCCATCCGGCAAAAGCTCCTAAACTCCCTAGTCCAGCGAGCAGCCAGGATTTCCTCAGAAAAGTTCTAATATAAGGACTAAAATTAAACCCTTTTTGCGGCGAGGGGTTAAGGTCTTCTAGTTCTTCTTCTGGTAAGTTGGGGATTTGTGCAGTCACTGGTTTACCTTATCTTGCTAGTCTACTAAAACTTATACCGTATTGTAGCTTAAATCTTTAATGGTAAAAATTTAACCATTCTCGGCCATCTTAGATGGCCGAGATTCTACACAATGGGTACTTGAAAACAAAAGTTACTCAGAGTTAAAGCCGAACAGTAGCCTGGCGCAAGGATTGAATGGTACTTATGGTTGATTGACTTACTTGCTCGATCTGCTCAGTAGTTGTAAATCGCCCCAGTCCAAAGCGTAAAGAGGCATAAGCGAGGGATTCCTGATGTCCTAGGGCGGTAAGGACGTGGGATGGGGTAGTTACTGTCGAAGAACAGGCTGATCCCGAAGATACTGCTACTACTGATTGTAATCCCAACAATAGGGCAGAGCCATCGACTTTTTCAACACTAACATTCAGGTTTCCTGGTAACCTTTTCTTGGGATGACCATTGAGGTAGATCCCCTCTAGTTGACTTAATTGCTTCCAGAGGCGATCGCGTAGTTGACTTTGCCGTTTTCCTTCAGACTCCATTTCTTCTAGTCCTAATTCTACGGCTTTGCCAAACCCAACAATTTGGGGCGTGTATAAGGTTCCTGAGCGCAGTCCTCTTTCTTGTCCCCCTCCATGTAATTGAGCCGCTAGGCGCACTCTAGGGTCACGACGACGGACGTATAACGCCCCAATCCCTTTTGGTCCATAGACTTTATGAGCGGTTAAGGACATCAGATCGACGTTCATTTGTTGAACATCTAGGGGAATTTTGGCGATCGCTTGGGCTGCATCACTATGAAACAAGACTTGGTGATCATGACAAATTTTTCCAATTTCTGCTAAAGGTTGAACGACTCCAATTTCATTATTAGCAGCCATTACTGATACCAAAATTGTCTCAGGACGAATCGCTTTTTCTAATTGATCTAAATCGATTAATCCGTCTTTTTGAACCGATAAAAAGCTAACTTCAAACCCTAATGTTTCTAAATAATGGCAGGGGTCTAATACGGCTCTATGTTCAGTTTGGATGGTAATAATATGTTGTCCTTGATTATAATAAGCCTCCGCTACTCCTTTAATGGATAGATTATTGGCTTCTGTTGCACCACTGGTAAAAATAATCTCTTCGGGACGACAATTGATCGCATTGGCCAGGGTTTCTCTGGCTTTTTTGACCGCTGCTTCACTTTCCCATCCATAAATATGAGAGATGCTTGAAGGGTTGCCAAAATGTTGGGTGAAATAAGGCAACATGGCTTCTAGTACCCGTTTATCCATCGGGGTTGTGGCATGACAGTCTAAATAAATAGGACGTTGAGACATAATAAACGATTAATTATTTTAGTCGCTTTAATAGTTGGGCAAAAGTTTTAGGAGAATTTCCTACTTAATACATTCATACAATTTCCACTTTTCTTATGTCCAGAATCATCAATAATTAAAGAAAACCCACTTGACAGTTTGGTTTGACGACAGCTTTTGATTACTTTTAAACCTCTGTCATTGATCTTCTATTTCTCCCAAGATGCCCTAACCCAAAAATGGGGGTTGCATCATCATGGGATGATCATAATATCAGGGGATCTTCGGAATAAGTTTACACTGAGGTTAGTCGAAGTGGAGCTTCGGAGAGGGTTTTGACATTACCTAATAATCGAAATTATTCCGCAAATATGCAACGCCTTATAGTATCTATATTAGCGCAAAGTTGAGTCCAGATTCTAGTTAAAGTTTCACTAATTTACATGACAGGTTCGGTAGATCCAAAAATCTCTGTTTTAAATCTCAATTAACATTAGTTGTAGAAAAAGCCTATTCCCAAGGCAGAAAATTAGCCATCAAAGATATAATCAAATAACTTTAGGGTATGATAGAAAGTTGGCACATAAACTAAACAGTAAAACTCCCCCATGACGCGGCAATATAAAATTACCCTTCTTCCTGGCGATGGCATTGGCCCCGAAATCCTAGCAGTTACTGTAAAGGTTCTCAACGTCATTGGAAAACAATTTGACATCAAATTTGACTTTCAAGAAGCCCTCATTGGGGGATCAGCCATCGATGCAACGGGAAACCCCCTGCCAGAAGAAACCTTAACTTGCTGTCGCAACAGTGATGCTGTCTTATTAGCTGCCATTGGAGGGTATAAATGGGATGATCTTCCCCGTCACCAACGCCCCGAAACCGGACTGTTAGCCATTCGCGCTGGACTTAACCTCTTTGCTAACCTCCGTCCTGCCACCATTTTGCCCCAATTAATAGACGCTTCTTCCCTCAAAAGAGAAATAGTCGAAGGAGTTGATATTATGGTAGTCCGAGAATTGACAGGAGGCATTTATTTCGGTCAACCGAAAGGGGTATTTGAAACAGAAACAGGGGAAAAACGAGGGGTTAATACCATGGCTTATACGGAGTCAGAAATTGACCGAATTGCCAAAGTTGCCTTTGAAACCGCCCAAAAACGAAGTGGGAAGTTATGTTCTGTTGACAAAGCCAATGTGTTAGATGTCTCTCAATTATGGCGCGATCGCGTCACTTCCATGGCTTCTCAATACCCTGATGTAGAACTATCCCATCTCTACGTTGATAATGCAGCGATGCAATTGGTTCGCGCCCCCAAACAATTCGATACTATTGTCACGGGTAATTTATTTGGGGATATTCTCTCCGATGCAGCAGCGATGTTAACCGGAAGTATTGGGATGTTACCCTCAGCCAGTTTAGGATTAGAAAAACCAGGATTATTTGAACCAGTCCACGGTTCAGCCCCTGATATTGCCGGACAAGATAAAGCCAACCCCCTCGCTCAGGTATTAAGTGCAGCCATGATGTTACGCTATGGCTTAGATGAACCTGACGCAGCCAGTAAAATTGAACAAGCGGTGTTAGAAGTGTTAGCCCAGGGCTACCGAACAGGAGATATTATGTCCCCAGGAATGAAAGCGGTTGGATGTCAGGGAATGGGAGAAGTATTACTTAAAGTCGTGGAATCATAATCTATAATTAATTCGTCTTTTAGCCCGTATTGATTCAGATGAGATAAACTACAGTCAAGTTTAAATTGTGGGGAAATGACACAGTGGTATATGCACCTCGAACGCCGGACACCAAACCTCAAGTAAATAAGCCCTATCTCACTTTAGATCCTTCTGTCTTAAAGGCAGCAAGGCGTATTTATAGAACCTATTGTGTTTTGCATCCGAAACAGAATAGACAACCTTATGGCATTGCCATTCATCGCAAAAGTCAACGAGGACAAATAATTTTCCGAGAAAATCCAATTCTATTACCGGGAGAAACTTTTGTACCCACTACTCAACTCGAAGGGGAAATTCATTAACTTAAACTTCAGAAAACCTTGACTTCAACTTAAGTTAAACTTAACTTTTTAAGATAGTTTATAGTGCTTTTAATTTCATTTTAAGCTAGAAAAAATTTTCAAGTTCCTAATACTATCACATTGCCTATTAAGGTGACGAAAACTTTCACATCGAGCGAAGCCGAGAGGTTAAATCCCTCAAACTCACCCATGACAAAGTTGTTCATTCTAAATTCTGCATTCTAAATTCTGCTATAGTTCTTAAATATCCAATCACTTCTTGACATTTAGTCATGAAGTAGACTAATGTAAAACTATGCTTGTTTTTGAAGACAAAATTACAACGAAAGGATAGCAATATCAGATATTATGAAAAGTCTTTAAAGTTTTTAGCAAGGTGTGAAGTGAGTAGTATTAATCAGTTATTTTAGGGTTTTAATCTTCAAAAAATAATAGATGATAGTTACTTTTTGATGATTGCTGAAACTTGTATTTTATAAACCCTTTACCTAGGTTAATTTAGCTTTTGTAATTTGTGTTGAGGAGTTGCTCAAAAGTCAGAACTCTAATGATCAAAGAAATGGCGACTTGGGCTTTAATTTAAGCTGTGTTTTTTTGGCCTTTGTTTTTTTGGGGTAATTATTCCGATGTCCAGTTTACAATCAAAATATCCTTGGTGGTATGGATGCGTAATCTATGAAATTTATATCCGTAGCTTTTATGATAGCGACGGTGATGGAGTAGGAGATTTAAGAGGAATTATTGAAAAGCTAGATTACTTAGCGTCTCTTCCTATTGATGCTATTTGGATCACTCCTTTCTTTCAATCGCCGATGAAGGATTATGGTTATGATATCTCCGATTATTATGCCGTTGATCCTCTATTTGGAACCCTAGAAGATTTTGAGGAATTAATCGAAAAAGCCCACGCCTGCAATCTTAAAATAATAGTAGATCAAGTCTGGAGTCATACTTCAGATGCCCATCCCTGGTTTGTTGAGAGTCGTTCTAATCGCTACAATCCTAAAGCTGACTGGTATGTTTGGGCTGATCCGAATAATGGAGATGTCCCCAATAATTGGCTTTCTATTTTTGGGGGAACTGCTTGGACTTGGTGTGAATCTCGTCAACAATATTATCTCCATAATTTTATTGAAAGCCAACCCGATCTCAACTGGCATAACCCTGATGTGGTTAGAGAAATTATGAAAGTAGCAGAATTTTGGCTCGAAAAGGGGGTAGATGGCTTACGTCTCGATGCTTGTAACTACTTCATGCACGATCCAAGTTTGTTGGACAATCCGACTCGTACCAAAGGAATGCCGGTTCAAGATGGAGTCTCTCCCCTCAACCCCTACACCAACTTCATCAATCTCCACAATATGAGCCAGGTAACGAATATTAAATCCCTCAGACGCATCCGCAAAACCCTAAATAAATACCCGGAAACCTTCACTTTAGGAGAAATTGTTATCGCTGATGATTCGATGCGGCAGACGGTTGAATATATTCGGGGAGCTAATCGACTCCATACCGCCTACAATAGCTCATTAATTGTTGATGAGAAGCTAACCCCCAAATTAGTCGCCTCAATGATTGAAAATTTATCCCTCTATCTCGAAGCAGATGAGGAAGAAATGATCTGTGTCACTATGAGTAACCATGACTTTCCTCGGGCTAGATCGAGATGGCGACCCAATGATGCTTGTTTAGTGCGAGCGTTTGATAAGATGTTAATCTCCCTACTGCCGGTTTTGCGGGGACTCATTTGTATTTATCAAGGGGAAGAATTAGGGTTAACCGAAACGAGTGTGTCTAAAGAGAGGATGCGAGATCCCTTTGGGCTTTATTTCTATCCTTATTTTGCGGGACGAGATGGTTGTCGAACCCCTATGCCTTGGGAAGCGGATGGGAAAAACTTTGGATTTACAGAAAATGATGATCCATGGCTTCCAGTGGATGAACGTTACCAATCTTTGGCTGTTTCGGTTCAAGAGGGACGAGAAGATTCTTTGCTAAATTATTTCCGATTTTTCCTAAAATGGCGTAATCGACAACCAGCTTTGAAATACGGTTCTATTGAATTGATTGAAGCAGGAGATAGTATCTTATCGTTTGTGCGTAGAACTCCCGATCAAGAACTGTTTTGTATTTTTAATCTTAGTGAACAAACTAGCTCTTATCTTATTTCTTTCCGGTATGGAAAAGAGATTGTTGGGTCTAATATTAGGAGTTTCCCCGCAACGAATTTAGGGAATGGACAAAGAACCGTTGAAATGAAACCCTTTGGTTTTGGGTTTTTTGAAAGAGAATCTTAAATGAGCTACCCCAACTTTTTTTGAGAAGTTGGGATTTCTAAACCATCGGAATTTCGCAGCTATCTGGATTAGTTGACTACCTGAAAATAACTACCTGAAAATAAAATCGTTAGCATCAATTTGGTCGGGGGTTACTCCTTCTAAGGGTGCTAAGGTTAGTTGGTATCCAGGAGACAATTGACCATAGGGTGATACAGAGAGTTGAGAATCATTGCTACCAATAGCTGTAACCCTTACTAAATCGGTTCTACAAGATATGCTCAACATATTACCAAACAAGTTGTCATTTGTGTTAGTCAAGGACTTCTCACGGCTTGATCAAGATTTGATACCTTGCACACCACTTGGCGATTAGTGGTTAATTTAAGTGAAGATTAAAACACTAAGTAAAATTCTCAGTTAAATCGGTAATCGTTGAATATCTCTATTAGAACCAATGATAACCATCGCTAGGTTTTTATCAAGTTTTTCTTGGGGAGTGGGATTGATTTTAAATTTATCTTCTTTTCCAGTGGCTAAAACATTGATTTTATAACGACTCCGAAGATTTAATTCCTCAATTGTTTTCCCATGAAATTCATCAGGAACCCGAATTTCTACGATACTGTGATCAGGATCAAGATCGAACCTTTCTAGAATCGCTGGTTTGGTGAGAGTATAAGCTAATTCGCACCCTGCATCATATTCAGGAAAGACCACTAAATCTGCTCCCACCCGTTGTAATAACTTACCATGAACCTTAGAAGAAGCCTTAGCCACGACCCAGTTAACACCGCCTTCTTTGACGTTGAGAGTGGTGATAATACTTTCTTCTAAATAGTTACCAATAGCTACAATTACCGTATCAAATTCAAAAATTCCGGCTTCTTTTAAAGCATTGGGTTGAGTTGAATCTAATTGAATGGCACTAGCGGCCATTTTCTCATTTAAAACCTGTGCTACTAGCGATTCTTTAAGATCAGTTCCTAATACTTCATAGCCTAGTTTATGAAGAGTCCCACAGACAGCCCGTCCAAAACGGCCTAAACCAATGACGGCAAATTGACGAGTCTCTCTACGAAGGTTACTTAAAAAATTTAAGGATTTCAACGTTTTTTTACCTATCCTTTTGTTATGTCTAAAAATTATACACTTTTCACCCCTACCCATTTCCATTCAAGATAGGATAGCTTAGCTAATTCTTTACCCCACCAGTAGACTTTCTTCGGGATATTGAACAATACTAGGACGAATTTCTCCGACAATGGCTGCCATAAAGACAAGAATTCCTACCCTTCCACTATACATGGCTAGGATTAATAAAAGTTGGGATAGGGGAGAAAGGCTGGCGGTAATTCCCGTTGAGAGTCCAACGGTAGCAAAAGCGGAAATAACTTCAAATAAGACTTGAAAGGAACTTACCTTAGTGTCAAAAAAATCGGGATGAAAACTAATTTCAATAAAAGAAATCAAGAAAGTAATCGAAATCACCATAATTGTTGAGCCGAAAACAACTGCAACAGCCTTTAAAATTAAAGACACTGGAACTTCTCTCTGGTACATAACAACTTTATCGTTCCCCCGCAAAACTGAACGAGTACAATTCGTTAAAATCCGAAGGGTTGTCGTTTTAATTCCTCCTCCTGTCCCGCTAGGACTTGCCCCAATAAACATAAAACCCATGGTTAAAAACAGTCCAGAAATTGTCATGTTTCCGATATCAATACTGTTAAATCCTGCCGTTCTAGTGGTCACAGACTGAAACCAGGCTCCTAATAATTTATTTTTTAAATTTAGTGGTGCTAAGGTATCTTGATTTTTATATTCAACTAATAAAAACATGATTGTTCCTAGCATTAGCAAAAATATGGTGGTACTAATGACGACTTTAAAGTTAAGAGATAAAACTACTCTTTCTTGACGGTTTTTTATTTTGTGTACAAGCCACAGGTACATTTCAATAATAACTTGATAACCAATCCCTCCAAAAATAATTAATGCGGCAATTACAAAATTGATGGTAAAAGAATGTTGAAAACCAACTAGACTATCGGAAAACAAACTAAATCCTGCATTATTCCAGGCACTAATACTATGAAAAATAGATATCCATAATCCATTATTTTCTCCATATATATCTTTAAAAAAGTTGAATAATAGTATAGTGCCTCCAATTTCAAAAATAAGGGTCATCCCAATAATAGAGCGAATAATTGTTTTGCTACTTCCTTGACGAAGGGGACGATCTAAAGATTCTTGAATGGCTAATTTTTGCCGCAGATCAAATCGCCGACCAATTAATAATATTAAAAAGGTTGTTGTTGTCATATAACCTAATCCTCCTATTTGAATTAATAGCAGGATAATGAGTTGTCCCCAAAAGGAAAAATAGCTGCCTGTATCAACTACAATTAAGCCGGTTACACAAACAGCAGACGTGGCAGTGAATAAAGCAATAATGGGGTTATTCCAATGACCGTCATAGGTAGAAAATGGAAGAATTAATAAGATAGTTCCCACTGCAATAACAGCCAGAAATCCCAAACAAATTGTACGAGCAATAGTCATAAAAAAAGGAAAAGGTAGCAGTTAAAAGACAAAAATTAAGAAGAAGATTACTTCTAAGCTTGAAATATATGTTGATATCAAATAAGGGCATAATATATTACGCCCCTACTCCAAGTCAAACCTTTAGTTGTGATCAGATAGCTGTGTCAACAAAGATAAATTTGGCATCAACCTAGGTTCAATTTGATCGATATTGATTACTTATTCTTGCGATCGCCAAAAAACAATCGATTCATTAAGAGGTTCAATGGTTGCCCCAGGATAATAAAAATACAGGATTTTTTCAGCACTCCAACCTAAGTTAGCTAAATTGTAAGACCCATATTGACTCATCCCCACACCGTGGCCAAAACCACCGCCAACAAAGGCAAACCCTCTTAATTGTTTTTGGCTATTGTAGATAGGTTCTAGATAAAATAAGGTACTACGAGGTGGCATAAAAGCACTGCGAACTTCATTTTTATGTAACTCTAAGATTCCTTTATCTGTTTCTACTTTCATGGTTAGAATACGTCCCGATGCTGATCTTTCGGTTACTTCCATCCATTGAATCATTTTTAAGTCAGCTAAGGGATGCTTGCGCCTTTCAAGATATTTTTGTAAATCTCGAGTTAAACTTTCAATCGTTGCTGATCGGTTCCAACGAAAAACATTCCTTCCTGTCTCATTAAAGCCATTTTTTAAGCTAATAAACTTGCGAAAATCTTCTTCATTAGCTAAAGACTTTTGTGAGAGATCCCAAATATTTTTAGGCGAGTCAATAACGGCTTTTAGATAAGGTCTTTCTTCTCCATTCCAAGCATCACTAAACGTAGCAGTTACTCCCCCCGTTGTAGAAGAATAAAGGGCATCTACCAATTCATTTTCGTAAGTTAAGACTAACCCTTTTGTGGCCGCGATCGCCTGATCAGCTTTAGGATTTGTGCCACTCAACCCATAATAAACCTGACAGTGAGTTGTAGCACACAATTGATAGTTATCGGCTTGAAATCGTCGTACATTTCGTAAGGCATAGGTACGGGCAATAATGGTTTGAGCTTTCGTCGCATTTAAAGGAGCAGATGGTCCAATTTCATGGGGAACTACTCCCCTGAGATAGGTTTCGAGGGGAACATTGTTTACTAGGGTATAGGTTCCGTAGGCGTTGGGTTGTAGCCGAAGACTTCCCCCATAACGTCGCACTTTCCCTTGACTCGGACTAACTTGAATGGGGTTTTTGCCTGGGATAATCTCTAAATAATCAGAACTATAGGTTTTTCCGGCTACGGTAAAAGTTGCTTGGGGGGTAGCGGCTAAAATCTCTGATTCAAGATAGACATCCGTAAACCCTTTACTCTTGAGATTTTCCAGTAACCAACGACGCAATAAGGGGGTTTCGTAAACATCCCGCTTTGCCCAAACTTGCCACCGTCCAGGTTGGGTGACTTCTACTTTAATTCCTCTGTCTTTCCATTGGTTAGCACTATCTTCGGCGGTTTCAAAAGTAGCATGATCGCTTAAAATAACCTTCTCTCGCAGTGCAGGAGTTGCTAAAGGTTGTTTGACAACTTCAATAGTAAATTGGCTCGTCTGAAGGGCTTGTTGTTGGCCGTTATCATCCCTAAACTCTAACGTTAGGGTATCTCCACTGGTAGCTGCGATGGTTAAAGTTTCTTTTTCTTCTTCCCCAAACCGTTGAACCACCCCCACGTCTAGCTCAACATCTGTTGCTGTTACAGGAGAAGCATAAACCCCTCCAAGTAAGAGAGGAAGGGAAAATAAGCTGATAAATAGATGTTTGCCCCTGACTGGGTGATGAGTCTTGGTAATTTCCATATTGAGCTAGATTGATAGTTTCTCTATTTTACGCTTTGTTATTTTTTATATCAGAATTAGGGAAAATTGGCATTTCTCCATTAGATAGATTCAGCAACCCATTAGCCAGACGAGATCTCATCAAAAATTGTTGCTGACAATCTTGGGAAAAATTTTGGTACACCCTAATCTCTAAATGTTTGGCGTTTTCTTCTTAGTTTTATCTAGAGCGATCGCTCTGATTAGTTCATAGTAAATCCTCTGGTAATTTATTCATTAGGTAGACTGCTTAAGTAAAATAAGGTTTGTAGTAAGCTCTTTAGAGCTTGGAAGGGTTGCACCATCGATGCTTAAACCCTAACTAACTCATCTAATAGGAATAAAGTCCTTACTACGAACCTTGAACAAAGGTTAACAATCAAGATGCACATTATTTTTTTATGGTCACCCGATTAAATACTAATCTAACAAAGGAAAAAAGTGACCTACAGGACCTGTTCCTTGGCCAATATTCAACGCATATTTAAGCGCTGTTGTTACATAAAGCTTAGCTTGTTGAACTGCTAACAAAGGAGTTTTCCCTAATGCTAAATTAGCGGTTATGGCTGCTGATAAGGTACATCCAGTCCCGTGAGTATTTTTAGTCTCAATCATTTCTGTGGTTAAGACTTCCCCATTCATCCCATCAAACCAAAGGTCAACTCCTCGTAATTCTCCTTTCATTCCTCCTCCTTTAACTAAAACGAAATTAGCTCCCAATTGATAGATTATTTTTGCTGCTTTTTTCATATCTTCTAGAGAATTAATTGTTATTCCACTGAGAATTTTTGCTTCATAACAATTAGGCGTAACGATTAAAGCTTGAGGAATTAAATTATTTTTTAAAGCGGCGATCGCCCGCTCATCAATTAATTGAACCCCTGTCCTTGAAACCATAACTGGATCAACCACCAATTGCTTTAATTTCCATTGTTTAATTTGTTCAGCAACTGTCAGAATAATTTCTTGATTAAATAACATTCCTGTTTTAGCTGCTTGTACTCCTATATCCTCCATAACTGCTTTAATTTGCTCTTCTACCATAGTTGCATTGATAGGAATAACTTCATTAACCCCTAGGGTATTTTGAGCCGTGATACAGGTAATTGCACTGGTTCCGTGGACACAATGGAAGGCAAAAGTTCTTAAATCTGCTTGAAGTCCCGCACCTCCACCACTATCCGATCCAGCAATCGTTAAAGCAATCTTAGAAGAAGTCATTGTCAACTGAAAAGTTTAGAACTATTAAATCCTCTATATATCTTATCATTCAACCAGTTTAATCATAAATAATTTGGGAGATAAAATACTGGCTATTTTGGTAAAATCAACTGTTTTAAAATTTGATAGAATATTCTCACCCAA
The DNA here is from genome assembly GCA_002110465.1 of unicellular cyanobacterium SU2. GTDB lineage: Bacteria > Cyanobacteriota > Cyanobacteriia > Cyanobacteriales > Microcystaceae > Rippkaea. The sequence goes on along the minus strand of NEED01000049.1, from coordinate 4,098 downwards.
ATACCAATAATTCCTGGAAGAACGGTATAAATATATAATTGCTGATTAGGAAAAATAAAACCGAGAAAAAAGATCCGAGACAAAAGCCATTCATAGGAGATAACAGAAGTGGTAGAAAGACCACTAATAAACCCAATCAAAGGAAATCCATAAATCAATGGCGGCCACCATTCTATTAACGTTGTGAAAACCCACCAGTTAAGTTGGTAAATTATTTCACCAATTTTGGTAAACCCAAAGGGAAAAAGTAATAGATAAATAACAGTTCCAACAATTTTATTAAAAACAGAACCAATACCGATACAGCCATTATTTGTATTGGAGTCGGACTCTTGATTTATGGTGATTGTATCTGACGACCAAACCTCTTTTTCAATAGTCAAAGCATCAATTCGTAAACGGATTACAATAGCCAAGATAACCGCTACTGTACTACTAAATACAGTTATCTTTGAAGGATTTGGTACAGCTTCTGCAACACTGAAATCAGCAATTCCTAAAACTAAAAAGACAATAATTAAAAGAATTAACTCAATTAGTATTAGGGTTCTCAAAATACCCAAAATGCTCATAACCTTTCATGGCTTTTTACAGGGACTATCTTTAAGTCAAAAAGGTCGTGCGTTCATCATTAATTTTGCCATAGGTTGCCAATTAACAATATCCTTTAACAAAGATTCATAGCCAACAACATTGGGATGAAGTCCATCAGAACTTAACCGTGATTCTAACCAATCTTCTCCCCGTCCTAACCACAAATCGAAAATATCCAAGTAAGGAATATCTAAATTATTACAAGCTTTTTTGGTAACTTCTTTATAGCGATACTGATCAAAATGATTAAAATAAAAACAGTCTAAAAAAGGCATTTTTTCTTCGTTAACTGGAACCATTCCCACAAAAATAACTGGACACAATTGTTGCGCCCCATGTAATAAATGGTTGATTTGCTGCTCAAATATTTCAAAATCCGTAAACAAACGTCCATTAGGTCGGCCTAATCTAGGAGAATCATTAACTCCCACCGAAAGGATAATTAAATCAGGAACTTGGTTACGCAACTCTCCGCGATACCGAAATTCTCCCTCTAACCGTTCAGCCACTTGAGAAACGCGATCGCCCCGAATCCCTAAATTATACAAAACATGACCGGTTTCTAAATCTCCCATCCACTGACGACGCAACCTTTCTATCCAACCTCCACCCACTGGATCACCATACCCGTAGACTAAACTATCTCCCAAAGCAACCACTTTCAACGGCTGAGACTTGATGGATGATTTAAAAATCCTAGTGGGTGTTCCGACAGTTTGCATTAGGGTATATCTCCTAAAATGAATTCCTAACAGCTTTACATTTTTATACAAAAATTGATTATAGCTTACAGAGTAATGATTCTTAGTGTCAGCCTATACACTCAGTGAACCGACTGTTAAACTAGATGAACCTTAGTCTATTTCTTATTTGGCTCATTAATGTATATGCAAAAAAGACATTCTTTTGACTCGTCTCAAGTTACCTATCGCGCTCAAGAACTCTTAGATGCTGCAGCGAACCGCTATCGAATTACGGTACAAGTGGCTAACCGTGCTAAACGTCGTCGCTACGAAGAATTTGACAGTATCGATGATCCTTCTATGAAACCTGCCATTCGTGCCATTATTGAAATGTCAGACGAACTCACTCAACCTGAAATCATCAGTGATAATTAGGGTTTGCAGTAAAAAGTCTTTGAGTAAGGATAGGCATCCCCCCTAACCCCCCTTTTCAAGGGGGGCAGGCAATAGGCTATAAGATAGATAAGAGAATCAGTTGAACCAAAATTTGAAGACCATCAGCGATGAATTGGAAAATCCTTCAGCCTGAAAACTCTCGTTCCTATCTCCAGCGAAGCCTTAAACTGCTGGTGATCTTCCTCCTCAGTGCTAGTCTAGTCGTTGGGGGAGGAAACCTTAAATTCACGCAACACGGTAGCTTCAGAGTGCAATCAGTCAACGCTCAAACCCTACGACCTGAACAAGCGGCTACCATGGTTTATGAAAAACTGTCCTACCTTCCCAAAGAAAATCAATACATCCGTCAGGACACAGGAGAAATTGACCCTAATCATACTTTAATTAGCCGCTTTATTCGCTATCATCGGGATTTAAAACGTCGTACTCCCAATGTTGCCCTTGATTGGAAGATCACGTTAGCTGATTATTTAGGTGTCAATGAATCCATGAAAGAAGACCGCTATCCTGGAAATTCTACGTTACGAAGTAACCCCATGGAAACGGATGTTAAAGCAATTCGTGAATTAAACCGTCGTCAACGACAGGAATTAGTCGATTTATTGGTCAGTCTTTATACCCCTAAACAGCCAAAACCAAAACTCCCTACAACCCAGACAGAATCAAATCCTGAACCTTCTCAACCTACCCCTACTATTGGCCCTGGTCTTTCTGAACCTGGGGATGCTGACTTATTGAAATTATGAGCGATCGCATCCTCAAAAAAGGATTAGGATGGCGTATCGGCTGGAATCCTAACCCTGTTACCTATCAAGGGTTAGTTGGGGGCGAAGATTGGGCATTAGAATTAACCGAGGCTGAATTTAAGGATTTTTGTCGTTTATTTAAACAGTTAGCTGAGACAATGGAAATGATGACTCAGGAGTTGATGGACGCTGAAAGAATCGCCTGTGAAGCAGAAAGCGACTTATTATGGTTAGAAGTCGAAGGATATCCCCACGCTTATTCCTTGCGTCTCATTCTTAACCAGGGTCGCCGTTGTGAGGGAAATTGGACTGAGGAAGTGGTCAAAGAATTCTTTCAAGCAGTTCAAATACTGGAAATCTTTTAAGTAGAGCTTAAAAAACTAATAAGATAAATTAAAATAGGAAAAGTATATTGATGTCAATCAACAAAATTATTCTTGATAACAATTCTTCTGATTATAGCTAATGTTTAATTGATTCAGTATTATATTAATTAAATAGTCTGGTTGAAATACGAGAAATGGAAACCATCACCATTCCCAAAGGATTCAAAATAACTCCAGAACAATTCGAGCAACTTGCACAAGCAGAACAATTAGCAAGAATGGAGTTAACAAAAGACGGGGAATTAATTATTATGAGTCCTACTGGTGGTACAGCAGGAAGAAAAAATAGCCGTTTAACGCAACAAATTAGAAATTGGGCAGATATAGATGGAACAGGAGAAGTCTTTGATTCTTCTACAGTTTTTGTATTGCCTAATGGTGCTAGAAGAAGTCCTGATGTTAGTTGGATTAAGTTGAATCGGTGGAATCAATTGACTCAAGAACAACAAGATGATTTTCCTCCTCTTGCTCCTGATTTTGTCAATACACCCTCATATTTTTTGCTTAAAAGCCTGATCTTGATACTTTTTTAAAAATGCTTCAATTCTGGATGAATATATATAGTCGGAGTAGTCATGAAAAGCAATTCTTCTAGTTCAGAACAGATATAAATTAGAATACCCAAAACTTTTTTGGAACTATCTCTCTTCTATCATATTGGGATGAAATACCGATTTCTCCTTGGTTGAAATGAATTGCCTTCGTTAAAATCGTCTAGAGTGACACAAGAGAGTTAACAGAAGTTGTAGGGTGGGCAATGCCTCTATAATATCTTTGTATTAAAGTTTGAGCTTTAATTAGCATTGCCCACATTATGCGTTTATTTATACATTATTCCAAACTAAATTATATTCTGTAGGAGGTGTTCTAGGAAGTCCTTCGTTAGAATAACATCTATTTTTTATAGCTTCAATTTATTGAGACTTGCATAGCAAAAAGCACCCCCATTTTTGAGAGTGCTTTTTTGCTTTATTCAGTTAGTTTTTAAGAAAACTAAGCAGTGACTCTAGCCGTTGATAGCGGGAGCTTGTACAGGCTCAGCAGAAGCTAAGTCTAGGGGGAAGTTGTGAGCGTTGCGCTCGTGCATTACTTCCATTCCGATTCCCGCACGGTTTAATACATCAGCCCAGGTTCCGATTACACGACCTTGAGAGTCTAGAATCGACTGGTTGAAGTTAAATCCGTTGAGGTTGAAAGCCATGGTGGATACACCCATTGCGGTGAACCAAATAC